>NZ_CP170473.1:5000-717500 GCF_042604635.1 Azospirillum sp. A26 | reverse complement strand
TTCTGCTCCGCCCGGGCGCGGGTAATCGTGGCGATGCGTTTCAGCCTGATGCCGGGCATCTCCGTCAGGCGCTGCGGCTGATTCTCGATGACGTCGAACACCACCTCTCTGTCACACCTCTTGGAAGAGATCGAGGACCTGCGCGGCCGCAGCGGCCATATCCGCTGACTGACCAGCCTAGTCGACACCGACAGTCCATACAGCAGGGTGGTGTTGCGGATGCTCGTTTCCGTTGCTGAATATGAGATGGATCTCAAGCCCTGGAGGTTGGGGGCCACCGGCGCGGAGGTTCCCTGAGGAACCATCCCTAGGAACGCGGTCAGGCTCGCTCAGGTTTGAGGGTTTGCAATCCGACAGACCACCCCCGCAGAGAACGGCCCTCTGATCCGGAGCACTCCCGGAAGCACAGGCCTCTGCACCTTGGCAGGATAAAGGAGGGAAGCATGCGAGCCTTGGTTTGGCACGGCAAGGAAGACGTCCGGTGCGATACCGTCACCGACCCCGAAATCGAGCAGCCGCGCGATGCCATCGTCAAGGTGACGAGTTGCGCCATCTGCGGCTCGGACCTGCACCTGTTCCATAACTTCATCCCGGCGATGCTGCCCGGCGACATCATGGGACATGAGATGATGGGGGAGGTCGTCGAGGTCGGTCCGGAGGCCAGGCACAAGCTCAAGGTCGGCGACCGGGTGGTGGTTCCATTCACGATCATCTGCGGCCAGTGCGACCAGTGCAAACGCGGCAATTTCTCGGTGTGCGAGGCCACCAACCGCAAGAAGTACCTTGCCGACAAGGTCTTCGGCCACCCGACCGCGGGCCTGTTCGGCTACACGCATCTGACCGGCGGCTATCCGGGCGGGCAGGCCGAATATCTCCGCGTTCCCTTCGCCGACGCGACGCACATCAAGGTGCCGGAGGGAGTCCCGGACGAGAAGGTTCTCTTCCTCGGTGACATCTTCCCGACCGGCTGGCAGGCCGCCGTGCAGTGCGACATCCAACCGACCGACACCGTTGCGATCTGGGGCTGCGGTCCCGTCGGTCAGATGGCGATCCGCAGCGCCGTCCTCCTCGGCGCCAAGCAGGTGGTCGCCATCGATCATCTGCCGGAACGCCTGGAAATGGCGGAAGCCGGCGGTGCCATCACCATCAACTTCGACGAGGAGAGCGTGGTCGAGCGTTTGAACGAGCTCACCGGCGGCCTGGGCCCGGAGAAGTGCATCGACGCCATCGGGATGGAAGCCCATGTCTCGCCCTCCATGCCGGATACGGTCTACGACCGCGCCAAGCAGATGCTGGGAGCCGAAAGCGACCGGCCGCACGTCCTTCGCGAGATGATCTACGTCTGCCGCCCGGCCGGGGTGATTTCGATCCCGGGTGTCTATGGCGGGTTGGTCGACAAAATCCCGATGGGCCAGCTGATGAACAAGGGCCTGACCATCCGGACGGGCCAGACGCACGTCAACCGCTGGACCGACGACCTGCTGCGCCGCATCGAGGAGGGGCAGATCGATCCGTCGTTCGTCATCACCCACAGCGTGAGCCTCGAGGAGGGACCCGAGATGTACAAGGTGTTCCGCGATAAGCAGGACAGCTGCGTCAAGGTCGTCCTGAAACCCTAAAGACCGGGAAGAGAAGACATGACTTACAGCATCTCGAACATCGCCCGGTCGAAGGGCGACCCGAAGGTCCTCCACTCCGGCCCAAGTTCGCTGGGAGCCGCCGACCGCTTGGCCAGGGCACTCGGCTGGTACAGCATCGGGCTCGGCTTGGCGGAGCTGTTCGCGGCGAAGCACATCACCCGGGCGCTCGGCATGGAGGGCAAGGAAGCTCTGGTGCGGGCCTATGGCGTCCGTGAACTCGGGCACGGCATCGTCTCGCTCTCGCCCGACAAGCATCTCGGATTGTGGAGCCGGGTGGCCGGGGACGGGCTCGACATCGCCACCCTGATGACGGCCATGCGGCATGACAATCCCAAGCGCGACAATGTCGGGATCGCTCTTGCTGCGGTGCTGGGGGTGACGCTGCTCGACATCATCGGCGCGCAGGGGGTAACGGCCCGCCACAGCCGGCCCCGTGGCCGGCCACGCTCCTACCGGGACCGGACGGGCTTCCCGCAGGGTGTCCAGGCGGCGCGCGGCGCAGCCAAGGATTTCAAGGTGCCTCCGGACATGCGGGCCGCACCGGTCCTCGCAGCGGTGTCCGATCGCGCCTCTCAGGAGAAGGCGCAGGAGAAGGCACGACCGCACTGAGCAATCGACGATGCGGCGGCCTCCGAGCGGCGTTCACGCCGTGAGACGGCCGCCGCATCCCACAGGATCATGGCCACGCGATGGAAATGAACATGCAACGGCTCGCAACGGTGACCCTGCTTTTCGGAACGGTCCTGGCCGGTACATCCGCCTGCACGTCCATGGCGCAGCAGAGTGCCGCACCCTCTCGGGGGACGGCGCATCTGCAGCAGGTCGCCAGCTTCGAGCACCAAGTGACCGGAGTGACTGTTTCGAAGGATGGGCGGATCTTCGTCAACTTCCCGCGCTGGACGGAGGATGCGCCGGTCTCGGTCGGCGAGGTGACGCGCGACGGCCACATCAGGCCCTACCCGGACGACGCCTGGAACTCCTGGCGCAATGCCAGGAAGAACCAGATGTCGGCCGGGGATCACTTCGTGTGCGTCCAGAGCGTCGTGGCCGATGCGCACGGCAATCTCTGGGTCGTCGATCCGGCCGCGCCGGCCACCGCAGCCGTCGTGCAGGGCGGACCCAAGCTCGTCAGGATCGACCTGAAGACGAACAGGGTTGCACAGGTGATCCGCTTCGACGAGACGGTCGCCCCTCAGGGCAGCTACCTGAACGATGTGCGGATTTCGCTGGATGGGAGGCACGCCTACCTGACCGATGCCGGGGCCAAGGGTGCTCTCGTCGTCGTGGACCTGCAGAGCGGCAAGGCTCGGCGCGTCCTTCACGGCCACCCGAGCACCCAACCGGAAAAGGATGTGGTGGTGAAGGCCGATGGGCAGGAGTTGCGCCGGCCCGACGGGCGCGGGGTCGAGTTTGCCGCCGACAGCATCGCGCTTTCTCCCGATGGACGCACGCTCTATTGGAAGCCGCTGACCGGCCGGACTCTCTATCGCATCAGAACGGATGCCCTGGAAAACCCGCGCCTGTCCGAGAAGGATCTCGAAGCCTGCGTGGAGCGTGCCGCCGAAACCGAGCCGACAGACGGTCTTTGGATCGACGGGCAGGGGCGGCTGTATCTGAGCGCGATCGAGCAGGATGCGGTGAAGGTCCGTGACGGGGATCGCATCACCACCCTCGTACAGGACAAACGGCTGCGTTGGCCCGACACATTCTCGGAGGGACCCGACGGGACCATCTACGTCACCACCTCCCGCATTCAGGACATGAACTGGTTCAAACCCGAGACCGGCCCGCGACTTGAGACGCAGCTGTGGCGCATCGAGCCAGGGCCGAACGGGGAGGGGCCAAACGGGAAGCCGGCCGGCCCGGCCGGGCAGCTCCAATGACCTCGGCGGACCGGTCAGGATGACGGGAGGCTGCCATGATGGGGCGACTGGAGCAGGGCCTTGGGATACTGCTGATCCTGATCATCCTGCTCGATATCTTTCTGACCGTGCTCTACGCCCGGCTCGGCACCAGCATCATCGCAGGCCGGGTCGGGCGGTTGGTCTGGGCCTTCTTCGTCAAAGCCTCGAAGCTGTATGGGGCCAGGCGGGGAAACGTTCTGTCCTTCTGCGGTCCGGTCATCCTCGTGCCGCTGGTCGGGGTCTGGGCTCTCGGGCTGACGCTCGGGGCGGCGTTGATCATGCACCCGGAACTCGGCACCTCCATCCGCGCCACCAACGGCGAGACCCCCAGCGACTTCGTCACCGCGATGTATGCTGGCGGGACCAGCATGGCCATTGTCGGAGCAAGCGACTTCACCCCGCACACCAGCCCCACGCGGCTGCTTTTTCTGTTCAACTCGCTGATCGGCATGTCGGTGATGTCGTTGACGCTGACCTATCTGATGCAGGTCTATACCGCGCTCCAGCAGCGCAACGTGCTGGCCATGAACATCCATTTCCTCTCTGGACGCACAGGCGATGCCGCAGAATTGCTGGCATGCCTCGGACCTGAGGGGCAGTTCAACGGCGGTTACACGAACCTGTCGGAACTCGGCGTCGGGATGACCCGAGCCAAGGAGGCATACCACTTCTACCCGGTGCTGTTCTATTTCCGCTTCAGTGATCCATACCACTCGGTGTCCCGCTCCACGCTGGTCGCGTTGGACACGGTGAGCCTGATCGAGAGCGGCCTGGACGATCAGAAATACCGCTGGCTGAAGCAGGCAGGAGCCGTCACGCAACTCCGGAAAGCATCGATGATGCTCGTCACCTCCCCGGAGAACAGCTTCCTTCCCCATGGCGCGCCGGACCGGGAGGCCCAACCGGACCAGCAGACCCGGGATCTCTGGCGAGCACGCTACCACGCTGCCCTGCAGCGGCTTCGGCAGGCAGGGATCCAGGTCGCGGACGACAGGCAGGTGCCGAGGCCTACATCTCCTGTCGAATGCAATGGGACCATCGCATTGCGAACTTGGCTCCCTCGATGGCTTACAGCATCGAGGAGATCGACGCGGCAATCAGCGCTCTCGGATCGAAGGGCGGCTCGAACGGTTCCCTGTCCCGTCTGCACTTCGCCGAATAGCAGGTTGGGAAAGCGCCGCTGTGCTATCGCGCCCCGTGCAGTGCCCGCTCCAGAACATCATGCAACTGCTTTGGGGTCAACGGCTTATGCACGAGTTCGAAACCGTAGCGGGCAGCTTCCTCCTGGTGTTCAGGGCCGGTCTCGCCGGTGAGAATGATTCCCGGGGCGGACACTCCGGCAACGTCTCGAAGACGCTGGATGACCTGAGGGCCGACCTCGCCGTTGCGCAGCCGGTAGTCGGCGATGACGATATCCGGCGGCCGGCCGGCATTCCGCACGCGCTCCACCGCCTCGTCGCCGGACGCGGCGGTGATCACGTCGTAGGTCCAGTTCTGCAGTATGGCCTGCAGTCCCGTCAGCACCAGGACATCGTCGTCGACGACCAAGGCGAGCAAACCCGGAGTGTGAGTCGGCCCCAGGGCAGGGGGCGATGCCGAGAGTTCCGTTTTGCCTTCGCCGAGGGGTACGTCGATGGAGAAGTTCGAGCCCCGGCCCAGTTCCGATGTCACGTTGACCGGCAGGGCGAGGATCAGCGACAGGCGCCGCACGATCGCCAGCCCGAGGCCGAGTCCTTGGCTGCGGTCGCGCTCGAGATTGCCGACTTGATGGAACTCGTCGAAGATGCGCTCCAAGTGTTCGGGCGGGATGCCGATCCCAGTGTCGCTCACCTCTATGCGAACCGAGCCGCCGCTGACGGCGCACCCGATGCGGACGCTTCCATGATCTGTGTAGCGCACCGCATTTTCGGTTATGTTGCGAATCATGCGACCGAGCAGCATCGGGTCGGTGTGGACGACCAGGCGGCACGACTGCTCGATCTCGAACGCCACCCCCTTGGCGTGGGCCACCGGCGCGTAGGCCGCCGCGATGTCGTCGAGAATTGGACCGAGCGGGGCATCGCCGACCTGCGGATCGATCACCCCGGAGTCCAGGCGGGATACGTCGAGCAGGCTGTCGAGCAGGGCCTTGAGCGTTTCCAGCCCGCGGTCAAGCAGCGTCAGGGCGTGCCGTCCCCGATCGTCGGTGACGTGCGGCGCCAGTGCCGCCGAGAACAGGAAGAGCGATTGCATGGGTTGGCGCAGGTCGTGGCTGGCTGCGGCCAGGAACCTGGATTTGGAGAGAAGGGCTTGGTCGGCCTCCGCCTTCGCCCGGCGCAGCGCTTGGTCCGCCTGGAAGCGTTCGGTGACATCCTCCATCACCGACACGGCGGCGATGATGGCTCCCCTCGCGTCACGGACCGGCAGAGCGGAATTGAGAATGGTTTTACGGCGACCGTTGAGGGCTTCAATGGCGATCACCTCGTTGAGAACCGTCTCGCCATGCGTGATTGCCCGGGCCGCTGCCCAGTCGTGCGCCCCGATGCGCTCGCCCGTATCGTCTCGCCAACCTCGGTATTGTCCGAAATCGTCGATGCCGACGGCGAGCAGGCCACCCCAGATCTGTTGCGCGGCCGGGTTGGCGCGCCGGATCATCCCATCGGCCTCCAGGATGATCACACCCACCGGCAACGTTTCCAACACGCGGTCAAGCAGCGCCTCGTGGCGCCGCAGTTCCTCGGCCAGTCGCCGGCGTTCGGTGACGTCCTGAAAATACACCGCCAAACCCGCGGAGGACGGGAACGCGCGCACTGCGTACCAACCGCCCAGCGGCGGATAGAACACCTCGAACTCGACCGGAACCTGCTCGGTCATGGCACGCTGGTAGTTGTCCCACAACGGTGTATCGCGGGCGTCCGGAAACTCCTCCCACAGAATGCGTCCGGTTAAATCCCGTCCTTGCGCCAGGAGGTGGCGCGCGCGTCTGTTGATGAAGGTGATGCGCCAGTCATGATCCACCTCATAGACGCTGTCGGTCGTGCTTTCGAGGATCGCGGCAGATCGCTGCTCCGCTGAGGAGACGGCTTGCATGGCGCGTGCATGGCTCGTCGCCTCGTGCCGCCTGTTCGAAAGACGGGCCAGCGTCCACCCGAGCGCCACGGCAGGGAACACCCCCACCATAACGCCAGTCAAGGCGGCCCAGAAGGTCATGGTGTACTCGAATGCAGCAACGAGGGAATTCATATTAGTGGCATTGGTGTGTTTCAACGTGCAAGGTCGTTCTCTCCAATCGTCGAGATCTCGGGCAGATCAACCGCGGTGGCAGAGCCACGGTGCCGCCTGCCATGGGCAGCTATTCCCTGGTTACTGTCCGCTACGTCGGACCGGCCCGTGCGACGTGAACACCCGTCCGCCCGCAGCCAATGCGTCCGGCAGAGGCAAGCGGCGCACGCAACAGCCGCAGCCGGTTGGATGCGCAGCCGAGGCCCGGTACTGGGAGGTCCCGCTCGGGTCGGTTGCGGCATGGGCACCGCGGCCGCCCGGGTTGCCGCCGGCAATGGCCGGTGCGTTGAGTATCGTTCGCGGTGCCGCGGCCCCGCATTCCGGGCAGGCGCATGGGTCCCGGAACTGTGCCATCGGCCGCATCGCCGTGAAGGGTCCGCAAACTTCGCACGCGTAGTCGTAGATCGGCATGACGTCTCCCCACGCTAGAAGCTATCCGGCGAGATGGCGGATAGGCCGGGCGAGCGGCTGCCCGCCCGGCCCGGCTGGTCACGCGGCGGGCTTGAGGACCACCTTGGTCCAGCCATCGTCGCGCGCGTCGAAATGCTGGTAGGCGTTCGGCGCCTCATTTAGCGGCAGCTCATGCGAGATGATGAAGGACGGCTTCGCCCGGCCGGTCGAGATGAGGTCGCGCAGCTGCCGATTATACGCCTTCACATTGCATTGGCCGGTGCCGATCGTCTGCCCCTTGAACCAGAGGAGGCCGTAGTCGAAAACGATCTCGCCCTGCTTGTAGAGCGGGTCCTGGGGGGCCGGGTCCTCCGGCGTGTAGACGCCGACGACGCCGATGCCGCCGGTGAATTTCACCGACTTGACCAGGTCGTTCATGGTCATGTTGGGGTGCTCGTGGCCCTCCGGGTCGTGCGCCTGGTAGCCGACGCACTCGCAGCCGCGGTCGGCGCCGATGCCGTTCGTCAACGCAAGGACCTGATCCACCGGGGAGCCCTTGGAATCGTCGATGGGCAGGGCCCCGATTGATTCTGCGAGGCGCAAACGGTCGGGGTGACGGTCGACGACCATAACCATGCAGGCGCCCTTGATCATCGCCGCGTGGGCAGCCATGAGGCCGACCGGCCCGGCCCCGTAGATGACGACCGACTCGCCTGGACGCAATCCTGCGAGCTCGGTGACGTGCCAGCCGGTCGGGAAGATGTCGGCCAGCATGACATAGTCGTTCTGCCGCTCCTCCGCGTCCGGCGGCAGCTTCAGGCAATTGTAGTCGCCGTAGGGAACGCGCAGAAGGTCGGCCTGTCCGCCCCGATACGGTCCCATGTCGGCGAAGCCGTACGCGGCGCCGGCCATGTTCGGCATGACGCTTCGATCCGCCGTGGTCAGGCAGAACGCGCTCAAGCCGCGCTCGCAGTTCTTGCAGAATCCGCAGCCGATGTTGAAAGGAATGGCGACCCAGTCCCCGACCTTCACCCGATCGACGGCGTCGCCCACTTCGGCCACCTGTCCCAGGTTCTCGTGCCCGAACACGCCGCCCTGCGGGAAGTCTGTCCGGCCCTCATACATGTGCAGGTCGGAGCCGCAGATGTTGGTGCTCGTGATCCGCACCAACACGTCGGTCGGTCTCTCGATCCGCGCATCGGGCACGTCCTGTACCGCGACATCGCGCGGTCCGTTATAGACAACTGCTCTCATCTTGCCCTCCCGACCTGAAGCCACATGGTCGACAGGGAGAGTGTCGTGCAGTCCGCCGTCGATCTACCCGGACGTTCCCTGAGGGAGATTCCGTAGTGCGGCTCCATTCCCGCTCGCCGCCGTCATGTTCTCCGGCCTAAGCGGCGCATGACGAACCTGGCGGAGCATGATGGGGCGTCGTGGTGGCGGGACTGCCCGACCGACCGCTTCACTGCCGCGGCAACTGCGATTTCGATGACGCCATCCAGGTCGGTTCCTTGCTTGACCAAGTCACCGGCCCGCCTCGGTTCACGGGCCTCCGTCACTCTGCATTCAAGATGTTGAGCGCATCTGGCGTTCCAGAACGCATCATGTGGCGGGCCATTCCAAGACGCAGAAAATCGTCCGGACGGTCGACGGCGAACGACAGAAAGTTGATGACCGTCAAGGCGGCAAAGTGATGCAGAGGCATAATCGGCCTCGAATGTGCCCTCCCGACCGTCGGGGAACCTTCGACTGTGTCGGGGCCGCCTGGGCGGCACCCGGCGTCACCAAGCCGGCGTCACCAAGCCGGCATCACCAAGATTCAGAACCGGATCGTCATCAGTCCGTGAGAGGAGGCTGCGATGGGCACGACTTTCGGCGCAGACACCGCCTTTCCCAATTCCGGGCCCGCGAAGTCCGGGGCAATGAGCGCCATGCTGGCCCGGAACTGGTGGGCGATGGCATTGCGCGGCGTATGCGCCGTCCTGTTCGGCTTGATCGCGCTGGTGCTTCCGGGCGCCACGATCGCTTCCCTCATTCTGCTTTTTGCCGCCTACATGCTGGTCGACGGCGTGTTCGCCATCGTCGCCGGCGTGCGCGCGGCCACCCACCGCGAGCGATGGTGGCCCTTTATCCTCGAAGGCGTGATCGACCTCGCGGCGGGGCTGGTCGCCGTCGTCGCGCCGATCGCAACCGTCCTCGCCTTCGTCTGGCTCGGCGGCGCCTGGGCGGTCGTTTCGGGTGTGATGATGATCGCCGCCGCCGTCCGCCTGCGAACGTCGCATGGCAAGTGGTGGCTGGCGTTCGGCGGTCTGGCTTCCATCGTCTGGGGCATCCTGCTCTTCGTGGCCCCGATCGAGGGCGCGGTGGTCATGACGTGGTGGCTCGGTGCCTACGCGCTCGTCTTCGGCGGTGCGCTGATCGTGTTGGCGTTCCGGCTCAGAGGGCACCGGAACGAGCCGCGGGGGGCGGTGCCGTAGGAGGCCTGAGAGGCCAAGCGCCTGAGAGAGGACCGACCCCTACTTCCCATTCCAGATCCCGTCGAGGCGGCGCACCCATGATCCCTGACCCGAGACGCACCGATGCCATGCCAGACGAGCCTCCCGCGGACCGTGTCGACGAGGCGTCCGTCGAGTCCTTCCCCGCGAGCGACCCGCCGGCCTGGACTTCCGTTCGCGGCGAACGGGGGGGTATTCCCGAAGCCGAAGGCACCGGCACAAACAGGGACGGCAACGATAGCGGCGGCGATGATGCCGTCCCGCGGCCCGAAAACGAGGCGTCCCAACTCAAGGACCGGTTTCTGCGCGCACTGGCGGAGCAGGAAAACATGCGGCGCCGGGCCGAGCGGGAGCGTGAGGACGCGGTGCGATTCGCCGCCTCGGGGTTCGCGCGGGACTTGCTGCCGTCGGCCGATAACCTCCGACGCGCCATCGAGAGCATGCCGATGGAGTTCGCCGCGGCCGAATTGTGGGTCCAGAACCTCATGGCCGGCCTCGTGGCGACCGAGAAGGCGCTGCTCGACGCCTTTGCGAAGCACGGCATCCTCCGGATCGATCCGGCCCCCGGCGAGCCGTTCGATCCCCATCGCCATCAAGCGATGTTCGAAGCGGAGAACAGCGGGCTGCCGGCCGGCACCGTGGCGCAGGTCCTGCAGCCCGGCTACGCCCAGCATGAGCGTCTGTTGCGCCCCGCGCTGGTCGGTGTCGCCGGGAGCGGCACCGCGTCATCCAATTAACATACCGGCTTGGGCGGTATGGATTTCTGACAACCGAGACAGAACACGCCGGAGGGCGACATGGCAAAAGTCATCGGAATCGATCTCGGCACCACGAACTCGTGCGTCGCCGTCATGGAGAGCGGCCAAGCCAAGGTCATCGAGAACGCCGAGGGGATGCGGACCACGCCGTCCATCGTGGCGTTCGCCAGGGAAGGCGAAATCCTCGTCGGCACGCCGGCGAAGCGGCAAGCGGTCACCAACCCCGAGAACACGATCTTCGCGATCAAGCGCCTGATCGGCCGCCGCTACGACGACCCGATCACGGAGAAGGACAAGGCCCTCGTCCCCTATAAGATCGTGCGGGGCGACAACGGCGACGCCTGGGTCGAGGCGCAGGGCAAGAGGTACAGCCCGAGCCAGATCAGCGCCTTCATCCTGACGAAGATGAAGGAGACCGCGGAAGCCTACCTCGGCGAGAAGGTGACGCAGGCGGTGATCACCGTGCCCGCCTACTTCAACGACAGTCAACGCCAGGCGACCAAGGACGCCGGCCGGATCGCCGGGCTCGAGGTGCTGCGCATCATCAACGAACCGACCGCCGCCGCGCTGACCTACGGCCTTGAGAAGAAGGGCCAGGGCAAGGTTGCAGTGTACGATCTGGGCGGCGGTACCTTCGACATTTCCATTCTCGACATCGGCGAGGGCGTCTTCGAGGTCAGGGCAACCAACGGCGATACGTTCCTCGGCGGCGAGGATTTCGACAAACGCATCATCGACTATCTGGCCGACGAGTTCAAAAAGGAGCAGGGCATCGACCTGCGCAACGATCGGCTGGCGCTCCAGCGCTTCAAGGAGGCCGCGGAGAAGGCGAAGATCGAACTCAGTTCGACGTTGCAGACCGACGTCAACCTGCCCTTCATCACCGCCGATCAGCATGGGCCCAAGCACCTCAACGTCAAGCTCACCCGCGCCAAGCTGGAAGCTCTGGTCGACGATCTCGTGCAGCGCACCATCGAACCCTGCAAGGCGGCGCTCAAGGACGCCGGCCTCAAGGCCGCGGACATCGCCGAGGTGATCCTGGTCGGCGGCATGACCCGCATGCCCAAGGTGCAGGAGGTCGTCAAGGACTTCTTCGGCAAGGAGCCGCACAAGGGCGTCAACCCGGACGAAGTCGTCGCCATCGGCGCCGCCATCCAGGCGGGCGTGCTCCAGGGCGAGGTGAAGGACGTCCTGCTGCTCGACGTGACGCCGCTGTCGCTCGGCCTGGAAACGCTGGGCGGCGTGATGACGAAGCTCATCGACCGCAACACGACCATCCCGACGAAGAAGAGCCAGGTCTTTTCGACCGCCGAGGACAACCAGACCGCGGTGACCATCCGCGTCTTCCAGGGCGAGCGCGAGATGGCGGCCGACAACAAGATGCTCGGCCAGTTCGACCTGGTCGGCATCCCGCCGGCACCGCGCGGCATGCCGCAGATCGAGGTGACCTTCGACATCGACGCCAACGGCATCGTCTCGGTGACCGCCAAGGACAAGGCGACCGGCAAGGAGCAGCAGATCCGCATCGAGGCCTCGGGCGGTCTGTCGGAAGCCGACATCCAGAAGATGGTTAAGGATGCCGAGGCGCACGCCGAGGAGGACCGGAAACGGCGCGAGCTGGTCGATGTCCGCAACCAGGCGGACGCCGCGATCTACACGGCCGAGAAGCAGTTGCAGGAGCATGGCAGCCGGGTGGGCGAGACGGAGCGCAAGCCGGTGGAAGACGCCCTGAACGCCCTGCGCGAGGCGGTCGGTGGCGATGACATCGACCGCATCCGGCAGCGGATCGACACGCTCTCGCAGGCGCTCACGCGTTTCGGCGAGACGATCCACCGTGCCGCCGCCGACACCGGCACGCGCAGCGCGGCGGAACAGGCCGCCGCCGCCAATGCCGGCTCGTCCGGTCCGTCCGGTGGTGGGGCCGGCGGCGGGAGCGAAGGCGTCGTCGACGCCGAGTTCGAGGAAGTGGATGACCAGAATCGGCAGCGCGGCTGAGTGCCACGGGAAAGGAGCACCGCAGCCATGGACCTCGAAAAATACACGGATCGGGCGAAGGGTTTCCTCCAGTCGGCACAAACGCTGGCGGTGAGCCGCGGCCATCAACGCCTGACGCCGGAGCACCTGCTCAAGGTGTTGCTGGAGGATCCGGAAGGGCTTTGCGCGAACCTCATCCGCGCGACCGGAGGAGACCCGAAGGCGGCGCTTTCAGCCGTCGACGCCGCGCTCGACACGCTGCCGCGCGTCGAAGGGTCCGGCGCCGGGCAGGTCTACATGGCGCCGGAACTGGCGCGCGTCTTCGAGGCTGCCGAGCAGCTGGCGCAGAAGGCGGGCGACAGCTTCGTCACCGTGGAACGGCTGCTGCTGGCGCTGGCCGCCGCCGCGGGCACGCCGGCCGCGAAAGCGCTGGCCTCGGCGGGGGTCAACGCCCAGGGCCTCAACAAGGCCATCGAGGACATCCGCAAGGGCCGCAGCGCCGACACGGCCTCGGCCGAGGACGGCTACGACGCGCTGAAGAAATACACGCGCGACCTCACGGCCGTGGCGCGCGACGGCAAGCTCGACCCCGTCATCGGCCGCGACGAGGAAATCCGCCGGACGATCCAGGTTCTCGCGCGCCGCACCAAGAACAACCCGGTGCTGATCGGCGAGCCGGGCGTCGGCAAGACCGCCATCGTCGAAGGCCTGGCGCAGCGCATCGTCAAGGGCGATGTGCCCGAAAGCCTGAAGGACAAGAAGCTGCTGTCGCTCGACCTCGGTTCCCTGCTGGCCGGGGCCAAGTACCGCGGTGAATTCGAGGAGCGGCTGAAGGCGGTCCTGTCGGAAGTCACCTCGGGCCGGGAAGGGGTCATCCTCTTCATCGACGAACTGCACACGCTGGTCGGCGCCGGAAAGACGGACGGGGCGATGGACGCCTCCAACATGCTGAAGCCGGCGCTCGCCCGCGGCGAACTGCACTGCGTCGGCGCCACCACGCTGGAGGAGTACCGCAAGCACATCGAGAAGGACGCCGCCCTGGCCCGGCGCTTCCAGCCCGTCTTCGTCGGGGAACCCTCGGTGGAGGACAGCATCTCCATCCTGCGCGGCATCAAGGAGAAGTACGAGGTTCACCACGGCGTGCGCATCACCGACAGCGCCATCGTCGCCGCGGCGACGCTGTCGCATCGCTACATCACCGACCGCTTCCTCCCCGACAAGGCCATCGACCTGATGGACGAAGCGGCCTCGCGGCTTCGCATGGCGGTCGATTCCAAGCCCGAGGCGCTCGACGAGCTCGATCGCCGCATCGTGCAGATGAAGATCGAGCGCGAAGCGCTCAAGAAGGAGAGCGATCCGGCCTCGCGGGAGCGCCTGCAGAGGCTGGAGAAGGAGCTCGGCGAGCTCGAGCAGAATTCCGCTGAACTCACGGCGAAGTGGCGGGCGGAGAAGGAGAAGCTCGCCGGCGCGCGGACGCTGAAGGAGCGGCTCGACCAAGCCCGCATCGAACTGGAGCAGGCGCAGCGGCGCGGCGACTGGGCCCGCGCGGGCGAACTCGCCTACGGCATCGTTCCCGATCTCGAAAGCAAGCTGAAGGACGCCGAGGCGCAGGGCGACCAGCAGATGCTCGAGGAGGCGGTCACCGCCGAGCATATCGCCGCCGTCGTGTCCCGCTGGACCGGGATCCCGGTCGACAAGATGCTGGAGGGCGAGCGCGAGAAGCTGCTGCACATGGAGGACGCGCTGAGGCGGCGTGTCATCGGGCAGGACGAAGCCATCGTCGCGGTCTCGAACGCGGTGCGCCGCGCCCGCGCCGGGCTTCAGGATCCGAACCGGCCGATGGGATCCTTCCTGTTCCTGGGCCCCACCGGTGTGGGCAAGACCGAGCTGACCAAGGCCCTGGCCGAATTCCTGTTCGACGACGAGCATGCGATGGTGCGCATCGACATGTCGGAGTTCATGGAGAAGCATTCCGTGGCCCGCCTGATCGGCGCCCCTCCGGGCTATGTCGGCTATGAAGAGGGCGGCAGCCTGACCGAGGCGGTGCGGCGCCGGCCCTATCAGGTCGTGCTGTTCGACGAGGTGGAGAAGGCGCACCCGGATGTCTTCAACGTGCTGCTCCAGGTGCTCGACGACGGGCGCCTGACCGACGGGCAGGGGCGCACGGCCGACTTCCGCAACACGCTGATCGTGATGACCTCCAACCTCGGCAGCGAGTATCTGGCGACCTTGGGGGAGGACCAGGACGTCGACACCGTGCGCGCCGAGGTGATGGAGGCGGTGCGGGCGGCGTTCCGGCCCGAGTTCCTGAACCGGCTCGACGAGGTCCTGATCTTCCGCCGTCTCTCGCGCGAGGATATGGGCGGCATCGTCGACATCCAGCTCCGGCGGCTGCAACGGCTGCTCGAGGACCGCAAGGTCGTGCTGGAGGTGGACGATACGGCGAAGCGCTGGCTGGCCGACGCCGGCTACGATCCGGTGTACGGCGCCCGGCCCTTGAAGCGGGTGATCCAGCGCGAACTGCAGAACCCGTTCGCCGAGATGATCCTGCGCGGCGCAGTCCGCGACGGCGATACGGTCCGGGTCACCGCCACGGAGCTGGGCCTGCTGATCGAGCCGCCGCAGCATGGCGATGGGGCGACGGAGCAGCCGTCTCGAAACGCTGCGGAGTGACAGGATGTAAACCATGCAGCAGGCCGCCTGACGGCCGCCGGCAGTATCGCCCAATGTCCACACAAACTTGGGAGAGCAACAATGAAACCGTTCCGGAGCATTTTGGCGGCAGCGGGGCTCGCCGCCGCCGTCCTGGCCGTCCAGACCCCCTGGCCGGCGCTATCGCAGGGCGTCGCGTTGGTAGTCGTCGATGTGAGGGCCGTCGCGGCGGGCTACCGCGCGAGCAAGCTGACCGGTACGTCGGTCGTGAACGAGAGGAACGAGAAGATCGGCTCCGTCGATGACATCATCATCGGACGGGACAAGGTGCTCTTCGCGGTGATCGAGGTCGGCGGCTTCCTCGGCATCGGCGCCCACTTGGTGGCCGTCCCGTTCAGCGACCTGCAGTTGGACGAAACCGGCAAGAAGATCTCGCTGCCGGGAGCATCGAAGGATGAACTCAAGAAGCTGCCGGAATTCAAGTATGTCAGTTGACGCGCCCGACCGGCGGTGAAAGCCATGTCGGCGATCTCGATCCATGACCCTCGCGATCAATGCTCACGGGGCGGCATTGAGTTGTGGGAGCACGTCCCGGCCGATCTCGTCGATGACCTCGGCCGCGTCACGTGTGCCGTATTTGACGTTGAGAATGACATGGTTTACGCCCGCCCGGCGCAATGCGTCGAGGAATTGGAGCAGGACGTTCCGGCCGCCGCGAAAACCCAGGTGGATCGGCTGGGCAGGGTGGTCAGGATCCGTCGTCAGGTCGATGTAGAGCGATTGCACGAACGGCATGAAGACGCCCGGCCTCACGGTCGTTACGGTGGCGTGCCACTGCGTGGCGCGCTCCGCCTGTTGCGCGAGGGATCGCGGGTAGGTGATCCAGCCGTCGGCATGCCCGGCGATCCATTCCAGACTCTGTCGGCTGGTGCCGGTGATCAGGATCGGCAGCGCGCCGGCCGGCTTCGGCACGAGGTCGGCGGTCCCCTGCATCACGCCATAGGAGGACTGGATGCGGGGGAAGTTCTGGGTGAGCACGGTGCGCAGAACGGCGAGGTTCTCGCGGAAGAGGGCGCCGCGTCTGTCGATGTCGAGGCCGAACGCCGGGAATTCGACCGGTCGGTCGCCGGACGCGACCCCGAGCACGAGGCGGCCGCCGGAAAGCCGGTCCACCGAAGCGGCCGCCTTCGCCGTGTGCAACGGGTGGCGCAGGGGCAAGACGACGGAACCGGTGGCGAGCGCAATGTCGCGCGTCTGCGCCGCGATCCATGCCAGATAGACCCAGGGGTCGTAGATTTGTCCAACGTCGCCGAACGACGGGTCGCGCAACGGCACGTCCCGCACCCAGAGCGCGGCGAAGCCCAATTCCTCGGCCCGCTTGGCCAAGTGTTCCTGGTTGCGCATGCTCGGCTCGTCGCGCTGGAAGGATTCAATCGGAAAGAACACGCCGAGCGTCAACCGGCCCGGCGCGAACATCCTCCGGAAGCCCTTCGACTCGCTCGGCCGGGCCGTCGAGTTTGCCTCCAGCATGGCAGCTCCTTACCAAGGTGGCGTTACTTCAGACCAGTCGTCGGTCCGGGGAACCGCATGGAGGTCATGCGATCCTCAAACCTCCTGGGAAAAGGTCGGCGAACTGCTCCGGCGTCAGGTCGACGAGGGCGACGGCGGCGTGTTCCGGCGCATAGCGCATGTTCGCCGGGCCGACGGTGACGAGGTGAACCACGGGACTTGTCGGCCACCCGCTCGCGACGATGATTTCGACCGGCTGTTTGTTGGCGTCCACCACGACGTCGTAGACGGTTCCCACCGGCCGGCTCCCATCCTCTGACAGGACGCTCAGTCCAACCAGCGTGTGGGCTGGAGACGGGGGCGCTGACGCCACATCCAGCCGGTCTCCACGTTGGGGACCGGCATCGGTACTCAGCGGCACGGTTGCACACAGCAACGGCAAGATTGAGGTCCGCATGGTCTTCTCCTCCACCGCCTTGGCCACATCGGCGGGACCGGTCACCTGCGCCAAACTGATGGGCTTGGTGTTTCTTTCGGGACAGACGGCCTAAAGCTGGCTGTCGATGGCTGCGGCAAGATTGGGGAAGTCGAACGCGCCATCGTGGCGCCGATCGTTTATGAAGAAGGCCGGGGTCCCGTTCACCCCGTGTCGCACGCCGCCGAGGAAATCGTCGCGGACCTTGGGCGTGTATGTGCCCTTGGCCAGTGCGTCGCGGAGCTCGGTTTCGGACAGACCCAACGACCGCACCGCGGCGAACAGAAACTCGATGCCCAAGCGCTCGTGGTTATCGAAGAGGAGATCGTGCATCTCCCAGAAGCGCCCATGCACCCCTGCGAATTCCGCACTCTCCGCCGCGCTTTGGGCATTGGGGTGGATTTCCGTCAGCGGGAAGTGCCGGAACACGAACCGGAGCTGCCGGCCGTACCGTTTCTGCACGAGCTTGACGTGAGGGTGCGCGGCCGCACAGTACGGACACTCGTAATCGCCGTATTCGACCAGGGTGATCGGGGCGTGAGCGTCTCCCTGGATGTGGTCACTCGACGTGACCGGCACTTTCGATACCGCCATGGCTGCTCTCCCGGAGCGACGGTCCGTTCGGCATGAACGACGTGTCGCCCCCAATGTGAATTCGGTCTAGCCGGTCAACCGCTCCAGCGCATCGAGGATGCCGTCGGCACCGGGGTTGACGACAAGCGGCGAGCGATGGCTCCAGAAGATGACGCCGTCCTTGTCGACCACGAACAGCGCGCGTTCGCTGACCCCGTCGCCTTCCCGGTAGGCTCCGTAGGACTTCGAAACGGCGCCCTTGGGTTCGAAATCGGCAAGCAGCGGGAAGTGCAGGTTGCGGGCTTTTGCGAACGCCTGATGGCACCAGGCGCCGTCGACGGAAACGCCCAGCACCTCGGCTCCATGCTTCAGGAACTCGGGACGGACTTGGTTGTACAGCACCATCTGATCGCCACAGACCGGGCTCCAATCGGCAGGGTAGAAGGCAAGGATCACCGGCTTGCCACGCAGTTCAGAAAGCGACAAGCATTGGTCGGGCGTGACATGGAGTGTGAAATCGGGAGCCGAAGTCCCTGGGGATAAAACATGAGACATGGGTCACCTCGCTGAAGTGGACGGCAATGATCTCCGTAGCGTTATCCGTATGGCGTCGATTATAATGCGGTGGCTGACGGCTGCGTTGACGAGCGTCAACATTCCTTTGTTTTTTCAAGCTGGAACGATCCCTGCTTCGACGCACTGACGCCGTTCCCAATCGTCTCCGTCCTCGATCGAGCTTTGCCTGCAGCGCCGGCGACCAGAGAGGCGTCGCGCTGGACGAGAGGATGCATCAATCGGTGCGGGGTGACGTTGACAGATATCAAATTGACGATTGTCATTTTGTTCTGAGCGGGCGGGCATTATGTTCTTGGATATTTGCATGGGTACTGGATCTTGTGCATTGGAGTTCCGTCTTTGCCCGACGCATAGGTTTTTCTTTGAGCGTCATTTGAGCCGAATGCTTGCCAATCCGTTCCCGTTGCTGGAGGCATCGTCGTGGAAGACCCCTATGAGGTGCTCGGGGTGAAGCGGGACGCGAGCGACGACGACATTCGTCGCGCCTACCGCAAGCTCGCCAAGAAATTCCATCCTGACCTGAACCCCGGTGACAGGCAGGCGGAGGACCGCTTCAAGGCGGTGGCATCGGCCCACGAGTTCCTCTCCGATCCGGACAAGCGCGGCCGCTACGACCGCGGCGAAATCGATGCCACGGGCACGGAGCGGCGGCCTGACCACTCCTATTACCGGGACTTCGCCGAGGGGAGGAACGGCGGCAGATACCACGGCGGTGATGAGGAGGAAGCCGATGATTTCGACGATCTGTTCGAGAACCTCTTCGGTGGCCGGTTTCGCGCCCGGCCCACCGGTGGCGGTGCCGGGCCGGAGATCCGGCTGCGCGGTGCCGACCGCCGCTATTCGCTGACGGTGGACTTCCTCGACGCGATCAATGGGACGACGCAACGGCTGCAGTTGCCGGACGGAAAGACGCTCGACGTTGCGGTTCCGCCCGGTATCGAGGATCGCAAGGTGCTGCGGCTCAAGGGGCAGGGTGATCCTGGTCTGGGTGGCGGCCCGCCGGGCGATGCGCTGATCGAGGTCCGGATCACCCCCCATCCATTCTTCAAGCGTGTCGGCAACGACCTTCACGTCGAAGTGCCCGTGACGCTTTCGGAAGCGGTCCTGGGCGGCTCCATCACCGTACCCACACGCACCGGGCCGGTGACGATGACGGTGCCCGACGGCTCGGACACCGGTCGGGTGCTGCGCTTGCGCGGCAAGGGTGTGCCGGCGGGGCGCGGTGGCCGGCCGGCCGGCGATCAGTACGTCATGTTGAAGATCGAGGTCGGGCCCGGTGCCGACGATGCCGAGCTCAAGGCATTCCTGCGGAATTGGGCGCCCGGGCATGCGTTCAATCCGCGGCGCAAACTGGGGATGACACCGTGATGATCACGCTGAACGAGTTGCGACGGTCCTTCACAGACCTCGACGCGGCGGAACTTGATCGATGGATCGACAACCGCTGGATCCGGCCGGAAGGGAGGCCCGGGGCCTATGTCTTTCATGAGATCGATGTCGCACGCGTGAATCTGGTCGCGGAGTTGCGCGATCTGGCGGTCGACGATGAGGCCTTGCCGCTGGTGCTCTCGCTGCTCGATCAACTCTACGGCGTGCGGCGACAGATGAAGCTGCTGTACAAGGCGATCGATGCCCAACCGGAGGAAGTCCGCCGAACGCTCCTGGTCGCCATACGCGCGGGCGCAGCGCCGATGGATGGCGCCGGTGCCGACCCGGAAGGCGATGGTGCTTGAAGATTGCGTTCGATCAGCCCGGGCGTCGGTAACGCAATCGCCCGGCGCCCTGCCGCCGCGGATCTAGTCCGCCGTTATTCCGGCCTGTTGTCGCGTCCACGCGATAAGTTGGGGCAGAGGCATGACACCGGCAGTCCGGGCGATTTCCCGGCCGCGCCGGACCAGCGCGAGCGTTGGTATGCTTCGGACCGCAAATCGCGCAGCGAGATCAGGAGCGGCCTCGGTATCGATTTTCGCCAGACGGACATGCGGTTCGAGCCGCTGCGCCGCCTGCTCGACAATCGGCGCCATCATGCGGCACGGACCGCACCAGGCGGCCCAGAAGTCGATCAGGAGCGGGATGTCGCTTCCTTCGGCGTGCTTTGCGAACCGGCCCGGGTCGTCCAGGGACAGGGGATGCCCCTCGAACAGCGGCCGATGGCAGATGCCGCATTTGCCGCCGGCGCCCAGCCGGGCACGCGGAACCCGGTTGGTCGTGTCGCAGTGGGGACAGACGATGTGCAGCGCTTCGGACATTTCACCCTCCTCATGGAGTGCCCCGTCTACTCGTCGTTATCCTCGAGGGCGTCATAATGGATGATCTTGACGCGGCGGGTGCCCACGAGCCTGATGGCGCCGCATTGCTTGAGGCTGGTCAGGGCGCGGCTCACCGTCTCGACCGACAGGGTGAGATAATCGGCGATGTCGTAGCGCGACATGGGCAGGAGGATGTCTTCTCCGCTTCTGCCGGCCTGGGGCCTGCTGGACAGGCGCTCCGCCATTTCGAGGAGGAAGGCACTGACCTTTCCCAGCGAGCCGATACGCCCGAGGATGAGAATCCTCGTCTGCAGGCGGGCGATTTCCGCAGCCGTCACGGTACGGATGTCCCGTCCGAGATGAGGATCGGCGTCGGCAAGGGCCTCGGCGCGCTCGCGTGGATAGGCGGCCACGATCGTGCCCTCCACGATTGCCTCGACGGCGAAGAAATGCGCATTCCGGGATGCAAAGCCGAAGAAATCCCCGGGCAGCAGGAAATCCACGATTTGCCGCCGTCCGTTGACCTGAACGGTGAATCGCCGTGCCGCGCCGGAGACGATGCGGTACCAGTACTCGGCCGGATGATCTTGGGTATAAACCTCCTGCCCGTGGCCGTACCGCATGGTCAACGCCAGTGAGCTCAGAACATCGCCAGGATTATTGCGATGCATCGCGGGTCGGTCATGGCGAAGCTGGCTGGAAACTTGCATGATGGCAGTTCCTCGTGCCTATCGGGACAGATCGAGCTGTCGAGACGCTACAGTCGGTATGTTGTTGCACCACCGGCTGCAGGACGATGTGCAATATCACGATGGGGTCGCGGCGCCGCAATCCGGCACATCCCTACGGTATGCCCCTATTCCTCCTGCGTTTCGCCCTGTGTCCGGAGCAGAGGACGCAGTCCTGCCGCTGCGGCCATGAGCACGGCCTCGGGCAAGGTCCGTGCGCCGAGCCGCTCCATCACATGGGCCCGGTGGATCTCCACTGTGCGTGGGCTGATCCCGAGATTCCTGGCCATGGTCTTGTTCGTACCGCCGGCGAGCAGCCCTTCCAGCACCGCCCGCTCACGGGGGGACATGTCCGCGATGCGCGCCCGCGCGATCTCCGCAACGCTGTTGCGTTCCGCCGTGTCCCGGATGTCTGCCAAGGCGGACGCCACTGCGGCCAGCAATGCCTCACGCTCGCATGGCATCTCCAGGAAATCCACCGCGCCCGCCTTCATGGCCTGCACCGCCAACCTGATGTCTCCATCGCAACTGCCCATTACGATGACGGGGAGGTGGAGCCGTCGGGCCCGGATTTCCCTCGGGATCGCCAAGCCGCCCGTCTCCGGCGCCCTGATGTCGAGCAGCACGCAGCCGGGAATCAGCGCCGGAGCCATCTCGATGAAGGCGCGCGCGGACGTGAAGGCCTTCACGTCGTACCCTACGCTTCGCAGCAGGAGGGGCAACTCCCGATGAGCTCCTTCCTCGGCATCGACCACATAGATCAGCGGGCCGCTGTGGCTCGTGATGTCCTGGGCGATGCCGGCAACGCGCCGTATCCGGCCGCTCTCGCCGCGGATGGCGAAGAAAGTGTCGCGAATCCAGCGCACCGAGCCGTTGCCCCGAATGATGCGGTACTCCTGGTCGACGGTCTCTCCTTGCAGGACACGGTCCATCGCGTCGCTTGCAAGCCCCCGATCCTCCGGATGCACGGTCCCGAGCCAGTGAGGACGCCAGTCCCGCAGCATTGCGTCCGGCGGCTCTCCCCAGACATGCTCGTAGGCGGGACTGAGATATTCCATGCGCATGGTCCTGACATCGACGATCCAGAGCACGCTGGCGGAGTGCGCGGCGAATTGCCGGAAGCGCTCTTCGCTCTCGCGCAACTCATCTTCCGCCCGCTTGTGCGCGGTGATGTCGAGCGCGGCCCCGATGAAGCCGACGGGGCGCCCCGCATTGAAGACCGTTTGGCCATGCGTGGAGATCCACCGCTCAACCCCGTCCTCTATTCCGATGACGCGATAGGCGATGGCATAGATGCCGTCGCCCTGGGGATCGAGGCAGTGGGCGATGGCAGCCTCGACGCTCGGCCGGTCGTCCGGATGGATCGCCCCGAGAAAGATCTCCACGTCCACGTGGGCCTCGGGAGGCAGGCCCCACATGGCCTTGAGGCGCGCATCCCAATCCAGGACTCCGGTCGTCGGGTCCCAGGAATAAAGCGTCATGCCGACGAGATCGACGGCGGCCCTCAACCGCGCTTCGCTTCGGCGTACGCGCTCAGCCGCGTCGTGGCGCTGCCGTGACAGGGCAAGAGCGGAATTCACCCGGGCCAGCAGTTCGCGGGCGGCGAACGGTTTGATGACGTAGTCGTCGGCTCCTGCGGCGAGCCCTTCCACCTGGGCCGCCTCGCCGGCGCGTGCGGACAGAAGAATGATCGGAACATCCGCAAGCGTCGGCTCCCGCCGCAGAGCGGTCACCAGATCAACCCCGCTCAGGCGGGGCATCATCACGTCCGACAGCACGAGGTCGGGCCTGCGCCGCCGCACCGCCTCCAGTGCCTCCCGGCCATCCGTGACCGCCGTGACGTCCCAATGCGCCGACAGCAGGCGGATCAGGTAGTCCCGCATGTCGGCGTTGTCGTCAGCCAGCAGAATCCTTGCGCGTTCCCTGGAGCGCGCTGCACCCGCCACCTCACCAGAGGGGTGCGGCATCCCGTCTGTGGGGTCATCGCAGGGCAGCCATCGCAGCGCCTCCTCGACGTAAGCGGCCGCTCGCGTGGAGGTGAGCGACTGGGAATGCGAAACCCCGACCCGCTCCACCGGCAGGGAGCCTGTTCCATACGGTAGGGTGACCGTGAAGGTCGTGCCCCGGCCAACCTTGCTCTCGGCCGTGATCGTGCCGCAATGCATATGGACCAGTTCCTGCACGAGCGCCAAGCCGATTCCGCTGCCCTCGAACGAGCGGCCTTTCTGTCCCTCGATGCGGTGGAAGCGCTTGAAGACCTGCGGCAGGTCCGCGGTCGGGATGCCGATTCCGGTGTCGCTGACCCGCAACGTGGCGCCGTCGGCCGTCGCGGTCATGGACACGGTGATACCGCCTTCGAAGGTATATTTGATGGCGTTGGAGAGCAGGTTGAGGACGATCTTCTCCCACATGTCCCGGTCCACACTGACTGGCTGCGGAAGCGGCGGGCAGGCAATGTCGAACCGCAAGCCGGCGCGTTCGCAGAGCGAGCAGAAGTTCGACGCCAGCTCCGCGGTGAAGCGCGAAAGGTCCGTCGGTTCGTAGGCCGCCTGCGCCCGGCCTGCTTCGATGCGGGAGAAGTCGAGCAGCATGTTCACGAGCTTGAGCAGGCGCAGGCTGTTGCGATGGGCCATCGTTGCCAGAACCCGGCCGTCCGCTGGCAACTCGCCCTCGGGCTTGGCCAACAACTCCTCCAGCGGGCTTATCATCAGGGTGAGTGGCGTGCGGAACTCGTGGCTGATATTGGAAAAGAATATCGTTTTGGCCCGGTCGATGTCCGCCAGCGCCTCCGCGCGCCGGCGTTCGCTTTCAAAAGCCCGTGCATCCGCGATACCTCCCGCGATATGCCCCGCCACCAAGTCGAGAAAGCTGCGGTAATCGGCGTCCAGAACGCGCCGCGGGCTGATTCCGACAATGAAGAACCCCGCCAAGGCCGATTGGTTCTGCATCTCCAAGGGAAGGATGAGGGCGGTTTGGACGAGGTCGGGCCATAGGGGTGTGGCGAACATGCCGCCGCAGCCCAGGAGGTTGCGCACCTCCAAGGACATCTGCGTCCGGGCGACCGCGGCCAATGGCCAGAACTGGTGCGCGGCATGTCCGGAGAGCGGAAAAACCGCAGGGAACTTCGATGGATCATCGGGCAGACGCGCCCCCGCGATCCGGCAAGCGGTTGCGCCATCCTCGTCCAGGAGATAGATGGCTGCGAAGGGGATGTCCAAGGGATTGGCGTCCAGAACTTCTACGGCCTTCCGACAGGCTTCGTCGACCGCATGTTGCTCGGACACCCGCAGGCCGAGGTCGCGCAGGGTCGAGAGCCGCCGCTCGCCGAGCACCCTCTCGGTGGTCTCCGTGCAGACGCAGAAGACGCCTTCGACCGTGCGGGCATCCTCCCCCAGGAGCGGGCCGTAGCTGAAGGTGATGTAGACCTCTTCGAGCGGCAGCCGCCGGGCGAAGAAGAACTGAAGGTCTTCGACCCAGGTTGCCCGCCCGGCCCGGATCTCGTCGTGCATCGGGCCGATGGCCGGCCAGATCTCGCTCCACGCCTCGCGCCCGGGGGCACCGAGCATGGCCGGATGCTTCGTCTCGCCGAGGAACGGGATGTAGGCGTCGTTGTAGACGATGCGGAGCTCAGGGCCGAGCCAGAGCAGGATCGGGAAGCGGGAGTTCAGGCAAAGGCTGACGGCGGTCTTGATGCTTTGGGTCCATTTCTCGGGCGGTCCAAGCGGATGTTGCGTCCAGTCCTTTGCACGCATCAGCGCGCCAAGCTCTCCCCCGCCGCGGAGAAACCCTAAGGGATTCTGTAATGATGACGTTGAATTCATGACGGTTTCCCTCGTGTACGGCGGATGACCACGAGGTGTGGGGATGGTCAACTAATCAATTCTTCACCGATTGAATAGTTTCTACCAAAGATGCAAAAGATATAAAGACGTTAGTGGAGCCCTAAAAGTATAGTGGCGGAATGTATGGTCTTGAGTCAGGTATGCCGGACATGCGGAATGTGGTGGCGGTATTGCGTGCCTATTTACTGATCAAGAGGGGAAACCTCCGGGTCTGCATATTACTGCTCATCGATACACTGGCCGCCGGCCGGATGGAGGTCGCGCCGTGTACCGCCCACATCCGCCGATCCGCATCATCGTGTCCTGCCTTCACCAGCACCGGTCTATGCAAGCAATCGAGCAGGGGGGCGGCAAAGCGTCTTGTCGCAAGGCGGCTGCCCGTTACCGGGGGCTGCGTGGTTCGGTCGCTCTCGTGCAGGCGCCCGTCGTGCAGCATCGCTGATGGCTTCTGCATGGGATCCCCCTTAGGCACACCCCGGATGGCCGGCCGGCGACGCGGAACGATCCTTCTTCGTGAATGCGGGAGAGCAGGTGCGCGGCGACCCGCCCGGCGGCGTCAATTCCGGCGCCCCTCGAAACTCCTGCTGCGCCGTGGAGGGTGATGATCGCCCGCGTAGGATGATCCGCACACCGCCGATAGGTCCTCCACCGGCGGAAAGCTCGGCCGCTCACCTCCGGCCCACCGCTCCACGGCAGGCCCGAGACTCTCACACGACAGGCATGTTCGGGAGCATCCGATGGGCATTTGCGTGAAACGGGAATGGTTGCATGAGACACCGGGTGGCTCCGCCGAGGTGAAGCCATCCTCCGAACTCCCGCAACGACCGGCTGTCCACAGCGAGGTTCCGGGTCAGCCGAAGGAACGGGACGCTTCGGTCGGGGACAAACAACGGGAACCAGCATTCGGGACCGGCATTGGAGACCGATAGCATGGCTTTCACCTTGCGCAGCCCGGCCTTCGCAAATGGCCAGACAATTCCGCCACGGCACACGGCGGACGGCGACAACGTCTCGCCGCCGCTGGAATGGTCGGATGCCCCTGCCGGCACCCGCAGCTATGCCCTGATCGTCGAAGATCCCGACGCGCCGGGCGAGGCGGGCGAGATCTTCCAGCACTGGGCGGTCTACAACATCGCCGCCGAGCGCGACCGTCTGCCCGAAGGCACCACCCAGGGTGCCAAGACCGAAAGCCTGGGGCACGGGATCAACGATTATGGCCACGCGCATTACGATGGCCCCAATCCTCCCCGCGGGCACGCCGCGCACCATTACCGTTTTCGCCTGATGGCGTTGGATGTGGGGGCGCTCGGCCTCGGGCCCAAGGCGACGGTCGGTGAGGTGCGCAGGGAGGCCGGCAAGCACCTGCTGGGCGAAGCCGAACTGGTCGGCACCTACGCGTGTCCTGAGGGGAGACAACCATGACCGAAGACGAAGACCATCTCTGTCGCAAAGCCGTCAGCGGCAGCAAGAGCCGGCCGAACGACCGGGACGGCGGCGATCACATCCGGCAGGCGCAGGAATGGAACGGCGGATCGAAGGGCCGCAAGGGGTCGATCACGCCCAAGGACAGGCGGAACCCGAACACCAGCGTCAAGAGCTGATCGTCTGCCGTTCGCCCGGCCCTTCCGATGGATGTGATGTTCCGGAGGCTCTTAACCAAGCCTTCAGAGATGGCAGCGATGTTTGGCGGCTTCCTGCGACGGCCGACAACCTGACACTGTGACCGCGTTCAAGAGACCATCCCCGACATTGCTGCTTATCCTCATCCTCGTGGCAAGCCTCGGGGTCATAGGCACCGGAACCGCCCGCTTCCTCCGCATCGACCGGGAGGAGACGATCAAACATTACGAGCGGATCACCAGCGACACCACACGCCTGCTGGAGGAGCACGCGCGGCGCACCATCCACAGCGCCGACCTGATCCTTCTGCAGGCATTGAGGATGATCCGCGAACGCGGCGGTGTCGATGCGATCGGGTCGGATCTCGATTGGGCTGACTTCGGCGAACTGGCGCAGCATCTGCCCGAACAGGGTGTCCTGTGGATCTACGACGCCGACGGCCGGGCACGGCTTGGAACGTCGGTGTTTCCGACGCCGCCCCTGACAGTGGCGGAGCGCGACTATTTCCAGGCCGTCAGGACACGGGGGGAGCCGTTCCACATCGGCCCGACCATCCGCGGCAAGACGACCGGCAAAGTGTTCTTCACCGTGAACCGCCCCATCCTTGACGAACAAGGACGCTTTCTCGGCATGGTCCAGGCGGCGATCGACACCGCCTATTTCACGAAGCTGTACGACCTGCTCGACGGCAGCCTGGATCCCTTGACCGGAATCTACCGGCTGGAGGGCGGCATCGTCGTGCGCCGTCCGGGGATGGAGACGCATCTCGGCGCGGATGTGTCCAGGGGACCGGTGTTCCAGAGCCTGCTCGCCCACGCGCCGGCGGGGAATTACGAATCGGTGTCACCGCTCGACGGGACGGTGCGGATCGCGGCCTATCGCCGGATCGCCGATTTGCCGCTGGTGGCGATCGCCGGCGTCAGCAAGACGGCCGCCCTCGCCGAATGGCGGGCCCGCACCGCCCGGGCGATCTGGCTCAACCTGGGGGCGCTCGGCGTGCTGATCGTGCTGGGCGTGCTGACCTGGTCGTCCCTGAGACGGCAGGAGCGGAGCCGCGCCTTGGCCGAAGCCGCCCTTCTCACCGCACAGGCCAGCGAGCGGCGCGCCTGCCTGGCCGGCCGGCAGGCGGAGCAGGCCCAACAACGGCTGTACGAGGCAATCGAATGCCTGCCGGACGGCTTCGCCCTGTTCGATGCCGAGGACCGGCTCGTCCTGTGCAACAGCCGATACCGTACCTTCTACGCGCTCTCCGGCCACGCCGTCGACGTCGGCATCCGCTTCGAGGACATCCTGCGGCGGGGCGCGGAGCGTGGCCTGTACGCGGATGCCATCGGGCGGATCGACGCCTGGGTAGCGGAGCACGTGGCGCAGCACCGCGCGGCCGACCGGGTGCATGAGCAGCGGCTGTGGGATGGCCGCTGGCTGCGCATCGACGAGCGGGTGACGGCGGACGGGGGACGTGTCGGCGTGCGCGTCGACATCAGCGAGGCCAAGCGCCGCGAGGCGGAACTTGCCGATCTGGTGCGGCGCAATGCCCTGCTGGCCGCCGCGCTGGAGGCAACGCCGAACGGCATCGCCATCACCGACGCGACGACCGACGCTCCGCTTGTCCTCTATGTGAACCGGGCGTTCGAGGACATGACCGGCTACATGGCGGCGGAAATCGTTGGCCGGACCATTCGTATCCTCTACGGCAGCGAAACGGACGCGGAGGTCGCAGCCTCCCTGCATGACGCCAAGCTCCGCGGCGGGATCGTGACGGCGGAGATGATCAATTACCGCAAGGACGGCACTCCGTTCTGGAACATGGTTCGCCTCGCGCCCGTGCTCGACCCCGGCGGGTCGACGCTGGCGCATGTCGCCGTGCTCTGGGACACCACCGAGGCGCACCGCCACGAGGCCGAGGAGCTTCAGCGCCAGAAGATGGAGGCGCTCGGCCAGCTTGCTGGCGGTATCGCCCACGAGATCAACAACCTCCTGCAACCGGTCATCACCCTGTCTAACCTGAACCTCGGTGCTCCTGACATGCCGGCGCCGGTGCGGGAGGATTTCGCCGACATCCTCAGCGCCGGGCGGCAGTGCCGGGACGTGGTCGGCGCCGTGCTGGCCTTCGCGCGCAAGGAGGGGGCGGCCACGCAGCCCCTCGTGCTCGGCGATGCGGTGTGCCGGGCTCTGAACTTCGCCCGCGGCGTACTGCCTCCGGCGGTGGTCATCGACAGCCGGATCGGCGACCACGAGGCGATTACGATGATCAGCGCCACCGAGTTGACCCAGGTGCTGATGAATCTGTTGACCAACGCCGCCGACGCCATGGACAGGTCTGGAACGGTCACCGTCACGCTCGACCGGCTGCCCGCCGCCGCCGGCCTTCGATTGACGATCGGCGACGAAGGCTGCGGCATGGACGAGCGGGTGCGCCAGCGGCTGTTCGAGCCGTTCTTCACGACCAAGCCCCAGGGGAAGGGGACCGGGCTCGGTCTCGCGGTCGTGCACGGCATCGTGCGCGGGTGGCGGGGAACCATTTCAGTGACCAGCGCGCTGGGTCGGGGAACCTCGTTCGAGATCACGCTTCCCGTGGCCGAATCCCCCACAATCGAACACCCGGCGACTGAATCCCCCTCAGCATGACGGAGGCGCACGCAATGGCCCGCATTCTTCTGGTCGATGACATGCCCCTGATCCGCAAGACGGTCGGCCGGCTGCTCCGGGAGCATGGCCACGAAGTCGTCGTTGCGGCGGATGGCGAGGAGGCGCTGGCCGCATTGGGCGACGCCCGGCCGGACCGGGCCGGGTTCGACGCTGCTCTGTTGGACATCTGGATGCCGCGCGTCGGCGGTCTGGAGTTGATGCGGACGCTCAAGGAGCGGTGTCCGGACCTTCCCGTCATCATCATGTCCGGCGGTGGGCCGCGAGCCCCGCTGGAATATTCCCTGGCGGTGGCCGAGACCGAAGGGGCAGCCGCCGTGCTGGTCAAGCCGTTTGAGGACCAGCAGCTCCTAGACGTCCTCGCCGTCGCCCTCGGTTCCTGAGCCGTCCGCTCCGGCCGACAGCAAGCGGCCGAGCAGATCGCGCAATCCCGTCGCCAGCCCCTCCTGCGCCTCCGACGGCATGGCGGCGATGGCGGTTTCGACCACGAGCAGGGGATCCTGGGTGAGCAGTGTCCGGCCTGCCTCGGTCAGCGACACGATCCGCGCCCGCTTGTCGTCCGGCGAGACCACCACGGCGAGCAGCCCCCGCCGCACCAGCGTTCCGATGGTGCGGGACGCCGTACCGGGGTTGGTCCCCTGGTACCTGGCCAGCCCCACGACGTTGCGTGCGCGCTCGCCGGCCTTGCCGAAATAGCGCAGCGCCGACCATTGGGCCGCCTGCATGTCCGTTGTCCAGCACAGATCATGGACGGCGCGCGCCGTCTGCTCGACGAGGCTGGCGATTCCATGGAGGCGCGTGGCGCGGTGCGGTGCGGCGGCCGTCCCGGATGGGGCGGGCTCCGAAACCGGGGCCGGGCGGTCCGGCGGCGTGGCGGGGAGGAATTTGTTTGTCACTGACAAAGATCTTCCCTTCGCATAGGCGCATCGGTATAATTGTCTCTAACAAGCATATGGCTGGCCCGCGACCTCGGCAGGGCTGCCCGTATCACCCCAGGACCGGAGATTGCCAACCGCATCATGGTTCCCGAACCGTTCGCCCATACTGGCCATGGTGGATTGTGCATTGCCACATACGATGCCATGGACGCAATGGATCCTATTGCCGCGTGGTTTTGTGCGCTGGCCGGAGAACTCGGGTGTTTCCAAAAAATGACCCCGGCAAGAATTCGACAGTTAAAGATCGCAATTAAATAGAAATTTGGCGGGACTGTAAAATTATATCAGTTAAAAAAAAGAACCCTCCAGATTTTTTGAGCAAAGAAATAGTTCATTAAGAATATATCGCAATAATCAAAATATAAATTCCGAATAATCTGAAAGATGAAGATGAGATGACCGCCGTTTCTCTGAATTTATCTATCCGCGGAAAGCTGTGGGGGCTTGTCGTGGCTGCGAGTGTCGCGTGTCTGGCGATCGCGGGGGCCGGCCTGTACCTGAATCACGAGCGCATGCACCAGGACCGGGTGGCCACACTGAAGTCGCTGGTCGACATCGGGTACAGCATCGCCGAACGATACGAGGCCGATGCCGCGGCCGGAAGGATCACGCGGGAAGAAGCGCAGGCGCGCTTCAAGGAGGCGTTGCTGTCGCTCAGGTACCAGGGCAACGGCTATCTCTTCGCCTACACCTATGACAACTACGGCTTTGCGCATCCCAACGCCAAGGTGATGGGCAAGGACGCATCGGGTCTGAAGGACGCCAAGGGCGTGCCGATCCTGCCCGCCATGGTGAGGATCGCCAGGCAGGGGGAGGGTACGTATCTCTATCCCTGGTTCGTCAACAACAGCGGGACCGACGAGACCGAAGAGAAGCTGTCCTATGTCCGGGGCTTCGAGCCCTGGAAGATCTTCATCAGCACCGGAATCACCATCGACGATCTGCAGGCCGCCACGATGGGGCAGCTCTGGAAGCTGCTTGGGATCGCGGCCCTCCTGGGGCTGCCGGCCATCGCGCTGATCGCGCTGGTCGGCCGGAACGTCAGCGCCGACATCGCACGGCTGAGCCGGAGCATGCACGCTCTGGCCGGGGGCGATCTGGCGGTCGCCCTGCCGGAAGCCGACCGGCAGGACGAGATCGGCGCCATGGCCAAAGCGGTCCAGGTGTTCAAGGAGAACGCCGCGGGCAAGGCCCGTCTGGAAGCGGAGCAGGCCGAATACGCGCACCGTGCTGATCTGGAAAAGCGTCAGGCAATGCTGACTCTGGCTGCCGACTTCGAGGGGCGCGTGAAGGGCATCGTCGACACGGTGGCGGCGGCGGCGACCGAGATGCAGGGCTCCGCGCGCTCCCTCTCGCATGTGGCGGAAGACAGCGTCCACCAGATCACGGCGGTGGCGGCGGCGTCCGAGCAGGCCTCCACCAACGTCCAGACCATCGCCGTCGCGGCGGAGGAACTGTCGGCGTCCATCACGGAGATCGGGCGTCAGGTCGACACCTCCACCCGCATCGCCGGACAGGCGGTAACGGAAGCGCAGCGGACCGGCGATGCGATCCGCGGTCTGGTGGAGGCCGCCCACGAGATCGGTCAGGTGGTCGAGCTGATCAACAGCATCGCCGGCCAGACCAATCTGCTGGCGCTGAACGCCACCATCGAGGCGGCGCGGGCGGGGGAAGCCGGAAAAGGCTTCGCCGTCGTCGCCAGCGAGGTAAAGGCTCTGGCGACGCAGACGGCGCGCGCCACCGAAGGCATCCAGAGCAAGGTCGTTGAAATCCAGGCGGCGACCACCGGCGCGCAGGACGCGATAGGGGCGATCGGCAAGACCATCGGCCAGATGAGCGAGATCGCCACCGTCATCGCCTCCTCCATCGAGGAGCAGAACGCGGCGACGCAGAACATCGCCGGCAACATCACGCAGGCGGCGCGGGGAACGGAGGTCGTCTCTACCAACATCGTCGGCGTGAACCGGGTGGCCACCGACACCGGCAGTGCGGCGATCCAGGTGCTGGGCGCATCGCAGGGGCTGGCGCTCGAAGCGGAACGCCTGCGGGAAGAGGTGGCGGGCTTCATCGCCACCATCCGGGTCGCCTGACGACCGCTTGAAGACAGCGGGGGGCGGCAGCGGGCCGGCGGATGCCGACGGGCTCGGGCCGTCCCCCCTTGAGCACACCATACGAACCAATGGGAAGATGACGATGAGACGTATTGTGATGCTCGGGCTCGGCATGGCGCTGTACGCCCTGGCCTGCTCGACCGGTTCGGCGGCCGACGGGATTACCGGGGCCGAGCATTGGGTAGAGAATGCCGGCGTTCGGATTTATGTCTGGGAGAAATACGCCGACAAGCCGGCCGGCAAGAAGGTCGTGGTCCTGGCCCATGGTTCTGCCACGGCCGGCCGGGAAAGCTTCGACCTGCAGGTTCCGGGCAAGCCTTCCTACAGCCTGATGGACCGGCTGGCCCGGGAGGGTTTCGACGTCTTCGCGCTCGACACCCGCGGGTTCGGACGCTCGACGCACCCGGACACGCACATGACCACGGCGCAGGCGAAGGACGATCTGAAAGCGACGATCGATTACGTCCTGAAGCTGCGGGGCGTGTCGAAGGTCGACCTGCTCGCCTGGTCCTGGGGAACGCAATATGGCGGGATGTATGTGATGGACCATCCCGGCACGGTCGAGAAATACATCAGCTACGCCCAGATGCACGCGAACAGCCCGGACGTCGCCCGGCGCCGCGCCCGGATCGACTCCTTCCGGGCAACTCCCTACATCACCATTCCAGAGGCCGGCTGGAAGCCGCGCTTCACCTCGATGGCGCCGGCGGAAGTCAACGAATCCGACGTCGTCGATGCCTTCGCCAAAGCCGCGGCGAAGGTGGAGGTGAAGACCGCGACCGGGCCGCAACTGGACCTCGCCACGATTCTGCCGATGGTCAACGCCCGGCTGGTGTCCGTGCCGACGATGCTCATTCATGGCCAGTACGACGATGTGGCGGACACCGACGGTCTGCTGCCCTTCTTCGCGCAGCTGCCAAACCCGCGGAAGGCCTACGTCGTCGTTCCGGACGCCGGTCACATGATGCACCTGCAAAAGGGACACCGCCTGTTCCAGCAGGAGGTGGTCGGCTTCCTCAAGGACGCTGCGCCCTGATCGGCTCCCGGTCACCGGTCGGACCGTGACCTAGAGCGGATTCCGATCATTCTGGTTCGTAGCCGGCGGCTGTGAAGAAGGCTCGGCTATCGCTTGGCGTCACGTTGTCGATGGCATTGCGGATGGCCTCCCACAGTTCGGGGAGCGTCCTTGCGGCGGCTTTCCTGAGGTGGGTCTTGATCTTGGAGAAGGCCATTTCGATGGGGTTGAAGTCCGGGCTATAGGGTGGCAGGAGCTTCAGAACGGCGCCTGTCTGCTCGATGGCCGTCCGCACGGCCGGAAGCTTGTGGGCGGGCAAGTTGTCCATCACGACGATGTCTCCGTAGCTCAGCGTCGGCCCCAGAACCCTTTCGACATAAGCAAGGAAGGCCGCGCCGCCCATGGCGCCGTCGAGCGTCATCGGAGCGGTGATGCCCGATAGCCGGAGCGCGCCGACGAAGGTCGTCGTCTTCCAGTGCCCATGGGGAACCGCAGCGCGGCAGCGTTCTCCTCGTGACGCGCGACCGTACATCCGCGCCATTTTGGTGGAGGTTCCGCATTCATCGATGAATACCAGCCGCTCCGGGTCCAGGTCCGGCTGGGCGTCGAACCAAGCCTGACGGTCGGCGGCTATGTCCGCTCGATCCTGTTCGGCAGCGTGCGCCGTCTTTTTTTCCGCGTCACACTGTGACGCTGGAAGAACCGGCACACGACGCTGGGCAGTGGCCGAAACCCCACCGCATTGTCCAGACGCTCGGCCACTTCCGCCAAGGTCAGGTCAGGCTTTTCTTCGATCCAGCCCAGGATGAGGTCCCGGTGCTCGTCGATCCGATGCGAGCGGACATTGCTACCGCGCTTGTCCGGCGTCAGGTCACCGCGTGTTCGCGCACGGGCAACCCAGCGGATTGCCGAGGAAACCCCAACCTCGAAGCGTGCTGCCGCCGCCCGGCAGGACGCTCCAGCCGCTACCGCCTCCACCACGCGCCGACGAAGATCAACCGACAGTGCTTTCGCCATCCGGACCGGCCTCCTTCAACCAGTCCGAAGTTTGAAACATAAATGCCAGCTCGCGGGAATCCCTCGATTCAGATGCCGATCAATCGGCTCTAGTCTATCCCCGAGCATGCAACCTTGTTCGCCAGGACGCACCCGGCGCGCGGAAATCGGGCTGTTGCCGGGTGCGCTCTGCCAAGATGCGCGGGCGGCGAGTGTGCGACCGGAAGACCGGTTGCACACTCGCCGCCTTTTTCCCATCGTACTGTTTTCCTGTGCCGTCCTCCTGTCGGGCGCCAGCATTGCGGCGACCGACGACGGAGCCGCACCCGGTAGCTTTGCGATCCGACCGGTCGAAGCAAAGTTGATCCTCCGCAATGACCACACCCGCATCTTTGCACGATATCAGCGCACGGAGATCGAACGTTACCTGAAACAGGCGGACGCCCTGCCCAACCCCGGATCGTAAGGAAAGGCCAAGCAGTTTCTGGCTTTCGCCCGCACCCTGCTGGATCTTCGCGCCACGCCGGATGTCCGTGTCATCGAGTGGCAGGAGGGCTTGAGCACCGAAGGACCAATCAGAAACCGCCATGTGTTTGCACAAAGGCGACCTGATCGAGGCAATCTTACCCCATCATCGTCGCAGCCGGTTGGTTCGGTAAAGGCCGAATCCCGCCCCCGCAACCACCGACACTTGGCGCCCCGGTTCGAATGAGCCGGGGCGTTCGTGCGTTTGGGTTTCGCGCATCTAGGGTCTGTTGACATTCGAGGAGCGAAAGGGGATTCCCCCGGCTTCTGAAATCTGATTCAAGGCTGCCAAAGAGGAGGTGGCCTTGGATCGGACGGTTCTGCGGGATGATCAGTGGGAGCGGATAGCGCCGCTTCGTCCCGGCAAAGTCGGCGATCCCGGCCGCTCGGCGGCGAACAATCGCCTGTTTCTGGAAGCGGTCCTGTGGATTGTCCGCGTTGGATCTCCATGGCGGGACTTGCCCGAAACGTTCGGTCACTGGAGCTCGGTGTTCCAGCGCTTTCGCCGATGGGCCAAGGCTGGTGTCTTCGACGAGGTCTTCGCCGCCTTATCGAGCGACGCGGACTTCGAGTACGCAATCATCGATGGAACGATTGTCCGGGTGCATCAGCACGGCACCGGCGCAAGGGGGGACTCAGGCTCAGGCCATCGGTCGCTCTCGCGGCGGGCTGACGACCAAGATCCTGGCCGTGGTCGATGCGCTGGGCAACCTTGGGCGCTTCATCCTGCTACCGGGCCAGCGGCATGACAGCGTCGGCGTCGCGCCGGTCTTGAAGGGCATCGAGTTCTCCGCCTTGCTGGCTGACAAAGCCTTCGACAGCAACGCTATCCGAGCTTTGGTCGCCGAGCGTGGCGCGGTCGCCGTCATTCCTTCCAAGGCCGACCGCTCCACTCCGATACCCCACGACGCCGAGATGTACAAATGGCGCCATCTGGTCGAAAACTTCTTCTGTAAGATCAAAGCCTTCCGGCGCATCGCCACCCGCTACGACAAAACCGACACCAGTTTCGCGGCGACCATCCACCTCGTAGCGACCGTCTTGGCAACCCGATGAATGTCAACAGACCCTAGTGTCGCAATCCGACCTGTCCGTGCCGAACCTTTGCCAGGCGTTTCCCGGAACTGCCGCCCCCCGGGATGGACGCTGCCACCATGGCGATTTGCGCACCAAAGCGGTTCGGATGCGAAAGGGCCTAAATTTCAGCGGGGTGTGTTCGTCGTCTTTCAAGAATCCGGAAGGAGGCGGCGGTCGGCTGATGTCGGTCGGCATCCGGCTGGAGCCCCGCCACGCCATCGACCGGCACGACCGGCACAGGCAGGAGCAGGACCGGCCCATGCGTCCGGCAGCCGTGGCGGCGTTTTTGGGATTCTCAAAACAGGGGACGACAATTCCATGACTCAGTTCAGCCTCTCCGAAAAGCCCCTGGATCTTGCCGGGATCGGGTTCGGGCCTTCCAACATCGGGCTGGCGATCGCCCTCGAAGAACAGGCGGAGCGTTCCGGGCGGGCGCTGGACACGGCCTATTTCGACCGGCAGGACTCCTACAGCTGGCATGGCGGCACGCTGGTCCAGCAGAGCGACCTGCAGATCTCCTTCCTCAAGGATCTGGTGACCCTGCGCAATCCGCAGAGCCCCTACAGCTTCGTGAACTATCTGCACCGCAAGGAACGGCTGATCGATTTCATCAACATCGGCACTTTCTATCCCTGCCGGATGGAGTTCAACGACTATCTCTGCTGGGTGGCGTCCCACTTCTCCGATGCCTGCCGCTACGGCACGGAGGTGGTGCGCGTCGAACCGGTCGTCGACAGGTCCGGCGTCATCAGCATGCTGGATGTCGTCACCCGCGGCCCCGATGGTATCGAACGCGTGCGCCGGACCCGCTCGCTGGTGGTCGGCACCGGCGGAACGCCACGCATCCCGGCGCTGTTCGCCGGGCTGAAGGACGATCCCCGTGTGTTCCACCATGCCGACTATGTGCAGCGGATCGCCACCCAGCCCTGCGTCGCCGGAACGCCGATGCGGATCGCCCTGGTCGGTGGCGGGCAGAGTGCCGCTGAGGCCTTCATCGACCTCAACGACAGCTTCCCGTCGGTGCGGGCCGACATGATCCTGCGCTCGGCGGTCCTGCGTCCGGCCGACGACACGCCTTTCGTCAACGAGATCTTCGCGCCGGCCTACACCGATGTGATGTTCAACCTGCCGGAGGACGAACGGGCGCAGTTGATCCGCGACTACCACAACACCAACTATTCGGTGGTCGATGCCGAGCTGATCGACCGCATCTATGGCATCCTCTATCGCCAGAAGGTGTCCGGCGTGCAGCGCCACGGCTTCCTGTGCCGGCGGCAGATCGAAGCGGTCGCGTCCGACGAGGCCGGCATCGCGCTCACCCTGCGCGACCTGTCCAACGGTGTCCTGGAGGAAATCCGCTATGACGCGGTGGTCCTGGCGACTGGGTACGAGCGCAACTCCCACCGTCGGCTGCTGGAGCCGCTGGGCGACCTGACGGGCGACCTGCGGGTCGACCGCGACTATCGCGTCAGTACCGACCCCAAGCTGACGGCACCGGTCTTCATCCAGGGCTTCTGCGAGGAGACCCATGGGCTGAGCGACACGTTGCTGTCGGTCCTGCCGGTCCGGGCGGCGGAGATCGCCGCCGCCCTCTATCGCGATCTGGCGCCGGCCGACGGCCGGTCCCGGCGTCAGTCGGGGCCGACCGGGCTGGTTGCCGGCGCGTTGAACCGCTGATGGGCGCGACGATGCGGGGCGGACGCGCCGGGCTGTGGCTGTTGTGCATCCTGTCCGCCGTCTGCGCGGCCGGGTCGGCAGCCGCCGCGGCGGACGATGCCGCGGCGAAGTCCTCCGATCCGGCTGTCCATGCCTCCGCACGGGGCTCGGTGCTTGAGGTGGCGACGCTGGTGACCTACCGGCGGGATGCGATCGAGGCCGGGCTCGGATCGCACGCCGGCTTCATCGGCCGGCCGCGCTGCGACGTCACCCTGTCGCGGGTGACCTATGCCACCATCGGGGTGCATGGCGAACCGGCGACCGCCTCGGCCATGCTGCTGTTGCCCGGCGGTCCGGATTGCGGCGAGCCGCATGAATTGCTGGGCTGGGCACAGGGCACCCAGACGCGGCGGGATGCCAGTCAGGCCGACGATACGCTGGCGGCGGGCGACAGCCCGCTGCTGACCTTCTACGCCGCCCGCGGCGTCGCGGTCGCCGCCACCGACTATCTTGGGCTCGGCCGCTCGGACTATCCGTTCCATCCCTATCTGCATGCGGAGAGCGAGGCATCCGCCATCGTCGATGCACTGCGCGCCGCGCGTAGCGTGGCGGGGGAGGCGCGGATCCCGTTGTCCGGGAAGGTGCTGCTGGCCGGCTATTCCCAGGGCGGGCATGCGTCGATGGCGGCCCAGCGCACCATCGAGCGCGACCATGCCGGCGAGTTCCACCTTGCCGGAACGGCACCGATGTCCGGTCCCTATGCGCTGGAGCAAACCTTCATCGACGGCTGGTCGGCGACTGGGCCGGCGGGGCCGAACGGTCTGGCGACGGCGCTGTTCGCCTATGCCGTGGTGGCGATGCAGCGCGTCTACGGCAACATCTATGCCTCGCCCGCCGACGTGTTCCGGTCGCCCTTCGACGCCACGGTCGAGGGAGTCATGCCGGGCCGCCTCGACATCTTCGATGTGCTCCGGCAGGGAGTGCTGCCGCCGGGACCGGAGATCGCGCGGCTTCGCCAGGACGGCTTCACACGGTCCTTCGACGATCCGCAGGCTCCGTTCCGCCGCGCCCTCGCCGGCAACGACCTGCTGGACTGGACACCGCGCGCGCCGATGGTCCTGTGCGGAGCCGGGCGGGATGCCGTGGTGCCCTTCGCCAACACCCTCACCGCCAAGCGGCTCTTCACCGGCCGCGGGGCGGCTGTCGAGGTTCTGGACATGGATGACCGCATCCCGGCCGAGCTGGATGGAGTGTCGGTCCACACCAGCGCCGCCGTTTATCTGTGCTTCGGGGCGACCCGCGACCGGCTGCTTGCCCTCGCCCGATGACGGGACGGCGGCAGCGGGCGCCAAGAACTGGAATCCGCCACCATGACATCATCCCATACCCTGCCTTTACCCGACGGCCGCCGGCTGACCGCCGAGACCGGATCCGGCGGTCTGCGCCTGTCCATCAACGGCCGTCCGCTGCTGTCGGCCACCTGCGAGCCGATCGAGGGCGGCTTCGTCCTTGCGCCCGACCCCGTCGGCGAAGGTCCCGCTCCGCTTCCAGCGGATGCCGCCTGGGCGGCGGCCTGCTGGCTGTTCACCGGCGACCCGGCCTGCCGCCGTCTTGTCTGGCGTGGCATCGAGCCCGACCCGGCATCGTTGCGATCCGGCCTGCTGCTCGCCGATGGCGGCGGCGGCACCGTCAGCCGGCGCGACGCCTTCTGGCAACTGCCCGGCCCCTGGCTGCGCGGTCCAGGCACGACCGGCTATCCGGCCATCGCGCGGGGGGATGGAGTGCATCTCCACCGGCCGCCGAAGCCGGCAGGGGAGTTGTACCGCCGGTTCGATCCGGCGCTCGGCCTCTGGATTTCGCTGCGCAGCCTCGACATCGACGCCGATCTGGAGCGCTTCAACCGTTGGCAGAACAACCCCCGGGTCCTTGCGTTCTGGCAGGAGGGCGGCGACTTCCTGCGACACCGCGCTTATCTGGAGGGGCTGGCGGAGGACCCGCATGTCCAGACGCTGATCGGCTGCTTCGACGATGAACCCTTCGCCTATTTCGAGGCCTATTGGGCGAAGGAGGACCGCATAGCCCCCTTCTGTGCGCCGGGCGACCATGACCGTGGCATCCACATGCTGGTGGGGGAGGAGCATCACCGCGGGCCGCACAAGGTCCGTTCGTGGCTTTCGGCGCTGGTGCACTGGATGTTCCTGGACGATGCCCGCACCGGCCGCGTGGTGTCGGAGCCGCGGGCCGACAACGCCCGCATGATCGGGCACATGCAGTCCCTGGGGTTCCTGCGCGAACGGGAGTTCGACTTCCCGCACAAGCGCGCGGCGCTGATGGTGCTCGACCGCCGTGACTTCTTCGACCGCTGCCCCGGCCTGTCGGAGCCGTCGACGACGCCCGCCGCGCACGAAAATTCGTACGTATGAAAGATTCTCCTTAATATTCGCCTACCCCCTTCGTCTTAGAGCCGGGAGACGGATTTCGCGAGACAGCGGAACCCGTCGGATAGAGCTTCAGTTGGGGGAACTGTGATGGAGAGTGAGGTTGGCGCGGCCGGATCGGCCTGTCGTCTGGCGACGGGCAGGCACGGGCGTTTGAAATCCTTCCTGCTGGCGACGACGATGGCCGGTCTGGCGCTGCTGGCGAACCAGCCGGCCGGTCTGGCGCAGCAGGCGACGAACGGCGGCCAGCCCGGCCAGGGCAGCGGGCAGGCCACCAGCGGAGAGGCCGCCACCGGCGCCGGCATTGTTCTCGACCCGATTTCCGTTCAGGGAGTTGTCGGTGGCACGGAGGGTTATGTCGCCACCCGCAGCGCCGTCGGCACCAAGGTCGAGACGCCGCTGGTCGAAATCCCCCAGACGATCTCCGTCGTGACCCGCAAGGAGCTGGACCAGCGCGCGGTGCAGGATTTCGCGGGTGCGGTCGCATACTCGCCCGGCATCGCCGTGGTCGATTATCCGGGCGGCCCCGGCGCCCCTGATTTCTCGATGCGCGGCTTCCGCGATTTCAACCTGTTCGGCATCTACCGCGACGGCCTGCGTGCCGGCTTCAACAACTACGACACCAATTTCGAGCCCTACGGGCTGGAGCGCGTGGACGTCGTGAAGGGCCCGTCGTCGGTCCTGTTCGGCCAGACCTCGCCCGGCGGCGTGGTGAATCTCACCACCAAGCGGCCGACCGACAAGCCGCTGCACGAGATCGAACTGCAAACCGGCAGCTATGACCGCCGTCAGGCCGCCTTCGATTTCGGCGGGCCGGTGGATGGCGACGGCAAGGTCCTGTACCGCCTGACCGGTCTCGGCCGCCTGTCCGACACCCAGGTCGACCATGCGCCCGACGACCGCTTCTACATTGCGCCGGCCGTGACCTTCAAGCCGACCGACAAGACCAAGATGACCCTGCTCGCCAGCTATCAGAAGCTGAAGATGAGCGGGGCGGAACAGAGCATTCCCCGCGATGCGATGGGCCAGATCGGCACCGATCTCTTCTTCGGCATTCCCGGCTATTCCGACTGGAAGGTGCAGAACACCACCGTCGGTTACGAGCTGGAGCATGAGATCAGCCCGAACTGGACCTTCCACCAGAATGCACGCTACATGCATTCGAAGGTCAACTTCGTCAGCGCCTTCAGCACCGCCTGGCCGGTGGAGCTGGTGAACGGGCGCGATTATCCGGTCGGGGTGCAGGACCGTCCGAAGACGACCGAGACCTACCTGCTCGACAGCAACGTCCAGGGCAAGGTGCAGACCGGCGCGGTGTCGCACACCATCCTGGCCGGCGTCGACTACGGCTATTACATCGGGCGGGAGACGCGGCGCAACTCGCTGAACGAGCTGGTGATCGACGTTCTCAACCCGAGCTATCCGGGGACCGATTTCCTTTATGGAAACCCCTGGGTGGACGGCAAGAGCAACCTGACCCAGATCGGCGCCTACCTCCAGGACCAGCTGCGCTACGACAACTGGATCCTGACCCTCAGCGGCCGTCAGGATTGGGTGGTCGACAAGGAGACGGACAACCTGTCCAGCAGCTCACAGACCGCGCGCGACCATCATTTCACCGGCCGTGTCGGCCTGGGCTATGTCTTCGACAATGGCATCGCGCCCTATGCCAGCTATGCGACCTCCTTCCAGCCGACCACCGGCACCTACGCGCCGCAGCGCGGCGGCGGCACCTTCAAGCCGACGACCGGCACCCAGTACGAGGTCGGCGTGAAGTACCAGCCGAACGGCTGGAACAGCTTCATCTCGGCCTCGCTCTACCACATCACCCAGCAGAACGTGGTTACCAACGACCCGGTCTACAGCGGCTTCGCGGTGCAGGACGGCGAGATCCGCAGCCGCGGCATCGAGCTGGAAGGCAAGATGGAGCTGACGGAGGAGCTCAGCCTGATCGCCTCCTACGCCTTCGTCGATGCCGAGATCACCAAGGACAATCCGGCCGTCGGTTCCAGCGCCAGCTCGGTCGGTCTGCGTCCGAAGGGGATTCCGCGCCACATGGCCTCGGCCTGGGGCGACTACACCTTCAAGTCCGGTCCGCTCACCGGCCTCGGCTTCGGGGTGGGCGCGCGCTATGTCGGCTCGTCCAAGAATGCCGGCAACACCGAGACCATCCCGGATTACACGCTGGCCGACGCCGCCGTCCGCTACGACCTGGGTGCCCTGCGGTCCGAATTGCAGGGGGCCAGCGTGGCGCTCAACGTCAGCAACCTGACCGACAAGAAGTATTACTCGGCGGGCTTCTACGACAACACGGTGCTGTACGGCAACCGCCGCCAGGTCCTGGCGACGCTGAAGTACAGCTGGTAAGGCGGGACCGTTGCCTCCGATGCCCGAGATGACCGGCGCCGTCGACCGGCGCCGGTTCCTCCATGCCGCCGCCGCGCTGCCGCTCGGTCTTCTGGCCGGCGGTGCACGGTCGGCGGAGTTGAGAGCGGACGGCGGGGTCTGCGCGCTCGATTGGACGAGTGCGCAGGCCCTGTTGTCGTTGGGCATCGTCCCGCATGGCGTGCCGGAGATCGACCGCTACCGCCGCTCCGTGATCGAGCCGGCGGTGCCGGACAGCGTTCCGGACATCGGCGCCCGGGCGGAGCCGAACCTGGAACTGCTCGACCGGCTGGCGCCGGCACGCTTCGTCACCGATGGCATGCTGTCGGCGGTGCGCGGCCGGCTGGAGCGGATCGCGCCGCTGACCCTCTACCAGTCCTTCGACACGGGATCGGGGGAGGGTGGGGAGCGGAACGGTCAGCTCGCCTTCGCCATTGCCTCCCTGCGCCGGTTGGCCGGCGAACTGGGTGTATCGGAGGCGGCGGAGCTTGCGGTCGCGCGGTTCGAGCGGGCGCTGGACGAGGCGCGGGCGCGCCTGTCCGGCGTGCCCTTGCGTCCTCTCTATGTTCTCAGCGTCCTCGACGGACGCCGCGTTCTCATCCACGGGCGCAACAGCCTGTATCAGGATCTCCTCGACCGGCTGGGAATCGAGAACGCCTGGACCGGTCCCAGCGGCCCCTACGGTCACGCCACCGTGACCATGGACCGGCTGACCGGCCGTCCCGATGCCGAACTGGTCAACGTCGGCAGCGAAGGCCAGCGGGCGCTGGAGGCGCTGGCCGACCTGCCGCTGTTCGCCGGGCTGCCCTTCCTGCGCGAAGGCCGGGTCACCATCCTGCCGCCCATCCTGTTCTATGGCGGCGTCCCGACGGCCGAGCGGTTCGTCCGCCTGCTCGGCGAAAGGCTTGCCTAACGCCATGGCTGACACCGCGATCCCGACCCCTCCCTGCCGGTTCGGTCCCGCCTGGCCGGTGACCGGCCTGTTCCTGCTGGCCGGGCTGGCATCCTTTCTGGTGCTCGGCCGGCAACTGCCGCCGGATCTGTGGTGGAGGGCGCTGGTCGATCCCGATCCGGTGCGCCTCGACCAGCTTGCCGCCCACTATGTCCTGTTCCCGCGCTTCGCGGTCGCCCTGATGGTCGGGGCGGCGCTAGGGCTTGCCGGCACCATCCTGCAGCAGGTTCTGCGCAACCCGCTGGCCGAACCCGCCACTCTCGGCATTTCCGCCGGCGCGCACCTGTCACTCGCCGTCGCTACCCTGTGGCTGCCGGAGGCGCTGGCGCTGGGCCGGGAATGGGTCGCGCTGACCGGTGCCGGACTGTCGGCGGCGGCGCTGCTGGCGCTGTCCTGGCGCAAGGGGCTGTCGCCGGTCACCGTCGTGCTGGCCGGCCTCGTCCTCAGCCTCTATGCCGGATCGGTCAGCGGCGTGATGGTGCTGTTCAACCACGACCTGCTGATCGGCCTCTTCCTGTGGGGCGCCGGCTTCCTCGACCAGCAGGATTGGGGCATGGCCGCCTTCCTGGCGCCCCGGCTGGCGGTGCTGGCCGTCGCCGCGGCGCTGGTCCTGCGCCCGTTGGTCCTGCTCGGCCTGGGTGAGGGCGGGGCGCGCAGCCTGGGGCTGTCGGTTGTGGGCGCCCGTCTGGCCGGATTGCTGATCGCGGTGATGCTGGCCGCCCTCACGGTCGCCGCCGTCGGCGTGGTCAGCTTCGTCGGGCTGGCCGCCCCGACCATCGTCGGCATGGCCGGCGCCCGCCGGCTGGGGCAGCGGATGCTGTGGGCGCCGCTCTGCGGTGCCGCCCTGCTGTGGGCGACCGACGCCCTGGTGCTGATGGCGCCGGTCACTTACCGCGAATTGCCGACCGGCGCCGTCACCGCGGTCCTGGGCGTGCCGATGCTGCTGTGGCTTCTGCCGCGGCTGCGGACCTCCGCGCCGCCGGTCATGTCCGCCGCCGCCCAGCCGCCGCGCGCCTCCCGGCCCGCCCTGGTGCTTGCCAGCGCTGCCCTGCTGCTGCCCCTGGCCCTGTGGATGGCGGTCGCCTTGGGTCCCGGTCCGGATGGCTGGGGCTGGAGTTCCGGTGGCGATCTCGCCGCGCTGGCACCTTGGCGGCTGCCGCGGGCGCTGGCGGCGCTATCCGGCGGGGCCATGCTTGCGGTCGCGGGCGCCATGCTGCAGCGGATGACCGGCAATCCGCTGGCGGCACCGGAAATCCTCGGCGTCTCTTCCGGCGCGATCCTCGGCGTGATCGTGCTGATGTTCTCGGCGGATGCGCCGGAGCGTGGCGCGCAGATCGCGGCCGGCGGGGCGGGGGCGGTCGCGGTGCTGGCGGCGATGCTGGCGCTCGGCCGCAAGGACGGCTTCTCGCCCGACCGGTTGCTGCTGGCCGGAATCGCCACCAGTTCCATCTCCGGCGTCGTCGTCGCCGTCCTGATGGCAGGGCAGGATCCGCGCCTGCAAACGCTCGTCACCTGGTTGTCCGGTTCGACCTACATGGTGGGGTGGACCGACGGGCTGGTGGCGGTTCTGCTGGCGCTGCTTGCCATCGGCGCCATTCCCTTCGTCGCCCGCTGGCTCGATCTGCTGCCGCTCGGCGGCGGGGTGGCCGCCGCGCTGGGGGTCAGCCCGTCGCTCAGCCGGATCGCGCTGTTCAGCCTGTCGGCCCTGCTGACCGCGGCGGCCACGCTGATTGTCGGCCCGCTGAGCTTCGTCGGTCTGATGGGACCGCATCTGGCCCGCATGCTCGGCCTGCAGCGGGCGGCGGTCCATCTCGCCGGTTCCGCCATGCTCGGCGGCCTGATCATGCTGATGGCCGACTGGCTCGGCCGCAGCGTGATCTTTCCCTATCAGGTGCCGGCCGGGCTGCTCGCCTCGGTGATCGGCGGACCCTTCCTTCTCTGGCTGCTGGGACGGCGCTGATGCCCCGCTTCTCCTGCGATACCGCGATCCCTCACGACCGCCCCTCTGCTGCCGCGGACCGGCTGGTCGTCGCCGCCGAGCCCTATGGCCTGTCCTTCGTCCGCGAGGGCGAAACCCTGGTGGCGAGCGGCGCGTTCGGGCGGCTGGCTCTGACCGTCGGGGCCGACGCCCTGCATCTGCGGGCGGAGGCGGACGACCGTGGCCTTCTGGAGCGGCTGCGCGCGTCCGTCGGCGAACAGCTGGTCGGTCTGCTGGGGGAGGATGTCGCCATCGTCTGGACCGGCGATGTGGAGACCGGACCGCTCTTCGCCGACTTCCGCGAGATCCGTGTCGCCGCCGTCCGGGACCTGACGCCGCGCCTGCGCCGCGTCACCTTCCGTGGCAGTGACCTTGGCCGCTTCGCCACGGCGGACAACCTGCACGTCCGGCTCTACCTGCCGCCGGCCGGATTGGAGACGCCGTCCTGGCCGCGCCCCGGCCCCGACGGACGGCCGCTCTGGCCCGAGCCGGACCGGCGTCCGGCGGTCCGCTACTACACCCTGCGGCGCATCGATGCCGCTGCCGGCGAACTGGACATCGATTTCGTTCTTCATGCGGACGATACGCAGTCCGATGGCGGGCACCCCGGCGGTGCTCCCAATGGCGCTCCCAATGGCGCTCCGGGTGCCGACTTCGCCCGGCGGGCCCGGCCCGGCGACCTCTGCGGCATGTCCGGTCCCTGCGGGCTCGGTATTCGTCCGGCGTCCTGGTACCTGCTGGCCGGCGACGAGACGGCGCTTCCCGCCATCGCCCGCATCCTGGAGGAGCTGCCGGCCGACGCCCGCGGCATCGCCCTGATCGAGGTGGAGGATGCGGCGGACGAACTGCCGCTACAGGCGCCCGCCGGTGTTTCCGTCCATTGGCTGCACCGCCGGAATGCCGGGATTGCGGGGCCGCTGGTCGAGGCGGTGCGCGCCCTGACATTGCCGTCCGACCCGGCCGCGCCGTTCGCCTGGGTGGCCTGCGAGTTCGACGATCTCGCACTCCTGCGCGACCATCTGCGTGGACGCGGCATCGACCGCGACCGCCTGCTGACCGTCGCCTACTGGCGGCGCACCCCGCCGGCCGCCTCATCAGACCGCAGGACTTCCGCATGACGTCTTCGACAGCGTCCCCGACAGCGCCCCCATCTGCGCCCCCGACAGTGCCGATGTTCCGTCTCGAAGGGGTGAGCTTCGCCTTGCCCGGCCGCCTGCTGCTCGACCTGCCGTCCTGCGACCTGCTTCCCCGCCGGGTGACCGCACTGATCGGCCACAACGGCTCCGGCAAATCGACCCTGCTGAAGATCCTCGCCCGCCAGCAACGACCCAGCGGGGGGCGGGTGCTGTTCGACGGCCAGCCGCTGGATCGCTGGAAACAGCGAGCGCTCGCTCGCCGGATCGGTTACCTGCCGCAGCACATGCCGCCGGCCTCCGGGCTGCTGGTGCGGGAGCTGGTGGCGCTCGGCCGCTATCCCTGGCATGGCGCCCTTGGCGCCTTCCGGGCGGAGGATGCCCGCAAGGTGGAGGAGGCGCTGGTGCTGACCGACACCGCGCGGTTCGCGGACCGTCTGGTGGACAGCCTGTCGGGCGGCGAGCGGCAGCGGGTTTGGCTGGCCATGCTGATCGCGCAGGATGCCGGGTGCCTGCTGCTGGACGAGCCGATCTCGGCGCTCGACGTCGCCCATCAGGTCGAGGTGCTGGCGCTGGTCCGCCGGCTGTCGCGGGAGCGCGGCATCGGGGTGATCGCGGTGCTGCACGACGTGAACATGGCCGCACGGTTCTGCGACGACATCGTCGCTCTGCACGGCGGGCGGCTGATCGACCGCGGCACGCCGGCCGAGATCATGACCTCTGCCCGGCTGGGCGCCATCTATGGGCTGCCGATGGCGGTGATCCCCCATCCGGAGTCCGGGGAGCCCGTCGGGCTGGTCCGTTGACCGCCGCAGCACCCCTTGCATCGGCTGTTGCGAGGGGGTGTTGCGAAAGAATCGCAGAATCCTCCTAACGATTCGCCGCGCTGCTTCGTCCATTAGGGCAGGAGGGCGCCGGGCACGGACCGCATGAGCGGCCGCACCGGAATGCCGCCCCACTCCCGACAGTGAACGAGGACAGCGATGGCGTTCGACCGCGAGGACATCACCTTCAAGGTGCTGGTCAACCACGAGGAGCAATATTCCATCTGGCCGGACTACAAGGCGGTTCCGGCCGGCTGGCGCGAGGCGGGCAAGAGCGGTCCCAAGGCCGATTGCCTCGCCTACGTCGAGCAGGTGTGGACCGACATGCGGCCGCTCAGCCTGCGCCGCCAGATGGACGAAGCCGCCGCGCGATGACATCCGCGACCGCCCCCGTCCCCGGTCGCGTTGCACCACCGGCGATGCGGCTGTTCTGCCTTCCCTATTCCGGGGCCAGCGCGATGATCTATGCGCGCTGGAAACGCCTCGTGCCGTCCTGGCTGGAAGTGGTGCCGGTCGAATTGCCGGGCCGCGGCCGGCGGATGGACGAACCCCCCAGGACCGACCTGACGGCGCTGGCCGCCGAACTGGCGGACGAGCTTGCTCCACAGGCGCAGGGCCCCTTCGCCCTGTTCGGACACAGCCTGGGCGGTCTCCTCGCCTTCGAACTGGCGCATGCCCTGCGCGGGCGGGGGCGGGGGGAACCGCGGGTGCTGTTCGCGTCGGCCGCCGCCGCTCCCAGCCGGCGCGAGGACGGGCGTTGGGCCGAGCCGCTGGACGATGACGGGCTGGTCGCTGAGATGCGCCGCCTCAGCGGCACGGCCGAGGAGGTGCTCGGCAACCGCGACCTGCTGGAGATGGCCCTTCCGGTCCTGCGCGCCGACTTCCTGCTGTGCGGCCGCTACGCCTACCGTCCCCGGCCGCCGCTGTACTGCCCGATCCGGGTGTTCGGCGGCACGCAGGACGACATCGCCGCCGACCGGTTGCAGGCGTGGTCAGTGGAGACGCGCGGGGGCTTCACCCTGGAGATGTTCGACGGCGACCATTTCTTCCTGCGCGCCCACGAGCGTCCGCTCCTCGACCGGCTGGCGGGATGCCTCGGCCGGCCTGCGGACGGCCCCGGCGGCATCGCCGCGACCGCCTGAATTGATGAGGGTCCCATGGCCGAGCCTAGTTTCACGATCGAAGACTTTCCCCATGCGCGTGGCGGCCTGCCGCTGCTGGTGCGGGCGCGCGATCCGCAGGTGGATCTGCTCGACGCCTTCGCCGCCGTGGAGCCGCTGGTGCGCGACTGGCTGCCGCGCTGTGCCGGCATCCTCTTCCGCGGCTTCGCGCTGGGTCCGGCCGCAGAGTCCGCAGCGAATTCCGCAGCGAACCCGGTCGAGCGCTTCCGCGCCTTCGCCGCCGCCTTCGGCCATCCGCTGCTGAGCTACGAGTTCGGCTCGACCCCGCGGACCAACGTGACGTCGGGCGTCTACACCTCCACCGAATATCCGGCCGACCAGCACATTCCCCTGCACAACGAGCAGGCCTACACCCGCGACTGGCCGATGCGCATCTGGTTCTGTTGCGTCCAGGCGGCGCCGGTCGGCGGCGAGACGCCGATCGCCGACAGCCGGGCGATCTACCGCCGGATTCCCGCCGACATCCGCGAGCGGTTCGAACGGCGCGGCCTGATGTATGTCCGCAACTACGGCAACGGGCTGGACGTGCCGTGGCAGAAGGTCTTCAACACGGAGGACCGCGCGGCGGTGGAGGCCTATTGCCGCGACCACCGCATCCTCTGCGACTGGAAGGAGGATGGCGAACTGCGCACACGCCAGATCTGTCAGGCGACCGCCCGCCATCCGGTGACCAGGGAACCGGTGTGGTTCAACCAGGCCCATCTCTTCCACGTCTCCAACCTTCCGGAGGAGGCGCGGTCGGCGCTGCTCGACATCCTCGACGAGGAGGATTTGCCGCGCAATGTCTACCACGCCGACGGCGGTCCCATCGATCCGGCCGACCTTGCCGCCATCCGCGCGGTCCTGGCCGACGAGACGGTGCTGTTCCCGTGGGAGACCGGGGACGTGATGATGCTCGACAACATGCTGGCCGCCCATGCCCGCACGCCCTTCAGCGGGCCGCGCAAGGTCGTGGTCGCCATGGCCGAACCCCATTCCGCCGATTAACGGCATCGCCGGCGGGACCGGGACCGGCGTTCCGGGACCGTTGCTCCGCGACCGACGTTCCGCCCGGCCCGCAATCGCAGCCATCGACCGTTCCGCCCCATGGCTTGGCCGGGGGCGTGCCCTTCTGCCTGCACAGGTGATCCCATGGACAACCGTTCCGATGCCGCCCCCCTTTCGACGGTCTCTGCCGTGCGCAAGCTCGCCGAGATGCCGGTCGAGACGCTGGTCGGCACACTGGTCGGGCGGGCCGCAGAGACGCCCGGCGGCATCGCCCTGCGCTTCATCGCCGAGGGGACGGACGATCCGCTCAGCTATGCGGACCTCGACCGGCGGGCCCGGGCCATCGCCGTCCGCCTGCGCGCGCGGGCCGGGCTGGGCGACCGCGCCGTTCTGCTGCTGCCGAGCGGCCCGGACTATGTCGCGGCCTTCTTCGGCTGCCTCTATGCCGGGGTGATCGCCGTGCCGGCCTATCCGCCTGAATCGGTGAGGCCGCAGCATCTGGCCCGGCTCCAGGGCATCCTTGCCGATGCGCAGCCGCGCTTCATCCTGACGGATTCGATCCTGTACGACACGCTGCTGGAGGCTTGCCGGGCCATGGCGGGCGGTGACCGGATGCCTGAACTGCTGGCCGTGGACAGGGTGGACGGCGGGCTTGCCGGCGACTGGTCGATGCCGCCGCTGTCCGGCGACGATATCGCCTTCCTGCAATACACCTCCGGCTCGACCTCCGCGCCCAAGGGGGTGCGGGTCAGCCACGGCAACCTGATCGCCAACGAGCGGCTGATCCGCGGCGGTTTCGGCATCGGGCCCGACGACTGCATCGTCAGCTGGCTGCCGCTGTTCCATGACATGGGCCTGATCGGCGGCCTGCTGCAACCGATCCACGCCGGCATTCCCTGCGTGCTGATGTCGCCGCGCTATTTTCTGGAACGGCCCCGGCGCTGGCTGGAGGCGATCGGCCGCTATGGCGGGACCATCAGCGGCGGGCCGGATTTCGCCTTCCGCCTGTGCTGCGAGCGCATCGCCGACACGGCGCTGGAAGGGCTGGACCTGGGGTCCTGGCGCCTTGCCTTCTCCGGGTCCGAACCGATCCGTCCCGACACGCTGGCCCGTTTCGCCGAGCGCTTCGCTCCGGTGGGTTTCGACCGCCGGTCCTACTTCGCCTGCTACGGGCTGGCCGAGGCGACGCTGTTCGTCACCGGCGGCCGGCGCGGGCAGGGCATCACCCTGGCGCCGTTCGATGGGCCGGCATTGGCCGCCAACCGGGCCTTGCCCCCGGGTGACGCCGCGTCGGCGACCGTGCTGGCCGGCTGCGGCCACGTGCAGCCCGATCATCCCGTGCGGCTGGTCGATCCGGCCGGCGGCTCGGAGGTCGGCGAGGGGACGGTCGGCGAGATCTGGGCCGGCGGACCCAGCATCGCCGACGGCTATTGGCGCAACGCGGAGGCGACGGCCCGCAGCTTCGTCGAGCGCGACGGCGCGGTTTGGCTGCGCACCGGCGACCTTGGTTTCCTGAAGGATGGCGAGCTGTTCGTCACCGGCCGTCTCAAGGACATGCTGATCGTGCGCGGCCAGAACATCTATCCGCAGGATCTGGAGCGCAGCGTCGAGGAGGAGGTGGAGGTCGTCCGCAAGGGGCGTGTCGCCGCCTTCGCCGTCGAACAGGATGGCCGGGAGGGGATCGGCATCGCCGCCGAGATCGGCCGGACGGTGCTGAAGCTGGTGACGCCGGAGGCGCTGTGCGGCGCCATCGCCGCCGCGGTGGCCGATTCCTGCCAGGAGGCGCCGGTGCTGGTCGCCCTGCTGGAGCCGGGCGCCCTGCCCAAGACCTCCAGCGGCAAGCTGCAGCGCTCCGCCTGCCGGTCCCTGCTCGACGCCGGCGAACTGCCGGCCTTCCACGTCCAGCGCCGGGGAGACGCCGTTGCGGCGACGGACACCCCGGTCAATCTGCGGGCCGCCCGCAGCCTGACCGGACGTGAGAGCGAGGTCGCCACGGTCTGGTCGGAGGTTCTGGGAACCGCCGTCACCGATGCCGGTGCCCATTTCTTCGCGCTGGGCGGCAATTCGGTGTCGGTGGTGCAGGTGGTCGCCCGGCTGCGCGAACGGTGCGGACTGGTGGCCGACGTCGCCGACCTGTTCCGTCATCCCACCCTGTCGGACTTCGCCGCCCGGCTGTCCGCGGCAGGTCCCGCGACGATCCGGGCGATGGCTCCCCAGAGGGGCGGAGAGGAGCGCATCGCCGAACCGTCGGCGGCCCAGGCCCGCATGTGGTTCAACTGGAAGCTCGACCCGCGGGACTGCGGCTACACCATTTCGGGGCGGGTCCAGCTGCGCGGGCCGCTGCGCCGCGATGCCGTCCAGGCGGCGGTGGACCTGCTGGTCGAGCGCCACGAGAGCCTGCGCACCGTCTTCCGCGAGGAGGCCGGTCGCCCGGTGCAGGTGGTCCGCGCCGCCGGGGCGTTGCCTGTCGCCGTCCGTTTCGCCGATCTCTCCGGCGATGCCGGCCGCGACGGCGCGCTGCGCCGCCTGCTGGAGGAGGAGGTCCGCGCCCCCTTCGATCTGGTGGAAGGCCCGCTGATGCGGGTGCAATCGATTGCCTGTGCCGACGACGATCATCATCTGCAGGTCAGCCTGCATCATGCCATCGCCGACGGCTGGTCGATGTCTGTCCTGCTCGACGAGTTCGGCGAGGCCTATGCCGCCTGCTGTGGCGGCAGGGTACCCGAGTTGCCGGCGCTGACCGTCCAGTATGCCGACGTCGCCCGCTGGCAGCGCGACCTGCTGGAATCGGGGGAGGGCGCCCGCCAGCTTGCCTATTGGACCGCCCGGTTGGGCGACCGCCATCCGGTGCTGGACCTGCCCGCCGACCGTCCGCGGTCCGCCGGTGGCAGCCAGCGCGGGGCGGCCGTCCAGTGCGCCATCGACGACGGGCTCGCCACGGCCTTGCGTGGGCTGGCGCGGCGGATGGGGGTGACGCTGCCGACCCTGCTGCTCGCCAGCTATACGGCTCTGCTGCACCGCTATTCCGGCCAGGACGACATCCGTGTCGGCTGCACGCTGGCCAACCGGCGCAGCGTGGACAGCGAAAGGCTGATCGGCTTCTTCGTCAACATGGCGGTGCTGTGCGCCGACCTGTCGGACGATCCGGCCTTCGACGCGCTGCTTCGCCGGGTCGGCGAGGCGGCGCTCGATGCCCAGGCCAACCAGGATCTGCCCTTCGACCGGCTGGTCGAGGAACTGCAGCCCCAGCGTGATCTTGCCCATCATCCGCTGTTCCAGGCCGCCTACGACCATCAGTGGCAGCGGCTGGACGGCCTTGACCGGTTGCCGGGCCTGCGGGTGGAGGCCGTCGAGCATCTCCAGCTTGCGACGCAGTTCGACCTGATCCTGCACACCACCGAGCGGGCCGGTCCGGGCGGAGCGGGTCCTCTCGGCGCCTTCTTCACCTACAGTCTCGACCTGTTCGAGCCGGAGAGCGTCGAGCGGATGGCGCGGCACTGGCTGACCCTGCTTCGCGGCATCGTCGCCGACCCGGCGCTGCCGGTCACCCGTCTGCCGCTGATGAACGAGGCGGAGACGGCGGCGCTGGTCGCCGGCTGGAACGATCCCGCCCGCAACCTCGCTCATCTGCCGGCACCGCTTCCGGCCGACGCCCCCGGCCTTCATGCCCGTATCGCGGCCCTGGCGCACCGGCACCCCGATGCCCCGGCCGTGACCTGCGATGGCCGGACCCTGAGCTATGGCGAGCTCGACCGCCGCAGCGACCGGCTGGCGTGGCAGCTGCGCTCGCTCGGCGTCGGGCCGGACCGGCTGGTCGGGCTGGCGGCCGACCGCTCCTTCGACCTGATCGTCGGCATGCTCGGCATCCTGAAGGCGGGCGGCGGCTATCTGCCGCTCGACCCCTCCTATCCCGCCGACCGGCTGCTTTACATGCAGGCCGACAGCGGCATCGGGCTGGTCGTCACCCAGGCCCATCTGCGCGATGCGCTGCCGCTGGCCGACGGCGTGCGGGCGATCTGCGTCGGCGAGGAGCCCGACGCGCCGGACGGGCCGCCGCCAGACCTGGGCCGGGCCGGATCGCTCGCCTACTGCATCTACACCTCGGGATCGACCGGCCAGCCGAAGGGCGTGGCGATCACCCATGCCAATGTGCTGCGGCTGTTCGAATCCTGCCCGCCGGACCTGCGCTTCGACGGGCGCGACGTCTGGGCGCTGTTCCACTCCTATGCCTTCGACTTCTCGGTCTGGGAAATCTTCGGCGCCCTGCTGCATGGCGGGCGGCTGGTGGTGGTGCCCTACTACACCAGCCGGTCGCCGGCCGACTGCTTCGCCCTGCTGCGGGACGAGGGAGTGACCGTCCTGAACCAGACGCCTTCCGCCTTCCGGCAGTTGGTGCCGGTGGCGCTGGGTTCGCCGCGCGATGCCCTGTCGCTCCGGCTGGTGGTGTTCGGTGGCGAAGCGCTGGAGATGGAAAGCCTGCGCGGCTGGTTCGAGCATTTCGGCGACAGCCGTCCGCGGCTGGTCAACATGTACGGCATCACCGAAACCACCGTCCATGTCACCCACCGCCTGCTCACCATGGCCGACCTGCCGAAGTCCGGGCAGGCAACGGACCAGCCGGAGGCCGGCGCCCCGGTCGGCATGCCGCTCGGCGACCTGCGCTGGTACTTCCTCGACCGGCATCTCCAGCCGGTCCCGCCCGGCGTGGCGGGTGAGATCCATGTCGGCGGAGCCGGGCTGGCGCGGGCCTACCTGAACCGTCCCGCCCTGACCGCCGGGCGCTTCGTCGCCGATCCTTTCGGCCGATCCTATGGCGATCCGGGTGGGCGCCTGTACCGCAGCGGCGACCTCGCGCGTTATTGGCCGGATGGCCGGGTCGAGTATCTCGGCCGCGCCGACCAGCAGATCAAGCTGCGCGGTTTCCGCATCGAGCCGGGCGAGATCGAGGCGGCGGTCCGCCGTCAGCCCGCCGTCGCCGATGCCGCCGTGCTGCTGCGCGGCGATGGCGCCGACCGCCGGCTCGTCGCCTATGCCGTCGCCGACGAGGAGGCGCTGCGCGACCGGCCCGAGGAGCAGCGGGGCGATCTGGTCGGGCAGTGGAACACGGTGTTCGACGGCACCTATTCCCGCGCCGAAGCGGCGACGGGGCCGAGCTTCACCGGCTGGAACGACAGCTACGACGACCGGCCGATCCCCGAGCCGCAGATGCGGGAGTGGCTGGATGCCACCGTCGCGCGCATCCTGGCCTTGAAGCCGGAACGGCTGCTTGAGATTGGTTGCGGCGTCGGTCTGCTGACCCAGGCGGTGGCGCCGCGCTGCGCCGTCTATCACGGGACCGACTTCTCGGCACAGGCCATCGCCGATCTCGGCGCCTGGGCGGCCGGGAAGCCGGAACTGGCCCATATCCGGCTCAGCCGGCGCGAGGCCACCGATTTCGGCGGGCTGGGCGAGGGCGGGACGGGCGAGGGCGGGATGGGCGAAGGTGGAGTGGAGGGGGGCGGCTACGACACCGTCGTCATCAACTCCGTCGCCCAGTATTTCCCCGACGGCGACTATCTGCTGCGCGTTCTGGAGGGTGCGGTGCGGGCCCTGCGGCCGGGCGGGCGCATCTTCCTGGGTGACCTGCGGCCGCTGCATCTCCAACCGCTGTTCCATGCGTCGGTGGCGCTCCGGCGGGCGGAAGCGCAGGCGAGCCCTGCCCAGCTGCGTGCCCGCGTTGCCCGCGCCATGGCCGAGGATGGCGAACTGCTGTTCGCTCCCGGCTTCTTCCAGGCGCTGCGCGGCCGGATTCCGGAGATCGGCCGCATCGACCTCGATCTGCGTTGCGGCCGGGCCGACAACGAGTTGACCCGCTACCGCTTCGACGCGGTCCTGCATGTCGGTGCGGAGGATCTGCGTCCGGCCGGCGGCTGGCGCGAGGCCGGGGAGGATTTGACCCGTCTCGACCGCCTGCTGGCGGAGGAGCGGCCCGCCGGCCTGCGGATCGCCGGGATCGCCAACCGCCGGCTCACCCGCGACCTTGCCGCCTGGATGGCGATGTCCGGCGCCTCCTCGTCCGCAGCGGGTGCATTGCGGGAGCGGATCGACCGGCTGGACCCCGCCGGCGCCGATCCCGACGCCTACCGGGCGCTTGCCGAGGCGCACGGCTACCGCGCCCGCGTCGGCTGGAGTGTCGGTCCGGACGGTGCCGGCGATGCGGAAGGCCGCTTCGACGTGGAGATCTTCGATCCGGCCCGGCTGGAGCGTCACCCCATCGGGCCTTATCCCATCGGGCCGGAACCGGCGGTTCCCGATGGCTGGCGCGCCCAGTGCAGCGACCCGCTGCTCGCCCGGCAGCGGCGTCAGTTCGCGCCGCGTCTGCTGTCCGCCCTGCGCGGCAGCCTGCCGGCGCATATGGTGCCTTCCCAGATTCTGCGCGTCGACCGGCTGCCGCTGACCGTTAACGGAAAGCTGGACCGCGACCGGCTGGCCGATCACGACCAGCCCATGCAGGTGACCGCCGCCGCCCATGTCCCGCCCGAAAGCCCGGTGGAGCAGGCGCTGGCCGCCATCTGGGCCGAGGTGCTGGGTGTCACCCGCATCGGCCTGGACGACGACTTCTTCGAACTGGGGGGCCATTCGCTGCTGGCGACCCAGGTGGCCTCGCGCATCGCGGCCGATCTGGGGGTGACGCTGGATATCCGCACCCTGTTCGAGGCGACGGGCCTGCGCGGCCTCGTCCAGCGGGTGGAGGAGCGCCGTGCCGCCACCGAGCCCGCCGCCGCATCCGCCGTCGAAGACGAACTGGCCGCCGCACTGAAGGCCATCGAAGGCCTGTCGGAGGCCGAACTGAACGCGCTCGCGGATGCCGCCCGGACTGGCGGCGGCCAGACCGGCGGTGCCTGGACCGGCGGCGCCCAAACAGACAGTGCCAACACGGGGATCGCCCGATGACCAGCAGCCCGTCCACTCCCTCCCTGCCGTCCTCGCTCGACGGTCTGTCGCGCAGCCAGCGCCGGGCGCTCGCCGCCGTCCTGGCTGCCAAGGGCATCGACATCCACACCCGGTTCCCGATCCCCCGCGCGGACCGTTCGCAGCCGCTGCCGCTCTCCTACGCGCAGCAGCGGCTGTGGTTCCTCTGGCGGATGGATCCCGGTGGGGCGGCCTACAACATTCCCGGCGCCATCCGGGTGACCGGCCCGCTCGACCCCGCCCTGCTGGAGGCGGCCTTCGCCCATCTGACCGACCGGCACGAGGCGCTGCGCACCAGTTTCGCCGAGCGCGACGGCCAGCCCGTCCAGATCATCCACCCCCGGATGGCCCCGGTGCTCGCCAGCATCGACCTTTCGGCGCTTGCCCCCGCCGAGCGTGAGATCCGCGCGCGGGATCTGGCGCGCGAGGACGCTCTGGCCCCCTTCGATCTCGGCAACGGTCCGCTGATGCGGCTGACGCTGGTACGGCTGGCGGCGGAGGAGCATCTGCTGCTGGTCACCCTGCATCACATCGTCGCCGACGGCTGGTCGGTGGAGCGCTTCCTGGCGGAATTCGCCCGCAGCTACGACGCTCTGCGGGCCGGCCGGCAGCCGGACCTGCCGGCGCTGCCGATCCAGTACGCCGATTACGCCCAGTGGCAGCGCGACTGGCTGGAAGCCGGGGAGCGCGACCGGCAGCTCGCCTACTGGCGCGACCGGCTCGGCGCCGAGCACCCGGTGCTGCGGCTGCCGCTCGACCGGCCCCGGCCGGCGGTGTTGGGCGCCCATGGCGGCACGGTGGCCTTCCGGCTCGGCGGGCAGCGCAGCCGCGACCTGAAGGCGCTGGCCCAGAGCCGCGGCGTCACGCCCTTCGTGCTTCTCCTGGCCGTCTTCAAGCTGCTGTTGATGAAGCACAGCGGCGAGACCGACCTGCGGATCGGCGTGCCCTTCGCCAACCGCAATCGCATCGAGACGGAAGGGGTGGTCGGCTTCTTCGTCAACACCCTGGTCCTGCGCAGCAGGCTGGACAGCCGCGAGAGCTTCGGCACCCTGCTGGCCCGGTTGCGCGACACCGCGCTGGAGGCCCAGGCCCACCAGGATCTTCCCTTCGAACAGCTGGTCGAGGCGCTCCAGCCCGAACGCAGCCTGAGCCACAACCCGCTGTTCCAGGTGAAGTTCAACTACGGCTTCGACACCTCCACCCTGCCGGCTCCGGAGGGGCTGCGGCTGGCGCCCGAGCCGAACGAGTTCCTGGGCGCCCATTTCGACCTGGCACTGGACGTCGCCGACGCTCCGGACGAGTTGCACGGCTCGATGACCTATGCCCGCGACCTGTTCGATGCCGCCAGCGTCGAGGGGCTGGTCGCCGACTATTGCGGTCTGCTGGACGCCGTCCTGCGCCAGCCCGACGCCCCGCTGTGGCGCCTGCGTCCTTCGGGTTCGGCACCGGCCGGCGAAAGCGGCGGCTGGCGCGATCCGGCGCCGGGCGTTCTGGAGCTGTGGAACGCCCGTGTCGAAGCCGATCCGGAGGCCGTCGCGGTGTGCGGCGGCGAACGGACGCTCACCGTCCGTGAGCTGGACCGGTTGGCGAACCGGCTGGCGAATGCCCTTCGCGAAGCCGGGATCGGGCCCGGCGACCGGGTCTTGCTGGGCTTCGAGCGATCCAGCGGCCTGATCGCGGCGCTGCTCGGCGTCATGAAGGCCGGCGCCGCCTATGTGCCGCTCGATCCGTCCCAGCCGGCGGAGCGGTTGCGCCGCCTCGCCCTGTCGAGTGGCGCCCGCTGTGCCGTAGCGGCGGGAGCGACGCTGGCCGCAGCCGGGGCCAGCGGGTTGTCCTGCCTCGACCTCGACGGTCCGCACGTGGCGTCCCAGCCGGCCGGCTTCGATGGCCCGGTCCCGGCCGGGGCGCTTCCGGCCTATGTCATCTACACCTCCGGCTCCACCGGCGAACCCAAGGGCGTCGTCGTCAGCCATGGTGCGCTCGGCAGCTATCTGCGCGGCGTTCTGGAGCGGCTGGCGGTGCCGAAGGGCACCTCGATGGCGATGGTCTCCACCATCGCCGCAGACCTCGGGCATACGGTGCTGTTCGGCGCGCTCTGCCATGGCGGCACCCTGCATCTGGCCGACGATGCCACCGCGCGCGATCCCGACCGCTTCGCCGCCTGGATGGCGGGCTGCGCCGCCGGGGTGCTGAAGATCGTGCCAAGCCATCTGCGCGGCCTGCTTCACGCCGCCAGTACCGCCGATGTGCTGCCGCGGGACCTGCTGGTCCTGGGCGGCGAGGCCTGCGACGGCGGGCTGGTGGAGCAGTTGCGGCGGCTGCGGCCGGGCCTGCGCGTGCTCAACCATTATGGCCCGACCGAGACGACGGTCGGCGTTCTCACCCACGAGGTTCCGCCCGCCCCTGAGGGTTCGCCTGGGGTCCCCGCCGTCATTCCGCTCGGCTCCCCCCTGGCCAACGTGCGGGCCTGCGTGCTCGACCCGGACCTTGAGCCGGTGCTCGCCGGTGCCGCCGGCGAGCTTTATGTCGGTGGCGACAGCCTGGCCGACGGCTATCTCGGCCAGCCGGCGCTGACGGCGGCCCGCTTCGTTCCCGATCCGCAACCGCGCCGGCCGGGCGACCGGCTCTACCGCACCGGCGACCGGGTCCGCCTGCGCCGGGACGGGCTGCTGGAGTTCGTCGGCCGCCTCGACGATCAGGTGAAGATCCGCGGCCATCGCGTCGAGCCGGGAGAGGTCGCCCGCGTCCTCAAATCCCTGCCGGGGCTGGCGGACGTGCTGGTGATCGCCGGCACCACTGCCCATGGTCCGGCGGCCGGGCAGCTGATCGCCTACTGCGTGCCGTCCGCCGCCGAGCCCGATATCGCGGCCCTGCGCGAGGCCGCCGCCGGCCTGCTGCCGGACCATATGGTTCCGGCTCATTGGCTGGTGCTGGACCAGCTGCCGCTGACCGCCAACGGCAAGCCGGACCGCAAGGCGCTGCCGGTGCCGGCCTCCGCCGAACCGGCATCCCAGACGGCGATGACGGAGACGGAGCAACGGCTCGCCCAAATCTGGGCCGAGGTCCTGAAGCGCGAGACGGTGGATGCCAGCGCCAGTTTCTTCGCCATGGGCGGGGATTCGATCCTCAGCCTCCAGCTGATCGCCCGCGCCCGCAAGCAGGGGCTGAAATTCACCCCGAAGCAGCTGTTCGAGGCGCAGAGCATACGCGCGCTCGCCGCTCTGCTGGATGCCCGGCTGCAAGGAAACGCTCCGGTCCTGTCGCCGGTCCCGGTCCCGGTATCGGCGGCGGAGCCACAGGCCGGACCGGAGGAGGCGGCGATTCCCGCAGTCCCGCGCGGCGAGAGCCTGCCCTTGTCCTCCACCCAGCGCCGCCTGTGGTTCCTGTGGCGCCTCGATCCCGCCAGCACGGCTTATACCATCTCCACGGCGCTCCGCCTGCGCGGCCGGCTCGATTCCGAAAGCCTGCGGCGGGCCTTCGCGCTGGTGTCCGGGCGGCACGAAGCCCTGCGCACCCGCTTCGTCGAGCGGGGCGGCGAACCCCGGCAGGTCATCGACGCCGATGCCGTCGTCGATTGGACGGTCGAGACGCTGGAGGATGCCGGTCTGCTGGATGGCCGGTTGCGCGACGAGGCCGCCCGCCCCTTCGACCTGGAACGGGGGCCGCTGCTGCGCCTTCGCCTGTTCCGCCTGCCGGACGGGGGCGGGCACGTGCTTTCCCTGGCGATGCACCACATCGTCTCCGACGGCTGGTCGATGAACGTCCTGGTGGACGAGATCGCCCGTGCCTATGCGCTGTTGTCGGCCGGTCTGCCGGCTGTATTGCCGCCGCTGCCGCTCCAGTATGCGGACTATGCCGCCTGGCAGGAGCGGTGGATGGAGTCGGCCGAGGCGCGTCGGCAGCTCGATTATTGGCAGGGGCGCCTGGGGGGCGAGCAGCCGGCGCTCGACCTTCCGGCCGACCGTCCGCGCCCGCCGATGCAGAGCCATCGCGGTGCGGCGGTGGAGTTCGAGCTGGACGCATCGCTGGTCGCCGGGCTGACTGCCGTCGGGCGGGAGCAGGGGGCGAGCCTGTTCATGGTCCTGCTCGCCGCCTTTGCCGCCCTGCTGCACCGGCACAGCGGTCAGCGGGACCTGCGCATCGGCGTGCCGACCGCCAACCGCGGCCGGGTCGAGCTGGAGGGGCTGATCGGCTTCTTCGCCAACACCCAGGTCCTGCGCATCGAACCCGATGGGCGTCTGCCCTTCGACCGCTTCCTGGCGCGGGTGCGTGACGAGGTTCTGGCCGCCCAGGGCAACCAGGAACTGCCTTTCGACGCCCTGGTGGAGGCCTTGCAGCCCGACCGCAGCCTCGACCGCAACCCGCTGTTCCAGGTGATGGCCAGCCACAGCCGTCCGCGCTCCGACGCGCTGCGCCGCCTGCCCGGCCTGGACATCGCCGAGCATCCGCGGCTGCACCATGCCGCGCAGTTCGACCTGTCGCTGCACAGCGAGGAGCAGGCCGACGGTTCGCTGCGCGCCACTCTGATCTACGCCACCGACCTGTTCGACGAGGACACGGTCCAGCGCTTCCGCAGCCATTTGGACCGTATCCTTCACGGGGTGGCGCAGGCGCCCACGGTCACGCTCGGCTATCTGCCGATCCTCGACGCCGCGGACTGGCCGGAGGTGTTGCCCAGCCCCAGCCATCCCGCCGGTCCACTGGTGCCGGATCTGATCGCGGAGCAGGCCGGTCTGCATGGCGGGCGTCCTGCGGTGAGCTTCGGCGGCCGGACGCTGAGCTATGCCGAGCTGGAGGCGCAGGCGAACCGTCTGGCCCACCGGTTGCGGGCGCTTGGCGTCGGCCCGGAGGTGACGGTCGGCGTCGCTGCCGAACGCTCGCTGGAACTGGTCGTCGGCCTGCTGGCGGTGATGAAGGCGGGCGGCGCCTATCTGCCCCTCGACCCGGAGTTGCCGCCCGCCCGCCTTGCCGCCATGGCCGCGGACGGCGGCATCGCCCTGCTGCTCACCCAGTCCCATCTTGCCGGCAGGCTGGGCGGCGAGGCGTTGCCCGAGGGGGTCCGCCTGCTGCTCGATGCCGAGAACACCGACGCCGAGGACACCGGGGGACTGCCGGACACGCCGCCCGTGGCCGGGTTGCGGCCGGAGAACCTCGCCTACCTGATCTACACCTCCGGCTCCACCGGCACGCCGAAGGGGGCCGGCAACAGCCATGGCGCCCTGTTGAACCGGCTGGCCTGGATGCAGAAGGCCTACCGGCTGTCTCCGGGCGAGCGGGTGTTGCAGAAGACACCCTTCGGCTTCGACGTCTCGGTCTGGGAGTTCTTCTGGCCGCTGATGGTGGGGGCGCATCTGGTGGTGGCGGCGCCCGGCGAGCACCGCGACGCGGCCCGGCTGGTGGCGCTGATCCGCGGGGAGGGCATCGACACGCTGCACTTCGTGCCCTCCATGCTGCAGGCTTTCCTGGAAGAGCCGGGGGTGGAGCAGTGCACCAGCCTGCGCCGGGTGGTGTGCAGCGGCGAGGCCCTGCCGGCGGCGTTGCAGGACCGGCTGTTCGCCCGGCTGCCGCAGGTCGGTCTGTACAACCTCTACGGCCCGACGGAGGCGGCGATCGACGTCAGCCACTGGACCTGCCGGGCCGGGGAGGGCGGTGCGGGTGGCGGTGTGCCGATCGGCGTGGCCATCGACAATCTGCGGCTGCATGTGCTGGACGAGTGCCTGAACCCGCTTCCGGCCGGCGCAGTCGGCGAGCTTTACATCGCCGGTGCGGGTCTGGCGCGCGGCTATCACCGGCGGGCCGGGCTGACGGCGGAGCGGTTCGTCGCCGACCCGTTCTGCGCCGGCGGCGGCCGGATGTACCGGACGGGCGATCTGGCGCGCCGGCGCGGGGACGGGGTGATCGAGTATGTCGGGCGGATCGACCATCAGGTGAAGATCCGCGGCCTGCGGATCGAGCTTGGCGAGATCGAGGCCGTGCTGCGCGGCCATCCGGCGGTGCGGGATGCGGTGGTGGTCGCCCGCGACGGCGCAGGCGGCAAGCGTCTGGTCGGCTATGTCGCCGCCGATGCGGATGCGGAGCTGCCGCGGCGGCTGAGGGATCAGCTTGGCCGGGCTCTGCCGGACTACATGGTGCCTGCCCACCTCGTGGTGCTGGAGCGATTGCCGCTGACGCCCAACGGCAAGCTGGACCGCAAGGCCCTGCCCGAGCCTGCGCCGGATGCCGGCGTGGAACATGTTCCGCCATCCACGGCGACCGAACATGCAGTGGCGGAGATCTGGCGGTCGGTCCTCGGGGTGGAGCGTATCGGCCGCGCCGACAATTTCTTCGCGCTCGGCGGCCACTCGCTGCTGGCGGCACGGGTGGCGGCACAGCTCCGCGAGCGGCTTGCGGTGGATCTGCCCCTGCGCACCCTGTTCGAAGCGCCGACCCTGGCCGAGCTGGCGGCGCGGATCGAGGGTGAGAAGGCGGACGGCGCCGCGGAGGAGGAGATCGGCCGCATGGACGCCCTGCTGGCCGACCTCGAAGCCGATTTTGAAGCCCTGCCGTCGGAGGCCGCGCAATGACCACGCCTGTCCAGCATGACCCCCGGCATGAAGCGGCGGAGCGGCCGGCCGACGCGCTCGCCCAGATCGCCCGGCGCCTCGACGCGTTGCCAGCCGACCGGCAGGAGGAGTTCCTCCGGCGTTTGGCCCGGACAGGAATTTCCTTCGCCCGGCTGCCGATCCTGCCCGGTCGCCGGCCGGACCGGCTGCCGCTGTCCCATGCCCAGCGGCGGCTGTGGGTGCTCTGGCAGCTCGACCGCCATAGCCGCGCCTACCACATTCCGATGGGGCTGAGCCTGACCGGTTCCCTTGACCGGGAGGCGCTTGCCGGTGCCTTCGCCGATATCCTGGCACGGCACGAGGTGCTGCGGACCAGCTACCCGGCGTGCGACGGCGAGGCTGAACAGCGCATCCATCCCGCCGCTCCCCCGGACATCGACTGGACCGATCTCTCGGCCCTGGTCCCTGTGGAACGGGAAACCCGGCTGCGGGCCCTGGCCGAAGCGGAGGCGGCAACCCCCTTCGATCTGGAAGCGGCGCCACCGGTCCGCCTGCGGCTGGTGCGGCTGGCGGAGGACGAGCATGCGCTGTTCCTGACGCTCCACCACATCGCCGCCGATGGCTGGTCGGTGAACCGGCTGGTGGAGGAATTCGCCGCCCTCTATGTCGCCCGGCGGGAGGGGCGGGACGCCGGGCTGCCCCCGCTGCCGATCCAGTATGCCGACCATGCGCTGTGGCAGGACCGGCTCCTGCGCAGCGGCGAAGGGGCGCGCCAGCTCGACCATTGGCGTGCCCTGCTGGGCGATGAGCAGCCGGAGCTGATGCTGCCGCGGGACGGAGAGAGCGCTGCGGACGACCGGCAGGGGCTCGACCGGCGCGAGGCGGGCATCCCGTTCGTCCTCGACGATGCCCTCGTCGCCCGGCTGCGCGCCGTGGCCGGCAAGAACGGGGCAACCGTCGCCAATCTTCTGTTGGCCGCATTCCTGCTTCTGCTTCACCGTCACACCGGGCAGGGGGATGTGCGGGTGGGGGTGCCGGTCGCCGGGCGTCATCGCGCCGAAACCGAGCGCCTGATCGGCCTGTTCGTGAACAGTCAGGTCATCGGCGCGGACCTGCATGGCGGGCTCGGTCTGCATGAGGTGCTGGCGCAGGTTCGCGGCCGGTCGGTCGACGCCCAGGCCAACCAGGATCTGCCCTTCGAGCATCTGGTGGACGCCCTGAGGCCGGAACGCCGGCTCGACCGCAATCCGCTGTTCCAGGCAATGTTCAACCATCAGCACCGTCGGCTGTCGGCGCTGGACCGGGTCGCCGGTCTGACGATCCGGCCGCTGGCCGGCGGCCCCCGCGTCGCCCTGTTCGACCTGTCGCTCGAGGTCGAGGAGGATGACGGTGGGCGTATCCGCTGCGACCTGCGCTATGCCGCCGACCGCTTTGCGGCGGAGCGGGCCGCCGCGATGGCGGAGGATTACCGGCGCATCCTCGTCGCCTTCGCCGCGGAGACGGGCAGCCCGGTCGCGTCCATCCGCCTGACCGCCGACGACCGCATGGATGTCGCCACCATGCCCCTGAGGACGGCCTCCGGTGCCGCCCCGTCGCCCGCGACGCTGTTCGATGCCCGCGCGACGGACTCTCCCGAAGCCATCGCCCTGGTGGCCGATGGGCGGCCGGTGACCTTCGGTGCCTTGAAGGACCGCTCGGACCGGCTGGCCCGGCGGCTCCGTGCGCTGGGTGTCGGGCCGGATGTCCGGGTCGGGCTGGCGGTCGAACCTTCGCCCGCCATGATCGTCGGGCTTCTGGCCGTGCTGAAGGCGGGCGGAGGCTATGTGCCGCTCGATTGCCGCCTCCCCCATGACCGGTTGGCGGGCATGATCGCCGACAGCGGCATGGCTCTGATCCTGACGCAGGACAGCGTGCTCGGTTCGATACCGACCGGGGTGGACTGCCTGACGCTGGACGCCGACGGAATCTGTGGGGACGGGATATGCGGGAATGGGCCGGACGCGGAGGGCGATCTCCGGGCTCCGGTGGACGAAGCCCTGGCCTATCTGATCTACACCTCCGGATCGACCGGGACGCCCAAGGGCGTCATGGTTTCCCACGGGGCGCTCGCCCGCCACTGTCTGGCGGCGGCCGAGGCTTATGGGATGACCGCCGGGGACCGGCTGCTGCATTTCGCCTCCTTCGGCTTCGATGCGGCGAGCGAACAGATCCTGATGCCCCTGCTGGCGGGGGCCGGTGTCGTTCTGGGCGCCATGGCGGATTCCACGCCGGAACGGCTGGCGGCGCTGATCCTGCGCGACGGCGTCACTGTGGTTGACCTGCCGCCGGCCTATCTTGCCCGCCATGCCGAGGCCCTGGCCGATGCCATGCCCGGCCACCGCCTGCGTGCCTGCATCCTGGGCGGCGAGGCCTGGGATCTGTCGCTCACCGGGTGCCTCGCCGGCTGGACCGGCCGGATCTTCAACGCTTACGGGCCGACCGAGGCGGTGATCACCCCTCTCGTCTGGCAGGCCGGCGATGAACGCCAAGCCGGAACCGCTCCCATCGGCCAAGCGATCAGCGAGCGCCGGGCGATGGTGCTCGACGCTTCGTTGAATCCGCTTCCGGCCGGCGCGGTCGGGGAACTTTATCTTGGCGGCGCGGGATTGGCGCGCGGCTACCTGAACCGTCCCGGCCTGACGGCGGAGCGCTTCGTCGCCGATCCCTTCTCGGCCGGCGGCGGTCGGCTCTACCGCACCGGCGACCTCGTGCGCCAGCGCAAGGACGGGGTGATCGAGTATGTCGGGCGGATCGACCATCAGGTGAAGATCCGCGGCTTCCGCATCGAGCTTGGCGAGGTGGAGGCGCGGCTGCGGGCGCAGGAGGGCGTGCGCGAGGCGGCGGTGGTCGCCCGCGACGGCAGCTCCGGCAAGCGTCTGGTCGGCTACGTCGTGCCGGTCGGTGCGGAGGCGGACGATTTCGTCGAGCGGCTGCGCGGCGGGCTGAAGGCGGCTCTGCCGGACTACATGGTTCCGTCCCACCTCGTGGTGCTGGAGCGGCTGCCGCTGACGCCCAACGGCAAGCTGGACCGCAAGGCGCTGCCCGAGCCGGAGCTGGCGTCGTCGTCGGCCCGGGTGCCGCCGCGTAGCGATGCCGAGCGCGCTTTGGCGGCGCTTTGGTGCGAGCTGCTGCGCTTGGAGAGCGTCGGCGTCACCGACAACTTCTTCGAACTGGGCGGAGACTCCATCCTCTCCATCCAGCTGGTCAGCCGCGCCCGCCGCCACGGCCTGTCCTTCACCCCGCGCGACGTCTTCGAGCACCAGACCCTGGAGGCGCTCGCCCGGGCCGCCCGCAGCGATGCCGGCGCTTCGGCCGGCCCGGCCGTCGGGCAGGGTGCTGTCGGCGGAGCGCTGTCGCTGACGCCGATCCAGCGCTGGTTCTTCGAGGAGGCGATCCCCAACCGCAGCCACTGGAACCAGTCGGTGCTGCTGCGGCTGCGCCGGCCGGTCGATCCGGCGCTGCTGGAACGGGCGCTCTCGGCCCTGCTGGCTCATCACGACGCCCTGCGGCTGGTCTTCGCCAGGGATGGCAGCGCCCGGCACCTGCCGCCCGAGGCGGTGCCGCCGGTGCTGTGGCAGCGCGTTGCCGCCGATGCCGAAGCGCAGGAGCGGCTGTGCGAGGAGGCCCAGCGCAGCCTCGACCTCGCGCATGGCCCGCTGCTGCGCGCCCTGCTGGTCGAGCGCGCGGACGAGGACGGAGATCGGGGCGGGGAGCAGCGCCTGCTGCTGGCGATCCACCATCTTGTGGTGGATGGCGTGTCCTGGCGCGTGCTGCTGGAGGATCTGCAGCTGGCCTGCGCTCAGCTGGAGCGGGGCGAGGCGGTGGTGCTGCCGGCCAAGACCGCCTCCTTCCAGTCCTGGGGCGAGGCGCTGCGCCGCCACGCCGCGAGCGGGGCGCTGAAGGATGAGCTGTCCTGGTGGCGCGACAGCCTGACGGGGGCTCCGGCCGGGCTTCCGGGGATTGCGGAGCCGGTGCCAGCTGAGGCGCTGAGGGTGGCGACCTCCGCCGTGGCGCGGACGCGGCTGGATGCCGGCTGGACCAAGCGCCTGCTGTCGTCGGCGCCTGCGGCCTACCGGACGCGGGTGAACGACCTTCTGCTGACGGCGCTGTCGCGGGTGCTGTGCCGGTGGAGCGGTGCAGCCTCGGCGCTGGTGCAGTTGGAGGGGCATGGCCGCGAGGAGCTGGTGGGCGGCCTGGACCTCAGCCGCAGCGTCGGCTGGTTCACCACCGCCTATCCGGTGCATCTGCGCCCCGGCGGAGAGATTGGCGCGTCGATCAAGACGGTGAAGGAGCAGCTGCGGGCGGTTCCGTCGAACGGGCTGGGCTACGGCGTGCTGCGCCATCTGGGCGATGGGGAGGCTCAGGCAGCGCTGCGGGCGCTGCCCGAGGCGCGGGTGACCTTCAACTATCTGGGCCAGTTCGACGGCAGTTTCGACGACACCGCCCGCTTCGTGCCGGCCGACGAGCCGGCGGGTGCCCGTCTCGATGCCGATGCCCCGCTCGGCAACTGGCTGAGCATCGACGGCAGGGTCTATGACGGGGAGCTGGTGTTCGACTGGAGCTACAGCCGCGCGATGCTGGCGCCATCGGTTGTGGAGGGGTTGGCCTCGGCCTATGGGGAGGAGCTTCGGGCGCTGGTCGCGCATTGCGAGACCTCGGCCGGCGGGCTGACGCCGTCGGACGTTCCGCTGGCCGGCCTGACGCAGGGGCAGCTGGACGCGCTGCCGCTGCCGGCGCGCGAACTGGAGGACCTCTACCCGCTGAGCCCGATGCAGCAGGGCATGCTGTTCCATGCGCTGGAAGGGGCCGCGGAGGGCGAAAGCCCCTATGTGACGCAACTCGCCGTCGAGGTGGAGGGGCTGGAGGAGGAGCGCTTCGCCGCCGCCTGGGCCTGGGTGACGGCGCGCCATGCCGTGTTGCGCACCGGTTTCCTGTGGGGCGGCGCGCCTTCCTCCCCGTTGGCCGCCCCGTTGCAGGCGGTGTGGGGGCGGGTGGCCGATGCGGTGTCGGTGCTGGACTGGCGCGACCGCGGCCTTGCCGGCACCGGGCTGGAGGAGGCGTTGGGGGCCTTGGTGCGGGAGGAGCGTGCCCGCGGCTTCGAGCTTGGCCGTCCGCCGTTGCAGCGGGTGGTTCTGGTGCGGCTGCCGGGGCAACAGGGCCGGGGGCGCCATCGCCTGATCTGGACCAGCCATCACCTGCTGCTGGACGGCTGGAGCAGCGCGCGTCTGGTGGCGGAGGTGCTGGGCCGCTACCGGGGAGCGGAGGTGGGCGGCGCGGCTGGTCGCTACCGCGACTACATCGCGTGGCTCGGGCGGCAGGATGGGGCGGCGTCGGAGCGCTTCTGGCGCGGGCGCCTGTCGGGGCTGGAGGCGCCGACGTTGCTGGCGGCCAGCCTGCCCAGCCGGGCTCCGCAGGCGGGGCACGGCGTGGTGCGGCTGCGGCTGGATGGCGGTGCGACGCAGCGGTTGCAGGCGTTTGCGCAGGCGCAGCGGGTGACGCTGAACACGCTGGTGCAGGGGGCGTGGGCGCTTCTTCTGCACCGCTACAGCGGTCAGGAGACGGTGGCGTTCGGCGCGACGGTGTCGGGCCGTCCGGCGGAGCTTGCCGGCGTCGAGGAGACGCTGGGGCTGTTCATCAACACGCTGCCGGTGGTGGAGCGCCCGCCGTCTGGCGAGCGGGTGGGGGAGTGGCTGCGCGGATTGCAGCGGCGGAACCTGGAGATGCGCGAGCACGAGCACACGCCGCTGCACGAGGTGCAGCGCTGGGCCGGCACCAGCCTCGGCACCAGCGGTGGCGCGCGGGCCCTGTTCGACAGCATCCTCGTCTTCGAGAACTATCCCGTCGACGAGGCCATCAAAAACCAAAACGACCAGAATGTCAGATTTGGAGCCGCCGAGACCGTCGACGACACCCATTACGCCATGACCCTGACGGTGCGGGCCGGGGAAGAACTGGATCTGGCCTTCGGCTACCGGCGCGAGCAGTTGGACTCCGGCCGGGTGGAGGAGCTGTCCCGGCTCTTCGGTGGCCTGCTGGAGCGCATGGCGTCGAATGCCGAGGCTTTCGTCGGGGCATTGGATCTGCTGGAGGGCGACGACCGCCGCCGCCAGGTGCTGGCGGACTGGAGCGGACAGGATGAGCCGGTCTCGCCGCCTCCTTCAACCCAGCGCCTCCATCAGCTGATCGAAACCCAGGTCCGCCGCAAGCCGGAGGCGACAGCCCTGGTTCATCCAGGCGGTACCCTGAGCTATCGTGACCTGAACGCCCGCGCCAACCGTCTGGCCCGCCTCCTGCGCGCCGAGGGAATCGGGCCGGACGACCGGGTTGCCATCGCACTTGAGCGCTCTCCCGAGCTGCTGGTCGCCATTCTTGCGGTTCTGAAAGCCGGCGCCACCTATCTGCCGCTCGATCCCAGCTACCCGCCGCAGCGTCTGGCATACATGCTGGACGATGGCGGGGCCGCGCTGCTGCTGACCTCGGAGACGCTTCAGGGCGGCATGCCCGGGCCGGCCGGTCTGCCGACGGTCCGCCTGGACGCCGACCGGGACCGTCTGGCGGCATTCGCCGACGACGATCTGCCGCCGGCCGGCGCCCCCGACAACCTGATCTACCTGATCTACACCTCCGGCTCCACCGGCCAGCCCAAGGGGGCCGGGGTGACGCAGGCCGGGTTCGTGAACCTGATGCGATGGTATTGCGACCATGTCGGCTTCGACGCCGGCACCCGCCTGCTGCTGATGAGTTCGCACGCCTTCGACCTGACGCAGAAGAACCTGTTCGCACCGCTCCTGGTCGGCGGTCAGCTGCACATGGCAGGCGAAGGCTATGATCCGCAATTGCTGCTGGACTGGATCGCCCGGCACGGCATCACCGCGCTGAACGCCACTCCCAGCACCTTCCAGCCGCTGGCGGCGCTGGAACGGAACGGTGAGCTGGAGTCTCTGCGCGACGTGATCCTGGGCGGAGAGCCGATCCGCACCGATGCACTGCGTCTATGGCTGGAGAGGCGGCATGGGCCGAAGCCGCGCATCCACAACAGCTACGGCCCGACCGAATGCGCGGATGTCGTCGCTTTCCATCGCTGGGACGGCATCGCAGACGAAATCCCGACCGGCCGGCCGGTGCCCGGCCTGCACCTCTACATACTGGACCGCTGTGGCAATCCGGTACCGTCGGGGGTGGCGGGCGAGCTGCACATCAGCGGCATCGGGGTCGGGCGCGGCTATCACCGCCAGCCGGGCCTGACCGCCGACCGCTTCATCCCCGATCCCTTCGGTGAGCCGGGCGGGCGCCTCTACCGCAGCGGCGACCTCGCCCGTCACCGCGAGGACGGTGTGATCGAGTATCTCGGCCGCATCGACCAGCAGGTGAAGATCCGCGGCCTGCGCATCGAACTCGGCGAGATCGAGGCGGCATTGCAGGCGGATGCGGCGGTCCGGAATGCGGCGGTCGCCGCCGTCGCAGGACCGGGCGGCGGACAGCTCTGCGCCTACATCGTTCCCGTCGAGCAGGACGGCCGGCAAGGCGACGCCCTCTGGCCGTCGTTGCGCCGGCGGCTGGGCGAACGGCTGCCCGACCATATGGTCCCCACCCTCTGGGTCCGGCTGGACCGGCTGCCTCTGACGCCCAGCGGCAAGCTCGACCGCCGGGCTCTTCCCCAGCCCGAACCGAGGCAGCGCACCCACGTACCGCCCGTCACGGATCTGGAGTGTCGGCTGGCTGCCCTGTGGGAAGACCTGCTGCGGGTGGAGCGCGTCGGCCTCGACGACGACTTCTTCGAGCTGGGCGGCCATTCGCTGCTTGCGGTGCAGCTGATCGCCCGTCTGCGCCGCGATTTCGGAATCGGCCTGTCGCCGGGACAGGTTTTCGGCAACGCCACCCTGCGGGCGCTGGCTGCCCATGTCGCCGAGCGTCCGGCTGCGCCGGATCCGGCCAAGCTGTCGCGGATGAGCGCGTTGATGGACATGCTGGAATCCGGTTGACTGGCCTGTTCCTGCAAGAAAAGGCGGCGCACCCCACCGGGTGCGCCGCCTTTTTTACTCCCGCTTCCCGTCCAGGTTCCGTCACAGCGCCGGCTGGCGATCCTCCACGACCTTGCCGGCGGTCAGCCGGAGCAGATGGTCGGCCACGTCGAAATAGCGGTCGTCATGGGAGATGACGATGATGGTCTTGCCCAGCGCCTTCAGGCTCGGCAGCAGTTCGGTGTAGAAGATCCGCCGGAAGGTCGGATCCTGATCGGCGGCCCATTCGTCGAACACCAGCACCGGCCGCTTCTCGGTCCAGGCCTGGAGAAGGGCCAGGCGCTTGCGCTGACCGGTGGACAGGTCGGTGGTGCTGAACACGCCGTCGACGACGCTGACCTTATGGGCGATCTCCAGCCGTTCCAGATAGGCCTGGGCATCCTCTGGCACGCTGTCGTTCGCCTGGATCAGGTCGTCGAACAGGAAATAGTCGGCGAAGATGGTGGTGAAGAGCTGACGGTAATCGTCGCGCGTCTCCGGTGTCACCGGCCGGCCGTCCAGCAGGATCTGGCCTTCGTGAGGGGGGTAGAGGCCGAGCAGCATCTTGATCAGCGTGGTCTTGCCGCAACCGTTCTCGCCGACGATGAACAGGATCTCGCCGCGGCCAACCCGCAGCGAGACGGGACCGAGCACGAAGGGCTCCACGCCGGGTCCGGCCGGCGGATAGACGTAGCGGGCGTCGCGCAGCTCCAGCCGGTCGATGGTCGCGGGCGGTCCGCCCTCGTCCTTCATCAGCAGATGCGGTTCCGGCGAGGCGAATTCCGCCGACAGGTCGGCGATGCGGCGGAAGGCGACCTGGGCGCGGCTGACGATGGGCAGGGTGCCGATCAGATGTTCCAGCGGCCCCTTCATGTAGAGCAGGACCAGGATGAAGCCGCTCAGCGTCCCGCGGTCGGTGCTGGGCCACAGCGCTTCGACGCCGAGCGCCACCCCGATGACGATGAAGAACAGCGTCGACCCGAATCCCTTGGCGATGACGAAGAGGTTGATCGACCGGATCTGGATGTCGCAGATGCGGTCGATGGTGCCGCGCAGCGCCTCGCTCTGCAGCCGCAGCCGACGCGGACGGTTGATGCGCAGTTCCTTCGCCCCTTCCGCCAGCGAGCGGTAATGCTTCTGCAGCTCGTCCTCGTGGGCGCGCGCCTCGTGGAAGCCTTCGATGCCGCGGACGCGCGCCACATACTGCACGGCGCTGCCGATCAGGATGGCGGCGGCCGTCGCCAGGAACATCGGCCAGGACAGCACCGCCAGGTAGCACAGGCTGCCCAGCGTGACGCTGAGCGACACCGCCAGTGGAGCGAAGGCGAAGGCGAAGTCGCTGATGGTGTCGACGTCGTGGGTCAGCACGGGGATCAGGCGGTGGCTGCGGTAGCGTTCGAGCTGATCGATCGGCGCCGTCAGGATGCGGTCGCCCAGATCCCTGCGCAGCCGCGCGATGACCTTCTGCCCGATCCGGTTGGTGCCGATGTCGGAAAGGACCGAGCCCGCGAGCGCCAGGGCGCACAGGCCGGCGAAGGCGAGCAGGATCCCGGCGCCCGGACTATCGCCTGCATGCAGGATGCGGTTGATGGTGGCCAGCAGCCCGGTCACGCTGAGCCCGCCCAGCACCCCCAGCAGGGTGGCGGCGGTCAGCATCGGCCAGGAGGGGCGAAGCAGCTGGAGCAGAGCGGCGAGGCTGGTGCGGGGTGGCGTCGGCATCGGGGTTCCTGCGGGACGGGAGCGAAGGCGGCCGGCACGAAGGCTCCGCCGTGGAAGCGGATGCGCGCGGCCGTCCTGACTTAGGACGAACGAGCGGGGCGAAACTGAAACCGTTATCCTCCGGAACCGGTTTTCCCGACTGCCGATCTTCTCGACGGCTGGCTTCCCGGAACCGGCCCCCGCGATCCGCGCCTGTTCCCCCACCCCCTTGCCCTTGCCTGCCACGGAAGGTCGCATCCGTCGCCGCGGACATGGGGGTTTCTCTGCTCGATTACCTCGCGTAGAGTTCATCCTGTCCGGCTCGCCTTGCGATCCATCCCCTGCTTGTCCTATAGCTGCCGAACGCCTTCCGGAGCCGAGCGCGCCCGTATGCCTCCGTCTCATCCTTCCGACGACGACCGCGTGACCGAAGAGGCTGCGGACTGGTGCCTGCGCCTGCAATCGGCCGAGGTCAGCGACGCCGATCGCGCCGCTTTCGAACGCTGGTGCCTGATGGACCCGCGCCATCTGGTGGAATTCGACGCGATGCGGGAGATCTGGGGCCTGTCCGCCAGTCTGCGCCCGCGGATGACCGTGGTTCCCGAGACGGCGGCGGCACACCCTGCACCGGGCCGCGGGCGGACAGCGCGGTCCGCCGCCGTCGGGGTTCCGTCGCGGCGGCGGCGCTGGGCGATGGCGGCCTGCATCGCGGCGACCCTGGCCGCCTGCTGGCCGGTGGGCTGGTCGTTCGGCGTGCTGCCCGGGCGTGTCGATGTCTTCCTCGGCGGCGGCCGGCACCGCATGGTCGAGTTGCCCGACGGCTCCACCGTGGACCTGAACGTCCACACCAACCTGTTCTATGCCCAGTTCCGCGACCGGCGCAGCGTCCTGATGGACCATGGCGAGGCCTATTTCGCGGTCGCGCACGATGCCGGATTGCCCTTCACCGTCTTCACCGCCGGTCATCGGGTCCGGGTGACGGGGACGAAGTTCAATGTCTGGGCCAATGACGGCGATCTCGCCGTGACGCTGGCAGAGGGGTCGGTCACCGTGAGCGCCGACGCGGCGGCGGGAGGAGAGCCTTTGCGGCTGACGCCCGGCATGCAGGGCCGCTTCGCCCGCGACAGCCGGTTCGGCAGCGTTGCGCACGTCGATCCGCTGCGGATTCTGTCCTGGCGCGAGGGCAGGCTGGTGTTCGACAACATCACGCTGGCCGAAGCGGTGCCCCTGCTGAACCCCTATCTGTCGCAGCCGCTGAGGCTGGCCGACCGCAAGGTGGGGGCGATGCGCATCGGCGGCGTGTATGACGTCGCCGATCTGGACCGCGTGGCGGCGTCCCTTCCGCGGGTGCTGCCGGTGACGCTCGCGTCCAAGGACGGCGAACTCCTCGTTTCGGCCCGCTGACCCCGACCATCCGCGAGCACAGTCCGTTCGCCGCCGCCGATTCCGAACCGGCGGGGTAAATCCGGCCGTCCCTGCTTCGTCACTACTGGAGACCGCGGTCGTGCCTGATGGCGCGCCGCGCACAGTCTGGCCGCCCCGGTCGACCGTACCGGAAACCCCGGCGGCCGGATCAGCGTCAAGCCAGCCGGCGATGGGAAATTCCAGATGGTTGCTCAAGACTCCGTGGACCTGGTCCGCCGCTTCATCGGTCTGCCGGTGGAAAAGCGCAAGCTGTTCTGGCGCGCCATGCGCGACGAGGCCGTGGACCTTTCGCTGCTGCCGATCCCGGCGGACCTCGCCCCGGCCACGGAGGCGCCGCTGTCCCATGCGCAGCGCCGGATGTGGGCGCTGTGGAAGCTCGACCCCGACAGCGGCGCCAACAATATTTTCAGCGCGACGCGCCTCGCCGGGGATCTCGACCGCGACGCGCTGTCCCGCGCCTTCGAACATCTGCTGGACCGCCATGCAGCTCTGCGGACTGTGTTCCGCCAGGGCGACGGGGAACCGGTGCAGACCGTCCTCGAAGAGACCGAATTCCGGCTGGCGGTCGACGACCTGAGCCATCTGCCGGCCGATGGGCGCGAGGGTGCCGCACGTCGCCTGATCGAGGAGGAGGCGCAGGCACCCTTCGATCTGGAGGCCGGTCCGCTCCTGCGGGCGCGCCTCGTCCGGCTGGGGCAGCAGGACCATCGTCTTCTGGTGACGATGCACCACATCGCGTCGGATGGCTGGTCGATGGCCGTGCTGATCCGGGAGTTCGCGGAGCTGTACCGTGCCATACGGCGCGATGGAAGGATCGACCTGCCGCACCCCCCGATCCGCTATGCCGATTACGCCCTGTGGCAGAGGAACATGCTGGAGGCGGGCGAGGCGGAGCGGCAACTCGCCTATTGGCTCGACCGTCTGGGGGGAGACCGGGCGCCGCTGGAATTGCCCGCCGACCGGCCGAGGCCTGCGCGGCAGAGCCACCGCGGCGCCATCCTGCGCTTCACGCTCGGCGCGGAACTGGCCGGGACGTTGCGCGCCTTCGCCCGCGAGACCGACGTCACGCTGTTCATGCTGTTGCTGACGGCCTTCACGATGCTGCTCCACCGCCACAGCGGGCAGGGAGATATCGCCATCGGCGTGCCGGTCGCCAACCGCAACCGTGCAGAGTGCGAGGGCGTCGTCGGCTTCTTCGTCAACACCCAGGTTCTGCGCCCGCGGATCGACGGGCGCGACCGCGTCGCCGACCTGCTCGATCGGGTCAGGGAAACGGCGCTGGAGGCGCAGGCGCATCAGGATCTCCCCTTCGAACAACTGCTGGAGGCGCTGAAGCTGGAGCGCAGCCTCAGCTACAATCCGCTGTTCCAGGTGATGTTCAACCACCAGCGCCGCGATGGCCGTGCAACCTCCGTGATGGATGGTCTGCGGGTGGAGCCGATGGCGCTCGACAGTGCCGTGGCCAGCTACGACCTGACCCTCGACACCGTGGAAGAAGAGGGCGGCGGGATCGAGGCTGCCTTCACCTACGCAACCGATCTCTACGACCATGTCAGGATCGACCGGTTGCGCTGCCATTTCGAGACGCTTCTGTGTGGCCTTGTGGCGGATGCCGGGCGACGGGTGGGCGAGGTGCCGCTGCTGACCGGGCAGGAGCGGGCCCGCTTCGCCGCGTGGAACGCACCGGTCGCCGCCGAGGCCATCGAGCCGGTGCATGCCCGCATCGCCGCCATGGCCGCCGCTCTCGGTGACCGGCCGGCGGTGGTGGACGGCGGTCCCGGGGGCAGTACTCTCGGCTTCGCCGCGCTCGACCGCCGGGCCAACGCCCTGGCCTGCCGGCTGGCCGCAGCCGGCGTCGGGCCGGAGGTCCGCGTCGGCGTCGCCCTGCCGCGCGGACCCGCCATGATCGTCGCCCTGCTGGCGGTGCTCAAGGCCGGCGGCGCCTATGTCCCGCTGGATGCCGCCTATCCGCGCGAGCGCCTAGCCTATCTGATCGGCGATGCCGGCATCGCCCTGCTGCTGACCGATGGCAGTCTGGCGGACCGGCTGCCGTTGCCGGACGGCCTGCCGAGCCTGCTGCTCGACGGCCTGCCGGCCGAGGAGACCGACGCCGCACCGGCGGTGGCGGTGCTGCCCGGCAGCCTCGCCTACGTCATCTACACCTCCGGTTCCACCGGCCTGCCCAAGGGGGTCGCGGTGGCGCACGGCCCGCTCGCCATGCATTGCCGGGCCATCGGCGCGCTCTATGCCATGACCCCGCAGGACTGCGAGCTGCATTTCATGTCCTTCGCCTTCGACGGCGCGCATGAACGCTGGCTGACCGCGCTGACCCACGGCAGCCGCCTGCTGGTCCGCGACGACAGCCTGTGGACGCCGGAGCAGACCTACACGGCGATGCGGCGCCATGGCGTGACGGTGGCGGCGTTCCCGCCGGTCTACCTGCAGCAGCTGGCCGAGCATGCCGGGCGCGAGCGGACGGAGCGGGGGACCGCCCCGCCGCCGGTGCGGGTCTACTGCTTCGGCGGCGACGCGGTTGGGGAGGCGGCCTTCGAGCTTGCCAGGGAGGCGCTGCAACCGGAGCACATCATCAACGGCTACGGCCCGACCGAGACGGTGGTGACGCCGCTGATCTGGAAGGCGGGCCGGCAGGACCGCTGCGGTGCCGCCTATGCACCGATCGGCCTGCGGGTGGGCGACCGCACCACCCATGTCCTGGACGGCGACCTGAACCCGGTCCCGCTTGGCGTGGTCGGGGAGCTTTATCTTGGCGGCGCGGGGTTGGCGCGGGGCTACCTGAACCGTCCCGGGCTGACGGCAGAGCGCTTCGTCGCCGATCCGTTCTCGGCCGGCGGTGGGCGGCTCTACCGCACCGGCGACCTCGTGCGCCAGCGCGGGGACGGGGTGATCGAGTATGTCGGGCGGATCGACCATCAGGTGAAGATCCGCGGCTTCCGCATCGAACTCGGTGAGGTGGAGGCACGGCTGCTTGCGCAGGAGGGTGTGCGCGAGGCGGCGGTGGTCGCCCGCGACGGCAGCTCCGGCAAGCGGCTGGTCGGCTATGTCGTGCCGGTCGGTGCGGAGGCGGACGATTTCGTCGAGCGGCTGCGCGGCGGGCTGAAGGCGGCGCTGCCGGACTACATGGTTCCGTCCCACCTCGTGGTGCTGGAGCGGTTGCCGCTGACGCCGAACGGCAAGCTGGACCGCAAGGCCCTGCCCGAGCCGGAGCTGGCGTCGTCGTCGGCCCAAGTTCAACCGCGTAGCGATGCCGAGCGCGCTTTGGCGGCGCTGTGGTGCGAGCTGCTGCGGCTGGAGAGCGTCGGCATCACCGACAACTTCTTCGAGCTGGGCGGAGACTCCATCCTCTCCATCCAGCTGGTCAGCCGCGCCCGCCGCCACGGCCTCGCCTTCACCCCGCGCGACGTCTTCGAGCACCAGACCCTGGAGGCGCTCGCCCGCGTCGCCCGCAGCGATGCCGGCGCTCCGGCCACCCCGGTCACCGGGCAGGGTGCTGTCAGCGGAGCGCTGTCGTTGACGCCGATCCAGCGCTGGTTCTTCGAGGAGCCGATCCCCAGCCGCAGCCACTGGAACCAGTCGGTGCTGCTGCGGCTGCGCCGGTCGGTCGATCCGGCGCTGCTGGAGCGGGCGCTCACGGCCCTGCTGGCCCATCACGACGCCCTGCGGCTGGTCTTCGCGATGGATGGCAGCGCCGGGGACGGCCGTGCCGAGCATTTGCCGCCCGAGGCGGTGCCGCCGGTGCTGTGGCAGCGCGTTGCCGCCGATGCCGAAGCGCAGGAGCGGCTGTGCGAGGAGGCCCAGCGCAGCCTCGACCTCGACCATGGCCCGCTGCTGCGCGCCCTGCTGGTCGAGCGTAGCGATGACGGCGGGCAGCGCCTGCTGCTGGCGATCCACCATCTGGTGGTGGATGGTGTGTCCTGGCGCGTGCTGCTGGAGGATCTGCAACTGGCCTGCGCTCAGCTGGAGCGGGGCGAGGCGGTGGTGCTGCCGGCCAAGACCGCCTCCTTCCAGTCCTGGGGCGAGGCGCTGCGCCGCCACGCCGCGAGCGGGGCGCTGAGGGATGAGCTGTCCTGGTGGCGCGACAGCCTGACAGGGGCTCCGGCCGGGCTTCCGGGGGTGGTGGAGCCGGTGCCGGCTGAGGCGCTGAGGGTGGCGACATCCGCCGTGGCGCGGACGCGGCTGGATGCCGGCTGGACGAAGCGCCTGCTGTCGTCGGCGCCCGCGGCCTACCGAACGCGGGTGAACGACCTTCTGCTGACGGCGCTGTCGCGGGTGCTGTGCCGGTGGAGCGGTGCAGACTCGGCACTGGTGCAGCTGGAGGGTCATGGCCGCGAGGAGCTGGTGAGCGGCCTGGACCTCAGCCGCAGCGTCGGCTGGTTCACCACCGCCTATCCGGTGCATCTGCGCCCAGGCGGGGAACTGGAGGCAGCGATCAAGGCAGTAAAGGAGCAGCTGCGGGCGGTTCCATCCAACGGGCTTGGCTACGGCGTGCTGCGCCATCTGGGCGACGCGGAGGCGCAGGCGACGCTGTGGGCGCTGCCCGAGGCGCGGGTGACCTTCAACTATCTGGGCCAGTTCGACGGCAGTTTCGACGACACCGCCCGCTTCGTGCCGGCCGACGAGCCGGCGGGCAGCAGCCAGGATGCCGATGCGCCTCTGGGCAACTGGCTGACGCTGAACGGTCAGGTCTATGACGGGGAGCTGGTGTTCGACTGGAGCTACAGCCGGGCTGTGCTGGCGCCATCGGTTGTGGAGGGGCTGGCCTCGGCCTATGGGGAGGAGCTTCGGGCGCTGGTTGCGCATTGCGAGACCTCGGCCGGCGGGCTGACGCCGTCGGACGTTCCGCTGGCCGGCCTGACGCAGGGGCAGCTGGACGCGCTGCCGCTGCCGGCGCGCGAACTGGAGGATCTCTACCCGCTGACGCCGATGCAGCAGGGCATGCTGTTCCATGCGCTCTACGAGCCGGGTGGCGACGCCTACATCAACCAGATGCGGGTGGATGTGGACGGGCTGGACGTGGCGCGCTTCCACGCGGCCTGGCAGGGGGCGGTCGATGCGCATGACAGCCTGCGGGCGGGCTTCCTGTGGGACGGCCTGGAGCAGCCGTTGCAGGCGATCCGGCGCAAGGTCGCGGTGCCGCTGCGGCTGGAGGACTGGCGCGGCGATGCGGACCCGATGGTGCGGCTGGAGGCGCTTGCGGCGGCGGAGCGGCAGGCCGGCTTCGACCTTGCGGCACCGCCTCTGCTGCGGCTGGCGGTGGTGCGCACGGGCGCGGAGCGCCATCATGTGATCCTGACCAGCCACCACATCCTGCTGGACGGCTGGAGCAGCTCGCAGCTTTTGGGGGAGGTGCTGCAACGCTATGCCGGCGTCGTGCCGGCGGCGGACGGCGGCCGCTTCCGCGACCATGTGGCCTGGCTGCAAGGGCGCGACAGGGCGGCGTCCGAGGCCTTCTGGCGCAACCGCACCGCCGAACTCCAACAGCCGACCAGGGTTGTCTCGCTGCTGCCGTCCGGCCCGCAGGCGGACCCCTTGCCTGAGCGGGATGGGCAGGGCGAGCATCGCTGCGTCTTCACCGTGGAGGAAACCCGTCGCCTCACCGACCTTGCCCGTCGCTGCGACGTCACGCTGAACACGCTGATGCAGGCGGCCTGGGCCGTCCTGCTGCGGCAGCATGGCGGCCAGGACACCGTTGCCTTCGGCACCACCGTGTCCGGCCGCCCGGCGGATTTGCCGGGGGTGGAACACCGGCTCGGCCTGTTCATCAACACGCTGCCGGTGATCCTGACGCCCCATCCCGCGATGCCGGTGGCAGACTGGCTCCGCACGGTCCAAAGCCGCAACCTCGACCTGCGTGAGCATGAGCACACGCCGCTCGGCGATATTCAGCACTGGTCGGGCCAGTCCGCATCGGGCGATGCCGGCGGTGCCCTGTTCGACAGCCTGCTGGTGTTCGAGAGCTATCCGGTCGCCGAGGCGTTGCGTCAGGGAAGCCCCGGCGGGCTGCGCTTCTCGCCGGTGATCGGTTATGAGCGGACCAGCTATCCGCTGACCATCGCGATCATGCCCGGCGACCGGCTGGGGTTGCATCACCGCTACGACCGCGCGCATCTGACGGGGCCGGCGGTGGCGCACCTCGCCGGCCATCTACGCCGTCTTCTGCTGGCGATGGCCGAAGCCCCGAACCGGCCGCTCGGTGCCTTCTCCGTGCTGGACGAGGCCGACCGCGACCGTATTTTCGGCGCCTGGAACCAACCGGAGCCGATGGACGCGACGCCCTTGCCGCGTCTGTTCGAGGTGCAGGCCGCCCGCAGTCCGGATGCCACCGCGGTTATCGCCGGCACGCGCAGCGTGAGCTATGGCGATCTCAACCGGCAGGCCAACCGGCTGGCCCATCGGCTGCGCGCGCTCGGTGTCGCGCCCGGTGTCCCGGTCGCCGTCATGCTGGAGCGGACGGAGGTTCTGCCGACCGGTCTTCTGGCGATCCTGAAGGCTGGCGGTGCCTATGTTCCGCTCGACCCCGACTATCCCGCCGACCGTGTCGCCTACATGCTGGCCGACAGCCAGGCGGCACTGGTCGTGACGCAACGCAGCCTGCTGCCCCGTCTTCCGGCGGGCGGGGGCCTGCGGCTGCTGGCGCTCGACGATCCGGCGCTCGGTCTGGAGAACGGCCCGGCGGACGATCCGCTGCCGGTCAACAGGGCGGAGGGCGCCGCCTATGTCATCTACACCTCCGGCTCGACCGGACGGCCGAAGGGTGTGGTGATCGAGCATCGCAACGCCTCGGCCCTCATCGACTGGGCATTGCGGCTTTACCGGCCGGAGCAGTTGCAGGGGGTCCTGGCCTCGACCTCCGTCTGTTTCGATCTTTCGGTCTGGGAATTCTTCGTCACGCTGAGTGCCGGCGGGCATGTGGTGATGGCCGACAACGCCCTGGCCTTGCCCGACCTGCCGGCCCGCGACCGCGTGTGCCTGATCAACACGGTACCGTCGGCTATTGCCGGCCTCCTGCGCTCCGGCGGTATCCCGGCTGGTGTGCGGACCGTCAATCTGGCGGGCGAGCCGTTGGCTCAATCGCTGGTGGATGACCTCTATACCGCCGGTATCGCCGACGTCTACGACCTCTACGGCCCGTCGGAGGACACGACCTATTCGACCGTGACCCGTCGCGAGGCGGGGGGCCGCGCCAACATCGGCCGTCCCATCGATGGGACCTGCGGCTATGTCCTGGATGGCGACCTGAACCCGGTACCGCTTGGCGTGGTCGGGGAGCTTTATCTTGGCGGCGCGGGGTTGGCGCGCGGCTACCTGAACCGTCCCGGCCTGACGGCGGAGCGCTTCGTCGCCGACCCGTTCTCCAGCGGCGGCGGGCGGCTCTACCGCACCGGCGACCTCGTGCGCCAGCGCGGGGACGGGGTGATCGAGTATGTCGGGCGGATCGACCATCAGGTGAAGATCCGCGGCTTCCGCATCGAGCTTGGCGAGGTGGAGGCGCGGCTGCGGGCGCAGGAGGGCGTGCGCGAGGCGGCGGTGGTCGCCCGTGACGGCAGCTCCGGCAAGCGTCTGGTCGGCTATGTCGTGCCCGCCGACGACGGGGTTGCCGGCGATGGGCTTGTCGAGCGGCTGCGCGGCGGGCTGAAGGCGGCTCTGCCGGACTACATGGTTCCGTCGCATCTCGTGGTGCTGGAGCGGTTGCCGCTGACGCCGAACGGCAAGCTGGACCGCAAGGCGCTGCCCGAGCCGGAGCTGGCGTCGTCGTCGGTCCAAGTTCAACCGCGTAGCGATGCCGAGCGCGCTTTGGCGGCGCTGTGGTGCGAGCTGCTGCGGCTGGAGAGCGTTGGCGTCACCGACAACTTCTTCGAACTGGGTGGAGACTCCATCCTCTCCATCCAGCTGGTCAGCCGCGCCCGCCGCCACGGCCTCTCCTTCACCCCGCGCGACGTCTTCGAGCACCAGACCCTGGAGGCGCTCGCCCGCGCCGCCTGCAGCGACGCCGGCGCTCCGGCCACCCCGGCCGCCGAGCAGGGGGCCGTCGGCGGAGCGCTGTCGCTGACGCCGATCCAGCGCTGGTTCTTCGAGGAGCCGATCACCAATCGCAGCCACTGGAACCAGTCGGTGCTGCTGCGGCTGCGCCGGTCGGTCGATCCGGCGCTGCTGGAGCGGGCGCTCACGGCCCTGCTGGCCCATCACGACGCCCTGCGGCTGGTCTTCGCGATGGATGGCAGCGCCGGGGACGGCCGTGCCGAGCATTTGCCGCCCGAGGCGGTGCCGCCGGTGCTGTGGCAGCGCGTTGCCGCCGATGCCGAAGCGCAGGAGCGGCTGTGCGAGGAGGCCCAGCGCAGCCTCGACCTCGACCATGGCCCGCTGCTGCGCGCCCTGCTGGTGGAGCGGGAGGATGACGGCGGGCAGCGCCTGCTGCTGGCGATCCACCATCTGGTGGTGGATGGTGTGTCCTGGCGCGTGCTGCTGGAGGATCTGCAACTGGCCTGCGCTCAGCTGGAGCGGGGCGAGGCTGTGGTGCTGCCGGCCAAGACCGCGTCCTTCCAGTCCTGGGGCGAGGCGCTGCGCCGCCACGCCGCGAGCGGGGCGCTGAAGGATGAGCTGTCCTGGTGGCGCGACAGCCTGACGGGGGCTCCGGCAGGGCTGCCGGGGGTGGCGGATCCGGTCTCCCCCGAGGCGCTGAGGGTGGCGACATCCGCCGTCGCGCGGACGCGGCTGGATGCCGGCTGGACGAAGCGTCTGCTGTCGTCGGCGCCCGCGGCCTACCGGACGCGGGTGAACGACCTGCTGCTGACGGCGCTGTCGCGGGTGCTGTGCCGGTGGAGCGGCGAAGCGTCGGCGCTGGTGCAGTTGGAGGGGCATGGCCGCGAGGAGCTGGTTGGAAGCCTGGACCTCAGCCGCAGCGTCGGCTGGTTCACCACCGCCTATCCGGTGCATCTGCGCCCAGGCGGGGGAGCCGGTGGAGAGATTGGCGCGTCGATCAAGGCGGTGAAGGAGCAGCTGCGGGCGGTGCCGTCGAACGGGCTTGGCTTTGGCGTGCTGCGCCATCTGGGCGATGCGGAGGCGCAGGCAACGCTGCGGGCGCTGCCCGAGGCGCGGGTGACCTTCAACTATCTGGGCCAGTTCGACGGCAGCTTCGACGACACCGCCCGCTTCGTGCCGGCCGACGAGCCGGCGGGCAGCAGCCAGGACCTGGATGCGCCCTTGGGCAACTGGTTGACGCTGAACGGGCAGGTCTATGACGGGGAGTTGGTGTTCGACTGGAGCTACAGCCGCGCGGTCCTGGCGCCATCGGTTGTGGAGGGGCTGGCCTCGGCCTATGGGGAGGAGCTTCGGGCGCTGGTCGCGCATTGCGAGACCTCGGCCGGCGGGCTGACGCCGTCGGACGTTCCGCTGGCCGGCCTGACGCAGGGCCAGCTGGACGCGCTGCCGCTGCCGGCGCGCGAACTGGAGGACCTCTACCCGCTGACGCCGATGCAGCAGGGCATGCTGTTCCATGCGCTCTACGAGCCGGGTGGCGACGCCTACATCAACCAGATGCGGGTGGATGTGGACGGGCTGGACGTGGCGCGCTTCCACGCGGCCTGGCAGGGGGCGGTCGATGCGCATGACAGCCTGCGGGCGGGCTTCCTGTGGGACGGCCTGGAGCAGCCGTTGCAGGCGATCCGGCGCAAGGTCGCGGTGCCGCTGCGATTGGAGGACTGGCGCGCCGATGCGGACCCGATGGTGCGGCTGGAGGCGCTTGCGGCGGCGGAGCGGCAGGCCGGCTTCGACCTTGCGGCACCGCCTCTGCTGCGGCTGGCGGTGGTGCGCACGGGCGGGGAGCGCCACCATGTGATCCTGACCAGCCACCACATCCTGCTGGACGGCTGGAGCAGCTCGCAGCTTCTGGGGGAGGTGCTGCAACGCTATGCCGGCGTCGTGCCGGCGGCGGACGGCGGCCGCTTCCGCGACCATGTGGCCTGGCTGCAAGGGCGCGACAGGGCGGCGTCCGAGGCCTTCTGGCGCAACCGCACCGCCGAACTCCAACAGCCGACCAGGATCGCGGCGGCCAGCGGGCAACCGGATATCGGCCAAGGGCATGGAGTCTTCGAACTTGCCTTCGACGAACGGGAAACCGCGCTCCTCGTCCGCTTCGCCCGTCAGAGCCAAGTGACGCTCAACACGTTGGTTCAGGCCGCTTGGCTGCTGCTTCTGCACCGGCGGACCGGACAGAAGGCGGTGGCGGCCGGCGTGACGGTCTCCGGCCGGCCGGCCGAACTGCCGGGCATCGAAAAGCAGATCGGCCTGTTCATCAACACGCTGCCGCTGGTCGGCACGCCGCATCCGGCCCAGACCGTGTCGGGGTGGCTGACCGATCTCCAGGCCAGCAATCTCGAAATGCGGGAGCACGAACACACGCCGCTGGCCGACATCCAGCGCTGGTCCGGCCATGGCGGCGAGATGCTATTCGACAGTCTGCTGGTGTTCGAGAACTATCCGCTGTCCGACGCGCTTGGCCGCGGGGAAACCGGCGGCCTGCGCTTCGGCGCTCCACAGAATCATGAGCTTACCTCCGTCCCGTTGACCCTGCTGATGGGCGCCGGAAAGCAACTGACGTTGACCTTCAGCCATTGGCGCGATCGTATCGGCGACGAGGAGGTCCGCCGTTTCGCCGCACAGACCCGACGGCTTCTGCTGGCCCTGGTCGAGGATGCCGGGCGCCGGTTGGGTGAGATCGGCTTGCTCGACGAGGAGGGATGGCGGAGCTTCGCCCGCTGGAACGCGACCCGCGACGGGACGCTGACCGCCGGCCCCCTGGTGCCGGAGCTTATCTCGGAACAGGCCGGCCTGCATGGCGGGTGTCCTGCGGTGAGCTTCGGCGGCCGGACGCTGAGCTATGCCGAGCTGGAGGCACAGGCGAACCGGCTGGCCCACCGGCTTCAGGCGCTGGGCGTCGGCCCGGAGGTGACGGTCGGCGTCGCCGCCGAACGCTCGCTGGAGCTGGTCGTCGGCCTGCTGGCGGTGATGAAGGCGGGCGGCGCCTATCTGCCCCTCGATCCGGAACTGCCACCCGCCCGCCTTGCCGCCATGGCCGCGGACGGCGGCATCGCCCTGCTGCTCACCCAGTCCCATCTTGCCGGCAGGCTGGGCGGCGAGGCGCTGCCCGAGGCTGTCCGCCTGCTGCTGCTCGACGCCGAGGACACCGACGCCGAGAACACCGGGGGACTGCCGGACACGCCGCCAGCGGCCGGGCTGCGGCCGGAGAACCTCGCCTACCTGATCTACACCTCCGGCTCCACCGGCACGCCCAAGGGGGCCGGCAACAGCCATGGCGCCCTGTTGAACCGGCTGGCCTGGATGCAGAAGGCCTACCGGCTGTCTCCGGGCGAGCGGGTGTTGCAGAAGACGCCCTTCGGCTTCGACGTCTCGGTCTGGGAGTTCTTCTGGCCGCTGATGGTGGGAGCGCATCTGGTGGTGGCGGCGCCCGGCGAGCACCGCGACGCGGCCCGGTTGGTGGCGCTGATCCGCGGGGAGGGCATCGACACGCTGCACTTCGTGCCCTCCATGCTGCAGGCCTTCCTGGAAGAGCCGGGGGTGGAGCATTGCACCAGCCTGCGCCGGGTGGTGTGCAGCGGCGAGGCTCTGCCGGCGGCGTTGCAGGACCGGCTGTTCGCCCGGTTGCCGCAGGTCGGCCTGTACAACCTCTATGGCCCGACGGAGGCGGCGATCGACGTCAGCCATTGGACCTGCCGGGCCGGGGAGGGCGGTGCGGGCGGCGGGGTGCCGATCGGCGTGGCCATCGACAATCTGCGGCTGCATGTGCTGGACGAGTGCCTGAGCCCGCTTCCGGCCGGCGCGGTCGGCGAGCTTTACATCGCCGGTGCGGGTCTGGCGCGGGGCTATCACCGGCGGGCCGGGCTGACGGCGGAGCGTTTTGTCGCCGACCCGTTCTGCGCCGACGGCGGTCGGATGTACCGGACGGGCGATCTGGCGCGGCGGCGCGGGGACGGGGTGATCGAGTATGTCGGACGGATCGACCATCAGGTGAAAATCCGCGGCCTGCGGATCGAGCTTGGCGAGATCGAAGCTGTGCTGCGCGGCCATCCGGCGGTGCGGGATGCGGTGGTGGTCGCCCGCGACGGTGTGGGCGGCAAGCGTCTGGTCGGCTATGTCGCCGCCGATGCGGACGCGGAACTGCCGCGGCGGCTGAGGGAGCATCTTAGCCGCGCTCTGCCGGACTACATGGTTCCGTCGCATCTCGTGGTGCTGGAGCGCTTGCCGCTGACGCCCAACGGCAAGCTCGACCGCAAGGCCCTGCCCGAGCCGGAGCTGGCGTCGTCGTCGGCCCAAGTTCAGCCGCGCAGCGATGCCGAGCGCGCTTTGGCGGCGCTGTGGTGCGAGCTGCTGCGGCTGGAGAGCGTCGGCGTCACCGACAACTTCTTCGAACTGGGCGGAGACTCCATCCTCTCCATCCAGCTGGTCAGCCGCGCCCGCCGCCACGGCCTCTCCTTCACCCCGCGCGACGTCTTCGAGCATCAGACCCTGGAGGCGCTCGCCCGCGCCGCCCGCAGCGATGCCGGCGCTCCGTCCGCTTCGGTCGCCAGGCAGGGCAGCGTCGGCGGTGCGCTGTCGCTGACGCCGATCCAGCGCTGGTTCTTCGAGGAGGCGATCCCCAACCGCAGCCACTGGAACCAGTCGGTGCTGCTGCGGCTGCGCCAGCCGGTCGATCCGGCGCTGCTGGAAAGGGCGCTCTCGGCCCTGCTGGCTCATCACGACGCCCTGCGGCTGGTCTTCGCTGGAGGCGGACGTGCCGAGCACCTGCCGCCCGAGGCGGTGCCGTCGGTGCTGTGGCACCGCGCCGCCGCCGATGCCGGAGCGCAGGAGCGGCTGTGCGAGGAGGCCCAGCGCAGTCTCGACCTCGACCATGGCCCGCTGCTGCGCGCCCTGCTGGTGGAGCGGGAGGATGAAGACGGAGATCGGGGCGGGGAGCAGCGCCTGCTGCTGGCGATCCACCATCTTGTGGTGGACGGCGTGTCCTGGCGCGTGCTGCTGGAGGATCTACAGCTGGCCTGCACGCAGCTGGAGCGGGGCGAGGCGGTGCTGCTGCCGGCCAAGACTGCGTCCTTCCAGTCCTGGGGCGAGGCGCTGCGCCGCCACGCCGCGAGCGGGACGCTGAGGGATGAGCTGTCCTGGTGGCGCGACAGCCTGACGGGGGCTCCGGCCGGGCTGCCGGGGGTGGCGGAACCGGTCTCCCCCGAGGCGCTGAGGGTGGCGGCATCCGCCGTGGCGCGGACGCGGCTGGATGCCGGCTGGACCAAGCGCCTGCTGTCGTCGGCGCCCGCGGCCTACCGGACGCGGGTGAACGACCTTCTGCTGACGGCGCTGTCGCGGGTGCTGTGCCGGTGGAGCGGCGCAGCCTCGGCACTGGTGCAGCTGGAGGGTCATGGCCGCGAGGAGCTGGTGGGTGGCCTGGACCTCAGCCGCAGCGTCGGCTGGTTCACCACCGCCTATCCGGTGCATCTGCGCCCAGGCGGGGGAGCCGGCGGAGAGATTGGCGCGTCGATCAGGGCGGTGAAGGAGCAGCTTCGGTCGGTGCCGTCGAACGGGCTTGGCTTTGGCGTGCTGCGCCATCTGGGCGATGGGGAGGCGCAGGCAGCGCTGCGGGCCCTGCCCGAGGCGCGGGTGACCTTCAACTATCTGGGCCAGTTCGACGGCAGCTTCGACGACACCGCCCGCTTCGTGCCGGCCGACGAGCCGGCGGGCAGCAGCCAGGATGCCGATGCGCCTCTGGGCAACTGGCTGACGCTGAACGGTCAGGTCTATGACGGGGAGCTGGTGTTCGACTGGAGCTACAGCCGGGCGGTGCTGGCGCCATCGGTTGTGGAGGGGTTGGCCTCGGCCTATGGGGAGGAGCTTCGGGCGCTGGTTGCGCATTGCGAGGCCTCGGCCGGCGGGCTGACGCCGTCGGACGTTCCGCTGGCCGGCCTGACGCAGGGGCAGCTGGACGCGCTGCCCCTGCCGGCGCGCGAACTGGAGGACCTCTACCCGCTGAGCCCGATGCAGCAGGGCATGCTGTTCCACGCGCTGGAAGGGGCCGCGGAGGGCGAAAGCCCCTATGTGACGCAGCTCGCCGTCGAGGTGGAGGGGCTAGAGGAGACCCGCTTCGCCGCCGCCTGGGCCTGGGTGACGGCGCGCCATGCCGTGCTGCGCACCGGTTTCCTGTGGGGCGGCGCGCCTTCCTCCCCGTTGGCCGCCCCGTTGCAGGCGGTGTGGGAGCGGGTGGCCGATGCGGTGTCGGTGCTGGACTGGCGCGACCGCGGCCTTGCCGGCGCCGAACTGGAGGAGGCCCTGGGGGCCTTGGCGCGGGAGGAGCGTGCCCGCGGCTTCGAGCTTGGCCGTCCGCCGTTGCAGCGGGTGGTTCTGGTGCGGCTGCCGGGGCGACAGGGCCGGGGGCGCCATCGCCTGATCTGGACCAGCCATCACCTGCTGCTGGACGGCTGGAGCAGCGCGCGTCTGGTGGCGGAGGTGCTGGGCCGCTACCGGGGAGCGGAGGTGGGCGGCGCGGCGGGCCGCTACCGCGACTACATCGCGTGGTTGGGGCGGCAGGATGGTGCGGCGTCGGAGCGCTTCTGGCGCGGGCGCCTGTCGGGGCTGGAGGCGCCGACGCTGCTGGCGGCCAGCCTGCCCTGCCGGGCTCCGCAGGCGGGGCACGGCGTGGTGTGGCTGCGACTGGATGGCAATGCGACGCGGCGGTTGCAGGCGTTCGCGCAGGCGCAGCGGGTGACGCTGAACACGCTGGTGCAGGGGGCTTGGGCGCTTCTCCTGCACCGCTACAGCGGTCAGGAGACGGTGGCGTTCGGCGCGACGGTGTCGGGCCGTCCGGCGGAGCTTGCCGGCGTCGAGGAGACGCTGGGGCTGTTCATCAACACGCTGCCGGTGGTGGAGCGTCCGCCGTCTGGCGAGCGGGTGGGGGAGTGGCTGCGCGGATTGCAGCGGCGGAACCTGGAGATGCGCGAGCACGAGCACACGCCGCTGCACGAGGTGCAGCGCTGGGCCGGCACCAGCCTCGGCACCAGCGGCGGCGCGCGGGCCCTGTTCGACAGCATCCTCGTCTTCGAGAACTATCCCGTCGACGAGGCCATCAAAAACCAAAACGACCAGACTGTCAGATTCGGAGCGACGGACCGGGTCGACGTGACCGGATTCGCCATGGATTTGGAGGTGTCGGTCGGTGAAGAGCTGGAGGTCAAGTTCATACACCGCCGCGATCTGATCGACGGCGATCTGTGCAACCGTATCCAAGGCCATTTCGAGACGGTTCTGTGTGGTCTTGCGGCGGATGCCGGGCGACGGGTGGGAGAGGTGCCGCTGCTGACCGGGGAGGAGCGGGCCCGCTTCGCCGCGTGGAACGCACCGGTCGCCGCCGAGGCCTTCGAGCCGGTGCATGTCCGCATCGCCGCCATGGCCGCCGCGCTCGGTGACCGGCCGGCGGTGGTGGACGGCGGTCTTGATGGCGGTCCGGGGGGCGTTCCGGGGGGCAGCACTCTCGGCTTCGCTGCGCTCGACCGCCGGGCCAACGCCCTGGCCTGCCGGCTGGCCGCGGCCGGCGTCGGGCCGGAGGTCCGCGTCGGCGTCGCCCTGCCGCGCGGACCCGCCATGATCGTCGCCCTGCTGGCGGTGCTCAAGGCCGGCGGCGCCTATGTCCCGCTGGATGCCGCCTATCCGCGCGAGCGCCTCGCCTACCTGATCGGCGATGCCGGCATCGCCCTGCTGCTGACCGATGGCAGTCTGGCGGACCGGCTGCCGCTGCCGGACGGCCTCCCGAGCCTGCTGCTCGACGGCCTGCCGGCCGAGGAGGCCGACGCCGCACCGGCGGTGGCGGTGCTGCCCGGCAGCCTCGCCTACGTCATCTACACCTCCGGTTCCACCGGCCTGCCCAAGGGGGTCGCGGTGGCGCACGGCCCGCTCGCCATGCATTGCCGGGCCATCGGCGCGCTCTATGCCATGACCCCGCAGGACTGCGAGCTGCATTTCATGTCCTTCGCCTTCGACGGCGCGCATGAACGCTGGCTGACCGCGCTGACCCACGGCAGCCGCCTGCTGGTCCGCGACGACAGCCTGTGGACGCCGGAGCAGACCTACACGGCGATGCAGCGCCATGGCGTGACGGTGGCGGCGTTCCCGCCGGTCTACCTGCAGCAGCTGGCCGAGCATGCCGGGCGCGAGCGGACGGAGCGGGGGACCGCCCCGCCGCCGGTGCGGGTCTACTGCTTCGGCGGCGACGCGGTGGGGGAGGCGGCCTTCGAGCTGGCCAGGGAGGCACTGCAACCGGAGCACATCATCAACGGCTACGGCCCGACCGAGACGGTGGTGACGCCGCTGATCTGGAAGGCGGGCCGGCAGGACCGCTGCGGTGCCGCCTATGCACCGATCGGCCTGCGGGTGGGCGACCGCACCACCCATGTCCTGGACGGCGACCTGAACCCGGTACCGCTTGGCGTGGTCGGGGAGCTTTATCTTGGCGGCGCGGGGTTGGCGCGGGGCTACCTGAACCGTCCCGGGCTGACGGCAGAGCGCTTCGTCGCCGACCCGTTCTCCAGCGGCGGCGGGCGGCTGTACCGCACCGGCGACCTCGTTCGCCAGCGCGGCGACGGGGTGATCGAGTATGTCGGGCGGATCGACCATCAGGTGAAGATCCGCGGCTTCCGCATCGAACTCGGTGAGGTGGAGGCACGGCTGCTTGCGCAGGAGGGTGTGCGCGAGGCGGCGGTGGTCGCCCGTGACAGCACGTCGGGCAAGCGTCTGGTCGGCTATGTCGTGCCGGTCGGCGACGGAGTTGCCGGCGATGGGCTTGTCGAGCGGCTGCGCGGCGGGCTGAAGGCGGCTCTGCCGGACTACATGGTTCCGTCCCACCTCGTGGTGCTGGAGCGGTTGCCGCTGACGCCCAACGGCAAGCTGGACCGCAAGGCGCTGCCCGAGCCGGAGGCTGCCGCATCGTCGGGGCAAGTTCCGCCGCGCAGCGTGGCCGAACGGGCGCTAGCGGCGCTGTGGTGCGAGCTGTTGCGGCTGGAGAGCGTCGGCGTCACCGACAACTTCTTCGAGCTAGGCGGAGACTCCATCCTCTCCATCCAGCTGGTGACCCGTGCAAGGGCGCTGAAGCCGCTTGGGGTGTCCTTCAAGCTTCGTGACCTGATCCGCAAGCCAACCATCGCCGAACTGCTCGGGACTGCCGCGGAAACAAATGCGGCGAAGGGCGGACCGTTGCCGATCATGGCCCTGAACCGGCAGCTTGCCGGACAGCCGCCGCTGGTCTGCATCCATGCCGGCTTCGGCACGGTCTTCGATTATGAACCGCTGGCCCGTCGCCTCGACGGGCGGCGGAGCGTGCTGGCGATCCAGTCGCGCATGCTGCTCGATCCGGCATGGCGGGACCGTTCGCTGGAGGAGATGGCGCGAGACTATGTCGACTTGCTGCGGGCGCGGCAGCCGCAGGGCCCCTACGAGCTGCTCGGCTGGTCGCTGGGAGGAACGATTGCCGCGCTGATGGCGGCCGAGCTGGAGCGCCGGGGGCAGCGTGTGCGGCGCCTTGCCCTGCTCGACCCCTTCGTGCCATTGCCGGACATCGGCGAGTTTGGCGGCGAGTTTGGGCTGGATGACTGGCGCGACGATCTTGCCGGCTTCCTTGCGGTGATGTTGCCGGGGGTGGTTGTCGGCCCTCCCGCGGCCGGGTCCGAAGACGCCGACGCGATCAGAAGCGTCATCTCCCAGGCGCTCGATACTCCCCGGACCGGCGGCGCTGAAGGGCTGGGGACCGCGATGGGGGCGGAGGAGCTGACCCAGGCCTTCCTGACCGCCCGTCATCTGAAGCGGCTGTCCGTAGCCCTGCCGGCCTGCCTGCCGGTCGACGCCGCTGTGCAGGGCTGGTGGGTCACCGGCCGCGACACCGACCGGCTGCGCCTGGAGACGCAGCTCGGCGGGCGCCCGCAGTCCTGGTGGACACTCGGCTGCGGTCATTTCGAGGCGCCGCGCGACGAAGGCTTCCTGGCGGACATCGCCAAACATCTGGCCGGGCCGGCGGTGGAACGGCCCGACGCCCCTGCCGACGCCCCTGCCGCCGACCTAGCGGATGCCGCGGAGTGAGCGCGCCCATTCCGACCGGGAGTAACGACCGATGCCTGTGAACCCCGATATTGCCGCCTTCCTCGCGCTCGCAGCGGGTGGACGCGAGGACGGCAGGATGAAGCCGATGCACGCCCTGTCGCCGGCGGAGGCCCGGCTCGCCTTCGAGCACACCTCCCGCATGATGGACCCCGGCGGCGAGCCGGTGGAGCGGGTGGAGGAGTTGTCCATCCCGACCCGCGACGGTGCGGTGCTGCCGGCCCGTCTCTATTCCGCCGACCGGACGGCGATGCCGGCTCCGGTGCTGCTCTTCTTCCACGGCGGGGGCTATGTCGTCGGCAGCCTCGAGTCCCATGACGGGCTGTGCCGGGCGATTGCGGCGAAGAGCGGGATTGCGGTCCTGTCGGTGGCTTATCGGCTGGCTCCGGAATATCGCTTTCCCACGGCTTTCGACGATGCGCTGGACGCGCTGGACTGGCTCGGCAGGGCTGGCGCGGCACTGGGGCTCGACGGCGGCCGTCTGGCGGTGGGGGGCGACAGCGTCGGCGGCAGTCTCGCCGCGGCGATCAGCCTGCGGGCCGCCGTGGATGCCGGCCTGCCGCGCCCGCGTCTGCAGGTGCTGATCTATCCGGTGACCGATGCCACCGCCGAAACCGATTCCCTATGCCGGTACGGGGAAGGGCATCTGCTGGAGCGGGCGACGCTGGAGTGGTTCTATCGTCATTATGCCCGTGAGGAGGCCGACCGGTGGGACGGCCGCTTCTCGCCGCTGTTGGCGGAGCTTTCACCCGGTGTCGCGGCCTCGCTGGCGCCGGCTCTGCTCGTGCTGGCCGAATGCGATCCGCTGGTCGATGAAGGGATCGCCTACGGGCACAAGCTGGCGGCGGCCGGTGCTCCCGTCGATGTGCGGATCCATGCCGGGATGACCCACGATTTCCTGCGGATGGGGGCCCTGGTGGACGAGGCGGAGGAGGCGCAGGACCTGATCGCCGATGTGCTGCGCCGGCATTTGGCCGAGGCTGGCTGACGGTCGTCACCAGCTGTAGGACAGGGTGGCCAGAACTGTCCGGCGGTTGCCGTAGAAAACGGAGTTCTCGTAGAATCCCGGCGAGAAATAGCGTCGGTCGAACAGGTTGGTCGCGGTCACGGTGAGACCGGCGCCGTCGAGTGCCGGGCGGAGCCGTCCCAGATCGTAGCCGAGGCTGACATCGGCCAGCATGTAGGAGGGGACTCGCATGCTGTTCGCGGCATTGTAGGTCGCGCCGACGTAGCGCATCCCGACACCGGCGGTCAGACCGCCGGCCGCTCCATCGTCGATATGCCGCCGCAGCCAGACCGCGGCGGCATGACGCGGTACCGAGGCCACCCGCTTTCCCGTCCTGTCGGTTCCGCCAGGGTAAGGCGTGTCGCGGGTGACCCGCGCGTCGGTGTAGCTGTAGGCCGCCGTCAGGTCGGTCGCGGCATCGAGAGCCGCCTTTGCCTCCAGTTCGACGCCACGCGACCGCACCTCTCCGGTTTGGATGGAATAGCCGGGATTGTCCGGATCGGCGGCAGTGAGGTTGCGCTGAACGGCACGGAACAGCGACAGGGTGAAGAGACCGTCGAAGCCCTTCGGCCGGTAGCGCAGCCCGGCTTCCAACTGTGTTCCCCGGCTCGGCGAGAAGGGGCGGCCCTGCACGTCGCTGTCGCTGTTCGGCTGGAAGGAGGTCGAGTGGCCGGCATAGGGCGTCAGGCCACTTTCGAACCGGTAGGCCAGCCCGACACGCTTGGTGAAGGCCCGGTCGACCTGTGTCGTCTCCACCAGAGGACCATCGGACAGGCGGCCGACAGTCCCGGTACGGCTCCAGTCCAGCCGGCCACCGAGCGTCAATCGCCAGTTGCCGGCGGCGATTTCGTCCTGGGCATAGAGGCCGGTCTGGCGGATGCGGTCGGTCAGGTCGCGGGCAAGCGTCGCGTCCCAGCCATAGGAGCCGCCATAGACCGGATCGAAGACGTCGAGCGCATCGGCCACCGTGCCGTTCCGCCGCGTCTCGTGTGCCCGGTAGCGGCCATGGTCGATTCCCGCCAGCAGGCTGTGGCGCAGCGGGCCGGTGGCGGCGCTGCCTTGCAGGCTGGTATCCGTCAGCAGCGTCGAACTGGTCTTGGGCCGGTCCTGCAACCCGAAGCGGTAGTAGCGGTCCGCTTCCAGCAGGCCCGACGACGCCCAGCTCGACAGATAGCCGACGCGGCTGCGGCTGTAGCGCAGGGTCTGATTCAGCATCCAGTCCCCGGTCAGGGCATGCCGGATGTCGTAGCCGGCCGACAGGCTGCGCGAACGGTAGGAACTCAGCCCGGGATAGCCGAGGAACAGGCTCGAGTCCAGGCGGCCGTATGGATTGTCCAGCACCGTCCCCGCTGCCGGGAAGCTCTGCTCCGCCCCCATCTTTCGGAAATCGAGATAGCTTGCGAGCAGCGTGATGTCGGTCTTCTCGCCAGCGGACCAGGACAGGGCGGGCGCGACATAGAGGCGGTCGTCCGGGGTGCGTTCGATCTGTGTGCCGCTTCGTCGTGACAGCATGGTCAGGCGATAGCGAAGCGTCCCCTCGGCGTCGATCCGGTCGCTGAGGTCGGCCGTGACCTGCCTCCGGTCATGGCTTCCGCCTTGCAGCTGGAGCCGATGGAGCGGGGTGTCGGTCGGGCGCTTGCTGGTCAGGGCGATGGCTCCGCCGGGTGGCATGGCTCCATAGAGTGTGGAAGCCGGGCCTTTCAGCACCTCCACCCGCTCCACGCCGAAAGGCTCGTACTCCAGCCCGTAAGGGTTGTAGCCGCTGCGCAGCCCGTCAATCATGACGGATTCCGAACTCTGGCGGAAACCGCGAACGAAGACGTCGATGGCACCCTGGCCGCCGGGGTAGTCGATGGGGCGGACCCCAGCGCTGTAGGAGAGGGCGGCATTGATGTCCTGGACGTCGCGCCGGTCCAGATCTTCCCGCGTGACGATGGAAAGTCCTTGCGGCGATTCCTCGATGGGCGTTGCGGTCTTGCCGGCACTGCCGCCGTGGCTGGGGAGCCGCGCTGCCTGGCCTGCGGGCGGCGGGCGGCCTTCCACCGTCAGGGCCGGAAGGAATCCGGGATTCTCCTGAAGCCGGCCGATCGTCACCATCCGCTCCCGCATCTCGAAGGCGAGGTCGGTTCCGCTCAGCAGGATGGAAAGGGCATCCGCCGGGGCCATCCGCCCCGACAGCGCACGCGAGCGGCGTCCGGCCAAAAGGTCGGGGTTGTAGAGAATCTGCAAGCCGGTCTGGCGGCCCAATCTGGTCAGCGCCTCCCGAAGGGGCAGGGCAGGGATCTCCAGCAGCATCTCCTGTGCTGTCGGCTCCTGTACTGCCGGCCGCCCGATGTCGGACGGAGCGGGAGCCGGGTCGATGGAGGTCGAAAGGGCAGGGGTGGGCAAGCCCAGCGACGCCGTCCAGACCGCCGTCCAGACCGTCGTCCAACCGGCCGCGACCCGGCAGGCCGCCAGCCAGCCGAGCGCAGGAGGCCGGTGGCCGGCACCCCGGCTTCGGGCGGTTGGGCGGAGCCCCGCAAGACGATCGGTCATCCAAAGCCCCTACAACGCACGCTGGAAACCGCACGGAGAAATTCTGCCGTTTCCTTGTTTGCAAATGATTGTCAGTTGCATTAGCCTGCGGCAGCTTGTCAAGCCAGAGGGATTGCAACCCCACCCGTGGCTTCACTCTGCACAAGGAACTCTCCATGCGACAGGTCGGATCCGTCGAAAGCCAGACCCTGTGCGACGTCTTCACCACGCACCGGCGCTCGTTGATCGGGGTAGCCGAGCGGATCACCGGCTGTCGCCACCATGCCGAAGACGTTGTCCAGGATGCCTTTCTGAAGCTTCTGGGTGCGGAATCGACCAGTTCCATCCGGGCCAAGGCGGGCTACATGATGATGGTCGTCCGTAACCTGGCAATCGATCATTACCGCCGGAAGGGCATGGAGTCACGCTTGCTCGTGGCAGAGGAGGAAGGGCAGACGGTAAGCACGCCGGAGGCGGCGTCGCCGGAAAGCGTAAACGTGAACCGTCAACTTCTGCAGACGCTTGAATCCGCCCTGGCCGATCTGCCGGAGCGGACCCGCTATGCCTTCGAGATGCACCGGATCCACGGCCACAGCCAGAAGGACATCGCGGCCACCCTCGGTGTGTCGCCGACGCTGGTCAACTTCATGATTCGCGACGCGCTGATCCATTGCCGCAAGACGATGAAGCGAATCGACCCGTTGTCCTGAACGACGGCCCGCTGCCGCATCCGCTGCCGCTCTTCGTCAGCGCTGTCACTTCATCGATCGCCAGGAATACCAACAGGACTGCAATCGGTCAGATGTCGAGGCTGACGCTTCCGATCGGGCGGGAACAGCAGGCGAGGATGTAGCCTTCGGCGATGTCCTCGTCGGAAATGCCGCCGCTGTGGACCATGTGGACCTCGCCGGACAGCTTCCGCACTGCAGGTGCCGCAGACGCCGAAGGTGCAGCCGGACGGGATGTTCAGGCCGGCATTTTTGGCGACATGCAGGATGGTGTCGCTCTCGTCGCAGCCGGCCGTCACGCCGGAGGCGCTGAACACCACCTCCGCCGCATGCGAGGGGTCGGGAACGAAGTCGCCGGTCGCCGGGGCTTCGTCGGTGTCGAGGACCGGCGCGTTGAAGCTTTCCTGGAAATAGCGGGACATGTCGAAGCCGAGCGCGATCAGCATGTCGCGCACGCCCTTCATGAACGGCTCCGGCCCGCAGCAGTAGACGTGCCGGTCGAGATAGTCCGGGGCGATGGCACCGAGCATGACCTGGTTCAGCCGGCCGCGATAGCCGGTCCAGACATCGAACGGGTCGTCCTGTTCGACGATGAAGTGCAGCTTGATCGACGGCACGCGGGAGGCCATCAGCTCCAGCGTCCGGCGGCAGACCAGTTCGGCCGGGCGTTTGGCGCAGGTGACGAGGACGACGTCGATCCCGGTGCCGCGGTCGAACAGATAGGTGGTCATCGACACCGACGGGGTGACGCCGGAGCCTGCCGAGAGGAACAGGTACTTGTCCCGCGCATCGGGCAGCAGCGCGAAGCTGCCGGCCGGCCCCTTGGCGCGCAGCCGCATGCCGGGCCGCAGGGTGTCGAGCATCCAGCGGGTGCCGACGCTGCCGGCCTGCGCCTTCACCGTCAGCGAAACCCCCATGGGACGCGACGGCGAGGACGAGATGGTGTAGGTCCGCCACACCGGCCCGCCGGGGACCGGCAGTTCCAGCGTCAGGAACTGGCCGGGCCGGTAGCGGAATTGGGCGCTGAGTTTCCCCCGGAACGATAGACACCGGGTTATGCGGCCTGAAGCTCGGCCTGCTCAGGTGTTCTATAGCCGATTGCCGAGTGGAGGCGTTGGCGATTGTAATAGCCTTCGATGTAGGCGAACAGGTCGCGCTTGGCATTCTCGCGTGTCGCGTACCGGTGATGGTGGACGAGTTCCGATTTCAGGCTTCCGAAGAAGCTTTCCATTGGTGCGTTGTCCCAGCAGTTCCCCTTACGGCTCATCGACTGGGTGATGTCATGGTTTTTCAGAGCCTTGCGGTAGTCTGCCGAGGCGTATTGGCAACCGCGGTCGGAATGGTGCAGAAGGCCGGGGGCGGGCTGCTGGCGCTGGAGGGCCATGGTGAGCGCCGCCAGCGGCAATTCGGTGCGCAGGTGATCGCGCATGGCCCAGCCGACCGCCTTGCGGCTGAATAGGTCGAGGACCACCGCCACGTACAGCCAGCCCTCGTCGGTCGGCACGTAAGTGATGTCGGTGAGCCAGACCTTGTTCGGAGCGGTTGGAGCGAAGTTGCGGTCCAGGAGGTTGGGGGTGATCGGCAGGGCGTGGCGGCTGTCGGTGGTGCAGACCCGAAAGGCCCGGGGGCGCTGAGCCCGAAGGCCATGACGGTGCATGAGGCGTTCGACGCGCCCCCGGCTGACGGTCCGGCCCTGTGCCCGCAGGGCGGCATGAATGCGCGGGGCTCCGTAGCGCTCGCGGTGATCGGCGTGAAGTCGCCGGATGTCATCGAGCAACTGCCGGTTCGCCGCCTTGCGCGGGCTCTCCGGTCGCGTGCGCCAAGCATAATAGCCAGAAGACGACACGCCGAGGGCGTCGCAGAGCACTCGAACCGGGTATTCGTCGCGGCAGTCCTCAATGATCCGGAACCTCATTTCAGAGGCTCCGAGAAAATGCTCACAGTTTTTTTTAGTATGTCTCGTTCCATACGGACACGATCCAGTTCGCGCTTCAAGCGCGCGATCTCCGCCGACTGATCGCCGGCGGCCAGCGGGGCCGGCGCCTGCTTGGTGGGGAGCTGCGCTGGCCCCGCTGACCCGGATACGCGCCGCCGCCAGGTGCGCAGCATCGACGGCTGGATGTCCAACTCCTTGGCAACGTGTTCCAGGGGCCGGCCACTGCTTTCCAGCAGGGCCACTGCCTCTCGCTTGAACTCATCCGTGAAAAAGCGCCGTGTCGTTGTCATGTCCACCTCTCCGCTCCCAACGGGAGCTTAACAAAGGTGTCCACCGATCCGGAGGAGGCTCAGAGGGGAGCGAGCCCAAGCCATCGGACGGTCCTGAGGTGGGAGAATGAACCGCACCGGATGGTCATAGTCCGGCTCCTTGACTGGCGGCATTCCTCTTCAACCCGTGACGGCCGCAGAAAGTCCGCTCAACTTGACGGATATATCATTAAAGCCGACTGTTCAGGAAACGGGGGCTACCTTACTGCTTCTTAACCATTCTGCCGCCATCCTCTTGCGAATTGGAAACGACCCCTGGGGGCGGTTACCAAGGGAGAGATGAGGTGAAGATTCTCGTTGCCGACGATCATCCCCTGTTTCGGGAAGCGCTGGAGCTGTCGATCGGCTTCCAATGGCCCGATGCGGATTTCGTGTTCGTCGAAACCTTGGATGACGAGGAGTTGGAAACCGCTGATGTCGCCGGGCGCTCTTTCGACCTGATCGTGCTGGACTGGAACATGCCCGGCATCGGCGACAGCGATCCGATCACGCGGCTGCGGGAGGTCGGGGTGCGCGGTCCCGTCGCCGTGGTGACCGGGGCGGAGCGCCCGGCAATCGCCCTTGAGGCCTTCCGCCGTGGCGCCTCGGCGTTCCTGCCCAAGACGACGCCGCGCCGCATCCTGGGTCCCTCGCTGAAGGTGGTGGTCGAAGGCGGAACGACGGTGCCGGCAAGCATCCTGCTGGCTCTCGCCGGCGACGACCCGCCGAACGCCCCGGAGGACGAGGGCGGAGAGATCGACGGTGTTGGCGAACAGGCGACGCTGACCGACCGCGAACGGGATGTCTTCACCCTGCTGTCCAACGGGGCGACCAACAAGGAAATCGCCCGACAGCTCGATCTGGCCGAAGTGACGGTCAAATTCCATGCACGCCGCATCTTCAAGAAGCTGGGTGCCCGCAACCGTGCCGATGCGGTACGCCGCGCCCAGGAAACCGGCCTGCTCGACGGAAACAGACCCTGACGTGGTTCGCACGGTTCAGGTCGGGGCCGCTTTTCAGACAGATTGCCGGATCTTTGATGCCCTATTCGCATGTCAACACGCAAAGAGCCGGCCATTCGCTGTCGAAGCGGTTGATCCGCAAGGCCGGCCTCACGGCGACGGTTCTCATGCTGGCCGTTTTCGGCGTCGCGCACTGGGTCGGCACCGATATGCTCGACCGTATCTCCGGGGCGCGGGACGAAGCCCTGGCCCATGAGGTGGCGGCGCGGGTGGCGGTTCTCCGTGCGCAATCGATACAGAAGATCGACGTGCTCGGCGCTGCATTGGCGGCTCGCCACGAGACGCCAAGCCTTGGCGATGGCGCCCTGGACGCGCTGCTGAAACACAGCTTCGATAGCATGCCCGAGCTTGGCAGGCTCTGGATCGTCGGCCGCCCGCTCGAGCCTGGCGCCATGCCATCTCTTGCCGAGTTGCGGGGCATGGCCAGGCTCCTGGCGCGCAACGGAGCCGGGAATGGGCAGCCGGCCGGCCTGGGGGAGGCTGACCACGACCTGATGCGCCGGGCTGTGGAAACCGGCCGCATCCAGTCGGGGGCGGCGCAAACCACAGAGTCCGAGCCGTTTTCCGAAAAGCTGGCGACGGTCGTCATGCCGGTGGTGGTCGGCCATGAGGTGGCCGGCGTGATCGGCTATGACGCGCGGATGGGGATCTGGATCCGCATCGGCGAACAGATCGAACCCAGGATTCAGCCATCCGGCACCGACCTGACGATCCTGTCGCGGAACGGGACCTATCTGTTCAATCGCGACAGGTCGCTTCTCGGCAAGCCGCTGTCTGCCGGAAGCGGCGACGAGGGAGCGGTTTCCTCCCAGGAGGCGGAGGCGCTGCGCTCCGGCACCGCCTTTTCCCACCTGCGGATGGGAGCGTCGGGAAAGGCGGTTCGGCGCGTTGGGATTCCGGTGCCCAACATGACCGGCGAATACCGGCATTATGTCATGCTGGATGCGCCGCTGCCGGTGATGGCCCTGCTGGACGTGCGCATCGCACTGTTCGGGCTGTTCTGCATTGCCTCCCTGACGGTGTTCCTGTTCCTGCTTGGCCGGATGGTGCGACGGATGGTCGGCTTTCCGCTGGAGCAGATCCGCATCGGCATCCAGTTGCTCGACCAAGGCCGTGACGAGGTCACGCCGCCGGCGGCGCTGCTGGAGCGCACCGACCAGATCGGCGACATCGTTCGGGTGATGGAGGCGCTGCGTCGCTCGCAGGGGGAGCGGCGAGAGCTGCGCGAGATGGTCATCCGCAACGCCCGTGACGTCGAGCGGATGATATCGGCCATCGACGCCGCCCTGGACATGATCGTCGTGCTGGATATCGACCAGACCGTCATCTATGCCAACCAGGCCGCCTGTTCCCTGATGGGCGCGCCCGATCCGGACGCCTTGCTGGGACACCGGCTGAGCGCGCTGGAGGATCCGAACACCACCTTGCGCCGTGCCGAACTGCGCCTGACCGATGTCCTGGAGAGCAACGGGTTCTGGGAGGGGCAGTTCGAGGACTACCGCACCGTCTTCGGTGCCTGCGTCCCGGCGATGGAGGTTCGCTTCACCCGGCGGCCCAACGGCGATATCGTCGTGATCGGCCGCGACGTGTCGGCACGCCAAGCCGCGGCCAGGGAAAAGGCCGACCTGGAACACCGCCTGTCGCAGCAGGACAAGATGGATGCCGTCGGGCGTCTGGCCGGCGGGATCGCCCATGACTTCAACAATCTGCTGGGCGCCATGACCGGCTATGCCGATTTCCTGCTCAGCGACCTGCCGGCGGGGAGCCCCCAGCGCGACTATGCGGACCGCATCCGGCGGGTGTGCAACCGCGCCAAGGATATGGTGCAGCAGATCCTGGCCTTCTCCCGTTCGGGCGAGGCGGTGCTGGCGAACACCAAGCCGGCCCGGGTCCTGAGCGACGTCTCCATCCTGCTGCGCACCAGCATCCCGTCGACGGTTTCGCTGAGGGTCGACGCCGTCGACGATCTGCCGGACATCCGCGCCAACGCCACCCAACTCGTCCAGGTCCTGGTCAATCTCGCCATCAACGCCCGCGATGCGCTGCCCGAAGAGACCGGCCGCATCAGCGTCAGCGCCGGCGTCTGGACCGGCGAAGGCGATCCCGCCTTCGACTGCGGTCCGGGCTGGGCGACCTACAAGGCGCTGCCGCCGGCTGCCGGACAGCGCCATGTCATGTTCGAGGTCGCCGACAATGGCAGCGGCATGAACGAAGAGGTGATCGTCAAGGCCTTCAATCCCTTCTACACCACCAAGGAGCAGGGAAAGGGCACTGGCCTCGGTCTGGCTGTGGTCATCGGCATCGTCAAGGCCCATGGCGGCGGGCTGGTGGTGTGCAGCCGCCTCCACACCGGCACGGCCCTGCGCGTCTTCATCCCGGTCGGGGACGCCGCCACGCCGGCCGTGGAGGAGGTGGAACTGGTCGATCTCCCGCAGCTGAGGGCGAAGCGGCGCTGCCGCATCCTGGTGGTGGACGACGAAGGAGACATGGGGGACATGGTGTCCGTCGGGCTCGAACGGATCGGCCACGAGGTGGCTGTCTGCGAGGATCCGCAGGATGCGATCGACGCCTTCGACGAAGATCCGGATGCCTTCCACCTCGTGATCATCGACCAGACGATGCCCGGCATCAGCGGGGTGGCCTTAATCCGGCTTCTGAAGGCGAAGCGGCCGGATCTGCCCTGCATCCTCTACACCGGCTACAGCCGTCTGGTCGATCAGGCCGCCGCCACCGCCGCCGGGGCCGATGCCTTCTTTCAAAAACCCGTGCAGATGTCGGTCCTGGCCGAAACGGTCGAGCGGCTGCTGGACGACGCATCCGGCGCTTCGTCCGACTGCGGCGAGGCGATGCCGCCGGTCACCGTTTAGAGTTTGTCTGATGCTTATTGAAGCACCAGACAAACTCTAAGCTTTTGGTTTTCCGTGTGATTCACGCTTCAAGCGATTCCGCTTGAAGCGATCACACTCCAATATCGGGGGGAGAGTCGCGGCTTCCGCCGGGCAGGGCGGGCGCTGTCAGCCTGGATAGCGCAGCGTCAGGCGATTGACGCTGCTCGTGCGCTCGAACAGAACCGACGGGAAGCATTGCGAAAGCAGCCAAAGGCCGCGTCCACTCTCGGCGAACACGTCGGGGGGATTTGCCACCGCTTCCGCGGCCGCCTCGTTGAGATCGCGCTCGGGGGCGGCTCCGTCATCCTCCAGCACAAGCAGGATGCCGTCGCCGTCCAGCCGGCACGACAAGGCGATCCTGCCGTCCCTGCGTCCGCGGCAGGCATGCTGGACAATGTTGTTGGCCGCTTCGGCGAGGCCGATCTGAAGCTTTGCCAGATTGCCGTCGCCGAAACGGGAGACGAGCACCTGGCACAGCCCGTCCGACAGCAGCGGGACGTCTTCCAGGCGGCTGGCAATTGTCATCTGGAAGAGCATAGGGCCCCGCGTTGTGCGCATGTCACTCGGCAAAGCTGGCAACCGCGTCGTCGCGGGTCTGCCGGACCGTCATCACCTGGTCCATCCGGGTGAGGGAGAACATGGTCTGGACGGCCGGCTGCAACCCGCAGATGACCGGCCGGCCATGTTTGTTGAGCCGCTTGACGACGGACACCAGCGCGCCGAGGCCGCTGGAATCGAGGAAGGTGACGTTGCTGAAGTCGATCACCACCCGGTCGGGATTCCCTTCGATATGCTGCAGGAATTCCTCGCGGAAGCGAACCGCCTGCGCCGCATCCAGCCTCGGGCCGGAGGCCTCCAGCACGAGGACGGGGCCGACCGTATGTGTCTTGAGCATTGGCGTTTATCCTGTCTTATCAATTGTCTTTTTTACGAACAGTCGTAATGGGTGGAGCTGGGAAAAGTTTCGAAGGCGACGATGGAGACGTCATCGTCGAAGTTGCCGCCCTTGTGCCAGCTGTGCAGTTCGGTCTGGACCGTCGCGACGGAACGCTCCAGGCAGACCGTGCGCGTCGCTTCGAGCACCCGATACAGACGGTCCGGTCCGTAATGGGTGCCATCGGGGGAGGTGCATTCGGTGACGCCGTCGGAATAGAAGACCATGCGGTCTCCCGGCTCCAGCCGGACCTCGACCGTCTCATAGGCGGCGTCGGGGAAGAGGCCGACCGGGAAGCCGCCGTCGCCGACCGTCCTGGGCCGTCCCCCGGATGGCAGCACCACGGGGCTCGGATGTCCGGCCTGGCAGAAACGCAGGATCCGTCCGCTGCGGTCCAGGATGCCGCAGATCATGGTGAAATAGTCCGAGATGCTGTCGTCGCACTGGAACTGCCGGTTCAGGTCGGCGACGACCGCATGGGGTTGCCGCGGCGTGATGCCGTCATGGCGTTCGACAAAGGCTTCGGCGGTCAGCAGGCGGCACAGCATCACCGACATCAGCGCCGCACGGGCACCGTGACCGGCAACGTCCAGCACGTAGAAGGCCACCGAGCCGTCCGGCAGCATCTGGTAGTTGTAGACGTCGCCGGAAATCTCGGCGGAGGGCGCCAGGGCCGCGGCGAAGCGGGCCGCGCCCAATTCCAGCGACGGCTTGGGCAGGAGGCTGCGTTGGACGCGCGCCGCCGCCTCCATATCCTCCTGCAGGCGGCGATAGGCGGTGCGCAGCTTCTGGTTCGTCTGGGTCAGCAGCGTGTTGTTGCGCTGCATGCGCTGCTGCAGGTTCAGGATCCGTTCGGCCACCCGCAGCCTTGCCGCCAGCGTCGGCATGTCGACCGGCTTGTTCAGGAAGTCGTCGGCGCCGGCCGCCATCGCCTCCAGGAAGTTTTCCTGCCCCTGCCGCGCCGTCAGCAACATCACATGGATGTGGTTCGGGCGGGGCAGGTCGCGGATGCGCCGGCACAACTCCACCCCGGTGAGTCCCGGCATCATCCAATCGCTGATGACGAGAGCGATGCCGGGATCGGCCCGCAGGATCGCCAGCGCCTCCTGACCGTTGGAAGCCGGGACCACATCGTAGCCGAGCCGGACGAGTCCGGCCGCCAGCATGTCCCGCATGCAGGCGCTGTCGTCGACGCAAAGGACGCGCAGTTTGTCAGACATAGACATTGTTTGCGTTGTTGAGGTGCAGGGGGTCGTCCAACGGCGTCGCGGCTCCGTCTCCGGTCGAGAGGCCAGCCAGCAGGTCGGCATCGAAGCTCAGGCCGCCCAACGCCCCCGTCAACCCGTCCAGGCTGTGGTCGAGCAGGCCGGCCGTCCCGCTCAGCAACTTGGAGGTTACCGAACCGTCCAGCCCGACGTCCAGCGTGATCGCCTGATGTGCCAGGTCAATTGTGTGGCCGGCGCCGTCGAACAGATCGACCGTGACCGACCGGCTGCCGCAATCGCCCGACGGATCGAGGCGGATCGCTCTCAGGACAGTCTCGTAGACCGAGGCCGAGGCTTGGCCGCTCAGCGTCAGCGTGTGGGCGGTGGCGTCGTAACCGCCGCCGCCGACCTGGATGCCGGTGCCGGCGATGACGAGATGCCCGGACGCATCGGTTTCGGTCCGCAGGCCGCCCAAGGACAGCAGGTCGCCGTCGTGGAAGCCGGCGTCGAGCGAGATGGTGGCGCCTGCCACGAATTGCGTGCCGAGAACCGACAGGCTGAGGGACGGTGCGATGGAGACGCCGGCCTCGATCCCCAGCCCGAGGCCGCCGCCGAGATCCGGCAGGACGGTGACGTGCAGCGACCCGCTGGCCTGCACCGCCGCCAGACCGGCGGCCGTCGCCGAAGCAGTTACCGTCAGGGTGAAGTCGTCGAGACTGTCGGCCGGCGGGGTCAGCCGCAGCCCGAGCAGCTGGTCGGCATGCAGGGTCCAGCTGCCGTCCTGGTTGTGGATGCCGGCCGACAGGCTCGCCCCGACCGGCAGGCCGGCGACGGTGAGGCTGATGTCGGCGGCGACGCCCAGCCCAGCCAGCCCGACCCCGAGGTCGAGCAGGGCCGATCCATGCTCGACCACCGTCAGGTCGGGGAGCGAGAGGTTCGGCGGGGCGATCTCCGGCTGGATGTGGACGGTCAGGCTGGCGCTGGTTTCCGCCAGCGACTGGTTGCAGGGGCCGATGCTGCCGTCGAGCGCATGGGCGGTGACGGTCAGGTGGAGATCGCCCGAGACGCTGGCCGCGGTGTGGAGCTTCAGCCCGGCGAGCTGTGCGGCGGTCAGTGTCCAGCTGCCGTCGCCATTGTTCAGCCCGGCCGACAGGCTCGCCCCTGCCGGCAGGCCGGCGATGGTCACCGACAGCACCTCCGAACTGTCGGTGTCGACGAGCGCCGCGCCGATGCCCAGCGCGATGTCGTGGCCCTGGTGGCCGTTGCAGTCGGCGACCGTCAGCAGCGGTGCGTCGGCGACCGGCTTCACCGTCACCGACAGCGACCCGCTGGCCGAAGCCGGCGCGGCGGTGCCGTCCTTGGCGGTGGCCGTCACCGTCAGCGCCAGCGTGCCCGAATAGTTGGCCGGCGGCGTCATGGTCAGACCGACAAGGTCGGCCTTGGTGAGGGCGTAGGCGCCGTTGCCGAGCGCGGTGCCGTGGTTGAGGGTGGCCCCGGCCGGCAGGCCGGAGATTTGCAGGCCGGTGATGGTCTCCGACCCGTCGATGTCTCCGGTGGCGGCTCCGATGGTGAGCGCGATCGGGCTGTCCTCCGCCCCGACCGCGGCGGGAAGGGCGAGGATCGGCGTGTCGGTGACCGGGGCGATGGCGATCGTCACCGGCTTCACCGTCACGCCGGCCCCACCCAGCAGCTCGCTGGAGACAGCGCCGACGGTCAGCGAGATCGTGCCGCTGAAATCCGGCGGCGGCAGGATGGACAGCCCGACCAGTTCCGCGGCGGTCAGCGTCCAGGTGCCGGTCAGCGGGTTGACGTGCCCGGCACTGAGCCGGGCGCCGGCCGGCACGCCGGCGACGGTGAAGGAGAGGGATTCCGACCCGTCGAGGTCGATGAGGCTGCCGGAGATGCCGAGCGAGACCGGCTGGTCCTCGGTGCCGGAGATCGTCGCTCCGACGGTAAGGGTGGGCAGGTCGGCCACCGGGGTGACATGGACCGCCAGCGTCTTGGTGAGGGTGATCAGTCCGCCGACCAGCTTGACCGTCGCGCCCAGCTGGAAGTCGCCCGAATAGTTGGCGGGCATGGTCAGGGTCAGGCCGCTCAGCAGGCTGGCGCTGATGCTGCCGGCGCTGACGGCGATCCCGCCCGAGGTGAGGGTGGCCCCGGACGGAATGCCGGTGAGCGATACGGTGGCGATGCTGCCGAGGTTGAGCGACAGCAGGGTCTGGCCGATGTTGATGCCGACGTCTTCCGTCCCGTTTACCGCCACCAGCGACGCCAGGGTGGCGAGAAGGGCGGCGGTCGGCGCGGCAACGCTGACGGTCAGCGCCTTCTGGACCGAGGCGACGGTGCCGTTGGCCTCCTGCGACACGGCGGTGACGGTGACCGGCAGGCTGCCGGAGAAGCCGTAGGGTGGCGTCACCGTCAGGCCGGACAGTTGGGAGGGCAGGACGGTCCAGGTGCCGTCGCCGTTGTCGATGCCCGCCGACAGGTGGGCGCCGGTGGCGATGCCGATGACGTAGTGGAGATGCTCGGTCCCGCTGGTGTCGGTCAGCGCGCCGGCGATGGTGAGCGGGATCGCCGAGGCGTAGGCGCCGGCCGAGCCGGACACCGACAGGGTTGGCGCGTCGGCGATGCCGGCGACCTGGACGCCCAGCGTCGCCGAGACGCTCGCCCCAAGCTGGCTGCCGCCGAGATTGACGGTGGCGCTCAGCGCGTAGCTGCCCGAGAGGTCGTGCGGCGGGATCAGGGCCAGACCGGCCAGTTGGGCCGGCGTCAGCAGGTAGGAGCCGTCCGCCAGCTTCACGCCGGCGCTGAGCGTGGCGTTGCCGACACCGGTGACGACCACGGAGTCGATGGTGGCGGAGCCGAGCAGGGCGGTGAGTCCGCCCAGCAGGTTCAGCGCCACCGGAGTGTCCTCGAGCCCGGCGACGACGCCGAGATTGAGGGCCACGCCGGCGGAGATGCCGCCGCCCGATGCGGTCACCGTCACCGGCACATGGACCGTGGCGCTTGCGGCGCTGTCGCCGTCGGCCTCGGTGGCGACCGCCCGGACCGTCAGGTCCATCACCCCGGTGTAGTGGCAGGGCGGGGTGATGGTCAGGTGGGCCAGCTGGTCGGCGCCGACGGTCCACACGGTGAAGCCGCCGGCCGAGCTGGTCAGCAGGCCGTGCGACAGCCGTGCCCCGGCGGGGATGCCGGAGATTTGCACCGACACTGTTTCCGAATGGTCGATGTCCTGGCTGAGCGCGGAGAGATGGAGCGGGATGGCCGTGTCGGCCGTTCCGCTGGACGCCGAGGCGGTGAGCAGCGGCGTGTCGGCCACCCCGGTCACCGTCACCGGCAGGCTCAGGCTGGTGCTGGCGCTGGCCCCGCCGCCGGTGCCGCTCGTCTCGGTCGCTCGGGCGGTGACGGACAGGGTGAAGCTGCCGCTGAAGTCCCTGGGCGGGGTGAGGGTCAGGCCGGAGAGCTGGGCGGCGGTCAGCGTCCAGGTTCCGTTGCCGTTGGCGGTCCCGGCCGACAGCGTCGCCCCGGCCGGGACGCCGGAGACGATGACGCCGAGGGTCTCGGAGCCGTCGATGTCGGCGAGATGGGCGGCGATGGTCAGGCCGATCGGCTGATCCTCGCGGCCGTAGGCCGGCAGCAGGGCGAGGCTGGGGGTGTCCGCTTCGGGAGTGACGGTGACGGCGAGGGCCTCGGTCCGGCTTGCCTGGGTGCCGTTCACCGATGCGGTGGCGGTGACGGTGAGGGCGAGTGTGCCGGAGAAGTTGGCTGGCGGCGTCAGCGTCAGGCCCGGGATCTGGGCGGGCGTCAGTGTCCAGCTGCCGTCGCCATTGGCGGTTCCGGCGGAGAGCATGGCTCCGGTGGGCAACCCGCCGACGGTGATGCTCAGAACCTCGCCAGCCGCCGGATGGGTCAGGCTGCTGGCGATGGGCAGGGCGATGGCATGGTCCTCGACGCCGGTGGCGTCGGTGACCGAAAGGCTCGGCGCATCGGCTTCCGGCGTGACGGTGACCGTCAGCGCCTCGGTCCGGCTTTCCTGGGTCCCGTTGATCGATGCCGTGGCGGTGACGGTCAGGTTCAGAGTGCCGGAGAAATCGGCGGGCGGCGTCAGGCTGAGGCCGGCGAGTTGGCTGCCGGAAAGGGTCCAGGTTCCGTCACCGTTGTCGGTTCCGGCCGAGAGCGTGGCGCCGGCGGGGACGCCGGCGATGACGACGCTCAGCACCTCGCCGGCTGCCGGGCTGGTCAGGCCGCTGGACAGGGTCAGCGCGATGGCGTGATCCTCGCGGCCGATGGCGTCGGCCACAGTCAGTGTGGGTGCATCGGCTTCCGGAGTGACGGTGACGGTCAGCGCCTCCGTCCGGCTTGCCTGAGTGCCATTTACCGACGCAGTGGCGGTGACGGTCAGGGCGAGCGTGCCTGAGAAGTCGGCCGGCGGGGTGATGGTCAGGCCGGTGAGCTGGGCCGACGTCAGCGTCCAGGTTCCGTCGCCGTTGTCGATGCCGGCTGAGAGCGTCGCACCGGCGGGGACGCCGGCGATGACGATGCCCAGCACCTCGCCGGCCGCCGGATGGATCAGGCTTCCGGCAATGGTCAGGGCGACCGGCTGGTCTTCGGTACCGAAGGCCTCGGCGACTGTCAGGCTCGGTGCGTCCGCTTCCGCCGTCACGGTAACGGCAAGCGTCTCTGTCCGGCTGGCCTGGGTGCCGTTCACGGACGCGGTGGCCGTGATCGTTAGGTTCAGGGTACCGGAGAAATCGGTGGGCGGGGTCAGGGTAAGCCCGGTGAGTTGGCTGCCGGACAGGGTCCAGGTTCCATCGCCATTGTGGGTGCCGGCGGAGAGCGTCGCACCATTCGGGATGCCGCTTATGACGATGCTGAGCGTTTCGCCAACGGCCGGATGGGTCAGGCTGCTGGCGATGGTCAGGGCGATGGCGTGATCTTCGACGCCGGTGGCGTCGGCGATCGAGAGGCTCGGCGCATCGGCTTCCGGCGCCACCGTGACCGTCAGCGTCTCCGTCCGGCTGGCCTGGGTGCCGTCGACCGAGGCGGTGGCGGTGACGGTCAGGTTCAGGGTGCCGGAGAAATCAGTTGGCGGCGTCAGGGTGAGGCCGGTGAGCTGGGCCGCGGACAGGGTCCAAGAGCCGTCGCCATTGTCGGTTCCAGCGGAGAGCGTGGTGCCGGCGGGGACGCCAGCGATGACGATGCTCAGCACTTCCCCGGCCGCCGGATGGGTCAGGCTTCCGGCAATGGTCAGCGCGACGGCATGATCTTCGACGCCGGTGGCGTCGGCGATCGAGAGGCTCGGCGCATCGGCTTCCGCAGCAACGGTGACGGTCAACGTCTCCGTCCGGCTGGCCTGGGTCCCGTTGATCGATGCCGTGGCGGTGACGGTCAGGTTCAGAGTGCCGGAGAAATCGGCGGGCGGCGTCAGGCTGAGGCCGGCGAGTTGGCTGCCGGAAAGGGTCCAGGTTCCGTCACCGTTGTCGGTTCCGGCCGAGAGCGTGGCGCCGGCGGGGACGCCGGCGATGACGACGCTCAGCACCTCGCCGGCTGCCGGGCTGGTCAGGCTGCTGGGCAGGGGCAGCGCGATGGGGTGATCCTCGCGGCCAATGGCGTCGGCGACCGACAGGCTTGGCGCATCGGCCTCCGCGGTGACGGTAACCGTCAACGCCTCGGTCTGGCTTGCCTGGGTGCCGTTGATCGATGCCGTGGCGGTGACGGTCAGGTTCAGCGTGCCGGAGAAATCGCTGGGCGGGGTCAGCGTCAGGCCGGTGAGCTGGGTTGCGGACAGAGTCCAGGTTCCGTCGCCATTGTCGGTTCCGGCGGAGAGCATGGCGCCGGTGGGCACGCCGCTGATGACGATGCTGAGCACCTCGCCGGCTGCCGGGGCAGTCAGGCTGCTTGCGATGGTCAGGGCGATCAACTGGTCTTCCAGGCCTATGGCGTCAGCGACCGAGAGGCTCGGCGCATCGGCTTCCGGCGCGACCGTGACCGTCAGCGCCTCGGTCCGGCTTTCTTGGGTGGCGTTGACCGAGGCGGTAGCGGTGACGGTCAGGTTCAGCGTGCCGAAGAAGTCAGCGGGCGGCGTCAACGTCAAGCCGGCGAGTTGGGCAGCTGACAGGGTCCAAGTGCCGTCGCCGTTGTCGGTTCCGGCGGAGAGCATGGCACCGGCAGGGACGCCCGCGATGATGATGCTGAGCACCTCGCCGACGGCGGGGCTGGTCAGGCCGCTCGATAGAGTCAGGGCGACGGCATGGTCCTCGACGCCCGAAGCATCAGCCACGGTCAGGCTCGGCGCATCGGCTTCCGGTACGACCGTGACAGTCAACGTCTCCGTTTGACTCGCCTGTGTGCCGTTGACCGACGCGGTGGCAGTGACGGTCAGGTTCAGGGTACCGGAGAAATCGGTGGGCGGGGTCAGCGTCAGGCCGGTGAGCTGGGCCGATGTCAGCGTCCAAGTGCCGTCGCCGTTGTCGGTGCCGGCGGAGAGCGTGGCTCTGGCAGGGACGCCGGCTATGACGACGCTGAGCACCTCGTCACTGGTGGGGTTGGTCAGGGTGCTGCCAATGGTCAGGGCGATCGGCTGATCTTCGGTGCTGGTTGCGTTGGTGACAGAGAGGCTTGGCGCATCGGCTTCCGGAGTGACGGTAACGGTCAGCGTCTGCGTTTGGCTGGCCTGCGTTCCGTTCACCGACGCGGTGGCCGTGACCGTCAGGGCGACCGTGCCCGAGACGTTGACCGGCGGCGTCAGGGTCAGGCCGCTGAGTTGGGCCGTGGACAGCGTCCAGGTTCCGTCACCGTTGTCGGCTCCAGCGGAGAGTGTAGCGCCGGTGGGGACGCCTGCGATGACGATGCTGAGCACCTCGCCGGCGGCGGGGTTAGTCAGGTTGCTCGAGAGAGTCAGCGTGATGGCATGATCTTCGGTGCCTGTGGCGTCGGCGACTGACAGGCTCGGTGCGTCGGCTTCCGGCGTGACGGTAACCGTCAGGGGTTCACTCCGGTTTTCCTGGGTCCCGTTGACCGAGGAGGTGGCGGTGACGGTCAGGTTCAGCGTGCCGAAGAGGTCAGCGGGCGGCGTCAACGTCAAGCCGGCGAGCTGGGCAGGCGAGAGGGTCCAACTGCCGTCACTGTTATCGGTTCCGGCGGAGAGCGTCGCACCGGCAGGCACGCCGCTGACGGTAATGCTCAACACCTCGCCGGGCATGGGAGTTGCAAGGGAGGCGGTAATGGTCAGGGCAATGGCATGGTCTTCGCTGCCGCTCGCATCGGCAAGGCTGAGCAGCGGTGTCTCGGCGATCGCCGTTTCGGGAGCGATGGAGACGGTCAGCGTCTCCGTCCGGCTGGCTTGGGTTCCGTTCACTGACGATGTGGCCGTGACGGTCAAGGCGATCGTGCCGGAGAAGTCGGCCGGCGGCGTCAGGGCGAGGCCGGTGAGCTGGGCCGACGTCAGCGTCCAAGTGCCGTCGCCGTTGTCTGTTCCGGCGGAGAGCGTGGCTCCGACGGGGACGCCGGCAATGACGATGCCCAGCACTTCGTCGGCGGCGGGGTTGGTGAGGCTGCTCGAGAGGGACAGGGCGATGGCATGATCTTCGATGCCGTTGGCGTCGGCGACCGACAGGCTCGGCGCATCGGCCTCTGGAGTGACGGTGACCGTCAGCGTTTGCGTTTGGCTGGCTTCGGTGCCGTTCACCGAAGCGGTAGCAGTGACGGTCAGGTTCAGGGTGCCTGAAAAGTCGGCCGGCGGTGTCAGGGTCAGGCCGGAGAGTTGGCTGCCGGAGAGGGTCCAGGCTCCGTCGCCGTTGTCGGTGCCGGCGGAGAGCGTGGCGCCGGCGGGAACGCCGGCGATGACGATGGCCAGCACTTCCCCGGCCGCCGGATGGGTCAGGCTTCCGGCAATGGTCAGCGCGACGGCATGATCTTCGAGGCCGACGGCATCGGTGACCGACAAAGCAGGTGCGTCGGCTTCCGCAGCAACGGTGACGGTCAACGTCTCCGTCCGGCTTGCCTGGGTGCCGTTGACCGAAGACGTGGCGGTGACGGTCAGGTTCAGCGTGCCGGAGAAATCGGCAGGCGGGGTCAGGCTGAGGCCGGCGAGCTGGGCCGCGGACAGCGTCCAGGTTCCGTCACCATTGTCGATGCCGGCCGAAAGCGTCGCACCGGCAGGCACGCCCGCGATAACGATGTCCAGCACCTCGCCGGTCGCCGGATGAGTCAGGCTGCTCGAGAGGGGCAGGGCGACGGCATGATCTTCGATTCCGGGGGCGTCGGCGACTGAGAGGCTCGGTGCATCGGCTTCCGGCGCGACCGTGACGATTAGCGCCTCGGTCCGGCTTTCCTGAGTGCCATTGACCGAAGACGTGGCGGTGACGGTCAGGTTCAGCGTGCCGGAGAAATCGCTGGGCGGGGTCAGCGTCAGGCCGGTGAGCTGGGCTGCGGACAGAGTCCAGGTTCCGTCGCCATTGTCGGTGCCGGCGGAGAGCATGGCGCCGGTGGGTACGCCTGCGATGACGATGCTCAGCACTTCGCCAACGGCGGGGCTGGTCAGGCTGCTGGAAAGGATCAGCGCGACGGCATGATCCTCGATGCCGACGACGTTGGCGACCGAGAGGCTCGGCGCATCGGCTTCCGGCGCGACCGTGACCGTCAGCGCCTCGGTCCAGCTTTCCTGGGTGGCGTTGACCGAGGAGGTGGCGGTGACGGTCAGGTTCAGCGTGCCGAAGAAGTCAGCGGGCGGGGTGAGGGTCAGGCCGTTGAGCTGGGCAGGCGAGAGGGTCCAAGTGCCGTCGCCGTTGTCGGTGCCGGCGGAGAGTGTGGCACCGGCAGGCACGCCGCTGACAGTGATGCTCAGCATCTCGCCGGGCGTGGGAGTGGCGAGGGAGGCGGCGATGGTCAGGGCAATGGCATGGTCTTCGCTGCCGTTCGCATCGGCAAGGCTGAGCAGCGGTGTCTCAGTGATCGCCGTTTCGGGAGCGATGGAGACGGTGAGCGTCTCCGTCTGGCTGGCCCGGGTGCCGTTCACGGACGCGGTGGCCGTGACCGTCAGAGCAATCGTGCCGGAGAAATCGGTTGGCGGCGTCAGGGTGAGACCGATGAACTGCGCCGGAGACAAGGTCCAGGTTCCGTCGCCGTTGTCGGTGCCGGCGGAGAGCGTGGCACCAGCAGGGACGCCCGCAATGACGACGTTCAGCATTTCGCCGGCGGCGGGGTTGGTAAGGCTGCTCGAGAGGGTCAGGGCGATGGCATGATCTTCGATGCCGGTGGCGTTGGCGATCGAGAGGCTCGGCGCATCCGCCTCCGCCGTCACGGTGACGGCAAGCGTCTCTGTCCGGTTGGCCTGCGTTCCATTGACAGACGCGGTGGCCGTGACGGTCAAATTCAGGTTGCCAGAGAAATCGGCCGGCGGCGTCAGGGTGAGGCCGGTGAGCTGGGCCGCAGACAGCGTCCAAGTGCCGTCGCCGTTGTCGACACCGGCCGAGAGCATCGCACCGGTGGGGACGCCTGCGATGACGATGCTGAGCACCTCGCCAGCGGCGGGGCTGGTCAGGCTGCTGGAGAGGGTCAGCGCGATAGCATGATCCTCGATGCCTGAAGCATCAGCCACGGTCAGGCTTGGCGCATCGGCTTCCGGTGCAACCGTGACGGTCAGCGCTTCCGTCCGGCTGGCCTGGGTGCCGTTGACCGAGGAGGTAGCGGTGACCGTCAGGTTCAGCGTGCCGGAGAAGTCGGCGGGTGGGGTCAGCGTCAAGCCGCTGAGCTGGGCTGCGGAGAGGGTCCAGGTTCCGTCGCCGTTGTCGATACCGGCGGAGAGCGTGGCGCCGGCAGGAACGCCTGCGATGACGACGCTCAGCGTTTCGTCAGTGACCGGCGAGGCGAGCGTTGCGCTGATGGTCAGCGCAACAGCTTGACCTTCGGCACCCGTTACATTTGTGATCGACAGGTTCGGCGCGTCGGCTTCCGCAGCGACGGTGACGATCAGGGATTCGGCCCGGCTTGTCTGGGTCCCATTGACCGACGCGGTGGCCGTGACGGTCAGGTTCAGCGTGCCGGAGAAATCGCTGGGCGGGGTCAGAATCAGGCCGGCGAGTTGGGCCGATGTCAGCGTCCAAGTGCCGTCGCCGTTATCGGTGCCGGCGGAGAGCGTGGCACCGCTGGGCAGGCCGCCGATCACCACGCTCAGCGTTTCCCCCGTGGCCGGAGTGACGAGGCTCGCGCTGATGGGCAGGGTGATCGGCTGATCTTCGACGCCCATAGCCTGGGCGACCGACAGGTTCGGCGCGTCGGCCTCCGGCGCAATGGTAACCGCCAGTGTCTCGGTCTTGCTGGCCTGGGTGCCGTTGAGCGATGAGGTGGCGGTGACCGTCAACGCCAGGGTGCCGGCATAATCCGCCGGCGGCGTCAGGGTCAGCCCCGCGAGCTGGGCGGCGGACAGGGTCCAGCTGCCGTCGCCGTTGTCGGTTCCGGCGGAAAGCGTCGCTCCGGACGGCAGGCCGCCGATGACGATCGTCAACACCTCGCCGGCCACCGGGGTGGAGAGCGAGGTGCTGATGGTCAGGGCAACGGCATGGTCTTCGGTGCCGGCGGCATGGCTCACGGCGAGGGCCGGTTCATCGGCCGCCGCCGGCGGAGCGACGGAAACGGTCACGGTTCCGCTGCGGCTCGCCTGGACGCCGTTGAGGGACGAGGTGGCGGTGACGGTCAGGGCGAGCGTGCCGGAAAAGCCGGCAGACGGCGTCAGGGTCAGCCCCGCCAGTTGGGCGGCGGACAGTGTCCAGGTCCCATCGCCGTTTGCCGTCCCGGCGGAGAGCGTCGCTCCGGCCGGAACGCCGGCGATGACCACGCTGAGCGTCTCACCGGCGGCCGGGCTGACCAGACTGCTGGATAGGCTCAGCGCGATCGGCTGGCCGCCGGTGCCGCCGGCATCGGCGACCGACAGGTCGGGTGCGTCGGCCACGGCCGTCACGGTGACGGTCAGCGTCTCCGACCGGCTGGCCTGGGTGCCGTTGACCGCGGAAGTCGCGATGACCGTCAGCGCCAGGGTGCCGGCGAAATTGGCGGGCGGCGTCAGGGTGAGGCCGGTCAGTTGGGCTGGCGACAGGGTCCAGCTGCCGTCACCGTTGTCGGTGCCGGCGGAAAGCACCGCCCCGGCCGGGATGCCGCCGATGACGATGGTCAGCACCTCGCCGGGTGCCGGGTTGGTCAGTCCGGCGGAAAGGGTCAGGGCGACCGGCTGGTCTTCGGCGCCGCTGGCACCGGTGACCGACAGGCTCGGCGCGTCGGCTTCCGGAGCGATGCTGACGGTCAGCGTGCCGGTCCGGCTGGCCTGGGTGCCGTTGACCGAGGAGGTGGCGGTGACGGTGAGGGCGAGCGTGCCGGAGAAGTCGGCGGGCGGCGTCAGAATGAGACCGGCGAGCTGGCCGGCGGACAGCGTCCAGGTTCCATCGCCGTTTGCCGTCCCGGCGGAGAGCGTCGCACCGGCCGGAACGCCACCGATCACCACGTTCAGCACCTCGCCGGCGGCGGGCGTGACCATGGCGGCGGCGATGTCCAGGGAGATCGGCTGACCCTCAGCGCCGGCGGCGCCGGTCAGGGTCAGCGTCGGGGCATCCGCTTGGGGGAGGACGGTGACCGACAGCACGCCCGAGGAGGTTGCCTGGCGGCCCGTGCCGTCGGTGGAGACGGCGGTGACGGTCAGGCCAATCGTGCCGGCGTAGTCGGGCGGCGGCAGCAGCATCAGGCCCGGCAGATCGGCCGGCGACAGGCTCCAGCGGCCGTCGCCCAGATCGACGCCAGCCGACAGCGACGCTCCCGGCGGCAGTCCGGCGACCGTCACCGTGGTTGTGGAACCGGCGGCGGCGGACGAAAGGCCGATCGTCAGGGCCAGCGGCGCATCCTCCGCGCCGTTGCCGGCGGTGATCTCCAGGGTCGGCGCGACCGGCGCCGGATCCGTGCCGGAGGTTCCACCCTCGGAGGAGCCGGTTTCCGTGGAGCCCTCCCCGTCACCGGCCGGAGCGGACCCGGTCGGCGTGGGCGCGGTCGGCGTGGGTGCCGATCCGTCAGTCGTGCCGCCGCCTGTCCCGCCTCCCGTCCCGCCTGCCGTCCCAGTGGAGGGCGGGGCATCGGTGATCGGACTCTCGGTCGGGGAGGGGGAGGACGGGGCGGTGGTGGTCGTGGTTGTGGTGGTTGTCGTTGTCGTAGTGGGCGTGGGCGTTGCAGGTGTCGGGTCCGGGCTGGCCGGGGTGTCGACCGTCGGCGTGATCGTGCTTCCGGTGGTGCCGGTGCTCGTGCCCGACGTGCCCGTTCCGGCGGCGCCCGTATCGGTGGTGATCGTATCGGTGGTGCCCGTACCGGTGGCGACCGTTCCAGTCGTATCCCCGCTGCCCTGGTTCGTCGTGGCGGTGACGGGCGTGATCATCTGGTCCTGGTTCGCCATGACCGTGTTCGTCACGGCCATGGTGGCGGCGGCCGGATTTGTCACGGCCGAATTCGTCATGGCGGTGAGGGCGGAGGCGCCAGCGGACGCCACCTCGTTGCCGGCGGCACCGGTGCCGACGGGGATGTCCGCCGCGGCCTCGCCGGAGGTCGCGGCCCGGAACACGGCCTCCTCCCTGGCGCCGCCGAACTCGGACATGGCGGCGACCGGCACCGCGATGGGGATCGCCGACAGAGACGCGTCGATGCCGTCGGTGGACGGCGTGCCGGTCTCCGGGACGATTGCCGAAGGACCATTGGCACCCTGCTGTGACTCTGCGAGCGGTGCCGTCTGTGCCCCGCCGACAGCCGCAGCCGCGACCGGGGATCGTGCGAAGCCCGGCCCCGTGCCGGACGGGACGGTCTGGCCGGCGGTCGTCCCGGTGCTGCCGGACCGCAGGGTGTCGGCGGCCGGGGCTTGGGGATTGGCGTCCTCTTGGCCTGTGGTGAACGGATCGGTCCGGCTGCCGCTGTGCAGGTTGGTCAAGGCGTCGGGGATGTCGCGGCGGGGTTCCGTCGGCGGGATGTTGGGCCGCTCCAGGGCGCCCAGGCGCTGGGGGGCGAGCGCTTCCGCCGCCGTGCTTTCGGTTGCCGCGCGAGCCGCCTCGCGGGCCGTCTCGCCCTGGGTCGGGGAGGAGGCCGGAGTTGCGGAGGGAGAGGCCTTGTCGGTGGTGGTCTCAGCCATGACGGGTCCTGTGCGGCGAAGGGGCAGGGGGAGGGCGGTGCGCGTGGGCGGGAAACCGGGGCGGGGGGTGCCGGGGTCAGCGTTCGCGCAGCGCGCCATCCAGGGTGGTGTAGATGGGCTTCAGCAGATACTGGAGGACGGTTTTCTCGCCGGTGCTGACGTCGGCTTCGACCGTCATGCCGGGAAGCAGCAGATGCTGGCGCTCACCGTCGCCGACATGGTTGGCGGCGAGCGTCACCCGCCCCTGGTAATAAGGGTTCTTGTCCTTGTCGAAGAAGGTCGTCGGCGACACCGACTTCAGCGTGCCGTCCAGCCGGCCGTAACGCGCATAGTCGAAGGCGGCGATCTTGACCTTGACCGGAAGGCCGGGGGTGACGAAGCCGATGTCGCGGGGGGAGACGCGCACGTCGGCGACCAGCTCGTCGTCGATCGGCACGATCTTGGCGACCATCCCGCCGGGGACGATCACGCCGCCCTCGTTCTTGACCGGCAGCTCCTGGACGATGCCGCGGACGGGGGCGGTGGAGACCAGGCGGTCCACCCGGTCGCTCTGGGCGACCAGCTGCTTGTCCAGCTCGGCCAGCTCGGCGCTGACGGAGCCCAGCTTGTCGAGGGCCTCTTGCCGCAGCCTGCCGGTCAGCTCGCGGATGCGGGCCTCGGTTTCGGCGATGCCGTCATTGGTTCCGGCGATCACGCCGTCCAGCCGGTGCTGCTCGCTGCGGGCGGCGGCCAGTTCGCGTTGCGCCTCGATCACCATCAGCTTGGAATTGAAGCCCTTGCTGGTCAGGTCGTTGCGCATGCCGACCTTCCATTCCAGCAGGGGCACGTTGCCGGCGATCTGGTCGCGCTGGCTCCTGGCGGCGGCGAGCTGCGAGCGCTGCTCGGCGATCTGGCCGTTCAGCACGCGGCGCTGGTTCTCGCGCCCCTCGATCTGCGCCGCCAGCATGCGGGCCTGGTCGGCGGCGAGGGCCGGGCTGCCGGCGAAGGGTGCGAAGTCGGCGGGCCGGTCTCCGGCGAAGGCGGCCAGCCGTTCGGCCTGGATCGACAGGGAGGTGCGGCGGGCCTGCAACTGGTCGTGACCGGACTTGGTGCTGACGCTGTTGAAGCGGATCAGCGGCTGGCCGGCCTCGACGACCTGGCCCTCGCGCACCAGGATCTCCTGCACGATGCCGCCTTCCAGATGCTGCACCGTCTGCACGGCGCTGACCGGGACGATCTCGCCGAAGGTGATGGCCATCTCCTGCACCGGCGTCACCGCGCTCCAGGCGACGGTGCCGACGACCAGACAGCCGACGATCAGGGCGGTCGCCTGCACCAGCGGGCTGACGCCGGGGTCGCCGGCCAGCTCCTCGGTGGCGAAGTCGGTGGCGGAGATGCCGCCGCCGAACAGGGCGCGCAGGCCGCGGCGGCCGATGGCGGACACCGGTGCGGTCGAAGGGCCAATCGAGGGATTGGTCGTCATCTCGGTCATCAGATCATCCCCTTCGGAATGCGGTCGCGGACCTTTTCCGCCGGACCGAAATAGCGGGTGGTGCCGTTCTCGATGATGAGCACCTTGTCGGCCATGGCCAGATGGCCGCGGCGGTGGGTGACGAAGAACACGGTGGAGCGCCCGCGGAAGGCGTGCACCGCCGAGGTGAAGGCGAACTCACCCTCGAAATCGACGCTGGCCGCCGGCTCGTCGAGCAGGACGATGGGCGCATCGCGCAGATAGGTACGGGCCAGGGACAGCCGGGCCAGCAGGCCGGCCGGCAGGGCGGCATCGCGGGTGTCGAACCGCGTCTCCAGCCCGTCCGGCAGCTCGTCCACCGCGTCCAGCACGCCGGCGCGGTCCAGCGCGTCGCGCAGGTCGGCCTCGCTGGTGCCGGGGGCGACCAGCCGCAGGTTCTCGGCCAGCGTGCCGTCGAAGAACTGGGGCACCTGCGGCACGAAGGCGATGGACCGGCGCAGCGCCATCGGGTCGAACTGGCGGATGTCGCGCCCGTCGATGCGGACCGCGCCGCCCTGCGGGCTGTAGAGGCCGGAGATCAGCTTCAGCAATGTGGATTTCCCGCCGCCGTTGCGGCCGACAATGGCCACCACCTCGCCCGGAGTAACGTCGAAGGCGAGGTTGGCCAGCACCGGCTCGGCTTCCCGGCCATAGCGGAAGGTGACGTGGGAGAAGGTGACCTGTCCGCGGATGTCGGCGGCCCGCTCGGCCCGCACCGACTCGCTGCGCTCGGGCGGCGTCGCCATCAGCGTCTCGACCTGCTTCAGCGAGGCGCGGAGCTGGCCCAGCCGGGTGCTGGCGAGGAAGGCGTTCTGCACCGGGGCCAGGGTGCGCCACACCAGCATCATGGTGCCGATCAGACCGCCGGTGGTCAGCGACCCGGCCAGGACCTGACCGATGCCGAGCCCGAGCGTGCCGAGGCCGGTCAGGGTGGTCAGCGTCTGGCTGAAGGTGGAGAGCAGGGTTGCCGTCTGGGCGTTGCGGAAGTTGGCCTCCGCCATCCGGCCGGCGACGGCGTCGTAGCGGCTGCTCCAGGTTCCGGTGGCCCCGAGCGCCCGGATGGCCGGCATCCGCTCGACGATCTCCAGCAGCAGCTCCTGGCGGCGCGCCCCGGCGGCGGCGGCGCTGGCGACGCGGGTGCGGGTCATGGCGTTGCCGAGCCAGGCGGCGGCGGCATAGAGGACGATGGCGGCCAGCGGCACCAGCACCAGCCAGCCGGACAGGACGGCGATGGCGACCAGGAAGATGACGGCGAAGGGAAGGTCCAGGCAGGCCTGCGCCGGCGGACCCGTCAGCAGGTCGCGGACACGGTCCAGATCCTTGACGCGCGCGACCTGGGCGGCGACGGCGACGCGTTCGGTCATCTGGCTCGGCAGGTGCAGCAGGCGGGCCAGGACCGCGTTGCCGACGACATAGCCGAGCCGGGCGCCGCCATGGGCCATGATGCGGCTGCGCAGGCGGCGCATGACCAGTTCCAGCAGCAGGGCGCCGACCGCGCCGATGCACAGCGCGACCAGCAGCCGGAGCGATCCGGCGGCGACGACCTTGTCGTAGATGGTCATCACGAAGAGCGGGCTGGACAGCGACAGCAGGTTGGCGGCCAGCGTCAAGGCCAGGGCCGATCCGACCAGCGGGGCGGCGGCGGCCATCCGGCCCCGCATCCAGGCCCGGCGTTCGCCGGCGGGCGGCGCCCATTCGGCGTCGGCGGCATCGGCCACGATCAGGCTGCCCGCCGGCAGAGCCGCGCCGACCGGTTCCGGCGCCCGGTTCGGGCGTTGCAGCTGCAAGCCGCCGTCCACCGTTTCGAGAAGCCCGGCCTCTCCGGCGTGACGCTCCCCCTTGCCCGGTCCGCCCGGAACATAGAGCACGGCGCCGCCGCGGCCCGCGGCGTCCGCCAGGATGCGGCGCAGCTCGGCGGCGGGAAAGCGGCGGGGGCCGTGGATGCTGCTGCCGAAGCCGAGGCGGGCGGCGACGTCGCGCAGGTCGGCGATGGGATCGCCTCCGGACGCCCAGGGCATTGCCTCGGTGACGTCCTGCGGCCTGCCGATCCAGCCCAGCCGCCGCAGCAGCAGGAGCAGGGCCGCGGTCAGGTCGGGGCCGGTCCGGTCCGGCGCCCGGACCGCGGGAGGAAGGGGGCTGCCGGCCGGAGCACACGGCATGGCCCGCCCATTCATGCCGTGATCGAGCAGGTCGGGATCGAGGATATCGGTCATGCGGCAAGCTCCGGCCTGCGGTCGAGATGGCCGTCGGACAGACGGAAGATCGAAGTGGCGTGCTTCAGCATCAGCGGGCGGTGACTGACGAACAGCATGGCGCAGTGGGTGCGCATCTCCGCCATCAGCGACAGCAGGACGCGGTCGCCCTCGTCGTCGGCGGCGGCGTTGGCGTCGTCGAACAGGATCAGCCTGGGCTTCTGCACCAGGGCGCGGGCAATGGCGATGCGCTGGGCCAGTCCGCGGGGCATCGGTTCGGTGGCGCCGTCGCCGACGATGGTGGCGAAGCCGTGCGGCATCGCGTTGATCGCCCCGACGATGCCGACCCGCTCCGCCGCGGCCATCGCCGCCGGAAGGGCATCGGGCCGGAACATGGTGATGTTGTCGATCACCGTGCCGCGGAACAGGGTCTCGCGATGTGACAGCAGGGCGATGCTGCGGCGCAGGGTGACGGGGTCGTAGACCTCCAGCGGCAGCCCGTCGAGCAGCACCCGGCCGGCGGTGGGCCGGTAGAGGCCGGCGGCGAGTGCCAGCAGAGTGGACTTGCCGCCGCCGGTCGGGCCGACCAGGGCGACGGCCTCGCCCTGGCCGACGGCAAGGTCGATGCCACGCAGCACCGGACGGTCGGTGAAGGCGAAGTCGACATCCTCGAAGCGCAGGTCGGGCCGGGCGGTGGCGGCGTCGAGGATGCCGGTGGAGGGCGGCTCGACGGGGAGGGCGAAGAGTTCCTCCAGCTTCTTCGTCGCTACCTTCATCGGCTGGCGGCGCGACCAGAGGGCCATCAGCCCCTGCGCCGGCGCCAGGGTGCGGCCGACCAGGAGGGTGCAGGCGGACAGCCCGCCGACGGTCAGCGCGCCGTCCAGCACCAGCAGGCTGCCGAAGGCCACCGTGGCGAAGCTGCTCAGCTGCGCGACGAACTGCCCGGCCTCGGTCAGGTGCTGCGCATCCAGTTCCGCGGTGGCATGGGCGGCGAGGCGGCGTGCCTGCAGAGCCTCGTAGCGGCGCAGCAGCGGCAGTTCCAGCGCCATCGCCTTGACCGACTGGATGCCGGAGAAGACACCGATGATGAAGCCGGACCGTTCGTCCTCGGCGCGGGCGACCTCGGCCTGCGCCTTGTGGGCCGACCGGCCGACCGCCACCGCCAGCAGGGCCATCGCCAGCAGGCCGCAGCAGGCGACCGCGACGAGAAGGCCGCCGAAATAGGCGATCAGAACCAGCGAGGCGACGGCGAAGGGAATGTCGTAGAGCGCCAGCAGGGTCTGGCCGGAGGCATGGTCGCGCAGGGTGGCGACGGCGCCCAGCCGTTCCAGATGGGTGCCCGTCGACTGCGACTGGAAGGTCTTCAGGTCGGTGGCGAACAGGTGGGCGACCGCCCTGCGGTTCATCACCCGCTCGAACCGGGTGGCGATCCGTCCCAGGATGTGCGAGCGCGTGATGCGGAGCACCGCCTCGGCGAGAACGGCGAGCGTCACCCCCGCCACCATCACCGCCGCCGTCTGCTCCGAATGGTTCGGAATGATGCGGTCGTAGACCTGCAGAACGGCCAGCGGCATTCCCAGAGCCGCCAGATTCACCACGGCCGACATGGCAACCACTTGCAGATGGAGCGTTGCCTCGCTGCCTTTGGCGGCCGGTTCGATGTCCGTTGCTGTCATCGGTGTGGCGATCCTGTTCAGCCGGAGGGAAACCCGTGACCATGGCCTCCGGTCCGGCAGACCGGGGGCGTTCACGCCCGGATCCCTCCTGGCGCGGCATGGCTGTGTTAGACGGCGTGGTGCCCGGGTTGACGTTGCCGATGCCGTACCGGCGATGCTATGGACGGCGCGGTTGGTGGAGAGGATAATTTCCTCCCCCAGTGATACCCCTTCCGGGCGGGCTGCGTCGCGGACAGCAGGGGATAGCTGGCTCGGGAAAACGGATAGGTGTTGGATAGTCCCGGCTCTATCCGGTTGCCCGCAGCCCGGGATCGCCCGCAGCCTGCGAGCAACCGGTCAGGAGCGCTGCAATTCGCGGCGGATCACTTTGCGCAGCTCATGCAGCGAGACCGGTTTGCCGAGCAGGGTGGCCCTCGCCTCGTCGGCGGCGGCACGGGAAAGCGCCGAGAGGTCGGCGCTGATGATCACCGCCGGCAGATCGGTGCCGTACCGCTCCCGGACGGCGGCGATGGTGGCATTGCCGCTCTCGCCGTCGCCGAGCCTGTGTTCGGCGATGACCATGCCCGGCCGACGGCCGCCGAGCGACCGGACGGCCTCCTGATGCGACGCGGCCTCGACCACGTCGAACCCCCATTCGGTCAGCACGGTGCACATCGCCGTACGGACATAGAGTTCATCGACGATCACCAGCAGCGGATTGCGCACGCCTTCCGCGTCGGGGAAGGGAAGCGGGAGCCGGTCGGCGCCGGGGCCATGGCTGGCGATGGTGCGGCTACCGGAGGGCCGCTGTCGGACCTCCATCGCCGCGACGGAGAAGCGGGAGCCTCGGCCGGGGCGGGAGGACAGTTCGATCGGGTGTTCGAGCGCGGCGGCCAGCCTCCGCACGATGGCGAGCCCGAGCCCGGTGCCGCGCTTGCGGTCGCGGCTGGGGTTTCCGATCTGGAAGAACTCTTCGAAGACGGCGTCCAGATGGTCTTCGGCAATTCCGTGGCCGGTGTCGACGACGTCGATCCGGATCGTCGCGCCACGGCGGCGGCAGCCGACGAGAACGCCGCCCTTGTCGGTGTACTTCAGCGCATTCTCGACCAGATGCCGCAGGATGCGCGTCATCAGCAGGATATCGGTGCGGATGGTGACGTCGCAGGCCAGGACGCGCAGCGAAAGGCCGCGGGCGGCGGCCTGATCCTCGAATTCCGCCTTGATGTCCCGCAGGATCGCGGCAAGCTCGACCGACACCAGATCGGTACGGACGAAGTTTGCGTCGATCTTCGAGATGTCGAGGATGCCGTTCAGAAGGACGTGCAGCGAATCCGCCGTCTGCTGCAGGGAGTCGACGAGCGGGGCGGCCGGATGTCCGCGCAGTTTCATTTTCAGCAGCTCGACGAACAGCAGCATCGACTGGGCTGGCTGCCGCAGGTCGTGGCTGGCCGCGGCGAGGAAGGCGGTCTTGGTCCGGCCGGCCCGTTCGGCTTCGCGCCGGGCGGCTTCCGCCTCGCTCCAGGCCTTGCGGAGCTGTTGCTCGGTGCTGCGTTGCTGCTCTTCGCGGTCCCGTAGGTGCCGTTCCGACGCGAGCAGCGCGTCGCGGGCGGTCGCCAGTTCTTCGACGGTGAAACGCTCCTGGCGGACCGGCTGTCGGGCATGGCCGGAGGCCAGGGTGCCGAGCGCTCGGATTTCGGTGTCCAGCCTGCGGATCGGCGGCAGCGCCAATGCCATCGCCGCGGCGAGTCCGCCAAGCACCATGATGAGGGAGATCGCGTAGGAATGGCGCAGGAACGGGGTCGGATCGCCGGATGGCGCAAAGCAGTAGACCCGCCAGTCCGGCGTCGCCAGGCTTTCACCCCCTGCATGGTCCCGGCCCAGGGCCGGGAGTACGGCGAAACCGATGCCCACTTCATTGCCTGCGATGTCGATCCGCTGTCCGGCGGGATCGGCCCCGTCGGATCGCGCGATGACGGCGCCCCGGCGGTCGGCGATGGCGACGACCCAGCCATTGGGAAGCTCCTGCGCTCCCATCAGGGTCGATAAAGCCCGCAGCGGAATCGTGGCGGCCAGCACGCCGGCCAGTTGTCCGTTCGAGCGCAGCGGGACCGCCGCCGCCAGGATTCTCTCGCTTTGGACCAGTCCGACGAAAGGGTCGGAGATCATCGGCCGCGGATCGTTGCGGATCGCTTCGTAAAGGGGCAGGGACCGGTTGAAAGGCAATTCCTGTTGCGGGGTTGCCGCTGTGTGCATCAGCATCTTCCCGAACGGATCGGCCAGCACCACGGCGTTCGACAGGCGCTGTTCCTTTATCAGCAGGTCGGCGACACGGCGCAGCTCGTCGTGATCCTCGATCCGCGATGCTTGAGTGACCCGCAAATAATTCAGCAGCGATAAAGTGTTGTCCAGCTCCTGTGCGACGGTGGCCGCTGCCGATCCGGCAATGTTGTACAATTTTTCGTCGAAATTCTTTTGTTTTTCTGTGATCAGGGAAATGCAGAGATATGTGGCAAGAGCGAGCAGTGGTAAAATGGAACTGACGAATACCAGAGTTAGTCTGGGTCGTATTTTCATTTTATCCAGAGCCCTTATCAAATGCCGTGAATATTTTTCGGTTTATGTACCCAGTACCAACAGCGACGTCATAGGAACGGAGCTTTAAAAATGAAATTTTCCTTCACACAGAATTTCCTGATACTCTCGGCTAGCCAAGCAGCGGCTTTGCGCTTCCTGTCATCCTTAATCTTTTGATGTGCTTTTATCCACCACGGCAAGGTCATATCACCGCAGGGGGAAGATCTGCGCTATCCAAGTGTGATATAGTCGGTAGGAAAGATCGCTGCCAATCGCTTCACAGCGCAGCGCATGCTCTGGCATTGTTGCCGTCGATCCGTCCCCCTCGCAGGGAATGCATATTATAGTATGCAAAAGAGTGCTGCTTGCATCTCACTGTTCTTTCAATCAATCTATCTGCCTGGAACATTTCGCCCATCCAATTGCATGAAGGTTGGATAATCCTCCGCATGATGATCAAGTGGCAACCGACGCAAGAGAGGCGCGGATGACTGAACAGGATCCGTATATTTCTTATAATATCCATATTTATGGGTCCGGTCCGGAGACGATTGTATTTGCCCATGGTCTTGGACTTGATCAAAATTGCTGGAATTCGATATCTCCGCATTTTTCGAAGAAATTTCGCATCGTCGTGTATGATTTGATAGGATTTACAAAGGACTCCGGCACTCATTTCGACCATCATAAGTATCGTTCGTTGAACCAGTATGCGGAGGATCTGGTAAGGATCGTCAGGCACACGAATTCAAAAAATTGCTATTATGTCGGTCATTCGATCAGCGGAATGATCGGCCTCCTGGCGGCAATCGAGCACCCATCCCTGTTCCGGAAGATCGTGACCATCGGCCTGTCGCCCTGCTACATGAACCAGGACGATTACACGGGCGGCTTCGACAGGAAGGATATCGATGATCTGATCGACAGCATGTCGTCCAACTATGTGCAGTGGGCCGCAGAATTCTCCAAGACGGTTGTGGCGAAGCCCGCCGGTCATCCGGCCGTGCAGAAATTTGCCGATGGGCTCCTCCGGATGAGACCGGATATCGCTCTGTCCCTGGCTTTGATGATCTTTTCCTCCGACTTCCGCGATGTGCTCGGACAGGTCTCCGTGCCCTGCCACCTGATTCAAACGGTTGGCGATCCTGCTGTGCCCGTCAGCGTCGGTGAATATGTGCAATCGCGGATACCTGAAAGCTCATTGGAGATCATCGATGCGGAAGGGCACATTCCGCAGCTCACTCACGCGGACGTGCTTTCAAACGCGATTGCCCGGGCTTTGACGGTCTGAAATCGACCCGGGGTCGAAGCGGAATGCCGAAGCACGCAAAAAGCGTGCAGCGTCGGTTCCTCCGCGTGGATGGTCACCCGACCAGACTGTGGGAGATCACTTTCACCTTGTGGGTGGCGTCGTTCGCCACGCCGGTCGCGATGGCGATCTCGTTCATGCTGTCGCGGATGCCGCCGACGCCCGTCGCGGCCTCCTGCATGTTGACGGACATCGCGCGGGTGACGATGGTCTGCTCCTCCACCGCCGAGGCGATGGCCGCGGAAATTTCGTTCATGTGGGCGATGACGCCGGACACGTCGCCAATCGACGTCGCCGCGTCGCCGGTCGCCCTCTGGATGCCGGCGATCTGGGCGGTGATCTCCTCGGTCGCCCGGGCGGTCTGGCCGGCCAGCGTCTTCACCTCGCCGGCGACAACCGCGAAGCCGCGGCCGGCTTCGCCGGCCCGGGCCGCCTCGATCGTCGCGTTCAGCGCCAGCAGGTTGGTCTGCTTGGCGATCTGCTGGATCAGGCCGACCACGTCGCCGATGCGGGACGCCGCCTCAGTCAGGCTGGCCATGATGGCGGCGGTGCGGTTCGCCTGCTCCACCGCCCGCACGGTGACCTCCGCCGCATCGTTCATGCGCCGGCCGATCTCGTCGATTGCCGCCGACAGTTGCTCCGCCCCCGCCGCCGCTGCCTGGACGTTGGAGGAGACCTGGGTCGAGACGGTGGCGGCGTTGGCCGCCTGCCCGTTGGCGGTGGAGATGGCGCTGGTGATCGCCCCGAGGTCGGTGTCGATCTCCGTATGGAGTTCGTTGCGATGCAGACGATCCCTGACTTTGGCAGTGATGTCGGTCGCGAACTTCACGATCTTCACCGGCCGGCCGTTGGGATCGAAGATCGGGTTGTAGGTCGCCTGGATCCAGACCTCGACCCCGTCCTTGCCGATCCGCCTGTATTCGGCGGTCTGATATTCGCCGCGTTCCAGCGCCTCCCAGAAGCGGCGGTAGGCCGGAGAGTCCCGTTCCGCCACATCGACGAACAGACTATGGTGGCGCCCGCGGATTTCCCCCAGGCTGTAGCCAAGGGTTTGCAGGAAATTGCCGTTCGCATCGAGGATGGTGCCGTCCATCGCGAAATGGATGACCGCCTGGGACTTGTTGATGGCGTCGATCTGGCCCTGGAAGTCGGCGGCCCTGACCTTCTGCTCCGTGATGTTGGTGGCGAACTTCACCACCTTGGTCGGCTTGCCGTTGCGCCCGACGATCGGGTTGTAGCTCGCCTGAATCCAGAAGTCCCGGCCGTGCTTGTCGATCCGCCGGTATTCGGCGGTCTGGAAGCGGCCCTGGCGCAGGTCTTCCCAAAATCGGTGATAGGTGGGGCAGTCCCGTTCCGCCGGATCGACGAACAGGCTGTGGTGGCGTCCCCTGATTTCCGGCAGGCTGTAGCCGACGGTTTCAAGGAAGTTCTGGTTGGCCGTGATGATGGTGCCGTCGAGGTTGAACTCGATGACCGCTTGGGATTTGTCCAGCGCATCGAGCTTGGCTGTCCGTTCCAGGCCGCTTTGGAAGCGCATCATGACCCAACCCTTTCCACTATGAATGCCGTCGAATGGGGAAAGGCCGTCGATCGGCCCATATGTGCCGCAGCCGGAGCCTTCTTCGCGCAAGAGGGCTCACCGTCGCACGGTTTTCCGTCTTGACCCGTGCCGTACGCTGCTTGTGCGGAAAGTTAAACGTTCGCACTACAACCATGGCAATAAGGGTTGCCCCTCACATCCGGGGCGGTACCTATCCCATGGGATCATGCTCCGCACCGGCTCCCCGGACCTTTTCAGCGAATGCGGAAACGGAAATTTTTCTTTTACGGTCAAAGGCTTGTGGTGGATGACGATGGCTATTCCTGCACCAGTCCGGCGCCATCCCTTTCCGTCGGTTCGATCAGAGCGGCGACATCCACCTATCCTATTTTCCGCACCCTAACTGATCAGATAGTTCCCTTCGTCAAAGTGCTGTGGCAAGGCTCCGTTACCTATCCATTTTCCCGGCATTGCCATACCGAGGAGCAGGAAGGTGGGCCGGTCGTCTCCGGGGTGTTGCCCGTCACCTCGATGGCCGAGCGGAAGATCCTCCCAGTGGCAGTCTGGTCACGGAACAGGCACTCAGTCGGTGCCTTGGACCGTATCCTCCTTCGAAACTGATGTACGGGGAGGTAATCTTCTGGGCACGAAATCCTATTGTTAAGTTACTCTTGAGAACAGAATCAATGCCATCTCAGTGAGTGCGTCAAATCTCCACTGCCGGTAGCCGCAATCCTCGGTGGTTGCCTGCTCCTGCAACCAAGTCATCAAGAAGCCCGTCGTGCTCACGCATGGCGGGCTTCTTGATGTTTCCGGTCTTTTGCCGTTCGCGATTCTTTACCGTTGCCTCGGCGATTGGGTCGACACAGGTCGATCATCCAAGACGATCATGCAACCCGGACATGCCAAGCCACTTCGACCCCGGCTCGCCCGTTTCGACCAGCCGGCAGATACGATCACTGTGGAGATGATGCGCGAGGACTATGGCGCGGAGATGGATGTGCCGCCGGCCGGCAATGCCGGTATGCGTGTGTGCGTGCACCATGGTCTGCACCGGAGGGCGTGACAGGGGACGCCCGGGCGGAATGCCGAGCGGTCAAAAGGTCATCGAGAAGGCCAGCTCCGCCGAGCGCGGACGGCCGAGCACCCAGCTGCCGCTGCTTCCGGCCACGGCATAAACCTCGTCGAACAGGTTGAAGGCGCGCAGGCTGAGCTTGGTGTTGTCGGTCGGCCGGTAATCCAGCCCGGCATTGACCACGGTGTAGGAAGGCCGGACGCTGGTGTTGGCGGCGTCGGCATAGGTCTTGCCGACATACTGCACGCCGGCCCGCACCTTCCAGCCCGGCAGGAATGCCCAGTTCGCCCAGACGTTGGCGGTGCGCTCCGGCACGCCGGTCGGTACGTTGCCGGCATAGGACACGGCGCGGCCCGACACCGTCTGGGTGAAGTCGTCATATTTGGCCCGCAGCAGCGCGCCGTTCACGTCCACCCGCACACCGTACCACAGGCCGAGCGACAGGGACGCCTCCAACCCGCGCGAGGACTGCTGCCCGACCTGCACAGTCACCGCCGGCTGGTTGGGGTCGGTGGTCAGCAGCTTGTCCTTGACGATGCGGTAGGCGGCCAGCGTCCACTCGCCACGCCCTTCGAGGAAGGCGTGCTTCACGCCGATCTCGATCTGCCGGCCGGTGGACAGGTCGAAGTCCTTCTGCGTCGGCGACAGAGAGATCAGATTGCCGATCGGGTCGACGGCGGTGGCGTACTGGCCATAGAGGGCCAGACCGGGAACGACCTCGTACACCGCGCCGGTCCGCCAGCTGGTGGCGCGGAAGTCCCTGGTGTAGGCGGTTCCCGCCACCAGATCCCAACGCTCCACGGTCGGGGCGTCGTAGCGGATGCCGCCGACCAGCGACAGCTGCGGGGTCACCGCCAGCCGATCCTCGGCGAACAGGGAATATTGGCGGGTGCGCGACCGGCTGCGCGGAGAGGTGCCGGCGCTGTTGAGGAACAGGCCGGGCGCCGGGTCGAACGGGTCGACGGTGCTGGACCCGCCATAGGGCGAGTTGTTGGTGTGCTTGAACTCGATCCGGTTCAGGTCGAAGCCGCCGACCATCTCGTTCTTCATGCCGAAGACGCTGTTGCGCCAGGTCGCGTCGAAGCGGTCGCCGACCTGCCGCTGGTCGTGGTAGATCTCGATGTAGCTGCTGCGCTGGATGCTGCGGGTGGCGGCATTCCAGGCGTAGCTCTCCACATCCTTCCAGTGGCGGTGGCTGGTCAGGTGGTAGGCGGTGTTGCGCAGGGTCAGCGCGTCGGACACCGCCCATTCGGCCTTGAGCTGGGTCCAGTTGTCGCGATAGCGGATGTCGCTGTCGGCCACGTTGAAGTTGCGGTGCCGCAGCGCGCGGTCGAGGCTGCCCGCGATCAGCGGCGTTCCGAAATACTCCTGCGGCTGCTGGTCGCCATAATCGTTGGACAGGGTGACGGCGAGATCCGGCGTCGCCTGGAGCTTGACCGCGCCGGACAGCGCGAGAGTCTTCGTGTCGCCGCGATCCACCCAGCCGTTGGAGCGGTTGCCGCTGGCGTCCAGCCGGTAGGACAGCTTTTCCCCCAGCGGACCGCCGCTGCCGAAGGCGGCGCGCCGGGTGCCGTCGGTGCCGATGGCGACTGTCGCCTCGTTGCGGACATCGGGGGTCGGGCGCTTGGGCACCACATTGACCACGCCACCGATGGCGCCCTCGCCATAGAGGACGGAGGCCGGGCCGCGCAGCACCTCGATGCGTTCGGCCGACCAGGCGTCGAACGGGAAGGTGACGGTGCCCGACCCGACATAGAGCCGCGTCCCGTCATAAAGCTGCATCACCGAGCCATGGCCGGCGAAGCCGCGCGTCGCCAGCGACGATCCGCCGTTGCCGGGAGTCGCCAGCGAGGTGAAGCCGGTGGCGTTCTGGGTGACGGCCTCCGTCACGCTGGTCTGGCCGCGGTCGCGGATGGTCCGGCCGTCGATCACCTCGACGCTGGCCGGGGTTTCCAGCGGGGTCAGGCCGAGGCGGCTGCCGCCGGTGTTCGGCCGGTCGAGCGCCAACCCGGCGGCAGCGGCGTCCGTTGCCCGGCCGGTGACGGTGACCGGGTCCAGGGTGACCGGCGGCTCGGATTCGGCCGCTCCGGCCGCCGCGGGGCCGAAGGATGCGGCGACCAGAAGCAGCGTCGCCAGCGAACCGGAGCGCCAGCGATTGTGCCGGTCGGAAATGATGTGGGCTGAATGGGCAGGAAACATGGACAATCCCCCAGGATGGAAAAGGACGAGAGAGGGCATTCTGCGAAGTCGGTGCTTCGCGGCTGACGGGAGTGCGGAGTGCTGGGTGGAGGCGCCGGTCGGCTGAGGTGCAAAAACCGGGCGGCCGGAGATCAGGGAGGCCGGATCACCCCATGGGGTCGTCCTCCGCCCGCTCCGCCGGACGGTTGCGATGCAGGATGTCGGCGGTTTCAGGTGTGTCAGACAGCAGGTGGCCGGTGACGATGCGGTCGATCTTCGCGGGCGTCAGGTCGCCGTACCAGACGGCGTCGGGCTGGACGACCAGCAGCGGTCCGCGGTTGCAGGGGTAAAGGCAGCTCGTCCGCGCGCACATCGCCCGGCGCGGACCGGCGTTCAGGGCGCGGTGCCCTTTCATCGCCGCGCGCAGATGCTGGTACAGCGGCTCGGCACCGCGATGCAGGCAGCGGGCGCCGACACAGACAAAGACCTGCCGGCCATGTTCGGGGATCGCCGACCAGCCGGGCTTGCCGAGGCTGGGCTGGGTTCCGCGGACATCCTTCGCAAGGGCATCCGCCGGCCCGCCGGCATTGGAGTTGAGGGCGATGCGGTCGAGGGCGGCGGGCAGGTCGAGCGCGCTTTCAACCGGCGGCGCCAGCCGGACGGCCATCGCGGTGCCGGCCATCGCCGTGCCGGTCGTCGTGGCCCAATGGCTGGGCGCGCCCGGCAGCCACGCCGACAGGCTGGGGTCGGACGGAACCATGGCGGGAATGACCACAGCCTCGGCCACGCCGTCCCGCTCCAGATCCGCAAGCACGCCGAGCAATGCGGGGCCGGACAGGTCGGCATAGGCGGTTGCGACCGTAACGGTTTCGCCGCGCGCCGCCTGCCGGGCGGCCAGAGCCGATGCGAGCGCCTTCAGGTTCTGCCCATGGTCGAAGGAGGCGCGCCCGTACAAGACGATGGCGCGCCTGGATGGCGGGTTCGCCGGGGTCTCCGTCATAGCGTGCCTCTCCGCCGCATCAGCCACAGGAAGAAGGTGCCGCCGACCAGTGCCGTGACGATGCCGACCGGAATCTCGCGCGGGGCGAACAGGGACCGGGCAGCGACGTCCACCCACAGCAGAAGCAGCGCCCCGCCCAGCGCGGCCACCGGCAGCAATGCCCGCAAATGTCCGCCGACCAGCATCCGCGCGATGTGGGGCACCACAAGCCCGACGAAGCCAATGCCGCCGCAGGCCGACACCAGAGCCCCGGTCATCAGGGCGGTGACGAGGAAAAGCTCCAGCCGCAGGCGGCCCGGATCGGTGCCGAGCGAGCGGGCCGCGTCGTCGCCCAGCGCCAGCGTGTTGACGGTTTCCGCCCGCAGCCACAGCCACAGCAGACCGCCGACGACCAGACCCGCCGGAATGGGCAGCACGCTCCAGCGCGCGGTGCCGAAGCCGCCCATCATCCAGAACAGCGCGGCGTCGGCGCCGCGATCCGTCGCCAGGACGATCAGGACATTGGTGACGGCGTGCAGGATGAAGGCGACCGCGACACCGGTCAGCACCAGCCTTTCACCGGTCACCACGCCGTCGCGCCCGCGCGCCGCGGCGAAGACGACCAGCATCGCCGCGAGCGCACCGAGGAAGGCGGCGACCGGCAAACCCAGCATTCCGGCGACCGCACCGGCGTAGAGCAGAACGGTCACCGCCCCCACCGAGGCTCCGGCCGACACGCCGAACAGATAGGGGTCGGCCAGCGGGTTACGCGTCAGCACCTGAAGCACGGCTCCCACCGCCGCCAGTCCGGCCCCGGCCAGCGCGCTCAGCAGAACGCGCGGCACCCGCAATTCCCAGACGATGTTGCGCTCGGCCCGGCTGGCGTCGGCGGGCGGGGCCAGCGCCGGCCACAACTCGTGCAGGACGACCGCCCAGACCTTCGGGATGGGGACGCGGGCGGCGCCGAAGCCGACGGCAGCCACCACGGACAGGGCCAGCACGGCGGCCAGGAGCAGGGACAGGCCCAGCAGGCGGGAGCGGTTCATGGTGTGAATCGCTCCGGGTGCAGGGTCCGCGCCATCCGCTCCAGCGCCTCGACATTGCGGGTGGAGGGTGTCTGCTCGGCATAGGTCAGCACGATGAACTGCCGTTTGCGCACGGCCTCGACGTCGGCCAGTTGCGGTGCCGAGGTCAGATGGCGGATGGCGTCCTCGGCCGGGATCCGGTGGGCGCTGACGATGATCCATTGTGGATCGCGCCGCACCATCTCCTCCCAGCTCACCCGGACATAGCTGTCGGGGATGTCATCGAAGATGTTGCGCCCGCCGGCCAGCTCCATCAGCAGGCTGGTCATTCCTTCGCGCCCCACCGACAAGGGGGCCGCGTCGGTGTGGCACTGGTCGCAATACATCACGCGCGGCCGGTCGGCGACGGCACCGACACGCTCGGTGACGGCAGCGACCCGGCGGCGGAAATCGGTGACCATGGCCTCGGCACGCTCCGTCACGCCGAAGACGGCGCCCAGCGCCAGCAGATCGGCATAGAGCGTATCCATGCCGATCGGCTCGCGCGGGCCGATGCGGATGCAGCTTTCCCGCAGCGTGTAGGTCGCCACGCCCATCTCGGCCAGCCGGGCCGGGGTGAAGCCGCGCGCCTCGTTGAAGCCATAGCTCCAGCCGGCGAACAGGAAGTCTGGATTGACCGACAGCACCGCCTCCAGCGTCGGCGCGCGGTCGGGCAGCCGGGGCAGCGCCGCGACCACGCCCGGCGCGGCGACCAGCCGGTGCTCCACCCCCTCGATGCCGGAAACGGCGACCAGCCGGTCGGCGAGGCCGAGGTCCAGCATGGTCTGGGTCATGTTGGTGTCGTGGACTATCGGCCGCTTCGGCGCCGCGGCGAAGCGGGCGGTCTGGAAGCAGTTGGCGACCTCGACCGGATAGGATTGGGCAAGGGCGGCGCCGGCTTGCAGGGCGAGGGCCAGGGCAAAAGGCGGAACGCCCCGGAGAATGCGTCTCATCGTGGTGACTCCGTCAGGGGCGACAGGTCGATGCGCAGCCGGCCGTCCTGGGGGCGGCGGTCCACCGTCGCGGCGACGCGGTAGACGGCGGTCAGCCGGTCGGGGGTCAGCGCCTCCTCCGGCGCGGCATCGGCCTGGAGCCGTCCGTCGGCCAGCAGCAGGATGCGGTCGCACCAGCGGGCCGCCAACTCGATGTCGTGCAGCGTCGCCACCACGGTGATGCCGAGCGCGCGCACGAGGTCGAGCACGGCGAAACGGTGGTGGATGTCCAAATGGTTGGTCGGTTCGTCGAGCAGCAGGATACGTGGACGCTGGGCCAGGGCGCGGGCGATCATCACCCGCTGGCGCTCGCCGCCCGACAGCTGTTCGACCGCACGCCCGGCCAGCCCGGACAGTTCCAGCCGGTCCAGCGCGTCCTCGACGATGGCGCTGTCCTCCGCCCCGGCCCCGGCGAAAGGGGAGCGGCGGTGGACGAGCCGCCCCATGCCGACCACGTCGCGCACGGTGAAGCCGAGTGCGGCGGTGGAATCCTGGGCCTGGAGCGCCAGCCGGCGGGCCAGTTCGACCGGCCGCAGGGCGCGCGGATCGTCGCCGTCGATGACGGCCCGGCCGGCGGACGGGGTTTGCAGGCCGGCGAGGCAGCGCAGCAGCGTGGTCTTGCCCGAGCCGTTGGGCCCGAGAATGCCGAGGATTTCTCCGCCGGGAACCGAAAAGCCGATGTCCGACAGGACCATGCGGTCGGCCAGCCGGCAGCTCAACCGTTCCACCGTGATGGCGGGGGGAGGGACCGGTTCCTCTGTGGGGAAGGGTGCTGACGCCATCCGTGCTTCCTGTCTTTGCGGACGGGGAGGCATGGCGGACGTCTTGCGGAGCATGCGACGCGACCGGAGCGGAGTCCGGGCACACGCATGGCAAGCGTTCCACCGGGACACCCCGCCCGAGGACGTTTCGTTGTGGTGCTGGCAGGTCTCCTGGCTTGCGGGTCGTCGCCGTTCCGTCGGGCCTTCCCAGCGCCGATGGGCGCCAGTGGCTTGAAATGACGGTACGGCTCACCGCTCACAGTTGCGGGGGCAGCCCCGGCCTCACCGCATTCCCCTTTGCAGGGTCGGCGGCTCACCGGGTTCCCTCTTAGCTTCCGGCGGCGAACCACCGGAAGAACCAGAACCGGGACCATTCATGAGCGACGCGGCGCCCCCGGTCAAGCTTTGCGAACGAACGAAAGCATCGGAGAGTCCATATTCAAAATGTTATGTTATAACGTTACATATCGTGCCATCCTGCGGTCTGCAAGGAGAAGTTCGCCGTCAGAACCGGGCATCGAAGCCGGGCGTCGGATCTGGGCCCTGCGGGAAAATGCCGCTGATCCCGAGTGCGGCACTTCGGTTAATGTCCCGCACCCAATGCGTGCGATTGCACGCAAAATGGATCGATGCACGGATCGGCATGACCGCGACCCAGGACAGACTGCGACCCACGCGACGGGCCGGCCTTGCGGCCGGTGCGATTGCGCTGCTGTTGCAGGTCGTCGCCTGGGCCTGGATGCCCGCCGTCATCGCATCCGCCACTGCGGCCGAGAGCAGCCGGATCGTCATCTGCACGCCGGACGGGTTCAAGACCGTGGTAATGGACGACCACGGAATGGCAGGCGATCCGGCAGGCGACGAGAGCGATTTGGGCCAAGGCGATCTGCTGATGTCCGGCGGTTCCTGTCCGCTCTGTCCGCTGATCGGCGGACTGGCGCTGCCGCCGCCGGATTTGCGGATGACGCGCGCGTCGGTCGGGCGCCACAGCCCGGAAGTCTTGCCCGGCGACGTGATCGCCGCCGGCTGGTTCCTTTCCACCCTCCAGGCCCGCGCGCCACCGGTCTGAGGCCGGAGTTGCGGGATCGCCGTGCGGGATGTCCCTCGCGGCGATCCACCCTTGCCGACCTTCCCTGTTTGCAGCCTTGCACATTCTTCGCGCCGATGGCGTGGGGCCGTGTTCGGCTGGCCTCAGATCGAGATATCTCATGATGTTGCGTTTCGCCGCGGCCGGCGCCCTGCGCGCTGCCCTGCTGTCCGGTGCTGCCCTCACCGCACTGTTCCCCGTCGCTGTCTCCGCCCAGACCGTTACGCCGCTTGCCCAATCGCTTCCGGCGATTTCCGTGATCGCAGGCCCGGACGATGCCCTGGCCGCCGGCACCACCCTGGGCGGGGATGGGCTGGCCGCCCGTCGGCCCGCCACTGGCGATGTCGCGGCCCTGCTGCGCGGCCTGCCAGGCGTCAGCCTCTACGGCAATGGCGGCGTGTCGAGCCTGCCGGCGCTGAACGGGCTGGGTGCCGACCGCGTCAATGTGCTGGTCGACGGTGCGCCCATTGCCCCCGCCTGCCCCAACCAGATGAACCCGGCGCTGTCCACCATCACGCCGACGCGCCTGTCCAAGATCGAGGTCCTGGCCGGGATCACGCCGGTCAGCGCCGGCGGCGACAGCATCGCCGGCACCATCGCCGCCGAAAGCGCGCCTCCGGTCTTCGCTCCGGCGGGCGAGGCGGTGCACAGCGAGGGCAAGCTGTCGGCCTCCTACCGGTCCAACGGCCGCGGCGTGACGGGGGCCGCCGAGGCGTCCGTCGCCACCGACAGCCTCAGCCTGGGCTACAGCGGATCCTGGAGCCGGGCCGGGAACTACAAGGCCGGCAACGGCCAGACCGTCCGCTCGACCCTCTACAACATGCAGGACAATGCGGTGACGTTCGGGGCGCGCCGCGACGGGCATCAGGTTACGCTGCAGGGCGGCATCCAGACCATGCCCTACCAGGGCTTTCCCACCCAGCGCATGGATCTGACCGACAACCGCACCGTCTTCCTGAACGGCCGGTACGAAGGGGCCTTCGACTGGGGAACGCTCGACGCCCGCGCCAACTGGCGGCGGACGCGGCACACCATGAATTTCCTGGAGGACAAGGGTGGCAGCGCCGGCGGCGGCATGCCGATGGACACGCTGACCACCGACGCCGGCTATTCGCTCAAGGCGACGCTGCCGCTGTCGGCACGCGACACCCTGCGCGTCGGCACCGAGTTGCGTCATACCCATCTCGACGATTGGTGGGACCCGGTGGCCGGCAGCAGCATGATGAGTCCGCTGACCTACTGGAACGTCAAGGACGGCACCCGCAACCGCCTCGGCACCTTCGCCGAGTGGGAGGCCGCCTGGTCGCCGGCCTGGACGACGCTGCTCGGCGTGCGCAACGACGTGGTGTGGATGGACACCGGCGCGGTGCAGCCCTATTCCTGGCAGAACAGCCTCGGCATGGGCATGGGGGGCATGATGCCGATGGCCAACCCCGATGCGGCCGACGCGCGCGCCTTCAACGCCCGCGGCCGTGGCCGCACCGACGTCAATTTCGACGCGACGGCCCTGGTCCGCTACACCCCCTCCGACACCAGCGCAATCGAAGCCGGCTATGCCCGCAAGACCCGCTCGCCGAACCTTTACGAGCGCTACGCCTGGGGCACCGGCGGGATGTCGAGCAGCATGAACGGCTGGTTCGGCGACGCCAACGGCTATGTCGGCAACCCCGACCTCAAGCCGGAGGTCGCCAACACCGTCAGCACCACCCTGTCACTGCACGATGCCGCCCGCAAATCCTGGGAGGTCAAGCTGACCCCCTATTACACCTATGTGCAGGATTTCATCGACGTCGAGCGGATCGGCACGCTGAGCAACGGCTTCGTCAAGCTGCGCTTCGCCAACCATGACGCCATCCTGGTCGGCGCCAACCTGTCGGCGGCGGCCGGGCTGTACGAGGATGACAGGATCGGCTCCTTCCGCCTGTCCGGCGTGGTCGGCTGGGTGCATGGCCGCAACCTCGACACCGGCGACGCGCTCTATCACATCATGCCGCTGAACGCCCTGCTGACGATGGAGCACCGGCTGGGCGGCTGGAACAGCGCTGTCGAGTTGCAGGCGACCGCCCGCAAGGACCGGGTGGAAGCGGCGCGCAACGAGCCGAAGACGCCCAGCTATGCGCTGGTCAATCTGCGGACAGGATACGAGTGGGGCAATGTCCGGGTCGATGCCGGCGTCGAGAATTTGTTCAACCGGCAGTATTATCTGCCGGCGGGCGGCATCGACTATGCCGATTTCCGGGCGGGGGGAAGCCGGGGCACGGTCGGCGCGCTGCCGGGGGCGGGGCGCTCCTTCATCGCCGGCATGACGGTGAAATTCTAAGCCGGACCGTCCGTCGCACCGCGCCTCACCTCACCCTGCCGAAGGTCCGCTCCATGACCGAGCACCGGACGATTGCCGCCTTGCCCCGTCTCGCTGCGGAAACGGCCCCTGTTCCATCGGCCGCCCGGAGCGGGGCAGCGCGGTGGAGCCTGCCATTGTCGCTCGCCTTGCACGCGGGAGTGATCGCCCTTGCGGTCGGTGTGCAATCACCGCCGGCTCCCCTGCCGGCGGTGATCGCGGTGGAGCTTTCCTTCGTCGCGGCCGCGGCAGAACCGCCGTCGGAGCCGGTTGGGGAAAGCGTCATGGACGCGGAGGACGACGCCCGGCCGGAGCCTATTCCGGACCCTGCGTCCGAGCCGCCGCAGCAACGGGAATCGGAGCCGGAACAGGAGCCGCCTTCCGATGCCCCGATGCCGCCGGTCGCCGACACACCGGTCGCGGAGCCATCCGCGCCGGTCCCGGCAGAGCCGCTCAAGGAGGAGACGCCGCTGCCCGTCCGGCCGCCGATTCCGGCACGCCGGCCATCGCCCGCCCCCCCGCAGCGTACCCCGTCTCCTGTCAAGGCCCTGCCGGCGGCACTCCCCCCGACGGACAGGTCCGGGCGCGCCGCGCAGCCGGTGGCGCAGGCGTCATCCGCACCGGCGACCCAGCCAGCCGCGACGGCGGCGGTTTCGGCGCCACCCTCGGACCCGCCTGCCAACGCCGACAGGCAGGCGGCCGATTACTTCGGCACGATCCAGGCAAGGCTGGTCCGTCACAAGATCTATCCGCAGGCCGCGCGCCTGAGGCGGGAGGAAGGCACCGTGCTGGTCCGCTTCACCATCGTCGCCGACGGCACCATTACGGGCTGGGCGGTCGTCCAGGGGTCGGGGCACGGCAGTCTCGATCGGGCCGCGGAAGAGATGATCCAGCGTGCGTCTCCGCTTCCGCCGATCCCTTCCGGGATGGGCCGCGCCCAGATCGACATCACGCTTCCCGTTCGCTACGCGCTGCAATGACGGCTTGCCGCTCACCGTGACAGGGCGGCGCGCCCGGCGCCGGTCAGGATCATGTCGTTCTGCGGGGCGTGGACGCGGGCGCACAGGACATCGCGGTGATGGCGCTCCAGCGGGTTGTCGCGCGACAGGCCGGGATTGCCGGTGATCTCCAGCGCGCGCGCCACCGCGTCGATGGCGTTGTCGGTCACCGTGTATTTCACAAGCAGGGCATCGCTCTGCGACGGTGGCGCGCCGCCGTCCACCGCCGCCGACAGGGAGCGCAGAAGGATGCGGTTGGTCAGCAGAAGCGCCTCGATTCCGCCCAGGGCCTCTTGCAGGCGGGGGACGGTGGCGAGCGACGCACCGTTGAGCCCCGTCGGCTTGCGGGTGTGCAGGAAGCCGACCAGCCAATCGCGGGCGGAGCGGGCGATGCCGTCATAGACGCCGCTGAACAGGGCGGCCATCCAGGCGGTGGCGACCGCATCGGGGGCGGCCCAGCCGGCGGGCGGGCGCAATTCGCCGGCATGGTCGTCGGGAACGAAGACGTCGTGGAACACCACCTCGTGGCTGCCGCTGGCCCGCATGCCGATGTGGTTCCAGGTCTCCCGCACCTCGATCCCCTGTTCGGTCAGGCCGGCGCCGCGCGGGACCACCCAGGTGCCGACCAGCGGTTCCGCATCGTCGGTGCGGGCCCAGACGCCGAGCCAGGACAGCGCCGGAATGCCGGTGGAGTAGATCTTGGTGCCGGAGATGCGCCAGCCGCCAGGCACCTTGCGCGCCACCGTCGCCGGCAGCCCGCCGCGGTGCGGCGTGCCCAACTCCGGCTCCACCCGCAGGATGTTGATCAGCGCGCCATCGGTCGCGGCGGAGCGGGCGATACGCTCACGCAGCGCCTCCGGCCAGGCGGACCCGCGCCAGAGCTGGTTGTGGATGACATATTGCAGCACCAGGACCAGTGCGGTGGACGGCTCCCCGGTGGCGATCCCGTTCACCACCGCCAGCGCGTCGCCCAGCCCGCCGCCCTTGCCGCCGGCCGCTTCCGGGGTGACCAGAGCCGAAAGCCCCGCCGCCGCCAGCCGCTCGAAATTCTCGAAGGGGAAGCTGGCGGCGGCGTCATGCTCGGCGGCGCGCAGCGCGAACTCCGCCGACAGCGCGGCGATGAGCGACGGATCGACCACCGGGGCGGGGCCGGCCTCGCCGAAGGAGGCAGCGGGGAAGGGCAGGTCATCAAAGGGCATGGCAGGGCGGCTCCGCTGCAAAGGAAAGGATCAGGCGAGGTCGACCGTGATGCGCCCGGCGAAGCGCTGGCTGTCGGTCGAACGCTTGATGACCGACACGCTCTTCAGCTCGTCGGTGTAGAGCGCCAGCTGCTGGCGCAGCTCGTCGCCGATGGGGGTGACGTTGTGGGCGTGGCTGCGCAGCATCGCCTCCAGTTCCTCCACCGGGAATTTCGGGGCGAAGGGTGCATAGGCCGCGGCGGCGGCGCGCAGGTCGGCGTATGCCGCGTGCTGCGCCTCGATCAGGGCGGCGGTCAGCGCCTTGGCCGCCGGGCGGTTGTCGCGCAGCAGGCTGCCGCGCACGCCGACGAGGCAGCAGGTGCGGGTGGCGAACTCGCCGCAGACGTTGTTGGTGATCTCCACCATCTGCGGGTTCTTGGTCTGGCTCCACACCAGCGGGTCACCGTCGGCGATGGCGTGGATTTCCCCCTTCTCCACCGCCAGCCCGAGCAGGTCGGCGGGGAACTGGCGCCACTCGACGTCCTTGTTGGGGTCGAGGCCGAACTTGGTCAGCACGACCGAGAAGAAGTTCTTCGACGGGCTGGCCATGTCGCTGACGCCGATCACCTTGCCCGGCAGGTCGAGCACCGTCTTCACCCCGGCCGCCTTGGCTCCGAACAGCCGCATGCAGCCGCCATGCAGGCCGGCGGAGATCTTCACGTCAAAGCCCTGCTCCAGCGGCTTCAGCCAGCGCAGCGCCATGCCGACGCCGGCATCGGCCTTGCCGGTGGCGATGGCCTCCAGCAGCTGGTCAGTGGAGCCGGTGAAGTTGACCAGCTCGACCTCCAGCCCGTGCTTCTTGAACAGGTCGAGCTGGAAGGCCAGCGGCACGGCCGAAAAGCAGACGGCCCCCGCGTTCCACGACAGGCGGAGCGGTTCCGCCGCCACCGCCCGGCGGCGCAGAACGAAGGGGGCGGCGAGGGTGACGGCGCCGGCGGCGATCAGGGTGCGGCGGGCCAAGGGGCGGTGGGCCAGGGAAAGGGTCGAGTTCGCGGTCATCGTTCTTGTGCTTTCGCGAAAGGGGGGACTGGACAGGGTCAGTCGAGCAGGTCGGGTTCGGCCGCCACGATCCACTCCCACAGCGGGTGGAAGTTGTAGGCGCCGCCCTGGTGGGTGCCGACCTGGGAGCGGGTCAGCAGGGCCGTGTCATGGTCGATGGGCTGGGGCCGGCCGGCGGCCTCGGCCAGCAGCTGGGTATGGGCGGAGTTATCGGCGCTGATGAACCACCACGCGGCGGCTTCCACCGTCGGGCCGACGGTCAGCAGGCCGTGGTTCTTCAGGATCGCCAGCTTCCGGTCGCCCAGTGCCTCCACCAGCCGCTTGCCCTCGCCCTCGGTCAGGACGACGCCGGAATAGGGGTCGAAGATCACCTGATCCTCATAGAAGGCCGCCGCATCCTGGCTCAGCGGTGCCAGCGGCTGGCCGAGCGCCGACCATGCCTTGCCGTAGGTCGAATGGGTGTGGGCGGCGGCCACCACGTCGGGACGCGCCCGGTGAATGGCGGAATGGATGGTGAAGCCGGCCTGATTGATGGCGCGGTCGCCGTGCAGGATGGTGCCATCGCCGTCGACCAGATGCAGGTCCGACACCCGGATGGTGCGGAAATGCTGGCCCAGCGGGTTGATCCAGAAGCGGTCGGGATGCTCCGGATCGCGGGCGGTGACATGGCCGGCCAGTCCCTGGTCGAAGCCATAGCGGCCGAACAGGCGGAAGGTGGCGGCAAGCCGCTGCTTGCGGTGCTGCCGCTCCTCCTCGACGCTGGTGTAACTGACGGGATCGACCGGCGGCCAGAACTTGCGCCTTTCGGATCCAAGGGGGCTGGGCTGGATGTGGGTCATCGGGCGGGGGCTCCGTCGGGAAAGGGATCAGTAGCCGGTGGCGGCGTCCACCACGTCGCGCAGCGGTTCGCCGTGCGCGTAGGCGTCGAGGTTGGCGAGGATGCGGTCGGCCAGCCGCCGGTCGAAGTCCGGGGCGGACCAAGAGACATGCGGCGTTAGCCGGATCGCGGGATGGCGGTAGAAGGGATGGCCGGCAGGCAGCGGTTCGGGATCGGTCACGTCCAGTGTGGCGTTGGCGATCCGGCCGCTGTCGATGGCGGCGAGCAGGGCGTCCTGATCGACCAGCGCGCCGCGGGCGACGTTGACCAGATGCAGCCCCTTCTTGGCCTGTGCCAGCAGGCCGGCGCTCATCAGCCCGCGGGTGGCGGCGGTCAGCGGCAGGGCGAGTACCAGATGGTCGCTGACCGCCGCCAGATCCTCCAGCCGGTCGAACGGTTCGACGCCCGGTTCCGGTTCGGCCCAGCCGGAGCGGCGCACCGCTCCGATGGTCATCCCGAAAGCGAGCGCTCGCTCGGTCACCGCCCGGCCGATGGCGCCGAAGCCGGCCAGCCCCAGCCGCTTGCCGGACAGGCTGCCCAGCGTCTCGCGCCGCCAGTCCTCCGGTCCGGTGAGGCGGATGGTGTCCCACCGCTTCTCGACGCTCAGGATCGCCGTCATCACGTAGTCGGCGATGGCGACCGCCGACACGCCGCGGGCGCAGGTGACCACCGGGGCGCCGTCGAGCAGCCAGGGCGGGTAGAAGTCCATGCCCGTAGAGGCCGACTGGATCCAGCGCAAGCCGTTGCCCCAGCCGGGGGGAGGGGCGGCGGGGGCCGCCTCCCAGCCGATCAACGGACGGGTCAGCAGGACCTCGACCCCGGCCGGAACCTGCCACGGCGAGCGGCCGGCCTCATGCACCAGCACCGTGGGCCGGGAGGGGTGGGCGGCGATGCGCTCCCCCACAACGGGGCCAAGCTGGTTGAGGATGACCGGAGACCGCGCTGGCACGATGCCTCACTCCGCCGCGACGGTCTGGGCGCGCTGGCGTTCGGCCACCAGCTGGCGGACGCGCGGCAGCAGGTCGCGGCCATAGGCGATGGCATCGGGCAGCGGGTCGAAGCCGCGGATCAGGAAGGTGGTGACGCCGAGGTCGTAATAGTCGAGCAGGGCGTCGGCGACCTGATCCGGCGTACCGACCAGCGAGGTGGAGTTGCCCTTCGCCCCGGTCAGGGCGGCGATGGCGGTCCACAGGCGCTTGTCGTGGCGGTGGCCCTTGTCGGCGATGGCGAGCAGGCGGCGGGCGCCCTCGTTGTTCGGCAGGTCGCCGCGGGTGAAGCCGGTCTTCTCCAGCAGCGCCTTGGCCTTCTCATAGATGGCCTCGGCCTTGGCCCAGGCAGCGTCCTCGGTCTCCGCCAGGATCGGGCGCAACGACAGGCTGAAGGCCGGCTGCGGACGGCCCGCCTTGGCGACGGCGGCACGCACGCGGGCCAGCAACTCGCGCACCTGATCGTGGGTCTCCCCCCACACCGCATAGGTGTCGGCATGGCGTCCCGCCACCTCGACGGCTGCGGCGGAGGCGCCGGCGATCCACACCGGGATGCCCGAGGCGTTGTAGGGCTTCACCTGCGAAAAGGCCTTCTCGACCTGATAAAAGCGGCCCTGATAGTCGAAGGGCTTGTCGCTGGTCCATTCGGCGCGGACGATGTCGAGGAACTCGGACGTGCGGGCGTAGCGGTCGTCCTTGTCCTCCACAATGTTGCCGTCGCGGGCAAGCTCGCTGCGCTCTGCGCCGGTGATGACGTTGATGGCGACGCGGCCGCGGCTCAGCTGGTCGAGCGTAGCAAGCTGGCGGGCGAGGATGGTCGGCGCCTGGAAGCCGGGGCGGTGGGCGATCAGCACGCCCAGCCGGTCGGTGACGCCGGTGATGTGCTGGCTGACCTGAAGGCTGTCCGGCGCATCGGCATGGAAGGCCTGGAGCACCGAATCGAAGCCGCCAAGCTCATGGGCCTTGGCGACCGTCTCGATGTAGTCGCGGTCCACCACCGGACCCTGGCGCGGGATGATCTCCGACGCATTGTGGTTGCCGACGAAGCCGACGAAGCGGAGCGGATGGGCCGACGTGCTGTGGGTGGCGGTCATGACGATGGTCCCCTTGTTTATGGCTGGCGAGGGTTCAGGGTGGCGGCAACCCGCTGATAGGGCTCAGCTGAGCGGACGCGACAGGATGTCGGTGAAGCGGCGGTCGAAGGCCGGGGCAATGTCGATGCGCTTCGGCAGGACGCCTAACTGGTGGAAGGTGTCGGCGACGTTCTGGGCCGAAGCGATGTCGGCATCGGCGATCGGCGCCAGATCGCGCTGGCGGGAATTCTTGCGCAGGATTTCCAGGTCGGTTTCGACCGGCACGCCGATGGCGGTGGAATGGACCTGAGCCCAGCGCTCCAGATTGGCGGCGCGCCAGGCGAAGGCGCGGCGCAACCGCAGGAAATAGTCGCCGATGGCGGCGGACTTGCCCGGATCGGCCAGCGCGTCGGGCGAGGCGAGATACAGGTAGTTGCCCGACAGGTAGCCGTTGGAGGTGACGAGGACCCGCGCGCCCTTCTTGATGGCGAAGGGCACCGAGTAGCCGTAGATCGCCCAGGCATCGAGCGCGCCCTGCTCGAAGGCGGCCTGTCCCTCCGACGGGGTCAGGCTGATCGCCTGGATGTCGGTGAAGCGCAGCCCGGCCTCGCCCAGCATCCTGGCGAGATAATACTGGGTGGTGGTGGCGCGGACATAGCCGACACGCCTGCCCTTCAGATCGGCGACCGACTGGATCGGGCTGCCGGGCGGCACCAGCACGACCTGCCAGTTCACGTCGTCCTTGACCACGGCGACGATGGACAGGCGGGCACCGGCGGCGATGCCGAAGGCGGGCGGGATCTCGCTGCTGGAGCCGACGTCGATGGAACCGGCATTGATCGCCTCGACGATCAGGTTGCCCGACGCGAACTCGGCGAACTGCGACCGGAAGCTGGACCCGGCATTGCCGGACGCGTCCAGCGCCAGCCCGTCCAGCGCCTTGTAGTCGGCGATGCGCAGGACGGTTTCAGAGGCCGGGCCGGAGGCGGCCTGCGCAAGGCCGGGCAGGGTGCCCAGCGCCAGGGCGCCGCAGGCTCCGCGCAACAGGCTGCGGCGGCCGAACGGGGTGGAGGGGAGGCGGAGAATATCGGTCGTCATGGCGGCGGGTCCGTCGGCGTCGAGGGTCAGAGGCTGGGCGCTGCGGCGGCACCGGCGGGCAGACCGTAGCCGCCAGGCCTTGCACCGGCTGTCCTGGTGTCGGCTGCCGTGGCGTCGGTGCGCTGCGGTTCCCGTGCGGCCAGATGCTCCTCGTCGACGCCAAGCTCGGCCAGCAGGCGGGAGCGCAGCGCGATGAAACCGGGGTCGCCGTGGCGGCGGGGGCGGGTAAGCGGGATCGGGATGTCGGCGGCGATCTTGCCGTCCGCCATCACCACGGCGCGGTCGGCCAGCAGCAGCGCCTCGTCCACGTCATGGGTCACCAGCAGGACGGCGGGGGCATGGGCGCGCCACAGCGTCTCCACCAGACCTTGCATGCGCATCCGGGTCAGGGCGTCCAGCGCCGCGAAAGGCTCGTCGAGCAGCAGCAGGCGCGGTTCGCGGACCAGGGCGCGGGCCAGCGCCGCCCGCTGCGCCTCGCCGCCCGACAGCGTCAGCGGCCAGGCACGGGCGCGGTGGGACAGCCCGACCTCCGCCAGGGCCGCGAGGCCGCGGGCTTCGGCGTCGGGACGGCGCAGGCCCAGCGTTACGTTGCGGAGCACCCGCATCCAGGGCACCAGCCGCGGCTCCTGGAACACCACGGCGCGCTCCTCCGGTAGCTGCACGCTGCCCTCCGGCGCCGGGTCCAGCTTCGCCAGGGTGCGCAGCAGCGTGGACTTGCCGCAGCCGGAGCGGCCGAGCAGCGCGGTGAAGGAGCCCGGCTGAAGGTCGAGCGACAGGCCGTCCAGCACATTGCCGTTGCCGAAGTTGCGGACGAGGCCTTGGACGCTGACGACGGGCTTGCCGATTGTGGGTTGGGAGGCGGCGAACCGGGAAAGGGCGTGGCTCATGGAGGGTCACTCCTTGATGAAGGCCGGACGCCAGACCAGTGCCCTGCGTTCGATGACGCGGACGATCAGGTCGGCGAGCAGGCCGAGGATGGCGTAGACGATCAGGGCGACGATGATCACGTCGGTGCGCAGGAACTCCCGCGCCGTCATCGCCAGATAACCGATGCCGCTGGAGGCGTTGATTTGTTCGCCCACCACGAGGCTGAGCCACGCCACGCCGAGCGCATAGCGCAGGCCGGTCAGGAAGGCGGGCAGGGCGCCGGGCAGAATGACCTGGGCGATCATCTCCCATCGGGTCAGCCCGAGGGTGGAGACCGCCTCCACCACCTTGGCGTCGACGGTGCGGATGCCGGCGAACAGGTTCAGGTAGATCGGGAAGGCGGTGCCGAGCGCGACGAGCGCGATCTTCGGCGTCTCGCCGATGCCGAACCACAGGATGAACAGCGGCACCAGCGCCAGATGGGGCAGGGTGCGCAGCATTTGCAGGAGCGCGTCCAGCGCGTCCTCCCCCCGCCGCGACAGGCCGGCGATCAGCGCGCAGACGGTGCCGGCCGACACGCCGATGGCGAGCCCGGCGCTGACCCGGCCGAGCGAGACCAGCAGATGTACCGCCAGTTCGCCGCTGACCGTCAGGTCCCAGAAGGCGGCCAGGATCTGGCTGGGCGAGGGGATGGTGCGGGTGGAAATCCAGCCTAGCCCGACGCTGGCCTGCCAAAGGACCAGCAGAGCCAGCGGCACCGCACAGCGGCGCAGGCCTGCCGGAAGCGTCCATCTCGGGGATCGGCTTCCTATCCCTCGGGTCGCGGTGGCTGCCGTCATGGTTCCTCCCGTTGCCGGTCTGTTGCGGTGGCTACGGGAGAAAGACTATTCCTATTGCGTGAATAGGAAAAACAAAAAACACAAACTACAATGTTGAGAAAAACTTAAGTAACGTAAAATTTGTGTTGTTAATGGGCGCCCGCGTTGCGCAGGACCACGGCCAGCGAGTCCGCCAGAATCCCGTGCAGGCGGTCGACCGCCGGATTGGCGGCGGACGGCGCGCGATGCAACTCCAGCGGGACCGACCCCAATTCCGGCAGGTCATGATGCGGCTCAAGGGGCGCCAGCGTGTCGGGCAGGCCGAGGGGCGTGCGGATGGTGACGCCCAGCCCGGCTTCCACCGCCGCCCACAGGCCGGACAGGCTGGGACTGGTGAAGGTGATGCGCCACGGGCGCCCGCCGCCGTCCAGCCGCTCGATGCCATGCTGGCGGAACATGCAGGGCGCGTCGAGCAGGGCCAGCGGCAAGGGGCTTTTCCAGTCGGCGCGAAAGCCGTCCGGTGCCACCCAGGCGACCGGCAAATGGGCCAGGGTGGCCGCCCCGGTCGTCGTCTTTGCGGACTCGCCGCCGATCTCGCCGAAAGCCAGGGCGAGGTCGAGCGCCCCCTGCGCCACCCGCTCGCGCAGCTCGCGCCCGCGGCCGACCTGGGCCTCGACATGGATGCGGGGATGGGCGCGGTGGAAGGAGCCGAGCACGGATGGCAGCCAGCGTTCCGCCAGATCCTGGGGAAAGCCGACCCGGACGGTGCCGTCCATCGCCCGGCCGCGGGCCGCCGACAGCGCCTCGTCGTTGAGCGCGACGATGCGGCGGGCATAGCCGAGCAGCAGGTCGCCGGCATCGGTCAGCGCCACCGTGCGGCCGGCCTTGCGGAACAGCGGCTGGCCGACCTGCTCCTCCAGTTTCTTCATCTGCAGGCTGATCGCCGATTGGGTCCGGCCCAGCCGTTCGGCGGCGCGGGCGAAACCGCCATGCTCCATGGCGATCACCAGCGCCCGCAGCACATCCATGTCGAGGTTGGTCGGAAACATCGCCATCCCGCATCGCCTTCCTGCGGATCGCCGCCGTCAGGCCGGCAGCGCGCTGTTGAAGCCGGGATCGAAGATCGCCGCCGCGTCCAGCCGCTTGGGAATGATGCCGAACTCGCGCCAGACGTCGGACGTCGCCTGCTGGTCGGCGATGACCGAGGCGTCGATGGCGACCGGCCGCGCCCGCTCGACGCCGAAGGTGTGGCGGGCGATGGCGGGATCGACGCCGACCGTCCTGGCCCAGATGCCGGCATAGGCGTCGCTGTTCTCCAGCGCCCACAGCCGGGCGGCGGCAAAGCGGCGGATCAGGTCGGTCAGCGCCTCGCGCTTGGTGGATATCGCCTCCAGCGTGGCGGATTGATAGGAAAGGCCGCTCATCAGGCCGGTGCCGGTGACGACCGCGCGGGCGCCATCCACCAGCAGCGCCTGCGACACATAGATGCCCCAGGTCGACCAGGCGTCGATGGAGCCGGCGGCCAGCGCCGATTTGGCGTCCGACGGCAGCAGGAAGGCGATCTTCACGTCGTCGGGTTTCAGCCCGTTCGCCTTCAGCGCCGCCAGCACGAGGTAGTGGCCGATGGAGCCGCGTCCGGTGCCGATGGTCTTGCCCTTCAGGTCGGCGACCCTGCGGATGGGGGAGGAACCCGGCACCAGGATGGTGGTGCTCTGCGGGTTGGAGCGGACGGCGCCGATGATCTTGGCCGTGGTGCCGGCGGCCAGTGCGAAGGTGGTCGGCGCGTCGCCGGCATATCCGACCTCGATGGCGCCGGCATTCAGCGCCTCCAGCAAGGGGGCGGCGGCCGGGAACTGGCTCCATTCGATGCGGTAGGGCAGGTCGGCCAGAAGCCCGGCCGCCTCGATCACCGACTGGACGCCGCCCTTCTGGTCGCCGACCTTCAGCACGGTGCCGGCGGGAATGGCAGCATTCGCCGGCCGCAGGGGCGCGAGCCCGGCAGCGAGCGCGCCGACACCGAGGCCGAGAACATGGCGGCGGCTGAGCTGGCGGAGCGGATGGGAAAGCATGGTCATGGCGGGCTCCGTCAGATGACGCGGAAATTGTGGGCGCCGTCGCGCTTCAGCTGATCGACCAGTTCAAGCTCCCAGTCGATGTAGCGCTGCATGGCGGCGGCACTGTTGTCGGTGCCCTCGTAGGGGCGCTTGTAGACGTCGTCGGGTTCGCCCCCCAGCCGGTCGAGGTCCGTGCTGAGCGGCAGCCCGGCGGCGACCCAGCCCTTGGTGCCGCCCGCCAGCAGAAGCGGACGCCGGTCGTTAGACAAATGGGAAAGGATGAAATCGGCGGCGGCATAGCGGGTCAGTGTGCCATCGCCGCAGGTCAGCACCGGCCGGACCGCCTTGGGCAGAAACGCGATGGTGCCGGCCAGCCGGGCGCGGGTGGAGAAATACGCCCCCGGAATGTGGCCGGCGCGGTAGCGCGGGCTGCGGGTGATGTCGATCACCGCCGCTTCGCCATTTTCCAGCAGGGCCAGAAGGTCGCGCGGTGCGATGGTTTCGGCCCCCACCTCCGGTTCCGGCGGCAGGCGGCGGCGGTCGGGGCCGCCCTCGCTGCCCAGAGCGGACACGTCGCCCTCCAGCACATGCACCTCCCAGCCGAGCTGCGACAGCCAGGAGGCGGTCATGTCGGCGCGCGGACCGCCGCCGCCGGCGGGATCGTCGGCCAGGACGATGCGGGCGCCGCGCACCCCGACATACTCGTCGGTCGCCTGGACCAGCTGGCCGCCGGCGGCATGGCGGAAGCCCGGCAGGTGGCCGGCCTCATACTCCTCCGGCGTGCGCACGTCGAAGAGATGGAGCGTCCGGCGCTCGTCGCCGCGGAAACGGTCGAGCGTCTTCGCATCGATCCGGCCGACGCCGGCCCGGTCGGCGACCGCCCGCGCCGCCCGGCGGCCGGCGGCGTCGCCCTTGGCCGAGACCTCCGGGAAGCGGCCCTCGCGTCCGCTGTCCAGCGTCAGCCCGGCCAGCGTCCAGCCGATGGTGCCGTTGCGCAGGGCGGCGACCCGGTTGGGGATGCCGGCATTGACCAGCGACTGGGTGCCGATGATCGACCGCGTGCGGCCGGCGCAGTTGACCACCACCAGCGTCTCGGGGTTGGGGGCGATGTCGTGGACGCGCTTGACCAGCTCGGCCCCCGGCACGCTGATGCCGCCGGGGATCGACATGGTGCGGTATTCCTCGAATCGGCGGGCGTCGAGAATGACCAGATCGGCCTTGGCGTCGATCAGCGCCTTGACCTCCGCGGCCGGCAGCGAGGGGGTGTGGCGATGGTGCTCGACCCACTCGCCGAAGGCTTTGCTCGGCACATTCACGTCCCGGTAGACCTCGAAGCCGGCGGCGATCCAGCCGGCCAAGCCACCCTCCAGCAGGGTCACGTCGCCGTAGCCCAGCGACTGGAGCCGGCGGGCGGCCGGCTCGGCATAGCCCTCGCCATCGTCATAGACGGTGATCGGCACGTCGCGCCGCGGCAGCAGGTCGTAGGCCAGCAGCTCGACGCGGCTCAGCGGGACGGAAACGGCGAAGAGCGGGTGGGACAGCGAATAGGGCCCTTCCTCCCGCGCGTCGAGCAGGGCGACCTCGTCGCGCTCGATCCAGGCGCGGCGGATGTCGGCGGGGCGGCGGGTGGCGAGCGGGGCGGTTGCGGTGACTGCTGCGGTCATGGCGGTGACGGATCCTCAGGCGGCGTGGGGGACGGGTTGCGAGCGGTCCCACAGGTTGGGCAGGGCGCTGTTGGCGTAGCCGGAGATGAAGGGCTTGCGCTGGCCGGTCAGCGGGTCGAACACCGAGCGCCGGACGGCGCCGATGTTGCCGCCATAGACGTGGATGCTGATGGACGGCCGGTCAGCCAGCGCGTTGGCGATCGCATGGACATCGCCGATGCGGGGCGACACCGCCTCGACCGACCCGGCCTTCAGGATTTCGGGCGGCGAGGCGACGGGCGGGCCGCCCTGCGGCTGGAGGTCGTAGCGTTGCGACCGCTCCGCCCCGCGCAGGATGCCGACGAGGCCCCAGACGGTATGGTCGTGGATCGGTGTGCGCTGCCCCGGTCCCCAAACGAAGCTGACGACGGAGAAGCGCTCGTACGGGTCGCAATGCAGCAGATACTGGCGATACTGCACCGGGTCGGGCTGGGCATAGGCGTCGGGCAGCCAGTCGTCGACGGCGATCAGCCCGGCCAGCAGGGCGCGGCCGGCATCGAGCACGGCGGGCTCGTCGTCGCCATGCCGCTCCACCAGCCGGGTGAAGTCGGCGATGAAGCCGCGCAGGCGTTCCAAATTGGGGGTGGCGGTATCGGGTGGGAGGCTTTCGGGCATGGTCGGGTGTCCTCACCAGGTCTCGGCAAGGCCGAGCAGTTCGAGAATGCGGTGCCGAAGCTCGGTCAGGACCGGATCGCCGCGGTGGCGGGGATAGGGACGGTCGATGGGCAGGTCGGCCTTGATGCGGGCCGGGCGGCCGCTGAACACGATCACGCGGGTCGCCATGAACAGCGCCTCCTCTATGTCGTGGGTGACCAGCAGGCCGGTGAAGCCGCTGCTGCGCCACAGCTCGACCAGTTCGCTCTGCATGGCGAGGCGGGTCAAGCTGTCCAGCTTGCCCAGCGGTTCGTCGAGGATCAGCAGGCGGGGGTCGTTGACCAGGGCGCGGGCCAGCGCCGCGCGCTGGGCCATGCCGCCCGACAGCTGGTGCGGATAGGCCTTCTCGAAGCCGGTCAGCCCGACCAGGGCCAGCGCCTTGTCGATCCGATGCCCTTGCGAGCGCAGCAGGCCGCGTGCCTCCAGACCCAGGGCGACATTGTCGCGCACGGTGCGCCAGGGATAGAGCGTCGGGTCCTGGAAGACGACGACGCGCGACGGGTCGGGACCGTCGATGGGGCGGCCGTTGGCCAGGATGCTGCCGCGGCTGGGCGGTTCCAGCCCGGCGACCAGCCGCAGCAGGGTGGACTTGCCGCAGCCGCTCGGACCCAGCAGGGCGACCAGCTCGCCCGGCTCCACCCGCAGTTCCACCCCGTCCAGCACCGGCAGCGGAGATCCATGCAGTTCGAAGCTGTGGCTGACCGCCTGCACGTCAATGGTCATGCCAGCGGTCATGCCGGCAGTGTCGGCGTTTTCGAGCGCTACCATTTGAGCATTCCCTTCTGCCAAGCGAGCAGGCGGTCGCGGACGCGGAACAGCAGCGTCACCAGACCGGAGCAGAGCAGCGCCATCACCAGCAGGGCCGCGTACATGTTGCCGTAGGCGGCCCAACCCTGAGCCCATTGCAGGTACCAGCCGACCCCGGACTTCACGCCCAGCATCTCCGCCACCACCAGGACGGCGAAGGAGGCGCCTAGCCCCATGAACAGCCCGACGAAGACATGCGGCATCGCCGCCGGGACGGCGACCTTCAGCACCAGGAAGCGCGGCGAGGCGCCCAGCGTGCGGGCGATGTCGTAATAGGCGCTGTTGACCCCGGCCACGCCGGACCAGGTGAGGACGGTCACCGGCACGCCGCTGGCCAGCGCGATCAGGAAGACGCTGGCGCTCCAGCTGGTCGGAAAGGCGAAGAAGGCGATGGGCAGCCACGCGGTGGCTGGCAGCGGGCCGATCAGCCGCAGAACCGGATGCACCCAATAGCCGACCGCGCGCGACCAGCCGACGGCGACGCCGGTCACCACGCCAAGGATCGAACCCACGGCATAGCCGGTGACCAGCAACCTCAGCGACGCGGCGAAGCAGTCGAGCAGCCGCGGCCAGTCGTCGAGATAGACCTCCAGCAGCGCCTGCGGCGGGACGAAGAAGGGCCGCGGCAGCAGATTGAGCTTGGCGGTCAGGATTTCCCAGCCGGTGACGCCCAGAGCCAGGGCGATCAGCCAGGGAACGGACGCCGACAGGCTGCCGATGGCGGCTTCCAGTCGGCTGCGCGGCGCCGGGCGGATCGCCGCGGCCAGCAGGGCGGCCAGCACCAGCAGCCCGGCGGCGACCACTAGCAGGCTGGCGAACTCGCCGGTCCGCTCCCATTCCTGGGCATCGGCGGCATCTGGCCACAGGGCCGTCACCCCGGAGGCGGCGAACCACAGCAGGGCGGCGGTGGAAAACCGCAGGAGGAGGTTGGACGGCAGGCCGCCGCCGATTGGCAAGGCTCCGCCGTTGGCCGCCGGCAGGGCGGCGGCCGTGTCGTTCACGCTCATGATCGATCTCCCGTTCGGCCGGGATTTGCCGGCCGCTACGGCGTTGGGCTCAAAGGATCACCACCGCCTTCGACGCGTCCAGCCGCGGGGCGCGCGGGCGCGACGGCGGGCCGTCGGCATGGCCCAGCGCCACCAGCAGGTTGGTGCGCAGCCGGCCGTCGGCGAAGAATTCCGCATCCACCGCTTCGGCATCGAAGCCGGACATCGGCCCGGCATCCAGACCCAGCAGCCGGGCGGCCAGGATCAGGTAGCCGGCCTGGAGCGACCCATTGCGGAAGGCCGTGGTCTCGGCCAGCGACGGCTCGTCGACGAACATCGGCGAGGGGTCGTAATGCGGGCTGAGCGCCGGCAGATGTTCGAAGAAGCGGCGGTCGTAGGCGACGATGGCGATGGCGCCGGCCGCCAGCTTGGACTGGTTGCCGCGGCTCAAGGCTGGCCGCAGCCGCTCCTTCGCTTCCGGCATGGTCAGGAAGACGAAGCGCGCCGGGCTGCCGTTGAAGGCGGTCGGTGCCAGCCGGACCAGTTCGTAGAGGCGATGCAGCGTCTCCACCGGGACCGGCCGGTCGGACCAGCTTTGCGGCGTGCGGGCGCTGAGGAACAGGCGGTCGGCCGCGGCCTGGGCAATGTCATCGGGCAGCTGTTCGGCGACTGGATTACGGGTATCCGGCATGGGTGCGGGCTCCGTCAGGGGATTGGGTCACGACCACACATGCTGGCGGTGCGTTGTACTTTTCGGTCTTGCGGATCGCGCTGTGCATCAGGCCAGCGCCGCCAGCGATGCCAGGAGAATGGCCGAGACGATGCCGAGGCCGAGGGGAAGCAGGCCGCGGTTCGGACGCTCATCGCCTCGGATTCCTTCCGCCGGGTCTGCCATCTGCCCGTTGGGCGGCAGGAGCGGCAGAACCAGTGTGCCCGAAGGGCAGAGGGACGCCATCACCATCCGGTCGAAATCACTCAAACCCTGCATGGCGGAACTCCTTGTGAGGTTGTTTCGAGCGTGGCGCGTCCCATCGGCTGCCAGATACAACAGATGGAACCTGTTCAAATATCTTATTGTCTATAGGAAAGTGGGAAAAAATGCCGAGGTCAAGCGTCAGCTTCGTATCGACCGATATTTTCAGCGACATCGGTACCGCTCTTGGCCAGCCGATGGTGGGAAAATCCAGTGTCCCGTCCGATCCGGAGTGCACCGCCGACAAAATTAAACATCTAATTTTTGTGTTTATAAACTATTTCCCTGTAGAGATGTAGATTTTATGGTGACAACGGCGCGAGCGTCGCCTTAAGGTTCACGGACATTCGGATTTCCGGCGCTCGCAGGCCGGCATTCACACCGTGACGGGGGAAACGACGATGAAGCCCACTCTGCACATTCTCCTCTCTGCCGCGCTGGCGGCGGTCGTCCCCTTTGCCGCTTCCACCATCGCCGAAGCCGCGTCCGGCAAGGTCGTGGTCGGCTATCAGACCGACGCGCTGCCCTCCTCGGTCGCCATCGCCAACGGCGATTTCGCCAAGGCGACCGGCATCGAGATCGACTTCCGCAAGTTCAACTCGGGTGCCGAGATCTTCGCCGCCATCGCCTCAGGCGACGTGCAGGTCGGCTATGTCGGATCCAGCCCCTTCGCCGCCGCGGTCAGCCGCGGGCTGGACGTGAAGGCCTTCCACCTCGCGACCATCTCCGGCACCGACGAGGCGCTGGTGGTGCGCAACGGCTCCGGCATCGAAAAGCCGTCGGACCTGAAGGGCAAGAAGCTGGCCGCCGCCCCGGTCTCGACCGACCACTACCAGCTGCTCGCCGTGCTGAAGCAGGAGAAGCTGACGGAACGCGACGCCCAGGTCTTCGCCATCCCGCAGCCGGACATCGTCGCCGCCTGGAACCGCGGCGACCTAGACGGCGCCTTCGTCTGGGATCCCGCCCTGACCGAGTTGAAGAAGACCGGCAAGGTGCTGCTGACCTCGCGCGAGGTGGCCGACCGCGGCGCCCCGACCTTCAGCGCCTGGGTGGCGACCGCCGCCTTCGCCAAGGACAATCCCGCCTTCCTCAAGAACTTCGCCGGCACCATCGAGCGCTACAGCGCCTCCTTCCGCAACGACAAGGCGGCCTGGGGACCGGATTCGGAGAACGCGAAGACGCTGGCGAAGCTGCTGGGCGGCACGCCCTCCGATCAGGCGTCGGCGCTGACCAACCTGTCGCTGGTCCCGGCGGAGGTGCAGGCCTCCACCGCCTGGCTGGCCGGCGGCGAGGGAAGCGGTGCCGCTAAGATCCTGAAGGACACGGCGGAGTTCCTGAAGGAGCAGAAGAAGATCACCACCGTGCTGCCCAGCTACGGCGGCTTCGTCACCGCCGATTACGTCAAGGACGTCCGCTAAACCAGCCGCCCGCCAAGTTAACCGCCGACGGGAGAGCGCCCATGCTCCAGGTCCGCAACGCCAGCGTCTTCTTCTCCGCCCGCGACGGCCGGGTGGTGCATGCGCTGGACCGCGCGTCGCTCGACATCGACGCCAACAGCATCGTCGTGGCACTGGGGGCTTCGGGCTGCGGGAAATCGACGCTGCTGAACGCCATCGCCGGCTTCCTGCCCCTGTCGGAGGGATCGATCACGCTGGACGGCCAACCGGTCGCCAGCCCCGGCGCCGACCGCGGCGTGGTGTTCCAGAAGGACACCTTGCTACCTTGGAGCAGCGTAGCCGACAATGTGGCGCTCGGCCTGCGTTTCGCCGGAGTTCCCGCCAGGGAGCGGCGCGAGCGGGCGGAGGAGCTGCTGGGGCTGGTCGGGCTGGAAGGCTTCGCCGACGCTTTCCCGCACGAGCTGTCGGGCGGCATGCGCCAGCGCGTCGGCATCGCCCGCGCGCTGGCGAGCGACCCGAAGATCCTGCTGATGGACGAGCCGTTCGGCGCGCTCGACAGCCTGACCCGTGAGCAGATGCAGGAACTGCTGATCGATGTCTGGGCGCGCACCGGCAAGCGCATCTTCTTCATCACCCATTCCATCGAGGAAGCGCTGTTCCTTGGCACCACTGTGGTGGTGATGTCGCCGCGCCCCGGCCGGATCGTCGCCCGTTTCGATCTGGATTTCGTCCGCCGCTTCGCCGCCGGGCGCGACGTGCGCGCCATCCTGTCGGCCCCGGAGTTCGCCGATCTCTATGACGAGATCCGGTCCCTGGTGCATCGCCCGCATGCCGAGGCGGACTCCCGCCGGACGGTGCTGCAATGACCGACCTTGCCCGACCCGGCGACCAAGTCATCGGCCCCGCTGACCGGCCGAAAATCGTCCGGCTCCACCCCTTCGGGCTGGACGGTGCGCGCACCGGCCCGATCAGCCTCGCCACCGCCCTGCTGCTGCTGGCGGCATGGTTCCTGGTGACCCATTACCGGCTGGTGCCGCCGCTGTTCCTGCCGACCCCGCAGGAGGTGGCGACCCAGTTCCTGGCGATCTTCGAGGACGGCTATGCCGGCGCCACCCTGTGGGAGCATGTGTCGGCCAGCCTGTTCCGCATCTTCTCCGCCGCCGTCATCGCCGCCTCGCTCGGCATCCCGCTGGGGCTGGCGATGGGGTTGAACCGCTGGGCCAAGGGGGTGTTCGACACGCCCATCGAGTTCTACTGGCCGTTGCCGCCGCTGGCCTATCTGCCGCTGATGATCATCTGGCTCGGCATCGGCGAGGTGTCGAAGATCGTCCTGCTGACGCTGGCGATGTTCGCGCCGGTCTGCCTGTCGGCGCAGGCCGGGGTGCGGGCGCTGCCGATCGAACGGGTGAACGCCGCCCTGTCGTTGGGGGCCAGCCGCTGGCAGCTGTTCCGCGCCATCGTGCTGCCCAGCGCCCTGCCGGAAATCCTGACCGGCCTGCGCATCGGCATCGGCGTCGGCTGGAGCACGCTGGTCGCGGCGGAACTGATCGCTGCCACCCGCGGCATCGGCTTCATGATCATGTCCGCCTCGCATTTCCTCGCCACCGACGTGGTCTTCGTCGGCATCGGCATCATCGCGGTCTTCGCCTTCGCCTTTTCCTACGGAATGCGCCTGCTGGAAGCGTGGCTGGTGCCGTGGAAGGGCAAGTCCTGAGGACAGCCGGCCGCCGGAATTCCAAAAACCGCCATACAAGAAGATTGGGGAACCGCCATGCCAGACATCGCCTTGTCCGCCCTGACCGTCACGCCCGTCAGCCCCGCCATCGGGGCGCGGGTGGAGGGAATCGATCTCTCCCGTCCGCTGTCCGACAGCGAGGCGGCGGCGCTGGAGCGGGCGCTGGTCGCCCATCAGGTTCTGTTCTTCGAAAACCAGCCGCTGACGCCGCGGGCGCAGCGCGACTTCGCCGCCCGCTTCGGCCAGTTGCACGTCCATCCGATCTATCCGAAGGTGCCGGAGCAGCCGGAGATCATGGTGCTGGACACCGGGCCGCACAACCCGACCGACAACGACGTCTGGCACACCGACGTCACCTGCATCGAAACGCCGCCGGCCATCGTCGCCCTGTCCGGCAAGCTGATCCCGCCCATTGGCGGCGACACGGTGTGGGCCAGCAACATCGCCGCCTACAACGGCCTGTCCGAACCGATCCGCCGCCTGCTGGAGCCGTTGAAGGCGCTGCACGACTTCACCCGCTCCTTCCCGGAATGGCGGCACAACGGCGATCCCGAGACCCATGCCCGCTGGAAGACGGCGCGCGACAAGCATCCGGCGGTGGTGCATCCGGTCATCCGCACCCATCCGGTCAGCGGGGCCAAGGCGCTGTTCGTGAACGAGAACTTCACCTCCCGCATCGTCGGGCTGAGCGACCGGGAAAGCGCCGCGATCCTTGAGTTCCTGTACGACCACATCAGCCGCCCGGAATTCACCGTGCGCTGGCGCTGGAAGGAGGACGATCTGGTGCTGTGGGACAACCGCTCGACCCAGCACTATGCGGTGAACGATTATTCACCGCACCGGCGCATCATGCACCGCGCCACCGTGCTGGGCGACCGGCCCTATTGAGAAGAGGGAGGCGGGTCCAACCGCCTCCGCCAATTCCCGGCGCGGGTTCAGTCCGCGCCGGGTTCGCGCACGACATAGGTGTAGAAGCGGATCGAGCCGTCGGGTTCCGTCTCGCGGTACAGGCCCTGGATCTCGTTGTCGAAGCCGGGGAAGCGGTTGGCGCCTTCCTGGAAGACTTGGAGATATTCGATCATCGGCCGGGCATGGTCGTCCAGCCGCTCGCCCGGCACGATGGTGGCGATGCCGGGCGGATAGACCACCCATAGGGTGGTGGCGATCCGTCCGGCGATGCGGTCGATGGGCAGGTAATCCACGTCGTTGCGCACCAGATGCCGCACCGCCTCGCGCGGCGGCATCACCATGGCCGGCAGATGGTCGGGGCGGAACATGCGGCGCTGCAGGTCGTTGGTGCCGCGCTCGCGGTAATAGGCGTGCATCTCCGCGCACAGGTCGCGCAGCCGGCGGCCGGTGTAGCGGGCCGGGCGGCGGGCAACGAATTCCGGGATCACGTCCTCCAGCAGCGCGTTGTCGTCGTGCAGCCGCTTGAACGCCACCAGCGCGCTCAGCAGCGTGCCGGCCTTGCTCGATTCCACGCCGGGCGTCAGCAGGAAGAGGATCGAGTTGAGGTCGTTCTTCTCTGGAACGATGCGGTTCTCGCGCAGATACTGCGCCACCACCGGGGCTGGGATGCCGTGATCCTCATAGGCCCCGGTGCGGCGGTCGAAGCCGGGGGTGAGCAGCGTCAGCTTGTTGGGGTCGGTCATCGCATAGCCGGCCGCCACATGGCGGAAGCCGTGCCAGTCGGCCCCCGGCACGAATTCCCAGTGGCGCACATCGGAGGCCAGCGCGTCGGTCGGCACATCCTCCCACGCTGTCGTGGTGCCGCCGGCCTCGACCCGGTCGGGCACGAAGGGGTCGAAGAACCAGCGGCGCGCCGGGTCGCTCTCGCGCTCGTCGAACTCGCGGCGGATGGCGCGCAGCTTCTTGCGCAGCTCGATGCCCAGCCGGATCGTGTCGTCCCACAGCACCTCGCCGGACCGGCCCTTCATCATCTGCGCGCCGACGTCGAGCGAGGCGAACAGCGGGTAGAAGGGAGAGGTCGAAGCGTGCAGCAGGAAGGTCTCGTTGAAGCGGCGATGCTCCACCCGGCGGCGCTGGCCCTTGATGTGGCTGTCCTTCACATGGATCTGCGAGGCCTGCGAGAAGCTCGCCAGCTGCTTGTGGGTGGACTGGGTGGCGATGATGCCGGGGTGGCCGTCATGCAGGCCGTCCAGCCCCATGGCGAAGCGGCCCTTGAACAGCGGGTGGAACTTCAGGAAGCCGGCCCACGCCTCGTCGAAGAGGATATAGTCGCAGAGATGGCCGATCTTCGCCAGGATGGTCTCGGCGCTGTAGATGGTGCCGTCGTAGCTGCATTGCTGGATCACCGCGGCGCGGAAGGGCCGCTCGCGCTTCCAGGCATCCGGATCCTTGACCAGGGGATTCCTGCGGATCTTCTCGCGGATGCGCTCCTCGTCCAGCGCCTCATGGTCGATGGGGCCGATCAGGCCGTAGGGGTTGCGGTCGGTCTCAAGGAAGATCGGGATGCCGCCGCCGAGGAACAGCCCGCCATGGTGGGCGGCCTTGTGGTTGTTGCGGTCGAACAGGACGAGGTCGTCCTCCGCCACCAGCGCCGACAGCACGATCTTGTTGGAGGCCGAGGTGCCGTTGAGCACGAAGTAAGTGCGCTCGGCACCGAAGATCTTGGCGGCTTCCTTCTGGGCCTTCAGCGCCGGCCCCTCATGGACCAGCAGGTCGCCCATCTCCAGCACCGAATTGTCGATGTCGTCGCGGAACACCGCCTCGCCCAGATGCTCGACGAAGATGCGGCCGATGGGGCTGCGGCTGTAGAAGATGCCGCCATTGTGGCCGGGGCAGGTCCACAGCTGGTTGCCTTCCTCGGCATAATCGACCAGCTCGCCGAAGAAGGGCGTCTTCAACGTCTCGGCATACTGCTTGAGGCGGGAGACGAGGTTTTTGGCGATGAATTCCGGCGTTTCCTCGGCCAGGAAGACATAGCCGTCGACCTGATTGAGCACGTCGACCGGTATGTTCTCCAGCCGCTGGCGGCGGACCAGCAGGATGATCGGCATTTCTAGCCCGCGCTTGCGCGCCAGCGCGATCAGCGAGGCCGGCTTGCCCTCCAGCCCGCGCTTGCCCCAATCGACGATCATGCAGCCGATGGCGGCGTCGGTGCGGATCGCCAGCTCGGCATCCTCGACGCGGCGCGTCCGCACCACCTCGAAGCCGATGCGCTCGACCTCGGCGACGATCTGCTGCACGCGCACGCCTTCCAGCTCGTCGGCGTCGAAGGCCGGGGCGCAGACGAGGAAGGAGAAGCGTCGAAAGAAATCCATGGGGGAACTCCGGGGGATGGAAGGCTGTCAGTCGCCGGCCTGGACGGTGCCGCCGCGATGGTCGTCGGGCAACGCGCCGTCGGCCGGGCCGAGCGCGCGCTGGAGGAAGACGCTGTCGGTCCAGCGGCCGAACTTGAAGCCGACCGAGCGCAGAACGCCGGCCTGCTCGAAGCCGCAGGATTCATGCAGGCGCAGCGACGGGGCGTTGGCGCTGTCGACCACGGCGACCATCTGCCGGCAGCCGGCGGCGGTGCAGGCATCGACCAGCGCCGACAGCAGCCGGCGGCCGATGCCGAGGCCCTGGAAATCCTTGTGGACGTAGATCGAGTGTTCGACCGTGTAGCGGTAGGCCGGGCGCTTGCGGAAGGGCGCGGCATAGGCGTAGCCGGCGATGACGCCGCCGAGATCGGCCACCAGATGCGGCAGGCGGCGCTTCAGCATCGCCTTGCGCCGGCGTTTCAGCTCTTCCGGATGCAGCGGCTCGATGTCGAAGGGGCCGAGACCGTGCTGGATGTGATAGCCGTAGATCTCCAGCATCGCCGGCACGTCCGCCTCGGTGGATTGGCGGATCACGGGAGGCTGCGAGTCGGGCCGGAGTCGGCCGACAGGGTCTTGGGTGTGGCGGGTAAAATCGCAGGCGTCCATGTCGTGGGTGCCGGCGGCGGTATCGGTCCTCACGGTCATGCCCCTGTCGAATGATGACGCCCGCGCGTTGATGCCGCAAAACGCGCGACAGGGTGATGACGGTTTCAAGACGGTCTTGTTGCAGTTGCTCCAATCGCCCAAGGACGAGGTTGCGCCGCACGTCCGCCGGCGTATCCTGCCCGCCGGCCGGCACCCAGCCGGCGAAGAGGCAATGGAAGGTTCGCCGGGTATGGCAGTTCCAATCAAGCTCGATACCGGGACCGACCTGATCTGCGGGTATTTCCTCACCCCCGATGCGCCGCCGGTGCCGGTGTCCTTCGAGGAGATCGACGCAGCGCAGCAGCGCAGCGGCGGCGTGCTGTGGCTGCACTTCAACCTCGCCTCGGCGCGGGCGCGCGACTGGCTGGATCGGAAAAGCGGTCTCGACGAGTTCGCCCGCGAGATCCTGCTGGACGCCAAGGACGACCGGACGCGGCTGGAGCCGTTCGACGACGGCTTCCTCGCCGTGCTGAGCGACATGCATTACGACTTCAAGTTCGAGCCGTCGGACATCGGCACCCTGCGCCTGTTCATGGACGAACGCCGCATCGTCAGTTGCCGGCGGCATCCGCTGAAGGCGATCGACCGCCTGCGCAAGTCTCTGCACGACCAGGGCTGCTACGGCAGCACCGCCGCGCTGATGGCCGAGCTGATCGACATGCTGGCCGACACGCTGGGCGAGGTGGTGACGCGGGCCGAAGCCGATCTGGACAAGGTGGAGGACACGGTGCTGGCCGAACGCTACCAGCTCGCCCGGCAGCGGCTGGGCCAGTTGCGTCAGCTGATCGTCCGGCTGCGCCGCCATGTCTCGCCGCAGCGCGCGGCGCTGGGCCGGCTCGCCACCAGCGGGGTGCCCTGGATCGACGACGACGACCGCGCCCGCCTGGGTCATTCGGTCGAGAAATTCGCCGGGGTGCTCTACGACATCGAGGCGTTGCAGGACCGGGCCAAGGTTTTGCAGGACGAGCTTCTGGCCCGTGTCGCCGACCAGCAGAACCACAGCCTGCATGTGCTGGCGGTGGTGACCGTGATCTTCGCGCCGATGACCCTGATCTCCGGCATCTTCGGCATGAATGTGGCGGGGGTGCCGGGGGTCGGCGCCATCGAGGATCACGTCTCGCCGCATGCCTTCTGGTGGGTGATGCTGTCGATCCTGCTGTCCGGTCTCGCCATGCTGTTCTTCCTGCGCCCGCGCAAGTGAAACCGGAGCCTTGCCCTGTCCGTGGCGTTCATTTCCTATTGCGTGAAGCGGCAATCGACTTTGAAAATCCAGCATGGCATGGGAAAATAACGGCCACGCGATGAGGACAGTGACGGGAGCGAGAGGGATGGGTCAGCAGAGTGCCGGGCGGTTGGTCGTTGGGATCACCGATCACATGATTCCGCCTCCCGATCTGGAGGCTGCCGTGCTGGATGGGTTTGCGGAGGTCGATTTTCTCGACTGCCGGCGGGAGGAGGATCTCGACCCGGACCGCCTCGCCCGCCTGGATGCCCTGCTGGTGTGGAGCACGCGCATCGGGCCGGCCACCGTCGAGCGGTTGAAGCGCTGCCGGATCGTCGTGCGGTTCGGCGTCGGCTATGACCGGGTCGATGTCGCGGCGCTGGAGGCCGCCGGGATTCCCTTCTGCAACAACCCCGATTACGGGACGGAGGAGGTCGCCGACCACGCCGTCGCCATGATCCTGTCGCTGCAACGCCGGCTGTGGGAGCATGATGCCCGCGCCCGCGGGTACACGAAGACGTGGCAGGCGAATACCTTGACCCCGCTGCACCGGTCCAACGCTGCGACGGTCGGGGTGGTCGGGGTCGGGCGGATCGGCACCGCGGTGGTGAACCGGCTGAAGGGCTTCGGCCACCGCATCCTGGGCTACGATCCGTTCCAGCCGGCCGGTCACGAGAAGGCGGTCGGCTATCGCCGCGTCCGCCGGCTGGAGGAACTGCTGGCAGAGTCCGACGTCGTCACCTTCCACTGCCCGCTGAACGGCGAGACGCGCGGCCTGCTGAACGACGCCACCCTGGCGGCGGTGAAGCCGGGCGCCATCCTGGTCAACACCGCGCGCGGTGAGCTGTTCGCCGGGCTGGACCCGCTGGAGGCGGCCCTCCGCAGCGGCCGGCTCGCCGCCGTCGGGACCGACGTTCTGCCGGTCGAGCCGCCGGCGCCGCATCCGCTGCTGGATGCGTGGCGGGTGCGGGAGGATTGGCTCGCCGGGCGGCTGGTGGTGACGCCGCACAACGCCTTCCACTCCGATCAGGCGGCGGTGGAAATGCGGCGCAACGCGGCGGAGACGGTGCGGCTGTTCCTGGAGGACGGGATCTTGCGGAACCGGATCACCGCCTGACCGGATGGGACGGAGCGTGGGGCAAGGGGCGGGGCAGGGCGATACAGAGCCCGCCCCCGTTCAGCCCTCCAGCAACACCGTCACATCCAGCCCGAGCCCGCCGCCGATGCGGTGCAGTGCCGCGACGCTGTCGGGGTCGAGCGCGATGCCGCGGTCCATCGCGGCCATGCGGTGCAACGCCTCCGGCTCGCCGGGGATGCTGACACCGTCGCTGCCGGGGGCGACGGGCGTGTCGGCGACATGGTCGAGCACGGCGTCGGTCAGGGTCTGCCATTCCGGCCCGGCCACCCGGTTGGGGTCGATGACGAAGGCCAGCGCGTTGTTGACCACCCGTCCCGGCCGCAGGTTTTCCGGCAGGGCGGGCAGGCCGCCGGCCAAGGCACCCGCCAGGATTTCGCAGGCCAGCGCCAAGCCGTAGCCCTTATGGCCGCCGAAGGGCAGGATGGCGCCGGTCGGCTCGGTGAACATCACGGCCGGATCGCGCGTCGGCCGGCCTTCCGGATCCAGCAGCAGGCCGTCATCCACCTCCTTGCCCAGCGAGGCGGCGACCCGGCATTTGTTGGCGGCGATGGCGCTGGTGGCGAAATCGAGCAGGAAGGGCGCATAGCCCGGCGTGCCGGGAACGGCGATGCAGACCGGATTGGTGCCCAGCCGCGGCCGCCCGCCGCCATGGGGCGCCGCCAGCGGACGGCTGACCACATTGACGAAGTAGAGGCCGATCAGCCCGGCGGCGATGCACTGCTCGCCATAGGAGCCGACGCGGCCGATATGGTGGGCGTTGCGCAGTGCCAGGATGCAGGCGCCGCCGTCCCTGGCCCGCTCGATGGCGAGGTCGGTGGCCTCCTTCGCGATCACCTGCCCATAGCCGACATCGCCGTCCAACACCAGAAAGGGCGCCTCATCGCGGACGATGCGGGCATGGCGGTTGGGTTGGAGATGGCCAAGCTCCAGGCTGCGGGCATAGACGGCGATCTGGCAGACGCCGTGGCTGGCATGGCCGCGGGCGTCGGCCTCCACCAGATTGGCGGCGACGATGGCCGCCTCCTCCGCCGAGCTGCCGCTGCGGCGGAGAATGGCGTCGAGCGTCGCGACCAGCCGGTCCGGGCGGTAACGCACCTCGCTCATCGGCCGCTGTCCTCAAAAAGCGAATAGTCGATGGGCCGGGTGCGGTCGAGCGTGCGGTGCACCGGCGGCAGCGGGTATTTCAGGCCGGTGGCGCAGTTGAACAGGACGGCGCGTTCCTCCTTGCCGACCCGGCCGTCGGCCAGAGCCTGTTTATAGGCGACGTAGGTCGCGGCGCCTTCGGGGCAGAGCAGGAAACCCTCCTCCCGCGCCACCTCGTTCAACGCGGCCTGGATGGCGTCGTCGGGCACGGCGATGGCGAAGCCGCCGCTCTCGCGCACGGCGCGCAGGATCAGGAAATCGCCGACCGCCTGCGGCACCCGGATGCCCGACGCGATGGTGTGGGCGTCCTCCCAGCGCGGGGCATGCTCCTCCCCCTGTTCCCAGGCGCGCACCATCGGCGCGCAGCCGGCGGCCTGGACCGCCACCATGCGCGGGCGCTTCGATCCGATGAAGCCGATGGCTTCCAGTTCGGCGAAGGCCTTCCACATGCCGATCAGGCCGGTGCCGCCGCCGGTGGGATAGAAGATGACGTCCGGCACCTCCCAGCCCAACTGTTCGGCCAGTTCCAGCCCCATCGTCTTCTTGCCCTCGATCCGGTACGGCTCCTTCAGGGTGGAGACGTCGAACCAGCCGACCTTGGCCTTGCCCTCGCCGACGATCTTCCCGCAATCGTCGATCAGGCCGTTGACGCGGTAGACGGTGGCGCCTTGCAGTTCGATCTCCGACACGTTCACTTCCGGCGTGTCAGCCGGGCAGAAGATGGTGGTGCGGATGCCGGCGCGGGTGGCGTAGGCGGCCAGCGCCGCCCCGGCATTGCCGTTGGTCGGCATCGCCATGTGCGTGATGTTGAAGGCCTTCGCCATCGACACCGCCATCACCAGCCCACGCGCCTTGAAGGAGCCGGTCGGCAGCCGCCCCTCGTCCTTCACCAGCAGTTCCGCCGCACCCAACCGCTTCGCCAGCCGGGGCAGCGGCACCAGCGGGGTCACCGCCTCGCCCAGGCTGACGATGTCCTCGACCTTGCGGACGGGCAGAAGCTCGCGGTAGCGCCACAGATCCTGCGGGCGTTCGGACAGCGAGCTTTTGGTCAGCGCCTGCTTCACGCCGTTCAGGTCGTAGCGGACCAGCAGCGGCTTGCCGGCGCGCGACAGGTTGTGGATGGTGTCGGCCTCGTACCGCTCGCCGGTGTAGGCGCATTCAAGATGGGTGACGAAGGTCGGGCGCTCGACCGTCAGGTTGGAATCGAAGCGCACCGGGTTGATGTCTTGGAAAGCCATTTAGCGGACCATGCCCCATTTGCGGACCGTGTGGATCTCGATCCACCGGAAGACGACGTTCTCGACCAGCAGGCCGATCAGGATGACGGTGACGAGGCCGGCGAAGACCTTGTCGATGTACAGCTCGTTGCGGTTCTGGAAGATGAACCAGCCGAGCCCGCCCTTGCCGGAGGACACGCCGAACACCAGTTCCGCCGCGATCAGCGTCCGCCAGGCGAAGGCCCAGCCGACCTTGAGCCCGGTGAGGATCGCCGGGAAAGCCGCTGGGATCAGCAGCGTGACGACGTAGCGGAAGCTCCCCAACCCGTAGTTCCGCCCGGCCATCCGCAGCGTTTCCGACACCGAGGTGAAGCCGGCATGGGTGTTCAGCGCCAGTGGCCACAGCACGGCATGGACCAGCACGAAGATCAGGCTGACCTCGCCCAGCCCGAACCACAGCATGGCGATGGGCAGCAATGCTATGGCCGGCAGCGGGTTGAACATCGAAGTCAGCGTCGACAGCAGGTCGTTGCCGATGCGGGTGGAGACGGCGACCGTGGTCAGCAGCACGGCCAGAACCACCGCCACCGCATAGCCCTTCAGAAGCACCGCCAGCGAGGTCCAGGCCATCGACAGCAGATTGTCACGGCGGATGGCGTCCCACAGCGCCGCCGCGGTGTCGGTGAAGGTCGGGAACATCAGCGGGTTGTTCTGCCAGACCGCCGCCGCCTGCCACAGCGCCGCGACCGCCGCCAGGACCAGCAGCCGGCGCAGCGCGGTGACGTTGCCGAGCCGTTCCCACAGGGACAGCGGGCGGGCGACATCGCCGATGGGGCCGGTGGCGGTGACGATGCGCTCATACTCCGGGCGCAGCGGCGGTTCGCGCCGGCCGCCCGGCGGGAGGGGCCGCGGGGAAAAGGACAGGTCGGTCATGTGCGAGACCCCTTCGCGGCGGATTGGCCGGGGCCTTCGACATCCTCGGCGAACAGCATGGTGTGGATGCGGTTGGCAAGCGCCTGGAACTCGGCGCCGCCGACGGCGCCATGGTCGTAGCCGTCGCAGTTCACCTCCGCCTTCACCTGTCCCGGATGGGGCGACAGCACCAGGATGCGCGACCCGACGACCAGCGCCTCCTCGATGGAATGGGTGACGAACAGCACGGTGAAGCGCAAATCGTCCCACAGCTGCAGCAGTTCCTCCTGCATCTTGCGCCGGGTCAGCGCATCGAGCGCCGCGAAGGGCTCGTCCATCAGCAGGATGTCGGGTTCCATCGCCATGGCGCGGGCGATAGCGACACGCTGCTTCATGCCGCCTGACAGCATGTGCGGGTGGATTTCGGCGAACTTGGTCAGGTTCACCCGGGCGATGCAGTCGAGCGCCTTTTCCTCCGCCTCCCGCCGTTTCGCCTTGCCGCTGGCGAGCAGGGGGAACATGACGTTCTCCTTGACGGTCTTCCAGGGCGGAAGCTGGTCGAATTCCTGGAAGACCATCATGCGGTCGGGGCCGGGCTTCGTCACCGTGCGGCCGTTCAGGCGGATCGCCCCCTCGACCGGCTGGAGGAAGCCGCCGACCGCCTTCAGCAGGGAGGATTTGCCGCAGCCCGACGGTCCCAGCAGGACATAGCGTTCGGACTGGAACACCTGGAAATCGACCCGGTAGGTCGCGGTGACGAGGTGTCGGCGCGTCTTGTATTGCAGGGTGACGCCGGACACGTCGAGCAGCGGCCGTTCGGACAGGCCGTCGCTGTCGATGCTGTGCGGGTAGGTCAGCGCGTTCATCGCGTCAGCTCCCGGTGCCGTCATGCAGGTCGTCGAAGAAGTAATCTTTCCACGAGGCCGGCTTGTTCTTGATCGCGCCGACCTTGTGCATGAAGTCGGCGAAGGCCTCCGTCCGGTTGGGCGTGACGGTGAAGCGGATGTCTGGGTCGTTCAGCAGGCGCAGGATGTAGGCCTTGTCCAGGCTGCCCTTGTTCTGGGCCAGATAGGCGTCCGCCGCCGCGTCATGGTTGGCGTTGATCAGATCCATCGCTTCCCGGAGCGCATCGAGGAAAGCCCGGTAGGTCTTCGGGTTCTCGTCGCGGAAGGACTGCTTGCTCCAGATCAGGTTGAAGCTGTGCGGGCCGCCCAGCACGTCGTAGGAGCTGACGACCTTGTGGATCTTCGGGTCGTCCAACTGCTGGTACTGGAAGGGCGGGCTGGAGAGATGGGCGGTGATGCCGCCGCTGCCCGACAGCAGCGCCGCCGTGGCGTCGGGATGTGGCATCGACACGGTCAGCTTGTCGAGCGCATCGAACTTGCCGGCGCCAAACTCCTTCTCCACCGCCATTTGCAGGACGCGGGCCTGCACCCCGACCTTCACCGCCGGCAGCGCGATCTTGTCGGCATCGGTGAAGTCCTTCAGCGTTCTGACCTTCGGGTTGTTGGTGGTCAGGAACAGCGGCATGTCGTTCAGCGACGCGATGGCCTTGACGTTGGCGCTGCCCTTGGTGCGGTCCCAGATGGTCAGGAGCGGCCCGACCCCGGCGGACCCCAGATCGATGCTGCCGGACAACAGCGCATCGTTCATCGCCGCGCCGCCGGACAGTTGCACCCAGTCCACCGTCACGTCGAGGCCAAGAGCCTTGCCGTGCTTCTCGATCAGCTGGTTGTGGCGCAGCACATGCAGCGGCAGATAGCCCAGGCCATACTGCTCGGCGATCCGGATACGCCCTTCGGCAGCCGCGGACGTCGCGATGGCCGACGTCACCAGCAGCCCCATCACCGATGCGGCGACCGCCGCTAAGGCACGGCGGCTGAGGCGTCCTGACTGTCGCATGGCGATGCTCCCTTATATCCATAAATCTACTAGAAAATATGGGAACATGATTCTGTTGCGTGGTCAACAGTGTAGAAAGCGGCCGCGCTCTAGCGGAGATAAACACTGCATAAATGGATTTTCAAACGGAGTGTGGTGGGAGCCCTCAATCAGGGCTTCGCCAATAAGGTGCTCGGCACTCATTTCCGGAAGCAGGGCGGGATATCGCTGCAAGCAATTTTAGTAAAATTCCCTTAATAGCATTAAGGGAATATCATCTTAGGTAGAGAAGGTCGCAGCGATAGCAATTTATCTTGATTGCAACGCAACCGCTTTGCTATTTGGTGGTATTAAAGTTTCATACGCTCGTAATAAGACGTTCCGTGCCGAATGAGCGCGCGCAGATCGGGTGAAGAAGCAGGTCAACCCTCCGGGGTTGTTCGCCCCCCATGACGCGCCCGCGGATTTGGTCCGGCGCCGGTATCCAGATCAGGAAACGAGGCATGCCGCGTCTGGTTGAGGACAGCGTGACTCCGGACACCGGATTGTCATGCCTTATCGTCATGTTGCGCCTGATGGGCCATCCCGCCGATCCGGAGCAGATCCGTCACGATCATGCCGTTCGTGGCCGGGCGATGGAGACGCTGGACATCCTGCGCGCCGCCAAGCGCTTCGGCCTGAAGGCGCGATCCGTCACCACAAGCTGGGATCGGCTGGCCGCCACGCCGTTGCCGGCCATCGCCAAGCGCCGTGACGGGCGCTACTTCATCATCGCCAGGATCGACGGCGACCGGGTGCTGATCCAGGACCCGCTCGAATCGAAGCCGCTGGCCCTGCCGCGCGCGGTGGTCGAACCGGCCTGGGCGGGCGAACTGGTGCTGATGGCGCGGCGGGCCGGGCTGGATCTGGCGCAGGTCCGCTTCGGCATCGGCTGGTTCGTGCCGGCACTGCTGAAATACCGGCGGCTGTTTTCGGAAATCCTGCTCGCCTCTTTCATGTTGCAGGTGTTCGGGCTGATCAGCCCGCTGTTCTTCCAGGTCGTCGTCGACAAGGTGCTGGCGCACCGCAGCCTGACCACGCTGGACATCCTGGTCGTCGGCCTCGTCGTGGTCTCGCTGTTCGAAACGGTGCTGGGCGGCCTGCGCAGCTATCTGTTCTCGCACACCACCAGCCGGGTCGACGTCACGCTGGGCGCCCGGCTGTTCGACCATCTGCTGGCGCTGCCGCTGCCCTATTTCCAGGCGCGCCGGGTCGGCGACAACGTGGCGCGGGTGCGCGAGCTGGACCGGATCCGCGATTTCCTGACCGGATCGGCGCTGACCCTGGTCATCGATCTGGTCTTCACGGTCGTCTTCCTGGCGGTGATGTGGTGGTACAGCCCGGCCCTGACCGGGATCGTGCTGGCCTCCCTGCCGGTCTATGCCGCGATCAGCCTTGCCGTCACGCCGGTCCTGCGGCGCCGGCTGGAGGCCAAATTCGCCCTGGGGGCGGAGAACCAGGCCTTTCTGGTCGAAAGCATCTCCGGCATCGAGACGCTGAAGGCGATGGCGGTGGAGCCGGAGATGCGCCGCCATTGGGAGGAGAGGCTGGCCGCCTATGTCGGTGCCGCCTTCCGCGCGTCCAGCCTGGGGGTGGTCGCCGGCCAGGGCGTCCAACTCGTGTCGAAGCTGACCATGGCGGCCCTGCTCTATGTCGGTGCGCAGGAGGTGATCGACGGCGCGCTGACCATCGGCGCGCTGGTGGCGGTGAACATGCTGGCCGGCCGCGTGTCGTCGCCGGTCCTGCGGCTGGCCCAGCTGTGGAACGATTTCCAGCAGGCCCGCGTCTCCGTCGAACGGCTGGCCGACATCCTCAACACCACGCCGGAGCCGGCGGCGAAGCCCGGCCGGCTGCCGTTGCCCGCCATCCGCGGCCGCATCCGCTTCGACCGGGCCGGTTTCCGCTATCGCCCCGATGCCTCGCCCACCTTGCAGGGCATCGACCTGACGGTGGAGGCGGGGGAGACGATCGGCATCGTCGGCTCGTCGGGGTCGGGGAAAAGCACGCTGACCAAGCTGGTGCAGCGGCTCTATGTCCCGGAATCCGGCCGGGTGCTGATCGACGACGTGGATCTGTCGCTGGTGGACGTGGCGTGGCTGCGGCGGCAGATCGGCGTCGTCCTCCAGGAGAATGTGCTGTTCAACCGCTCGATCCGCGACAACATCGCGCTGGCCGATCCCGGCATGCCGATGGAGCGGATCGTCGAGGCGGCGCGGCTGGCCGGGGCGGACCGCTTCATCCTGGGCCTGCCGGAAGGCTACGACACGGTGATCGGCGAGCGCGGCTCCAGCCTGTCGGGCGGACAGCGCCAGCGCGTCGCCATCGCCCGCGCGCTCGCTACCGATCCGCGCATCCTGATCTTCGACGAGGCGACCAGCGCGCTGGACGTCGAGAGCGAGGCGGCGATCCAGGCCAACATGCGCCGCATCTGCGACAACCGCACGGTGCTGATCGTCGCCCACCGGCTGTCCACCGTGCGCGGCTGCGACCGCATCGTCACGGTGGAGGAGGGGCGGATCGCCGAGCAGGGCACCCACGACGAGCTGATCCGGCTCGGCGGACGCTATGCGGCGCTGTGGCGGATGCAGGCGGGCGGACAAGCGGAGGTCGATCATGGCGTCGCCTGAGAGCGTAGCCGAAGCGGCGCCGGTTTCCGGCGCTCCGGCCGCATCGCCACCACAGCCACCCTCCGTGCCTCCTCCAACGCCACCCCGCCCTCGTCCGCGCCGCGGGCACGAGCTGGAATTCCTGCCGGCGGCGCTGGAGGCGATGGACACGCCGCCGTCGCCCTTCGCCAGGGCGGTGTCGCTGCTGATCGTCGCCTTCGCCATCATCGCGGTGGCCTGGGCCTGGATCGGCCACATCGACATCACCGCCGTCACCCGTGGGCGCCTCATTCCCAGCGACCGCAACAAGCTGGTGCAGACGCTGGAGCCCGGCATCGTCCGCGCCATCCGCGTCGCCGAAGGACAGCAGGTGGAGCAGGGCGCGGTCCTGCTGGAACTCGACCCCACCGACAGCGCCGCCGACGCCGGCCGCGCCGAATGGGAACTGGCGGTGGCAGAGACCGAGGCGTCCCGCCTGCGGGCCGCGCTGGCCGACCGGCGCAGCTTCGATCCGCCGCCGGCTGCCGACGCCGCGCTGGTGGCGCTCCAACGTTCGATCCTCGTCAACCAGCTGACCGCCCGCGACGCGGCGCTCGACGCCATCGGCAGCCAGGAACGCCAGCGCCGGGCGGAAATCGCCGCCTTGGCTGCCGAGAAGGCGCGGCTGGGCGCCACCCTGCCGCTGATCCGGGAGCAGGTGCAGGCCAAGCGGAACCTGTCCCAGCGCGGCTACAGCCCGCGCTTCGACCTGCTGGAGCTGGAGAAGGAGCTTGCCGAGGTCGAATATGGTGCCGTGGCCGCGAAGAACCGCGAGGCCGAGGCCGAGGCGGCGCTGAAGGGGCTGGCGGACGAGAGGCGGCGGGTGACCGCGGAGTTCGACGGCAAGGCGATGGCCGATCTCGCCGATGCCGAAAAGCGCGCCGCCGCCTTGCGACAGGAGCTGACCAAGGCGGCGCGGCGGCGGGAGCGGCAGCTTCTGACCGCGCCGGTCGGCGGCATGATCCAGCAGCTTGCCGTCCACACGGTCGGCGGCGTGGTCACGGCGGCGGAGCCGCTGATGGTGATCGTGCCGGCGAACCGCACTCTGATCGTCGAAGTGCAGGTGGAAAACAAGGACATCGGCTTCCTCCATCCCGGCATGCCGGCGGAAATCAAGGTCGATGCCTTCCCGTTCACCCGTTACGGGCTGCTTCCCGGCACCGTCCTGGCGGTTTCGCACGATGTGATCCTGCCGCCGGACGGGGCGGCGGCGCGCACCGGGGCGGCCGAGCCGGTGGCCACGGCCGAGCGGGACGGCCCCAAATTTTCCGCCCGCATCGCGCTGGAGCGCACCGCCATCCGCGGTGAGACCGGCGAGGACATCGCGCTGGCGCCCGGCATGGCGGTGACGGCGGAGGTGAAGACCGGCCGCCGCCGCGTCCTCGACTACCTGCTCTCCCCGGTGCTCGCCCACGTCCACGAAGCGATGCGCGAGCGATGAGATCAAAGTCCTAAGCCTTAAATCCTAAGCTCACTCCCTTTCTCCCGATCCGACCCACCAGCCGCGAGGCCCGGAGCAACCGGGCCGACATTTCCGGAGGACAAGCCGATGACCAGCACCGTGACCACCGACGGCGACGATCTGCTGACCGGTGACTGGCGCGCCGACACGCTGAGCGGCGGTGCCGGCAACGACACCCTGATCGGTGGCGACGGCAACGATTGGCTGGATGGCGGCGACGGCAATGACCGTCTGGATGGCGGAACCGGCAACAACAGCCTGTTCGGCGGTGCCGGCAACGACACGCTGCTGGGCGGCAGCAACAACGACACGCTGGACGGCGGCGCCGGCAACGACGTGATCTCCGGCGGGACCGGCAACGACCTGATCCGGGGCGGCGACGGTGCCGACAGCATCGACGGCGGGGAGAACGACGACAGCATCGACGGCGGCAGCGGCAACGACACCATCGTCGGCGGCGGTGGCCGTGACGTGGTGACTGCCGGCGACGGCGACGATCTGGTGACGGACGGCAACGGCGTTTGGAGCGATGACCGTTTCGACGGCGGCGCCGGCAACGACACGCTGGAGGGTGGATACGGCAGCGACACGCTGATCGGCGGGGCGGGCAACGACCGGCTGACCGTGGGCGACGATTACAGCGGCGACTGGCTGGACGGCGGCGACGGCGACGACACGCTGACCGGCGGGATGGGCGCTGACCGGCTGGCCGACGGCGCCGGGACCGATCTCGTCCGGGCCGGCGGCGGCGACGATCTGCTGGACCATGTCCTGTCGGATCAGGCGGGCAACGACACGCTGGACGGCGGTGCCGGCTATGACCGGCTGCGCGTGGCGCTGACAGCCGGTCAGGTGACCGCCGCCGTCGCGGCCGACCTCGTCCAGCTGGCGGACTTCATCCGCCGCCATGGCGACGACGGCCAGAGCTTCACCGGTCAGGCGATCCGTCTCGTCGCCAACAACTGGAACGCGCTCGAGGTGACGGTGAACGGCCAGCCGGTGGCGGTCACCGATCTGGCCGGCATGGTCGTCGCCGCCCCCAATCGGGCCCCGGTCGCCGCCGATCAGGCCTTGAGCGGGACGGAGGATACGCCGGTCACCGGTTCGGTCGGCGCGGTCGATCCCGACGGCGATGCGCTGACCTATGGCGTCGGCGCCGGACCGGGCCATGGCCGGCTGGTGCTGGAGGCCGACGGCCGCTTCACCTACCGGCCCGATGCCGATTATGCCGGCACCGACAGCTTCCGCATCGATGTGGCCGACGGCCGGGGCGAGGTAACCAGCCAGACGGTCACCGTCACGCTGGCCGGCGTCAACGACGCCCCGTCCGGTGTGACGCTCGACGGGGCCGCCATCGCCGAACACGCATCGGCCGGGACTGTCGTCGGCACCGCCCACGGCAGCGACCCGGACGGCGACGCGCTGTCCTACAGCCTGACGGACGATGCCGGCGGGCGCTTCGCGATCGACGCGGCGACGGGGGTGTTGTCCGTCGCCGCCGGGGCGGAGTTCGACTATGCGCAGGCTCCCGCCCATGCGGTGACCGTCCGCGTCACCGATGCCGGGGGGCTCAGCACCGAGCGGGTCTTCCACATCGGCGTCACCGCGACCCGGAACGACGGTGCCGCCGACATCGACGGGCTGTCCCCGGCCGACGAGCAGGCGCTGGAGGCCGGCGAGGCGCAGGTCGGCGGCAACGACGCGCTGACGGGCGACTGGCGGGCGGAAACGCTGGATGGCGGGGCCGGGAATGACACGCTGGGCAGCGGCGGCGGGGGCGGCACGCTGCTGGGCGGGGCCGGCGATGACCTGCTGACCGGCGATTGGGGCGAGGACAGCCTGCGCGGCGGGTCGGGAGCCGACACGCTGCGCGGCGGATCGCAGAGCGACCGGCTGTTCGGCGGCTCCGGGAACGACCTGCTGGACGGCGGCAGCGAGGACGACACGCTGGACGGCGGGACCGGCAACGACAGCCTGTACGGCGGCAGCGGCGCCGACCTGCTCTATGGCGGCATGGGCGACGATCTGCTGGACGGCGGCACCGACGCCAACCGGCTCTATGGCGGCAGCGGCAACGACACGCTGCTGGGCGGCGACGTGAGCGACACGCTCGACGGCGGTAGCGGCGACGACGTCATCAAAGGCGGCACCGGAGCCGACGTCATCAGCGGCGGCGCCGGCAACGACAGCATCGACGGCGGCGAAAACGATGACAGCATAGAAGGCGGCAGCGGCAACGACACGATCATCGGCGGCGGTGGCCGCGACATCGTGCTGGCCGGCGACGGCGACGATCTCGTCAGCGACGGCGACGGCGTGTGGAGCGACGACCGCTTCGACGGCGGCGCCGGCAACGACACGCTGGACGGCGGCCTCGGCAGCGACACGCTGATCGGCGGTGCCGGCAACGACCGGCTGACGGTGGGTGCCGATTACAACGGCGATTGGCTGGATGGCGGCGACGGCGACGATACGCTGGTCGGCGGGCTGGGCGCCGACACCCTGCTGGGCGGCGCCGGCAACGACGTGCTGAAGGGTGGCGGCGGCAACGACGTCCTCGACGGCGGCGACGGCATCGACATCGCCGATTATTCCGCCGAGACCGGCGCGATCTCCATCGACCTCGCGACCGGCGAGGTGCGCCATGGCGGCTGGATGGCCGACCGCGTGTCGGGCATCGAGACCATCCTGGCCGGTGGCGGCGCCGACACGCTGGCCGGCGACGGCGGCGACAACAGCCTGTCCGGTGGGGCCGGGGATGACAGCCTGTCGGGCGGGGCGGGGGACGATCTGCTGGACGGTGGCAGCGGCGCCGACCGGCTCGACGGCGGGGACGGCATCGACACCGCCACCTATGCGGCATCCGGGGCGGGCGTGACCGTCGATCTGGCGGCCGGCACCGGTGCCGGCGGCGATGCCGAAGGCGACCGGTTGACTGGCATCGAGACTGTCATCGGTTCCGCCCATGACGACCGGTTGACCGGCGACGCTGCCGCCAACCGCCTGGAGGGCGGCGCCGGTGACGATCTGCTGGCCGGGGCCGGTGGCGCCGACACGCTGATCGGCGGCGAGGGGACCGACACCGCCACCTATGCGGCATCCGAAGCCGGCGTGACGGTCGATCTCGCGGCCGGCACCGGCCTGGGTGGCGATGCCGAAGGCGATGTCCTGTCGGGCATCGAGAATTTGACCGGCTCGGCCCATGACGACCGGCTGACTGGCGACGGCGGGGCGAATGTGCTGGATGGCGGGGCAGGCGACGACACGCTGGCGGGGGCCGGCGGCGGCGACAGCCTGATCGGCGGCGACGGCATCGACACCGCCGATTACTCGGCTTCGGCCGCCGGGGTATCCGTCGATCTGGCGGCGAGCACGGCGGCCGGCGGCGATGCCGAGGGTGACGTTCTGTCGGACATCGAGAACCTGACCGGCTCGGATCACGACGATCTGCTGGTGGGCGATGCGAACGGCAACCTGCTCGACGGCCGCGGCGGCAACGACACTCTGATCGGGCTTGGCGGCGCCGACACGCTGATCGGCGGCGATGGCGTCGACCTTGCCGACTATTCGGCATCGGCCGACGGTGTGACCGTCGATCTGTCCAGCGGCACCGGCATTGGTGGCGACGCGGACGGCGACCGGCTGTCCGGCATCGAGAATCTGACCGGCAGCGACTTCGGCGACCGGCTGACCGGCGATGCCGGGGCCAACCGTCTCGACGGTGCCGGCGGTGACGACACGCTTGCCGGATTGGGCGGCGCCGACACGCTGATCGGTGGCGACGGCATCGACCTTGCCGACTATTCCGCCTCCGGTGAGGGCGTGGCGGTGGATCTGTCGAGCGGTGCCGGGCTTGGTGGCGATGCCGAGGGCGACCTGCTGTCCGGGATCGAGAACCTGACCGGCTCCGGCCATGACGACACGCTGACCGGCGACGGCGGCGCGAACCTGCTCGATGGCGGAGCGGGCGACGATCTGCTGGCCGGCGGCGCCGGTGCCGACACCCTGCTCGGCGGCGAGGGGACCGACACCGCCGACTATGCCGCATCGGCCGGCGGTGTCGCCATCGATCTGGCGGCGGGGACCGGAATCGGCGGCGATGCCGAAGGCGACCTGCTGTCCGGCATCGAGAATGTCATCGGCTCGGCCGGCGCCGACCGGCTGACCGGTGATGCCGGTGCCAACCGGTTGGATGGCGGTGCCGGGGACGACTGGCTGTCCGGCGGTGCTGGAGCCGACACGCTGATCGGCGGCGATGGTATCGACAGCGCCGACTATGCGGCCTCCGCGGATGGCGTCGCGGTGACCCTGACCGGCGGCAGCGGTTCGGGTGGCGATGCCGAGGGCGACGTGTTGTCGGGGATCGAGAACCTGTCCGGCTCCGACTATGACGACCGGCTGACCGGCGATGCGAGCGCCAACCGGCTCGATGGGCGCGGCGGCAACGACACGCTCGCCGGATTGGGCGGTGCCGATACGCTGATCGGCGGTGACGGCATCGACACCGCGGAGTATCGGGCATCCGCCGCCGCGGTGAGCGTCAGTCTGGCGAGCGGCACCGGCAGTGGCGGCGACGCCCAGGGCGACCGGCTGAGCGGGGTCGAAAACCTGACCGGCTCGGCCTTCGGCGACCGGCTGACCGGCGACGGCGGGGCCAACGTCCTGGATGGTGCCGGCGGCAACGACACGCTGGTGGGCGGGGCGGGCGCCGACACGCTGATCGGCGGGGCCGGCAGCGACACCGCCGACTATTCGGCGTCAGGCGCGGCGGTGACGGTCGACCTGTCGGCGGGCACCGGGCTCGGCGGCACGGCGGAAGGGGATGTGTTGATCGGGGTCGAGAACCTGTTCGGCTCGACCCGTGCCGACCTGCTGACCGGCGATGCGCAGGACAACACCCTGCGCGGCGGCGCCGGTGCCGATACGCTGATCGGCGGTGCCGGATCAGACACCGCCGACTACACCGGCTCGGCTGCCGGGGTGACGGTCAGCCTTGCCGATGGAACGGCAACCGGCGGCGACGCCACGGGCGACGTGCTGTTGGGGATCGAGAATCTGACCGGCTCCGCCGCCGATGACCGGCTGACCGGCGATGCCGGCGCCAACCGCCTGCGTGGCGGCAGCGGCAACGACACGCTGATCGGCGGGACCGGCGCCGACAGCCTGAGCGGCGGGGCGGGGATCGACACCGCCGACTATTCGGCGTCGGACGCCGCGGTGTCGGTCAATCTCGCCACCGGCATCGGCCGCGGCGGCCATGCCGAGGGCGACCGGCTCGACGGGGTGGAGAACCTGATCGGCACCGGCGGTGCCGACAGCCTGACCGGCGACGGCGCCGCCAACTATCTGGACGGTCGCGGCGGTGCCGACAGCCTGTCCGGCGGGGCCGGCGACGACACGCTGCGGGTGCTGGACGACGGCTTCGCCGGCATCGACGGCGGCAGCGGCTTCGACACCCTGCGTTTCGAGGGCGAGCGGCTGGTGGTGACCGGCGCCGATGCCGGCGGGGTCCATGGCGTCGAGATGATCGACCTCGGCCATCCGGGCCGCCAGACCCTGATCCTGAACGAGCAGGGCATCGTCGCCGACACCGGCGGGGCGCCACTCTACGTCACCGGCGACCGCAACGATCTGGTGACCTTCAAGGAGTCCGGCTGGCATCGCGGCGGCAGCCAGACCGTCGGTTCGGTGCTGTACAACCTGTACAGCCGCGGTGCGTCCACAGTTTATGTGCAGGACGGCGTGCGGATGTTCGGCGACCTCGTGGTCACCGGCACGGCGGGGGACGATGTCCTGACCGCGCCGTCGGGCGCCGGCCATGTGGTGGTGTTCGGCGAGGGCGGCAACGACACGGTGCGGCTCGGTTCCGGCTTCCGGCATGAGATCGCGCATCTGGTGCGGATCGACGACGACCTGCACATCCTGTTCGACGCGCAGGGCGGTCCGGCCGGGGAGGACGGCTATGCCCGCGACCGCATCACCATCATGGGCCATTTCGCCGCGAACGGTGCCGCCGGGGCAGGGGACGGCAGCGTCCGCCAAATCCAGTTCGCCGACGGCGTGGTCTGGCCGGTGTGGGGCGACGACCTGCTGCTGGGCAGCACCGGCGACGACACCATCGCCATCGAGCCTGGCTTCGCCAGCCACAGCCTGCATGCCGATGCCGGGGTGAACGTCATCCGCTTCGGCGCCGACGTGAGCGCCGACGATCTGCGCCTGTCGCGCAAGGGCGACGACCTGGAGATCCGCATCGCCGGCTCCGACCGCTCGATCCTGCTCTTCAACCATTTCTCCGCCGAGGCGCTGGCCGGCGCCGGCAATGGCGGGGTGGAGGCCATCGAACTGGCCGACGGCAGCCGCTGGCGCGTGCGCGGCAACGACATCCGCATCGGCAGCAGCGGCGACGACCGCATGGTCTTCGGGCTGGATGGCGGGCAGACGATTCTCTACGGCAGCGCCGGTGCCGACACCATCGCCTTCGCGTCGAACATCGACCCCGACCGCATGCGGCTGACCCGCGAGGGCGACGACCTGCGCATCTCCTATGACGGCAGCAGCGCGTCCTGGCTGATCAAGCAGCAGTTCGACGGCAATGCCGACGGCTATCGGACCATCCGCTTCGGCGATGGAACCGAATGGTCTATCGACAACACCCGCCTGATCGCCGGCACCGCCGCCGACGAGCGCGTGGAGGTGGATGCGGGCCTGGGCGAGCGTGTGCTCGCGACCGGCGGCGGCCACGACGGGCTGGTGCTGGGCGCCGGCATTGTTCCGTCGCAGGTGGCGCTGCGCCGGGACGGCGACAAGCTGGTCATCCATATCGGCAATGCCGACGACCGGGTGGTGGTGCTCAACCACTTTAACGACGCGGGCGCCGGCAACGGCGTGCTGCGCAGCCTGACCTTCGCCGACGGGACGGTATGGCCGCTGGACGGCGGGGCCGGATTCCGCATGGGCGGCGACACCGCCGACGTCTTCGCCTTCAAGCCGGGCGACGGGGCCGTCACGCTGTTCGCCGGCAAGGGCATCGACACGCTGAACGTCGCGTCCGCCATCGGCGCCGACAGGCTGGGCTTCACCCGCCAGGGCGACGATCTGGTCATTTCGGTGAAGGGTTCGACGGACAAGGTCACCGTGCTGAACCATTTCGCCAGCGGCTGGGGGGCGTCGCTGCTTGAGAACGTCTATGCCGGCGGGCGCTTCTGGAACTTGTCCGATCCCGCCCTGCTGATCGGCGGGGCCGGCGACGACAGCTACACCCTGACGGTCGGCGGCGGTTCCAAATCGATCCTGCCCGGTGGCGGCAACGACCAGATCGTCATCGGTCCCGGCATCGACAAGGCGAGCGTGACCATGCAGCGGGTGGGCGACGATCTGGTGATCGGCCTGCGCACGCTGCCCGACAAGCTGACCGTGCTGAACCACTTCTCCGGCGGGGCGAGCGGCGGCGTGCACACGCTGCGCTTCATCGACGGCGACACCTGGAACATCTGGGGCGCCAGCATCATGGTCGGGACCAGCGCCACCGACACCTTCACCGCCGCGCCGGGCATCGGCCATGTGTCGCTCTACCCCGGCGGCGGCAGCGACCGCCTGCGGCTGGGGACCGGCTTCGACAGCCTGGACACGCTGGTGCGCCGGGTCGGCGACGACCTTGAGATCGTCATGCGCGACGGCAGCGACACGGTCAAGGTGCTGAACCACTTCCTGGGCAACGAGGCGCGCGACATCGCCTTCGCCGACGGCAAGATCTGGACGGTCGGCGGTCCCGGCGCCCGCATCGGCACCGACGGCGCCGACCGATTCCTGCTGTCGCCCGGCTCCGGCGCCGTCGTCGTCTATGGCGGCGGCGGCCAGGGCGGTGGCGACCGCATCGAGGTGGCGCCCGGCATCGACCCGTCCACCGTCCGCCTGACCCGTGTCGGCAACGATCTGCGCGTCACCGCCGGTGCCGACAGCATGACCATCGTCAACCAGTTCGCCACCGGCGGCGTGGTGGCGATTCCCGAGATCGTCTTCCCCGGCGGCGTCGTCTGGCCGATCATCGGCACCAACATCTTCATCAGCGGCGGCGGGGTGGAAACGATCCCCGCCGGCCCAATGTACATCTATCCCGGCGCGCCCGGCCAGCATCTGGCCATCGACGCCGATCCGGGAAAGACCCGCATCGTGCGCGTCGGCAACGACCTGCATCTGACCATCGTCGGCCAGCCGAACGAGATGGTCATCGTCAACCATTTCGCCATGAACGGCATCGGCGATCTGGTCTTCAACAACGGTACCACCTGGAACATCCAGGGCGGCAAGGTGCTGATCGGCGGCACCGGCCACGACCAGTTCGTGATCCAGCGCGGCATGGGCGACGTGATCGTCTATCCCGACAGCGCCGGCGACGACACCCTGCGCTTCGTCGATACGGTGGACGGATCCAAGATCCGGGTGGCGCGCGTCGGCGACAATCTGCGCATCACCATCGACGGCACCGCGGATGCGCTGACCATCGTCAACCATTTCGCCGGCACGCCGATGGACTCGCTGACGCGCCCCGACGGTTCGGTGCTGCCGCTGACCGGCGACAATCTGCTGATCGGCGGCCAGGGCGGAACGGTCTTCCTGGTCGGTCCGGACAGCGGGTCGAAGACCATCTATGCCGAAGGCGGCGACCGCGTGGTGTTCGAGGACATCGACAGCACGGAGGTGCGGCTGATCCGCACCGGGTCCGACCTGCAGGTCTTCATCGACCGCACGCAGCAGGTGGTGACCGTCCTCAATTACTTCGGCGGCGTCGGCCAGCTGGACTTCTCCGACGGGCGGGTGTTCGACCTCAACTCGCCCTACACGCTGATCGGCGGCGGGGGCGGCGACCGCTTCACCATCGGCAAGACCGGGCCGGCCACCCAGATCGTCCATGCCGGCGGCGGCGGCAGCCAGATCGTCTTCGGGCCGGACGTTTCCCCCGGCGACGTGACTCTGCGGCAGGACGGTGTCGATCTGGTGGTCGCCTTCATCGGCAGCGGGCGCGTCGTCCGCGTCGTCAACCACTTCACGGCACCCACCGATGGGCTGGCGCGCGGGTTGGATGCGATCACCTTCTCCGGCGGGGTGACGCTCAACCTGCAGGGCGACAGCGTGATGTTCGGCCAGCAGGGAACCGACGATTTCACCATCCTGCCCGGCCAGGGCCAGCGCTATCTTTTCCCCGGCGGCGGCAGCGACCGGCTGTATTTCGGCCCCGGCATCGACCCGGCACTGGTGCGGATGGAGCGCGACGGCGTCAACCTGCACATTTTTACCGACGATGGCAGCGTCGACCTGACGGTGGTCAACCATTTCGGCCCCACCGGGCTGGCCGGCAGCGGATCCGGCCTGTCCACCGTCCGTTACGACGACGGCCAGAGCTGGGCGGTTGCCGGCAACGGCATCCTGATCGGCAGCCGCGGCAACAACAGCTTCAGCGTCGGGTCCGGCAGCGGCCCGGTGACGATCCATCCGGCGGGCGGCGACAACCGGCTGGTCTTCGGCGCCGGCATCCCGCCGGCCAACCTGCGCCTGGTGCGCGAGCATGACGATCTGCGCATCGTCTCGGCCGACGGCACGATCAACGTGCTGGTGGTCAACCATTTCCTCAACCAGCTCGATGAGATCAACTTCGCGGCCGGGATTCCGTGGGTGCTGGGGGCCGGCAACGTCTTCATCGGCGGCGACGGCCCGTCGGTCTTCCGCTTCGGCAGCATCGACACCGACCTGATCGTCTTCCCCGGCAGCGGCGACACGGTGGGCCTGCCCGACGGGCTAGACTGGAAGGACGTCGTGCTGACGCGGTCCGGCGGCGACCTGATCGTGCAGGTCCGTGCCACCGGCCGGCAGGTCCGCATCGTCAACCATTTCTCGGCCAGCGACGGCACCAGCGGGCTGGCCGGGCTGACCTTCTCCGACGGCACCACCATGCCGCTGGGCGAACTGGCGATGCTGGGCGGCACCGGCGGCGACCTGCTGACCGGGGCGGCGACCGACGACCTGCTGCTGGGCCAGGACGGCGATGACCGGCTGAGCGGGGGCGGCGGCAATGACACGCTGATCGGCGGCATCGGCAACGACACGCTGGACGGCGGGACCGGCAACGACGTCTATGTCTACCGGATCGGCGACGGGCGCGATTACATTCTGGACAGTGCCGGACTCGACCGCATCGAGTTCGGTCCCGGCATCGGCCGCGGCGATCTCTATTTCGCGCGGTTCGGCAACGACCTCTACATCCGCTTCCGCGGGCGGTCGACCGACGAGATTGTGGTGACCGGCCGCTTCAACGGGGCTGGCGACGGCACCTCCTTCGTCGAGCGGCTGGCCTTCGCCGACGGCACCAGCTTCGACCTGACCCGCACCGACATCGCGCTGGAGACGGTGGCGACCGCAGCATCGGAGTATCTGCAGGGCTACAATGTCGGCGACCGGATCGAGGGGAAGGCCGGCAACGACACGATCCTCGGCTATGCCGGCAACGACACGCTGATCGGCGGCACCGGATCGGATTCCATCGATGGCGGTACGGGCGACGATCTGATCGACGGCCGCGACGATCCTGGCACCGACGGCGCGAGCGACGTGATCTATGGCCGCGACGGCAACGACACCGTCCTGGGCGGCGGCGGCTCCGATGTTATCTTCGGCGGCACCGGCGACGACAGCCTGTCGGGCGGCGGCGGCAACGACAGCATCGACGGCGAGGACGGTGCCGACAGCATCGACGGCGGTGCCGGTGCCGATACCATCTACGGCCGCGCCGGCAACGACACGCTGGCGGGCGGCTCCGGCAACGACACGATCTTCAGCGGGGCCGGCGACGACCTGATCCGCTATGGCGGCGGCAGCGACACCATCACCAACGAAAGCGGCAACGACGTTCTGGAGATGGGGCCGGGCATCGCCCGCGCCGATCTCTACTTCGCGCGCTTCGGCAATGACATCTACATCCGCTTCCGCAATTCGGCGGAGCAGATCGTTCTCACCGGCCGCTTCGCCGGGGCCGGCGACGGTACCAGCTTCGTGCAGAAACTGCTCTTCGCCGACGGGACTGACTATGCCGTCACGGCGCAAGATCTGGCGCTTGAGACGGTCGCGACGGACCTCAGCGAAAAGCTGGAGGGCTACAATGTCGGCGACATCATCCGCGGGCAGGGCGGCAACGACACCATTTACGGCTACAGCGGCGACGACAGCCTGGATGGCGGGTCCGGCGACGATTTCATCTATGCCGGCAGCGGTGACGACAGCGTCGTCGGCGGCGACGGCTTCGACGTCCTGAAGGGCGATGTCGGCGACGACACGTTGTCGGGCGGAGCCGGCAACGACAGCCTTCACGGTGAGGCCGGGGACGATTCCCTGTCCGGCGGCGATGGCGCCGACTTCCTTTCCGGTGATGAGGGCAATGACAGCCTGTCCGGCGGGGCAGGGGCCGACACACTGGAGGGCGGGGCCGGCAACGACCTGCTGGAGGGTGGCGACGGCGACGACAGCCTGCGGGCCGGCGATGGCGACGACACGCTGGTGGGCGGCGGCGGCACCGACACGTTGTCCACCGGTGCCGGCAACGACACGATCCGTTTCGACGGCGGGCGCGAGACGATCACCAATGAAGCCGGCATCGACACGCTGGAGATCGGCGGCGGGCTGACGCTGGCGGACATGTATTACGCCCGTTTCGGCAACGACCTGTATCTGCGTTTCCGCAACCGCAGCGACGAGGTGGTGCTGACCGGACGCTTCGACAAGGCAGGCGATGGGAGCAGCTACGTCCAGAACGTTCTGTTCGCCAATGGCGACCGGGCCGACCTGTCCGATCCCGCGCTGGTGCTGGAAACGGTGGCGAACGAGTTCAATGAAACGCTGGAAGGATATAGCGCCAACGACACCATCAGCGGCCTTGGCGGCTCAGACACCATTCTTGGCTATGGCGGCGACGATCTGCTGGATGGCGGGGCCGGCAGCGATGTTCTGCTCGGCGGCATCGGCAACGACCGGCTTCTCGGCGGTGCCGGAGCTGACCGGCTCGAAGGTGGCGACGGTGATGACACGCTGGAAGGCGGTGACGACGCCGATCAGCTCTATGGCGGTGCAGGCAACGACCTGATCGTCGGCGGGGCCGGGACCGACTACATGGAAGGCGGTGAGGACGATGACCGCCTGTCCGGCGACGCCGGCAACGACACGCTGTACGGCGATGCCGGCAACGACAGTCTCCAGGGTGGTGATGGCGACGACTTCCTGTCGGGCGGCGACGGCGCCGACACGTTGGAAGGCGGGGCAGGCGCCAACACCATCCTGACCGGTCTGGGCGACGATGTGATCCGTTATGCCGGCGGCCGGGACACCATCACCAACGAAGGCGGCAACGACATCCTGGAGATCCGCACCGGCCTGCGCCGGGAGGACCTCTATTTTGCCCGTTTCGGCAACGATCTCTATCTGCGCTTCCGCGGTGCGGCTGACGAGATCGTGCTGAAGAACCGCTTCAACGGTGCCGCCGACGGGGCGAGCTATGTCCAGACCCTGCTGTTCGCCGACGGGCAGCGGGTCGACCTGACCGACCCGACGCTGACGCTGGAAACGCTGGCGACCGCCGGTTCCGAAAAGCTGGAGGGCTACAATGTCGGCGACCTGATCCAGGGCGTCGGCGGCAACGACACGATCTATGGCTATGGCGGGAACGACACGCTGGATGGCGGTACCGGCAACGACCAGCTTTATGGCGGGTCGGGTGACGACACGCTGATCGGCGGTGCCGGCGACGACCGGCTGAACGGCGACGATGGCGACGACCTGCTGCAAGGCGGCGACGGCAACGACAGCCTGACCGGTGGGGCCGGCGATGACACCCTGATCGGCGGCGTGGGAGCCGACCAGCTCTATGGCGGTGACGGCAACGACCTGATCGACAATCGGGACGATACCGGCACCGGGGCGTCGCTGAACGTCGCCTATGGCGAAGCTGGCAGCGACACCATCCTCGGCGGCGACGCGGCCGAGACCTTCTCCGGCGGCGACGGCGACGACCGGTTGGAGGGCAACGCCGGCAACGACTGGCTCGAGGGCAATGCCGGCAACGACAGCCTGCTGGGTGGCGACGGCAACGACAGCCTTCAGGGCGGTGACGGCGCCGACACGCTGGAAGGCGGGGCAGGCGCCAACAGCATCCTGACCGGTCTGGGCGACGATGTGATCCGCCATGCCGGCGGCCGGGACACCATCACCAACGAGGGCGGCAACGACATCCTGGAGATCCGCACCGGCCTGCGGCGGGAGGATCTCTATTTTGCCCGTTTCGGCAACGATCTCTATCTGCGCTTCCGCGGTGCGGCCGACGAGATCGTGCTGAGGAACCGCTTCGACGGTGCTGGCGACGGGGCGAGCTATGTCCAGACCCTGCTGTTCTCCGATGGACAGCGGGTAGACCTGACCGACCCGACGTTGACGCTGGCGACGCTGGCGACCGCGGCTTCCGAAAAACTGGAAGGCTACAATGTCGGCGACCTGATCCAGGGCGTCGATGGCAACGACAGCATCTATGGCTATGGCGGGAACGACACGCTGGACGGTGGGTCCGGCGACGATCAGCTCTATGGCGGGGATGGCAATGACGTGCTCTACGGCAATGAGGGTAGGGACACGCTGATCGGTGGAGCGGGCAGCGATCTACTGCTGGGCGACAACGGAACCGACCGGTTGGAAGGTGGCGACGGCAGCGACACGCTGGATGGTGGTGAGGGAGACGACACACTCTATGGCGACGCCGGTGACGACACGCTGACCGGTGGAGCGGGCAACAACACCATTTACGGCGGCACCGGAAACAACGTCATCCGCTTCGATGGTGGTCAGGACATCGTTTATAACACCGGTGGCAACGACCTCATCGAACTGGACGCGTCTTTCGACAAGTCCACTCTCTATTTCTCCCGCTTCGGCAATGATCTCTATGTGCGCTTCACCGGCCGCACCGACCAAGTCATCGTCAAGGACCGCTTCAACGGTGCCGTCGACGGCACCGCCTACGCCCAGACCCTGCGGTTTGCCGATGGATCGTTGGAGGATTTGACCCGGAAGGATCTCGTGATCCAGACGATCGGTTCCGCTGGTGGCGAAAAGCTGGAGGGCTACAATGTCGGCGATACCATCGCTGGGCAGTCCGGCAACGACACCCTTTACGGCTATGGCGGCGCCGACACGCTGACCGGAGGAGCCGATGATGACGATCTGCGTGGCGGTGTTGGCGATGACTCGCTGAACGGCGGCAGCGGCAACGATCTGGCTTTGGGCGGCGCCGGCGACGACACTGTCCTGGGCGACGCCGGCGAGGACCGGTTGTGGGGCGACGAACTGTCGACCACAGGCAACGAGCTGGTGCTGGTCCGCATCCGACTTGGCGGCTACTACAATTATGGCTGGCCGCAGGTGACGGTTTCCCTTGACGGCACCGTGCTTATGAACGAGCGGGTGACCGTGCATTACGCTCATTGGGACAACACCCAGGTCGACTATGCTGGGCATGTCGTCGGCTTCGTGACTGTCGGGTATGCAACGGACTACGAATTCGTCGTCCGGGATCGCAGTGAGGCCGACCGGCTTTTGATCCAGGTCGCCGATACCAGGCCCGCAGGCTACAACGGCCGTTGTGGTGTCATGGTGCTCGGTATGGAGATCAACGGCGTACCCATGGGTGCTCCAGGACTGATTCTCGAGGGCTATTCGTACAACTGGAATCTCGAGGCTGCGCTTCCGTCCCCGTCGGTCGATGAACCGACAGGCGACGACATCGTCGCGGGCGGCGACGGGAACGACGCCGTCAGCGGCGGGGGTGGGAATGACAGTCTTCTTGGCGGGACTGGCCACGACACGATCTTGGGCGGTGCCGGGAATGACACCATCATCGGCGGTACTGGTTCCGACCAGATGCATGGCGGTGCCGGCAATGACCTGATCGACAACCGGGACGACCCGGACGCTGGCGGACTCAATGACGCAAGCTATGGCGGAACTGGCAACGACACCATTTACGGCGGCGGCGGCGTGGATGTCATCTATGGCGGCGCCGATGGCGATCTGATCGACGGCGGCGGTGGGAGCGACATTCTCTATGGCGAAGCCGGCAACGATACGCTGGGTGGCGGGGCCGGCAACGACACCATCGACGGCGGGACCGGCGACGACGTGATCCGCTTCACCTCCGGTGATGGTGTGGACAGCATCACCGGCGGCGGCGGCAACGATGTGCTTGTGTTGGGTGCGGGGCTGAGCCGGGACCGGATGTACCTCTCGCGCATCGGCACCGCCCTGCATCTGAACTTCCGTGACACCGGCGACCGCATTGTCCTGGCCGGCCGGTTCAGCGGCGAGGGTGACGGTGCGAATTTCGTGCAGACCGTGACGTTCGCCGATGGAAGCACCGTCGACCTGTCCGCCCAGACCATCGTCATGGAAACCCATGGGCAGTCGACCGCGGAAACCATTTACGGCTACAAGGCCAACGACACCATCGACGGTGCCGGCGGCAACGACACCCTGTACGGCTATGCTGGCGACGACCTGCTGATCGGCGGGGAAGGCAACGATGCGTTGTATGGCGGAACAGGGGCTGACCGGCTGGACGGCGGTGGCGGTGCCGACTCCCTGGAAGGTGGGGAGGGCGACGACAGCCTGTTCGGTGGTGCTGACAACGATACCCTGAATGGCGGTGCCGGCAACGACACGCTGTATGGCGGGACAGGCGCCAACATTATCGACGGCGGTGCCGGCGATGACAGCATCGTTTACGAAGGCGGCGCCGACACCGTGATCGGCGGCGGCAATGATGAGCTGGTCTTCGGCGCAGGCTACGAGCAGTCTGGCCTGCGGCTGGAACGGTTCGGCAAGGATCTCCATCTGGTCTTCGACGATCTTGGCAAGCGGATCGTCGTCGCCAACCGCTTCAACGGCAATGGCGAGGGGGCGAATTACGTGCAGACCCTGCGTTTCGCCGATGGCGGAACGGTTGATCTGTCCAGAACCGATCTGTTCATCGCCACGCGCGACAGCGATGTCGGCCATGTGCTGGAAGGTTACAATGCCGGCGACGTGATCCGTGGCAACGGTGGCGCTGACACGATCTACGGTTATGGCGGTGACGACACGCTGTATGGCGGCACGGGCGCCGATTCCCTTTACGGCGGCGATGGCAACGACCTGATCGACAGCCGGGACGACACGGCCAGCGGCGACAGTGCTTATGGCGAGGCGGGCAATGACACGCTGTATGGCGGTGCCGCCAACGATTCGCTCTATGGCGGCGACGGCGACGACCTGATCGAAGGGAATGCCGGGAACGATTCCATCAAGGGCGATGCCGGCAGGGACAGCTTGCATGGCGGGGCGGGAAGCGATCAGCTGTTCGGCGGTGCCGACAATGACACCCTGTATGGCGACGACGGCAACGATTCCCTGTATGGCGACGCCGGAGACGACAGCCTTCTGGGCGGTGCGGGGGCCGACACGCTGTATGGCGGTGCCGGTGCCGACATCCTGTCGGGCGGGGACGATGCCGATTCACTCTTCGGCGAGGATGGCAACGACACGCTGGCCGGCGGAGCCGGCGCTAACTGGATCGTCACCGGGGCTGGCGACGACCTCGTGCTTTACCAGGGCGGCGCCGACACGGTGACCGGCGGCGGCAACGACACGCTGTCCTTCGGCGAAGGCTACAGCCGTGACGATCTGCGGTTCGAGCGTTACGGCAACGACCTGCATGTCCGCTTCAACGGCAAGACCGACCGGATCGTCGTCGCCAACCGGTTCAGCGGGGCCGGCAACGGCGCCAACTACCTACAAACCCTGCTGTTCGCCGATGGAAGCACCGTGGATCTGAGCAATCCGGGCCTCACCATCGACACCTGGGACGATGCCGCGGCCCACACGCTGGAAGGCTATGTCGCCTCGGACACCATCCATGGCGGTGGCGGTAACGATGCCATCTATGGCTATGGCGGCGACGACAGCCTGTATGGCGGGGCGGGAAGCGATCAGGTGTTCGGCGGCGCCGGCAACGACCTGCTCGACAACAGCGATGACATCAACGGCAACGACACGCTTTCCGGCGACGATGGCGACGACACCCTGCGCGGTGGCGGCGGCAGCGAAACCCTTTACGGCGGCACCGGCAACGATCTGCTCGACGGAGGTGCCGGCAATGACGCCCTGTCGGGCGGCGACGGCGCCGACACGATGACCGGCGGCACCGGCAACGACGCCCTGGCGGGCAACAACGGCAACGACGAACTGCACGGCGGTGACGGCGTCGACACGCTCAACGGCGGGGCCGGCAACGATTTCCTCTATGGCGAGGCGGGCGATGACAGCATCCAGGGCGGCGACGGGGACGACGTCATCCAGGGCGGTGCCGGCAATGACCTTCTCTATGGCGAGGCGGGCAACGACACCATCCTGGGCGGTGCCGGCGACGACAACATCGACGGCGGCGCCGGTGACGATCTGGTGATCTACGATGGCGGCCGGGACACCATCATCGGCGGGGCCGGCAACGACACACTGCTGTTCGGCGAAGGATTTGCGGCCGACCAGCTTCAGATCACGCGCCTCGACAACAATCTGGTGCTGAGCTTCCGCGACCGGCCGGAGCAGGTGGTCATCTCCAACCGCTTCAGCGGCGGGGGCGATGGCAGCAACTATCTGGAGACCGTCCGCTTCCAGGACGGGACAGAGGTGCGGCTGTCGGATCCCGCCCTGCGGCTGGAATTCAGCGGCGGCACCGGCAACGACGCGCTGTTCGGCTATGCGAACGGCGACCTGCTCGACGGGCGGGGTGGCAACGACGTGCTGACCGGCTATGCCGGCAACGACACGCTGATCGGCGGCACCGGCCGCGACGAACTGCATGGCGGCGACGGCGACGATCTGCTGGACAGCCGGGCCGACGTTGCCGGTTCCGGCGACTTCGACGTCGCCTATGGCGACGGCGGCAACGACACCCTGCTGGGCGGCGGCGGCAATGACAGTCTGTCGGGCGGTGACGGCAACGACGCCATCGACGGTGGCGATGGCGACGACATGCTGTCCGGCGGCACGGATGACGACACCCTGACCGGTGGGGCCGGCGCAGACACGCTGATTGGCGGTTCAGGGCAGGATTCGCTGGAGGGCGGCGACGGCAACGACCTGCTGATCGGCGATGCCACTTCGGATAGCGACATCAAGCTTTTTGAGGCAAGGGAGACCGTACTCGACGGAACTTATGCCACTGGTTGGGGCAGTGCCGACCTGTACCCCCGTTTGCTGGGGGATGTGAATGGGGATGGCCGGGCCGATATCGTCGGCTTCTCCGACAGCACCGTTCTTGTTTCGCTGGCGCAGGCCGACGGAAGCTTCGGCGCTGCCCAGGTTGGCTATGATGGCGCCTTCACGACCGAATATGGCTGGAGCAGCCAGAACACCTATCCCCGGCAATTGGCCGACGTGAATGGTGACGGTCGCGCCGATATCGTCGGCTTCGCAAACAACCAGGTTCTGGTCGCTCTCGGCAATGCCGACGGTAGTTTTGCGCCGGCGCAGACTGCGATGGGCAGCAGTTTCACTTACAGCGCGGGCTGGTCGAGCTTGGCTCAATATCCCCGACTGCTTGGGGACGTGAACGGTGATGGCCGGGCGGACATCGTCGCTTTCTCCAGTACGTCCATATTCTCCGCCCTGGGACAGGCGGATGGAACATTCGGCGCCGTCAAGGTTGCCTTCAACAGCAATCTGACATCCAGTTACGGCGGTTGGACCAGCCAGAACGACTTCCCACGCGTTCTCGGCGACGTCGATGGCGACGGCTTGGCGGATATCGTCGGCTTTGGCATTGGTCAAGTTTTCATCACCCGCGGGCGGGCCGACGGCACCTTCGGCCCGCTCAGCGTGGCCTATTCCGATAATTTCACGAAGAACACGGGTGGCTGGACAAGCCAGGACCAGTATACCCGTACCGTGGCCGACGTGAATGGCGATGGTCGCGTGGACATCGTCGGTTTTGCCGGCGATGGAACCTACGTATCCTATGGGCAGGCCAACGGCACCTTCGGTCAGATGCGTCTCGCCACCAGCGACTATGGCTACAATGCCTGGAGCAACTTCAACAACCATCCACGTCTCGTGGCCGATGTCGATGGCGATGGCCGTGCCGACATCGTCGGATTTGGCTCCGACTCCGTCATGGTGTCCCGAGCCACCTCGGAAAACGATACCTTGAGCGGCGGCGCCGGGGACGACACGCTGGTTGGCGGTGTGGGCAGCGATCTGTACCGGTTCGGGCGTGCCGGCGGGCACGACCGTATCGTTGAGAATTACAGCAAGCTAAGCAATGACCGGCTGGTGTTCGACGCCGGCATTGATGCCCATCAGCTCTGGTTCACAAAATCGGGCATCGATCTGGAGGTGCAGGTGGTCGGTACGGCCGACAAGGTGACCATCGCCGGCTGGTACAGCGGCGTGGAGCATCAGATGGACAGCATCGAGACGGCCGATGGAACCGTGCTGCTGGACTCCATGGTGGACCGGCTGGTGCAGGCTATGGCAGGGTTCGCTCCGCCGGCGGCCGGCACGATGAGCATCGATCCCGATGCCTTCCCGCAGGTCGAGGCCGCCATCACTGCCGCTTGGCGGTGAGAGGCCGTGGAGGCGACGGGGCGGCGGGCAGGGAACAGGGGCCATGTGCGCCAAATGGACCGGAGTTCTTCCGGTCCATTTGGCGAGTTCAGGCCCAGTGCCCTATGCCGGAGTGCGGCTCCTCAGCGCACAGCGGGCGGCGGCGAGGTCCCAGGCGGCGCAGCCGACGCTCTTGAACAGGCGGGGCCGGTCGGTCAGGCCGGTGCCGTCCTGCGCGTTGGCCAGCGCATCGGCCAGCGACCGTCCGGTCGTCCAGTCGAAGCCGGCCTGGATCAGGTCGCCGGCCTCATGCCGCGCGCCGGCCGGGTCGTCGATGAAGACGTCGCTGCCATGGATGGAGGTTGGACCGTATTCTGCCATCTCGGGCTTGAAGGCGCCGACGCCGACCAGCAGCCGGTCCGGCCGCGGTGCTTCGTCATAGACCGGCACGAGGCTGGTCGTCAGGGTGATGACGATATCGACGGCGGGGTCCACCGCCCCGGAGGCCGGACGCAGATCGATCCCCGCCACGCCGGAGGCCCGGCAGAAGGACCGGCAGGCTTCTTCCCGCCGGCCATGCACGTCGACCCGGATGCCGGGATGGAGCGATGCCAGCGCCTCGACATGATACGCGGCCTGCTTGCCGGTCCCGAACAGGGCGACATGCTGCGGAGGGCGCCGGGCGAGCGTCCGGATCGCCAGCATCGACACGGCGGCGGTGCGGCGGCCGGTAACCGTCGGCCCGTCGAGGATCGCCAGCGGGGCCCCGGTGGCGCCGTCATAGGCGGCGACCACGCCATGGATGGTCGGCAGCCCGAGCGCTCCGTTCCCCGGACAGACGTTGACCAGCTTGTGGATGCCGATATCCCCGGCCGTCGCCGGCATGGACAGGAGGACGCCATTCTGCGGCAGCGGCAGGACCTGCCGTTCCGGGCTGTGGATCCGGCCGGCGGCATAATCGCGGGCGGCATCGGCGATGGCGTCGCACAGGGGAGCGAAAGGCAGGAGTTCGGCGGTTTCCGCGGGCGACAGCATGGACAGGGCGGCTGTGGTCAAGGCGGTGCTCTCCTCGCGACGGATGGGCGTCAGGGACCGTCACGCTATATCCAGCCCGGATCATGCGCCACAAAATTTTCGTATAAGAAAAATCCACGCCGGCTATACTCTGTGGGCCGGTCAAGCCGGGAGGCTCAAGTTAGGACAGCAGCGTGGGCGCACCATCACAGCGAACCGGACGGGACGGGCAAGGGCCGAACGGTGCCGCGGGCATGCTTGCGCCGACGCTGAAGCGCCTGCGGGCAGCCTCACGGCTCACGCTTCAGCAGCTGAGCGAGCGGTCAGGCGTCTCGATATCGACCCTGTCGAAGATCGAGAACGGGCAGCTGTCGCCGACCTACGAGAAGATTGCCGCACTGGCCTCCGGCCTGGGGGTGGAGGTGGGAGAGCTGTTCGGTCAGAACCCGAAGCCGACCCCGCTGGGCCGCCGCAGCGTCACCAGGGCCGGTGACGGTGCAGTGCACGAAACCGACCAGTACCGGTACGAGGCGGTGAATGCCGACCTGCCCGGCAAGCGGTTCGTCCCGCTGGTGACCACGATCAAGGCGCGCAGCATCCAGCAATTCGGCGAGCTTTCCCGCCATGATGGCGAGGAGTTCATCTATGTGCTGGATGGCGAGGTGACGGTTCACAGCGATTACTACACGCCCTTGACCCTGTCCAAGGGCGATTCCTGCTATTTCGACAGCGCCATGGGGCATGCCTGCATCTCCGGGGGCGAGGAGGAGGCGCGGGTTCTCTGGGTCTGCTCGCACAGCTCGCTCGCCTGATCCATCGAGGCCCGGCTCATAAAAGTACCGAGGACAGCGGAAAAGTTGCAGACCCGCGCAGGAGTCCGATGTTGGTGCCGTAACAAGGAACAGACGCGGCCCCGGATGCCCCAGGATGCCGCTGACCAGTTCATTTGACGGAACGGCGACGACATGGACGGGAACGCGACACGGCGTACCGACGGATTGCTGCGCCTTGCGGTCCAGCACCACAATGCCGGACAGACCGAGCGGGCGGAGCGTTTCTATCGCGAGATCCTGCGGATCGACCCGATGCATGGCGACGCCGCCCATCTGCTGGGCCATATCGCTTTTCAGGATGGGCGGCGGACCGACGCCACCCGTCTGTTCGACACCGCGGCGCGCTCCAACGCGCTGGTCGGCTCCTACCATCTGGCCTTGGGGCAGGCGCTGATGGAGGAGGGGCGGGTGACCGCGGCGCTCGCCAGCGCCCGCCGGGCTCTCGCCGTCAACCCGGACGATGCCGATGCGCTGTGCCTGCTGGGCGCCATTGCCGGGCGGCAGACGCGGCCGGTGCCGGCGCTGCGCTGCTACCGCGCGGCGTCCCGTCTGGTGCCGGGTGCGGCCGAACCGCGGCTCGGCATGGGCCGTGCGCTGGAGGATCTGCGGCAGGCCGGTGCCGCCATCGGCTGCTACCAGTTGGCGGCGAGGCTGCGGCCGCAGGATGCCGCGACCCGCGTCACGCTGGCCAACGCATTGCGCCGCTGGGGTGCGGTGGGCGAAGCCGCCGCCGCGTATCGGGAAGCCATCGGGCTAGGTGCCGATACCGGATCGGTCTGGGCCAATCTGGGTGCCGCACTCCAGGGAGCGGGCCGGCTGGCCGAGGCGGAAAGCGCCTACGGTGAGGCGTTGCGGCGCCAGCCCGACCATGCCGAGACACGCAACAATCTGGGCCTGCTGCTGCATGCGCTGGGCCGTCACGCCGAGGCGCGCGAACGATTCCGGACGGCGCTGGCGCTCGATCCCTGTCATGTGCCGGCGCTCGTCAATCTCGGGCTGGCGGAATCGGCGCTCGGGGATTATGGCCATGCCGAGTGCTGGCAGCGCCGCGCCATCGCGCGTGATCAAGGTCAGGCGGAGGCCTGGAACAATCTCGGCAACGCCTGCAAGGCGCAAGCGCGTCCGCTGGAGGCGGAAGCCTGCTGGAAGCGGGCGCTGGCGCTCAACCCCGCTTTCGCCGATGCGCTGGGCAACCTCGGCGCCGACCTGTCCGACCGCGAAGCCTTTGCCCTGGCGACCGTGCAGGTGCGCCGCGCCATCCGGCTGATGCCCGGTCATGCGCCGTTGCATGCCGTGCTGGCCTATGCGCTGAATGGCGCCCAACGGCCGGGGGAGGCCGGTGCCGCCTGCCGCCGGGCGTTGGCGCTGGCGCCGTCGCTGGCCGATCCGCTCTGCACCCTGGGTTTGGCGGAACAGCGGCAGGGGCGCGCCGACGCTGGCCGCTGGTTCGAGCGTGCGGTCGCCGCCACCCCCGGCCATGCGCTGGCCCGTTTCAACCGCGGCCTGCTGTCGCTGGAACGCGGCGCGCTGAGTGCCGGCTGGGCCGATTACGCCTTCCGCTTCAAGGCCGGCCGCGTCCGTCCGGAACGGCGCTTCACCATTCCTGAATGGACGGGCGAGCCGCTGGCCGGCAAGCGTCTGTTCATCTGGCGCGAGCAGGGGGTGGGCGACGAGTTCCTGTTCGCGTCCTGCTATCCCGACCTGATCACGATGGCGGGGCATGTGGTGATCGAGTGCGAGCGCCGGCTGGTGCCGCTGTTCGCCCGCTCCTTCCCGAAGGCGACCCTGCGGGCCGAACAGCCGCCCTGTGGGCTGATGGAAGCCGAGACGGTCGATTGCGACTATCACATCCCGGCCGGCTCGGTCCCCCGTCTGCTGCGGGACCGGCTGTCGGCCTTCCCGACACGGTCCTGCTGGCTGTTCGCCCAGGGTGGCCGCGTCGCCGACTGGCGTGAGCGGCTGGACGGCGCCGGTGACGATCTCCGTGTCGGTATCAGCTGGCGCAGCCAGTTGATGACCGCCGACCGCCGCAGCGCCTATCTGCCGCTGGACGCCTGGGGCTCGGTCTTCGCCGTGCCCGGCGTGACCTTCGTGAATTTGCAATATGACGAGTGCCAGCGCGAGATCCTGGCGGCGGAACGCCGCTTCGGACAGCCGATCTATGGCTGGAGCGGGCTCGACCTGCGCGACGATTTCGAAGAAACGGCGGCGCTGGTCTCGACACTCGACCTCGTCATCGCGCCGGCGAATTCGGTGGCGGAGCTTGCCGGTGCGCTGGGCGTGCCGGTCTGGCGCTTCGGCCATCGCGACTGGACGCAGCTCGGCACCGCTGGTCGGCCCTGGTACCCGTCGATGCGCCTGTTCCAGCCGCTGGGCGGCCAGGGGCTGGAACAGGCGCTCGAGCGCATTGCGGTGGAACTGCGCCGGGTGGCGGTAAAGTGACGGCTACATCAGCCGGTTACATCAACCGGGGCGGCTGATCGCCATCCTCGTCGAAGCCGCGGTCGGACGGCGGCAAGCGGAAAGCCGCGGCAAAGATGCGGTCGGCGAGACCGGGCGGCGGGCGGTCTTCGGAATGGTCCAGCGCCAGCTCCATCGTCACCATCTCGTCCAGCATCGCCTGCGCCTTGACCGAACGCAGAAGAAGGCGCCGCGCGTCCCTGGCCGCGTCGGCCGGCCAAAGGGCGAGGTCGCCTCCGTGACGATCGAGCCGATCGCGAAACTCCTCATCCGTCATCGAAGGAATCCCTGGCCGCCTGCGCACTGGCGCGCAGAAGCAGCCGGAGCTGCTGGCGCGCGCGTTTCAACAGCGACTCTACAGCACCTATGCTGATTTGCATAACGCTGGCGATGTCGGCGTTGCTTAAATTCTCGTAATAAAACAGGGTCACGGCGGCGCGCTGCTGCGGAGTCAGCCTGTCCTGGGCCTCCAGCAGCCGGGCGGCGACCTGCCGGCGATGGATGGTGCTGACCGCATCGGGCGCGCTGTCCGACGGCTCCGCCACGGTTTCCAGATCCTGGCCGACCGGCCGCCGCTTGTGGTCGATGCAGCGGTTCACCACCACCCGGTAGAGCCAGGTGGTGAAGCGGGCGCCGCCGTCGTCGCTCCATTGGCTGCGGCGTTGCCAGACCTGAAGGAAGGCGTCCTGCACCACATCCTCCGCCTCCGCCTCGTTGCCGGTCAGGCGGCGGGCCAGGGCGTAGGTGCGCTTCAGGTGGCGATGAACCAGCGTCCGGTAAGCCGTCTGGCTGCCGGAGCGGATTTGCGCCATCAGGGCTTCATCGCTGTCCTCGTCCGCAGGAATGATGACGCCGGAGGCTGACCCCCGGCTCAAATCCCCGGACATGGAGCGACCGGCACCGGAATCCTCGCAAGGACGGTCAAGCCGAGAGTCCGCCATTTGCATGATCCATCGTTCTCCCGACGACGGATGCATGCGGCCCTTTGGCCGTGGCACCGACGACAGTGGATGGCCCGCCGCGTTCTGCGGCGACGGCCTGCCAAGCCTTCAGCATGAAGGACGTCTGGCGGATGAGCGAGTCACAGGCCGCAACCGGATCCGTCCGGCTGGCGGCGGCGCCGGCCTGCGCGATCAGCCGGTGGTAGAACCGGCGAAGCGTCAGCGCGACATCCTCATTTTTGTCGAAAACCAGAATGGAATCAAGGCCCGCGAACACCATGACCGCGTTTCGGATCGCGGTGTGGTGCGCCTCGAACCGACGGTCGGCGGCGGCATCGCGAGCGGCGTACAAATGGGTCATCGCCCGCTCGTACAGCCGCACCACCGCCATCAGCGGCGGCACCGCGCTGTTGGCGACGGCATAGGCGTTCAGGGCCTTCGAATAGGCGGAATTGCGCATGGCGCCAAATCCTCATCGTTGGATGAACCTCGACCGGTGTCAGCTGTCGCTGCTGCTGTCCTTGTAGGTCAGCTGTTTCAGCAGCAGTGCCGCCTGTTCCGCCGCCGCCTCCAGCCTGGCGTAATAGGCGGTCAGGGTGCTGCGGTAGGTCTCGGCCTTGGTCTTGATGTCGGTTGACCGGCTTTCCAGCTCGGTGTCCCGGGTTTCCAGATCGTCGATGGCGGTGGCGAGGTCGCTGCCGTAGGTGGCCGCCGCATCGTCGATGACGCCGAACAGCTTGTCGGCCAGACCCTGAGAGAAGTCGATGTCCACGCTGCCGCTGTTGCCGGTATAGACCAGCACGACGCCGTCATAGGCCGTGCCGGCCGCACCGATGATGCGGTTGCCGCTGACGGTGAACAGGCTGCTGTCGCCATTAACGGAGGCGGAGGTCAGGGTTCCGTCGTCGCCGCGTACGATGTCCAGGCTGAAGGACAGAGCCGAGGCGCTGCTGGTGTAGCGCAGCAGCGACATCTGGCTGGAGGACGAGGTCATGTTCAAGCCGAGCAGCTGCTTGACCTTGTCGATGTCGCTGCTGAGGATGCTGTTCAGCGTGTCCTCGTCCAGCTCCAGCTCGTTGGAACTGTTGAAGCTGATGCCCAGCGAGGCCATCGACAGAACCGTGCCGTCATCGGTGGTGATGGAGGTGTTGAGTGCGCTGTTCACCGACCGGACGATCTGCCGCAGCAGGCTGTCGGAAAACAGCGTGGCGTCGCTGGACGCCGTGCCGTCGCTGGTCGTCGCCTGCTGCGTCACCACGAAGTCGCGGTATTCGTTGTAGGCGTCGACGAAGCCGGTAATTGCCGACTTGATCGAGGACAGGTCGGTCGACACCTCCATCGAGATCGCCGTGTCCGGGCTGGCGCTGTAGAGGGTCAGCGTCACGCCTTCGATGGCATCGTCGATGGTGTTGGAACTGCGGGTGATGGTGACGCCGTCCACCGCCACGATTGCCTTCTGCACCGCGACCAGCTCGTTCTTGACGGCGCCGTCGCTGTCGGTCAGCCCGAGCGACGAGAGGACGCCGTCGCCGCCGTCGGTCATCGAAATGGTCTGGCCGGTGTTGTTGGAGGTCAGGATCAGCTGATAGCTGCTGTCGCTGACCTGGACGATGCTGGCGGTGACGCCGCTGGTCGATTTGTTGGCGTTGATGGCATCGCGCAGGTCGGTCAGGCTGTCGTCGCTGTCCATCGCGATGGTGACGGCGCTGCCGTCGGCCGCCTGGAGCGTGAAGCTGCCGGAATAGCCGAGCGCGTTTGTCTTGCTGGCGACGCCGTCGGCCGCGATCTTGTGCTTGGTGGCGAGCTGCTGCACCACGACCGAATAGGTGCCGACCTCCGTGTCGTCGTCCACCGTCGCGCTGAACACGTCGTCGTCGCCGACATAGGCGGTCCGCTGGCCGAACAGGTTGGAGGACGCGCCGGTGGAGACGCTGCGGTTGCGCAGCCCGTCGATGGCGTCGCTGACCGCCTGCAGCTTGTCCTGAAGGTCGGTGTAGGCGGTGATCTTCGCCTCGTTGGCGGTGATCTTGGTGTCGATGCGGTCGGCCTTGGCCAGCCGCGCGTTCACCTTGGCCTCGATCAGCAGGGAATAGTCGATGCCGGTGCCGGAATCGCTGGAGGACAGCGCCGAATAGCCCGTCGTCGCGGCCGTGCTGGAGGTGGTGGAACTGACGGTGGTCATGGCAAGGCTCTCCCGGTTCCGGCCGCGGGGGGAGCGGCGGATGGCACGGCGATGCGGGGTTTTGCGGCGCTGATGGAGGAAGGAAACGGCCGCCGGCGGGGCGCGCCCCACGCGTGTGTGAGGCTGTGCGGGACGCGGCCCCCTTGCCCGGCGGCCTTGCGAACCGTCAGCGGAGAAGGGAGAGCAGATTCTCGGGCATCTGGTTCGCTTGGGACAGCACGGCGATGGCGGCCTGGGTCAGGACCTTCTCCGATGCCAGTTTGGATTGCTCCTCGGCCACGTCGACGTCCATGATCTTGGACTGGGCGGCCTCGGTGTTCTCGATGGTGGTGTCGATCATGTCGCTTCGGAATTCGAAGCGCGAGATCAGCGCGCCGACGTCGGCGCGGGCGTCCGACAGGGTGGTGACCGCGGTGTCGAGCGCCGTCAGGGCGGCGGCGGCGGTGGCCGAGGTGCCGACATCCAGCGTGTTGATGCCCAGCCCCGTCGTGGTGACGCCGGCGATCTGCACGGTGATGTTGTCGTTCGACGTGGTGCCGACGCGGAAGGACACGCCGGTCGACCAGTTGGTCGCGCCATCGAGCAGGGATTCGTCGTTGAAGCGGGTGCCCGACGCGATGCCGTCGATTTCATCCTGCAACTGCTGGAATTCGGCGTCGAGGTAGGAGCGTTCGTTGTCGGTGACCGAGCCGGACAGCGACTGGGTGGCGAGCGAGCGCATGCGCTGCACGATGTCGGAGATGCTGGACATGCCGCCGTCGGCGGTCTGGAGGATGGACGATCCATGCGAGGCGTTGGTGGCCGCCTGGTTCAGCACCGTGACGTCGGATTTCAGCGAGGTGCCGACGGCGAGACCGGCGGCATCGTCCGACGCCTTGGTGATGCGCGAACCGCTGGCGATCTTCGAGACCGAGTCCGACTGGTTGGTCGAATTGATGTTGAGGTAACGAAGGGCCGAGTTGGAAGCCGTGTTGGTCGAGATGACGGGCATGATGTGGTCTCCTGATCGAACTGGGCCGTTTCGGCGACCCTCTCTGGGACTCACGGGGCAGGCAGTGAAAGCTGGCGGACTTTTTCGATGGGGTTAGCGCTTTTTTGGCCAAGCCCCCCGATCCTCACAGGTATTTGGACAGGTTGTTCTCTTCGAGGATCTTCATCAGGCTCATGGTCGCCTCCAGCGAGGCCTGGAGCTGCGACAGCCTGGTGGTGGATTCGGCCAGATCGACGCTGCGGATGTCCTCCACCTGGGTTTGCAGCACCAGCTGCTCGTCCACATGGCGGTCGATGGTGTTCTCCAGCGAGGAACTGGCGGCACCCAGCTTCGCCTGTGTGATCGACAGCCCGTCGGTGGCGTCGGAGGCGAGCTGCGTCGCCTCGGCCAGCAGATCGGTGTCGACCGGATCGGTCGACATGTTGGCGATCAGGCTGAAGGCGCGCAGTGCTTTCTCGAAAGCCGGCTGGTCGGCGGTGACGCCGTAGGACAGCACGAAATCGTCGGCGGCCTGGAAATGGGCGACGGTGGAATCGCCCTGGTAATAGCCGGTGTCGGCACTGGAGGGATAGCTTGCCGCGCTGTAGCTGTCGAGATCGACCGCCGGCTGGTCGGTGCGTCCGCCGGCGAACAGATAGCGGCCGTCCTGGCGGGTGTTCAGCAGCCCGCCGAGTTCCTCCATCAACTGGCCGGCCTCCGCCACCACGCCTTCGACGCCGGCCGCGTTGTTGCCTTGCAGGCCGGTGATCAGCGCGCTGAGGCGGGAGGTCAGGTCGGACATGCCGCCGACGGCGTCGTACATCGACTGGATGCGGCCGTTCACGACCTCGCCCTCGTCGATATACTGTTCCAGCCGGCGGTAATGGCTTTCGAGATTGACCAGCCGGCCGCTGTCCGAGGCGATGCCCTTGTAGTCGGTGGAGTTCAGCCCCGACGCCGAGCGGACCTGTTCCGCGGCCACCTTGGCCTCGGCCTTCATCATGTATTGGACGAGCGTGTTCTGATGGTTGTAGGTCGCGACCCGTTCCATCGCGGTCTCCTCTACTGGACCATGTCGAGCGCCGTGCTGAACATCTCCTGCAACGTCTTCATGACCGCGGCGGCGGCCTCGTAGGCGGATTGCAGGGTGGAGATCGCGGCGGTCTCCTCGTCGACATTCACGCCGCTCTGCGACGAGAAGGTCGATTCGAGGCTGCTGGTGTAGGTTTTCTGGCTGTCGTAGGCGGTGGATGCCTTGTCGGCGAGCGTCGCCGCCCCCTGGATCACCGCACCGGCGTAGCCGGCGAAGCTCGTGCTGCGGGCGCTCAACGACCCCGCGGCATCGAAGTCGTGGCTGGTGGAAAAGGCCGCCGACAGCGCCTTCGCCACCGACCCCTCGCCGCTGGTCAGCGCCGTGCCGCCGGCGGTCAGTCCGCTGGCGGAGGACAGGGCGCCGGTGGCGAGCAGGCTGCTGTCGTTGGCGATGCGGGTCGCGACCTTGATGTCGGACGCCCCGGTGCCGGTCAGCAGGTCGTTCAGGCCATAGGCGTCGGAGAAGGCGCCGGTCGTGCCGTCGTTGGCGTCCCCGCCCAACGCGATGCCGTTGCCGGTGCCGGTGGCGGAGATGACCAGCTTGCCGTCGGTGGAGATCGAGGCCGACGCGCTGCTCATCGTGTTGATGGCGTCGACGACATCCTGAAGGGTCGATTTGGTCGACAGGTCGATGTCCAGAACCTCCGCCGCCGTGCCGGAACTGTCGGTGACGGCGACGCGGAGCGTGCCACCTGTCACCTTCAGCGCGTCGCTGGCCGAAACGGTCTCCGTGCCGGTCAGGCTTTGCGGGGCGGGGTAGGAGGTGCCCTGGTTCTGGATGGCGTTCAGCCTGTCCATCAGAGTGGTCGCCAGCTCGTCCAGGCCGGCCTGCTGCGCCGGCAGGTCGGTGTCGCGCAGCTGAACCAGCGCGCCCAGCGAACCGCCGAGCGCCGAGCCGGTGACGTCCACCCCGTTCAGCATGATGCCGCCGAAGCCGCTGCTGCCGCCGGCACTGTAGACGGTGCTGGCGCTGACCGAGGTGGCCGGCGTGTAGGACAGCTCGTGCACCTTGGTGTCGAGCAGTGACTTGCCCGACGCGGTGGAGATGCGCATCAGCCCGCTGTCGTCGACCTGATAGGTGACGTCAATGGACTTGGACAGGCTCTTCAGCGCGGTGTTGCGCTGGTCCTCCAGGTCGGTGACGTTCTGGCCCAGCGCCTTTCCCTTCACGATCCGGTCGTTGAGGGAATCGATGCCGCTCAGCGTCTCGTTGATGGTGTCGACGGTGGTGGCGATTTCGTCGTCGGCCTGGGCGCGCAGCGACTGGATGGACGAAGAGGTGTTGCGCAGCGTCTCCGCCAGATCCGACAGGTCCTGCACGGTGGCGGCCTTGGCGCTCTCGCTTTCGGGGGAAGTCGCCAGCGTGCCCAGCGTGTCGGCCAGCGCGTCGATCATCGACCCGATGTCGGTGCCGCCGCTGTCGTCGCTGCTGACGCTGCCGAAGGCCGACTGCATCTGGTCGAGATAGCTGTTGCGGGTGTCGGTGTAGCCGAGGTCGGACTGGGCCGAGACGAGCGTCTTCAGCAGATAGCGGTCGACGTTGCTGCTGACCGCGGTGACATCGACGCTGGCGACGTTGACGCCGGTGCTGCGGGTGACGTTGGACGCGGTCTTGCGGGTGTAGCCGTCGGTGTCGGCGTTGGCGACGTTGGAGGAGGCGACGGCGATCCCGACCTCGGACGTGCGCAGCGCCGACGAGGCGATGGAACTGGCGACGCGAAGCGACATTGCGGGCCTCCTTTCCGGCTTTCCGCGCTCAAATGGTCAGGCCGTCAGGCCGACGACATGGCCGGTGGTGCGCATCGCCACCCGCGCGCCATAACGGGCGCCGGGGCCATAGGCGACGCCATAGACGCCGGCCGGTGCGGTGGACGCGGCGCGCAGGGCGGCGCCGATGGCGTTCTGGCGGGCGCGGTGGACCTTGATCTGCGCCTCGATCTCGCGCATGCGGGCGGCCAGTGCCGGCAGGACCCGGTCGGCGGCGGCCTTGGCGGCGGCGCGCACGGCGGGGGCGACGCGCTTGCTGCGCGTCTGCGCCAGCGCATCGGCCAGCCGGTCCTTCCAACTGCGCAGTAGCGTCTGCATGTCGCCCGCCGCCAGCAGCGCATCGCGCGGCCGCCCCTCGCGCACCGCCGCCTCGGCGCGCGTCGCGGCGCGGTCCAGTTCGGCGACGAAGGCTTCCAGAACCTCCACCGCATCGACACGGAGGAAGATGGTGGGGGTTTCCTGTTCGCCAGTTCGGGCGGGGGGCTGGGTGGGAGCTTGGGCCTTGGTGAGAACGGGCTTCGGCGGGGCCGGCTTGCGCAGGGTCTGCTTGAGCGCCATGGCGATAGCTCCGGGTTTTGGGTGTCTGGTTCCACGGCGAGAGGGTCGAAAACTGGCGGGGAATCTTTACCGCCTCGCCGCCATCGCCCGCCCATAGGCGCTCATCGCGGCATTGGCGACCCGGCCGCGGTGGATCCGGGCTCCCAGCGCCCGCTTCTCCACGTCCAGCCCGTCGATCAGCGCGATCAGATCGTCGGCCATCGCCAGCCGCTCGGCCTGCGTGGCGGTCCTTGCCAGCAAGGCCCGCGTCTGGACCGTCAGCCGCCGGTGCTCCATCAGCAGGGATTCGGCGCGGGCGAAGCGTTCGTCGGGGGCGGCAGCCATGTCGTCAGCGCTTCATCGAAATCAGCGTGTCGATCATGTCCTGCGCCGTCGTCATCACCTTGGACGCGGCGGAATAGGCCTGCTGGGCGACGATCATCCGGCTGAATTCGTCGGTCAGCTCCACCGTGGAGCTTTCGAGCGAACTGGCCTCGATCTCGCCGGCCTTGCCGTCACCGGCGGTGCGCAGCTGGTAATTGCCGGACTCGTAGGTCTGGGTGAAGGTGGTTCCGCTCTCGCTTTCCAGCCCGTTGGAATTGGCGAAGGTGGCGATGGGGATCTGGTAGATCGCCCGCGTCTCGCCATTGTCGAAGGTGGCGCGCACCACGCCGCTGCTGTCGATGGTGGTCCCGGTCAGGGTGCCGGGCTCGTAGCCGTTGCCGGTGGCGGTCCAGTCGCCGATGGCGGCGGTGCTCTCGCCCGATGCGTATTGCGTCAGCCCGGTCGTGCTGTTGGCGCTGCCGAGCGACATCGTCACCGTGCTGTCGCCGGCGCCGGTGGTCCAGCCGCCGACCGAAAAGCCGATGGCCGACGGATCGACGCTGGTCGTGGTGCCGCTGCTGTCGGTCCGGGTGGCGCTGGCCAGCGAGCCGTCGCTGTTGAAGGCGATGGAGATCGGGAAGCCGGAGATCGTGCCGGTCGTGGTCGTGCCGTCGGCCGAGCCGGTCGGGTCGGACGCGCTGAGCGACCACGCATTGTCGGCCGTCTTGCTCCAGGTCATCGTCACCGAATGGCTGTTGCCCAGGGCGTCGAACAGTTCCACGTCGGTGGTGAAGCTGTCGCCGGCCGCGGCGTCGGACGGCAGGTTGGCCTCGATGTCCAGCGTCGAGGTCGCCTTGGGCGTGCCCTTGATGCTGGTCAGGTTGATCGCCTGCAGGCTGTCGGTGGAGGTCTTGTTGCCGGCCTTGATGGTGCCGTCGTCGCCCACCGCCCAGCCATAGAGGTAATAGCCCTCCGAATTGACCAGATTGCCGTTGGAATCGGTGGAGAAGGAGCCGTTGCGGGTGAAGTAGGTGCCGCCGCTCGCGGTCTTGTCCGACACGACGAAGAAGCCGTCGCCGTTGACCGCCATGTTGGTGGTGGTCGCCGACGACTGGATTTCGCCCTGGCGGCTGACGCTGCGGGTGTTGGACGCGATGACGCCGCCGACCTGCTCGTCCACCGTGGTGGTCTTGTTGATGTAGGAGGTGAACTCCGTCACCGTGCCCTTGAAGCCGGTGGTGCTGGAATTGGCGATGTTGCTGGAGATGCTGGCGAGCGCCTTGCTCTGGGCGGTCAGCCCGGACGTGGCGCTGTACATTGCGCTGGTGAGGCTCATGGCGGCACCTGTCTTTCGAAGTGTCCGGGGGAGGGGTCAGGAAACCGTCAGCACCTTGTCGGCCGACAGGCTGACGCCGCCGACGCTCAGCACCGCCGTGCCGGAGGAACTGTCCACGGCGGTCACGGTGCCCTTGAAGCGGGTGGCGGTGTCGATGGCCTTGCCGTTGGCGTCGAGCGCGGTGACCGACAGGGTGTAGGTGCCGCTGCTGTAGCTCTTGCCGTCGGTGCTGACGCCGTCCCAGGTCACCTCGTGCGTGCCGGCGGCGGTGGAGGAGCTGACATCGCTGTAGACGGTGTTGCCGCTGGAATCGGTGATGGTCAGCTTGACCGAGGACGCCGCGGACTCGAGGTCGTATTCCCAGCTCGCCTCGCCGTCCTGCAATGGCGTGGTGGAACCTTCGGCCTCGACCGTCTTACCGTAGTAATTGACGGCGCCGCTGCCGGACCCGAGGGAGGAGGACAGGGTGCTGCCAAGGTCGGACACCGTGCTGTTCAGCTCGTCGAGCTTGTCGTTGATCGACATTTGCTGTTCCAGCCCGGACAGTTGGACGAGCTGGGTGGTGAAGGTGGTCGTGTCGACCGGGTTGGTCGGGTCCTGGACCTCGAGCTGCTTCATCAGCAGGGTCAGAAATGTCTGATAGCTGTCGGTCGCGCTCGTGGCTGACGAGCTGCTCGACGTGGACTTCGTCGACGTTGTCGACGTTGTTGAGCTGACGGAATCGACCAGCATCGCCTTCTCCACCCAATCGCGGCCCGTTCGCGGAATCCGGGCGGGATTTCGCGTCGGTTCAGGCCGATGGCTTTTCGGGATGGGCGGCGGGCTGGCGCCGCCCCGTTCGTTCTGTGGCTATCCACGGAACGGCGGGCGAAAGCTGGCGCAGATTCTTCCGGGAAAATTCAGATGGACATAAAAAGCCCCGGCGGGACGGGTCCGGCCGGGGCGAAAAGGCAGTTGAGACGACGACTGCGGAAATGAAGCGGTTACGGCAGGACGATTACGAGGCGTGGCGCAGATCGGCGGAACCGGGGGAGGTCGGCCGCCTGTGCGCCACGGTCGCGGGGAAGACCAGGACCGACGGACGGCGGTCGGACACCAGAAGGGCATCCGCAGGCTCCCGCCCGTTCAACAGCCACTGGTAGGCGGCGGCGATGGCGACCCGGTCGCGTCCGTCCGCGGACAGCACGCGCAGGCCGGCAGCCGTTTCCCCATGCGAACCGCTGCGGCGAACCGCATCGCACAGCGCATGGCCGAGCCGGAGGTCCGACACCAGAACCGCACTGTAACCGGCCTGTGCGACGACCGATGCCAGGGCTCCCAGATGGGACGGCGGCAAGGGGGAATTGCCGACCTCCCGCAAATCCAGGAACAGAGTGCGGCCGGTGCCGGCACCGGACAGCGCGTTGCGCAACGTCCCGAGCCAGACGGAGGGAGGAGCGTCACGAAGGCCGCTGCAGGCGACGGCGTGGAGACCCCAGTCGGTGGCTGCGACGGTCATGTCCTTCATGCTTTTCCCCTTCGGTGTGGTCCGGGTTCCTCGGGTCAGGTCCGCTCCGTCGATCCCGTCGGCTGGGGGGCCGGTCGGGGGCGGCGGGGCATCCCTGACGACAGAGTATATGGAAGATTCCTAACAATCAGTAACAGAAACTAGTTTCCGCTTTGAAATCCACATTCCGGATTCAGCATCCGAGGGCCCGGCCTTCGGCGGCGCATTGCAAAAGCAAAGCCGACGGCCGCCATTGCGGGCCGCCGATGTCGCGGTGGTAACGCTGGACCGCCTCGGCGATCTTGCCCAGTCCTTCCCGGTTGGCCCAGAACAGCAGGCCGCCGCGCCAGGACGGGAAGCCGTAGCCGTGCAGCCAGATGGCGTCGATGTCCACCGGACGGGTGGCGATGCCTTCCTCCAGGATTTTTGCCGCCTCGTTCACCATCGCATAGAGGCAGCGTTCGCGGACCTCCCCGTCGCTGACCGGACGTGAGACGATGCCGCGGCGGCGGCGGTCCTCCTCGATCACCGCCGCCACCTCGGGATCGGGGATCGGGGTGCGGCTGCCGGGCTCGTAGCGGTAGACGCCGGCCGAGGTCTTCTGGCCGTAGCGCCCACGCTCCGCCAGGGTGTCGAGCCAGTTGGGCGACTGTGCCTCCGGATCGCCGGCCTTGCGCCGCTCCTCGCGGATGCGCCAGCCGACATCGATCCCGGCAAGGTCGGTCATCGAGAAATGGCCGAGCGGGAAGCCGAACTCCGTCAGCACGCGGTCGATTTGCTCCGGGCTGGCGCCTTCCTCGACCAGGGCCATCGACTCCCGGCCGCGCTGGTGCAGGATGCGGTTGCCGACGAAGCCGTAGCAGACACCCACCGCGACGCCGACCTTGCCGATGCGGCGCGCCAGCCCCATCGCCGTCGCCAGCACCGTGTCGGAGGTCCTGGCCCCACGCACCACCTCCAGCAGGCGCATGACGTTGGCCGGGCTGAAGAAATGCATGCCCAGCACATCCTGCGGCCGGCCGGTCGTCGCAGCGATGGCGTCCACATCCAGCGTCGAGGTGTTGGTGGCGAGGATCGTCCCCGGCTTGCAGGTCCGGTCCAACGTCTGGAAGATCGCCTGCTTGACCTCCATGCTCTCGAAGGCCGCCTCCACCACCAGATCGGCGTCGGCCAGTTCGTCGTAGGACAGGGTGGGGTGGATCAGCGCCATCCGCTTGTCCAACTGTGCCGCGGTCAGGCGGCCCTTGCGGAAGGTGGAGTCGTAATTGCGGCGGATGGCGGCGATGCCGCGCTCCAACCCCTCCTGCGCGCTGTCGACCAGCACCACCGGAATGCCGGCATTGGCGAAGCACATGGCGATGCCGCCGCCCATGGTGCCGGCGCCGATCACGCCGACCTTGCAGATGTCCCGCGTCGGCGTGCCGGCCGGCAGGCCGGGGACCTTCGCCACCTCGCGCTCGGCGAAGAAGGCGTGGATCAGGCCGGCGCGCTGGGGCGAGTCCATGCAGGCGAGGAACAGCTCCCGCTCGCGCGCCGTGCCTTCATCGAAGGGCAGGGTGACGGCGGCCTCGACCGCGTCGACGATGCGGTGGGGCGAGAACAGGTGCGGCAGGCGATTGGCAAGTTCGGCCCGCTTCGTCGTAAACAGGGCGGGATCGGTGCCGGCGATGCGGTCGGTGCGGGCACTGACCGGCTGCGGGCGGCTCCCGTCGGCCAGAAGCCGTTCGGCGGCGCGCAGGCCGGCCTCCAGGGGAGAGGTGCCATCCTCCACCGCATCGACGAGGCCGAGGGCCAGCGCCTCTTCGGCACTCACCGGATCGCCGGACAGGATCATGTCCAGCGCCTTGGCCGCTCCGACCAGCCGCGGCAGCCGTTGCGTGCCGCCGGCCCCCGGCAGCAGGCCCAGCTTGACCTCCGGCAGGCCGAGCTTCGCCGACTTCAACGCGACGCGGAGATGGCAGGCGAGCGCAACCTCCAGCCCGCCGCCCAGCGCCGTGCCATGGATGGCGGCGATCACCGGCTTGGTGGCCGCATCGAGGCGGGCCACCACCTCCGGCAGGGTCGGCGGGGCGGAGGGCTTGCCGAACTCCCGGATATCAGCCCCGGCCATGAAGGTGCGGCCGGCGCAAACGAGCAGCAGTGCGTCCGCCCCGTCGTCGGCCAGCCCGGCGTCCAATGCCGCAACCAGCCCGCTGCGCACGCCATGGCCGACGGCGTTCACCGGCGGGTAATCGACCGTGATGACGCCGATGCGTCCCTGGCGCGCATACTGGACAGGATTGGGCGGAACCGCTTCAGTCTGGGCGGGCGACGGCATCGGCACTCTCCGAAAAGCCAAAGGTCCGGGCCGATCCGATCATAGACGGCAGGGTGGATCGGAGGCCGGTGGATCGTCAGTCTAGCAGACGATCCAACCGAATCAAGTTTTCGGAATATAGTTTCTCTATACGAAATTTAAGCGCCCTGGTTCGGCCATTGGGAACCGAACGGCGCGGTCACGGGTTGGCACTCGCGTCGAAGGTCACTGGCTGGAGTTTGGGTTATGGATTTGACGGGGAAGGTCGCACTGGTCACCGGTGCGGGGTCCGGAATCGGCAAGGCGTCGGCGATACGCTTCGCTCAAGCCGGTGCCTCGGTCGGCGTGCTGAGCCACACCGCAGACGAGATCGCGAAGACCGCCGAGGAAATCCGTGCTGCCGGTGGACAGGCGATCCCCCTGACTGCGGATGTCGGCGACGACGCAGCGATGCGGCAGGCCACAGAACGGTTGGTGGAGGAGTTCGGGCGGCTCGACATCGTTTTCGCCAATGCCGGCATCAACGGCGTCTGGGCGCCCATCGACGACCTGACGCCGGACGAATGGGACCGCACCATAAACACCAACCTGCGCGGCACCTACCTGACGCTGCACCACGCGGTTCCGCACCTGAAGAAAGCGGGCGGCGGCTCGGTGATCGTCACCGCGTCGATCAACGGCACGCGGGTGTTCAGCAACACCGGCGCCACCGCCTATTCCTGCACCAAGGCTGCACAGCTCGCCATGGTGAAGATGCTGGCGCTGGAACTGGCGCCGAGCCGCATCCGGGTCAACGCCATCTGCCCCGGCATCATCGAGACCGACATTCCCGACAACACCAGGATGCGGAATATCGAATCGGTGAAGACTCCCATCGAGTATCCGCAGGGTAAGGTGCCCCTGACCGGCGGCAAGTCCGGCGACAGCCTCGACGTGGCGGAGCTTGCGCTGTTCCTGGCGTCCGACCGCGCGAAGCACATCACCGGCACTCCGGTCTGGATCGACGGCGCCGAATCCCTGATGGTCGGCTGACGAACCGACACCTTGCGGCCTTGCCGCAAAACCGAACAACCAAGGCGAAGGACACCATGAGCTTGCACGACAAGGTGCGGAAGAACGAGGAACTCGGCCGTTATGAGCTGACGGTGGCGGGCTCCACCGCGCTGGTCACCTATGACATGCGCGACGGCAAGATCGCACTGACCCACACCGAGGTGCCGGGCGCCCTGACCGGCCAGGGGGTGGGGTCGGAACTGGCGAAGGGCACGCTGGACGACATCCGGGCCCAGGGCCTGAAGGTGCTGCCGATCTGCACCTTCATCGAGGCCTACATCAAGCGCCACCCGGAGTATCAGGATCTCGTCGGCTAAAGCGGATTGCCGTCCTTGTCGAGGAAGATCAGATCGCCGTCCAGGAGGAAGAGGCAGATGCAGTCTTCCTCGCTGGCGCCGCGGGCGTAATGGTCGGTGCCGGCGACATAGTGGGCGACGTCGCCAAGCCCGTAGCTGCCATATTCGTCGCGGAAGGCACCGCGCAGGACCAGCAGCAGTTCGTCCGCGGTGTGGCGGTGCGCCGGGACCGGGGCGCCCGAGGCCATGCGAAGCAGACGGATCGTCGTGCCGGACATCGTCGTGCCGGACAGGGTGCGCTCCCAGCCCGACAGCCAGACCCCCTTAGAGATCTCCCGCCAGGATCCGTCATCGGTCGGCGTGTCGATGGCGTCCGGCAGCCAGCTACGCAGCGGTTCCGGCACCATCCGTCCGCATGTCCGCCCGGCTGCGCCCGGCTCAATGGGGAGCAGCTCGATGGGGGCCGGATCCGGCGGCGTCCGCGCGGCGGTCAGCAGGCCGTCCATGCGGTCCAGCAGCGCATCCAGCCCATCGCCACCGGCGCAGGGCAGCTCTTCGAACCAGTTCCCGCACAGGGCTTCGTAAGATGCGACGCGCTGGCGGCAGTCCGGGCAATAGGCGAGGTGGGTCGCCACCAGCAGGGACTTCCCGGCCCGCTCCTGCCCGCTGGCATAGCCGATCAGAAGCTGGTCGTCCGGATGGTGGATCGGCACCGTCACGCCTTGTCCCTCATGCTGCGTTTCAGATGGCTGAGCGCGAGGCGCAGCCGGGTCTTAACGGTTCCCAAGGGCACCTCCGTGTCCTCGGCGATCTCTTCATGGGTCTGTTCGAGAAAATACGAGCGGCGCAGCACCTCGGATTGGTTCTCCGCCAGAGTTTCGATCGCATCCTGAAGCTGGCGGCTGCTCTGGACCATCTGGGCGCTCTCCTCCGGCGTGGCGAGGGAGGCGGGGGTCATCGCCGGATCGTCCGGGTCGGGGGCGGGGCGCATCTCCTTGCGCAGGCGGTCGATGCGCCGGTTGCGGGCGATGGTGAACACCCAGGTGCCGACGGTCGCCTGGGCCGGGTCGAAGCTGGCGGCCTTCAGCCAGACCGTCAGCATCACGTCCTGGACCAGTTCCTCCGCCGTACTGCGGTCGGCGCCGAGCCTCAGGCAATAGTTCAGGATCTTCGGCGCGAAATGGCGGAACAGCGCAGCGAAAGCCGTGCGGTCGCGATCCTGCGCCACCGCATGGACCAGCCCTCCGAACCGGTCGGCATCGGTCCGGTCGGCATCCGGGCTCCCCGCCCCGTCCTTGTCAAACGTCCCCGGCAGAAGGGGCCCACGCGTAAACGGCATTCAACCACCAGTCGGCATTCCAGCGGGCAGCAGCTTATCCTGAACTTCTTAACGGAGCATTCCCGAAAATCGCCAGTGTACCATTGGTCCTTTGGGTGTGCTCTTAGCGTGCTCTTAGCGCACTCATGGGATCGAGGGGCGAAACGGTGGGCGTGGTCTGGGGCAGGGGGCGGAAGGCGGCCTGCGCCTCGGCGGGCAAAGGCGGGCGCATGCGGGTCCGCCACAGGCCATAGAGGGTGGCGCACAGCGCGCCGCCGGTGACGAAGCTGAAAAGCCCGGCCGGCCCGGTTGCGATCATCAGTGCCGATGCCACAGGCGGGCCGATGATGGCGCCGACGGAATTGGCCAGGATCAGGCCGCCGCTGGCCGACACCATGTCCTCCCGCCGGACGTAATCGTTGGTGTGGGCGAGGCAGACCGGATAGAGCGTGAAGGCCAGTCCGCCGAACAGCGGCGCCACCAGCATCAGCGCCAGCGGCTGGCCCATCCCGGCGGCGGCGATCATGCCCAGGCTGGTCAGCGACAGCGCGGCTGACAGGCCGATGATGACGCTGCGCCGGTCGAAGCGGTCCGACAGCCGGCCGAGCGGCCATTGCAGCGCCATGCCGCCGAGGATCAGTGCCGACATGAACAGCGCCGTGCCCGACACGCCGAAGCTGGAGGAGGCGCCGAACACCGGGGCCAGCCCATAGATCGACCCGGTGATCGCCCCGCTGATGAACACCCCCGCCACCCCCAACGGCGAGCTTCTATAAAGCCGCTTGATGCCGAAGGAGGAGACGTTCGGCAATTGCGGCGGCGTGGTCCGCGTCAGGGCCACCGGCACCAGCGCCAGCGTCAGCAGGATCGACACGATCATGAACAGCCGCACGCCGGTCTCGTCGTCCAGCCGCAGCAGCTGCTGCCCGACGCCGGAGGCGCCATAGAGCGTCACCATGTAGGCCGACAGCAGCTGCCCGCGGCTTTCGTTGGTGGCGGTGCCGTTCAGCCAGCTTTCGATGCACATGTAGAGTCCGGCCATGCAGAACCCCTGCGTCAGCCGCAGCAGGGCCCAGAGCGGCGCATCGACGAACAGCGCGTGCGACAGCGCGGCGACCGACACGACGGAGGCGAAGGCGGAGAAAGCCCGGATATGGCCGACACGGGTGATGATCCGATGCGCATAGAGCGATCCCAGGGTCAGCCCGCCATAATAGGCAGCGGTGATCAACCCGACCGCCGTCGCACCGGACGCCGTTGCCGACAGCCTCAGCCCGATCAGGGTCGACATGGCTCCGTTCGCCAGCATCAGAAAGGCGACGCCCAGCAGAAGCGAGGCGACCGAACGCACAACCGGTGGCATGCCTTGACTCCTCCGCCGCCGTCAGTGCGTCAGGGCCGGAAAGCCGGTCGGGTGCCGATGATGCATGGCAATACTCCGAATCTCTGTTTTCGTGCGGTGCTGCGACCTGTCGCCAAGTCCAACAGCCAAGCCATGGATTCGGTCCGTCGCCGGGGCGGGGAGCAGGGATGCGGCTCAGGCATCTGAGTGACCGTTGGGTCAACCGGACCGTTGACAGGGCATACCGATCGGTAACATACCTTCCGTCAGGTAGAGCTTCGGGAGACGCCAGGATGTCCGACACCGCGCCCGCCACCCCATCGCCGGTCCAACTCGTCCGCGAGGGGGCGGTGTCCTGGATCCGGCTGAACCGCCCCGGCCTGCTGAACGCGCTGGACGAGCCGACCGCCGCCGCCTTCCTCGACGCCTGCCGCAGCGTGGCGGAGGAGGGCGGGACGGGGCCGACGCGGGTGCTGGTGATCGCCGGCAATGGCCGCGGCTTCATGGCCGGCGGCGACGTCGGCCGCTTCAACGACGATCCCGCCGCCGCACCGGCGGTGGCCGGCGCCATCATCGCCCATCTGCACGAGGCGCTGCGCGTTCTCGACCGGTTGGATGTGCCGGTCCTGGCCTCCGTCCATGGTCCGGTGGCCGGGGCGGGGATGAGCCTCGCCTGCGCCGCCGATCTCTGCATCGCCGCCGACGACGCCAAATTCACCATGGCCTATGCCCGCATCGGCGCCACGCCGGACGGGTCGGGCAGCTTCCATCTGCCGCGTCTCGTCGGTCTGCGCCGCGCCATGGAGCTGGCGATGCTGTCCGACGTGATCGACGCGGCGGAGGCGCTGCGGATCGGGCTGGTCAACCGGGTGGTGCCTGCGGCATCCCTGGCGGAGGAGACGGCAAAGCTGGCCGAACGGCTCGCCGCCGGGCCGACCGTCGCCTATGCCGGCGTCCGCCATCTGATGCGCCAGTCCTTCGACCAAACGCTGGACCGGCAACTTGACGCCGAGCGCGACCGCTTCCTCGCCACCGCCGCCACCAGCGACTTCATCGAAGGCGTCAACGCCTTCATCGCCAAGCGCAGGCCGGACTTCACCGGCCGCTGATCGTCTTTCTTGTCCGAGAAGTGGACCGAACCATGCAGAACGACATCGTCATCGTCGGCGCCGCCCGCACCGCCATCGGCGGCTTCGGCGGCAGCCTCAAGGATGTGCCGCTGACCCGGCTCGCCACCGTTGCGGTCAAGGCGGCGCTGGAGCGGTCCGGCGCCGCGCCCGACGCCGTCGGCCATCTGGTGATGGGCAACGTCATCCCGACCGAGACCAACGACGCCTATCTCAGCCGCGTCGCCGCCATCGATGCCGGCATTCCGATCGGTACGCCTGCCTTCAACGTCAACCGGCTCTGCGGCTCCGGCCTTCAGGCCATCGTTTCGGCGGCGCAGTCCATCGCGCTCGGCGACTGCGATGTCGCCATCGGCGCCGGTGCGGAATCGATGAGCCGCGGCCCCTATTTCATGCCGAGCGCCCGCTGGGGCACCCGCCTGGGCGATGGGGCGCTGGTCGATTACATGAACGGCATCCTGCACGACCCCTGGCAGAAGATTCACATGGGGGTGACGGCGGAGAATGTCGCCGCCCGCTACGGCATCGACCGCGAGGCGCAGGACGCCCTGGCATTGGAAAGCCAGCGCCGCGCCGCCCATGCCATAGCCGAGGGCCGTTTCAAGGACCAGATCGTCCCGGTGGAGATCGCCTCGCGCAAGGGCACCATCGTCTTCGACACCGACGAGCATGTCCGCGGCGACGTCACCCCGGAAGGGCTGGCGAAGATGAAGCCGGTCTTCAAGAAGGACGGCTCGGTCACTGCCGGCAACGCCTCCGGCCTGAATGACGGCGCTGCCGCGGTGGTGCTGGCCGATGCCCGCCGCGCCGAAGCGCTGGGGCTGAAGCCGCTGGCCCGCCTCGTCGGCTATGCCCATGCCGGCGTCGAGCCCGATTACATGGGCATCGGTCCGATCCCGGCGACCCGCAAGGTGCTGGAGCGGACCGGCCTGTCGGTCGGCGACCTCGACGTCATCGAATCCAACGAGGCGTTCGCGGCCCAGGCCTGCGCGGTGATCCGCGAGCTGGATTTCGACCCGGCCAAGGTGAACCCCAACGGCTCCGGCATCTCGCTCGGCCATCCGGTGGGGGCGACCGGCGCCATCATCACGGTGAAGGCGATCCATGAACTGCACCGTACCGGCGGCCGCTATGCCCTGGTGACCATGTGCATCGGCGGCGGCCAGGGCATCGCCGCCATCTTCGAGCGCGTCTGAGGGTTAGAGTCTGTCTGGTGCTTATTGAAGTACCAGACAGACTCTAACCTTTTGGTTTTTCCGTGTGATTCACGCTTCAAGCGATTCCGCTTGAACCGATCACACTCTAGGCCAGAGGATCCCGGCAGGTACGGGCGGGCGGTTCCGCTCGTACCGAAAACTCGCATCCGGTTTTTCATTGAACGATCAATCAAAATAAAATTGGTGGCCGCCTGCGGCCAATTGCGCAACGGCACCATCAAAATGCAGATTTCGTGAACGCAGCTATCGACCGCGCCCCTCGTCTCGGGGCAATCTACGGCCCGATTGCCTTAACCCTGGTCTGTTGCGTTTCGGAAGCCTTGCCCATGACGACGATTCTGCCCACGCCCACCGGTTCGTCTTCGGCGACGATTGGACAGGTGCGACTGGCGGTGCGCGGCCTGCGCAAGGTCTTCGCCGACGATCCCCGTCCGGCGCTGGAGATGCTGCGCCGCGGAGCGACCAAGGCAGAGGTTCTGCAGCGGTTGAACGTCAATGTCGGCGTCGCCGAGGCCAGCTTCGACATCCGGGCGGGCGAGATCTTCGTCATCATGGGGCTGTCGGGGTCGGGCAAATCGACCATCATCCGGCTGCTGAACCGCCTGATCGAACCGTCGGAAGGGGAAATCCGCCTCGATGGCCGCGACCTGACCGCGCTTCCCTACGCCGACCTCGTCGAGGTGCTGCGGCGGGACATGAGCATGGTCTTCCAGTCCTTCGCCCTGCTGCCCAACCGCACCGCGCTGGAGAACGCCGCCTTCGGGCTGGAGGTGGCCGGGGTGAAGCGGACCGAGCGGCGCAAGGCGGCGCTGGCCGCCCTGGAACGGGTCGGGCTGGCGGACTATGCCGACCGCTATCCGGACGAGCTGTCGGGCGGCATGCAGCAGCGGGTGGGGCTGGCCCGCGCTCTGGCCAAGAATCCGACGATCATGCTGATGGACGAGGCCTTCTCGGCGCTCGACCCGCTGATCCGCACCGACATGCAGGACGAGCTTCTGCGGCTTCAGCGCGAGGACGCCCGCACCATCGTCTTCATCTCCCACGATGCGGAGGAGGCGATGCGGATCGCCGACCGCATCGCGGTGATGGAGGATGGCCGGATCGCCCAGATCGGCACCCCGGCGGACATCCTGCGTGCACCGGCCGACGAGTATGTCCGCGCCTTCTTCCGCGGCGTCGATGCCTCGCGCGTGCTGCGCGCCCGCGACCTCGCCCGGCCGCCCGACGACGGGACCGCGGGAGAGCCTGGACGGTTCCGCTACCGCACCGATGCGGCCGGCTGTTTCCGCGGCGTGCTGGCCGGCGACGGCGCATCGGCCCTGTTCGGGCTGGAGCCGGTGGCGGCCGACACGCCGATCCATGCCCTGCTCGGCCGGGTCGCCGCAGCCCCCTGTCCGCTGCCGGTCGTCGAGCCGGACGGCCGGTTCATCGGCGTGATTTCCCGCGCGGCGCTGCTGGCGGCGCTCGACCGCGGCGAGACTGCCGGGCGCGAGGTGCGGCATGGCTGACATCGCCCTGCTGGATATCGAGTGGCTGAACGAGACCATCGGCGGCGGCATCGCCCGCGGCGCCGAATGGCTGGTGACGACGATCCTCGACCACGGGCAGCCGGCGCTGACGGTCATCGCCGCGACGGTGGACGGGCTGGGCGAGGCGTTGGACGGGCTGCTGCTCGGGGTACCGCCCTGGCTGCTGGCGCTGGTGCTGTCGGCGGTGGCGCTCTGGCGGGTCGGACGCGCCTTCGCGCTGTTCACCCTGCTGTCGCTGGGCGGGATCTTCGTGATGGGGCTGTGGGAGCCGACGGTTTCCACCCTTGGGCTGGTTCTCGCCTCCACCGTGCTCAGCCTGATCGGCGGGGTGCCGCTCGGCATCTGGATGGCGCGCAGCAAGATCGCCGACGGGGTGGGCAAGACCCTGCTGGACCTGATGCAGACGATGCCGGCCTTCGTCTATCTGATCCCGGCGGTGCTGTTCTTCGGTCTGGGACGGGTGCCGGGCATCATCGCCACGGTGGTCTTTGCCATGCCGCCGGCGGTGCGGCTGACGGCGCTCGGCATCCGGCAGGTGCCGGTGGAACTGGTCGAGGCCGGGCGCGCCTTCGGCTGCCGCGACCATCAGCTTCTGTTCAAGATTCAGCTGCCGAACGCCCTGCCGTCGATCATGGCCGGGGTGAACCAGACCATGATGATGGCGCTGTCGATGATCGTCGTCGCCTCGATGATCGGCGCCGGCGGGTTGGGCAACGTGGTGCTCCAGGGCATCCAGCGCCTGGACATCGGCCTCGGCGTGCAGAGCGGTCTGGCCGTGGTGCTGCTGGCCGTCGTGCTCGACCGCATCACGCAGAGCTTTGGCCGGGTGAGCGGTCGCGGCGCCGGCCGCCGCCGGGCCGTCGCCGGGACTGCCGGACGGCGCTGGTGGCGGCGGTGAGGTCAGGCGTTCAGTTCGGAATCGAGGTAGCCCAGCGCCACCGCCCGGGCGGCGCTGCCGTCCATGGCGCCGGTCAGGGCGAAGCGCAGCCACAGCCCGTCGATCATCGCCGCCAGCCCGACGGCCACCCGCTCCGCCCGGTCCGGCGGCAGCAGCGGGCGCAGGGCGTGCAGCAGGTTGGAATGCAGCCGGCGGGCATTGATCCGTTGCAGCCGGGCCAGCGCCGGGTTGTGCGGCGCCTGCGCCCAGAAGCCGAGCCAGGCCGCGACCACCCGCGGCTCGAACTGGCCGGGGGCGAAGTTGCAGTCGACGATCGCCTCCAGCCGGGCGCGCGGCGAATCCGCGGTCGCCAGTCGCTGGGTCGCGTCGTCGCGCAGCTGTTGCAGCATGCTGCGCATGGTGGCGGACAGCAGCTCGTCCTTGCCGCCGAAATAATGGTGGATGATGCCCGGCGAAACGCCGGCCCCCCGGCTGATCGTCTGGACCGTGGTGTCGGCCAGACCATGCTCGCCCATCGAGGTGATGGTGGCGTCGATCAACTGGCGGCGGCGGATCGGTTCCATTCCGACTTTGGGCATGGGGCTGGCGGTCTCCTGTCCTGTTCAGCCAAGACGGATTCAACCGGGACCTTGGCCTGCACCGCAACAAATGCGCCATTTTCGCCGGTCCGTCGATGGCGAAATCGGCAGAGCCGGTAATGCAGGCCGGATGGACCGGACCGGCAAAGCCCGAATGACAAGCCTGAACGACAAGAAAGAGGAGTTGAGGATATGAACGGATGGAAGGCTCTGGCCAAGGGGATCGCAGGTGCCGGCATCGCCGCGGCCGTGACGCTGGGCGCCGGCGGAGCGCTGGCCGCCGAACCGGCCTCCTGCAAGGCGGTGCGCTTCGGCGACGTCGGCTGGACCGACATCGCGGCGACGACGGCCCTCGCCTCCGTCACGCTCGACGCGCTGGGCTATAAGCCGACCACCACCATGTCGTCGGTGCCGCTGGTCTACACCGGCCTGAAGACCAAATCGCTGGACGTCTTCCTCGGCAACTGGATGCCGACGATGGAGCCCTTCGTGAAGCCGGTGCTGGAAGACGGCTCGGTGGAGGTGACGCGCGTCAATCTGGAAGGCGCCAAATACACGCTGGCCGTGCCGAAATACGCCGCCGAGGCCGGGCTGAAGACCTTCGCCGACATCGCGAAGTTCAAGGACAAGCTGAGCGGCAAGATCTATGGCATCGAGGCCGGCAACGACGGCAACCTGATCATCGACAAGATGCTGAAGGCCGACGCCTTCAGCCTGAAGGACTTCAAGCTGGTGGAATCCAGCGAGGCCGGCATGCTGGCCGAGGTGAAGCGCGCGACGCGCAACAAGGGCTGGGTGGTCTTCCTGGGCTGGGAGCCGCACCCGATGAACAAGAGCTTCGAGCTGACCTATCTGGAAGGCGGCGACGACTGGTTCGGCCCCAACCTCGGCGGCGCCACCGTCAGCACCAACGTCCGCAAGGGCTATGCAGCCGAATGCCCGAATGTGGGCAAGCTGCTGTCCAACCTGTCCTTCACCCTGGCGATGGAAAACGCCGTGATGGACGACATCATGAACGGCAACAAGAAGCCTGACGCCGCCGCCAAGGCCTGGCTGAAGAAAAATCCCGACGTTTTGAAGAGCTGGCTGTCGGGCGTCACCACCATTGATGGCAAGGACGGTCTGGCTGCGGTTCAGGCCAAGCTTGGCGTCGCGACCAAGTCGTAAGGGCCAAGTCGTAACGGGCGCCGGATGGGGCGGGATGGAGCGGCCTTTTGCCCCATCCCGCCTATCGCTTTCTTTCCGGTGGCTTTATCCCTTTGCCACGGTCCATTGCTCTGCTAAGGCCCATTGGGTCCTGAGTGCGGAGCGTTCGTGGCGGATCGCCATTCACCCTTTTCCGGGAGCCTGCCCCTCTCCCGGCACTCTTACCGGGCAGCCGGCGCGCGTGACTGCGCGGCGGGACGCGCATGAGGATTCGCTCGCGCATCGCGGTCGTCGGGGGCGTGCCGGTCATGGTCGCGGCGGTCATCGCGGTGGCCGGCGGGCTGCTGCTGGCCCGCAGCGAGCGGGTTTACGAATCGGCGGTGCTCGCGGGTTCGGTCTATCGCGACGTTCTGGCGGCGACCGCAGCCCGCATCGACTATCTTCAGGTGGCTCCCGCCGACCGTGCCAGCCGCGCTGACCGTTTCGAGAGCATGTCGGACTCGGCGGCGTCCGAGTTGCGCCAGCTGGACAAGGCCGGATCGGCCAACACCCATCGGCCGGAGGTGGAGCGTGCGACCGCCGTGCTGGCGCGCTATGTCGACCAGATGCGCAGCTTCATCCAGGTGACCGCGGCGAACGACTCCGCGGTTGCCGACATGGGGCTTCACGCCTCCACCCTGATGGCGCTGACCGACCGCGCCCGCGAACGCCAGCATGCCGCCAACGTCGATTCCCTCGGATCCCTGACGGAGGCCGACCAGCGCCTGCGGGACAGCCGAGACGTGGTCGACAGCGCCCATGAGCTGCGCGAGGCGATGCTGGATTTGCAGCGGGCGGAGGCCCAGCATGTCGCCGCCCTCGGGTTCGGGGTCGGACTGTTCGGCAGCGGCCGCCCCCTGACTCTGGCCGATTTCCACATCGCCATCGACAGGCTGATTGGAACCGCCGACCGGTTGCAGTCGGCCCTGGATCGGACCGACCCGCTGGTCGATCGCTATCCGGCGAAGCAGTCTGCCGCCCGCTATGCCGCCACGGTGGACGGGTTGCAGGCCGCCGTCACCGAGCTGCGTGCGGCCCAGGCCGAACGTGACGCGGCATTGAGCCGCTTCGAGGCGGCTGTGCAGGCGGCGGCGGGGTTGGGGGGAGACGATGCCGAACGGCCGGCCATCAGCAGTCCCTTGGGCGAGCGGATGCTGGCCGAGCAGATCATCCGCACGCTGCCGGTGGTGCGGGCGCTGGTGCTGACCGGAACGCTGAACCGTCAGCCCGACGTGACCTTCCTGTCCTCCATGCTGCCGTCCTTGCGTGTGCCGCTGGACGGGCTTTACCGGGTCCAGGCCCGTGCCGCCGCGGCCCAGCAGGCGCTCGAATCCGCCCAACGCGCCGGGGCGGACGCGGCCTCCGCCATCGAGGCGCTGACCGCCCGCATCCTGATGGTGAAGGCCACCGGTTACACCGCGATCCAGGACGAGGTGGTGCAGCTGATCGCCTACGCCATCCAGGCCAACGACACCGAGCAGGAAACGCAGAACGTCGCCGTCGTCGCCCTGCGTCTCGGCCGGCGGGCCGCCGATGCGGTGGCGGTGCGTGACGCGGAGGAGGCCGACCGCATCGTCGCCGATGCCGGCGCCCTGCTGGAGACGGTGCGCGGCCTTCCCATGTCGCCGCTGTTGCAGGACGAGGTGCTGTCGGCCATCCGCAACTGGCGGGACAGTCTGCGCCGCACCGCCGAGGGGCTGCGCCGCCTCAACCAGCTGCTGATCACGATGGACCGTGATGCCGGCGCGCTCGTGGAAACCGCAAGGCAGCTGGACGAGACCTTCCGGGACGAGGCCGCGCGCATCGGCGAGTTGCTGACCCGTATCCTGGTCATCGGGGCGACCATCGGCCTGCTGCTGGGCGGCGGCGCCGCGGCAGTGGTGGCGCGGTCGATCAGCCGGCCGGTGCTGCGCCTGCAAAAGCAGATGACCCGGCTGGCCGAGGACCCGCTGGCCGGCCCGATCGACGGCACGCGCCGCCAGGACGAATTCGGTGCGATGGCGCGTGCCGCCGCCTTCTTCATCCGCGAGATCGGCCTGCGCGAACAGGCTGCCCGGCAGGCGAAGGACCGCGCCGACCGCGCCCTGGAAGACCTGCGCCGCACCCAGGCCGACCTGATCCAGGCGGAAAAGATGGCCTCGCTGGGCGGCCTGGTTGCCGGCGTGGCGCACGAGATCAACACGCCGCTGGGCAACGCGCTGATGGGAGCCACCCATCTGGAGGACCGGCTGGCGATCCTGGCGCGGCAGGCGAGCGGGAGCAATCTGCGCCGCAGCGACTTCGCCGAGTTCCAGGAGACGGCGGACGAGATCGCCCGGCTGCTGGTGCTGAACCTCCAGCAGGCCTGCGAGCTGGTGCAGAGCTTCAAGCAGGTCGCCGCCGACCAGACCAGCGGCGAGGAACGGCTTTTCCTGCTGAAGCCTTATCTGGAGGATCTGGCGACCAGCCTCAGCCCGTCCTGGCGCCGGGCGGGGCACAGCCTGCGGGTGGACTGTTCAGAGACCATCGAGATCGACGGCTTTCCCGGCGTCCTGGCACAGATCCTGACCAATCTCGTGATGAACTCCATCACTCACGCCTATCGCGAGGGACAGAGGGGGCAACTTTTGATTGCCGCCTCATCCCAGGGCGCCGACATGGTGACGCTGGTCTACTCCGACGACGGCCGCGGAATTGCTCCCGCCGATCTGGGGCGGGTGTTCGATCCGTTCTTCACCACCCGACGCGGTGCGGGCAGCACCGGTCTCGGCCTGCACATTGTCTATAACCTCGTGGTCAATCGGTTGGGTGGAAAGATCGCGGTGGACAGCCTTCCCGATAGAGGCGTGCGGTTCACCATTCGCTTTCCACGACGATTTGCTACTGATAACATGACGTTGGTCGCCGCAGTGCCATCCCCGCAGGAGCAGTGAATGCCTTTGCCGCTGAAGAGGTTGACGGGGAGTCTTGCAAGGGGGGCGGCTGTTTTTCTTGGGCTTGCGACCATGTCCGGCGCGGCGTTGGCGGAGAAGTCTCTCGTTTACTGCACCGAAGGAAATCCACAGAGCTTCAACGCGCAGTTCTCGACCTCCGGCACCACTGTGAATGCGGTCACGCCGCTTTTCAACAATCTGGTTGAAATGGGGCCGGACGGGCAAATCACGGACAGCGGGCTGGCCGAATCCTACACGATCTCGGCCGACGGTTTGATCTATGATTTCCATCTTCGCCGGAATGTGACCTTCCATTCCAACGATCTGTTCACCCCGAGCCGCCCGCTCGATGCCGACGACGTTCTGTTTACTTTCGAACGTCAATGGCATGCCGACCACCCCTACCATAACGTCGGGCCGGCAACCTATGATTACTTCAAGGATATGGGGCTGCCGACCCTGTTGAAGTCGGTGGAGAAACTGGACGACCACACCGTCCGCATCACCTTGGATCATCCGGAAGCGCCCTTCCTCGCCGATCTGGCGATGCCGTTCCTGTCGATCCAATCCGCCGAATACGCGGATTTTCTGATAAAATCCGGCCGCCAGACGTCGTTCGACGAGATGCCCATCGGAACGGGACCGTTCCGGCTGGTGTCCTACCAGAAGGACGTGGCGATCCGTTACAAGGCCTTCGACGGCTATTGGCGTGGGCGCCAGCCGCTGGACAATCTGATCTACTCGATCACCCCGAACATCGCGGTTCGCTTGAACAAGCTGCGGTCGGGCGAATGCCACGTGATGATTTTCCCCAACCCAGCCGAGTTGGGGAACATCGAGAGGGATCCGAATCTGGTGTTGGAACGGCAGGATGGGCGGAACGTCGCCTATATGGCGCTCAACACCCAGAAACCGCCGCTGGACGATGTGCGGGTGAGGCGGGCGATCACGCTGGCGATCGACAAGCGCACCCTGGTCGATGCGGTCTATCAGAATGGCGGGATGCCGGCCAAGAATCCGATTCCGCCCGGCATGTGGTCCTACAATGACAGCATCGAGGATCACCCGTTCGATCCGGCCGAAGCCCGCCGTCTGCTGGTCGAGGCGGGGCATGCCGAAGGCTTCACCCTCGACCTGTGGTATCCGCCGGTGACGCGCCCCTACCTGCCCAACGGCAAACGTGCCGCCGAAATGATCCGGGAAAATCTGGAACGGGTCGGGATCAAGCTGACCCTGAAGACCGAAAGCTGGGGCAACTACCGCCGGCAAGTGACGCAGGGCGAGCAGGACATGGTGCTCTATGGCTGGACCGGCGACAATGGCGATCCCGACAACTTCCTGTATTTCCTGCTGAATTGCGGGGCGGTGCGTCCCGGCGGCGCCAACATCGCGAGATGGTGCAATCCCGATTTCGAGGAACAGATCACCAAGGCCAAAGTGACCAGCGATGTCCCCCGCCGGGCTGCCCATTACCGCACAGCCCAACAGATCTTCCATCAGGAAGTCCCGTGGTTTCCCATTGCGAACTCGATCATCGTCGTCGCCCACCGCAAGGAGGTGAAAAACTACACGAACAACATTTTCAATCAGGATTTTTCAGGTGTCGACATCGAGGCCCAGTGAGTACAGGCTTATGCAACCCTCAACTGGGCAATTCCCGGCAGGTGACATGTCGCCCGACGATCTGATGTTCGAGGATGACGAAACCGGCACGGCGTCGGCGCGGCTGACGACGACGGCTGTGCCATGGCCGGTGCTGGTGGTCGACGACGACGAGCAGGTGCATGCGATGACACGCGTGCTGCTGAACGATTTCGAGTTCGAAGGCCGCCGCTTCGCCATCGTCAGCGCCTTTTCCGCAGCGGAGGCGCGGACAATCCTGGCCGAACGGCCGGACCTGCCCGTGGTCCTTCTCGACGTTGTGATGGAAACGCAGGATGCGGGCTTGCGTCTGGTCCATCACATCCGGCGCGATCTGGGCAACCGCCACATCCGCATCATTCTGCGCACCGGCCAGCCCGGACAGGCGCCGGAACGCGACGCCATCGTCGCCTACGACATCAACGACTACAAAAGCAAGGCGGAGCTGACCGCCCAGAAGCTGTTCACCAGTCTGGTCAGCGCCGTCCGCGGCTGGCGCGATCTGGTTACCATCGAGACGCTGAACCAATCGCTGGAGCATCGCGTCGCCGAACGCACGGCACAGCTGGAACGGCAGACCGCCCTGGCCGAGGAGCAGCGCCGCTTCATCGAAAATCTGGTGGAGCTGATGCCGAGCCCGGTCTGGTACAGGGACTCGGCCGGCCGCTATGCCCTGTGCAACCGTGCCTTCCGAGAGCTGTTTCCGAACGCCACCGATGAGGCCGAATGGTCATCCGAGGGGCAGGAACTTCCAGGCCGGGATTTTCCGGAACAGGCTCCGTCCGGTACGACGGCCTTTTCCTTCGAAACCAGCGTCGCCGGGCCGGACGGCGATGCGCGTGAGCTGCTGGTGGTGAAGCGTCCGCTGACCGCGCCGGACGGTGCCGCGACTGGTGTGATCGCCATCGCCACCGACATCACGGAGCGGCGGCGGATGGAGCGCGAACTCCAGCGTCTCGCCACCACCGACCCGTTGAGCGGTGCCCACAACCGCCGGCATATTCTGGAGCTTCTGGAACGTCTGCTGACCGGGCTGGACGTCGCCCCGGAGGGGCGTCAAGCCGCCGGCATGGCCTGCCTGATCATGCTCGACATCGACCATTTCAAGCGCATCAACGACGAGATGGGCCACGGTGCCGGCGACATCGCGATTCGCCGGGTGGTCGAGGTGATCCGCGGCCAGATGCGCGCGACCGACCAGATCGGCCGCATCGGCGGGGAGGAATTCGCCATCCTGCTGCCGGACAGCTCGCGTGCCGACGGTGTGGCCATCGCGGAGCGCCTGCGCAGCGGCCTCGCCGCGTTGGCGATCGAGCTGCCGGATGGCCGGACCTTCCAGTTGACCGGAAGCTTCGGTCTGACCGAGGTGCGGAGGCTGGGAGATACGGTGGAGAGCGTGCTGGGGCGGGCCGATCAGGCGCTTTACCGCGCCAAGGCGCTCGGGCGGAACCGGGTCGAGGTGATGTGAACGGGCGTATCGACCTGCGACAATTTGAACGATGACGGCTTGACCGCCGCTGCAACAACGGGTATCCAGATCCCATGAAGACCACCGACACCATGCGAATGCGAATTACCGGCCCGGCGCTCTGAAGCGTCGGAGAGTTGCCGTCTTCGTGTTCAATGGTCGTGTGGAGTGTGTGGCGTGTCGCTGCACCATGTGGTTCCCGGAACCCTCAATCCGGTTCATGACAGGTCCAAATCTCTGATCGCTGTTGCGGTGTCGTCTTTTGGCGTCCGGTTCGGCGAGCGAATGTGTGGCTCGGCGCGAATTATTCTCCCGGTCCGCTGAGGCGGTCCGGGCACGCCCGACTTACCCAAAAATTCGTTCGCCGAGGATTTTCGCGATGTTCACCGCGCATGCCGATGCCGCGCGCACCCTTTCCGTCTGCGCTGCCCGCCACCCATCCCTTGAAGACCGCCTGCCGGCGTGGCTGCCCTTATCGGCGGTGACCGATGCCGCCGAGCGGCTGTCCGGCCAGATCGTCCGCACGCCGCTGCTGCATGCGCCGACGCTGGGCCGGGACCTGTGGCTGAAGGCGGAGGTGTTCCAGGCCACCGGCGCCTTCAAGGAGCGCGGCGCGCTGAACCGCCTGCTGCGGCTGACGGCGCCGGAGCGGGCCGGCGGCGTGGTGGCGATGTCGGCCGGCAACCATGCCCAGGGGGTGGCGCTGCATGCCGCCCGGCTGGGGGTGCGGGCCACCATCGTGATGCCGGAGACGGCTCCGCGCTGCAAGGTGGAGCGCACCGCGGAACTGGGTGCCGAGGTGGTGCTGCACGGCGCCACGGTCGGCGAGGCGAAGGGCAGGGCGCTGGAACTTGCGGCGGAACGGCGGCTGACCTTTCTACACCCCTACGACGATCCCGACGTGATCGCCGGGCAGGGAACCGTCGGGCTGGAGATCCTGGCCGACCGGCCGGATGTCGACACGGTGGTGGTGCCGGTCGGCGGCGGCGGACTGCTGGCCGGGGTGGCCGCCGCGGTGAAGGCGCAGAATCCGTGGGTGCGGGTGATTGGCGTGCGCCTCGCCCGGCGAGGCGGTCCGACGCTGGCCGACGGCATCAACGTCCATGCGCTGGGGAAGCTGCCGCAGGCAATCGTGGACACCCTTGTCGACCGGGTGGTCGAGGTGGAGGAGGCGGAGATCGCCGCAGCGATGAGGGCGCTTCACCGCTCCTTCGGCGTGGTGGCAGAGGGAGCCGGGGCTGCGGGGATCGCCGCGGTGCTCGGCGGCCGGCTGGGTAGGACCGGACGGACGGTGGCGGTTCTGTCCGGCCGCAACGTCGATGGCGACACGTTGGCGCGGACGCTGGCGGCGTGATTTTCCGCTGTTCATCAGGGTTCGGTGGCCGCCCCTCCCCATTCGTTGCCGTCGTCGCGAAACGTTGGAGGTGGCGGGGCGGCTGGCACCAAAGGACCGCCACCTCAGCCATCCCCGCGCAAATCGCATATCTCGTCTCTTCACCGAAGCGAAGTATGGATAGGTCAGCAGAAATGACCTATATTGGTCGTCGCGTGTAAACACACAGGCGACACCGAGGGGTAGCTGGCATGACGAACAATTCCGCCTCGACCATTTCGTCATCCCCTGCGTCGGTCACTTATGAGCGCCCGAAGGCGGCGCACAGTGTCTTTGATAATTTGCAAGGACAACTGTTCGGTATTGTCATGACATCCTTCGGCATTGCCATTCTTCATGCCGCAGGTCTGGTCACCGGACAGGCGGCGGGGCTTGCCTTTGTGATTTCTTACGCAACCGGTATCGATTTCGGAACTCTGTTCTTCCTGGTGAATCTGCCCTTTTATTTTCTTGCGCTGGCGCGCATCGGCGTCGGATTTACGGTCAAGTCGCTGGTCGCGGTGACCGGCATCGCCGTGCTGTCCGGGCTGCTGCCGACGATGATGAGCTTCAGCGCCATCAACCCCTATGTCGCGGCGGTGCTGGCCGGCTTCTGCGTCGGGATCGGCGTCATCGCCCTGTTCCGCCATGGCGCCAGCGGCGGCGGTGTCGGCATTCTCGCCTTTTACCTGCAGGAGAAGACCGGCTTCCGCGCCGGCTGGCTGCAGTCGCTGTTCGATCTGGCAGTGTTCTCGGCCGCGGCCTTCGTGCTCGACTGGCCGGCGCTGCTGGCGTCCATCCTGGGGGCCGCGGTGCTGAACGCCTTCGTCGCCTTCAACCACCGCGCCGACTGGTACGTCGCCCGCTGAACGGACTGGGGCCGCCGGGGCCGCTCTATTCGCGGCCCAGCACCCGGTCGACCACCGCGTCGGCCCATTCGCGCGACCGGAAGCTCGCCTTGGCCTCCACCGGGTCATAGACGCGCTCGACCCAATCCCAGAAGGCGATGGGACGCTTCTGGTTGTAGGCGGCGTACAGCTCGAAGAAGTAGTCGAGGATGCCGGTCTTCGCCTGCTTGAAATGGCCGTATTTCCACGACAGCTGCTTCATCGCCTGTTCGAGCGGCTGGCCTTCATGGGCGAACAGATACAGCGTCGACATGAAGCCGGCGCGGTCGGCGCCCGACTTGCAGTGCATCAGCGCCGGATAGGTCATCGTCTTGAACAGCTCGCGCGCCTTCAGAAGGGTTTCCTTCTTCGGCATGTCGCGGGAGTTCACCGGGAAATCGACCAGTTCCAGGCCATGGGCGCGGCAGGCTTCCGCCTCCAGGATGTAGGAGGCGCAGTCGCGCGAGCCGCGCAGGTTCAGGATCGACTTCACCCCGTTGCGCGCCGCCGCCGCGATGTGCGAGGGCGAGGGCTGGCTCGCCCGGTACATGTTGGGGGAGATGCGGTAGGTGTTGGAATAGATCAGCCGGAAACACGCATGGTCGATGAACACGGCTTCCAGATGGCCGAGCGCGCGCTGCCATGGCGTCGCCATGCGGCTTCGGCTGCGCTTGATCGCATCGGCCAGCGCGGTGGTGGTGACCGCCCGCAGGGTGCTTTTCTTCGCCAACTCAAACCTTCCGACTCTGACGGAACGCCAACATAGGCATGGTCGGCGTTCCGTCAAGAACCCCGTTGCGGGAAACGGGTCATGCCACCCTGTCTTGCAGCCGCACATACATGCCGTACTGGGCGGCCAGCGTCAGCACGATCTCCATGTACAGGTTGATCAGGCCGTTGGCGTAGAAGGCCGGGCAACCGGTGTAATGGCGCTCTCCCGCCATCGCGGTCGGCTCGATCAGGTCGGTGTTGAGGACGATCAGGTCCTTGTCCGGATCGTAGAGGAAGGCCGACTGGTCGGTGCGCAGCGGGTGGATGGCCTGATGGTCGTCGGCCTCGATCTTTCCCGCCGTCATGAACTGGCACAGCATGCCCAGGCTGCCCATCGCCAGCGGCAGCACCTGCTTCAGGCTGCGGCGGGCGAGGTCGTCATAGGCCGCGGCCTCCAGCCCCGGCCGCAGCAGCGGCGCCGCTTCCACCAGATTCCAGCAGACATGGAGCGCGGTGTGGCTGCCGGTCTTGGTGATCGACAGCATGTCGTAGCCGGACGGGCCGTGCAGCACCGACTTCTGCAATTCGCGGCCCAGCACATAGCCGGCGGCGGCCATGTCGGTGATGGTTCCCTCCGTCCGGCAGCGGTCCTCCTCCACCATCACCTTGATCGCCCAATCCTTGATGATGGCGTCGAGCAGGTGGCAGACGGAATCGCGCAGGAAGCCGACCATGCGGTCGGGATCGGCGGCGGCCATGCCGTCGGGATCGGCGAAGTCCAGCCCGTGTGGCGACTCCGGCGGGGTGTACAGCCGCAGATGCCCATCATCGTCCAGCGGCATGCGGGCGATGATGTGCTCCCGCAAATCGACATAGAGGAATCCCAACAGCGTGTTGATCGCGACCTTTTCGAAATCCTCCTTGCGGGTGTCGGCATGGGCCGGGCAGTGGCCGGCCAGCGTCAGCAACTCCTCGCTGAGCAGATAGTTCGGGTCTTCGGCGATGCGGTGCAGGATGGGCGCGAGGTTGATTCGGGTCATCCCGGCTTCCTCATGCGCGCCGGCATAGGTCAGGGCGAAGTCGTTGGTGCGGGCCATCGGGCTCAGCCCTCCTGCAGGCGGTCGTAGACGGAGTAGTCGAGGGCCAGCCCGGCGACGATGTCGAGATACAGCTTGATCAGGTTGGTGGTGTAGAAGGCCGGGCAGCCGGTGTAGTAGCGCTCTCCCGGCTTGGCGAAGGTGACGATGGGATCGGCGTTCAGCCGGATCAGCCCGTTGGCGTCCAGGATGAAGGCCTTCTGGTCTTTGGGCAGCCGGTGCACCGCCAAGCCGTCGGGCGGCTCGATCCCGCTTTCCTCCATGTAATGGACCAGCATGCCCAGGCTGGACATCGACAGCGGTACGATCTGCTTCAGGCTGCGGTGGACAAGGTCGTCGTAGAAGGCGGCGTCCTGTCCCGGCACCAGCAGCGGTGCGGCCTCCACCATCGCCCAGCAGATGTGGATGGCGGTGTGGCTGCCGGTCTTGGTGATCGACAGCATGTCGTAGCCGGCGCGCTGGTAGAGCGGCGAATGTTCCAACACGGTGCGCAGGACGAAGGTTGCCGCCGCCTCCAGCGAGATCTCGCCGGAGCCCTGGGAGCGGAAATACTCCTCCTCCTGCACCAGATCGACGGCCCAGCCGGTGATCAGCCCGTCCAGCAGATGGCAGGTCGCGTCGCGCAGGACCGAGCAGAACACGTCCGGCGCCGCCGCAGCCATGGCGGCGCGGTCGGCCGGGTCCAGCCCGTGCGGGGAGCGCGGCGGGATGGGGAGCATCGGCCGGCCATCCGCATCGAAGGGCAGCTTGCCGGCGATGTGGTCGCGCAGCCGGCTGAACAGCAGGGCCAGCAGGCTGTTGACGGCCACCTTGTCGGCATCGTCCTGCGGGATCGGAGCCGCAGCTTCCGCAGCGCCGTCGGTCTTGCCGGCATGGAACGGGCATTGCCCGGCGCCCTGGCGGAATTCCTGGCTGAACAGGAAGCTCGGATCGGTCTGGACCCGTTGCAGGATGTGCGCGATCGACACCCGGCCCAGCCCGGCCTCGCCATGGGCGGTGTTGAAGGTCTGGGCGAAGTCGTTGGAACGGGTGGTCAGGGTATCGGACATGCGGCGGCCTTGGGCGCTGGTCTGAGGGCGGATCCGGGGCGGACGGGCTACCCTAAAGGGAAATGGCCGCCACGCGCAACGGAGTGACGGCCCAGGGCACTATAATGTCCCGGCGCCTGCGTTATTTTGCCACGATCCTGCCGTCCACTGCCGGAGCCACCGTTTTCTTGGCCTCGACGTAGTTCATCACGATGGTCGCCAGCAACACCGCGCCCGACGCATCGACGATGACTTTGGAGCGCGGGAAGGCGGCATAGCCGTCGCCGCCCTTCAGCATGTAATCGTTGGTGGCGACGCGGTAGGTCGCCTGCGGGTCCACCGGTTTGCCGCCGACCATGATCGAGTTCACCCGCCGCCCGGCCGGCGCCTTCGGGTCGTAGGTCATGGTCAGGCCGGAAACCTGCGGGAAGCGGCCGGCCTTCTCCTCCACCTTGCTGACGCCATGTTCGAGGGTGGAGATCAGATCCTGCCCCGACATCTCCACCAGCACGCCGACATTGCCGAAGGGCAGTTCGGCGAAGATGTCCTTGCGGGTCAGCCTGGACCCGGCGGGATGCAGCGCGTCGGCGCGGATGCCGCCGCCGTTGGTGATGGCGACGTCGGCCTTCAGCGTGTCGCGCAGGGCGTCGGCGATCAGGTTGCCCATGCTGGCCTCGCGGCTGCGCACCACATCCTTGCGGCTGTCGAGTTCCGTCGTCGTGGTGCCGATCACCGCCGCCAGATCGCTGTCGAGCCGCTTGGTATAGCCCTCCACCACCGTCTCGACCTCCGGATCGGGAGCGACGCCGGCGGTGGTGACGAAGCGCCATTCGGTCGGGACGGTGGTGGTCGCCGGACCCTTGCCGGCATCTTTCGTTTCGACCGCCAGCTTCACGACGCCGAGATACTGTGCGTCATGCCCCGCCTTCAGGATCAGGGTGGAGCCCTCATAGAAGCTGATCGGGTCGTGGTCGTGGCCGCCCAGGATCAGGTCGATGCCCTTGACCTTGGACGCCAACTCGCGGTCCTCCTCGATGGTCAGGTGGGTCAATGCCACCACGACCGACGCCCCCTTCGCCCGCAACTCCTTCACCGTCCCCGCCGCGGTCTCCAGCACCGGCGGGAAGTCGAGGCTCGGCCCGGCGCTCGACAGGCGGGCGGTGTCGGGGGTGATCAGCCCGAGGAAGCCGACGGTGATGCCGTCGATGGTCCGGGTCCAGCTCGGCACCGTGCCGGCGAAGGCGGAGCCGTCGGCCGACCGCACATTGGTGCCGATCCATGGAAACTTCGATTCGGCCATGCGCTGCTTCAGCAGGTCGGGACCGAAGTCGAATTCATGGTTGCCGAAGGTCACCGCATCGACGCCGATGGCATTGAACAGCGCGATCATCTGCTCGCCGCGTGTCGTGCCGGACAGCAGCGAGGGCGACAGGAAATCGCCGCCGACCGTGGTGATCGCATCGGGGGCGGCGGCGCGTTCGCGCTTCAAGAGGGCCATCAGCGGCCCAAACCCGCCCTGTCCCTTCACCGGCGCTATTTCATACACGTCGTTGACGTGCAGGAAGGTCAGCGTGCCGTTTTGCGCCCAGGCGGGCAGGGCGGCGCCGAGCATGACGGCGAACAGCGGTGCTGCGACGAGACGGGTGCGGGACAGCATGAGGAACGGACCTCCGGCAGGAAACTTCGTACACTCTAGACCAGCTTTCCGCCCCCGCGCATAGCGGCTTTGCACATCGGCGTATGGCTTCGGAGACGGCTGCGGCTTGAACTCTGCCCGCGACGGTCTCACAACTTGATGACAGCCCTACCAACGACGCGAGCCGAGCAGACCCATGCGCATTCTGGTCGTTCAGAACAGCCGTACCGCCCCCATCGGTCTGGTGGGCGATGCGCTGACCGACAACGGCGCCACCCTCGTCACCATCGCCGCCAACGAGGGGGAGGCGATCCCCGACAAGGACGGCTATGCCGGTTTGGTGGTGCTGGGCGGTCCGCAGGACGCCTGGGATGACGAGAAGGGGCCGCATTTCAGCCGGGTGATGGAGTCGATCCGCGACTTCACCGAGGCTGACCGGCCGGTGATGGGCATCTGCCTGGGCGCGCAGCTGGCGGCCCGCGCCTATGGCGCCAAGGTCTACCGCCACACCATTCCGGAACTGGGCATCCATCGCGTCAGCCTGACCGACGGGGCGCAGGACGACCCGCTGCTCGGCGGTTTCGGTTCCGAACTGAACCTCGCCCAGTGGCACTACGACACCTTCGAGTTTCCCGAGGGCGCCGTTCCGCTGGCCTACAGCGAAGCCTGCGACCGTCAGGCCTTCCGCCTCGGCCGCGCCACATACGCCTTCCAGTTCCACCCCGAGGCCACCGGCGACATCCTGCGCGGCTGGGCCTCGCGCATCCGGGAAGAGGCGCGGCAGGGCAATGCGGAGATGCTGCACGGGCTGGAAGACTCGATCGTCACACACCTGCCGGTGGCGGAGCAATTCACCCGCGCGATGACCCGGCGCTGGCTGGATCTGGCGCGCTGACCGGTCCAGTGCCGGCAGCCTCGGTGAAGCGGGCAAGCAGGTCCGGGGTATCGACGTCGTAGAGGATGCCGGCATCGTCGACCGGCACCTCGCACAGCCGGTCGGCATGCTGGCCGATCAGCCGCTTCGCCCCGGCATCGCCGCTCAGCGCCGCCATCTCCGTGAAGAAGGCACGGTCCCACAGCACCGGATTCCCCTGCTTGCCGTGGGTGGTCGGGATGCAGATCGCACGGCCTTCCAACGGGCTGTAGGCGGCGATCAGCCGGTCGATTACGGCGGACGCCACCCGCGGCATGTCGCCCAGGCAGACGACCACCGCATCCGATTCGCTCGGCACCGCGGCCAGACCGGCGCGCAGCGAACTGCTGAGCCCGTCGGCGAAGGCGGGATTGTGGACGAAGGTGACCGGACGGTCGGCCAGCGCCCGCGCCACGCTTTCCCCCTGGTGGCCGGTGACCACGATGACGGTGGCGGCCTGCGAGGCGAGGGCCGCATCGACGGCACGGGCGACCAGCGGCGCGCCGTTGACCTCCGCCAGCAGCTTGTTGGTCGGCCCCATGCGGCTGGAACGGCCGGCGGCCAGCACCAGAGCCGTGACGCGCGGTGCGCGGGGCGTTTCGGTCGAAACGCCGGCGCGGGGCAGGGGGCGCGTCGGGATCTCGGCCAGCAGCCCGCCGACCCCCATCCGCATCATCTCGGCCCGGCTGGGCGGAATGCCGGCGGCGATGCGCTGCAACACCCAGTCGAAGCCGTTCAGCTTGGGCGAGCGCGCACAGCCCGGCAGCCCGAGCACCGGTTTGCCATCACGCCGCGCCAGCAGCAGTAGGTTGCCGGGATCGACCGGCATGCCGAAATGCTCCACCACGCCGCCGGCCCGCTCGATGGCCGCCGGCAGCACGTCGCGGCGGTCGGTGATGGCGGAGGCACCGGCGATCAGCAGCAGGTCGGCCTCCGGTGCCCCGGCGATCTGCGCCGCCAGTTCCGCCTCGTCATGGACGCAGCGCGAGTCGTGGATCAGCGTGCCGCCGATGGCCTCGACCCGGTCCCGCGTCACGGCGACGGTCTTGTCGAGAACGCTGTCCTTTACCCCCGGAAGCCGTGTCTGGATCAGCGCCACCGACAGCGGGCGGTAGGGAAGGACGGCCAGCGGGGGCGGTCCGTCGGTGGCGATCCGCTCCGCCCGCTCCACCGCGTCGGCGGGGGCTGCGAAGGGGATGATCTTGACGGTGGCCAGCATCTGTCCGGGCTCGACCGGGGCGAAGTCGGGCAGGGTGGCGATGGTGACGCTCTCGTCGATCTCGTTGATCGCGTCGATGCGGGACGGGGCGAGGCGCAGCAGGCCGTGCGCTTCGGCGAACAGGTTGACCCGGCCGGTGAAGGCGGCGGCGACCTGGACGGCGCCGCCCGCCACAGCGGCGGCGATGCGGGTGGCGGCGGCATCCTCGCCGATGTCGCTGTCGGACAGCTTGGCGGCGATCACCTCGGCGATGCCGGCCTTGCCCAGCGCTTCGAGGTCATCGGCCGACAGCCGGCGGCCCTTCTTGAAGGCAATGGAGCCCAGGCGCAGCGAATGGGCGAGAATCGCGCCCTCGGCGTCGGACAGGGGAAGCGGGCCGAAGAACATGGGGGCTCCGGATGGGCGCGGTCGGTGTTCGCCGACGGATATGGCGACCGGGCCGGAGCGGGGCAATGGGCGGAAGGTGTGGGGTGGGGGCGACGGCTATGGCTCCCCCACCCTGGTCCTCAGCCGTCAGCAGGGATGATTTTCGCCCCGGCGCACGCAAGTGATCTGGCCCATGATGGCAATGGCGATCTCCGCCGGGGTGACGGCGCCGATCGACAGCCCGACCGGGCCGCGGATGCGCTTGACCTCGGCTTCGCTCAGCCCCTCGTCGCGCAGGCGGTCGAGGCGCAGGGCATGGGTGCGCTTGCTGCCCAGCGCGCCGACATAGAAGGCGGGGGAGCGCAGGGCGGCGATCAGCGCCGGGTCGTCCAGCTTCGGATCGTGCGTCAGCGTGACCACCGCGGTGCGGACGTCGGGCTTCAGCTCGGCCAGCGCCTCGTCCGGCCAAAGGTGATTCAGTTTCACACCGGGGAAGCGCGCCTCGGTGGCGAAGGCGCCGCGCGGGTCGATCACCGTCACGTCATAGCCGGTCAGCGCCGCCACCGGGGCCAGCGCCTGGGCGATGTGCACGGCGCCGACGATCAGCAGGCGCATGGCCGGGTTGTGGACATGCACGAACAGCCGGAAGCCGTCCTCGTCCTGCGGATCGACCAGCATGCCGGAACGATCCTGGCGGATGCGCCGGCGCACCTCGTCCAGCAGGTCGGGCTCCAGCCCGAAGCCGCCATGCACGGTGTCTTCGAAAACAAGCGTCTGGAGGCCGCTGTTAAGATCGGTCACCAGGGCAGCCGGAATTGCGTCGGCCTTCGCCGCGAGCAGCCGGTCCAGAATTTCGCGTTTCATTCCACGGCCTCGACATAGACCTGCACCTGTCCGCCGCAGGCCAGCCCGACTTCCCAGGCCATTTCGTTGGTGATGCCAAAGGACAGCAGACGCGGTTCGCCGTCCTCCATCGTTTTGGCCGCTTCATGCGCCACGGCGCTTTCGATGCAGCCGCCGGACACGGAGCCGGCCATGGAGCCGCGGTCGTCGACCGCCATCTGGCTGCCGACCGGCCGCGGCGAGGAGCCCCAGGTCGACACGACGGTCGCCAGGGCCACCCTGCGGCCGGCTGTCCGCCATGCGGCTGCCTGCTCTACGATGTTGTCCGCCATCAGGGTGTCGTTCATCCCGCCGCCTCCTTCAACCAGCGGCGCAAGCCCGGACTACGACGCGGACCGTCGGCCGACAGGGCGCCGGCCAGATCCGCGAGGCTGTTCAGGCTGTGGGCCGCAAGAAAATCGTCCACATGCGGCAGCAACGCCCGGATGCCTGAGGATTTCGGCGCAAAGCCTTCCCAGCGCAACAAAGGATTCAGCCAGACGAGCCGCCGACAGCTTTTGTGCAACCGTTCGGCCTCTGCCGCAAGCCCTTCCCCTGCATCCCTGTCCAGCCCGTCGGTAATGAGAAGAACCACCGCACCCTGGCCCAGCACCCGGCGCGCCCAGGTCCGGTTGAAGGCGTGCAGCGCGGTGCCGATCCGTGTGCCCCCCGACCAGTCGGCGACCGCCCCCGACACGGCGTCCAGCGCCACATCGACGTCCTTGTGCCGCAGGTGGCGGGTGATGTTGGTCAGCCGCGTGCCGAAGACGAAGCTGTAGACCCGGTCGCGGTCGTTGGTGACCGCATGCATGAAATGCAGCAGCATCCGCGAATAGCGGGTCATTGAACCGGAGATGTCGCACAGCACCACCAGCGGCGGCGGCCGGGTGCGGCGGCGCTTGCGGGCGAGGTCCGACAGGTCGCCGCCGCTGCGCAGCATCCGCCGCAGCGTGGCGCGCGGGTCCACCCGCGGCCCCATCGGGTCGGGGCGGTGGCGGCGTGTGGTGACCTCCGCCAGCGGCAGGGCGAGACGGGCGAGCAGGCGCTTGGCCTGGGCCATCTCCTCCCCCGTCATCTTCTCGAAATCCTTGGCCTGGAGCCGCTCGGCTGCGGAGACGGTGAAGGAGGCGTCGATCTCGATCTCCGTCTTTTCCGGCTCCTCCTGTTCGGTACCGCTGCCGTGCAGGGCCTCGGCAAGGCGCTGCGCCATTTCCGGCTGGTCGGGCGGGTCCTCCGTCCGCACCTTCGGCAGCATCAGCGACATCATCTTTTTCAGGATGTCCGGATTGCGCCAGAAGACGTGGAAGGCTTGGTCGAACAGCTCGCTCTGGTCGTGGCGGTTCACGAAGATGGCGTGCAGTGCCCAATAGAAGTCGGTGCGGTTCGACAGGCCGACCGCCTCCACCGCCTCCACCGCCTGCAAGACCTTGCCCGGCCCGACCGGCAGGCCGGCGGCGCGCAGCGCACGGGCGAAATGCATCAGGTTGAGGGTGAGGCGTCCGGCCGGCGCGTCGTCCGTCATGACGGTCTCACCGGGCGGTGGTGGCGGCCAGCTCGGTCTTGACCTGGGTCAGGATGCGCGCCGCCTCGCTGCCCTGGATGCGGGCGATATCGTCCTGGTATTTCAGCAGCGTGCCCAGCGTGTCGTTGATGACGGAGGGCTCAAGCTCCAGCTGGTTCAGTTCCACCAGCGCCTGCGCCCAGTCCAGCGTCTCGGCAACCCCCGGCGCCTTGTAGAGATCCATGTCGCGCAGAGTCTGGACGAAGCCCACCACCTGGGCCGCCAGCCGGGCATCGGCCTGCGGCGCCTTGACCGACAGGATCTCCCGCTCCCGTACGGCGCTGGGGTAATCGACCCAATGATAGAAGCAGCGCCGTTTCAGCGCGTCGTGGATCTCGCGCGTGCGGTTGGAGGTGAGGATGACGATGGGCGGCTCCGGCGCATGGATTGTGCCGAATTCCGGGATGGAGACTTGATAGTCGGACAGGATCTCCAGCAGATAGGCCTCGAACGGCTCGTCGGTGCGGTCCAACTCGTCGATCAGCAGCACCGGCGGTCCGGCAAGGTCCGGCTCCAGCGCCTGGAGCAGCGGCCGCTTGACCAGGAAGCGCTCGGAGAACAGGTCGGCGGCCAGCGAGTCGCGGTCCTGCCCGCCGGACGCCTCGGCCAGACGGATTTCCATCATCTGGCGGGCATAGTTCCACTCATAGACGGCCGACGAGGCGTCCAGCCCTTCATAGCATTGCAGCCGCAGCAGCTTGCGGCCGAGCGTCGCCGACAGGACCTTGGCGATCTCCGTCTTGCCGACCCCGGCCTCACCTTCCAGGAACAGCGGGCGCTTGAGCTTCAGCGCCAGGAAGAGTGCTGTCGCCAGCGAGCGGTCCGCGACGTAATTGCCGCGGGTGAGAAGCGCCAGCGTGTCATCGACGGAGGCGGGGAGGGCTGGGGTCATGGACGGCCTTGGAGATGGACGAGGAATGCCCTCTCCCGCCCCGGGAGAGGGAGGGGACCCACCGAAGGTGGGGAGGGTGAGGGATGAGGCAAGGAACCTTGCGGTTCGGGATCCTTGCACCACCCCTCACCCTTCCCACCGCTTCGCGGTGGGCCCCTTCCCTCTCCCGGGGTGGGAGAGGGAGCTAAATCACCCCACCGCTTCCACCGCGCGCTTTGCCATCACGGTGACGAGGTGGGCGCGGTAGTCGGCGCTGGCGTGGATGTCGGCGTTCAGGCCGTCGGCCTCCACAGACAGACCGTTCAGCGCTTCGGCACGGAAGTCGGCGGCCAGCGCCGTCTCGAACGCGGTGGCGCGGAAAACGGAGCCGGCGGCGCCGGTCACCGCCACCCGCACCTCCGCGCCGAACTTCGCGACGAAGACGCCGACGATGGCGTAGCGGCTGGCCGGGTTACGGAACTTGGCGTAGGCCGCCTTGTCCGGTCGGGAGTAGCGGACCGACTTGAGGATCTCGCCCGGCTCCAGCGCGGTTTCGAACATGCCGGTGAAGAAATCGTCGCCAGCGATGGTTCGGCGGTCGGTGGTCACCGTGGCCTTGAGCGCCACCACGGCCGACGGGTAGTCGGCTGACGGATCGGCGTTGGCGATGGAGCCGCCCATCGTGCCCATGTTGCGGACCTGACGGTCGCCGATGCCCTCGGCGAGGCTCGCCAGCGCCGGGATGACCCGCTTGACGAGGTCGGAATGGGCGACCTCCGCATGGCGCGTGAAGGCGCCGATTTCCAACCCTCCATCGGCCTCTCGGATGCCCTTCAACTCCGGAATGGCGCCGAGGTCGATCAGGTCGGTCGGGCGGGCGAGACGCTGTTTCAGCGTCGGCAGCAGGGTCTGGCCGCCGCCCAGCAGCTTGGCCTCTTCCGCCTGGATGGCGGTCGCCGCGTCGGCAAGCGATGTCGGCCGTTGGTACGTGAACGCGTACATTCTCTAGCCTCCTTCTTCTTCGGCCGTCTTATTCCGCCGCCATGGCCGGAGCAGCGTCGCGGATGGTCCGCCAGACCTTCTCCGGCGTCGCCGGCATGTCCATGTGGGTGACGCCATAGTCGGACAGCGCATCCACCACCGCGTTCATGACGGCGGCGGCGGCGCCGATGGTCCCGGCCTCGCCGCAGCCCTTCACGCCCAGCGGGTTGTGGGTGCAGGGCTGGTCCTCGTGATAGCGCACGGTGAAGGATGGGACATCGTCCGCCCGCGGCATGCAATAGTCCATGTAGGAGCCGGTGACGAGCTGGCCCGACTCCTCGTCATAGACGCAGTTCTCGTACAGCGCCTGACCTATGCCCTGGACCAGGCCGCCATGCACCTGCCCCTCGACGATCAGCGGGTTGATGACGTTGCCGAAATCATCCACCGCGGCGAAGCTGACGATGGTGGTGACGCCGGTGTCGGGGTCGATCTCCAGCTCGCAGACATGGCAGCCGTTGGGGTAGGTGAAGTTCTTCGGGTCGTAGAAGGCCTGCTCGTCCAGCCCCGGCTCCAGCTCGTCGAGCGGGAAGTTGTGCGGGACGTAGGCTTGCAGGGCGATGTCGCCGATGCCCAGGCTCTTGTCGGTGCCGGCGACGGTGAAACGGCCCTCCTTGACCTCAATGTCGGTCTCGGCGGCCTCCAGCATGTGGGCGGCGATCTTCTTCGCCTTGCGCTCCACCTTGTCCATCGCCTTCACCAGGGCCGAGCCGCCGACCGCGAGCGAGCGCGAGCCGTAGGTGCCCATGCCGAAGGGGATCTTGTTGGTGTCGCCGTGGACGATCTCGACATTCTCGATCGGGATGCCGAACCGCTCCGCCACGATCTGGGCGAAGGTGGTCTCATGGCCCTGGCCGTGGCTGTGAGCGCCGGTGAAGACCGTCACCGAACCCGTTGGATGGAAACGGACTTCCGCGCATTCATAAAGTCCTGCGCGAGCGCCGAGCGCACCGGCGACATTGCTGGGGGCGATGCCGCAGGCCTCAATATAGGTCGCGAAGCCGATGCCGCGCAGCTTGCCGCGCGCCTTCGATTCGGCCCGGCGCTGCTGGAAGCCGGGGTAGTCGACCAGCGGCAGGGCGATGTCGAGATTCTTGGCGAAGTCGCCGGTGTCGTATTGCAGTGCCACCGGCGTCTGGTAGGGCATCGCCTCCTTCGGCACGAAGTTGCGGCGGCGGATTTCCGTCTTGTCCATGCCCATCACGCCGGCCGCGACATCGACAATCCGTTCGATCAGGTAGCAGGCTTCCGGCCGGCCGGCGCCGCGATAGGCATCGACGGGAGAGGTGTTGGTGAAGACCGCCTTCACCTCGGCATAGATCGCCGGGGTCTTGTACTGGCCCGCCAGCAGGGTGGCGTAGAGGTAGGTCGGGATCGACGGCGCGAAGGTCGACAGATAGGCGCCGAGATTGGCCAGCGTCGAGACGCGCAGCGCCAGGAAATTGCCGTCGGCGTCCATCGCCAGTTCGGCGTGGCTGACATGGTCGCGGCCATGGGCGTCGGTCAGGAAGCTTTCCGAGCGGTCGGCGGTCCATTTCACCGGCCGGCCGACCTTGCGCGCCGCCCAGGTGACGACGGCCTCCTCGCCGTAATGGAAGATCTTCGATCCGAACCCGCCGCCGACGTCGGGCGCCACCACGCGCAGCTTGTGTTCGGGAATGCCCAGCACGAAGGCGCCCATCAGCAGGCGGGTAACGTGCGGGTTCTGGCTGGTGGTGGTCAGGGTGTATTCGCCGTTCGACTGGTCGTACTCGCCCATCGCCGCCCGCGGTTCCATCGCGTTCGGCACCAGACGCTGGTTGACCAGATCGATCTTCGCGACATGTGCGGCGTTGGCGAAGGCCGCATCCACCGCCGCCCGGTCGCCGAGATGCCAGTCGTAGCAGACATTGTCCGGCGCATCGTCATGGACCAGCGGCGCACCGCCGGCGATGGCACGGGTGGAGGATCCGACCGCCGGCAGTTCCTCGTAATCGACCACCACCATCTCGGCGGCGTCGCGCGCCTGCTCGCGGGTCTCGGCGATCACCACCGCAACCGCGTCACCGACATAGCGCACGCGGTCGCGCGCCAGTGGGTAGTGGGGCGGCTCCTTCATCGGCGAGCCGTCCTTGGAATGGATCTGCCAGCCGCAGGGCAGGCTGCCGACCTTGTCGGCCTCCATGTCGGCCCCGGTCAGCACGGCGACCACGCCCGGCATCGCCGCCGCGTCCGTGAAGTCGATGCCCAGGATGCGGGCATGGGCGTAAGGCGAGCGCACATGGACCGCATGGGTCATGTTCAGGCGCTTGAAATCGTCGGTGTAATTGCCGCGGCCGGTCAGAAAACGCTGGTCTTCGCGCCGGCGCACCGAGGCGCCGATGCCATTGGGGTTCGCCATCTCGTGTTTCCTCCCACAGGAACGCTGAAGATGCGGAAATGCCTGATCTGCAATCTTTTCTGCTCTGGGCGTTTCGCCCTTATTCGGCCGCGACCGGTGTTGCCTGGGCTCCAGCCATCGCTTCGGCACCCGCCTTCACCGCCTTGACGATGTTGTGATAGCCGGTGCAGCGGCAGATGTTGCCCTCCAGCCCCTCGCGGATGTCAGCCTCGGTCGGGTTCGGGTTCTCGCGGACCAGATCGACCGCGCTCATCACCATGCCCGGCGTGCAGAAGCCGCATTGCAGGCCGTGATGTTCGCGGAAGGCGGCCTGCATCGGGTGCAGCGTGCCATCGGCCGCCGCCAGACCTTCGATGGTCATGACATCCGCCCCGTTGGCCTGGACGGCCAGCGTGGTGCAGGACTTGACCGACCGGCCGTCGACATGGACGACGCAGGCGCCGCACTGGCTGGTGTCGCAGCCGATATGGGTGCCCGTCAGGCCAAGATGCTCGCGCAGGAAGGCGACGAGCAGGGTGCGCTCCTCCACCTCGCGCGAGACCGTCTTGCCATTGACGGTCATCGAAACGGTACAGGACATCGGATTTCCTCCCGCTGGCTGAAGTCTGGCTTGCAGTCGTATGGCGTGCAGTTGGGACTTATCGCTGTCGATTGACGCGCCGTCGGCCGAAGCCGTGGTGGTGTCCGCTTCGGTCGGCGGTCTTGTGCCACAAGGATAGGGGGTGTCTGCCCTTCGAGGTCAAGGAGCCTGTGCATGGCTTGGCCGAAAGAATGGCATTGCAACCATCGTTATGTCGGATTGTACGTACTGGCGCGCAATTTTGTGGCGCGTTACAGTGGGTTGGGGCTGCCCACGCTCCGTGGGCCCAAAATAAATCCGCCCGGCAACGATCCGGGCACGGCAATGATGACGGGGAGAGCCACCATGAATCGCCCATCTGTGAAGCGTCGCGTCCTGGCCCTGTGCACGGCTGCGGGCCTCGGCGTCGGCCTTGGCCTCGCCGCACTTCCGGCGCAGGCGGAGACCTTCATCACCGTTCTGACCGGCGGCACCAGCGGTGTCTATTATCCCCTCGGCGTGGCGCTTTCCAACGTGTACGGCAAGGCGCTGCCGGGGGCGAAGGTGACCGCGCAGGCGACCAAGGCGTCGGTCGAGAACCTCAACCTGCTCCAGGCCGGCCGCGGCGAGATCGGCTTCACGCTGGGCGATTCGCTGAGCGATGCCTGGAAAGGCAACGAGGAGGTCGGCTTCAAGCAGAAGCTGGACAAGCTGCGCACCATCGCCGCCATCTATCCCAACTACATCCAGGTCGTCGCCGCCAAGGAATCGGGCATCAAGACGCTGGCCGACCTGAAGGGCAAGCGGGTGTCGGTCGGTGCGCCGAAGTCGGGGACGGAGCTGAACGCGCGGGCCATCTTCGGCGCCGCCGGCCTGACCTACAAGGATTTCGCCAAGACCGAATATCTGCCCTTCGGCGAGTCGGTCGACCTGATCAAGAACCGCCAGCTCGACGCGACGCTGATTTCCGCCGGCCTCGGCGTGGCGGCGATCAAGGATCTGTCCTCGTCCCAGGAAATCACCGTCGTCAGCATTCCGGCCGAGCTGGTGCAGAAGGTCGGCGATGCTGCCTACATCACCGAAACCATCCCGGCCGGCACCTACCCGGGACAGACGGAGGCCGTGCCGACCGCCGCGGTGCGCAACCTGCTGGTCAGCCATTCCGGTGTGTCCGACGATGCCGCCTATGCCATGACAAAGACGCTGTTCGAGAATCTCGACGCGCTGGCCGCCGCCCATGTCGCCGCCAAGCAGATCAAGCTCGACCAGACCGCCACCCAGTCGCCGGTGCCGCTGCATCCGGGCGCCATCAAGTACTTCAAGGAAAAGGGCCTGATGTAAGAATCCGATGGGCGGAGAAGCCGTGGTGAGCACAAACAAGAATCAGGCGGACTCCGAGATCCGTCAGGCCATCGACCGGGAAAATCCGGCGACGGTGGCCGCATTCGAAGGGTTCGACGGGCGGGCGGTCTTCGTCATCGCTGTCGCCTTCTCCGCCTTCCAGATCTGGACCGCTGCCTTCAACCCGGTGTCCACCATGGTGGTGCGGGCGGTCCATGTCGGTTTCCTGCTGCTGATGACCTTCACCCTGTTCGGCTTCCGCCAGACGGCGGAGCGCAGGCGGGTCCCCTGGTACGACTGGCTGCTGGGCCTGACTGCCTTCGGCGTCGGCCTCTATCACTACGTGTTCGAGGTCGACCTGATCCAGCGGGCGGGCGATCCCAACACCACCGACCTGATCGTCGGCACCATCGCGGTGGCGCTGGTGTTCGAGGCGGCGCGGCGCATCATGGGGCTGGCGCTGCCGATCATGTGCGGCGTCTTCATCCCTTACGCCCTGTTCGGCCGCCATCTGCCCTTCGGGCTCGCCCACCGCGGTTACGACCTCGATCAGGTGATCGACAATCTCTACCTGTCGACGGAGGGGCTTTACGGAACGCCGACCTTCGTGTCGGCCAGCTACATCTTCTTGTTCATCCTGTTCGGTGCCTTCCTTGAGCGCGCCGGCATGATCAAGCTGTTCAACGACGTCTCGCTCGGCCTCGTCGGTCATGCCAAGGGCGGGCCGGCGAAGGTGGCGGTGATCTCGTCCGGCCTGATGGGCACCATCAACGGCTCGGGCGTCGCCAACGTGTTGACCACCGGGCAGTTCACCATCCCGCTGATGATGCGCTTCGGCTACCGCCCGGCCTTCGCCGGTGCTGTGGAGGCGACGGCGAGCATGGGCGGGCAACTGATGCCGCCGGTGATGGGGGCGGCGGCCTTCATCATGGCGGAAACCATCGGCGTGCCCTACAGCGAGGTCGCCATCGCCGCGGCGATCCCGGCGATCCTCTATTTCGGCAGCGCCTTCTGGATGGTCCATCTGGAGGCGGGGATGCGCAACCTCGTCGGGCTGCCCAAGGACCAGTGCCCCAGCGCGCTTCGTGCCGTGGTGGAGGGCTGGTACCTGATCCTGCCGTTGGCGGCGCTGGTCTATCTGCTGTTCTCCGGCTTCACGCCGCTGTTCGCCGGGGTGATCGGTATCGCGGCAACCGCGGCACTGATCCTCGGCACCACCATCGTCGGCACCATCGGGCCGATGGCGTTGCGTGTCGCCTTCTGGGTCGCGGTCGGTCTGGTCGCCGCCGGACTGCGGAAGTTGGGGTTCCGGACCGAGCATCTGGCCTTCACCATGGTCGTGCTGCTCATCATCCCCTGCCTGCTGTTCAAGGGCGGCCGGGAGACGCTTACGCTGGTGGTGAACAGCATCGCCGACGGCGCCAAGAACGCGGTCGGCGTCGGCGTCGCCTGCGCGCTGGTCGGCGTGCTGATCGGCATGATGACGCTGACGGGGCTTGCCTCCAGCTTCGCCTCCACCATCGTCGACTGGTCGGGCGGCAACCTGCTGGCGGCGCTGGTGCTGACCATGATCGCCTGCATCGTGCTGGGCACCGGCCTGCCGACGACGGCCAACTACATCATCACCGCGTCGATTGCGGCGCCGGCACTGCTGACCATGGGCGTGCCGCTGATGGTCAGCCACATGTTCGTCTTCTATTTCGGCATCATGGCCGACCTGACCCCGCCGGTCGCTCTGGCGGCGCTGGCGGCCTCGTCGATCTGCAAGGCCGACCATATGGAGATCGGCTGGATCGCGACGCGGGTGGCCATGGCGGGCTATGTCGTGCCCTTCATGGCCGTCTACGACCCGGCCCTGGTTCTGCAAACCGGGAACTGGCTCGCAGTGGCCTATGTGTTCGTCAAGGCCTGCGTCGCCATCGCCCTGTGGGGGGCCGCCACCATCGGCTTCTTCTGGACGCCGCTGTCGCTGGTCGCCCGCCTCTATGCCGCGGCGGCGTCCTTCCTGTTCATCGTGGCTCTGCCGCTGACCGACGAGGCCGCCTTCGTCATGACCGGCCTGTTCCTGCTGTGGCAGCACCGGCGCCGGAGCGTGCCGACCGCCGCCGCGGCGTGAGGTGAGCGGCCTCTGCCTGTTCGCCCTCGGCGGCGCGCTGCTGGCGTCGCTGCCGGGGACGGCCTTCACCCTGTCCTGGACTCACTCCATCGAAAAGACGGAGTGGCGGGAACAATGGACCGTCGAAGCGGGACTGTTGCGCCTGAATGAGGCCCGCATCCGCGGCACCGGTGCGGGCATGGAGCCCGGCCCGGATGCCCGGATGACCGCAGATGGCTGGATGGTCTGGAAGCCGGACCTGCCGCCGCAGGACAGCGTCACGCTGGCGGCATCCGGCTTCACCGCAGAGCATCGGCTGTGTGCGGGCAGCGAGTGTCGGCCGCTGTCCGGCTGGACGGGGAGGGTGGACAGGGCCATCACCTTGCGAGCCTGCCCATAGGGCCTGCGCATACCCGCATACGAAAGTTTGTGTCGCCGCCGCCCCTTCCGGCTTGGCTTACGCTGCGTCAATCCGCATACTCCCGTTCCTTTCGTCAGCCTATTTTCCGGACCGATGATCACTTCCCAAACGCACCGACGCCGCCCATCCATCCTCCCGACCGCTCTTCCAGCGCTGTTCTGGGGGGCGCTCGCCGTCGGCGGCGGCGTGCTACTGGGCACGCATGGGGTGCAAGCAGCGGAGGTGGCGGCTGAGGTCGCCCATGCCGGCGTGCCGCATCTGGACGGACGGTTGATGAGTGCGGCGTGGGTGGTGCCCTTCGCGGGAGTCCTGCTGTCGATCGCGCTGTTCCCGCTGCTGGCGCCGATGGTCTGGCACCATCATTTCGGCAAGATTTCGGCTGCCTGGGCCCTGGCCTTCCTGGTTCCCTTCGCCGCGACCTTCGGGGTCGAGCTTGCCACCTACGAGCTGCTGCACACGGTCCTGCTGGAATACATCCCCTTCATCGTTCTGCTGACCGCGCTGTTCACGGTGGCGGGCGGCGTGCGGCTGGCGGGATCGCTGGTGGGGACGCCGATGGCCAACACGGTCGGGCTGGCGCTGGGCACCGTGCTGGCCAGCCTGATGGGCACCACCGGCGCCTCGATGCTGCTGATCCGCCCGCTGCTGCGCGCGAACGAACATCGGCGCCACAAGGTCCACACGGTCGTCTTCTTCATCTTCCTGGTGTCGAATGTCGGCGGGTCCCTGACCCCGCTGGGCGACCCGCCGCTGTTCCTTGGCTTCCTGAAGGGCGTCGATTTCTTCTGGCCGACGGTGCATCTGCTGGCGCCGATGGCCTTCCTGTCGGGCCTGCTGCTGGCGATCTATTTCGCGCTCGACCTCTTCCTGCACACCCGCGATCCCGGCAAGCACCCGCTGATCGAGGGCGTGCACGAGCGCGAGCCGATCCGCATCGAGGGCAGCGTCAACCTGCTGCTGCTGGTCGCCATCGTCGGCGCGGTGCTGCTCAGCGGCATCTGGCATCCGGGAACGGGCCTCACGCTGTATCATGTGCCGGTGCCGCTTGAGACCATCGTGTCGAATCTGCTGCTGCTGGGCATCACCGGCCTGTCGCTGGCGCTGACCAGCAAGCAGAGCCGCCGCCTGAACGGTTTCAGCTGGGGTCCGATCCTGGAGGTGGCGAAGCTGTTCGCCGCCATCTTCCTGACCATCATTCCGGCCATCGCCATCCTGCGGGCCGGCACCGACGGCGCGTTGGGCGCCATCATCTCCGCGGTGAACGAGGGCGGGAAGCCGAACCCCGCCGCCTATTTCTGGGCGGCCGGCATCCTGTCCAGCTTCCTCGACAACGCGCCGACCTACCTGATCTTCTTCAACACCGCCGGCGGCGACGCCAAGGTGCTGATGACGGATCTGTCGCTGACGCTGACCGCGATCTCGGCCGGTGCGGTGTTCATGGGTGCCAACAGCTATATCGGCAACGCTCCCAACTTCATGGTCAAGGCGATTGCCGAGGAGCGCGGCGTCGCCATGCCCAGCTTCTTCGGCTATATGGCGTGGTCCTTCGGCATCCTGGTGCCGTTGCTGGGGCTGACCACATTGGTCTTCTTCCTGTAACGGTCCTCAATCTGTAACAGCCTGCAACGAAACCAATCGTCACCGCCACCGTTAACCCGCACTGGGGCCGCCTTGCCGTTCGACATCGGACGGGTATCGCGCGGCGTAACGGCTGGAGGGTGACGTGGTTTCGATGGGTCTCGGCTGGAACACGGGTGCGGGCTTCAAGACGGGACGGCCGATGACCGCGCCCAGGCAATCTCGCTCGGACCAAATCCCACCGGCGGGGCAGGGGCCATCGGCCTGAGCGGCCGGAGCCTGCGCCATGAGCACGCAGACCAACCCCGGCCACCTCCACTCCCTGACCCCGCTGCGCGGCATCGCGGCCTTGTGGGTGGTGCTGTACCACTACAGCTTCCAGTATTTCCCCAACCTGCACCCGGACAGCTACACGCATCTGGTGCAGAAAGGATATCTGGCCGTCGATCTGTTCTTCATGCTCAGCGGCTTCGTGCTGACGCATGTCTATCACGGCACCTTTACGGACTCGGTCGGCGACAAATATTGGAGCTTCCTGCGGGCGCGCATCGCCCGGCTCTATCCGCTGCATCTGGCGGTCCTGCTGCTGTTCGTGGCGACGGCGCTGGCCGTCCGCGCGGTGGAATACGCCGCCACCGGCAGCTTCCCGGCAATTCCGCTGAAAGGGGCTGAATCGGTCTGGGCGCTGGTCGCCAACCTGTTCATGCTCCAGGGCCTCTATGCCAGCATGCTGAGTTGGAATTACCCGGCTTGGTCGATCAGCCTGGAGTTCATGGCCTATCTGGTCTTCCCCTTCGCGCTGCCCTGGGTCTGGCGGTCGAGCGGCCGGACGCAGGCCCTGCTGGCGGTCGGTGCGCTGGCGACGCTCTTTGCGCTGGCCTGGACGACGCAGGACAATCTGAACCAGTGGGACGGGCCGCAGACCCTGCTGCGCTGCCTGCCGGAATTCCTGCTGGGCACCCTGCTCTACAGCGCCTTCCGTAGCGGGCTCGCCGCGCCGGTGCTGTCGAGCGACCTGACGATGGCCGGGGTGGTGGTGGCGATCCTGCTGCTTCTGCACACCGGCGGGCCGGACCTGCTGGCTGTGCCCCTGTTTGCCCTGCTGATCCTGGCGGCCGTCGCCAACCACGGCCGGGCCGCAGGCATGCTGAATGTCCGGCCGCTGGTCTGGCTGGGCGACGTGTCCTATTCGCTTTATCTCATCCACGGCTTCGTCGAATATGTGACCACGCGGCTGCTGGGGTTGGGGCTGGGCATCTATGACCGCAAAGCGCTGCCGGGCGGCTGGTCGATGGCGCTCATGCTGGCGATGGTCACGGCCTGCCTGCTGATGGCCGGCCCAGCCTATCGCCGGATCGAGGTCGGTGGCCGACGCCTGCTGCGGGAGGGCTCGAGCTTCGGCCGGCTGACGCTGGCGACCGCGGGCAGGCGGGCGAACTGACGCCTAAAAAAAATGCGCCCGGAGGCTGAGGCCGCCGGGCGCAAAGGCACAGTACGAAAGAGGATCATCAGCAGTGATGATGCAATCGGGAGATCGATTGTGGCGCCACCCTGTCACGGACGACACGTGCGCCCCTTGACCGCGGTCAAGCTTGAGCAAAAGAGTAGGGCATCAATCCCCCAACGCCGGCTTCGGCAGCGCGCCTCCCATGCCGTTGTCCTCCACCTCCTCCCGCTCCGGCCGGGGCACGCGGAACCATGCTGCGTAGAGGGCCGGCAGGAAGAAGATCGTCAGCACGGTGGCACCGGCCAGACCGCCCATGATGGCGACCGCCATTGGCCCCCAGAAGACGCTCTGCGTCAGCGGGATCATGGCGAGGATCGCCGCTGCTGCCGTCAGGGCGATGGGGCGGGCGCGGCGCACCGTCGCCTCGACGATGCTCTCCCAGCGGGACCGGCCGCTGCGGATATCCTGCTCGATCTGGTCGACCAGGATGACCGAGTTGCGCATGATGATGCCGGCCAGCGCGATGACGCCCAGCATGGCGACGAAGCCGAAGGGCAGGTTGAACAGCAGAAGCGAGGCGGTGACGCCGATCAGCCCCAGCGGAGCGGTCAGCAGGACCATGAACACGCGCGAGAAGCTCTGCAATTGCAGCATCAGCGTGGTGATCATGATCAGCAGCATCACCGGCATCATGGCGTTGATCGAGTCCTGCCCCTTGGCGCTCTCCTCGATGGCGCCGCCCATGGTGATGGCATAGCCGTCGGGCAGGGTGGCCCGCAGAGCATCGAACTGGCCGTTCAACTGGGTGCTGACCACCGGGGCCTGCAAGCCGCCGGTGACGTCGCCCTTGACCGTTATCGTCGTCTCGCGCGCCCGGCGCCACAGCACCGGTTCCTCAAGCTCGTAGCGCACGGTGGCGACCTGGCTCAGGGGAACGGTGGTGCCGCGCCCGGTGCGGATGTTCAGCTCGCCCAGGCGGGAGAGGTCCATCCGCTCCTCCGGCGTGGTGCGCAGCAGGACGCCGATCAGTTCGGTGCCCTCGCGGTACTGGGTGACGGACATGCCGTTCAGCAGCAATTGCAGGGCGTTGGACAGATCCTGCTTCGACACGCCCAGCGCACGGGCCTTGGCGGTGTCCACCTCCAGCCGGATGCGCTTGGACAGCTCGTCCCAATCCAGATGGACGTTGGCGGTGTTGGGGTGGGCGCGCATGGTGTCGCGCACCTGATAGGCGATCTTGCGGATGGTCGCCGGGTCCTCGCCGGTGACGCGGAACTGCACGGGGTAGCCGACCGGCGGGCCGTTCTCCAGGCGGCCTATGCGGACGCGGGCGGCCGGGAAGTCGGACTCCAAAGTCGGCTCCAGCCGCTGCATGAAATGCTCGCGCTCCTCCAACCCCTTGGTCATCACCATGAACTGGGCGAAGTTGGCGGTTTCCAACTGCTGGTCGAGCGGCAGGTAAAAGCGCGGCGACCCGCCGCCGGTGTAGGCAACCCAGTAATCGACGTCCGGGTCCTTGGCTAGCACCGCCTCCATCCGCTTCACTTCGGCGGCCGTCGCCTCGAAGGAGGAGCCTTCGGCGAGCCGGACGTCGATCAGCAGTTCCGGCCGGCTGGCCGACGGGAAGAACTGCTGCTGGATATGGCCGAAGCCGACGAGTGCGGTGACGAAGGCCGCCACCGTCACGCCGATGGTGACCCAGCGCGCCCGCACGCAGGCCTCGATCATGTTGCGCAGGATGCGGTAGGCGCGGGTGTCGTAGATGTCCAGCTCGTGCCCGTCCGGCACCACATGCTTGGGCTTGGGCAGCAGCAGCCAGCCGAGATAGGGGGTGAAGATCACCGCCACCACCCAGGACAGCAGCAGCGACAGCGCCACCACCCAGAAGATCGAATTGGTGTATTCGCCGGCGGCCGAGGCCGCGAAGCCGACCGGCACGAAGCCGGCGGCGGTGACGATGGTGCCGCTCAGCATCGGGAAGGCGGTGGAGGTGTAGGCGAAGGCGCCGGCCTTCAGCCTGTCCCAGCCCTGTTCCATCTTCACCACCATCATCTCAACCGCGATGATGGCGTCGTCCACCAGCAGGCCGAGCGCGATGATGAGGGCGCCCAGCGAAATGCGCTGCAAATCGATGTGAAGGATTTGCATCGCCACCAGCGTCATCGCCAGCACCAGCGGCACCGCCAGCGCCACGACGATGCCGGTGCGCCAGCCCAGGCTGACGAGGCTGACCAGGATGACGATGCCCAGCGCTTCGGCCAGCGATTCCATGAATTCGCCGACGGAATGTTCGACCACCTTCGGCTGGTCGGCGACCTGCGCCACCTCCAGTCCGACCGGCAGTTCGGCGCGGACCTTCTCCATCGCAACGTCGAGCTGTTCTCCCAGCTTCAGCACGTTGCCGCCCTTCGCCATGACGACGCCCAGGCCGATGGCGTCGCGACCGTTGTAGCGCAGGGTGTAGCGCCGCGGTTCGACATAGCCGCGCTTGACCTCCGCCACGTCGCCGATGGTCAGCAGCCGGCCACCGCTCTCCACCGGGATCGCGCGCACCGCCGCCGCGGTGTCGAGGCCGAGGTCGAGGCGGACATAGACGCGCTGCGATCCGGTATCGACGTCGCCCGACGCGGCGATGGCGTTCTCGCGCTGGAGCGCCTGGATCACCGAGTCGACCGGCAGACCGAAGCTGGCGAGCCGCTGGCTGGAGATCTCGACATAGACGCGCTCCTCCTGCGGAGCGATCAGGTCGATCTTCTCGACGCCCGGCAGTTTCAGCAGACGGGCGCGCGCCTGCTCCGCGACTTTCTTCAGCTGGGCAGGGGTGAAATCCTCGCCCATGAAGGCGTAGATGCCGGAATAGACGTCGCCGAATTCGTCATTGAAGAAGGGGCCGATCACGCCGTCCGGCAGCGTCTGGCGGATGTCGCCGATCTTCTTTCGCACCTGATACCACAAATCCGCCACCAGCTTCGGCGGGGTGGAATCCTTCAGCTGGACGAAGATCACCGACTCGCCGGGCTTGGAATAGCTGCGGGCGACGTCGTAGTAGGGAACCTCCTCCAGCTTCTTCTCGATGCGGTCGGTGACGAACTGTTCCACCTCGCGCGCCGTGGCGCCCGGCCATTGGGTGCTCACCACCATCACCTTGAAGGTGAAGGACGGATCCTCCGCCCGGCCCAGGGTCTTGTAGGCCAGCGCACCGGCCAGGACGCTGGCGAGCATCATGAACAGCACCAGCGTGCGGTGGGCAAGCGCCCAGGCAGACAGATTCATGCGGGAGTGGTTCATCGCGCCGGCTCCGTCCAGACGCGGACCTTCTGGCCGGCGTCGAGCTTGTGCACTCCGGCGGTGACGACGCGTTCGCCGTCCTTCAGCCCGCCGCCGATCAGAGCGAGGTCGCCGGCATAGGCGGCGACGGTGACGGGACGCAACTCCAGCCGGTCGTCCGGCGCGGACAACACCCAAACCGCCGGCTTCTGCTCCCGCTGCGCCAAAGCGCTCAGCGGCAGGCGGGCGATGGGAGCGCCATGGTCGGCGGCGGCGATGACGGTCGCGGTCATGCCGAGCTGGACCGTGGGCGGCGGATCGGTCAGCGCGATCTTCGCCTGGAAGGTCCGGGTGTTGGCGTCGGCGCTGGGCGAGACCTCGCGCAGGCGGCCGGCGATGCTTTGGCCCGGATGCGACCACAGCTCCACCGCCAGCTTCTGGCGGGGCAGGGCGGCGACGCTCTGCTCGGGGATGTTCGCCACCGCCTCCAGGCTGCCCAGCCGGGCGACGCGCAGAGCGGTCTGTCCGGATGCGACGACCTGTCCCGGCTCGATCAGAGTCGCGGTGACGATGCCGGCCTCCTCCGCCACGAGCGTGGCATATTGGGCGGAGTTGTCGAGGACGCGCAGCTGCGCTTCCACCTCGCGCACCTTGGACTCCGCCTTGTCCAGCGTCGTCTTGCGGCGGTCGTATTCCTGGCGGGTGGTCCATTCACCCTGGCGCAGGCTGGCGTAGCGCTGGAAATCGCTGCGGGCGTTGGCGGCGTCGGCCTTGGCGGAGGCGAGCTGCGCCTGCGACGCGCGGATCTGCAATTGAAGATCGGTGGGGTCGAGGCGCGCCAGCGGCATGCCGGGTTCGACGCGGGTGCCGACCTCCACCAGCCGGGCGGTCACCTTGCCGCCGACGCGGAAGCCGACATCGGCCTCCACCCGCGGACGGATCACCGCCGGGTAGCGGACGCTGTCGACCAGCGGTTCCAGCGTGACGGTGGCGACACGGACCGGCCGCACCTCTGCTTCCGCCGGGGTGGAAGCGGACTGCGTTTCGTTGCAGCCGGCAAGCAGGCCCGCCACCGTCAGAAGCGCCGTTGTCGCCATGACGGCGGACGCGAGCCGCCTTTCGCGGAACAGGGCCATACCACGTCTCCCCACTGGACTGGACTGTATCGTACTGTTACCGTCCTACTCCGGCCCCCAGCCAACGTCAAGAGTGAACGGTACAGTTCAGTGCAGTCATCGGAGCAGAAAGCGTCCCATCCCGCCCCGTCGCTCGACACGAAGGCGGAACAGATCGTCGCCGCCGCGCGGGAGGTGTTCCTGGAACTCGGCTATGCCGCCACGTCGATGGATCAGGTCGCGCAACAGGCACGGGTGTCCAAGACGACGCTCTACACCCGCTTTCCATCGAAGGAGGAGCTTTACACCGCGGTGATCTCCGCCGAATGCGAGCGGCGCGGCCTGCGCTTTGCGCCGGAGATGTTCGACGGGATGCCGTTGCGCGATGTCCTGATCCAGGTCGGCCGCCGTTTCACCGACCTGCTGTGGTCGGATGCGGCGATCCGCGTCCATCAGGCGGTGGTGGGGGAGGCGACGCGGATGCCGCTCGCCGCCCAACTCTATTTCCAGGCGGGGCCGGAGCAGGGGATCGCCAATTTCGTCGCCCTGTTCACCCGGCTGAACGACCGCGGTGCGATCGCCACCGACGATCCGGCCTTCGTCGCCCGGCAGTTCCTGTCCGCCATGCAGGGCGGCGCTTATTGCCAGCTGGTACTCGGCCTCTGTCCCGTACCGACGGAGGAGGAGCGCCATGCCTTCGTCGACAAGGCGGTTGACCTGTTCCTGCGCGGACTCGCCGCGTGACTCTGTTTACGCCAGCTTGAAATAGCGCGTCACCAACCCGCGCAGCTCCTCCCGAACCCCATCGTCGCCAAGGGCGGTCAGCCGCTCGTGCAGGCCGGCGGCGATGGCGGTGAAGCGGGCGAGCACCGCCGGGTCGAAATGCCGGCCGGCGCCCTCGGCCAGAATGTCCATGGTCGCGGCGTAGGACATCGGCTCCTTGTAGGGGCGGCGCGAGGTCAGCGCGTCGAACACGTCGGCGACGGCGAAAATGCGGGCGGCAATCGGGATCGCCTCTCCCGTCAGACCGTTGGGATAGCCCGACCCGTCGAATTTTTCGTGATGGCCGCCGACCACATCGGCCGCGTCGGCCAGCCAGTCGGACGAGCCGACGATGTCCAGCCCATGGACGACATGGGTCTTCATCACCGCGAACTCCTCCGCATCCAGCTTGCCGGGCTTCAGCAAGATGCTGTCGGGAATGGCGATCTTGCCGACATCGTGCAGGAAGGCGCCCTTCACCAGCTTGCGGATCGCCGCGTCCTCCACCCCCAGCGCCTCGGCCAGACGGATGGCGAGGACCGTCACCCGGTAATTGTGGGCGTTGGTGTCGCTGTCGCGCTTGGCGATGGCGCTGCCCAGCGCGCTCAGCATGCCGATGTTGGCATCGAGCAGGCCGCGCGACAGCCGCAGGATGCCCCGGTTGTAGGAGCTGAAGATCGGCAGGAGGACGAGCGCGGTCACAAGAACCGACAGGGAAGAAACGGCGACGACGGTGGCGGTGTCACGCAGGATCTCATGGGACCGGCGGGATGAAAGCTGGAAAACGCTTTCGAAATAACCGAGCAGCCGGCCGTCGGAATCGAGCAGCGGTTCCATCGTCTGGATGAAGATCTGTCCGTCCATCGTGAAGCGGTCGTAAATGGAATCCCCGTCGGTTGGGAAGCCATGCCGGGTGGCGGACATCCGCTGTTCCGCCCACTCCGCCCCGGACGCGATGTATTCGGCCGTCTTTCGCTGTTCCGGGGTGTAAAGCTCCGCGACGATGAAGCGGCCGTCACCATGGTTCAGGCGCAGTCCGTTGCGGCTGGCCATGAAATGTTGCAGCGACGCCTCCAGATCGGAATCGGCGACACCGGCGGCCAGCGATGTGCGGGTTTCGGTGAGAAACGCCGCCGATTCTTCCCGCGCCAGTTCTACCACCCGGTTATCGGCAATCTCGACTTCGACCAGAAAGGCGATGCCGCCGACCGCGAGCGCCAGGAACAGGGCAATGCCGGCCAGACGCAGCAGAACCGCGCCGGGGGTGGGCAGGCGCATCGCCGCCACGTCGGAATGGCGGTCGGGCACTGTTCTGAAAAGCAGGCTGAGACGCCGCCGCTCGCCCTTTGCCGTCATCGTCATGCCCGTCCGCAACTTTCCTGTCTGCAACGTCTCTGTCTGCGCGCTCATCGCCATAATCCGTTTGCGGCATATCCAGGTCGCAAGGCAGGCCGATCTGGACGATGCCGATGCCAAGCGTCACTATTGCCGGCCATGCCGTGCAGGGATCGAGACCTGGTTCCCCCTGCGCGAATCCAGCCTCCGCCCCAGAATCCGGCGGGAAATGTTGAGACGGCGTTAAGTTTTGCCGGGCACTGTGCCGCAGGCCGTTTCTCGATGCTCATGGAAGGAGCCGTTTCGTGATGTCCGTCTGCCCCTGCGGTTCCGGTCTGGCCTTCGACCGCTGCTGCGGCCCGATCCTGGCGGGGGAGCCAGCCCCCAGCGCGGAAGCGCTGATGCGGTCGCGCTACACCGCCTTCGTCCGCCGCGACATCGACCATATCGAGCAGAGCTGCGTGCCGGAAACCCGTGCCACCTTCAGCCGTGCCGATGTGGAGCGGGTGGCGGACGAATGCGACTGGGGTCCGCTGACCGTCATGAAGGCGGAGGAGACCGGCGACGACGGGATGGTCGAGTTCTTTCTGACCTTCCACCGCGATGGCGAGGAGTGGCCGCTGCACGAGCGGTCGCGCTTCCGCCGCGTCGACGGCCGCTGGTTCTATGTCGACAGCGTCCTGAACCCGAAGGACCCGCCGCGCCGCGTGGTGAAGGTCGGCCGCAACGATCCCTGCCCTTGCGGCTCGGGGAAAAAGCACAAGGCCTGCTGCGGGCGCTGACCCGACGCCCGCAGCGGTCACCCCTCAGCTGATGCCGAGATAGCGGCCCGGCTTGTGGTTGATCGCCAGCGTGACGTTGACGATGGTCGCCCCCAGCACCGACAGCAGAAGCCGATCCGGCGCCAGGACGAAGAAGGCGCCGGCCAGGATCGCGAAATCGACGCCCAGCTGGAAATAGCCGGCGCGGATGCCGTAGGTCTCCTGCAGATAGATCGCCAGGATGTTGACGCCGCCCAGACCGGTGCGGTGGCGGAACAGCATCAAGAGGCCGGTGCCGCACAGGCCGCTGCCCACCACGGTGGCATAGACCGGGTCCAGATGGGTGAAGCCCACCCACTGGTCGGTCAGGCGTGAGAACAGCGTCACCAGCGCCACGGCGATGAAGGTGCGGGCGGTGAATTTCCAGCCCAGTCGCTTCCAGGCCAGCCAGTAGAAGGGCAGGTTGATCGTGAAGAAGATGATGCCGAACTGGACCTTGGTGACATAGCTCAGCAGCAGCGCCAGCCCGGCGGTGCTGCCGGTCAGCAGCATCGTCTTGGAATAGATCAGCATGCCCAGCGCGATGAACAGCGTGCCCATCAGCATGGCGAGCGCGTCTTCATAGAGCTGGTGACGCTCCGCCGCGGCGGGCGGAGCCTGGAGGGTCGCGGCCATCGTCGTCTGTCCCCGGATCAAACCACAGGGCTCAACGGAGAGCGGCGAACTTCGCGACCACATCGTCCACCTCGGCCGTCTTCAGGCCGGCGATGTTGATGCGGCCGGAGGTCGGCATGTAGATGGCGTGGTCGGCGCGCAGACGCAGCACCTCCGCCTCGGTCAGCGGCAGCAGCGAGAACATGCCCTCCTGCTCCGCCACCGCGGCCAGGGCGGGGAAGGCGCCGGCCAGGCCGGCGGCCAGCTTGCGGCGGATGCCGGCGATGCGGGCGCGCATGACGTCCAGTTCCGCAATCCAGTCGGCGGTCAGGGCGGCGTCGCTCAGGATGGTGCGGACCACGGCGGCGCCATGGTCGGGCGGCATCGAATAGCTGGTGCGGGCCAGCGCCATCAGGTTCGATTTGGCGAGGTCGGCGGCCGCCGGTGCCGCAGCGACGGCGAAGATGGCGCCGGTGCGCTCGCGGTAGAGGCCGAAGGACTTCGACGACGACACGGCGACCAGCGTTTCCGGCACGACGCCGATCAGGTGGCGCAGCCCCTCGGCATCCTCGTCCAGACCGCGGCCGAAGCCCTGGTAGGCAAGGTCGACCAACGGCAGGACGCCGCGCGTCTCCAGCACCGTCGCCAGTTCCTTCCACTGGTCGAGCGACAGCGGCGCGCCGGTCGGGTTGTGGCAGCTGCCGTGCAGCAGGGCGACGTCGCCGGGCTGCGCCGCCTCGAACGCCGCGATCATGCGGTCGAACAGCACGGTCTGGCCGGCGGTGTCGAAGAAGGGATAACTCACCACCTCAAGGCCGGCGGCGGCGAAGATGCCGACATGGTTGGGCCAGGTCGGCTGGCCGACCAGCATCCGCTTCGACCCGCCGCGCAGGACGAGGTCGGCCGCCAGCCGCAGCGCGCCCGATCCGCCGGGGGTCTGCACGCCGGCCGTGGCGACCTTGGTGCCGGCGCCCCCGCCGACCAGCGACCACAGCCGCTCCAGATAGCCGGCGTCGCCTTCCAGCCCCAGGTAAGCCTTGCTGTCCTGCCCGTCGAGCAGCAGCCGTTCCGCCGCCTTCACCGCGCGGAAGACCGGGGTGCGCCCTTCCTCGTCCCGGTAGACCCCGACGCCGAGATCGACCTTGCCCGGCCGCGGATCCTGCTTGTACAGCCCGATCAGGGCGAGCAGGGCATCGTCGGGCTGGCGGGAAAGCGCGTTGAACATGGCGGTTCGTCCGGTCCTTGGTGATGGGGAAGGCAGGGGTGCGGCCGGCTGGTCCGGCCGGTGCGATCCTCCACTTTCGCGGCCGCCGGGACAATGATGAATTCATATCGTCTGATACGCTTAAGCATCGCAACAATTTGCAATGGCAGCGATGGGCGGGCATCCTTTGCCGGGGAAGGAGCAGTCAGATCGATGACCGATTTTCAGAAGACCCGTGCCCGGTTCCGCATTCCCGACGGCGTGATCTATCTCGACGGCAACTCGCTGGGACCGCTGCCCATCGGGGTGGAGGAGCGGGTGGCCCGCACCCTCGCCCAGGAATGGGGCGGCCAGCTGATCCGCGGCTGGAACGGCGCCGGCTGGATGGTGCAGCCCGGCAAGGTCGGTGACCGCATCGCCCGGCTGATCGGCGCGCCGTCCGGCAGCGTGGTGGTCGGCGATACCCTGTCGATCAAGGTCTATCAGGCGCTGGCCGCGGCACTGGCGATGCGACCCGACCGCCGGGTGATCCTGTCCGACAGCGGCAACTTCCCCACCGACCTCTACATGGCCGAGGGGCTGATCGAGACGCTGGGCCGCGGCCATGTCCTGAAGACGGTGGCGCCGGAGGAGGTGGAGGCGGCAATCGGCGAGGACGTCGCCGTCCTGATGCTGACCCAGGTCGATTACCGGACCGGCCGGCTGCATGACATGGCGGCGCTGACCGCCAAGGCCCATGCGGCGGGGGTGGTGACGGTGTGGGACCTCGCCCATTCCGCCGGTGCGCTGCCGGTCGATCTGGCCGGTGCCGGAGCCGACTTCGCGGTCGGCTGCACGTACAAATATCTGAATGGCGGACCGGGAGCGCCGGCCTTCATCTATGTCGCTGCGCAGCATGCGGCGACGGCTCGGCCGGCCCTGTCCGGCTGGATGGGGCATGAGGCGCCCTTCGCCTTCGATCCCTCCTACCGTCCCGGCGCAGGGGTGGAGCGCATGCGCGTCGGCACGCCGCCGGTGATCGCGCTGGCGGCACTCGACGCAGCGCTGGATGTGTGGGGCGAGGTCGGGATGGCCGACATCCGCAGCACCTCCATTGCGCTGTGCGACCTGTTCATCGAACTGGTCGAGGCGCAGTGCCCGATGCTGGAGCTTGTCTCCCCGCGCGACGGCAACCGGCGCGGCAGTCAGGTGTCGTTCCGCCATAGCCAGGGCTACGCCATCATGCAGGCGCTGATCGACCGCGGCGTGATCGGCGACTTCCGGGCGCCGGACGTGCTGCGCTTCGGCTTCACCCCGCTCTATATCGGCGAGGCGGAGGTGCGCGGCGCCGTCGCCGTGCTCAAACAGGTGATGGATGGCGGGCTTTGGGACCGGCCAGACTACCACAGGAAGGCGATGGTGACATGAGCGGGCAGGATACGAAGAAGCCCTACGATCCGGCGGCGGAGGGGGCAGAGATGGCCTTCGACGGGCGGATGTCCTATGGCGACTATCTGCAGCTGGACCGCATCCTGGGTGCGCAGGCTCCGCGCTCCACCGCCCATGACGAGATGCTGTTCATCGTCCAGCATCAGACGTCGGAGCTGTGGATGCGGCTGGCCGTCTACGAGATCCGCGCCGCCCGCGAGGCGGTCCGCGAGGACAGGCTGTCGCCCGCCTTCAAGATGCTGACCCGTGTCGCCCGCATCTTCGAGCAGCTGAACTCGGCCTGGGACGTGCTGCGGACGATGACGCCCAGCGAATACACCCGCTTCCGCGACGATCTCGGCCAGTCCTCCGGCTTCCAGTCCTACCAGTACCGGGAGATCGAGTTCCTGCTGGGCAACCGCAATCCGGCGATGCTGCGCCCCCATGCCCACCGGCCGGACATCCATGCCCTGCTGGAACAGGAGCTGTCGCGACCCAGCCTGTATGACGAGGCGCTGCGCCTGCTCGCCCGCAACGGCATTCCGGTTCCGGCCGACGTGCTGGAACGCGACGTGTCGCAGACCCACCAGCCCCATGACGGCGTGACCGAGGCATGGCGGATCATCTATCAGTCGCCCGAAACCCATTGGCCGCTCTACGAGCTTGCCGAGAAGCTGGTCGATTTCGAGGATTACTTCCGGCGTTGGCGCTTCAACCATGTCACGACGGTGGAACGGGTGATCGGCTTCAAGCGCGGCACCGGCGGGACCGGCGGCGTGTCCTATTTGCGTAACATGCTGGCGGTGGAGCTTTTCCCGGAACTCTGGCGGGTGAGGACGGTGCTGTGACGGATTTGCGCAGGATCACTGATTGGGACGACGCCTACAGCAACGGTGCCCACATCCCCGGCGGCGACGCCTACCCCGCACGCTGGGCGGAGCGGGCCGCGGCCTTCCGGACCGAACTCGCCGCCGATGGACGGGCGGAACTGGACCTGCCCTATGGCGAGGGGGAGCGGGAACGCTACGACCTGTTCCGGCCGGAGGGGGCCGCCAAGGGCACCGTGGTCTTCGTCCATGGCGGCTATTGGATGGCCTTCGACAAGGCGCGCTGGTCGCATCTGGCCGCCGGGCCCCTCGCCCAGGGGTGGGCGGTCGCCATGCCCAGCTACACGCTGTGTCCCGAAAAACGGATCGCCGGCATCACCCGGCAGATGGCGCAGGCGGTGGAGGCCGTCGCGGGGGCGGAGGCCGGGCCGTTGCGCCTGACCGGCCATTCCGCCGGCGGCCATCTGGTCAGCCGGCTCGTCTGTGCGGACGCCCCGCTGTCGGATAAGGTTCGGGCGCGGGTGGAGCATGTCGTCTCCATCAGCGGGCTGCACGACCTGCGCCCGCTGCTCAACACCCGCATGAACGCCACGCTGCGCCTGGACGAGGCGGAGGCCGTGGCGGAAAGCCCAGCGCTGCTGCGCCCGCAGCCCGGCATCGGCATCACCTGCTGGGTCGGGGCGGACGAGCGGCCGGAATTCGTCCGCCAGACGGAGCTGCTCGCCAATGTCTGGCTCGGGCTGGGAGTGGCGACCGGGTTGCAGCTGGCCGTGGGGAGGCATCACTTCGACGTCATCGACGATCTTGCCGATCCGGAGTCCGATCTGGTTGCGGCGTTGCTTGGCCTTTAACGCATTCCGCCGGGGCGGAGAGAAGCCGGGCTATCGCTCCAGCCCCCATAGCCGGTAGCAGTCCTTGATCGCGCGGATGGAGGGCAGGCGAATTTTCGGCAGGTCGGCCTGATCGAACCGGGCGGCATTGCGGCTTCGGTTCCGGGGGGTAACGACGGCGATGTGATGGATCATGTCCCATTTGACGCTGTCGCGCCCGCCATCCAGTGCGCCGAGCCGTTCGCGCTCGAACCAGGTTCGGCGGAAATACCGCAGCAGGCTGGCCGGCATGGCGATGTCCAGCATGATCAATCCGGTCGCCCGCGCGAAACGCTGCTGCATACAGACGGAGTAGTTTCCATCCATCACCCACCGGTCGCCGCAGATGGCGTCGTCGTGCAGGCGGACGAACTCTTCCCTGGGGCGGGGCTCCCAGTCGGTGCCGGGTCGATGGTAAAGCTGATCGAGGTGAATGACCGTCAGGCCGCACTTCCGTCCGATGGCCGACGCTAGGGTGGATTTGCCGCTGTTGGACGGTCCCAGGATGCAGATGCGCTGTCCCAAATCCTCAAGCTGCATCATTTCCGCTTTTCCCGCCCAACGCCGATCCGAACCGGCGATCTTACGCATACGGATCGTCGGGTCCAGCGTGGACGATGGCGGGCGGGTTCCGATTATTGGGTGAAGAACATCGCGGCGAACACGGCGGCGGTAGCGGCGATCACCGTCACCAGCCCGTTGCGTCCCAATGCGCGCTGGCGGTAGAGCGCCACCGCCATGGTGATGACGGCGATGCTGGTCAGGATCAGGCCGAGCTTGGCTTCGGTCATGGCGGCTTCCCCCGGTCTTTGTTCAGTGCTGGCCGACCCAGCCCAGGGCGCCGGCGGCGGTGATCAGCAAGATGGCTCCGCACAGCAGGACCAGCCATCCGGTCATCAGAAACCGCCAGCCCGGACCGGCATGGTCCAACTCCAGATAATGCAGCAGGATTTCCCGCCCCTTCGTCACCGCCAGCGCCAGCAGCAGCGCCGTCCCGGCGATGCCGACGCTGCCGCCCGCATCGCCATGGCGCGCGAACAGCAGGGTGACGGCGGTCAGCCCCATCAGGATCAGCCAGGACAGCGTCAGCCGGTCGATCTTCTTGAGAAATGTCATGGCCTGTCCTCTCAGCGGATCAGATAGACGAGCGGATAGAGGATCACCCAGACCAGATCGACCATGTGCCAGAAGGCCGCTCCCGTCTCCAGATTCTCCACCAGCGTGTCGGGGCCGGAGCGGCCGACCAGCAGCAGGATGACGATGCCCAGCACCACATGCAGGGCGTGGAAGCCGGTCAGCAGGAAATAGAGGGTGAAGAAGCTGTCGGTGTCGATGGTCAGCCCGGCGCCCAGCGTCGCCGAATATTCCACCGCCTTCACCGCCAGGAACACCGACCCGACGGCCGCCGCCATCAGCATCGCCCGGCGGGCCTGCGGTACGGCACCGCACCTGCCGGCGGCAACCCCCTTGGCGGCCAGATAGCCGCTGGTCACCAGAACCATGGTGTTCAGCGCACCGGCGGTTCCGTTCAAATGGGCCTGACCGGCGGCAAAAATCGCCGGATCCAGCACGCGGGCGACAGCGAAGCCCAGGAAGGCGACGCCGAACACAGCCAGTTCGCTGAAGATCAGGATCCACATCATCAGGTTGCCGGGCAGGGCGGCAAGGCCGCTTCCCCGCACCATCGGACCCGCGGCTTCCGCACCGCCGGTCTCCAGGCCCGTCATCTCAACGTCGGCCATGTCCACTATCCAAAGCTTGTCATCATGTACGCGAATGATAAAGCGGCGATCCGCGGACCGGCTTGACCGCGGTCAAGGAATGCCCTCCTGCCACGGTCAATTATTCGCCCGACCCGTGGCGGTAGGACGCTGCGACGCCCGGCTTCCCGCCTCCGGCTTCGCGCACCCGACGCCCTTCCGAACCGACCCCCTCTCGACCGACAGATCGAGATTTCCAGGGATCCCGAGCGATGACCGAACGCTTCACCAAGGCGGCCGCGCGAAACATCTTCTATGGCGGATCGCTGTTCTTCTTCGCGACCTTCGTCGCGTTGACCGCGCTCAGCCACAACTACATCGTCAATACCAGCACCGATAAGAAGACGCTGTCCGAAGCGGTCGTGCGCGGCAAGCATGTGTGGGAGAAGAACGCCTGCATCAACTGCCACACGCTGCTGGGCGAGGGCGCCTATTTCGCCCCCGAGCTGGGCAATGTCTGGCTGCGCTACGGCGGCGACAAGGATCCTGAGGGTGCCGTGATGGCGCTGAAGGGCTGGATGGCGGCACAGCCGTCCGGAATCGAAGGCCGGCGCCAGATGCCGCAGTTCCACCTGACCGAAGGCGAGGTCGAGGATCTCGCCGCGTTCCTGGAATGGACCAGCCGGATCAACACCCAGAACTGGCCGCCCAAGCTGTCGGGCTGAGGAGATTTCCGTCATGAAGTACGAATCGCAAAAAGTCGCCATCTATTACTTTGCGGCGGCCATGGGGCTGTTCGGTGTGCAGATCCTGGTGGGTCTCCTGGCCGGTACCGTCTATGTCCTGCCCAACACGTTGTCGGAGCTTCTGCCCTTCAACATCATCCGGATGATCCACACCAACTCGCTGATCGTCTGGCTGCTGATCGGCTTCTTCGGCGCCGCCTACTATCTCGTGCCCGAGGAGGCGGAGACCGAGCTGTACAGTCCGAAGCTGGCGCTGATCCAGCTCGGCCTGTTCGTGTTCGGCGCGCTGGCGGCGGTCGTCGGCTATGTCTTCCGCATCCATGAGGGGCGGGAGTTCCTGGAACAGCCGCTGTGGATCAAGGCCGCCATCGTCGTCGTCGCGCTGATGTTCCTCTACAACATCACGATGACGGTGATGAAGGGCCGCCGCACGGTCATCACCAACATCCTGCTGGTGGGCATGTGGGGCATCGCGCTCTTCTTCCTGTTCTCCTTCTACAACCCGGCGAACCTGTCGCTGGACAAGATGTACTGGTGGTACGTCGTCCATCTGTGGGTCGAGGGCGTGTGGGAACTGGTCCTGGCCTCCATCCTCGCCTTCCTGATGATCAAGATGACCGGCGTCGACCGTGAGGTCGTCGAGAAGTGGCTGTACGCCATGGTCGGTCTCGCTCTGTTCAGCGGCATCCTCGGCACCGGCCACCATTATTACTGGATCGGCACGCCCGGCTACTGGCAGTGGATCGGCTCGCTGTTCTCCACGCTGGAAGTCGCCCCCTTCTTCACCATGGTCGTCTTTGCCTTCATGATGGTGTGGAAGAGCGGCCGCCGTCACCCGAACAAGGCGGCGATGCTGTGGTCGCTGGGTTGCGCGGTCTTCGCCTTCTTCGGCGCCGGGCTGTGGGGGTTCCTGCACACGCTGGCCCCGATCAACTACTACACCCACGGCACCCAGGTCACCGCGGCGCACGGGCACCTCGCCTTCTACGGCGCCTATGCGATGATCAACCTCGCCATCATCACCTACGCCATGCCCTATCTGCGCGGCAAGCAGCCCTACAACCAGATCCTCAACATGTGGAGCTTCTGGCTGATGAGCGGCGGCATGGCCTTCATGACCTTCGCCCTGACCGTGGCCGGCGTGGTGCAGACCCATCTGCAGCGGGTCCTGGGCATGAGCTACATGGAGGTTCAGGAGCAGATCGCGCTGTTCTACTGGATGCGGCTGGGTGCCGGTTTCGCCGTGGCGGTGGGCGTCGCGCTCTACCTCTACGCCGTCTTCGGCCCGGCCCGCGAGGAACGGCCCGCTTCGATCCCGGCCAGCTACCAGCCGGCCGAGTGACGTTCCCTCCGGCCCCTGCGACCCACCGGATGTCCGGTCGGCGCAGGGGCCGTCTCTTTTACGGAGTTCCCTCGCGATGCCCGACAGCGCCGTCCCCATCCTGCCGTCCCTGCCGTTCTACCAGCCGACCGCCGACGAGTGCGCGCTGTTCGAGCATGCCTACACTCACCGTCTGCCGCTTCTGCTGAAGGGGCCGACCGGCTGCGGCAAGACCCGTTTCGTCGCCCACATGGCGGCCAAACTCGGCCGGCCGCTCTACACCGTGTCCTGCCACGACGATTTGACCGCCGCCGACCTGACCGGCCGGTATCTGCTGAAGGGCGGCGACACCGTCTGGGCGGACGGCCCGCTGACCCGTGCCGTGCGCGAGGGCGCCATCTGCTATCTCGACGAGGTGGTGGAGGCGCGCAAGGACGTCACCGTCGTGCTGCACCCGCTGACCGACGACCGCCGCATCCTGCCGCTGGACCGCACCGGCGAAACGCTGGAGGCGCCGCCGGGCTTCATGCTGGTGGTGTCCTACAACCCCGGCTACCAGAATGTGCTGAAGGCGCTGAAGCCCAGCACTCGCCAGCGCTTCCTGGCCGTCGAGTTCGATTTCCCGCCGCCGGAGCGCGAGATTCCCATCGTCGCGACCGAAAGCGGCCTGCCCGAGAACCGCGTCGCTCCGCTGGTCCGCCTCGCCAATGCGCTCCGCGCCCTGAAGGGCCAGGATCTGGAGGAGGGCGTTTCGACCCGCCTGCTGATCTACTGCGCCACGCTGATCCGTTCCGGCATGAAGCCCGAGCGCGCCATTCGTGCCGCCCTGATCGAGCCGCTGACCGACGACCCGGACATCCGCGCCGCCCTGCTGCGCGTCGCCGAGGTCACGCTGGGCTGATCGGAAAGGGCGGAGGGCAATCGCCATGCTGGAGTTTTTCGAGCCGGAAGAGACCGTCGGCCGTTTGTGGCACCGCCTGATCGGCGGGCGGTCGAGCTATCCGCACCATCCCGACGCCGCGGTAACGCTGGAAGCGATGCGTCCACGGCTGGCGGTGTTCTTCCGGGCGCTGGGCGGCGACCGCGGCGTTCGGCTTGCCGCCGGAAGCGCGTCGGTGTCGGGGCACCGGCTGTCGCTGCTCGGCCGCATCGGGCTGGGGGAAGAGCGGGTGGAGCGGGCGGCACTGGACGGCAATGTGCTCCAGTTGCCCACCGCCATCGACCTGTTCCCCGACACCGCCCTGAACGAGCGGCTCTATGAATGGCTGGCCGCCTTCTTCGCCCATGCCGAGGCCGAGCCGGCCCCCGCCGACCCGTTGCAGGCCGATGTGCAGGCGCTCCGCAGCGCCGCCGCCGCCACCGCACGGGTTCTGACGCGCTGGCCCGGCCTTTCCCGCATGCATGCGGAACTGGCCGCCGCCGTCGCTGCCATCCGCCCCGCCCGCCGCCTGCCGCCGGTCGAGGCCGATGTCGAGCGCGCCGTCCTGGCGCTGCTCGGGGCCAGTGCTGTCACCGGCGACGGCGCACGCATGCTGGCGCCGGGCGCTCCGCTGTCGGATTTCACCGCCCCTTACGGCTATGCCCGCATGTTGCCGGTGCCGCTGTGGGGGCTGGTGTCGCCAAGCGTCGGCCGTGACGCTTCCGCTGCCGTCGAAAGCCCCGGCGAGGGCGGACAGGCGGCCGAGGGCGACCAGCGCCGCCGGGCCGCGACGCGCCGGCAGACGGACCAGATACAGCGCAACGACCCGCTGATCCTCAACCGCTTCGAAAAGATGCTGAGCCTCGCCGAGGCGCTGAACATCCCGCGTGCGGTCGATGACGACGATGCGGAGAATGCCCGCAAGGCCGCCGACGATCTGGACGAGATCGCCGTCGGCGCCCACCAGCGCAAGGCATCGACCACGCTGAAGCTCGACCTCGACCTCGGAGCGCCGGTGGTCGACGACACGCCACTGGCGGCGACCCTGACCTATCCGGAATGGGATCATGGCCGGCAGGCCCATCTGCCCAACCACTGCCGGGTGATCGCTGAAACCGCACCGGCCGACGGCGAGTCCTGGCAACCCGATGCCGCCGCCCTGCGCCGCATCCGTCAGGTGCGCCGCCAGTTCGAGGCGTTGCGCCCACGCCGCATGCTGTTCACCGGCCAAGCCGACGGCGACGATCTGGATCTGGCCGCCCTGGTGCGCAGCCGGGCCGATCTCCAGGCCGGCGGCTGCGGCAGTGACCGCGTGCACCAGCAGGTGCGCAGCGCCGCCCGCGATCTGGCGGTGGCGGTGCTGGTCGATGGCTCGCTGTCCACCGACGGCTGGATCGAGGGCCGGCGGGTTCTGGATGTCGAGAAGGAGGCGCTGCTGGCCCTGAGCCATGGGTTGACCGCCTGCGGCGACGACCATGCGCTCTATTCCTTCACGTCGCGCCGGCGCAACTGGGTTCGGGTCCAGACGCTGAAAGGCTTCGAGGAACCGCTGGGCCCCACCGTCACCCGCCGGATCGGTGCGCTGAAGCCCGGCTATTACACCCGCATGGGGGCGGCGATCCGTCACGTGACCAGCCAGCTTGCCGACCGGCCGAACCGGCACCGGCTGCTGGTTCTGCTGACCGACGGCAAGCCGAACGACGTCGATCATTACGAGGGCCGTTACGGCATCGAGGACACGCGGCAGGCGATCCGCGAGGCACGGCGCGACGGGCTGGCGGTCTTCGCCATCACCGTCGATGCGCAGGCCCGCGACTATATCCCGTATCTGTTCGGACGCGGCGCCTATGCCATATTCCCGCAGGTTTCCCACCTGACCAAGGCGTTGCCGGCGCTCTACCGCCAGGTCGCCTGCGCCGCCTGACCGAAAAGGACCTTCAAACATGACCGCACCGGTGAAGATCGGCCCCGTGAAGATCGGTATCGTCACCATCTCCGACCGTGCCAGCCGCGGCATCTACGAGGACAAGGGCGGCCCGGCGATCAATGAGGAGCTGTCGCGCATCATCTCCTCCCCCTGGGTGGCGGAGGCGCGGGTGATCCCGGACGAGCTGGACCTGATCGCCTCCACCCTGGTCGAGCTGTGCGACGTCGCCGGCTGCGGTCTGGTGGTGACCACCGGCGGCACCGGCCCGGCCCCGCGCGACGTGACGCCGGAGGCGACGGAACGGGTCTGCGACAAGATGATGCCGGGCTTCGGCGAACTGATGCGGTCGGTCAGCCTCCGCGTGGTGCCCACCGCGATCTTGTCGCGCCAGACCGCCGGCATTCGCGGGAGCAGCCTGATCGTCAATCTGCCGGGCAAGCCGTCCGCCATCCATGATTGCCTGGACGCGGTGTTCCCCGCGATCCCCTATTGCCTGGATTTGATCGGTGCCGGCCGGATCGAAACCGATCCCGAGATCTGCGTTTCCTTCCGCCCAAAATCCTGATTTTTAAAGTCATTACACTTAGTGTGGAAATAAAAGGGGCATGCGACAAAATAGCGTTCGGTAGTTCCACTTGACGGCGGTCAAGCATCGATCTCGGGGGCAGGAGGAATATTCCCTCACAAGAAACATTCAACCGAGACGACGCCATGAAGACCAAGCTCTCTCTCGTCACCGTCAGCGCCGCCGCCCTGATGATCCTGTCCGGCATCGGCGCCGCTTCGGCCGCCGACACGCTTTATGCCGACCCGAAGGTCAAGCAGCCGACGGTCAGCGTCGTCCAGGATCCCGCTTCCGTGCCGGCTCCTGAAAAGGCCGGCAAGCGGGCGCCGAAGACCCACAAGGTCTCGCTGATGACGACCGAGGTCGAATCCAAGCTGGACGATGGCACGACCTACACCTACTGGACCTTCAACAACACGGTCCCGGGTCCGATGGTGCGGGTGCGGGTCGGCGATACGGTGGATGTTTCGATCTCCAACGCGCCGGAATCGACGATGAACCACTCCGTCGACTTCCACGCCGCGACCGGCTTCCTTGGCGGCGGCCAGATCACCCAGGTGGAGCCCGGCCAGACCAAGGCCTTCAGCTTCAAGGCCCTGACCCCTGGCGTCTATGTCTATCACTGCGCCACGCCGATGGTCGCCCACCACATCTCCAAGGGCATGTATGGCCTGATCGTCGTGGAGCCGGAAGCCGGTCTGCCGCCGGTCGATCACGAATTCTACGTGATGCAGCAGGAAATCTACGCGACCAAGGCCAAGAACCTGGCGAATGCCGAGGACGACTATGACGGCCTCGTTAACGAGCGTCCGAGCTATCTGGTGTTCAACGGCACCGTCGGCGCCCTGACCAAGGACAAGCCGCTGAAGGCCAAGGTCGGCGAGACGGTTCGCCTGTTCTTCGGTGTCGGCGGTCCGAACCTGACCTCGTCCTTCCACGTCATCGGCGAGATCTTCGACAAGGTCTACACTCTGGGCGGGCTGGAAAGCGAGCCGGCCAAGGGCATCCAGACCGTCACCGTCGCCCCCGGCGGCGCCACCATGGTGGAATTCAAGGTCGACTACCCCGGCAAATACGCTCTGGTCGACCACGCGCTGAGCCGCGCCACCAAGGGCCTGATCGGCATTCTGGAAGTCGAGGGCAAGGCCGACGACAGCATCATCCACGACAAGACCGGCGACAGCCGCAAGCAGCTGGGTGAGATGCAGCACTGACGCTGCTGGTTGGCTATAAAAAACCCCTCTCCCGCAAGGGGAGAGGGGTTTTCAGGAAAGACGACAGATAAAAACTCAAAACAAAGAAGGGCCGCCGTTTCCGGCAGCCCTTCCATTGTCAATCCGTGTGTCGTCGACACCACGGCGCAGTCCTTAGCGGACCGAAATCCCTTCCGCGAAGAAAGAGACCTCGGCCTTGGCGCTCGACGACGAGTGAGACGGACAATGAGACACGAGATCACCTCCTTTCAGTTGTTGACTTACGACACCCTATATAAGCGGCTTGCCGAGGGTCGCAAGTCCTGTTCCTGACCGCTCCGTTGTGACATTTACCGGTGGGTTGCCCGGCTCATCATGAAGCCCAGCCCGCCCGCCAGGATCAGCCCGGCGGCCATCGCCAGACCTCTGGCGGCGCCGCTGGGTGCCGTCAGGCGCAGGCTGTTGTGCGGCAGTCCGAAGCGCCCGCGGATGCGGTGCAGACCGTCGACGGGGTGGTAGAGATTGTCGGACCGGCCGGGGATTTCCCGCTCCTCCGTCATCTGGCCCTCCACCGCTGTGTCGGCGAGGTAGCGGTCGGCAAAGCCCGGAGCCAGGAAATTGCCGAGGATCGCCTGCATCGCCGATCCGCCCAGCCAGTATTCGCGGCGGGGGTTTTCAGCGGCGTGCAGGATCGCGCGGGCGATGTCCTCCGGCTGGAAGATGGTCCCCATCGGCCGGGCCCGGCGCGGCATATGGCTGCGTGCCCACTCGAATTGCGGGGTGTTGACCGCCGGCAGATGCACGGTGGTCAGCCCGATCCGGCTGTGATCATGGATCAGCTCGGAATGCAGGCTGTCGATGAAGCCGGTGATCGCATGTTTTGCCGCGCAATAGGCGGATTGCAGCGGGATCGACCGGTAGGCCAATGCCGAGCCCACCTGCAGGATCGTGCCGCTGTCCCGCAGCCGCATCCGCCGCAGGGCCGTCTGGATGCCGTAGGCGGAGCCGAGATAGGTCACCTCGGTCACCCGCTTCAGCTCTTCCGGCGTCACGGCATGGACAGGGCCGAAGACGGTGACCATCGCCACGTTGATCCAGACATCGATGGGGCCGAAGGTGGTTTCCACTTGGTCGGCGACGGCCTCCAGCGCGTCGGGGTCGGCAACGTCCAGCGGCAGGACCAGCGCCCGGCCGCCCAGCCGTTCGACCTCGGCCTTCACCTCCTCCAGCGCATCGGACGATCTGGCGATCAGGCCGATGGAGGCTTTGCGATAGGCGGCGAAGGCCAGCGCCGTTGCGCGGCCGACCCCGGCGGAAGCGCCGGTGATGCAGATGACGGGGGACTTCTGAACGCCGTTGGTCGGTTGCATGGCGAGGGTCCTGTCTCGGGAATCTGGGCGTCAGGCCGCCGGCGGGGTGCGCCGGCTGCTCCATCCTGTCCAACCCCCGGCATCGCTTGCGGTTCCGTCGCGTCCTTTCAGGGCCCGTTCTTCCACCCGGATGCGATGGACGGTCAGTGGAATGTTCAGCAGGCTTGCCGCGACCGCGATCCACAGCTCGCCGAAGACCAGCGGCAGCACCGCGAGCTCCCCGGCGACCACAAGGTAGTTGGGATGCCGGACCCAGCGGAAGGGGCCGCGGCGGACCAGAGGCGCGCTGTCCAGCGTGATGATCCGCGTCGTCCAGAAGCGGCCGAGCGTGGCGATCACCCAAACCCGCCCGGCCTGGAGCAGCCCGAACAGCGCAAGCAGCCAGCCATTGACCGGCGCGTCGGCCGGGACGGCCAGAAACAAGGCCAGCAACCACCCGGCATGCAGTGCGACGAACAGCGGGTAATGCCCGGCCCCGGCCTCCCGCGCACCGTCGGCCAGCAGGCGGGCGGTGTTGTGGCGGGCGACCGCCAGTTCCAGCAGACGCTGCGCCGCGACCGCGGCCAGGATGATCTGCGGCCAGCCGAATGCGTCGATCGTCACTCTTTCAATCCTCAGAGGTCCAGCAGGGTGAGGCCGGCGGTGAAGCCGGGGCCGAGCGCCAGCATCAGATGCGGTCCGGTGGCTCCGCTCCGCAGCCGCCGTTCCAGCACGAACATCACGCTGGCCGCCGACATGTTGCCGCAGTCGCCCAGCACCGCCCAGGACTCGTCCATGCCGGCGGTGGCTGGTGCCAGCACCTCGGTCAATGCGTGCAGCACCTTGGCGCCTCCGGGGTGGCAGATCACGCCGCCCAGATCGGTACGGGTCATGCCGCGTCCGGTCAAGAAGCCGTCCATCACCGGTGCCAGCCGTTCGCGGATCAGGCGGGGAATGTCCTGGCTGAAGACGACACCGAAGCCCTCGTCCTCGATCCGCCACCCCATGATCCGCCGGGTGCCGGGCCAAGTGTGCTCGGCACTGTCGACGAGGCGCGGTCCTGATGTGTCGTCGCCTGTTACGGGGCTCCGCAACAGGGCGGCGGCGGCACCGTCGGCGAACAGCGCGCTCGCCACCACATTGGTGGCGGACGCCTCTTCCGGCCGGTGGGACAGGGTGCACAGCTCGACCACCAGGAACAGCACGGTACGGCCGGGCATCGCCCGTGCCATCATGCCCGCCCGTGCCAGCCCCAGCGCCCCGCCGGCGCAGCCCAGTCCGAACACCGGCAGCCGCAAGGTGTCGGGCCGGAATCCCATGCGGTCGAGCAGCAGCGCCTCCAGGCTCGGCGTTGCGATGCCGGTGGTGGTGGCGCAGACGATGGCATCGACATCGCAGGGGCGCAGCCCCGCCGCGCTCAGCGCCTTGCCGGCCGTCTCTTCCAGCAACGCCAGCGCCACCCGCTCGAAGACAGCGGCACGTTCGGCCCAGCCATGGGGCTCAAGATACCAGGACAGCGGGCAGGCGGCGTGGCGGGTGCGGATGCCGGTGTTGGCGAAGACGGGGGCCAACCGGTCGAAGTCGCGCAGCCGGTGGGCGAACACCGTCCGCGCGACAGCCAGAGTCTCGTTCTGTTCGAAGCGGTGGGGCGGCAACGCGGTGGCGACCGCCAACAGCTGCGGATCGGGTGACATCCTGCCTCCTGCATGCTGCCGTCGGTCGGGCGCGGGATGCGCTTCCGGTCGATGCGCAATCCAGCATCGTCCGCCCAGGCCCTTCAGCCAACAAGAAGCTGGTCCCGCCGTTGCGCCCCGTCTGCTCCCGCAAAAGGCGCTAGCCTTTCGAGGGGCGGCGTCGATCAGTGCGCCGGAGCGCGATCCCCGGCTCCCGGCTTGTCATGGGTCGCCAGCCGGTCGACGATGGTTTCGCTGGCCGCGTTCAGGCCGGCAAGCCGCACCTCGGTCCCGGCGCGGCGGAACTTCAGCACGACGCCGTCGAGAGCCGCGACGCTGGAGATGTCCCAGATATGGGCACCGGAAACATCGATCACCGCCATGTCCAGAGCCTCCCGCACATCGAAGGCCGCGGAAAAATCGTCGGCGGAGGCGAAGAAAAGCTGTCCCTCGACCCGATAGGTGCGGGTGCGGCCATCCTCCGACAGGGTGGAGGTGACGCGGACCATCCGGGCGACCTTGCCGGCGAAGAAAATGCCGGACAGCAGAACGCCGATCAGCACCCCGATGGCGAGGTTGTGGGTGAAGACCACGCCGGCGACCGTCGCCAGCATCACGGCGCTGGAACTGCGCGGATGCGTCACCAGGCTTTTCAGGGATTGCCAGCTGAAGGTGCCGACCGACACCATGATCATCACTGCCACCAGTGCTGCCATCGGAATGCGCTTCACCCAGTCGCCAAGCACGACGATCAGGAACAGCAGGAACAGGCCGGCGCAGAAGGTCGACAGTCGACCCCGCCCGCCCGATTTCACGTTGATCACCGATTGCCCGATCATCGCGCAGCCGGCCATGCCGCCGATGAAGCCGGACACCATGTTGGCGATGCCCTGGCCGATGCATTCGCGGTTCTTGTCGCTGCCGGTCTCGGTCATGTCGTCGACGATGGCCGCGGTCATCAGCGATTCCAGAAGCCCGACCACGGCGATGCCGGCGGAATAGGGCAGGATGATCCGCAGCGTCTCCAGGGTCAGCGGAATGTCGGGAAGCAGGAAGACGGGCAGGGTACTGGGCAGTTCCCCCATGTCGCCGACCGTGCGGACGTCGATCCCGAAGCCGATGGTGACTGCGGTCAACACCAGGATGCTGACCAGCGCCGACGGCACCGCCCTGGTCAGCCGCGGCAGCAGATAGATGATCGCCAGCCCGGCGGCGACCAGCGCATAGGTGACGGCCGGCACCCCCACCAGTTCCGGCAACTGGGCCAGGAAGATCAGGATGGCGAGCGCGTTGACGAAGCCGGTCATCACCGATTTCGACACGAAGCGCATCAGTGCCCCCAGCCGCAGGAAGCCGGCGCCAACCTGCAGCAGTCCGGCCAGCACGGTGGCGGCCAGCAGATATTGCAGGCCGTGCTCCTTGACCAGCGTGACCATCAGCACGGCGGTTGCGGCCGTAGCAGCGGAGATCATGCCGGGCCGGCCGCCGACGATGGCGATTGTCATGGCGATGGCGAAGGAGGCGTAGAGGCCGATCTTCGGATCGACCCCGGCGATGATGGAAAAGGCGATGGCTTCCGGAATCAGGGCGAGGGCGACGACAAGCCCGGATAGCAGATCGCCGCGCGTGTTGCCGAACCACTCCTGGCGGAGCCGTTGCAAATCGATGGTCATGGGTCTCGCAAGCTCAAGGCGGGACGGCGGCAGGGCGCACCGGCAAAGGCCGGGCGGGGGGCCGCCGTCGACGATGATCGGGAATGAAAGTCGGAAATTGGGGTCGCTGCGAAGCGGCGGCCGTCCGGTTGATCGGGCGGTCGGGCTTCAGGTCAATGCGTGGGGCAGGCCGTCAGGGCGGCGTGACGCGATGCAGCATGGACGCAGGCGTAACAGAATGTCGCAGGGCTTGGCAACCCCATGCCGTGCAGCGCCTCGCATGGCTGTCCGGCACGGATACGAAAAAGGCGGCGCCCCATTGGAACGCCGCCCTCATCGTCCGATGATCTTGACCGTCAGGCCTGACGGGGCCGCAGCGGCGGGCCGTCGCGGAAGGGCTTGTCGACCCCGCCCTTGTCGTTGGTCTGGTTTTCCACGTCGCCCTCGAAGGTGCTCTCTCCCTGGGCCAGATCCAGGTCGTCCGGCGTCATGCCGGCGGCACGGGCGCCCTTCGACCCGCCGATTTGCGGGTTGTTCTTCAGGTCGGCATCGGTCGGCTTGTCGGTCTTCTCGTGCTTGCTTGCGCTCATGGCGGCATCTCCGTTCCGGTTCCGCATGTCCCCCTGTCAACCGGCGCCGTGCCGGATGGTTGCGAAATCCCTTCTTCCTTTTGGGGAGATGGTTAGGATGCTTGGGTCGGCGCGGCCGACGATCATTCGACAGGCTCTCATGTCACACGAAGACGAACGGTTGAGGATCCGTGTGCGCGGGCGGGTGCAGGGGGTGGGGTTCCGCCCGCATATCCATGCGCTCGCCGGGCGTTTCGGCCTGACCGGCTGGGTGTTGAACGACCCGCAGGGCGTGCTGATCGAGGCGCAGGGCAGCGGCGTCGCCGCGTTCCGGGCGGCCCTGTCGGTGGAGGCGCCGCCGCTGGCCCGCATCGATGCTGTCGAGTGCGACGCTGTTCCGCCTGTATCCGGCGAGGTCTCCTTCGCAATCCGCCACAGCCTGTCCGCAGGCGCCGTCGCGACCGGCATCGGACCTGACGCGACAGTTTGCCCGGCATGTCTGGCCGAACTGTTCGACCCGGCCGACCGCCGCCATCGCTATGCCTTCCTGAACTGCACCCATTGCGGCCCGCGCTACACCATCACGCGGCAACTCCCCTATGACCGGCCGCAGACGGCGATGGCCGGCTTTCCGCTCTGCCCGGATTGTCTGGCCGAGTACGAGGACCCGGCGAACCGCCGCTTTCACGCCCAGCCGACGGCCTGTCCTGCCTGCGGGCCCCGCCTGTCGCATCCGCCGGAAGACATCGTCGCCGCACTCCGCGCCGGCAGGATCGTTGCCATCAAGGGGTTGGGCGGCTTCCACCTCGCCTGTGACGCCACGCGGGCCGATGCGGTGGAGCGGTTGCGGCGGGTCAAGCAGCGCAACGGCAAGCCTTTTGCCCTGATGGTCGCCAACACCGAATCCGCCACCCGGCATGTCCGGATGGATGCCGGGGAGCGGGCGTTGCTGGAGGGGGTGGCGCGCCCCATCGTCCTGCTGCGGCGGCGGGACGATGCGCCCGAACTGGCACCCGAGATCGCTCCCGGTCTGGCCTGGCTGGGCGTCATGCTGCCCTATACCCCGCTGCATTACCTGCTGTTCCACGAGGCGGCCGGGCGGCCGGACGGCACCGGCTGGCTGGAGGTGCCGCAGGATCTGACGCTGGTGATGACCTCCGCCAATCCCGGCGGTGAACCGCTGGCCATCGGCAACGCGGAGGCGCGGGAGAGGCTGGCCGGCATCGCCGACCTGATCGTCGACCATGACCGCGACATCGTCATCCGTGCCGACGACAGCGTCGTGCGCAGGCTGGCCGGCGCTCCCGCCTTCCTGCGCCGTGGCCGCGGCCATGTGCCGGAGCCGATCCGGCTGGCCCATCCGGTGCCGCCGGTCCTGGCGGTGGGCGGCCATCTGAAAACGACGGTCTGCGTCACCCGCGGCGACGTGGCTTTCCTGTCCCAGCATATCGGCGATCTCGACAACGCCGAGACGCTGGGCTTTCTGGAGGAGACCGTCGCCCATCTGCTGCACATCCTGGGGGTCGAGCCGGTTGCGGTCGCCCATGACAAGCACCCCGATTTCCACTCCACCCGCTTTGCCGAAATGAGCGGCCTGCCGACGGTGGCGGTCCAGCATCACCACGCCCATGTCGCCGCCGTGATGGCCGAACACCGGGTCGAGGGGCCGGCAATCGGGCTGGCGCTGGACGGCTTCGGCCTGGGGGAGGATGGCGGGTCCTGGGGCGGCGAGATGCTGCTGGTCGATGGGCTGCGGTCCGAGCGTCTCGGCAGCCTTGCGCCGCTCGCCCAGCCCGGCGGCGACGTGGCGGCCCGACAGCCCTGGCGCATGGCCGCTGCGGCCCTGGCCCGGATGGGACGTGCCGATGAGATCGCCTCCCGCTTCGCCGCGCACGGACCGGCCGAGGGTGTCCGGCGGATGATCGAGCGCGGCATCAATGCGCCGCTCACCAGCTCCTGCGGGCGCTGGTTCGACGCCGCCTGTGGCCTGCTGGGCGTCCGCGCGGTGGCCGGGTTCGAGGGAGAGGCGCCGATGGCGCTGGAATCCCTCGTGCGCCAGACCCGCGTTGCCGAGGGCGCGTGGCGGATCGACGGGAGCGAACTGGACCTCACCCCCCTGTTGGAGCGGCTGCCGACCGTCGCCGATGCGGTGGAGGGGGCGGAACTGTTCCACGGCACGCTGGCGGCGGCGCTGGTAGACTGGACGCTGCCGGTGCTGCGTGCCCATGGCCTGGGCCGAGTGGTGCTGTCCGGCGGCTGCCTGATGAATGCGGTGCTGGCGGAGGAACTGGTGGCTGGCTTCCGTTGCGCCGGGGTGGAGGCGCTGCTGCCGAGGCTGGCCCCGGCCAACGACGGCGGGCTCAGCCTCGGTCAGGCATGGGCGGCATCCTTCGCCCTGTAGTTGAACAGCGGCATCTGGACCGGTGCCCGGACCTTCCTGCGCAGGAGCGGCACTTCGATGGTGCGGTTGGCCTTGTCGAACTCGTACAGGCCGCGATACTTGCCGATATAGCCTTTGCGGCAAGCGCGGTGGAACCGTTGCGATGCGGTTTCCCAGTCGTCGCCCGGCCGCAGCCAGCTGACATGGGCGGTGCCGGTGCGCGGGTCGGTGCGCAGGAACCGGCCGCGTCCCTTCTCGCCCCGCACCCATTGGCCGGGGTTCAGCGTCAGCGCCCCGCGCGCCAGCAGCATCTTCACTTGCGGGGTCAGGTCGATGGTCGGAAAATAGGGCATGACGTCCTCCTGACGCACCCGCATGGGGTGGCGTCGCTCTGGGAGACTCCGTGGTTTCGGAACCTCCCAGATATGGGAACGCATACGGAACAATTCAAGGTTTCCAACGGGTGCGGCGTGCCGACGGGGACAGGCTCAGCCCACGCGCACCGCCTTCTTCGCCGGACGCTCATGCTCCTCGTCCGCCGGGGCTTCGGCATCCTTGAAGGTGCGCACGCCGCTGATCATGGTGGAGATGATCGACTGGCGGGACATGATGTCCTCACGCACCGCGGCATAGACGTGGACGATCACGAACAGCAGGATCGCCCACATGCCCAGATGGTGCCAGGTGTGGACGTCCATGCTCTGGCCGAACAGAGGGATGACCCAGCCGAACAGTATGTCCTGCCAGCTGCCCTGGCCCGCCCCTTCGCTGTAGAGCGCGAAGCCGGTGACGATCATGAAGACGCTGCCCACCGCAATGGCCCAGAACATCGAGAATTGCGCCAGCGGGTTGTGGCCGACATACAGCTTCGGCTTGCGCTCCAGGAACAGATACCAGCGGGCCTCCAGGAACAGCTCACCCCACCAGTGGCGGTCCCAGAAGGGAAAGCGGAACAGCTGCTTGGCATGATGGTTGCCGACCAAGGCCCAATAGAGCCGGCCGATGAAGCCGATGGCGAAGATGTAGGCCGCCGCGAAATGGACGAAGCGGATGTAGCCCATCAGGAAATTGGCGCTGGCCTCGCCCGGCATGGTCGGCAGCGGGTTGGCGATCAGGTAGCCGGTGACCGACAGAACCACGATCGCCAGCGCGTTGACCCAGTGCCAGATCCGCACCGGCACCTCGTACACATAGATCGCCTTCAGGAAGCGGCCGGCCGCCGGAGCGGCCGTCCCTTCCTCCTCCGGTGTCGCGACCGGCTTCGCATCGTCGAGAGGAGCCATGACTTAAATCCTCCTCGGTTGCCGGTCAGCGCACGGTGACGCGGGCCAGTTCGGCGCCGTCGGGCGCCATGACGTGGGTGGAGCAGGCAAGGCACGGGTCGAAGCTGTGCAGGGTGCGCAGGATCTCCACCGGCTCGTCCGGGCGGGCCATCGGGGTGTTCAGCAGCGAAGCCTCGAAGGCGCCGATGTTGCCCTTGGGATCGCGCGGGCTGCCGTTCCAGGTCGTCGGCACGACGCACTGGTAATTGTCGATCTTGCCGTCCTTGATCTTGATCCAGTGGCCGAGACCGCCGCGCGGCGCCGCGACGGTGCCGACGCCCTTGGCCTCCTTCGGCCAGGTCTTCGGATCCCACTTCTCGACATTGGCAGTCGCGGTGTCGCCGGCCTTGATGTTGGCGATCAGGGCGTTCCAGTCGTCCATCATCATGGTGCAGCAGTACTGGCATTCCAGCGCGCGGGCCAGCGTGCGGCCGATGGTGGTCGGCAACGCCTGCTGCGGCGTGAAGTTCGTGCCGGCCAGCGTGTTGAAGGCGCCCAGCGATTCGGTGATCTGGTCCTTCACGTAACCGACGCCCTGGGCATAGGCCAGGATGTAGCGGGGCAGGGGGCCGACCTCCACCGCATGGCCGCGCCAGCGCGGGGCCTTGATCCAGGAATATTTGGCGGCCTCGTCAAGCTCCTTGATGTCGGTGCGGGTGCCTTTGGTGTTGGCGCCCAGCTCGAACTTGGCCTCGGTCACGCCGTCCCACGGGTGCAAGCCCTTGCTCTCGTCCTCGTAATGGTACCAGCTGTGGGCGACAAATTCCTGCACCTGCGCCGGGTCGCGCGGGTCGATGGGATGGACCTCGTTCCAGTTGCCGTTCAGGATGACGCCGCCCGGCAACTGGCAGGTCGAATGGTCGTACGGCACCTTCTCGTAATCGCCATAGTCCATGACGTTGGTGGCCGACAGGCCGCCGCCGTAGAGCCAGTCCTTGTAGAAGCTGGCGATGGCCAGCACGTCCGGCAGATAGACGTTCTCGACGAAGGCGGTGGCTTCCTGGATGCGGGCGCGGATGAAATTCAGCCGCTCCATGTTCAGCGGCGCGCCCGACGACCCGGTGCCGTCCATGTTGATGGCGCAGGGAACGCCGCCGACCATGTAGTTCGGGTGCGGGTTCTTGCCGCCCAGGATGGTGTGGATCTTGACGATGTCCTTCTGGAGGTCGAGCGCCTCCAGATAATGGGTCACCGCCATCAGGTCGGCTTCCGGCGACAGCTTGTAGGCCGGGTTGTCCCAGTAGCCGTTCTTGAAGATGCCGAGCTGTCCGCTCTCCACGAACTTCTTCAGGCGGGTCTGGACGTCGCGGAAATAGCCGGGGCTGGATTTGGCATGGCGTGGCGACACTGCCTGCTGCAAGGCCGAGGTCGCCTGCGGATCGGCCTTCAGCGCGTTGACCGGGTTGACCCAGTCCAGCGCGTGCAGGTGATAGAAATGGACGATGTGGTCATGGACCTGCAGCGTCTTCGCCATGATCTCGCGGATCAGGTGGGCGTTCTTCGGGATGCGGATCTGGAGCGCATCCTCCACCGCGCGGACCGAGGTCAGCGCGTGGCAGCCGGTGCAGACGCCGCAGATGCGCTCGACGAAGGCCCAGGCGTCGCGCGGGTCGCGGCCCTTCAGGATCACTTCGAGCCCGCGCCACATGGTGCCCGTGGAGACGGCGTTGCGGATGATGTTGTCGCTGTCGACATTCACCTCGCAGCGCATGTGCCCTTCGATGCGGGTGACCGGATCGACGACGATGCGCTTGCCGCCGGTGTCGAGCGAGAACCCGTTCGGGGTCTGGACGATGCCCATGGTCAGACGTCTCCCTTGTGCTGTGCGCGCTTCAGGGCGCTGACCGCCGCGTGGGCGGCGATGATGCTGCCGACGCCGATGGCGGCGGTGGTGCCGATCTGGTCGGCGTTGGCCTCGATCCCGAATTGGAGGATGTCGGACTGGCGGGCGTACCAGGACCCCTTATCCCAGAAGCCGTCCTCCGAGCAGCCGATGCAGCCGTGGCCGGACTGGATGGGGAAGCTGGTGCCCTCGTTCCAGCGCACGGTGGAACAGGCGTTGTAGGTGGTCGGGCCCTTGCAGCCGACCTTGTAGAGGCAGTAGCCCTTGCGCGCGCCCTCGTCGTCGAAGGATTCGACGAACTGGCCGGCGTCGAAATGCGGCCGGCGGTAGCATTTGTCGTGGATGCGCTGGCTGTAGAACATCTTCGGCCGGCCCTGGCGGTCCAGTTCCGGGATGCGGTCGAAGGTCAGCATGTAGGTGATGACGCCGGTCATCACCTCGGCAATCGGCGGGCAGCCGGGAACCTTGATGATCGGCTTGTCGGTGATGACCTCATGCACCGGGGTGGCGCGGGTCGGGTTCGGGCGCGCCGCCTGGACGCAGCCGAAGGAGGCGCAGGAACCCCAGGAGATGATCGCCTTGGCGTCCTTGGCGACCTTGCGAAGCTGGTCGGTGAATGGCTTGCCGCCGATGATGCAGGACATGCCGTCCTGGTTCAGCGGCGGGTTGCCCTCCACCGCCAGGATGTAGTTGCCCTTGTACTTCTCCATCACCTCGTCGAGGATCGCCTCGGCATGGTGGCCGGCCGCCGCCATCAGCGTGTCGTCATAGTCCAGCGAGATCATCGACAGCACCACGTCCTTCACCAGCGGGTGCGCCGAGCGGATGAAGGATTCGGAGCAGCAGGTGCATTCCAGCCCGTGCAGCCAGAGCACCGGCGTGCGCGGCTTGGTTTCCATGGCGTGGACGATCTGCGGCACCAGTTCCGGCCCCAGCCCCAGGGCCGCGGCGGTCAGCGAGCAGTATTTCAGGAACGAACGGCGTGTGATCCCCTGCCGCCGCATCACCTCGTAGAAGGTTTCCAGCGTTGCCATCGGTTTGTTTTCTCCCGTCGGGCAGCACCGGCGTGCGAGGGTCCGGTGCGCTTCTCCCGCGGGCATAGGCAACAATCGTGCCGTGGTACGAACATTTGGCAAACCAACGGTCACAAGGCTGTAAGGGCTGTTGCCGCTGGCAACTCCCCGGCCGAAACGACGGCCGGGGTGGAAAGTCGGTTGCCGGTGGCGGTCAGGCCGTCCGGCCATCCTCTTCCGGCCGGCCGATCAGGCGGTGGAGCGCCCAGCCGATAGCCACGCCGGCCGCATGCAGCCCGGCGGTGCTGGCGAGGAAGCCGGCGGCATAGCCGAGCGCCGCGGCGTCGGCCGGCATCTCCGCCCCATGGGCGAAGCCGTGGAACAGGCCGAAGCCGGCCGCGAAGACCACGCCGATCAGGCTGTTGCGTGACATCGGCATGACGCACAGCAGCGCAAGCACGACGGTGGAGGCATAGATGGCCGGTTCGACCAGCGGCAGCGCGCCGCCCGCCAGCGCGAACAGCCCGCCGGCCAGCATGGCGGCCAGGAAGGCCCCCGGCAACGCCAGAACGGCACGGCCGCCGATGGTGGCGCCGTAGACGCCGACCGTGACTATCGCGATCAGATGGTCGAGCCCGCCCAGCGGATGCGCGGCACCGTCGAGGAAGCCGGCCCCGGTGAGATGGCCGGGATGGGCCAGCGCCGGGGTGGCGGCAAGCGCTATGGCCGCGGAGACGGCGGCGAGGCGGGTGAAATTCGACATATCGAACGGCTCCTCGGGGTTCTTGTGGTTTTGAGTGATGGGGGAATGTGCCCTTTCCCGTCCCGGGAGAGGGCAATTGAATGGCTCAGTGCCGCTGCGCCGGCCCGCGCTCGATGCCGTAGCGTTCCAGCTTGGCACGCAGGCCCATGCGCGACAGACCCAGCTCGTCGGCGGCCTTGCTCTTGTTCCAGCGGCAGCGGACCAGCGTTTCCATCAGGATGCCGGCCTCCACCCGCTCGATCCGCGACTTCAGCGGTCCGCCCTGGCCGATCAGGTCGAGCGGCGGCAGCGGTCCGTCCTCCGGCGAGGCCGGGTGGGCGTTCAACGCCGCACCGCGCAGCACAGGATCGGACAGCAGATCGGCGCCCAGCGCGTCGCCTTCGCACAGCACCAGCATGCGCATGATCTCGTTCTGCAACTCGCGCACGTTGCCGGGCCAGCCGTAGGATTCCAGGCAGGCCAGCGTGTCAGGGGCGAAGCCGGCCACCGGCTTGCCGTGGGCAGTCGATAGCCTCTCCAGGATGTGGCGGGCCAGGACCGGAATGTCGTCCGGCCGGTCGCGCAGGGGCGGCATGGTCAGCGTCATGGTGCTGAGCCGGTAATAGAGATCCTCGCGGAAGCGGCCGGCCTTCACCTCGGCGGTCAGGTCGCGGTGGGTGGCGGCGACGACGCGGACATCGACCCGCCGCGTCTCGTTGGATCCGACCGGCCGGATCTCGCCCTCCTGCAGGAAGCGCAGCAGTCGGACTTGGAAGGCCGGGCTGATGTCGCCGATTTCGTCCAGGAAGATGGTGCCGCCGTCGGCCTGCTCCAGCAGGCCGACGCGGTTGCTGTGGGCGCCGGTGAAGGCACCCTTCTTGTGACCGAACAGTTCGCTTTCCAGCAGCTCGTCCGGGATGGCGCCGCAATTTTCGCAGTAAAATGGCTGGTCGGAGCGCGGGCTGCCGTAATGGATGGCGCGGGCCAGCAGTTCCTTGCCGGTGCCCGTCTCCCCCAGCACCAGAACCGGGACGTTGAAGCCCGAAACCCGTTCGGCCTGCCGGCAGACCTCGTCGACCGGGCTACCCTCTGCACGGATCAGCCCGTCGAAGCGGTAGGACTGCCGGACCCGCTCGCGTCTGGTCGCCACCCGCGTCTCGGCCAGCGGCGGCAGCAGCTTCAGCTCGCTGGTCAGACGGTCATGCTCGCGCTGAAGCTGGTAGAGCCTCGCGGCGTTGCGGGCGGTCAGCAGCAGATGGTCGGGATGCCAGGGCTTGGTGATGAATTGATGGATGCCGGCGGTGTTGATGGCGCCGATGATGTCCTCGGGGTCGATGTAGCCTGTGATGACGATGCGCACCACGTCGGGCCAGCGCGCGCGGACCTGGGTCAGGAAGTCCACGCCGCTGACCTCCGGCATCCGCTGGTCCGAGAAGACGACCTGGATCCATTCGGTTTCCAGCAGGCGCAGGCCCTCCGCCGCCGACAGGGCGGTGAAGACCTCGAACTCCTCGTCCAGCAGGCGGGCGATGACCTCGACGGAGCGCGGCTCGTCATCCACAACCAGGATGCCGGGGCGGGCGGGATCGGTCATCGCGCGCTGTCCTTTGTCATCGGGCCTGCCTCTTTCGACCTCGCCTCACTCAACCTCAAGATCCTTGATCGTCATTTCGGTGCCGCCGTTGGGATGCAGCCGGCTGCCGCCGCAGTGTGGGCAGGACGACAGCCGGTCGTCCAGATCCACCGTGTCGTTGCAGTCGAAACACCAGCCGCGGCCCGGCACCTCCAGCACCACCAGCTCCGCCCCGTCGGCCAGCGATCCCCGCGTCACCACGTCGAAGCCGAAGCGCAGCGCCTCCACCTCCACCCCGGCGAAGCGGCCGATCTCCAGACGGACCTTGGTCACGCGGCGGAATCCATTCGTCCGCCCGGCCTCCTCCATCGCCTGGAGCAGGCTTTCGCAGAGCGCCATTTCATGCATCCGGAGCGTCTCCGGTCCCCATCCCCAGCAGCGCTCGGCGCGACGGGCGCACCGGCTCGGCCTGGACCGGAGCGGATTCGGGCGGGGGCGCAAGGTCCTCCTCGCGCCGGCGGCGGATCTCGGCGGTCTGGGCACCGTCTTCGCGGATGGAGGGATCGAAGAGGGAGACCAGAGCCGCCGAGGCCGTTTCCGTCGCCTGGAGCATCGAGGCGAACTCGAACATCGGCGAAAAGAGCGAACAGGCCTTGTAGGCGCCGACGCCCTTGCGGTTGGCATGGACGAACTCATACCAGCCGGACGGAAACTCGATCAGTTCCTTCGCCCCCGGCACCAGACCCGACCAGTCGTCGCCCTCGCCCGGCAACAGGACGAGGTTGAGGAACCAGGGGGTCACCAGGGCGCCCAACCAACGCTCGTCATGGCGGCGGAACCCTACGGCCTTCACCGCAAGCGCGTCGTTGACGATGGGCATGCCGCGCATCTGTGCGGTGTGGATTTCGCGGAAGGCCGCCTCCAGCCGCGCGATGGCCTCGGTTGGCAGGGCCGGACCGGTCACCGGCGCAACGGCGGCCTGCAAGGCGGCGGTTTCCGTGGCCGCCGGCTCGCCGTCGAGCGCCATGAACTGGTCGCGGGCGCCGTCGCAGACCGGGCAGCGCCAATGGTCGGGCAGGGCGGCGAAGGCTGTGCCGGGCGGCACCTGCCACTGTTCGCAGCCCTCCGCCGGGTCATAGACATGCCAGCAGATCTTGCATTCCATCCGCGTCGCCGCGCCGATGCGGCTGGCGTCGCCGAGATAGGAGCCCTCGAAGCGGGAAGCGGCGGCGCTCATCGCACCCGCTCCAGGTCGGTTGCCAGCGCATCGAGGATCTCGGCCAGCCGTTCGGCGCTGTCGGCGATGTCCTCCACCGCGGCGCAGACCACCGCCGGCACGTCGACGATCTCCACCGTATCGAGGATCAGCGTGTCGACCGAATTGTAATAGCGCACCCACCAGACATTCGGCGTCGCCGTGGCGGTGACGCGGCAATTGCCGTACCCGCGCGACAGGATGGTGGTGGCCCCGACGCCCAGACGCTGTTCGACGAAGGCCAGATCCTCCGACGTGTGAGGCAGTAGGCTGAAATTCACTGCATGAGGGCCGTCGCCGCGGCGCCAAGCGGCGCTGCGGTCCAGCAGTTCGGTCAGGATCGGCTGGCCGTTCATCAGGCCGGCGGGTGCCGGACCCGTTGCAGCCGGGGCGGTGGTAGTGAAGGCGCGGTTCAGCGCCACCCTTGGGAAGCTGCCGACCAGCAGGCTTTCGCGCGTCGGCCCATCGCCGAATCCACGGACGCGCCAAACGCCGGCCAGCGACGCCTCCTGAATCTCCAGCCGGTCGCCGGCCCGCTCCACCTTGACCGCGACCTCCCCCTCGCCCAGCGCCTCGTCGACCAGGGCCAGGACAGGAGCGTCGAGTTCGTCGACCGGAATGCGGTTTTCCTCGCCGGGCGACCAGTTGGCAAGCGCCCTATGGATGCGGACGAGCACCTCGCGGGCCGCCGCCGCGCAGGCGGGATCGGCGACCTCCGGCAGATGCGGTTCATAGACGCGCATGCCGGACGGCATCGGCAGATATTCCAGCCCTTCCTCGCTGGCGTCGGGCTGGCTGCCGGGGCCGAAGCCGACCGGCGGATGGGTCATGCCGAACAGGGAACTCATGCCGCACCGCCTTCCAAAGAGCCTTCCAGGATCTCGCCGATCCGTTGTAGATAATCGTCCCAGTCACGCACGCGCGGGATGCTGCCCAGCAGCCGGTCGCCGCGCAGGAAGACCAGCGACGGCAGGCTCATCATACCGGCCAGGGCCAGGATCGCGCGCTCCGCCGCCTCGCCCGCCACGGCCGGAGACAGGCGTGGGCGCAGCGCGCGGACCAGTTCTGGCAGGATGACGGCCACGTCGGCGGTCTCCGCATTGCCCTTGCCGTGGCCGGGCAGGAAGACCACCCAGCTTTTCTTCGGATCGTCCAGCCACGGCCGGTCGTCGGCATGGTCGAGCCGCAGATAACCGTGCACATCGGTCAGCAGATCGACCAGCGGCGGCAAGGGCAGGCGCGGCTTGGCGGGAGGGGGGGCGAGGTCGGTCATGGCGTCAGGCCTCCGTCAGGCCGGCCGCGCGGGCCGCCTCCAGGTGGGGGGGAAGGGTCGGCTCGCGGCCGGTCAGGTCGGCGAAGGCGCCGTCGAGAGTTTCCCCATCCAGTGCCGCGGCCATCGCCGCCAGCGCATCGAGGATCTGGGCGGCTTCGTCCGGCTCCAGCATACGGCGCGCTGCACCGAGGAAGCCGAGCACCCAGTCGCCGGCGGCGGCCTCCGGAACCAGCGACAGGTCGACGGCCGACCCATCCTCGACCCGGCCGACCACGCCGTCGACGTCGGTCAGGCGCAGGGGAATGCCGATGCACATGCTCCGGGCGCTCCCGGCTCAGGCTTGGCCGGCGGACAGCGCCGCCAGGATGCGGGGATCGCCGACGCGGCAGGCCTCATCGGCACTTGGGCGTCCGCCTTCATAGGCATCGCGGGCGATGGCCGGGGCGGCGAGGTCGGCGGCGGCATTGCGGCGCGTGCCCTCCACGCCGAACTCATCGCGCAGAAGCGTGAGGATGATCTCGATGGTCGGGGCGACCTGGGCGGCGATGGTGTCGGTCAGGCCGCCGCCGTAATCCTCCAGGCATTCCGGCTGAACGCCGACCAGGATCAGATTTTGCGGGCAGCGGCCCAGCAGCATGGCGCTCGCCAGCACCTCCTGAAAGCCGGTCTGATGCAGGCTCATCTTCTTGGCGCCAAGGAACGTGGGCACGTCATCGCCATGGAAGACGCGGCTGGTGCCGGGCGGCAGCCCATAGTCGATGGCGTCGACCACGATCAGCGCGTCCGCGCATTCCAGATGCGGCAGCAGATACAGCCCCTGGGTGCCGCCATCCATCACGGTGACGGTGTCGGGGAAGCGCCAATCGGCAGCCAGACGCTCCACCGTGCGGACACCGAATCCCTCGTCGGCCCACAGGATGTTGCCGATGCCCAGCACCAGGATTCGCACCGTTCCGCGACCGCCCTCGTTTCCAGCCAACTTCATTTGCGCCCCGGCATCCGTCCAATGATGCGGCGTCCTGCCGCCGAACCATCGTTCGTACAAGTTCCATGCCAGGAACGCCGGTTTGGTCAGACCATTGATTGGATTGCATATTTCGACGACCATCGCTCGATATAGCAGCGATTGTGGACATCAACATTACAGCATGCGTGGAAACTGGCAACCAACTTGCCAGTATGGCTGGAAGCTTGCCGGTCAGCGGTGACGGGTGGTTTTGGCGGATTTCTGGATCAGTTCCCGTTCGGTCATGCGTTTCATATGCCCGGGCACGTCGGTGTCCCGGCCGATCAGCGGTCCCGCCACATAGGACGCCCCGGCGTTCTCGGCGATGCGCAGCATGGCTGCCGACCTGATGCCATCGACGAAGAAGATCATGCCATGGCGCCGCACATGGGTTCCAAAGCTATGGAGGCGATTGGTTGCCCGTGCATCCGGTTCGCCGGCCTGAACCGTTATCCCCATGCCGCGGACGCCCGCCTGGGCGAAGGCCGCGAGATTTGGCGCTCCGTCGTCGAGCAGGACAAGGACGGCGCGCGAGTATGGTTTCAGGGTCGTCGTGATTTCGGAGATTCGGCTGTAGGGGACGCCGGTGGGAACCCCCTCTATGACGAACACGATGAAGGGTATGAGATACGACGGGATCGAATGGCAGCGAGCGAGGTATTCCCGCCGATGCCGGCCAATCGAGAGGGTCGATAAGCTCACCGTAAGATTTTGGATATAGCGGAAGCTGTTTTTGTACAGCTCCTCATAGATTTCTATCGACTGGCTCAGGAGTTCCATATCGATTCTGAATCTGTAATCCTCGCTTTGCGCATCATCGGTCGACAGGGCATTCAGGATACGTTTCGTTTCCTCATCGGCGTGGCACACATAGGTGGACAGCACCTTGTGGGATGTATCGAATACCGGGCGATAACAGATGGTCGGGTGGAAACTGCCGCCCCCGTGCGCATCGGCCGCCCGACCCGTCTGGGCATCGCCGGCATCGGCCGCATCGCTTTGCAAAGAAGCGGCGCCCTGCTGGGCGGCCCTCGCAATCAACTGATCGAGCTGCATCGCTTCGACGGCGATGTTGCCGTCGAGTTCGGTCACGATGCTGCGCACGGTTATCTGGCTCGTGTCGCTGTTTCCCAGCATCATCCGATGCAATTCCGACACGATCCTGCCGCAGATCAGTTCGGCGGCCTGCCGGTCGAGCGTCGCGAAAACCACCAGATAATTCGCGTCGTCGGCCCGCAGCCAGACATCGGAGGGAGGCAGATGCCTGTCGAACAGCCGTTCGGTCTGCTCGTAGATGCGCTCCTTGACGATGTCCCAGCGTTTGCCCAACCGGTCGCGCAGGGTGCCCAGTCCGATCAGTTGAATCGCACCGGCCGAGTGACGCGGCCCTCCAGCCAGAATGTGCCGCAGGCGCGCCTTCGTCTGTTCCGGGATAGCGGGTGCCTTTTCAACCGATGAGGCCGGATCGGCGAATGTCTGGTCAGTCATGGCAGCATCCCCTTTTTTCAAAACACGGGAACGGGGCCTTTGATCGATGCTAATTTTTAAATACAACTCTTCAGTATTATGGATTTACAATAACGATAACGTATAGAGGCGGTTTTATTTCTGATCGAAGTCAGTTTTATCCGTCATCTGATTTAGCATTCCAACATATGTTGAAAGAAATTCTCTAAAAATCTGAGGCGGTCGGCATAGGTGAAAACCTGTATCCTCCGGGGACGCCGACTTTGGAGCGCAGGATTCTTTCTTTTTCATGATTTCGCGGGCTTCGGCGAACGGGAAGCGCAACGGACAACCGAGCGTCGGCCGCCGTCAACAGGGCGGCGGCAAGCGCCATCCATTGTTCGAAAACTCCGAACGGTGAATCCGGGAACGGGCCATTTATTCCGATGCGGACGAGGCGTAGATCCTTTGGAAAGGAATGAACCACCCAGTCCGATGGAGATTGAAAATGGCCCCGATGGTCTCTCTGTTGATGTTTGTCAGTGTAATGTCTTACGCGGCCTTCATCATTTCGTAAATAAATCAACAACGTTGATTTCTAAAAATCTCTGATATTCAATTTATGAAAATAATCAATGTACAGTACAAACCATGCAGGGATCGAAAGATCTTACGATGTGTTGTACAGAAATCGGTGTGCGCTCTTCTTCCATTACTGGCGCTCCGACAAGGGCCTGTTCTAAGGGGCCGGGCACTCCGTCCAAGTCGCGCGGTGAAAAGTTCCAAGTTGTCGGAGCGATGATCTGGTAACCGGCGATCTTTCCGCGTTCAACCCGCAGCCAATGCCCCAATGCTCCGCGCGCGGCCTCCGTCAGCCCAACCGCCTGCGCGCTGTCCGGCATTTCCGAAGCCGCGCACCATGGGGCGGACGGATCGATGGCACGCAGCCAGCCTTCCATCGCGTCGGTTGTGCGGGCCAGTTCAAGCAAACGGGCGATCACGCGGCTGCGCACCGAACCGCCATCCTGTGCCGCCAGCGCCCGGATCAGCGGATGGCCGTCCACCAGTTGCCGGGCAATGGCACCGGTCTCATAGGGCAGGCCATCCAGACGCGGCGCCTTGCACCAGCTGTAACCGGTCTCGTCCATGCCATCCGGAACGGTCGAACCGGAGAAGGGTGGATGCGGGCGGTCCTGTCCGGCCATGCGGCTGAACCGGTGATGCTCCGCCACCCGATCCGGATCGAAGGGGCCGTCCTGCCCATCGGCAAAGGTGCCGCGGCGGTAGAGATGTCCGCCCTCCGGGTTGGCATAGGCGCCGTGGCTGAAGAACCGGCCATAGGAGCGGCCGAGGCCGGCAAGCTCCAGATCGTCGGCGATCTTCAGGAACAGGCGGAAATCTCCGGCCGGACCGGAGATGCGCCAGCGCTCCAGATCCTCCGTTCCCGCGAGGGCCAGCACCCGGTCGAGCGGTGCACCGAACAGGCTGTCCTCCAGGAAGCGGCGGAAGCTGCGGACGGTGGCGAGCAGCCGCACCCGGTCGCGCGCATCGACCGCACGGGTGACGCCGCCGGGCTGAAGCGTCAGGGTATGCGGCCACTTGCCGCCCAGAATGCCCAGCACATGGAACAGCTCCGCCCGTGCCGCAGTGGCACTGCGCACCGCAATGCCCTCGGCGGCCTTGAACCGCGCCTCCGCCCTCTCGAACCACGGTCGGCCCCGGTAGGCGGGGCGGGCGAAGTCGGGCATGAAGAACAGGTGGAAATGGGTCAGATGGTCGGCGACATTCTCGGTCGCCGTCATCAGGTTGGTCGCCAGAAGCCCGTTGCGTGGCACCTCCAGCCCCATGACGCCGGCAAGCGCCAGCGCCGCCGCATGGCTCTGCGAGACGGAGCAGATGCCGCAGATCCGCGGGGCCACCACCAGCGCATCCATCGGGTCGCGTCCCTCCAGAATGCGCTCGAAGCCGCGGAAGAGTGGCGAATTTACGTAGGCGGCAGAAACACTTGTACCGGTTATCTCAAGCCGGACTTCAAGATCGCCTTCCACGCGGTTGAACGGGCCGACGATCAGGCGGCGGTTTGGGGCTTCGCTCACCGGATCAGCCTTTCCGGATGGGTCGGACGGTAGGGGCGACGACGATGCGGTCGGCGGCGGCGTTGCGGCGCACCCGTTCCGGCGTCGCCGCCTTGGCGAGGGAGGCCAGCGCGACGAACCACGCCTTCGGCATGTCGGTGGGCAGGCCAATGGGGATGCCGGCGAATTTCGGCGTCTGCTGGAACGGATGTCCGGGCTCCTCGAATCCCGGTGCCGTGCAGTTGATGCAGGCATAGCCGCCACGGGTGCAGGAGCCTTCGCCATTCCACAGGCGGGTGTTGCAGTCGGCATGCGCCTGGGTGCCGAGGCAGCCCATATGCTCCATCAGGCAGCCGAGATCGGATGGCTTCTCCGCACTGGCCTTGTATTCGTAATACTCGTTGCGCGGACAGCCATGGTGGACCAAATGGTCGGCATAGAAGCGCGGGCGCTGGTAAAGGTCGAGGTCGGAGGCGGCGAGCGCGTTTTCGGCCAGCAGCATCAGCGTTTCGGTCACCCAGTTCGGATGGGTCGGGCACCCCGCGACATTGACCACCGGCAGGCCGCCATGTGCGTGGAATTCCGCACCCAAGGCGCCGCCGCGCTGCGTGCCCTCATACTGAAGGCCGCAGGCATCGGCGATGTTCTCGCCGCCCGCTGTGATGCCGCCGAAGGCCGCGCAGGTGCCGACGGCGACCACGGTGCCGGCGACCGCCGCCAGATCGCGCGCCCAATCGATGGTCGGCCGGCCGGTCCCGGCCAGAACATGGAAGCGCCCGCTGCCGTTCGGTCCGCGCAACAGCGATCCCTCGACGCACAGCACATCCAGCGGCTCCGCTCCCGACAGGATGCGTTCGAACAGCTCGACCGCCTCTGCCCCAGTCTCTTCCGACAGGCTGGGGTGCCAGAGCAGGCGGATGCCGGCGGTCTCCAGCAGCATCAGCAAATCCGGGGATTCGGCGCAGAGCAGCGACATGGTGCAGCCGCCGCAGCCGCCCGATTGGAGCCATAGCACCGACAGCGGGCGTTCTCTCATCGTCCGGCTCCCTCGCGCTGACCGGCGGCCGGCAGGGTCAGGGTGAACTGCGCCCCGCCGTCCGGATGATTGGCGGCGGACAGCGCGCCGCCATGATCGTGCACCAGCTGGTAGCTGATCGACAGGCCGAGACCGGTACCCTTGCCGACGGGCTTGGTGGTGAAGAAGGGATCGAAGATGCGGGCCAGGATCGCCTCGGGAATGCCGTGGCCGGTGTCGCGGATGGTGACGATGACCGTCCCAGCCTCTTCCCGCCCATGCAGCTCCAGCCGCTTGACCGCAGCACCGGCCATGGCGTCGATGGCGTTCTGGACCAGATTCATCGCGACCTGATGCAGATGGCCGGGATGGCCGGCGATGTCCAACGTGTCGGGCAGGTCGAAGACGACGGTCAGGTCGGGCATCTGCGCCTTGGCGACCCAGGTGACCGCGGAGCGCAAAAGTCCCGTCAGATCAAAGCGTTCCGAGGCGTGTTTCTGTTCCGACGAGAAGCGGCGAAGCTCCGCCACGATGTCGCGCACCCGCTCCGTCCCCTCCAGCATGCCGTCCAGCGTCGCCGCGGCGTCGGCACGGGCGCGGTCGATGCGCAGGTCCTTGCGCAAACCCGCCAGTTCTGCCGCCGCAGCGCCGTCATGCACGCGGTCGAGATAGGCGGTCATCCGGTCGACATAGCGCCGCATGGCATGGGCGTTGCCGTAGACGAAGGAGATTGGGTTGTTCAGCTCATGCGCCACCCCTGCCACCAGCCGGCCGAGCGAGGCCATCTTTTCCGAATGGACGAGCTGCTGCTGGGTCTGCTTCAGCCCTTCATGGGCGGCGGCAAGGTCGCGGTAGGCGCGGCGCAATTCCCCGATGGGCCGACCGACCAGAACCATCCCGATGGCATGGCCGCGCTGGTCGTAGCGCACCGTGCTGTTGACCGCGACCGGGAAGGGGCCGGTGGGGCCACGCAGCGACAACTCTACATCGCTGACCTCCTCGCGCTGGAGGGCGGCACTGCACAGCCGGGCGAAGGCGGGATGGAAAGCCGGGTCGAGGAAATCGCGCAACGGCCGCCCCGTCAAATCGCGCCCGGCGCAACCGAGCGCCCGTTCGGCCGCCGGGTTGGTCTGCTCGATCCGGCCATCGCGGTCGCAGGCGATCAGGACATCGGTCATCGAGCCGAGAACGCTGGCGATGAAGGTCTGCGCCTCCTCCAACTCCGCGTTCTTGCGCTCCAGCTCCACCTGTTGCGTCACCAGATTGGCGTAGGTCTCGTCCATCTTCCGGATCACGTCGATCCAGGCGCTCTCGGCGTCGGCATCGGACGGGATGCCGGGGATGGAGAAGGGCTGCGACAGGGGGGCGGTCATGGCGGCCAGACTAGCATGCCGGATGGCCCGCGGTGTGGACGATTTCAGCCGGAACGGGTCAGGCCGACCAGACCGACCACAGGCCGGCGAGCCCGCTCAGCACCAGCACATAGAGCGCGAAGTCGAACAGCGGCGCGTGCCACACCCAGCCATAGGCGCCGACGGCCCGCAGCCCCCGCCGCAGCAGCGCCGACACCGCCCAGGCGACCACGGCCATGATCAGCAGCGGCGGCAGGAACAGGCCGTAGACATCGATTTCGCCGATCATGCGCGTGCCCTTTCCTGATGCATCGTCTGGGGGATCTCCTCATTGGCCAGGGGCGGCGGTTGCAGGGCCGCACCCGGGAACAGGCTGCGCCGCAGCGAGGCGAGCGCCACCACGGCGCGGTCGCGCTCGGGGCAGGGCGGGGCGGTGCCGATGGCGGACAGAAGCTCGTCCATGCTGCCCAGCAGATCGGCCGGCGCCGGGTCGGGCCGTTTGGCCGACAGGGCGCGGAAATGGACGGCGATGCCACGCAAAAGCCGGTCCAGCGCCGCTCCGCCTGCACGGCCCAGCACCGGGCGCGCCCGCTGAAGCTCGACGATGTTCAGCCCGACCCGCAGGTCGCGCACCGCATCGATGGCGTCCACATCCACCGACCCGCCGGCCTGGGCCAGCCGGGCGGACAGCAGGCCGACACGGTCCAGCATGCGGCTTTCGAAGCCGTCATTGGCCGGCACCCAGCGTGTCCGCGCCATATCGGCGATCTCGCGCCAGCCGATGTGCAGCAGGCGCCGGGCGCTCCACGCCGCGCCGACCGACCGGCACATGCGGGTGACCAGCATGGCGCCGACGATACCGACGATCTGTCCGATGCTGCTGTTCAGGAAGGAGGCGAAATCGCCGTTGCCGGTGTCGAGCAGGCTGAGCGAACCGCCGACGCCGAAGATCAGCGCCATTGCCTTGCCCATCGTCGCCGGGCGCGCAACGAAGATGCCCAGCGTCACCAGCGTCGGCGCCAGACAGAGCACCAGCATCGGGAAGCTGTCGAAGGACGGCAGGACCACCAGCAGGTAGAAGGCGGACAGCGGCAGCGAGGCCATCGTATAGACCAGGAACAGACGGATGCCCGGCACCGGATCGTCGAAGGACGCGAAGAAGCAGGTGAAGACCGCCACCATCATCGCCGCCGCCGATCCGGACGACCAGCCGGTCAGGATCCAGAAGGCGCAGACGCTGGTGATACCCAGCAGGGCCGCCGCCCCCGACCATGCCGCCATCCCGTAATCCAGATGGAAGACGCCGCGCGAGCGCTTGCGGGCCAGCGGATCTAGATAGTCGGGCAGAGCTTGGTCGCCCGTCGCCAGATGCGCCCGCAGGTCCCGGCAGTCGCGGTGGATTTCCACTAGCGACCGCAGACGGCGGATGAAGCTGAAACGGGTCGCGGCCTCCCAGCCGTCCGTCGCCTGCGAGGAGTCCGCCGCTTCCAGCCGGTCGAGCCGGTCGATCAGCCGGGCGGCGTCCGCCGGGTCGGCGGCGGCACCGGCGCCGATCCAATCGCGGACCGCGGCCACCACCGGCGCCAGATCCGTCGGCATCGCGCCGTCCGGGCGGCGCAACGCGCCCAGCCGGTCATGCACGGCGGTCAGCACCGGCAGCAGATAGACCATGCGGTCCTGCAAGGCCCGCATCGGCCGGGTCATCCAGCGCAGGTCGGAGGTGTCGTAGGGCAGGTGGGTGGTCATCACCCGCAGTTCGGTCAGATCGGTCGCCATCTTGTGGCGGTCGCGCAGCCGCGCGTCGGTGGCGACCTGCTCCAGCGCGTCGAGCGTCCAGCGTTCCGCGTCGCGCAGCGAGGCGTCGAGCTTGCCGAGCAGGACCGGCCCCATGCCGCGCGGCAGGATGACGCTGTGGATGACGGTGGCGCAGACGATGCCGAGGATGATCTCCTCGACCCTGGCCAGCCCGGTGTCGAAGATGGCCTCCGGATTGGCGACGCCGGGGAAGACGATCAGGCCGGCGGTGTAGCCGGCCAGCATGAAGGCATAGCTGCGCGGCGTGCGGTCCAGCAGCGAGATGAACAGGCAGCCGCCGACCCACAGCCCGACCGCCAGCGACAGCAGTTCCGGCGCATTGACCAGTTCGACCGTCAGGACGATGGCGGCGATGCAGCCGACGACCGTGCCGGCGACGCGGTACACCGCCTTCGACCGCACGGTTCCCGACAGCGGGCTCGACACCACATAGGCGGTCAGCATCGCCCAGAAGGGCCGCGGCAACCCCATGCCGAAGGCGATGTAGAGCGCCAGCATGGAGGCGGCGAAGGACTTCAGCGAGAAGACCAGCTCGTTCAGGGACGGGGCCCAGGAGGATGCTTTTGGCATGGCCGTGCGCTCACTGCCCGGCCGGCAGTTGGGCGACCTTCGGCGTGCCGTCGGGAGACCCGATCACCGACACGGTCGCGGTGCGGCCGGCGACCAGTTGCAGGCCGTCCGGCACCTCGTCCAGCGCGATGCGCACGGGGATGCGCTGGGCCAGTCGGACCCAGTTAAAGGTCGGGTTGACGTTGGCGACCAGCCCGGTGCCCTCCGCCCGGTCGCGGTCGACGATGGCGCGGGTGATGCTGTCGACCCGGCCGCGCAGATCGGCAGCGGCCCCCATGATGCGGACCGAGACCGGAGCGCCGACATGGATGCGCGGCAGCTTGGTTTCCTCGAAATAGCCCATGACATAGAAGGACTGGCTGTCGATCAGCGCCACCACCGCCTGACCGGCGGCGACATAGTTGCCGGTCTTCATCTGGAGGTTGGTGACATAGCCGTCGACCGTCGCCTTGACCTCCGTCCGCTCCAGGTTGAAGCGGGCGAGATCCAGCGCCGCCTCGGTCTGCTTGGCGGCGGCGGCGGCCTTCGACATTGCCGACGCCACCTCCTGCTTCTGGGCGGTGGAGACGACGTTGGTGCCCAACTGCTCGTACCGGCGGGCTTCGGCGGTGCGGTAGGCCAGTTCCGCCTTGGCGCTGTCGAGGTTGGCCTGGGCCTGTTCCACCGCCAGCTTGTAGCGGCCGGGATCGACGACGAACAGCAAATCGCCCTTGTGGACCAGCTGGTTGTCGGTCACGCGCACGTCGGTCACCAGACCGGCGACGTCGGAGGACACCTGGACGATGTCGGCACGGACGCGGCCGTCACGGGTCCAGGGCTCGTTCATGTAATAATCCCACAGCCACAGCCCGCCGCCGGCCGCCGCCACGGTCACCAACAGGGTCACGGCGATCCGGACCACCGTCCGGAAGGAAGGAAAGAGTGTCACAGTCTTGGTTCCTCAATCACCGCACCGATGCGACCGGAGGTCGCCGCGGCCGGAACCGGCCATGGCGCGCATCCCCGGAGAACACGGCACGATCAGGTCTGTTCACGCTTGGCGTTGGCTTCGATGATCGAAAGCACGCGATAGCAGGCCTCGACATCGGCCTCCGCCGCCTCCGCCATCAGGCGCTGGCGGACGTCGTTCAATGCCTCGTTCACCTGCACCAGCAGGTGCCGGCCGGCATCGCTCATGTGCAGGGTCTTCGCCCGGCGGTCGCAGGGATCCTCGCGCCGCTCCAGCAATCCCGCGCTTTCCAGCCCATCGAGAACACGCACGAGAGACGGGCCTTCGACACCCATCTCCTCCGCCAGTTCGCGCTGGCGCAGCCCGTCGCCGAGTTCGGCCAGAAGCATCAGCGGCGTGATGGCCGATGCGGAAAAGCCGCTGTCCGCCAGCACCTTGTTCGCTGCCCGCCGCCACAGATGGGAGGCGCGGAACAGGTGCAGGCCAAAATTCGGGGGAAGGCGCAGAGCCTTATCTTGTAGCATTCCTATTTAATAGGTTTGCTATCTAAATTCGGCAAGAGGCAGATGTGGTCCCGAGGCCCCGTTCGCCGCATGGCTGGATTGCCGCAGTGCAAAAATACGACGGCCCCGCCGGTCGCCTGCGTGGCGACCGGCGGGGCCGGGAGATAACTCCCCTCCGGGCGGATCGGTTGAGGATGTAATGTTCAGGCGGCCTCGACCGTCCGGGTGCGGACGCCGAGCAGGATGGTCAGGACGGCGATCAGCAGCACCGCTCCGGCCATGGTGAAGACCCCGGTCACGCCGCTGACACCGAAGATGGCTCCCCCCGCCGCGGCTCCCGTGGCGATGGCGAGTTGCACCGCGGCGACGATCAGGCCGCCGGCGCTCTCCGCCTCGTCGGGCACGGCCCGGGTGATCCAGGTCGACCACGCCACCGGAACCGCCCCGAAGGCAAGCCCCCACAGCGTCACCAGCACCGTGTCGATGGCCGGCGTGCCGCCCATGCTTGCCAGCCCCAGCCCGAGCAGCGCCATCAGCAGCGGCATGGCGACCAGCGTCAGGCGCATGTTGCGCTCCAGAAGCATCCCGCCCAGCGCGGTTCCGACGAAGTTGGCGAGTCCGAAACCCAGGAGAATGCCGGAAACGCCGTCGAGCCCGACGCTGGTCACCGTTTCGAGGAACGGCCTGATGTAGGTGAAGAAGGCGAAATGCCCGGTGAAGACCAGCACGACGGCCAGCATGCCGATGCCGATGCCCGGCCGCGTCAGCACGTCGAGCAGGGTGCGCAACCGTGCATCCCCGCTCGGCGCCATGCGCGGAAGCGTCGCCGCCTGTGCCGCAAGGGCAAGGAGCCCGAGGACGGCGCCAAGCAGGAAGACGGGCCGCCAGCCGATCAACCCGCCGACATAGCTGCCGAGCGGAGCCGCGAACACCGTTGCCGCCGACACGCCGCTGAAGATGATCGACAGGGCGCGGGGCACCAGTTCGGGCGGAACGAGCCGCATCGCCGTCGCCGCGGCCATGGTCCAGAAACCGCCGATCGCGATGCCCAGCAGCACGCGCCCGATCAGGAGGACCGGCAGATTCGGCGCGAAGGCGACTGCGAGATTGGAGGCGATCAGCAGCACGGAAAATGCCAGCAGCACGGTCCGCCGGTCGACCCTGCGGGTTGCTGTAGCGATCAGCAGGCTGGTCACCAGCGCAACGGCTGCCGTGGCCGTCACCGCCTGTCCCGCCAGCCCTTCCGAAACGCCGAGATCGGCCGCCATCGGCGTCAACAGGCTGGCGGGCAGGAACTCCGCTCCCACCAGCCCGAACACACCCATGGACATCGCGAAAACCGCGCCCCAGGCCGGCTTCGTCACATCACTCATGTCTCATTCCCCTCGTTCGAAGGTGTTTTTGCTGCGTTGCAGGCTATGCTTGAAGGGCCGGACGATCCATGCCATACCGTCCGTAGTTTTTGATCGAAAGTCTGGATATGCCCCTATCCACCGCCAGACAACCCTCCGCGCCTTCGCCGCGTGATGCCGTCAGCGAACTGTTGCTCGGCATGCGGCTTTACGGCGTCAGGTACCGCCGGTTGCAGTTCGCTCCGCCGTTCGGCATCCGCTTCGGCCGGGACGAGGGCAGGGCGCAGTTCCATTTCGTGGCCTGCGGAACCGCCATCCTGCGCGGCAGGGCGGGGATGTTGCATGAACTGCAGGCCGGCGACGCGGTTCTGCTGCCGCGGGGCGGTGCCCACGATCTGGTGTCGGATGCCGACGGGCAGGGGCTGGATCTGGGCGGCTTCGACGAAGCGGCGCTGTGTGAAACGGTCGGCAGCATCAAGTCCTGCCCGGCCGACACCTGCCGCAGCAAGGACACAGTGATTTTCAGCGGCTGCATGGAATTCGACCTTGGCGCCATGCACCCGCTGATCGGCCTCATGCCGGAGGTGATGCTGGTCGGCACCCTGCTCGACCGCTATCCGGAAATCCTTCCGATGCTGGAGGCGATGGAAAGAGAGGCACGGACCGAACGCGCCGGCTTCGCCGGAATCCTGGCGCGGCTGGCGGACGTCGTGTCGGCCTTCATCGTGCGCGGCTGGGTGGAGTGCGGCTGTGGCGACGCCCGCGGCTGGGTGGAGGCTCTGCGCGATCCCAGGCTGGGGCGTGTCATCGCCGCGCTTCACCGCGATCCCGGCCGCGATTGGACGGTCGCCCAGCTGGCCGCCGAAATGGGCAGTTCGCGGTCCGTCTTCGCCGAACGCTTTCTGGCGGTTACCGGCATGACGCCGCTCCAGTATGTCACCGAACTGCGGATGCGGCTCGCCGCGCAGTGGATCGGGCGCGAGAACATGCCGATAGAGACTGCGGCCTACCGCTTGGGCTACGGCTCTCAGGCCGCTTTCAGCCGCGCCTTCAAACGGGTGACCGGACAACCGCCGGGGGCAGCACGCAGCAGATTGCCCGGCCAATCGATGTAATTTCCATAATGCTCATTATGTGCTTTATTAGCGTGCAAAGTTAAAATTTCCGTCTATTGCAACGAACGGATGTCAATGATCGGCCGGAATTTCGACAGCATGGCCGGGTTGCATCAGACATAAGCAGATTTAACAAGAAGAACTGGCATTTCCGAAAACCCGAAGGCATACGGTCTCCCCATCCGGCTCTATGGAGGGTTCCGGTGCGTCCCTTCGGACTGTAGACGCTTCGGCGCAACTTTAACTCCAGCCTTTTTGCTCAACCGCTTATCTGTGGTGTTCTAAACCTCGGCCATCGAAATACTCCTGCCGGTCTGGAAATGACATGTTCATTGGGTCTATAAGAAAATCCATAATGAATATCTGGGGCGGTATGGGTCTGCGTGTCCGGCTCGAAATTTTTATTGTCATTGCATTCCTGCCTTTGGTTGGTCTTGTTCTGTCGCTCTACCTGCAGAAATGGAACGCCGACATTGAACATGCCCGTCAGCGTGTTCTGACGCTTGCCGAACAAGGGGCATCCCAGCAGGCCGAAGCCCTCGCGCGGGTTCGCGAGACCTTGCAGACGCTGGCTTTGATCCCCGAGGTCCGGGGGGACCGGTCCGAGGATTGCGGCCCGGTCCTGCGCAGGGCCATGTCGTTCCAGCCCTGGAGTACAGGGTTCGGGGTGGCCGCGCCCGATGGCCGGATCCTCTGCCGGACGGGACTTGGCAGCAGCCCGGTGACGACAGTGGCGGATCAGGATTACTTCATGCTGGCGCTGGCCACAAAGTCATTCAGCACCAGCAATTTCCGCATCGGACGCGCATCCGGCAAGCCCCTTCTGGCCGCCGCCCTGCCCTTGCTCGATGAGGATGGAACGGTCAAAGCGGTTCTGCTGTCGGGACTGGATCTGAAATGGCTCGGCGACCTGACGAGGGAGGCGGCGGAGGCTCCCGGCACCACGGTGACCCTGTTCGACGCCCAGGGAACCATTCTGGCGCGTGAACCGGGGCCGAGCGCCCTCGTTGGCAAGCATGTGGCCGACCATCCGGTCACCCGTGCGATGTTCCAGGCCGACCGCGGGATCGTCGAGGGTCCCGGCTTCGCAGATCAGCCACGGATCATCGGCTTTGCGAAGCTGGAGGACACCGGCGGGCGGATCGCTGTCGGGGTGCCGCGCAATCTCGTCCTCGACGGAGTGAACGGCAAGATCATGTGGGGAATCGCGATCCTGGCCGGCGTCGTCGCGACGATCGTTGCCGGCGTCTGGTTCCTGCTCGACGTCCTTGTCCTGCGCGGGCTGCGTGATCTCCAGCGCTCCGCCACCGACCTGTCGGCGGGGCGGATCGATTCCGTCGCGAAGAGTGCCGCAGCCGGATTCCGGACGCGGGAGATGGGCAACGCCGCGCAGGCGATCCACGACATGGGCGCCACCCTGCACGGCTTCGCCTACAAGGACCAGCTCACCGCCCTGGGAAATCGCCGCTATCTCGAAGCCAGGGTTCGGGAACTGGCCGACCTGCCGCCCGGCAGGCGCCCGACGGTGGCGGCGCTCTGCATCGACCTGGATGGCTTCAAGCCGGTGAACGACCGCCACGGGCACCATGTCGGCGATGCCGTGCTGGCGGAGGTCGGGCAACGGCTGCTCAACTGCGTGCGTGAGGGCGACGAGGTCATCCGGCTCGGTGGCGACGAGTTTCTGGTCTGTCTAGCGCTTCCGCAGGCCGACTGGCTGACGCCGCAGGAGGTCGCGGCCCGCATCATCGCCTCGCTGTCGGCTCCGATGAGGCTGGAGCAAGCGGAAATCGGCATCGGGTGCAGCATCGGGATGGCGCTGTGGCCGGTGGACGACACGGATTTCGACACGGTCCTGCGCTATGCCGACCAGGCATTGTATGCCGCCAAGCGCAATGGGCGCGGGCAGGTCGGCCTGCATGGGCGTCCGATGGCGTCGGCCGATGCAGTTGGCGCTGGCTCCGCCTAGGTTACCCAGTCTAAGACGGCGTCCGCCCTCGCCGCTTCCACCGTCCGCTCCGCTCGGTTATCGTCGCGGACTTTCACCTCCCCGCAATCGGAGACCGCAAGACATGACCCGCAACATCGACCGGCTGCTCGACGTGATGGCGCGGCTGCGGAATCCTGACGGCGGATGCCCGTGGGATCTGGAGCAGACCTATCGCACCATCGCGCCGCACACGATCGAAGAAGCCTATGAGGTCGCCGACGCCATCGAGAAGGACGACAAGGCCGCCCTGCGCGAGGAGCTGGGCGATCTGCTGTTCCAGGTCGTCTATTACAGCCAGATGGCGCGCGAAGAGGGACTGTTCGATTTCGACGAGGTCGCCGGCGTCATCACCGACAAGATGATCCGCCGCCATCCCCACGTCTTCGGGCCGGAGGAGGTGAAGTCGTCGGACCAGCAGACCTCGCGCTGGGAGGACCACAAGGCGGCCGAGCGGGCGGCCAAGGCCGCCGAGGAGGGCCGGGCGCCGTCGGCGCTGGAGGGCGTCATCGCCGGGCTGCCGGCGTTGACCCGTGCGCTGAAGCTGCAGAACCGTGCCGCGCGTGTCGGCTTCGATTGGACCGACGCCCGCGACATCCTCGACAAGATCGAGGAGGAGGTACGGGAACTGCGGGCCGAGATGGATGCCGGCTCAGGGCAGGAGCGGGTGGCGGACGAGCTGGGCGACCTGCTGTTCGCGTTGGTCAACCTCGCCCGCCGGATGAAGGTGGAGCCGGAAACGGCTCTCCGCGGCACCAACGCCAAGTTCGAACGCCGCTTCCACCGGATTGAGGCGCTGCTGTCCGCCGAGGGGCGCAAGCCGCAGGATGCCACGCTGGACGAGATGGAGGCCATGTGGCAGCAGGCCAAGCGCGAGGAGCGTGGCGAAGCCTGACGCCTCAGTAGCCCCAGCGCTCGAAGGCGAAGGCCCACCGGCGGCGCACCGCGCGGCGGGCCGTATCCTCGAGATCGTGCCGGGCCCCGCGATAATCGCGCACGCTTGCCAGATAGCCTTCCATTTTCGGTCGAACCGGCGCGAAGGGACCAAGATCGAGCCCGTCATAGATCCCGGCCAGCGTCTCCAACGGATCGGCGACGAAGCGGTCGTAACGGATCTCCAACAGCCGGCCGGTCGGCAGCAGCGCCCGGTCGCGGTCGAACCGGGCCATCATCGCCGGATAGAGATCCAGCACCAGATCGTCCACCGCCCGCGGATCGTAGGATTGCAGCGAGAATTCCCGCAGCAGGGTCAACAGCATGCGCCGGGTCGAACTGAACACCTCGTAGGGGTCGCGGTGGATGTGGACGAAAACGGCATCGGGCCGCAGCGCCAGCAGTTCCGCCAGCTTCGGCGTGTGCGCCGGATTCTTGATCAGCAGCCGCCGTCCGCCGCACTGGATCTGCATCTTGCTCAGGTAATGGTCCATCCGCCGGCGCCACAGCGCGATGGCCTTTGGCCGGCACCCCTCGAACAGCACGCCCTGGCGGAAGGTACGGTGCAGGTGCCTGGGGAAGAAGATGCCGTGATAGTAGGACAGCGGCTGCATCAGGGCCAAGGCCAGTTCGTCCTCCTGCGGAGAGGTCGGATCGACCGGCATGGCGTCGATGATGCGGTCGGGCGGCAGCCACTCCTCCAGCCGCGCGCGCCAGAAGGAATTCAGGCCGAGGAAGCCCCAGGGCAGGCCGACCGCCAGCGGGTCGGGGGCGGCGAACCGCTCATCCTGCGCCAGCAGGTTCAGCAGATGGGTGGTGCCGCTGCGCCAATGGCCGAGGATGAACAGCGGCGGTGGCCCGGCGGCCCTGCCCTGCCCGACCAGCCCCGCCACTCGCCGCCGCTCCATCAGGTCGAGCGGTGCGCGGATCGCGGCGGCGCCCAGCGCGGTCGCGACGCGATGCAGGTGCAGCGGCCCGACACCGCCGCCGTCGCGCAGCACCATGGCCAGCGTGGCGGCATCGGCCCCGGCCAATGGGTGGAAGATGCGGTGGCCATGGCGGCGCAGCCAGGGCGTCATGGAGCACCTTGTCCCGGCTCAGGCCCCGGCTCCGGTGCGGCCGGATAGGCTCTGCCGCGCCATTCCGACGGCTTGCCATGGCGCGCGCGCAGCAGCGCCGACCATTGGATCGCCAGCATGATCAGCACACCGACCGGGTGCAGCAGCGCGCCGACGACGCTCTGGCGGAAGCGGACGGCCAGCAGGAGGCGGAAGAGCAGACCGGAGAGCGCAGCCAGCCCCGCCAGCACGACCACCGAAATGGGCAGCGGATGGAGCGCCGCCCAGCCGAGCAGAATCCAGGGCAGCACATGGCCGCCGAACAGCAGCAGGGTCCAGACCGGCAGGGCGGCCGGGGTCGCCATCCCTTCCGTCGCGTTCTTGGAGAAGCCGGACCACACTTCGCGCCAGCCGCGATACATCCGGCAGCGGGCAAAGCCGGCGGCGTCGAACAGGTCGGTGCCCTGCCCGGCCCGGCGGAAGGCGCGCGGCAGCGTCACCCCGTCATGCAGCGACGTTGCGATGGCCGCATGGCCACCAGCCTTCAGATAAGCATCCCGCCGGACCGCGATCAGCTGGCCGCAAGCGGCGCCGAAGCGCGGGTCGGTCGAGCGCCGCATCGCCGCCATCGGCAGAAAGCCCAGCAACAGGAAATGGATCAGCGGGATCACCAGGGCTTCCGCCAGCGTCCCGGTCTCCTCGCGCGGGAAGCCGCTGACCAGACCGCACTCACCCGCCAGCAGGGCGCCGCCGACCCGGCGGGCCGCCGTTGGCGACAGCCGCACATCGGCGTCCTGGAACAGCAGAACCGGATATCGTGCCAGACCGGCGAGCATCTGACAGGCATGCTGCTTGCCCGACCAGCCCGGCGGCAGCGGCCGCGCGCTCTCCAGACGGACGCGCGGGTCGCGGGCGGCGATGGCTTGGACGATCTCCGCCGTGCGGTCGGTGGAGTGGTCATCCAGCACAACCACCTCGACATCGACACCACGGCTGAGCAGCGCGGCATCGACGGCGGCGGCGATGCCGGCTTCCTCGTTGCGGGCGGGGATCAGGATGCTGACGGCGGTGCCCGGCGGCGGTTCGGCGGTCGGGCGGCGGTAGAGGAACAGATTGACGATCCCCTGCCCGAGCGGCAGCAGGGCCAGGATCAGCGACAGCGCGGCGATCAGGACGACGACGCTCATGGCCCCTCGATCTCCTGCGGCATCTTTCGCCGGGCCGGATCCTGCCGGCTGCTCCCGTGCCGGGCGTCCTCCTCCCGGCTGCCGTGGGCCGGAGAGAAGCTCTGTCCGCCGGCCAGGGCGCGCAGCCGGCGCCACAGGTCGTAAATGCCGCCGACCCCGACCGTTCCCTCGATCAGCGTCAGGAAACGCGCCGGGTCACGGCTCTGCGCATCGAGCGCCAACTGGTCCATCACCGTCTCCAGCCGCCCTTCCAGCTCCGCCGCGATGTCCTGCACCGGCAGACCGGCAAGGGCGGCGGCTTCGAAAGGTTGGCCGAACCGCATCAGTGCCTCCGGCGTGCGCTCGTCCCAAAACAGGTATTCGACCGCCAGCGGCACCACCAGGGCGGTGGGCATGCGGCGGACCAGATGGGCGATGCCCGGCCGCAAGGTCACCGGGCGGCGGCGCGGGTCGGTGAAGGCGCCCTCCGCCGTGATCCACAGCATGGCGCGCGGGTCGCTCAGGATGTGTTCGGCGTTGCGCAGGAAGGAGACGGCCCCGGCGCGGCCGGGCTCCAGCCCGAACAGACCGATGCGGCGCATGAAGCGGTAGCGGCGCAGCATCTGCGCAGCGATCGGCCCATAGCCCGGCCGGCCGCGGAAGCGGGTGGTGCCCATCACGATCAGCAGAGCCGGATCCCACCAGGATGGGTGGTTGAGATAGACGATGACCGGACGGCCCGGTGGCAGGGCGGGCCAGCCCGGCCGCGCCAGCCGCACCGCATGGAAGCCGCGCCGCAGCCGCCGGGCCATGACGCCGCCGAAGAACCAGCAGAGCAGCCGGGACCGTAACGCAACCGGATCGTCCGTCATCCTCCCGCCGCCTTCCGTCAGGCCACGGCGCGCGCGGAGCCTGCCCCGGCACCACCGTGGACGCCGTCGCGCATGTCCTGATCGAGGCTGTCGGCGGCGATCCAGCCCGACATCAGCACCATCGGCATGCCCGGTCCGGGATGGGCGGCTCCGCCGGCCAGATAAAGCCCCTCCACATCGCGGGAGCGGTTGCCGGGCTTGAAGGCGCCCATGAAGCGGCCATGGCTCGCCAAGCCATAGATGGCGCCGTTCAGCACATTGTAGCGGTCGTTGATGTCCTGCGGCGTCAGCACATGCTCGACCCGGATGCGGTCTTCCAGATCGGGCATGCCGGCGGTGCGCTTCAGCTTGTCGAACACCACGCGGCGATAGGCCGGCAACATGCGGTTCCAGTCGTGACGCTCGCGCAGATAGGGGGTGTGGACCAGCACATACAGCGCCTCGCCGCCCGCCGGTGCGACGCCCGGCTCGGTGCGGGCCGGGGCGGCGATGTAGCAGGTCGGATCGGGCGCCGGCTCGCCCTGGCGATAGATCCAGTCGAACTCCTCCTCCGGATCGCGCGAGAAGACGAAGTCATGGTGCAGCAGATGATCGTAGGCGCGGTCCAGGCCCAGATAGAACACCACGCCGGAACAGGCCGGCTCGTAGCTGCGGCGCTTGGCGAAGCGCTTGGCCGGGGGGCCGCCGACCAGCTCCTGATATGTGCGGACCGAATCCATGTTCGACACGGCGGCCGAAACCGGGATGCGCTCGCCGCCGTCCGTCTCGACCGCCACCACCCGGCCGCGTTCCACCTGAAGACGGCGGACGCCGGTGTTGGTGCGGATTTCCACGCCCAGCCGCCTCGCCACCCGCTCCAGCGCCGTCGGCACGGCACGGGTGCCGCCCATCGGATACCAGACGCCGTCATTGGTCTGCATGTGGGCGATGGCGCACAGCACCGCCGGAGAGCCGTAGGGCGAGGAGCCGACATACTGGGTAAAATGGTCCAGCATCTGCGCCGCCCGCGCATCCGGCACATGGCCGCGGATGGTGCCGGCGACCGTGCTGCCCATGCGGAGCGCCAGCACGTCCGACAGGGTGCTGGCGTTGAAGCTGTTGCGGAAGTTCAGCGTGTCGCCGAGATCCTCCACCGACTTCCAGAAGAAGAAGCGTTCGGAGATGCCGTGCAGCCGTTCCGACATCGCCTGGAAGCGGCGGTAGCCCTCCCCCGCCCCGCGGCCGGGCGCCAGCTTGTCCAGCTCCGCCGCCATGGTTCCGACATTCTCCGACAGGTCCAGCACCGTGCCGTCGTCGAAGAAGCAGCGCCATTGCGGCTCCAGCCGGACCATGTCCAGCTCCTGGTCCAGATCGCAGCCGGCCTCCTCCAGGATGCGGCGCAGGACGCGCGGGACCGTCAGGATTGTCGGCCCCATGTCGAAGCGGAACCCGCCTTCCTCCAGAATGGCCGCCTTGCCGCCGACCCAGCCGTTCTTTTCCAGCAGGATCACCTTGTGCCCGCGCGCCGCCAGCACCGCCGCCGCCGCCAGTCCGCCAAGGCCTCCGCCGATCACCGCGATCCGATCCGTCATGCCATTCCCCCTGCAACGGCCTGCCGCAGCATGCCGGACAAACCCATGGTCTTTGTGCGCCAGGGCGTCGGCAGGCCCAGTTCCTGGGCCAGCAGCCGCGCCGTGATGCGTGCGCCTTCGAAAATGACCGGCAGGCCGCTGCCGGGATGGGTGCCGCCGCCCACCAGATAGACGCCGTCCAGATCCTCGAACCGGTTGCGCGGACGGCGGTGAAGCATCTGATCCAGGCTGTGCGCCAGATTGAAGGTGGCGCCGCGATGCACCGCGAACTGGCTGTCCCAGTCGGCCGGCGTCACCACCCGCTCCACCCGGATGCGGCGCTCCAGATCGGTCAGGCCGAAGTCGGCCAGCCGGTCGAGCACCAGCCGGCGGTACTGCGGCGCCTCCGCCTTCCAGTCGATGTGGCCGCGCTGGTGGCCGACCGGCACCAGGATGTAGAGCGTGCTGCCGCCCGGCGGCGCCAGATCGGGATCGGTGACGCAGGCATTCTGCACATAGATCGACGGGCTGCGCGGCAATTCCCGGCACTCCTCGATCTCCGCGAGGTTGCGGGCGTAATCCTCCGCCAGATAGACGGTGTGGTGGTCCAGCCCGTCCACTTTGCCGTCGATGCCCAGATACATCATGAAGGTGGAGCAGGAGAATTTCTTGGTGGCGAGGCGGGCGTCGCTCCAGCGCCGGCGCAGATCGTCGGGCACCAGCGTGGTCATGGCGCGGGCGAAGTCGGCGTTGATGACCAGCGCGTCGGCCGGATAATCGCCGGCATCCGTCCGCACGCCGACGGCGCGTCGGCCCTGGAACTTGATGTGGCGTACCGTCTCGTTCAGCCGGACGGTGACACCCAGGCTTTCCGCGACCCTCCGCATCGCCTCCATCACCGATTCCGTCCCGCCGCGGGGATGGAAGATGCCGTGCTCATGCTCAAGGAAGGACAGGATGGTGAACAGGCTGGGGCAGCGGAAGGGCGACATGCCCAGATATTTGCTCTGGAACGAGAAGGCGAGGCGGATGCGCGGATCCTGGAAATAGCGGGACAGGTCGCGGTCCACCGAACGGTGGGGCGCCAGCCTGCCCAGAGCCTTCAGCATCGGCAGCGAGGCGAGCGCCCAGGGGCTGGAGAAATCGGATTCCAGAACCGGGCGGAAGCGCTCCATCTTCGCCCGGTTGTCGGCCAGGAAGCGCGGAAGTCCGTCGGCGTCGCTTGGGCTGAGCCTGGCGATTTCCGCCATCAGCGCCTTCACCTGGGCATGGACACGCAGTTCCCCGCCACCTTCGAACACCAGCCGGTAAAGCGGGTCGAGGCGGATCAGGTCGACCTCGTCCGACAGGCGCCGTCCGCAGGCCTCGAAGATTTCCTCCAGAATGCGGGGATAGAGGAAGAAGGTGGGACCGCTGTCGAACCGGTAACCGTCGAGCGAGAAGCCCGCCGACCTGCCGCCGATGCGGTCCTGCCGTTCCAGCACCGTCACCTTCGCTCCGGTGAGCGCGAGGAGCATCGCGGATGCCAATCCGCCCGGTCCCGCGCCGATGATCACGACTTGTCGTTCCATCCGCTTGCCAAACGCTCCTGCGCTGCAAAATTCAGTCGTGATCTCTACGAAGCTGGGTCGAAAATGGATCGCAACAACAACCCCTCTCCTGACGTCTTATCTCCTTGGATAAGAAAAGCGATCCCTCGGGGGGCGGTCGGCTTTACGGCATGGTCCGAACGGGATATTTCCATACGCCTTTCCACTATTCGTGGACTTCGCCACCGGATCGCCGCCGGTGCGGAAGATCTCGTCGACGCATTGGAAACGCGGCCCAGCCGAACCGCGGCCGAGAGCGTCAGCGCCGAAATCCTGCCGCTGGCGGAGGCCTGCCGGTTTCTGGAGCGGGAAGCATCCAGGCTGTTGGCGCCGAAGAGGCTGGGCCGGCGCGGGCGCCCGGCTTGGCTGTTCGGGGTCGAGGCGGAGGTGCGGCGGGAGCCGGTCGGCACCGTGTTGATCGTCGGTCCGTCCAATTACCCGCTGCTGCTGCCGGGCGTTCAGGCGGTCCAGGCTCTGGCGGCCGGAAACCGGGTGCTGGTCAAGCCGGCGCCGGGGTGCAGCGCGCCGATGATCCTGCTTGGAGCCTGGCTGGAAGAGGCCGGACTGCCGCCGGGGCTGTTCCGGGTGCTTGACGAGTCCGCCGCTGCGGTGGCGGAGGCCATCGAGGAGGGCATCGACAAGCTGGTGCTGACCGGATCGGCCGATACGGGACGGGCGGTGGCGAAGAAGCTGGCCCGGCATCTGGTGCCCTCGACGATGGAACTGTCGGGCAACGACGCCGTCTTCGTCCTGCCGGGTGCGAACCTGGAGCAGGTCGCCCGCGCGCTGGCCTTCGGCCTTCGGCTCAACGGCTCCGCCACCTGCATCGCGCCGCGGCGGGTGTTCGTCCCGTACGACATGGCGGCGGGCCTGGAGGCCGTACTTCTCCGCCATGTCGGCGCGATATCGGCGGTGCCGGTGTCCCCACCGACCGGACGCCGGCTCGCCGCCCTTGCCCGGGATGCGGTGTCGGGCGGAGCCCGCGCGCTGGGGGCTTTGCCGGGGGATGAAGGTTCTGCGATGGCACCGCTGATACTTGCCGACGCGAGATCCGACATGGCGCTGCTGCGTGAGGAGATCTTCGCCCCAGTATTGTCTCTGGTGCCGGTGCGGGACATGGAGGAGGCGCTGACGGTTGCGGCCGGCAGTCCCTATGCGCTGGGGGCGTCCGTGTTCGGGCCGGAGGCGCAGGCCCGGGAATTGGCTGGGCGGATCGATGCCGGGACCGTGACGATCAATGACCTCATCGTGCCGACCGCCGACCCGCGCCTGCCCTTCGGTGGGCGGCATGCCAGCGGCTGGGGCGTCACCCGTGGCGCCGAGGGACTGCTGGAGATGACACAGGTGAAGACCGTCTCGGTCCGCAAGGGGCGGCTACGCCCCCATTTCGACCAACCGCGCGCCGGTGACGAGGCGCTGATGCTGGCGGCGCTGCGCCTGTTCCATGGCGGGCCCGGCACCCGCGGCGGGGCGCTGCGGCGGCTGGTGCAGGCGGTGCGCGGACGGTCCGCCGGATGACCGTGGGCCTCACCCGACTGTGGCTCACGACTGACTTTGACCCCAACGAAACACGGATGACCGGATGTTTGCCCTGGCCCTTGCCTTTCTGATCGGCGCCGTCGCCGGCTCACGCACCCTGATCGCCCCGGCGGCCGTCAGCTGGGCCGCTTACGGCGGCTGGCTCGACCTGTCGGGAAGCTGGCTGTTCTTCCTCGGCCACCCGGTGTCGCCCTGGGTCTTCACCGCCATGGCGGTGGCGGAACTGGTCGTCGACAAGCTGCCGACCACTCCCAGCCGCAAGCTGCCCTTTCCCTTCGCCAGCCGCATCGGCAGCGGCGCCATCGCCGGTGCGGCCATCGGGGCAAATGCCGGATTCTGGATCGGCGGTCTGGTGGCCGGCGGCATTGGCGCCGTGGTGGGCACGCTGGTCGGCTATGCCGCCCGCATGCGCATGGCCACCGCCTTCGGTCGCGACCGCCCTGCCGCCCTGCTGGAGGATGCGGTGGCGCTGGTCGCGGCTCTGCTGATCGTCTCCGCCGCGTGAGGAGTGGCTACCCCTCGACACCGTCCAGCCAGCCTGACAGTCTCGCCTCCAGCCCGGCGTAGCCGCTGCGGATGCGGGCCTCCAGCATGGTAGTCTCCGGCAGCAGGCGGGTCATGAAGAAGCGGGCCAGCCCGATGCGCGCGTCGAGGAACGCCGGGTCGTATCCAGCTGGCCGCCGGGCCGCGGCGCCGGCGGTCAGTCCCCACATCCAGCCATAGGCGACCAGCGCCGTCAGCCGCAGCAGGTCGGTCGCCCCCGCCGCGCCGTCGCGTGGGTCGCGATCCTCCTGCCGCAGCCAGTCGGTGAGACCGTGCAGACGGCCGGCGGCAATGCGCAGGGGGGCCGCCAGATCCGCGGTCGCCGGATCGTCGGCCAGAGCCTGCGCCGCATCCTCCACCGCAGCCAGCATCCGCGCCAGCGGCCGGCCGCCATGCAGGCCCAGCTTGCGCTGCACGAGGTCGAGCGCCTGGACGCCGTTGGTGCCCTCGTAGATCTGCGTCGCCCGCACGTCGCGGACCAGCTGCTCGACGCCATTGTCGCGGATATAGCCGTGGCCGCCCATCACCTGCTGGGCCAGCACCGCCGACTCGAAACCGAAATCGGTGCCGGCGGCCTTCACGACCGGGGTCAGCAGCGCCGCCCAATCCTCCGCCTCGTCGGCCAGCGACGGATCCCCGGCGGCGCGGTCGAGCCACAGCGCCACCCATCCCGCAAGCGCCCGCCCGGCATCGGTCAGCACGCGGGCGGTCAGCACCATCCGCCGCACGTCGGGATGATGCAGGATCGGGTCGCCTGCTTCACCGCTGCCGCCGGGCGCCCTGCCCTGCACACGGTCGCGGGCATAGGAGAGCGCCGCCTGCGCCGCGCGTTCCCCCACCCCGATGCCCTGGATACCGACGAACAGCCGTTCATGGTTCATCATCGTGAACATGGCGGCGAGCCCGCGGTGCGGCGCCCCCACCATCCAGCCGACGGCCCCCTCATAGGACACCACGCAGGTGGGCGAGGCGTGCAGCCCCATCTTGCGTTCCACCGACAGCACCGACCAGCCGTTGCGGGCGCCGTCCGGCAGGTGCTTCGGCACCACGAACAGGCTGACGCCGCGGGTGCCCTCCGGGGCGTCGGGCAGGCGGGCCAGCACCAGATGGACGAGGTTGTCGCTCAGGTCATGGTCGGCCGACGATATGAACATCTTCTGCCCGGCCAGCCGGAAGCTGCCGTCGCCCACCGGCTCCGCCCGCGTGCGCAGCAGCCCGAGGTCGGTCCCCGCCTGCGGCTCGGTCAGCGCCATGGCCCCGGTCCAGTCGCCGGCCAGCATCGGCGGCAGGCAGCGCTCCTTCACCGCCGCGTCGCCATGGGCGGCGAGCGCCCGGATGGCGCCCTGGGTCAGGCCGGGGGTGATGCTGAAGGCGAGGTTCGCCGCGCACACCATCTCCGTCACCAGCGTGTCGAGCAGCGCCGGCATCCCCTGCCCGCCATAGGCCGGACTGCCGGACAGCCCGTTCCAGCCGCCGTCGCGCCAATGCCGCCACGCCTCGCGGAACCCCGCCGGCATGCGCACGCCGCCGTCAACGACCCGTGCGCCCTCTTCGTCGCCCGACCGGTCGAGTGGCAGCAGCACCTCGACCGCCAGCCGCCCCGCTTCGGCGAGCACGGCGTCGAACAGGTCGGGCGTCGCCTCCTCCCACCCGGCAGCGGCGAGCGCCTCGGGAGCCTTCAGCACCTCGTTGACGAGGAAGCGGACGGCGTGCAGCGGCGGTTCGTATACGCTCATGTTTCCGCACTCACGCCGTGGTCTCGCTGTAGGCCCGGCGAAGCTCACGCTTCAGCAGCTTGCCGGCGGTGTTGCGCGGCAGGCTGTCGACGAAATGCACCTGCTTGGGCAGCTTGAAGGGCGCCAGATGACCGCGGCAATGGGCGATCAGCCCCTCGGCATCGACGCTCTGGCCGGTGCGCAGCACGACGAAGGCGGTCACCGCCTCGATCCATTTCGGGTCGGGCAGCGCCACCACCGCGACCTCGGCGACGGCGGGATGGGTGTAGATCGCCTCCTCCACCTCGCGGCTGGCGACCACCACGCCGCCGGTGTTGATGACGTCCTTGATGCGATCGACGATGTGGAGATAGCCGGCCTCGTCCAGATAGCCGACGTCGCCGGAATGGAACCAGCCGCCCTGGAAAGCCTCCTCCGTCTCGCGCTCCTTGTCCCAATAGCCGATCATCAGCTGGGGAGAGCGGTGGACGATCTCGCCATGGCTGCCCGGAGCCAGATCGTTCATCTCCAGATCGACGACCCGTGTCTCGACATTCAGCACCGGCCGGCCGGCGGAGGCCGGGCGCTCCTCATGCTCTTCCGGGGCCAGCACGGTGGCGAGCGGGCCGATCTCGCTCTGGCCGTAACAGTTGAAAGGCTTAGCGTTGGGCAGGCGCCGGCGAAGCTCCTGCAACACCGGAACCGGCATGATCGAGGCGCCGTAATAGAGCTTCTCCAGCGACCCCAGATCGTGCACATCGAAATCGGGATGGCGCAGCAGCCCGACCCACACCGTGGGCGGCGCGAAGAAGGAGGTGATGCGGTGCGCCTCGATCAGTTCCAGGCATTGCTTCAGGGCCGGAGCCTGGATCAGCAGGGTGGTGGCGCCGACCATCAGTTGCGGCATCAGGAAGACATGCATCTGCGCCGAATGGTAGAGCGGCAGCGCCGCCAACGCCCGGTCGCTCTCGGCAAAGCGGCAGTCATGGATGGCGCTCTCATATTCCGCCAGCAGGCCGCCATGGGTCATCATCGCGCCCTTCGGCGCCGCGGTGGTGCCGGAGGTGTAGAGAAGCTGGACCACCGTGTCGGCGTCCACAACCACGTCGATGTCCGCCGAGGCGCCCCGATCCTGTGCGATGGCCAGCACGTCCAGATCACCGGCACCGGCGGCCAGGGTCCCGACCCACTCCATTCGTGCCGCGGTTCCGGCATCGGCAAGGGTGCCGGCCAGATCGTCGTCGTGCAGCACCATCCGTGCCCCCGACTGGGTCAGGATGTAGGACAGCTCCTCTCCCGTCAGGGCATAGTTGACCGGCACATGGATGAAGCCGCCGACCGCGCAGCCGAGCCAGGCCACGACATAGGCGTCGGAGTTGCGCCCGAAGGCGGCCACCCGGTCGCCCGGCCGCAGACCCATGTCGTGGAGCCGCCGGGCCACCCGCCTCGCCGCCACATGCAGGCCGGCGAAGCTCCAGTCCCGACCGTCGTAGCGCAGGGCGATGCGGTCGCCATAGCGCCGCGCCGCCCGTGCCAGAGCCCCGCCGATGCTGGTGCCGCGCGCTGCGGCGATGGCGTCCTTGGCAACGTCCATAGGCATCTGTGTCCTCCCGGTTCTACAAGGTTCTGGCGCCGGTGCCGCACACCCTGGTCACAGGCTCGGCTGGCCTTTTCTTTACTGTATGGAAGCTAAGTTACTTGAAAGTAAGCACAGAAACAAGTTTGCTGCACGAACTGACTGTTTGCCGGTCTGGACATGGGCACAGCCAAATGGGAAAGCGATAGGCCGGAAGAATGAGCGAAGGGAGCCAGCACCGCATGTCGGACTCGCCATGGAAGACCGCCGCCGACCGCCGCAGCGAACGGGAGGAGAAGCGGATCGCCGTGCTGCGGACGGCGGCGCAGGCCTTCAACGAGCTTGGCTATCACGCCACCTCGCTGGACGACATCGCCCGGCGGCTGAACGTGACCAAGCCGACGATCTATTACTATGTGAAGAACAAGGAAGAGATCCTGTTCGAGTGCGTGCGGATCGGGCTGGAAATGCTCGACAGCGCTTCCAACGACGTGACCGGTCATGGCGGCAGTGCCCATGACGAGCTGGTGGCGGTGATGACCACCTATGTCGACATCGTCACCATGGATTTCGGCATGTGCGTGATCCGGGTCGGCGAGGAACCGCTGACCGAGGACAGCCGCCGTACCCTGCGCGGCTTGAAGCGCCGCATCGACCTGAAATTCCGCAGCCTGATCGAACGCGGCATCGCCGAGGGCAGCATCGTCCCCTGCGATCCGAAGATTGCCGCCTTCACGCTGTCGGGCGCGCTCAGCTGGGTTGCCCGCTGGTACCGCCCGGACGGCGAGCTGGATCCGGCGGAGATCTCACGCCAGTCCATCGCCCTGCTGCTGAACGGCCTGCGCCCGCGTCCCGACATGGGGTGACTCCGCCGTCGGGGCACACTCGACCATAGGCCCAAAGTGCGCCGGCCGACCTGCCGTCAGCGTTGTATGACCGGCCACTGCTCTCCTTCTTATACATATGTGGGTATGATGAAAATGGGGTAGTGAGTTGCCGTCGATGTGCGATCCAGAAGAGCATTCCTGACGTAGAACGATCCATGTGTGGCCCCGGAACCGAGGATCGTCCAGAAGATGACCGTCGAACTGACAGATGTGCAGGCGAAGAGACTTTCCACCTTCTCGATCACCCACGACGATCTGAACCGGTTAAAGGGCAACCGGGAGTTCGCGGAGCAGCGTCTTCCCGCATTGCTGACCGAGTGGCACCGGCATTTCGATGCATGGCCGGAGATTCAGGCGGCGCTGCAACGTCCCGACGTGCATGCCGCCCGCCTGGATCATTGGATGCGGGCCGTATCCGGTCGGATCGATGCCGGCTTCGGCGACTCCGCGAAACGGCTTGCGACCCTTTTCTATGAGAACGGCGTCCCCGCTTATGCGGTGTCGATCTGCCATTACATCGTCAGTTCCAACATCGCCCGCGAACTGGGACTCACCGGTGGCGAAGAAGGGCTGAGGGCCGACCTGTTCGGCGCCGCGGCCCGCCGCAACCGGACGGCTCAGCTGGAGACGCTGAACAAGATCGCGTGGTTCGACATCGAACTGCTGCTGGAGACCTATCGGGTGGCGGAGGAGGAGAGCAAGCGCGCCACCCTCGACCGGCTCGCCGGCACTTTCGAAGACAGCGTGAAGAGCATCGTGGAGGGCACGGTCGCCGCCTCCAACCAGATGCAGGCCCATGCCCAGCGCATGTCGCAGATCGCCACCAGCACCAGCCGCCGCTCCGCCGATGTCGCGTCGGAGACGGAATTCGCCTCGTCCAGCATGCAGACGGTGGCCGCGGCGACCGAACAGCTCGCCAGTTCCATCACCGACATCAGCCGGCACGTCAACGAATCCTCCCGCATCTCCACCTCCGCCGTCGGTGAGGCGGAACGGACCAAGGGAACCGTCAGCGGTCTGGTGGACGCGGCCCAGCGCATCGGCGACGTGGTCAACCTGATCAACAACATCGCCAGCCAGACCAACCTGCTGGCTCTGAACGCCACCATCGAGGCGGCACGGGCGGGAGAAGCGGGCAAGGGCTTTGCCGTCGTCGCCAGCGAGGTGAAGAGCCTCGCCAACCAGACCGCCAAGGCGACGGAGGACATCTCCAGCCAGATCGCAGGCATGCAGAATGCTGCCGGCCAAGCCGCCGACGCGATCCATGCCGTGGGGCGCACCATCATCCACATCAACGAGATCGTCACCACGGTCGCCGCGACGGTGGAGCAGCAGACCGCCGCGACGCAGGAGATCACCCGGAACGTGCAGGAGGTCGCGGTCGGCACCCGCCGGGTCACCGGTTCCATCGGCGAGGTCACGCAGTCCTCGTCGGAGACCGGCGGCATCGCGCAGGAGGTGCTGGCCGCCGCCGGACTGCTGCACCGGCAGGCGGACGAGCTGAACCGCGGCGTCGGCGATTTCCTGACCAGCATCCGCGCCGCCCGCTGATCCGCCGATCTGGATTCGCCGATCCGCCGCGCATGGCTGCCGCGCCCCCTCGCCCGCTGGACGGACGGGGGCGGCGGCGGGCAGCATGGGGCGGTCGCAAATCATTCGTACAGGTATGGTTTCGTGGTCAGCGCAAGGGATGGCGGCGGGAACGGCCCAGGGAATGGCCCCAGGAATGGCGACGGATCGTGGCTCAGCCTGCGGACGGTCGCACAATGGGCGGGACTGCTCGCCCTGTCCGCGGCAGCGACGATGGGTCTCGATGCGGCCGGGCTGCCGGCGGCATGGCTGATCGGGCCGATGATCGGCGCCATCGCGCTGGGCGTCGGCGGCGCCACCATCCGCGTTCCGGCCTCGGGCTTCACCATGGCGCAGGCGATCATCGGCTGCCTCGTCGCCCATGCCGTCACCTCGTCGATCCTGCTGTCCATCGCGCAAAACTGGCCGCTGATGCTGGGAACCGTCGGGCTGACGGTGCTGGTCAGCGGCATCGTCGGCTGGCTGTTCGTCCGCTATGGCAGCCTGCCCGGCACCACCGCGGCCTGGGGCGTGTCGCCGGGTGCGGCCTCCGCCATGGTCGCCATGGCCGGCGACTATGGCGCGGACGTCCGGCTGGTCGCGGTGATGCAGTATCTGCGCGTCGTCCTGGTGGTGCTCAGCGCCTCGCTGGTGACGCATGCGCTGACCGCCGGTTCGCAGGGCTCCGCCATCCCGGTGGCCCCGGTGGAGGCGCTGGACCTGCGGGGGCTGGCGGCGACGCTGCTGGTCGCCGCGGCGGGCGGCTGGATCGGCCACCGTTTCCGCATTCCCTCCGGCGCCCTCTTGGTGCCGATGGTGCTGGGCGCGCTGGTCCAGACCGGTGCGGGCGTGACCCTGCAACTGCCGCATGCGTTGCTGACCATCACCTACACCGTCATCGGCTGGAGCATCGGCCTGCGCTTCACCCGCGAGGTGCTGAGCCACGCCCTGCGCGCCGTGCCGCAGATGCTGCTGTCGACCGGGCTGATGATCGCCCTGTGCAGCCTGTCGGCCTGGGTGCTGGTCACCCTGCTGCCGACCGACCCGCTGACCGCCTTCCTCGCCACCAGCCCCGGAGGGCTCGATTCGGTGGTGGTGATCGCGCTGGGCAGCGGGGTGGATCTGCCGCTGGTGCTGGCCCTGCAAACCCTGAGGCTTTTCGTGGTGGTGCTGTCGGGGCCGCCGCTGGCCCGTCTGATCGCACGCTACGCCTGACAGCTGCGTGGCGCCATTGCGCCCCGGCGTCGGGCGGACGTATCCTTGTTACCCCCCTTTCATGACCGATCCCGGAGTGCCCCGGCAATGACCGACCGTCCCCACCGTCCCGAAACCATCGCCGCCGGCGCCCTGGGCTTTGAGGATGCGGCCAGCGGCGCGGTCATCCCGCCGATCCACCCGTCCACCACCTATGTCCGCGACCCCGACAACGGCTATGGCCGCGGCCGGGTCTATGCCCGCGCCGACAACCCGACCTTCGACATTCCGGCTAGGACCATCACCGAACTGGAGAAGGGCACCGACACGCTGCTGTTCGCCTCCGGCATGGCGGCGGCGACCGCAGTGTTTCAGGCGTTGGACCCCGGCGACCATGTGATTGTGCCCGACGTGATGTATTGGGCCTTCCGCAACTGGGTCCATGGCCCCGCAACCCGCTGGGGGCTGAAGGTCGAAGGCGTCGACACCAGCGACACCGATGCGGTGCGTGCGGCGCTCCGTCCCGGCCAGACCCGGCTGGTGTGGGTGGAAACCCCGGCCAACCCGCTGTGGACCGTCACCGACATCGCCGCCGTCGCCGAACTGGCGCACGAGGCGGGGGCCTGGCTGGCGGTGGACAGCACGGTCGCCACCCCGGTGCTCACCCGGCCGCTGGAACTGGGCGCCGACATCGTCATGCATTCGGCAACCAAGTACCTCAACGGCCATTCCGACGTCGTCGCCGGCACCCTGACCGCCGCCCGCAAGGACGAATTCTGGGGCCGTATCAAGGCGGTGCAGACCCAGCAGGGCGGCATCCTCGGCAGCTTCGAGGCATGGCTGCTGCAGCGTGGCCTGCGCACCCTGTTCGCCCGCGTCCGCTGGCAGAGCGACGCCGCCATGACCCTGGCGGAGCGGCTGTCCGCCCATCCGCGGGTGGCCGAGGTGCTCTATCCCGGCCTGCCCGGCTTCCCCGGCCATGGCATCGCATCGCGCCAGATGACAGGCGGCTATGGCGGCATGCTGTCCGTCCGCGTGAAGGGCGGCACCCAGGCGGCCATCGACACCGCCGCCCGCGTCGAAATCTGGCGCCGCGCCACCTCGCTCGGCGGGGTGGAGAGCCTGATCGAGCATCGCGCCAGCATCGAAGGGCCGAGTTCGCCTGTGCCGGGCGATCTGCTGCGCCTGTCGGTCGGGCTGGAGTCGCCGGACGACCTCTATGAGGATCTGTCACAGGCGCTTGGACAGGGCTGAGGACCGTCCATCTCCCGCCGCCCGCGGGACAGGGCGGCGGGACATATCGACGCGGCACGGCGGAGCCAGCGCATTTCCGAGTACCCCCAACGCGGATAGGGCTTGACAGTGAGAATGATTCGCGACGTTATTCGCTGAGAATAAGTCGCACTTGCTGTCATTACCGACCACCGACGTTCGAGGAGACCTCCATGTCGAAGCGCGCTGCCGGCTTTGCCGCCGTAGCCGTCGTTGCCCTGCTGCCGTACGGTGCCCAGGCTGCCGGTCCGGCCTACAAGGACGTGGCGAAGAACTACGCCGACATCGCCCATGCCGCCTATGAGGACGCCACCAACGGCGCCAAGGCGCTGAAGAAGGCGGTGGACGCCCTGGTCGCCAACCCGACCGAGGACAATCTGGCGAAGGCGCGCGACGCCTGGAAGGCCGCCCGCGTTCCGTACATGCAGACGGAAGCCTTCCGCTTCGGCAACCCGATCGTCGACGAATGGGAAGGCAAGGTGAATGCCTGGCCGCTGGACGAGGGTCTGATCGACTATGTCGACGAGGGCTATGCCGGTGGCGAGAGCAACCCCTACGCCAAGGCGAACGTCATCGCCAACCCGAAGATCACGGCCGGCGGCAAGACCATCAACGCATCCAAGATCACCAAGGATCTGCTGACCGACAAGCTGCATGGCGCCGGCAAGGTCGAGGCGAACGTCGCCACCGGCTACCACGCCATCGAATTCCTGCTGTGGGGCCAGGATCTGCACGGCACCGGCCCGGGGGCCGGTGAGCGCAAGGCCACCGACTACGGCAAGGGCAAGGACTGCACCAACAGCCATTGCGACCGCCGCGTCCAGTATCTGAAGGTCGCCACCCAGATGCTGGTCGACGACCTGTCGGAAATGACCGCCGATTGGGCCGCCAAGGGCAAGGCCCGCGCCTCCATCGCCAAGGCGCCGGAGAGCGAAGGCGTCGGCCGCATGCTGACCGGCCTAGGATCGTTGAGCTATGGCGAGCTGGCGGGCGAGCGCATGAAGCTCGGCCTCATGCTGCACGATCCGGAAGAGGAGCATGACTGCTTCTCCGACAACACCCACAACTCGCACTATTACGACGAAGTCGGCATGGTGAACGTCTACAACGGCAGCTACAAGCGCACTGACGGCAAGACCGTCTCGGGTGCCTCGCTGTCGCAGCTGGTCGCCGCCAAGTCCGCCGACGCCGACGCCGCGGTCAAGACCGCCCTGGCCAACACCATGAAGGCGATGCAGGCGATCAAGGACACCGCCGACAGCGGAAAGATGGCCTACGACCAGATGATCGCCGCCGACAACGACGAAGGCAACAAGCTGGTGTCCGCCGGCATCGACGGCCTCGTCGCCCAGAAGAAGGCGCTGGAAGGCGCCGTCGCCGCGCTGGGCGTCTCGGTCGAGGTCAAGGGCTCCGACAGCCTCGACGACCCGTCGAAGGTCGGCAAGTAAGCACGCCTGCCCGGCTCCGGTCCCGCGCCCTCCCGCGCAGGACCGTTTCCCCCGAGCTTCCCTTCCGGGCCGACCCGGCCGGGGATGGCGAAGGGACCGGAGCCGGCCCTTTCCTGCCTGAAGTTTTTTGGACCGCCGTCATGCCGCATCGCCCCGCCTCCGCCCTGTCCCGTCGCACCCTCCTGCGCGCCGGGGGTGCCGCCGTCGCGGCGACGGCGCTGGGCGGAACCGGCCTTGCCGCCCCCGATGCCGGTGCACTGAAAGCTGGTCTCGCCGGCCCGACGCCGGTCACTGCCGCCGGCGAGCTGGTCGAGGTCGAGCTGGTCGCCAGGCAGCGTATGCTGCGCATCCTACCGGAACCGGCCGGGCTGTCGCCGCTGATCACCTATGCCGACAGCTTTCCCGGCCCGATCATCCGCATGCGCAAGGGCCAGCGGCTGCGCGCCACCCTGGTGAACGGGCTGGACGAGCACACCTCGATCCACTGGCACGGCATCCGCCTGCCGAACCTTGAAGACGGTGTGCCCTATTTGACCCAGCCGCCGACCAAGCCGGGCGAGCGCCACGTCTATGAATTCACCCCGCCCGATGCCGGGTCCTTCTTCTTCCATCCCCACTGCAACACGGTGGAGCTGCTGGGCCGCGGCCTTGCCGGCGTGCTGATCGTCGAGGAGCCGGACGCGCCGAAGGTCGATGCCGACATCGTCTGTCTGCTCAAGGACTGGCAGCTGGACAAGACCGGCAGCTTCGGCACCTTCATGACCGACCGCGGTGCTTCCCGCGCCGGCACCTTCGGCAGCGTCTCGACCGTCAATGGCGCCATCGAGCCGGTGATCGAGGTCCCCGCCAACGGCGACATCCGCGCCCGCCTCTACAACATCGACAGCACCCGCGTGGTCGATCTGCGGGTGGAGGGGGCCGAGGCCTGGATCATCGCGGTCGACGGCAACCCGCTGCCGCCCCGCCCGCTGGACGGCTGGCCGATGGGGCCGGCCATGCGCATCGACGTGCTGTTCCGTGCGCCCGCCAAGGCCGGCCAGACCCTGCGGCTGACCAACGTCTATTCGGCGGAACCCCGGCCGCTCGCCACCTTCCGCGCCGTCGGACCGAGCCTGCCCAACAAGCGCTTCAAGCCGCGCGCCCTGCCCGCCTCCGCCATTCCGGAGCTGGATTTGAAGGACGCGCCGATCATCCCGATGGCCTTCTCCGCCACCGCGGTGGCGCAGAGCTTCGACGCGGCGGCCCTGCCCGGCCTGCCCTATGCCGACGCGCTGTGCCTGTCGGCGAAGACCTTCTGGGCGATCAACCAGCAGAGCTGGCCGGAGGGCGGGCACGAGCGCCTGCCGCCGCCGCTGGTCACGCTGGAGAAGGGCCGGAGCTACATCTTCGAGCTGGCCAACCTGACGCCGCACCTGCACCCGATCCACATCCACGGCTACACCTTCAAGGTGCTGTCCTCCGACGCCCGCAAGGTGGTGCCCCACCATGCCGACACGGTGCTGCTGGAGCCGAAGGAACGGCTGCGCGTTGCCATCAAGGCCGACAATCCCGGCGACTGGATGTTCCACTGCCACATCATCGAACATCAGGACACCGGCATGATGGGATACATCCGCGTTGCCTGATTTTATCAATATCCGCAATGCTCTGGCGGCTGCGCTGCTCCTTGCCACGCAGATTGCCCCTTTCGCCGCCCAGGCTGCCGACAGCCTCGACAACCGCATCGGCGAGGCGCTGTTCCGCCGCATGTGGGTCGCCGCTCCCACCGCGACGCAGGCGGCGGACGGGCTCGGTCCGCTCTACAACGCGCGCTCCTGCGCCACCTGCCATCCGCGTGGCGCCGGTGGCCGGCCGCCCGATCCGGCGGTGAAGGACGACCAGGGCGTCGGCTATGCGATCAAGCTGAACGCCGATCCGGTCTATGGCCGGCAGATCCAGTCCAACGCCATTCCGGGCCAGCTGGTCGAAGGCCGCCCCCGCGTCGCCTACCGCGAGGAGACGGTCCGCTTCCCCGACGGCGAGACCGTCCGGCTGCGCCACCCGACGCTGGTGGTCGAGGATCTCGGCTATGGCCCGCTGGCCGAAGCGACGGTGATGTCCGCCCGCGTGCCCCCGCGCGTCCATGGCATGGGCCTGCTCGACCGCATCCCGGCCGACGCCATCGAAGCCGAAGCCGCCAGGCAGGCGGCCTCCGGCGGTCCGGCCGCCGGCCGGGTGAATTATGTGACGGTGGACGGCGAGCGGCAGGTCGGCCGTTTCGGCTGGAAGGCGATGCATCCCACCCTGGACCACCAGGATGCGGAGGCCTTCAGCCTCGACATCGGCATGTCGACCCCGGCCTTCCCCAAGCCCTGGGGCGACTGCACCCCGGCACAGACCGTCTGCCGCAATGCGCCGCACGGCGATTCCAAGCAATTCGAGGGGCTCGAGATCCCCAGCACCGTCATCGGTCTGATCGATGGCTACCTGCGCGACCTGCCGCCCGACGGCAGCCTGGAGGCGCCGAAGGATAAGGCTGGCACCGCCCTGTTCGCCGACACCGGCTGTGCCGCCTGCCACCGCCCGTCCTGGCGCACGGGGGAGGATGCCGAGCATCCGTCGCTGTCCAACCGCGACATCTTCCCGCACAGCGACATGCTTCTCCACGACCTCGGCCCCCGGCTGGGCGACCGGCTACCGATGGGCGAGGCGAACGGATCGGACTGGCGCACCACGCCGCTGTGGGGTCTGAACCGGCTGGCGGCCAAGGATGGGCAGCTGTCGCTTCTGCATGACGGCCGCGCCCGCAGCGTTACCGAGGCGATCCTGTGGCATGGCGGCGAGGCGGAAGCAGCGAAGGACCGCTTCACGTCTCTGCCGGGCGAGGACCGGAAACGTCTGGTGCGTTACGTGCTGGGTTTGTAAAGGAAGGGCGGGGGTTCGCTCCACGTCACAGGCAGAAGGGATTGATCGTATGCGACGCCGCATAGTGCTCGGACTGATGTCGGCCGCCGCCGCCGTGGCGGCCCTGCTGCCGCGGACGCCGGCCTTCGCCGCCCGCCAGCCGGACAAGGATGCCGCCTTCCTGGGCGGCATGGTCCGCACCCATGCCCTGCCCCGCTTCGATGCGCTGGTGACGGTGGCCACCGCCTATGCCGATACGCTCGACCGCTTCGCCGCCGGCCCTACCGCCGCCGGGCTTGAGGAGGCGCGCGCCGCCCATTTCAAGGTGACCGACGGTTGGGCCGCCGTGCAGCATCTGCGCCCGGGCCCGCTGACCATGAATCTGCGGGCCGACCGCATGTCGTTCTGGCCGGAACGGCCCGGCGTGGTTCAGCGCCAGATCGGCCAGATCCTGCGCGACCATGACCCCAAGCTGCTGGAGCCCGGCGCGCTGGCCCGCCAGAGTGCGGCCGTCCAGGGGCTGACCGTGCTGGAGCGGCTGCTGTTCGACGAGGGCGTCACCGCCGACGGCTTCACCGGCAGCGATGCCAAGCTGTATCGCGCCAAACTCGCCGCCGCCGCCGCCCGCAACGTCGCCGCCATCGCCACCGATGCGCGCGACGGGTGGAAGGAGCTGGAGGCGCCGCTCGCCGCCGGTCAGGCGACCGTGCTCGGTCCGACCGCGTCCGAAGCCGTGAACACGCTCTATGCCTCCGCCATCACCGCGATGCAGGTGGTGATCGACCAGAAGCTGATGGCCCCGCTCGGCGCGAGCATCGAGGATGCCAAGCCGACGGTGGTGGAGGCGCTGCGCAGCGGCCGGTCGCTGCGCAATGTCGTGCTGAACCTGGAGGGGCTGCGCGCCCTGCTGATGGGCGAGCATGGCGGTCCTGGCTTCGTTTCGCTGCTGCCCGCCAACGACGACGGCGCCACCGCCAAGCAGGCAATCGACGAGAGCTTCGCCGCCGCGATCAGCACTATCGAGGCGATCCCCGGCCCGCTGAACAAGGCGGTGACCGACCCCGCCACCCGCAAGAAGACCGAGAGCGCGCTGCGGCTGGTCAAGGCAGCGCGGGTGGAGATGCTGGGCACGCTGGCGCCACTGCTGGACATCACGCTGGGCTTCAACGAACTGGACGGAGACTGACGATGGCGGTCGACCGCAGGAACATCCTGAGCATGCTGGCCGGGTGGGTTTTCGGGGGACGTGTGCTGTCGGGCGCCGGCCTGTCGGGCGGACTGCTGGCCGTGCTGACGGGCAAGGCCCATGCCGCCGAAGCCGGCACGCTCTACCTCAACGCCTATGCCACCGCCGGGGCGGAGCCGAGCTTTGGCGTCGCCGCGCTCGACCGCACCGGCAAGGTGCTGTTCACCACCGCCACCCCCGGCCGCGCCCACGGCATTATGCCCCGGCCCGGCATGGCGGAGGCCGCTGTCTTCGCCCGCCGCCCCGGCCGCTGGTTCCAGACGCTGTCGCTGGCCGACGGCACCCCCGGCCCGGTGGTGCGCGCGCCGGACGACCGCCGCTTCACTGGCCATGGCGACTATTCCGCCGACGGGCGTACCCTCTTCGTCGCCGAGGACGATGTTCCGCGCGAAGAGGGCGCCATCGGTGTCTATGACGCCACCGACAATTACCACCGCATCGGTGCCATCCCGACCCACGGACTGGGACCGCACGAGCTTATCCTGATGCGCGACGGCACGACGCTGGCGGTCGCGAATGGCGGCGTCATCACCCACCCCGACACCGGCCGGGCCAAGCTGAACCTCGACAGCATGGACAGCTCGCTGACCTATGTCGAGGCGGTGACAGGCAAACTGCTCGACAAGGTGCGGCTGCCGGAAGAGCACGCCAACCTCGGCATGCGCCACATCGCCCTGCTCGACGATGGCGAAAATGCTGGCGGGATCGCCTTCGGTGTCCAGGACGAGCGGCCCATCGGCATGCTCCAGCCGCTGACCGGCGCCCACCGTCCCGGCAGCGGCGCGATCCGCCTGTTCGATACGCCGGAGGATGTGCTGTCGCGCATGCAGGGCTATATCGGCAGCGTCGCGTCGGACGGCAGAACGGTGGCGGCCAGCTCACCGATGGGCGGGATCATCGGGCTGTGGGATGCGGCGAGCGGGGCATGGCTGGGCTCCACCGCGCTGGCCGACGGCTGCGGTCTGGCGCCCAACGGCGACGGCTATCTGGCGACCAGCGGGCTTGGCGTGATCGAGCCGGTCTCGGCGAACGCCGAGGCGGGACCGGAGCGCAAGGCGCCGGCCTTCCGGTGGGACAACCACCTGACGCGGCGGGTGGCCTGACACGAAGCGTCGAAGCGGGGGACATCTTGTGTCCCCCGCTTCGGTATCTCACCCCAGCAGCGCCGCCGCATGGTGGCGCAGATGGTCCTCGATGAAGGTGCTGATGAAGAAATAGCTGTGGTCGTAGCCCGGCTGCATCCGCAGCGTCACCGGATGACCGACCGCCTCCGCCGCGGCGACCAGCGCCTCCGGCTTCAGCTGTGCTTCGAGGAAGCCGTCGCGGTCGCCCTGGTCGATCAGGATCGGCAGCCGTTCGCTGGCGGTCCCGATCAGTGCGCAGGCGTCCCACGCCAGCCAGCGGTCGCGGTCGGGGCCGAGATAGCGGCCGAAGGCCTTCTCGCCCCAGGGCACCGCCGCCGGGTTGACGATGGGGGCGAAGGCCGACACCGCTTTGTAGAAGCCCGGATGCTTCAGCGCGCAGACCAGCGCGCCATGCCCGCCCATCGAATGGCCGGCGACCGACCGCTTGTCGCTGACCGGATAATTCGCCTCGATCAGCGCCGGCAATTCCCGCGTCACATACTCGTGCATCCGGTAATGGCGTGCCCACGGTTCCTCGGTCGCATCGACGTAAAATCCGGCGCCGAGCCCGAAGTCCCAGGAATTGTCGGGGTCACCGGGCACCCCCTCCCCGCGCGGGCTGGTGTCGGGGGCGACGATGGCGAGGCCAAGCTCCGCCGCGACGCGGAAGGCGCCGGCCTTCTGGGTGAAGTTCTCGTCGGTGCAGGTCAGTCCCGACAGCCAATAGAACACCGGCACCGCGGCACCGGACTCCACCTGCGGCGGCAGGAAGATCGCGAAGGTCATCTCGCAATCCACCGCCGCGGACTGGTGCCGCAACCGCTTCAACCGGCCGCCGAAGACGCGGGTTTCCGACAGGGTGGTGAGGGGATCGGTCATGGAAACGCCTTTTGAAAAACGATGGCCGGAAGGCTCCCTCCCCCGGTCCCGGCAAAGGGAGCGAGGGAAAGAGCCGCCGTCACCTCACTGGTTGTACAGGATGACCGAGCGGATGCTCTTGCCCTCATGCATCAGGTCGAAGGCGTGGTTGATGTCCTCCAGCCCCATGGTGTGGGTGATGAAGGTGTCCAGCTCGAACTCGCCACGCAGGTAACGCTCCACATACTCCGGCAGCTCCGACCGGCCCTTGACGCCGCCGAAGGCGGAGCCGCGCCAGACGCGGCCGGTGACCAGCTGGAACGGACGGGTGGCGATCTCCTCGCCGGCGCCGGCGACGCCGATGATGACCGACTCGCCCCAGCCCTTGTGGCAGCATTCCAGGGCGGCGCGCATGATCTTCACATTGCCGATGCACTCGAAGCTGTAATCGACGCCGCCGTCGGTCAGCTCGACCAGCACTTCCTGGATCGGGCGGTCATAGTCCATCGGGTTGATGACGTCGGTGGCGCCGAGCTGCTTGGCGATCTCGAACTTCGACGGGTTGATGTCGACGCCGATGATGCGGCTGGCCTTCGCCATGGTGGCGCCGATGATGGCCGACAGGCCGATGCCGCCCAGGCCGAAGATGGCGACGGTCGAACCCTGCTCCACCTTCGCGGTGTTCATCACCGCACCCATGCCGGTGGTGACGCCGCAGCCCAGCAAGCAGACCTTTTCGAGCGGCGCCGCCTTGTTGATCTTGGCGAGCGCGATCTCCGGCAGCACCGTGTATTCGGAGAAGGTCGAGGTGCCCATGTAGTGGGCGATCTCCTTGCCCTTCAGCGAGAAACGGCTGGTGCCATCCGGCATCAGGCCTTTGCCCTGGGTGGCGCGGATCGCCTGGCACAGGTTGGTCTTGCCGGACAGGCAGAATTTGCACTTGCCGCATTCCGGCGTGTAGAGCGGGATGACGTGGTCGCCGACCGCCACCGACGTGACGCCCGGACCGACCTCCACCACCACGCCGCCGCCCTCATGGCCGAGGATGCAGGGGAAGACGCCTTCGGAATCCTTGCCGGACAGCGTGTAGGCGTCGGTGTGGCAGACACCGGTGGCGACGATGCGGACCATCACCTCGCCGGCCTTGGGGGCCGCGACCTCGACCTCTTCGATCTCCAGCGGACGGTTGGCTTCCCAGGCGACGGCGGCGCGCGACAGAACCATGTGGGTTTCCTTCCCCAAGTCGGATTGGTCCCGAGAACGGGTTTCCCCCGCAGGCGGGTTTGCCAATGAGGATTGGCATTTGATTTCCGCAGTGTAGACCGCGACCGGCCATTGCCAGAACGGCGATTTCGGGAATAGATTTTTGCCGTGTGGGGATAATGGCCGGAAGGCCCTGGGAGAATGACCGTGAGCGGCTGGGACGGCATCGACGAATTCGTGGCGGTGGCCGAAACCGGCAGCTTTTCCCGCGCGGCGGAACGGCTGCGCGTCTCCTCCTCCCATGTCAGCCGCAGCGTGGCCCGGCTGGAGGACCGGTTGCAGGCCCGCCTGTTCTACCGCACCACCCGCAAGGTCAGCCTGACCGAGAGCGGACGCGCCTTCCTGGCCCGCTGCCAGCGGCTGGCGGAGCAGCGTGAAGACGCCTTCCTGGCGGTGGGCGCCTTGCAGGGCGGCAGCGACAGCGACGTGAAGGGGGTGCTGCGCATGACCTGCGCCACCGCCTATGGCGAGCAGTTCATCATGCCGCTGATCAACGACCTGATGGAGCGCCATCCGCAGCTGAGCATCGAGGTGGAACTGACCAACCGGCAGCTCGATCTGGTGCAGGAAGGCTACGATCTGGCGATCCGGCTCGGCCGCCTCAGCGAATCGAGCCTGGTGGCGACGCGCATCGCCCCGCGGGTGATGCATCTGTGCGCCGCCCCGTCCTATCTGGAACGCCACGGCAGTCCGGACAGCCTGACCAGCCTCGGCAGCCACCAGTGCCTGATCGGCACGTCCGACCATTGGCTGTTCGACGACAACGGCCAGGACTGGCTGTTCCGTCCACGGGGCCGTTGGCGCTGCAACAGCGGCTTCTCGGTGCTGGACGCGGCACTGCGCGGATTCGGGCTGTGCCAGTTGCCGGATTATTATGTGCGCGACCCGGTGGCCGAGGGTCGGCTGGTGTCCCTGCTGGACCGCCACCGGCCGCCCAACACGGCGGTGTGGGCGGTCTATCCGCAGAAACGGCACGTGCCGGCCAAGGTTCACGCGGCGATCCGGCACCTGAAGGACGGTCTGGCGCGCCGGCAGGAGTACCGGTGACCGCTCTCAACCATGATGGCGCAGATAGGCGCGCGGGTCGCAGTCCTCCCCAAGCGCCATGGCGCGGGCGCGGTGGATATGCTGCATCAGCACGTCGCGGAACTCCTGGGCCGTCAGGTCGCTCCACTCCGGCGTCTCGTTGGCGAAGGTCATCTGCGCGGCGGTCGCCTCGAACAGGCGCAGCCATTCATCCGCCTTGCCGGCCGGATCCTCGTCCTTGCGGAACATCTCCGCCATCATCTTGGTCATCAGCGTGCCAAGCGCCAGCAGGTTCACATGCAGCAGCATGTTGCCCAGCATCACATCGGGCTTTTCGTCGAGCATGGATCGGTCACTCCAGGCGATGTCATGACCGATCCCACGGGCGGCGCCGCGAAAGCTGGCGCGGATTCTTCGGATAGATAGAAAAAGAAAGGCCCCTCCCCGCGGATGCGGAGAGGGGCCAGTTTCGGGAGGACGCCCGAGAAGAAAGGGATGACGGTCAGGCGTGCGCGCCGGCCTGCTGGACCGCCTGCTTCGGCGCCGCAACAGTGGCGGCGACCGGCTTCTTCAGGATGCGAAGGGCGACGGCGGTCACCACCGTGCCGACCACCAGGGCCACGACATAGCCGAGCAGATGCGTCACCGCGTTGGGGATCGGCAGGACGAAGACGCCGCCATGGGGCACCTTCAGCTCCGCACCCACCGCCATCGACATCGCGCCGGTCAGCGCACCGCCCAGCATCAGCGCCGGGATGACGCGCAGCGGATCGCGGGCGGCGAAGGGAATGGCGCCTTCGGTGATGAAGGCGATGCCCAGGACAGCGGCGGCATTGCCGGCCTCGCGCTCCTCCGCGGTGAAGCGGTCGGCGAACAATTTGGTGGCGAGCGCCAGACCCAGCGGCGGCACCATGCCGGCGGCCATGGCGGCGGCCATCGGGGTGTAGACCTGGGAGGCGATCAGGCCGGTGGAGAAGGCGTAGGCCGCCTTGTTGACCGGACCGCCCATGTCGAAGGCCATCATCGCCCCGATCAGCAGGCCGAGCAGAATGGCGCTGCTGCCCTGCATGCCCTTCAGCCAGGCGCTCATCCAGGCCAGCGCCTCGGCGACCGGGGTGCCGACGACGTAGATCATCAGCAGGCCGGTCAGCAGCGAGCCCAGCAGCGGCAGGATCAGCACCGGCTTCAACCCTTCCAGGTTGCGGTGCAGCTTGATGTGCCGGTTAAGGAAGGCGGTGCCGTATCCAGCGATGAAGCCGGCGACGATGCCGCCGAGGAAGCCGGCACCGATGCTGCCGGCCAGCATGCCGCCCACCATGCCGGGAGCGATGCCGGGGCGATCGGCGATGGAGTAGGCGATGTAGCCGGCCAGCGCCGGCACCATCAGGGCGAAGGCACCCTTGGCACCGATCTGGAACAGGGCATAGCCCAACGTGCCGGCGTTGGATTCCTCGTAGACGTAGATGCCGCCCAGCGCGAAGGCCAGAGCGATCAGCAGGCCGCCCGTCACCACGAACGGCAGCATGAAGGACACGCCGGTCATCAGATGCTTGTAGGGGCCGGTGCGCTGGGCCGAGCGCTCGGCCTTGCCGGCGGCGACGGCATCGGCCAGCGGGGTCGCGCCACCGGCGGCGCCATGCGTCTTCGCCTCGGCCAGGGCACGGTTGACCAGGGCCTTGCCGTCATTGATGGCGGGCTTGGTGCCGCTGAGGAACACCCGCTTGCCGGTGAAGCGGGACAGGTCGATCTGGGTGTCGGCGGCGATCAGCACGACGTCGGCCTCGCGGATCTCCTCGTCGGTCAGCGTGTCGCGCGCACCGACGGAGCCCTGGGTCTCCACCCGGACCTTGTGGCCCAGCGCGGTCGCCGCCTGCTGGATGCCTTCGGCCGCCATGAAGGTGTGGGCGATGCCAGTCGGGCAGGAGGTGATGGCGACGATCCGGCGCGGGCCGGCCCCGGCGGGTGCAGCCGTGGACGCGGCGGAGGACAGCGCCTTATCCAGCACGGCGGCGGGATTGCCCAGCACCTCGTCGAGCGAGGCGGTGCTGCGCTTCAGCGCGGCGAAGCGCCCGTCGTCGAAGTCGCCGCTGCCGACCAGGATCAACCCGTCAGCCGTGGACGGTGCCGCGGCGTCGAGCGGAGACTGGATGCCGAGGCTGGTGCGAATCTCCACCTGGATGCGGTGACCGGCCTTCGCCGCCGCCTTGCGCAGGGCCTCGGCCGCCAGAACGGCCTGGGTGGTAAGATCGCCCGCCGCGATCACGGCCAACAGGGTCGCCATTGTTTCCTCCTGGCGGGTTCAAGCCCGCGCCTGTCACTGCGTTGATTTCAGTCCGATATCTCGGAAATCTCAGTCGATTGGGGTCAGGGCCACCTGGGCGGCGAGCGACCGCACCGTCGCCGGATCGGGCAGGTTGGGGCCGAAGCAGCCGAGCTTGGCGGCGGCGAAGGCCACCGAGAGCCGGGCGACATCCTCCAAACCACCATCCTGCTGAAAGGCGGCGATCAGCCCGGCCACCATGGCGTCGCCCGCCCCGACGGTGCTGAGCGCCTGGACCGGCGGCAGCCGGCCGTGCAGGGCGCGGGCGCCATCGACGAACAGCGCGCCGTCCGCCCCCAGCGACACCACCACCACCGACACGCCGCAGCGATGCAGATCGCGGGCCGCATCGAGCAGGTCGGCGGTCGTCGGCAGAGGCCGGCCGGCCCAATCCTCCAGCTCATGCCGGTTGGGCTTGATGCAGTGGGGCAACGCACCGGTGGAGGCCAGCGCCGCCGCCAGCGGCGCCCCGCTGCTGTCCAGCACGACGCGGGCGCCGGCCGCCGCCAGATCGGCGGTCAGGGCGGCGTAGGCGTCGGCGGGCAAGCCTTCCGGCAGGCTGCCGGCCAGAAGCACCGGCGTGCCCGGCTCCACCAGCCTCAGCACGGTCTCGCGGACGCGGCCGACGGCGCCCGCATCGGCGCTCAGGCCCGGCAGGTTGATGTCGGTCGTATCGTTGGCCGCGAGGTCGGCGATCTTGATGTTGACCCGCGTCTCGCCCGGCAAGCGGATGAAGGCATCGGCGATGCCCTTGTCCTGGAACAGCGCCTCGAACGGCGCGGCGTTGCCGGTGCCGAGCAGGCCGGTGGCGGTCACCGGCGTCCCCCAGTCGGCGAGGCAGCTGGCGACATTCACGCCCTTGCCGCCGGCATTGTGGCGGACCGCCTTGGCGCGATGGACGCTGCCGGGCTTCAAAGCCTCGACCGTGATGGTCTGGTCGATGGCCGGATTCAGCGTGACGGTGACGACGGACCGGGCCGTCTTCGGCTGACCGCTCATGACGCTTCCCCCTCCAGCGCCCGCACCTCGTCGGAGGATTCGCAATCCAGCGCGCGCTGGGCCAGCGCCCGCAGGCCGGCGAGGTCGCTGTCGCGCAGCTTGTCCTTGACGCCGGGGATGTCGCGCGGGGTCATCGACAGCTCGCGCACGCCGAGACCGGCCAGCAAGGCGGCGCCGAACGGATCGCCGGCGATGCCGCCGCAGACGCCGACCCAACGGCCATGCTTTTCCGCCCCTTCCACCGTCAGGCGGATCAGGCGCAGCACCGACGGGTGCAGGCTGTCGGCCTCCGCCGCCAGTTCGGGATGCTGGCGGTCGATGGCCAGCGCGTATTGCGTCAGGTCGTTGGTGCCGATGGAGAAGAAATCGACATGGCGGGCCAGCACGTCGGCCTGGATGGCGGCGGCCGGCACCTCGACCATGATGCCCAGCGGCACCGCCGGAGCGTCCAGCTCGGCCCGGATGCGGTCGCAGACGGCACGCAGCGTCTCGATCTCGCGCAGCGTGGTGATCATCGGGAACATGATCAGCAGCGCGCCCGGCTTCGCTTCCTTCGCGGCGCGGTAGAGCGCGCGCAGCTGCGGCTCCAGCAGTTCGGGATGGCGGAGCAGCAGGCGGGCGCCGCGCACGCCGAGGAAGGGATTCTCCTCATGCGGCAGTTGCAGATGCGGCACCTGCTTGTCGCCGCCGATGTCGAGCGCGCGGACGATCAGCGGACGGCCATCCAGCGCCTCCAGCATGGCACGGTAGGTCTCGTACTGCTCCTCCTCGCTCGGCGCATCGCCGCGTTCCAGGAACAGGAACTCGGTGCGCATCAGGCCGACGCCCTCGCCGCCCTGCGACAGGGCCATCGCCACCTGATCGGGACGGTTGACGTTGGCGCCGATCTCCACCGTGTGGCCGTCGCGGGTGCGGGCGGGCAGGCTGCGCCGCTCCTCCTGCTGGGCCTTCCTGACGCGCTGCTCCTCGATCCAGCCATGGGCGGCGGCGAGGTCGGCCTCGGAGGGCTCCAGATAGAGGCGGCCGGACTGGCCGTCGAGGATGGCGGTGGTGCCGTTGGCGAGCCCGGTCAGCGCGGCACCGCCGGCGACCATCGCCGGCAGGCCCAGCGTGCGCGCCAGGATGGCGGTGTGGGAGGTCGGGCCGCCCTGCGCCGTCGCCAGACCGATGACGCGGCCCATGTCGAGGGCGGCGGTGTCGGACGGCGACAGGTCGTCGGCGACCAGGATGCAGGGGGTGTCCGGCAGGTCGCGGATCGAGCCGCCGCGCAGGTCCGGATCGATGCGGGTCAGCACCCGGCGGCCGACATCGCGCAAATCGGCGGCGCGGCCGGCCAGCACCGGATTCGGGTTGGCGGCGAGCCTGGCGGCACTGCGCTCCACCGCCTCGTTCCAGGACCAGCCGGGACCATGTCCCTCGACCATCAGCTGGCAGGCCAGCGTGATCACGTCGGTGTCGTTCAGCAGCTCGGCCTGGGCGGCGAAAATGCCGGCCTCGGCCGGTCCCAGCCGGCGGGCGGTGTCGTCGGCCAGCGCCTTCAACTGCTGGCGCGTCAGGTTCAGCGCCTCGTGCAGGCGGTTGCCGCCCTCCAGCAGCGGAGCGGGACGGTCGGGAACGGTCAGGTCGGCCTTTGGCATCACGTGCACCGGACCGATGGTCAGGCCCGGGCTGGCGCCGATGCCGGCAATCGCGGGCATCTCGCGGCCGCCATTCGTTCCGGCGGCCGGCGGGGTCCAGCCCTGCACCACAGCCTTCGCCTTGCGCGCCGCGGCGGCGGCATCCGCCTTTTCCCGCGCGCTGAGGCCGGTGATGGTGGCGCGCAGCCGGTTCAGCACCGCGCGGGCGTCTGGCCCGTCGGCGGACACGGTGATGCGGTCGCCCGGACGCAGGCCCAATTGCAGCAGCGCCACCAGCGTCTTGCCGTCGGCGCTCTCTTCGCCGTGACGGACGCGGACCCGGCCGGACGCGGCACGGGCGCTCTCGACCCAGGCGGCGGCTGGGCGGGCATGCAGGCCGGTTGGATAATCGACCACCCACTCGAAGCTCTCGGCAAGATCGCCAACATCGGCGGCGGAGGGGGCCGGCGATGCGGTCTCGTCGGACAGCGCGGCAACGAGGTCGGCGGGGTTGCCGGTGGTGAACAGGGCAGCCAGCCGCGCCTCGTCCTGCATCAGGCGGGTAAGGCGGCGCAGGATGGCGATGTGGGCGTCGGACTGGGCGGCGATGGCGACGACGAGCCGGGCGGTCTGCCCGTCATTCCACACCACGCCGTCCGGCACCTGCAAAATTGCGATGCCGTTGCGGCGGACCAGATTGCGGTCGTCCACCATGCCGTGCGGGATGGCGACGCCATGGCCGAGGAAGGTGTTCGCCACCGTTTCGCGCCGGATCATGCTGTCGGCATAGGCGGGATCGATGCAGCCCGCGGCGATCAGCAGCTGCGCCGCCTCACGGATCGCCGCCTCCTTGCCCGCCGGAGCGGCACCGAGGCGGATCAGATCGGGGGGAAGGCTCAAGGGGTGCGTGTCGGTGAGCATGGCGACCGTATCCTCCGCGGGCTTTTGTTTGTGCTGTTGAACCAAGTGAAAACGATTACAGTCCGGCTGTCAACGCTTGTTGCGTTGCAGCATATGGACTTTTCTGGATGAACGGCTTGTCAGGCGGACAAAAATAAAGGATGTTTTGCCGAGACTGATGGAAACGTTTTCAGAAAATTCCCCGCCCTGGTCATCGTCGGCCCATGCGGCTAAGGTCCCCTCCCCAATCGGGGCATCCCTCCACACGATCGGTCTGGACATGAGCGTCTCGGGAAAAACCGCCGGTATCAAGGACGTGGCCCTGGCCGCCGGCGTATCGGTCGCCACCGTGTCACGCGTGCTGAGCAACGGTCCGGTCAGCGACGCCCTGCGCAGGCGGGTGGAGGATGCGGTGCGCGCCACCGGCTACCGCCCCAACCTGTCGGCGCGGCGGCTGCGCTCGCAGCATTCGCAGACCATCGGGCTGGTGGTGTCCGACATCCGCAACCCCTTCTTCACCGCCGTCAGCCGCGCGGTGGAGGATGCGGCCTACCGTGCCGGCATGCGCGTGATCCTGTGCAACAGCGACGAGAATCCCGAACGGGAGGAGCTGTATCTCCGCCTGATGCAGGAGGAGCGGATCACCGGCCTGATCTTCGCCCCGACCCGGGCGACGCTCGACCGGCTGGACGGGCTGGATCTCGATTTCCCCGTCGTGCTGATCGACCGCAACGCACCGACCGGCCGTCACGATGCCGTGGTCCTCGACAACCCGCGTGCCGCGGCGATGCTGGTGGAGCATCTGCATGCCCAGGGCTATCGCCGCATTGCCGGCCTGTTCGGCAACACCAGCACCACCGGGCAGGAGCGTCATGAGGGCTACCGCGCCGCAATGACCGCCCGCGGCCTCGTCCCGGCGGCCCGCTTTCTCGCCCCCCATGCCGATGCGGCGGAAGAGGCCGTGGTGGCGTGGATGGCGGAGCGCGAGCGGCCGGAGGCCTTTATCGTCAGCAACAGCCTGTTCCTGATGGGCGTGGTCAAGGCCGCCCGCCGGCTCCATCTGCCGATTCCCGACGGGCTGGCGGTCGCCGGCTTCGACAACGAACCCTGGACGGAACTGGTCGGTCCCGGCCTGACCGTCATCGAACAGCCGGTTCAGGACATCGGCCAGTCCGCCATGGCCCTGCTGTTCGAACGGCTGGAGGCGCCGGACCGTCCCAGCCGCCGCCTCATCCTCGGCGGCACCTGCATCGTGCGCGGCTCGACCGCCGCGCGGATGGCCGCGGCCGACTGAAGACACCCATCAATGGCGTCAGGCGGCGGTCCGACGACGCCATGCGGCGGGGCGCAACGGCGCCTCCCCCTCCCCTCCCGTGTGCGACCGGCCCGGCAACGGGCTAATCCCGATGCCGGAAAATGGGCGTCGCCGATAACCGATGCCCGAAAGATACGCTAGGACTCACAATCCCCGCCAACGGATGTTCAAAGAAAAATACTCCCCTGGTGTGTGGGAAGAACAGTTCCGAAAGCGGCGTTGACCCTGAACCAACACCCCACTACCGTCCTGTTTGCAACGCACAACAAAAATGCGCGTCGGATCAAAATAACGGCGACATTTTAAGATTGTTCCTCTTCCCGATAACTTTTGAATTCGTCGGACAATGTTGGTAGAGCCAACTATTTTTCGCCCGCAAAAGTAGGCAAGTGAAAGCCGCTTCAAATCGGGAATGGGGCTGCAATCAAAACAGGAGTTCCAGAACGGCAGGTTACGCAGTGCGCGGATTTCAGGGCCATCGATGGGGGTGAGGGCGCGATGCTGAAGGGTTTGACCGGACGGAAGGCGGCGGCAAAGCGGAACAGCTTCGCCCGGCAAGGCGTGGCGACGGTGCTCGTCACCGCCGCGACGATGGCGCTGGGGCTGCTGACCGGGATCCTGGTCGCCCGCACCATCGGCCCGGACGGCCGGGGGGCGCTGACCGCGGTCCTGACCACCGTACAACTGCTGGGCTGGCTGTTCGGCATGGGCTGCGGCAAGGCGGTCACCTATGCGCTGTCGCGGGACCATGCCGCCGGTGGCCGCCTGCTGAGCACCTGGGCCCTGATCCTGCTGCCGGTCGCAGCGGTGGCGATCGGTGTCGGCTACCTGCTGCTGCCGACGCTGCTGGCGGCACAGCCGGCGGAGACGCTGGCGCTGGCGCGGCTCTACCTGCCGATGATCGCCATGGCCCTGCTGTCCGAGCTGATGCTGGGCCTGATCCTCGGCGATCAGGATTTCCGCAGCTTCAACGCACTGAATTTCCTTCAACCGGCCGGCGTCGCCCTCATCTATGCCGCGCTGTGGGCCACCGGCCGCTTCACGGTGGAGGCCGCCGTCATCGTCCAGGCGGCGATGAGCACGCTGGTGCTGGTGCTGGCGACCGCTCTGCTGGTCCGCCGCCACGGCGTCGGCCGGCCCGACCCGGCGCTCGGCCGGCAGACCGTCTGGTATGCCCTGCGCACCCACGGCGACGTGGTGGGCGGCGTCATCACGCAACGGCTGGACCTGCTGATCATCCCGGCTTTCCTGTCGGCGACGCAGGTCGGGCTCTATGCGCTGGCGACCAGCCTGTCCTGGCTGATCGTCAGCCTGTCCGGGGCGCTCGCCACCGTCGTCATGCCCGCCGCCACCCGGCGGGGACAGTCGGGGCGCGAGCTGGTGCTGAACAGCCTTCAGGCGACCTTCGCCATCGGCGGCCTCCTGGGCGGCGGGCTGTTCGTCTTCGCCGACATCGCCATCGGGCTGGTCTATGGCCCGTCCTTCGCCGACAGCGCGCTGCCGCTGCGGCTGCTGCTGCCGGGCGCCATCCTCTATGCCGCCGCGTCGATCCTGCTGAACGGGCTCTATGCGGAGAACCGGCCCTTCACCGCCACCCTGGCCAATCTGCTGGGCATGGTGGTCACGCTGGCCGGACTGCTGCTGTTCCTGCGCAGCGGCGGGATCCTGGCGGCGGCCATCGTCTCCACCGTCGCCTACACGCTGGTGTTCGCCACCGCGGCGACGCTCTACCGCCGCGCGACCGGACTGCCCTGGCGCGTCTTCCTTCCCGACCCGGCAATGCTCGCAGCCTTGCCGCGGCGCCTGTTCGACAAGCCGGCCCCGGCGACAGCCACCCCGGCCAGCCCTACAGGCAAGTGACCGAACCCATCGGACATTCTTTAGGAATCGAGGAAACCGCAATGCGACTGTCGCTCTTGACGCCCGAATACCCACCCGGCGAAAAGCTCGGCGGTATCGCCACGCACACCCACACGATGGCCCGCGCGCTGGCGCGGCTGGGCCATACCGTCCAGGTGGTGACCCCATGGAAGGCCGGCGGCCTGCCGGCCGGCACCACCATCGAGGACGGGGTGACGGTGCAGCGCGTCGATCCGGGTCCGCACAGGCATGCGGTGATCGACCGCTTCCGGACCAACCGCCGGCTGGCCGACGCCGTCCGCGCCTTCGGTCCCGACGTGGTCCATGCGGCGGAGTTCGATGCCGACGCATGGTGGCTGACACGCTTCAGCACCATTCCCGTGGTCACGCGGCTGGCGACCCCGACCGGGCTGGTGATGGACACCAACACCCAGCCCTGGGTTCCGCACACCCATCTGCTGAACGCGTTGGAGCGCGACCAGACCAAACGCAGCGCCGCGATCTACGCCTCCACCCGCGCCATCGCCCGGCGGGTGGCCGATTACTGGCGCATCGCGCCGGAGCTGATCCAGGTCATCCCCAACAGCATCGACGTTGCCGCGGTGGCGGCGAACCGGACTGCCGAGCCGCCGATCCCACTGCCGAAGCGCTTCATCGCCTTCTTCGGCAGGCTGGAGGGGCGCAAGGGCATCGCCACGCTGGGCCGCGCCATTCCGGGCGTCCTGGCCACCAACCCCGACCTGCATCTGATGATGATCGGCGGCGAGGATTCGGCGAGCGCCGCCGTCATCGACCAGTTCCGCCGCGACGTCGCCCCGGTCGCCGACCGCGTCCATTTCACTGGTGCCCTGCCGCGCAACGACGCGCTGGCCGTGGTGGCGCGGGCCGAAATGGCGGTCGTCCCCTCCCTGTGGGAGAGCTTCGGCTTCGTGGTGGTGGAGGCGATGGCGCTGGGCGTGCCGGTGGTCGCCAGCGACTGCGGCGGCTTCCCGGAAATCATCGAGCATGGCCGCACCGGCTGGCTGGTCCCGCCGGGCGAAGCCGAACCGCTGCGCGACATGCTGATCGCCCGGCTGGCCGACCGCGAGGGGCTGAAGACGGTCGCCGCGGCGGGGCTTGAGCATGCGAAGACCTTCGACGTCGACACCGTCGCCGCCCAGGTCGCCGCCCTGCTGGAGAATGCCAAGGCGGAACGCACCCAGGCTGCCGGCTCCGGCATCTACAACAACGGCTACCGCCGCCATTTCCGCCCCGACCACCCGACCACCCCCTTCTACCGCATCTATGACGAGAAGCGGCGTGCGGTGGCGGCGGAGCTGGAACGGCTGCCGCGGATGCGCATCCTCGACGTCGGCGGCGGCTACGGCCGCATCACCGGCCCCTTCGCCGGCCGTCACGACGTAACGCTGGTCGACATCTCGCACGAGATGCTGGCGGAGGCGAAGGAGCGTTTCCCCGCCCTGACCGTCCAGCAGGCCGACGCCCGCAAGCTGCCCTTCCCCGACGACAGCTTCGACCTCGTCATCGCCATGGACCTGCTCTGCCACCTGCCGGATCTGGAAGCCGGCGTGCGCGAGTTGCAGCGGGTGGTCAGGCCCGGCGGCCGGATCGTCTGCGACACCACCAACGCTAACCCGCTGTGGGTGATCGCCTATCCCCGCTATTACCGCTGGCGGCCCGACCGGCTGTTGGCGACCATGCGCTGCCACGGCGTGCTGCCGGAATGGAAGGCGCTGGTCCGCCACCATTGGGCGCCGGAAATGCGCAAGGCCATCGCCGCCACCGGCCTGACCCTGCAGAAGACCGATCACTTCGGCCCGCCAGGGGTGGCGAAATGGCACCTGTGGTGGTGCCGGCGCGGTGGCGGTGGCGGGACGGAGGGCCACGCATCGTGACCAAACCGCCCCTTCTCCTCTTCCTCGCCCATGGCGGCGATCCGCACCGCGTCGCCATGGCGCCGGTGCTGGCCGCCGCGGCGGAACGCGCCGGATGGACCTTCGACCTCTATTATGACGGGCGCCGCAGCGGCCGCCATTTCGGCGGCTGGGAGGACGGCAACCGCACCGAGGCGACCGGAACCGGCAGCCTGATGGCCGGCGGCCGGCACCTAGACCATGCGCTGTGGCTGACCACCTGCTTCCGCGTCGTGGCGCTGGGCGACCCGGCCTCTCCGCTTTGGCCGGTGGTGGAGGCAGGCGGCGAATGCGCCCTGCGCAGCACCGATCCGGCTGCCCTGTATGACGCCGCCTTCCGTCTGCTGGGCCAGTTGCTCCCGCAGGAGGTCGCGGTGCTGGACATGGCGCCGCAGACCCCGCTCGGCATCGTCGCCGCGCCGTTCCTCTATCCGCGTCTGATGGCGGAGCCCTGCCTCGGCATCGACGCCAGTGCCGATGCCGGGCTGCGGCAGAGGCTGGAGGCGCTGGGCGCCCGCCGCTTCACCGGCCACTGCGTCGACCCGGTGCGCGCCCGCGCCTTTCCCGGCGGCCTCGATGCGGTCGAGGGCAAGGTGGCGGGGGAGAGCTATGCCAGCTTCAGCGTGGCGCTGGCCCGCCGCCATACCGGATGGGGACGCGGCACCCTGCTGGGAGACCCCGACCTGATCGCGGCGCAACTGCCGCTGGCGGCGGCCAAGCGGCTGCTGCCGCTCTATGGCCGGCCGCAGACCGACGTGATCGAGCGGGCCGCCGACCTGATCCAGGCCGGGGCCGATCCGGTCTATGGCCGGCAGTTCGACGATCATGACTTCTTCGCGCTCGGCCGGCTGGGCCGCGGCTTGCAGATCGTCGATCCCGACCCGCCCTTTGCCAGCACCGCCGCGGTGCCGCTGCGCATCGCCGAGCCGCCGCGCCCCTTCACCGATTTCGAGCCCGACGACGCCACCCTGCGCCGCTGGGCGGCGGAGGGACGGGTGCTGACCACGCTGGTGCTGTGGTCCGGCATGATCCGGGAGCTGCACTGCATCCCGCGCATTCTCGATCTGGTGGCGGCGACCGGCCTGCGTTGCGGGCTGGTGGTCACCGTCGACAGCCTGACCCAGTCCAGCCCCGCCGACCTCGCCCTGCTGTCGGTGCCGGAGGAGCGCGGCGGCGTGCTGGGCCGGGTGGAGCTTCTGCTGGGCAGCACCGGCCGCGGCGTCTGCGCCGAGGGAGAGATGCCTGGCCTCGAAAATCAGGGCGGCGAGCTGACCCGCCTGCTGGCCGACGCCCGTGCGGAGATCGCCACCATGCTGCCGCCCGGCCTGATGCCGCGTGGCTGGTGGCCGCTGGTCGACTCGCCCCTGGTGCCCGGACACACCCCGCGCCTGCATTGGGAGGAGGGCCGCCCCGTGCTGCGCATCTCCCCGCGCCCCCGCCCGGCAGAAACTCCCGCAGCCAGCGTCGAGGCGGCCCCGGAAAGCACGCCGCGCACGGCACCGCGGACCGGCGCGCCGGCGATGGACGCCCGGCGCCTGATCGGGAACGCGCTGCGCCGCTACCGGCTCGACCGCTTCTACGAGGCGTGGCGGCCCTACGACAGCGCCCGCCCCGGCCCGCTGCGGCCGGAGGTCGCCGCCGCCGTCCGCTCCGCCGGCTTCGACTACATGTGGACCAAGTCCGGTTTCGGTGCCGCCGAGGCGGTGGTGACGGACGGCGGGGGTGGCGACGGCTTCGTGGCGCTGCCCTTTACCGCCGGGGATTGGGACGGTTGGTCGCCCTTCTACACCATCCGCAACACCGCGCAGGTCCGGTCGGCTGAACGCCGCCTGACGCGCAGCGGGAAGCCCGGATGGCTGGCCTCCAACATCGATTCCATCCTGTGGATGCTGCCCGGAGAGGTTCTGGAAAAGGGACGCGCGCTGTTCCAGGTCGCCCAACTCGTCGCCAATGGCGGCGGGACCGGAATGCTGGTCAACGTCACTCCCAACACCGTCGCCCGCTATGCCCGCATCCTGGACGAGGTCAAGGCCGGATACGGGGCCTCAGCGCCTCCCGCGATCCCACCGGAAGTCGGCGGCACGCGGGCACAGGATGAAGCGCCGGAAACCCGCCAGCCCAGCCGCGACCCGGCAGAGGTCGCCTGAGCCACCACAGCCGTCTTGCAACGCCGCGCACCGTTCGCCCGCTATGAAGGAGTTGAGCCCATGGACGCACCGGAACACCGATTGCCGTCAGGCACGTCCGGTCTCGCCGCCGGCTTTGTCGCACCGCCGGTCGGAACGGGCGCCGACAAGGTCGACGTCAGCCGGCTGGTGCAGATGCTGTGGCGCCAGAAATGGCTGATCCTCGGGCTGACCGCGGTGCTGTGGCTGCCGGCGGTGCTTCTGATCAACGGCATGACCCCGCTCTACAGTTCCTCCACCGTCGTGGTGATCGACCCGCATCCGAACCGCGTCATCAACATTCCCTCCGTCTCCGAGCCGATGGGGATCTATCTCGACACCGTCAACACCGAGGTCGAAATCCTGCGCTCCCGCGATCTCGCCGCCCGCGTGGTCGAGGCGCTGAACCTGGGGCAGGAGCCGGAATACGCCGCACCCACCAACAAGCCCGGCCTGTTCAGCCCGCTGATGGAGGAAGGCCGTACCCTGTTGACGGACGTGACGGCGATGCTGCCTGAGTCTCTGGCCGTGCTGCTGACGCCGCCGCCGCGCCCGGCCGCCCCGACCGGCAACGCGCAGGACAGGGAAGCCGACCGCCTGACCGAGGCGTTCCAGAAGAACCTGCGCATCAGCCCCGGCGTGCAGTCCCGCGCGATCCGCATCACGGTGGAGGCGAAGGACCCGCAGCTTGCCGCCCGCGCCGCCACCGCCGTCGCCGACGCCTATCTCGCCATCCAGGTCGAGGCGAAGCGCAAAGCCACCCAGAACGCCAGCGAATGGCTGCAAAGCCGCCTTGACGAACTGCGCCAGGACATGACCACCACCGGCCGCGCCGCGGTCGAGGCGATGCGGTCCGAGACCGGCATGGTGAAGGGCCGCGACGCCCCGCTGGTGAACGAGGAGATGTCGGCCCTGAACGGGCAACTGGCGGAGGCGCGCACCGCCCATGCCAATGCCCAGGCCCGGCTGCGCCAGTTGCAGTCGGTCAGGCCCGGCAACCCGGAATCGCTGACCGGTGCCGACATCGGCGGCGATCCGCTGATCACGACCCTGCGCCAGCGTCAGGCGGCGCTGAACGCCCAGCTCGCGGAATTGCGGGCCCAGTACGGCGACCGCCACCCGGCGCTGAACCGGCCGACCGCTGAACTGCGCGAGCTGAATGCCACCCTCGCTACTGAGGTCGACCGCGTGGTCCGCAGCCTGCGGGGCGAGGTGGAACAGCAGGTCGCCAAGATCCAGGATCTGTCGCGCCGGTTGGAAGGCCTGCGGGCGGAATCCTTCGACACACTCCAGGCCGACGTTCGGCTGCGCGACCTTCAGCGACAGGCCGATGCGTCGGACGACAACTACCGCCGCGCCGTCACCCGCCTGAAGGAGACGCAGGTGCTCCAGGCGCTGGAGATGACGCCGGACGTGCGCATCGTCTCGGCCGCCGCCGTTCCGGGCGGCCCGGTCGGGCCGGGCAAGGCGGTGCTCGCCGGGCTGGCCGCGGTCGTCTGCGGCGCCATCGCCACCGGCGTCGCCCTGGTGCGGACTATGCGGCAGCGCGGCGTCTACAGCTCCCATCAGGTGGAGGCGCTGCTGGGCCTGCCCGCGGTCGGCATCGTGCCGCTGCTGGGCCGGGCCAAGCGGTCGGCGCGCGCCGACGACGACCCCTATTCCAACACCGGCGGCGGCGATTTCGCCGAGGCGGTCTGGCGGCTCTGCGCCCGGCTGCATCTGGTCCGCACCGGGGCCGAGCCCGCCAGCGTCAAGGGCGGCGAGGTGGTGATGCTGACATCGTCGGTGTCGGGAGAGGGCAAGACGACGCTGGCCGTAGCACTCTCCGCCTTCCTCGCCGACACCGGCCGGCGCGTCGTCATCGTCGATTGCGACACCCGCCGTCCGGCGGTGCACCGGCTTCTCGGCGGCGTCCGCCCGCCCAAGGGGCTGACCGACCTGCTGGAAGGCGACGCGACGCTCGATCAGGTGCTGCACATCGACGACCGCCGCCGTGTGTCGGTGATCGCCGCCGGCCGGCCGGTCGACCGTCCGCAAATCCTGCTCGGCTCCAAGGCCATGCTGTCGCTGCTGGTCGAGCTGGCCGAACGCTACGACGTCGTCGTCCTCGACACGCCGCCGGTGCTGTCGGTGTCGGACGCGCTGATCCTGGCGCCGCTGGCCGACCGTGTCCTCTACGTCGTGCGCTGGGCGCGCACCGCCTCCAGCCTCGCCAGCGCCGGCATCAAGCAGGTGCGGCAGGTCGGCGGGCGGATCGGCGGAGCGGTGCTGTCGATGGTCAACGCCCGCGAACACGCGAATCTCGAATATGGCGCCCGCCCGCCCAGCGGCCGCTCCTATCGCCTGCGCCGCATCGCCTGAGATCGAGCCCTTGGGCTCAGGCAAGCGCCGGTCCCTTTCTGGAGAACCCACCATGAAAGTCGCGATCGTCCATTACTGGCTCGTCGGGATGCGGGGGGGCGAGAAGGTCGTCGAAGCCCTGTGCGAGCTGTATCCGGAGGCAGACATCTTCACCCATGTCTACCGACCGGAACGCATGTCGCCGATCATCCGCAGCCACCGGGTCACCACGACCTTCATCGACCGGCTGCCGATGGCCCACCGGATGTACCAGAAATACCTGCCTCTGATGCCGCTGGCGCTGGAGCAGCTGGACCTCAGCGCCTACGATCTGGTCATCAGCAGCGAATCCGGACCGGCCAAGGGCGTGCTGACGCGGCCCGACGCGCTGCATGTCTGCTACTGCCACACGCCGATGCGCTATGTGTGGAGCGGTTATCACGATTACCTGCACTCGGCCGGCCCAATCGTCCGGCCGCTGATGCCCTATGCCATCCACCGCCTGCGGCAATGGGATCTGGCGACGGCGGCGCGGGTCGACCGCTTCATCGCCAATTCGCACACGGTGGCGCAACGCATCTGGCGGGTGTACCGCCGCGACGCCACCGTCATCCATCCGCCGGTGGAAACGCAGCGCTTCGCCACCGTCACCTCTCCTAACGGCGGCGACAGGAGCGACCATTACCTGTTCGTAAGCCAGCTCGTCTCCTACAAGCGCGCCGACATCGCCATCGAGGCGTTCAACCGCATGGGCCGCAAGCTGGTCGTCGTCGGCGAGGGGGAGGAGTTCCGGCGGCTGAAGCAGATGGCCGGACCGACGGTGGAGCTGGTCGGCCATTGCTCCCCTGCGGACCTCGACCGCCACTATGCGTCCTGCCGGGCGCTGATCTTCACCGCCAACGAGGATTTCGGCATCGTGCCGGTGGAGGCGATGGCCGCCGGACGGCCGGTGATCGCGCTGAACCGCGGCGGCGCCACCGAAACCGTGCGGGACGGCCTGTCCGGCCTGTTCTTCGACCAGCAGACGCCGGAGGGGCTGATCGAGGCGGTGGAGCGGTTCGAGGCGCAGGAGGCGCGCTTCAACCCCGCCGCCATCCGCGCCCATGCCGCCCGCTTCGACCGCGACGTGTTCAAAATGCGCCTGCGCGAGACCATCGACAGCTGGATGAACGGCGAGGAAGCCTCCCTGGCGCCCGACCGGGCCACGGCGATCAGCCGCCGCGGACGGGAGCTGGCACCGGCATGAGCGGCGGCCTGACTCCTTCCAGGACGAACCGTCCGATATCGCTGGTGCCGATAGATCCTACCGCCACCGAGCGGCTGGGCGTCACCGTGATCGTCCCGACCTATCGCCGGCCGGACCAGCTGGCCGGTTGCCTGGACGGGCTGGTCCGCCAGACCCTGGCGCCAGTCCAGGTGGTCGTCACCGTGCGCGACAGCGATCCGGAGTCCGCCGAGGTCGCCCGCCGCTACCGCCCCGCCCTGCCCGTCCAGGTCGTCGGCATCGACGTGCCGGGGCAGGTCGCCGCCATCAACCGCGGAATGGACCATGCCATCGGAGATATCGTCGCCATCACCGATGACGACGCCGTTCCCCATCCCGACTGGGTGGAGCGGATCGAGGCGTGGTATCGCACCGACCCCCGCATCGGCGGGGTCGGCGGCCGCGACCATGTCTTTCACGGCGACGTGCCGGAGACCGGGGAAGCGGAAATCGTCGGTCGGCTGCAATGGTTCGGCCGCGTCATCGGCAACCACCATCTGGGCGTTGGCCCGGCGCAGGACGTCGATGTTCTGAAAGGCGCCAACTGGAGCTTCCGCCGGGCGGCCCTCGCCGGCCAGCGGCTGAACACCCGGCTGCGCGGCAGCGGCGCCCAGGTCCGCAACGAGGTCGATTTTTGCCTGCGCCTGTCCCGCCAGGGCTGGCGGCTGGTTTACGATCCGCTGGTCGCGGTCGATCATTTTCCGGCCGTCCGCTTCGACATCGATCAGCGTGGTACGGATCATTTCCACCCGCTGGCACAGGAGAACGCGACCTTCAACGACACGCTGGCGTTGATGGCCCATTTCGGCCCGGCCAACCGCGCCGCCTTCGCCGCCTGGGCCATGCTGGTGGGAACCTGCGAGTTTCCCGGACTGGCGCAATGGGCAAGGCTGCGGCTGCGCGGCGACCGGCATGCCGGGGCGAAGCTGCGCGCCACGCTGCGCGGCCGGCTGACGGGGATGCGTGAGTGGCGGGAGACAGCGGCATGACCTTCGCCACCGCCGGCCAGGATCAAAACCATCTGGCGCAAAGCCATCTGGCCCACACCCATCACGGTGTGGGCGGCCTGCCGTCCCTGGGCAAGCTTGCCGCACCGGTCTTCTGGTTCCTGGTTCTGATGCCGGTGCTGGTCGGCAAGGCCGGCCTGCTGGAGATCATCTTCCCGGTCGGGGCTCTGGCCGTCGGCGCGCTGCTGGTGACGCGCGATCCGGCCCGCTTCGCCGCCTTCACCTGGTGGCTGTGGTTCCTGACGCCGGAGGTGCGCCGGCTGGTCGATTACCAAGCGGGCTGGAGCGTCATCAGCCCAGTCATGGTGACGCCCTTCGCCGTCGGCGCCATGACCTGGCTGGTGATCGCGCAATATCTGCCGATGCTGCGCTACCGCGCCTATTTCGGCTTCGTGCCGGTGATGCTGGGCATCTTCTACGCCTACTTCAACGGCATCACCCAGGCCGGCATGGCGGCGGCGACCTTCGCGTTGCTGAACTGGCTGGTGCCGGTGACGCTGGGGCTCTATGTCGCCCTGCACTGGCCGCTCTACCCGCAGATGCGCGACGCGGTGCTGCGCGCCTTCGTTCTGGGGCTGGCGCTGGTCGGCGGCTATGGGCTGATCCAATACTTCTTCATGCCGGCCTGGGACGCGCGCTGGCTGATCAATGTCGGCATGACCAACCAGGGCATGCCGTTGCCGATGCAGGTGCGGGTGTTCAGCACCCTGAACTCCTCCGGCCCGCTGGCCTTCCTGCTGGTAACCGGGCTGGCGGTGTTGCCCGCGGCCCGCGGCATCCTGGTGCCGATTGCCGGCGCGCTGGCGCTCGGGTCGCTGCTGCTCAGCCTCGTGCGGGCGGCGTGGCTGGCCGGGCTGTTCACCTTCGCCTGGCTGCTGCTGACGATGCCCGGCCGGCACCGGCTGCGGCTGGTCGCGGTCGGCGTTGGGCTGATCCTCTGCTCCCTGCCGCTCCTCAGCGTGCCGTTGGTCAACCAGGCCATCGTCTCCCGCTTCGACACGCTGAATTCGATGGAGAACGACCGCAGCTATCAGGAACGGCAGGAGTTCTACGGCCGCTTCCTCATCCAGGCGCTGACCGAGGTGCGCGGCGCCGGGCTCGGCACCATCGACACCGCGACCAAGCTGACCAATGAGGACGGCCAGTTGGGCGCCATGGCCTTTTTCGACAGCGGCATCCTGCGCGTGCCCTACGAACTCGGCTGGCCCGGCACGCTGGGCTATGTCGCCGGGATCATCGCGTTGACGGTGGGTATGCTGCGCCGCGGCGGGGCGCCGCCCGAACCCTTCGCCCGCTGCGCCGAGACCGCGGCGCTGACGATCCTCCTCTGCATGGTGTTCGAGCACACGCTGGTGAAGGTCACGGGCGTCGGCTTCTGGTTCTTCCTGGGCATGGCGATGGCCGCCAAGAACCATGGGCTCGCCACCCGGCAGGCCACCGTCCAGCAACCCGCTGCACGCGAATTCCAAGAGGACAAGCAATGGACGGAAGCCTGATCCTGCCCGGCGCCCTGCCGGAGGAGATGCGGGAGGCCAGCGTGCTCCAGCTTGGACTGGGCTGGTTTCCGGAGACCCATGGCGGGGCGGAGAACATGTTCTATAACCTCGCCCGCCATCTGCCGCAGCAGGGCATCGCCTTCTCCGGGCTGGTGTTGGGCACTGTTTCCGAAACGCTGGACAATGGCGCCCGCATCGCCAGCTTCGCGCCGCCTTCGGCCTCCCTGCCGCGCCGGATGGTGGCGGCGCGGACCGCCATCGCGGAGGCGCTGCACCGGCAGGCGCCGGATCTCGTCGCCTCGCATTTCGCGCTGAACACGGTGGGCGCCCTGCCGGCCCTGCGCAACCGCCCGATGGTCGTCCATTTCCATGGCCCCTGGGCACTGGAAAGCGCCGCGGAGGGCGCCGGCCCGCTGGCGGTGCGGCTGAAATTCATGGTGGAGCGGCTGGTCTATCACCGCGCCACCCGCTTCATCGTGCTGTCCCGCTCTTTCGCAACCGTCCTGGCCGAGCGCTATGGCGTGCCGCCGGAGCGCATCCACCGGGTGCCGGGCGGCGTCGATGCCGACCGTTACGACCTTCCCGACAGCCGGCAGCGGGCGCGCGTGCGGCTCGGCTGGCCGCAGGGCCGCCCCACTGTGCTGACGGTGCGCCGGCTGGTGAAGCGCATGGGGCTGACTGCACTGGTCGATTCCATGGCGGAACTCCGCCGCCGGGTGCCGGACGTGCTGCTGGTCGTCGCCGGACGCGGGCCGGAGGCGGCAGCCCTTCAGGACCGCATCGGCGCGCTGGGGCTGGAGGAGCATGTGCGGCTGCTGGGTTTCGTACCCGATGCGCATCTTCCGCTGGCCTACCGCGCCGCCGATTTGTGCGTGATGCCGTCCCAGGCGCTGGAGGGATTCGGCCTGACCGCCCTGGAATCGCTGGCCGCCGGCACCCCGGTGATGGTCACCCCGGTCGGCGGGCTGCCCGAGGTGGTGGAGGGGCTGGACGGCGATCTCGTCCTGGCCGGGACCGATGCACGGTCCATCGGCATCGGCCTTGCGGAGGCGCTTACCGGCGTCCGCCGCCTGCCAAGTGGCGATGCCTGCCGGGCCCTGGTCCGCAGCCGGTTCGACTGGCCGGTGATCGCCGCCCGCACCGCCGCGGTCTACCGCGGCGCCCTGCAATGAGTATCCTGTTATGAGCACGGTGGTCATCCTCTGCGACCATGCCCACCCCAGCGGCGGGCTGGCGAAGGTCGCCATCGCGAGCGCCGTCGGGTTGGCCGGACGCGGTCACCGGGTCCAATTCTTCACCGCCGTGCCGCCCATCGATCCGGCTTTGTTGACCGACGGCATCACCGTCCATTGCCTGGAGCAGGCCGATCTGAAGGGCAATGCCGACCGTGTGCAGGCGGCGCTGCGGGGGCTCTGGAACCGCGAAGCGGCGCGTGCGCTGGAAAGCCTGCTTGCCGGCTGCCCGGCCAACGACACGGTGATCCATATCCATGGCTGGGCCAAGGCGCTGTCGCCCAGCGTCTTCCCGGTCTGCCGGAAATCCGGCCTGCCGGTGCTTCTGACCCTGCACGATTATTTCCCGCTTTGCCCCAACGGCGCCTTCTTCATCTTTCCCGAGGGCGTCAACTGTCCGCACCGGGCGCTGTCCGCCGGCTGTCTCGCCACCGACTGCGATGCCCGCGCCCTGCATCACAAATGGTGGCGGGCGGCCCGCCATGCGGCAGGGGCGCTGGCCGGCGGCTTCACCGGGGGCATGGCGCTGGTGACGCTCAGCGACCGCCAGCGCGCGGTGATCGCCCCCCACCTGCCGCCCGGCACCATGACCCTGCCGATTCCGAACCCGGTCGAGGTGCCGGACGAGATCAGGACTCGCGGTCCGGCTCCGGTCGCCGACAACCGCCATGTGTTGTTCGTCGGCCGCCTGTCGCGCGAGAAGGGCGCCGCCCTGCTGGCAGACGCTGCGGCCGAGGCCGGCTGCCCGGTGCGCTTCGTCGGCGATGGCGACGAGATGGAGACGGTCCGCCGGCTGAACCCGGAGGCGGAGCTTGCCGGCTGGCTGCCGCCGGATCGGGTGCTGGAGGAGGTGCGGGAAGCGCGCGCCCTGGTGGTTCCGTCGCTGTGGTACGAGACCTTCGGCCTCGCCGCCTATGAAGCGCTGGCGAACGGTGTTCCCGTCATCGTCAGCGACAATTGCGCGGCGGCGGAGGCGGTCCTGTCCGGCGAGAACGGTTTCCTGTTCCGCAGCAGCGACACCGCCGACCTCGCCCGCTGCCTGAAGCTGTTTTCCCACGATGCGGAGGTGACGCGGTTGGGCCGCAATGCCTACGACCGCTATTGGCAAGCACCCTTCACGCTCGACCGCCATCTCGACCGGGTGGAGGAGGTTTATCGCGCCGCCCTCAGCGGCGGGCTCCAGCAACCGGCGCGGGTTCGTGTCCCATGAATGATCGAACCGGCAGCCGCATCGGCAGGCGTGCGCTGCTGGCCGCGGCTCTGGCACTGCCGGCTGCCGCATCCGCCGCCAGCACCGCCTTGGCCGCTCCGGATAAGCCATCGCGCCCGTCCCCCTACCCGCCCCCCGGCCCGCCGCCGCGGAACGGCCCGGCCCTGTCGATCCGCGACCGCGGCGCCATCGGCGATGGGCGCAGCCACCCCCTGTCCGAACGCTACAAGACCCTGGAGGCGGCGCGGCGCGTCCATCCGCATGCCCGTTCCCTGGACCAGGAATGTGACTGGGCCGCCCTGCAAGGCACTGTCCTGGAACTGTCGCGCAGCGGCCAGGGCGGGACGGTGCTGGTGCCGCCGGGGCAGTATCGGCTGGATGGCGAGATCGTCCTTCCCAACCTCGACCGCTACGACGATGCCTTCAACGAGGTCGAGATCGTCGGCGCCGGCATGCGGGCCTCGCTGCTGTTCTGGCCGGAGGATCTGGGGCCAGGCCGTTTCGCCATCCGTGCCGGCAGCCGGCAGGCCGCCCGCGACGACAACAAGGGCTATCAGCGCAGCCGCATCGCGCATCTCAGCCTGCGCGGGCCGAAGCCCGGCAACCGGCCGGGCGACGCGCCGCCGGGCATGGGCGGGGTAGCCCTGACCTCCCGCTTCCTGCTGGAACGGGTTGGGATTTACGGCTTCCGCGCCGGGGTGGATGTCTGGCGCGACCATTCCTCGCTGATCTCCTGCCAGCTGACCAAGAACCACATCGGTGCCTACTGGTCGGCGGGAACCGACAGCTTCGGCGATCATCTGTTCCTCGACACCGATCTTGCCGGCAACACGCTGGCCTCCATCGCCGTGGCTCCGGAAAACGGCATCGACCATGCCAGCTTCATCTCCTGCCATTTTGGTTTCTCGCCCTACGCCATCCTGGCGGAGGACGGGGCGCCGAAGCGGACATTCCTGTCCAACAACAAGTTTCTCGACTGCGCCTTCGAGGCCTGCGGCAACGGCTGGATCCAGGGGCCGATGGCGGAGATGTATGGCAATGTCCTGATCGGCTGCAGCGGCTCGCTTCTGCCCGACTATCGTCTGGCCGGGCGCCCTGTCACCGGATTGATCGTGGTGCGGTCGCTGGAGCGCAACCGGTTCACCGGCGGCAGCGCCAGCTTCGGCGACGGCACCAACGACCGCGCCGCCGACATCGAGACCGCGGCCGTGGTGGCATCCTCGGCCGTCGGCAACCGGTTCGAGGATGCGGAAAGGCTGATCCGCCTCGGCCGCGACGGGTTCGCTCCGGCGCTCAGCATCTCCGGCGCCTGCCGCGCCAACCGGTTCGAGGCGGTGGACTGCGCCGGCGAGTTCCGCAGGGTGGGCTCCGGCGGCGTCGATGCCGGCAATCTGGTGCAGCGCGATTACGACCGGGTGCGCCGGTTGGAGCAGGACCGCCCGGCCGACGGCGTCGCCCTGACCTCGGCCCCAGCCGGCGGCGTCGTGCCGGTCGCCACCAGCGGCACCGCGCCGGTCGGCAAGACCCGCCCCGCCATCCGCATGGGCAGCCTGTTGCGCCCCGCCGGCGGCGTTCCACAACGGGTCGACTCCTCTGCCGGCCCCGCGGTTGCGGTGGGGGTGGCCGTGGCGGACGCCCCGGCGGGAAGCGACAGCGTGATGATGGATTTGCGGCTGGGCGTGCGCTGACGGCACCCGGTCAGGGGGCCGATCCGGCCAACAGTCCCCGCCCCTCGACCGCCCGACCCGAGAATCCCCCCGCCTCCAGCAGATCGGCATACTGCCCGGCCGTCACCGACCAGTCCTGGCTCTCGGCGATGCGGCGCCCGGCCTTGCCCATGCGGCGGCGGAACGCCGGGTCGGCCGCCAGACTGCGCATCGCCCGCACCAGCTCGGCATGGGCGTCCGGGCTGTCCAGCAAAATGGCCGCCCCGTCTTCCAGCAGCCGGCCGGCGCCGGCCAGACGCGTGGTGACGACCGGCAGGCCGCTCGCCGCCGCTTCCAGCAGGACGAGGCCGAAGGGCTCGTAGCGGGTCGGGAAAACGAACAGGTCGGCCGCCCGCATCAGCGCCGCCACGTCGCGGCGGTGGCCGAGGAAGCGGACCCGATCCTCCATCCCCAACGCCCGCGCCATCGCCGGGAATGGACCGCCCCGCTCGTCGCCGACCACCGCCAGCGCCAGATCCGGCACCTCGGCCAGCGCGCGCAGCACCCCGTCCAGATTCTTGCGGTCGCTGCGGGCATCGCCGACGAACAACGCCACCGGCCGGCCGGGCGGCAGGCCGAACAGCGCCGGATCCGGCGTTCCCGGATGGAATTCATCGACATCGACGCCATTGTCGATCACGTTCAGCCGCCCGGGCGCGATGCCGTCCCGGCGCAACTCGTCCGCCACGGTGCGCGACACCGCCACCAGCCGGCCGGCACGGCGGAAACTCCAGCGCTCGAACCCGACATTCAGCAGCGTGTAGAGCGCCCGGTAGAGCGACAGGGGCGAAACGCCCTTGCGGATCGGGTGGGTGGGGGAGCGCATCCAGGCGGAATGGACGAAATGCACCGCATTCACGTCAGACCGCGCCCAACTGACGAAGCCGTTCACCACCACCCGGTCGATCCCCGGTCCGTCCTTGCCTGACCGGTCTTTCCCCTGGCGCCTTTCCCGTGCCAGCGCCCGGCTGGCCCGCCATGCGAACAGCTGGTCCTTCGCCAACTGCGTCGGCACCCCTCCCCCGTCGATGCGGACCCAGCGCAGGCGCGGATGACGCGCCAGCTCCTCCGCCAGTTCCGCTGCGATGGCGACGACCTCGTGCCCGCGGCGAAGCAGTTCGTCGACCACGACCGCGTTCACGCGGCCCTGGCCGTCATGGCGGACGATCTTCTGCGTAACGACGGCGATGCGCAGGGATTCGGTGCGCATGGGGAGATCTCCTGCCCTGCCTAATCTGCGGTATCGGCGGCGGTTCGTGCCGCAGTGGACCATGGAGGCGGAGCGGACACCAAACAAACGAAAGATACGATCCCCACACAACAGGCTTAAGACTGCCGATGTCGGATTCAGTCTTTCAGCGTCTAAAGCATTCGCGGACTCAAAATCGATTTCTTTGGAAGAGTCAAAGATGAGTCAGAGTCATGTCCCAAGATTGACTCTCTCAATTACATAAACTTTCGTGCGACTACTCCCAACGAGAAGGGTAATCCAACCGATACGGGTAACCCCGTTTTGGAAGATCTTAATATCCGATTAATAGGAGTCGTGCCGATGTCGTCCACCGAGTCCAATCTCATCGATGTCACCTTTGCGATAGACGCTTGGGGACAGGCTGCCGGCGGCATCTGGCCGCATCTGGCGCTCAAGCTCGATGGTGCGACCATCGGTCAGGCGACGGTGAACAGCAGCACCGCAGGCCGTTACACGATCACCGCCAAGGTCGCCGCCGGCAGCGCGCACAACCTCCAGCTCGTCTATGACAATGACGGAATGGTCGGCGGCGCCGACCGCAACCTGTTCGTCCGCGCCGTGGCGGTGAACGGCACCTCGATCGCCGTCACCGATCCGTCGGTCACCTATGACAAGGGCGCGGTCGACGGCAAGGACGTGGTGAAGGGGCAGGAGGGTCTCTATTGGGGCGGCGCCCTGAACATGCCGCTGCCCGCCTCGCTGTTCCCCGCTCCCACGGCGACCGATCCCGCCGAGGCGGTGGTCGCGAGCCCGGCGGCGACCAAGTCCTTCAGCGTGGTCGTCAACGCCTGGGGCGCCAGCGCCGGCGGCGTGCCGCCACACTTCAAGCTTTTGGTCGACGGCAAAATGGTGGGCGATGCCAAGGTGGCCGCCACCAGCCAGACCGCCTACAAGTTCACGGTCGATCTCGATCCGGCCCTGGCGCACAAGGTCCAGGTCCAGTACGACAACGACGCCGTCGTCAACGGCCAGGACCGCAGCCTCTATGTCGGCTCCGTCGTGGTGAACGGCCACAGCGTCGCCTCGACCGCCGCCGGCGTCACCTATGACCGCGGCGCGCTGGACGGCAAGGACGTCATCGCCGGCCAGCAGGGCCTGTGGTGGAACGGCACGCTCAGCATTCCCGTCAGCAAGGACATGCTGGCGAGCGGCACGACGACCACCCCCACGGCGCCGACCACTCCCACCACTCCCACAATTCCGACGGCGCCGGCCGCCACACTGCCGAAGAACGACCACAGCGCCAGCGCCGGGGTCAGCAGCGATCGTCCGCCGCTGATGTCGGACGTGTCGACAATCTCCTGGGGCGCCGACCGTGGGCTGGCGCCGCAGCACCTGTTCTGGGAATCGGTGCCCGATTACGCGAATGCCGCCCATCTGAAGGAAACCCGCGACGTCGCCGCCGGTCATCTGGCCGACGGGGTGATGCCGCTGATCGGCATGCAGCTGTGGGAGGACACCTTCGAGTTCTCGCAGAACGGTGGCGAGTTCGCCAATCTGGGCGGCCACAAGGCGTGGGTGTCGTGGGTCAAGGCCCATCCGCAGTATCTGGGACGTGACGGCGACGGCAATGTCCTGAACTCCGACAGCAGCAACCCCTATGGCTGGGGCTATGTCAGCCCTCTGATGCCGCTGGACGCCAAGGACGCGCCGGCCGGCTGGACCGGCGGCACCGCCCATTATGCCGACTGGATGGCCGACAAGCTGGGCCGCCTGTCCGCCCTGACCGGCACCCGCGGGTATGAGCTGGCCGACTTCTTCGACGGCAGCCCGCATTCCGGCGTGATGGACTTCTTCAATTCCCGCATGATCGCCGAGTTCAGCAGCAAGACCGGCATCAAGGTGGCCGGCAGCACACTGGCGCAGCAGGCACAGGACATCGTCGACAACCACCCGACCCAGTGGCTGGATTACTTCGTCGACGGCTGGGCCTATGGCTGGAAGGCGCTGGACGACGCCATCGTGAAGAACACCGGCAAGGCGGCCTGGCTGACCACCCAGGTCTCCTTCACCCCGGCGGCGATGCGCGAATTCGCCGGCGTCGATGCCCGCGTGATCGCCGGCACGATGAACGAGAAGGACATCCTGTTCAACGTACAGACCCTCGAACGTTTCGAGATGCAGCACAAGCAGGCCCCGGCCTCCTACGAGCAGGCGATGCTGGGCATCCATGCCGCCCGCGCGCCGGACGCCCATTTCGGCCACATGATGTCCTCGTCGGAGGACGATTACTGGGGCGCGGTGAACAGCCTCTACACCGGCGTCTCCGGCACGGTGCGCGACGAGCTGGGCTGGGGCCGGCTGGAGCAGACCTGGCTGCAGAGCGGCTGGACCATGATCGCCGACGACCAGGGCGGCGTCCGCCGGGCGGCAGAGCAGTGGTCGCGCAGCTATCACGATTGGGGCGAGGTGAAGCAGCCCTGGCTGGACATGCTGCGCGACATCGTGCCGACCCGTCCCTTCGGCCCGGCGCTCTATTACAGCGCCAACGCCGAAAAGGCGATGAATGCGCTGGAGCCGGCCGGCAACTCCATCGGCAATGCCTATCTCGGCGAATTGCTGGAGCCGATCACCAAGCTGCACGATGCCGGCGTGCCCTTCGGCTATTACGTCAGCGATGCCGCCCTGCAATCGATGACCAAGGCTAGCGCGCCCAGCGCCTTCATCATCCCGCAGGCCACATATGAGGGGCACAACCTGTTCAGCGATGCCGAGATCGCGGCCCTGAAGGCCAAGGCCCCGGTTCTGATCGGCGACGAGGCGCTGAATTACCATTATCCCTTGACCTTCACCGACAAGGATCCGGATGCCCAGATCACCGGCTACGGTTTCTACGACCAGAAGGACCGGCTGATCGTCGTCGCCTCCGACCGCGTCGATTTCAACGACACCGCGGCGCGCAAGGCGGTGGCCACCCATGTGGAACTGCAGCTCGCCAACGGCCACTACACGGTCCAGGACCTGATGCACAACACCACCCAGGGTTTCGACGTGGTGAACGGCGTCGGCGGCTTCGACACCACCATCGCCCGCTGGGACACCGGCGTCTACGCCATCACCCACGATTTGGCGGCATAAGGCGACGGCCAAGACGCAGCTAACCGGAACGAAAATGGAGCCCCGTCCAGGAGGGGCTCCATTTTCGTTTCCATGGTCAACGAAGATTCTCCTGGCAACCGCTGTTTAAGAGTCTATATTATCGATGGTGAACTGGCGCAGATCGAACAGATGACAAGTCAATCCATCTAATATAAGTTGCTTTAGGATGGTTTTTTTCTTCTTAGTATGGCAAAATCGTTTGGCTCCCTTCCCTTCGGACTCGTCACGATTGGCGATATCCCTTGGAGCCCCCACTGTCTTTGTCGGGTAATCATCTCTATCCTCGCACACGAGGATGGTTTATTACTGCCGTCCTTCTGACATGAGGCTCCGCCCTGACAGGGTGATTCTCCCTCCCACTGAGCCTGGAACAATTCCAAAAGTGCAGCAGACAATGCCGTGAGTGCCGGATCATAGTTTGATCTAAATTCGAACGGGCGAGCACGACACCAGCGATACAACGTGCATCGTCCATCGGAATTGCGGCATTGCGCGGCCAAGCGCGGCGGCATCGGAGACTGCGGAGGCAACGGTCCGAACGGGGGCCGAAGGTCGGACGCCGGGCATCAGAATCCGGCAAACCTGAATTGCCACGCACCGGCACCGCCGACGTCCAAGCACAGCGTCCAGGGGGGGAAAAGCCTGCCTTCCGGCCGCGCAATGCCGTCCACCAATTCGTCTATTCCTGGGGGAGACGGACATGTCCGATCGCATCCGTGTGATTGTTCACAACCAAAGCCGATTGCTGCGCGAATCCATCCTGAACATTCTGGATGACTGCTTCGAGGTCATCGACCCGCAAAGCCGGCTTGCAACTGGACTTTCACCCAAGACGATGTGGAACGGCAGGACGAACGGCGCCGCCGACCGCTATTCCGACGGGTTCTCCGCCAGGGGGGCCGTGGCCACGCTGGAGGCGCCGCCTGGAAACGGCTCCGGAAACGGCAATCCCGACCGATCCGCCGACATCGTGCTGTTCGATCTGGCCTCGCTGAAGACCGACGCCTGGAACTTCCGCAGCTGGTACGGCGAGCAGGCCAGGCTTGCGATGATCGCCGACGAATTTTCCGCCCACCACATGCGGATGGCCCTGCGCTTCGGCGTGCGCGGCTATCTGCTGAACCGGATGGCGCCGGCCGCTTTCGTGCTGTCCCTGCGCCTGATCCATGCCGGCGAGCCGGTGGTGCCGGAGGAATGCTTCGATTACTTCTCTCCCACCGCGCTGCGCCGCGGTGGCGAGGATGGGGCGATGGCCCAGCATGAAACCGAACTGCTGGGTTATCCCGGGCTCTATCCGCGTCATGCCCGCATCCTGAAGCTGATCATGGACGGATGCAGCAACAAGGAAATCGCGCGCGAGATGTTGATGACGGAAGATCTCGTGAAGCTGCATGTCCGTCACATCATGCAGACCATCAACGTCCGCAACCGCACCCAGGCCGCCCTGTGGGCCGCCCAGAGCGGCATCATCCAGGAGATGGAGTATTTCCTGGAGCGGACGGCGCCGTAAGCCGGGGTATCCCCTCTCCCGGCGGGAGAGGGGGGACAGGCGTCAGGCCGGAACCACGCTGTTGCCGAGGAAGGCTTCGAACTGGTCGATCGGCAACGGCCGGCTGATCAGATAGCCCTGGATGCGGGTGCAGCGCTGCTGGCGCAGCATGTCGGCCTGCTCCTGCGTTTCCACCCCCTCGGCGATGGTGTCGAAGCCCAGGCTCTCGGCAAGATTGACGATGGTGCCGACGATGGCCGGATCGGTGGTCGACTTCACGATGTCGCGGACGAAGCTGCGGTCGATCTTCAGCGTATCGATGGGGAAGCGCTTCAGATAGGCCAGCGAGGAATAGCCGGTGCCGAAATCGTCGATGGACAGGCGGACGCCGATGTCCTTCAACCCGTTGAGGATCGTCACCGCCTTCTCGATGTCGCCGATCATCGCACCTTCGGTCAGCTCCAGTTCCAGCCGCTCGGCCGGGATGCCTGCCGATTCCACCACGCTGCGCACGAAACCGACGAGGCGGGCGTCCTGGAACTGGCGCGGCGACAGGTTCACCGACACCGAGGGGATCGGCAGGTCGCGCCGGATCCAGTCGGCCAGCCGCCGGCAGGATTCGATCAGGGTCCAGGCGCCGATTTCCCAGATCAGGCCGGTTTCCTCGGCAAGCGGGATGAACTCCGCCGGGCTGACCACGCCGCGGACCGGGTGGCGCCAGCGGATCAGCGCTTCCGCCCCGATGGTGCGGTTGCCGTCCAGATCAATCTTGGGCTGGAAATGCAGTTCGAACTCGTCGCCGCCGCTGGCGCGGCGCAGGTCGCTCTCCAGCCCGAGCGTGAAGCCCGACCGTTCGCGCATCCCGCTGTCGTAGAAGACGTATTTGTGCTCCGGATTGCGCTTGGCGTGGTACATCGCCAGATCGGCGTTGCGCAGAAGCTGGTCCGCCGTCTCGCCGTCGTCGGGATAGAAGGCGATGCCGATGGACGCGCCGCAGAAAAGCTCCTGATTGTGGACGCTGAACGGCTCCGACATCGAATAGAGCACTTTTTCCACCAGCCGGGCTCCGGCGGAGCGGTCGGCGGCATCGGGCGCCACGATCAAGAACTCGTCCCCGCCCAGCCGGCCGACGGTGTCGGTCATGCGGGTGCAGTTGCGCAGGCGCCGGGCCACCAACTTCAGCAACTCGTCGCCGGCATGGTGGCCCAGCGTGTCGTTCACCTGCTTGAAGCGGTTGAGGTCGAGGAAGGCGACGGCAACCTTGCTCTTGGTCCGCTGGGCGCGGACGATGGCCTCCTCCAGCCGCTCGCAGACCAGCCAGCGGTTGGGCAGGTCGGTCAGCCGGTCGAAGCTGGCCTGATAGCGGATCTGGTGTTCCTGCGACTTGCGCTGGCTGATGTCGGCGATGGTCAGGACGTAATGTTCCAGCACACCGTTCGGCGCGCGGACCGAGGTCACCGACAGGGCGGCGGCGAAGGCGTCGCCGGAATGGCGGAAGCTGGTGACCTCTCCCTGCCAGCGCCCGGCCTGCCGCGCCGTGGTCCAGATGGCGTCGACGAATTCCCGTTCGTGCGAGCCGGGGGCGAAGAGCACCAAAGGCTTGCGGAGCAGTTCCTCCCGCTGGAAGCCGGTCATGATCTCGTAAGCCGGGTTGATCGCCTGGACGGTCAGTTCGGGATCGACGATCAGGATGCCGTCGGCGACGCTGTCGAACACGGTGGCGAGCAGCCGGATTTTCTCCTCATGCTGCTTGCGCTCGGTGATGTCCTGGACGGTGCCTTCGTAATAGCGGATGCGGCCGGCGGCGTCGCGCACGCAGCGCGCACTTTCCGAAATCCAGATGATGGAGCCGTCGCGGCGGAAGACGCGCGCCTCGAAGCTGAGGACGCGGTCCTGGCGGGCCATCAGGTCGGCGAAGGCCTCGCGCTTGCCCGGATCGACATAAAGCTGGCAGGCGATGTCGGTGAGGTTGGCGATCAAATCCTCTGGCGAAGCATAGCCGTAGATATCGGCAAGCGCCGGATTGACCCGCAGGTAACGACCGTCGACGGTGGTCTGATAGATGCCTTCGACAGCATTCTCGAAGATGCTGCGATACTGCTCTTCAGTGTCGTGCCTCATTGTACGCGCCTCATCCGACGCCGATCCCGAACCGCCTGGAAACAACATAGGCCTGCAACTCAAACAACGATTGTGGAACTGCCATCTTTCCGCAATGCGGCAAAGTAGACGCCGGTTCGATGAAGCCCGTCAAGCGACATCGCCTATACTGTCTCATAGTACGAAGGGAAAATATAACAAAAAGGTAACCGTTCCTGACCATTACCGGCACATCCGACCCGAACCATTGCTCAGAGCATTGATTCGCAACGATAGTATTGCGAGTGACGGTTAAAATTCTGAAAGATTTCTCCGCCATGGCGCTCGCGGTGACGGCCGCTCTCTTGTCAGGTCCCACAATCGCTCTTGTCCAAATGACTGATTTTTATTCAGCGCTGCCCGGTCTTTAAGCAACACCGTTTCCTCTTTGCGTTTCAGCCTCGTCGCGGCGGTCGCAATGCCGCTGATTTGCTGCATTCCAGCGTTTGGCACATCCCGTGCAAAGTGGCTTCCCGTTCAAGCCAACGGCGGTTTGACCAGCGCGGGCCCAAAGACTGCGGCCCGCACCCAAATCACACGCAACGCGTCCTTCCTCCTCCCGCCCCGCACCGGACCGGTGCCGCGCGGATCGCACCGGACGCTGCCGTGCCGTTCTTTCAGCGCTTGTTCCAAGGGGACTTGTCATGTCGTATCTCGTGCCCTCCGAGTTCGTCACCAAAATGGTGGACGCCGGTGAATCCAAGATTTTCATGTCCACCCGCGACACGGTCATCCGCGCCTACATGGCTGGGGCGATCCTTGCGCTGGCGGCGGTCTTCGCCGTCACGGTCACGGTCCAGACAGGGTTCCCGATCATCGGCGCCATCCTGTTCCCCGTCGGCTTCTGCATGCTGTATCTGCTGGGCTTCGACCTGCTGACCGGGGTGTTCGTACTCACCCCGCTGGCGCTGATCGACAAGCGGCCCGGCGTCACCATCGGCGGCGTGCTGCGCAACTGGGGGCTGGTGTTCGTCGGCAATTTCCTGGGCGCGCTGACGGTGGCGGTGATGATGGCCGTGGTCTTCACCTATGGCTTCTCCACCCCGCCGGACAAGGTCGGCACCGTCATTTCCCACATCGGCGAGAACCGGACGCTGGGCTATGCCCAGTATGGCGCGGCCGGCATGCTGACCATCTTCCTGCGCGGCATGCTGTGCAACTGGATGGTCTCCACCGGTGTCGTCGGCGCCATGATCTCCACCTCGGTCAGCGGTAAGGTGATCGCGATGTGGATGCCGATCATGCTGTTCTTCGGCATGACCTTCGAGCATTCGGTGGTGAACATGTTCCTGTTCCCGTCGGCGATGCTGATGGGCGGCAACTTCTCGGTCATGGACTACATGATCTGGAACGAGCTGCCGACGGTGCTGGGCAACCTGATCGGCGGGCTGGCCTTCACCGGCCTGACGCTCTACGCCACCCATGTCCGCACGGCACCGAAGCGCCGCCTGCCGCAGCCCCACCTGCAACCGGCCGAATAAGCCACCCTGCCCGTCCGTCCGCTTTCCCCGGTCCTCCCTGGACCGGGGAAAGCGGAGTTTTCCTTGAGCGGGGCCGGTATCGTGAAAGAGCTGCGGATCTCCATCGGCCAGTGGTCCGACAAGGGACGGAAGGATACCAATCAGGACTTCCATGGAGCGCTGATCCCGACCGCGCCGCTGCTGGGCATGAAGGGCATCGCGGTAGCGCTGGCCGATGGCATCAGCTCCAGCCGGGTCAGCCACATCGCCAGCGAATCCGTGGTGAAGAGCTTCCTGACCGACTATTATTGCACGCCGGAAAGCTGGTCGGTCAGGACGGCGGCGCAGCGGGTTCTGGCGGCGACCAATTCCTGGCTGCACGCCCAGAACCGGCGCAGCGAGTACCGCTACGACCAGGACCGCGGCTATGCCTGCACGCTGAGCGCGCTGGTGCTGAAATCGGCCACCGCGCACCTGTTCCATGTCGGCGATTCCCGCATCTACCGAATTGCCGGCCGGTCGCTGGAGCAGCTGACCGACGACCACCGCGTGGTGGTGTCGTCGGAGGTCAGCTATCTCGGCCGGGCGATGGGCGTGGTGCCGCATGTCGAGATCGACTGCCGAGAGTTGCCGGTGGAACCCGGCGACGTCTTTCTGCTGGCGACCGATGGCGTCTATGAGCATGTCGATGCCGAATTTTTAATCAGCACAATCGACAGGCACTCGGACGACCTCGACCTTGCGGCCCGAATCGCGGTGGAAGAGGCATTGCAGCGCGGCAGCACCGACAACCTGACCCTCCAGATCGTCCGAATCGAGGCGGTTCCCGACGCCGATGCCGGCGACCTGTTCCACCGGCTGTCCGACCTGCCCCTGCCGCCCCTGCTGGAGCCGAGGACGGAGTTCGAGGGCTACCGCATCCTCCGGGAGCTGCACGCCAGCAGCCGCAGCCACGTCTATCTGGCCCAGGACGCTGCGGGCGGCTCAGCGATGTTCCCGGCGGCGGCCCCGGCGGTGGCGCTGAAAGTGCCGGCCATCGACCGGCGCGACGACCGCGCCCACCTCCGCCGCTTCCTGATGGAGGAGTGGATCGCCCGCCGGCTCAACAGCCCCCATGTGCTGAAACCGCCGCCGCAAAGCCGGCCGCGCCGCCACCTCTATGTCGTCACCGAGTATATCGAGGGGCAGACGCTGACCCAGTGGATGCGCGACCATCCAGACCCCGACCTGCCCGCCGTGCGCGCCATCGTCGAGCAGATCGGCAAGGGGTTGCAGGCCTTCCATCGGCTGGAGATGCTGCACCAGGATCTGCGGCCCGACAATGTGATGATCGACGGCACCGGAACGGTGAAGATCGTCGATTTCGGATCGGTCCTGGTCCCCGGCATCCTGGAGACCATGCCCGACGCCGACCGCGGCGAGATTCTGGGCACGCTGCAATACACCGCGCCTGAATATCTGCTGGGGGAAGGCGGAACGCCGGCGTCGGACCTCTATGCGCTGGGGGTCATCGCCTATCAGATGCTGACCGGCCGCCTGCCCTACGGCGCCGATGCGGCGACGGCCACCACGCGGGCGCGCCAGCGCAAGCTGGTCTACCGCACCGCCCTGGACGACCGGCGGGCGGTTCCCGCCTGGATCGACGGGGTGCTGCGCAAGGCGGTCCACCCGGACCCGGCCAAGCGCTATCAAGAATTGTCGGAGTTCCTGTACGACCTGCGCCACCCGCGCAAGCAGGCGGCGGGCATGCGGCGCCGGCCGCTGATCGAGCGCAACCCGCTGGCCTTCTGGCAGGGGCTGTCGGCGCTGCTGGCGCTGGCCGTGCTGATCCTGCTGGCCGGCCGGGTCTGACCGGCCGGCCAGCAGGAAGAACGGGCTGTCAGTGCCCGTGGGCGACCTTGGCACCGTCCTTCAGCTTGAACAGGCGCGAGCAGTAGGGGCATTCGACCTGCCCTTCGCGATCCAGCGTGAGATAGACCAGCGGATGGCCCAGCGCGCCGCCGCCGCCGTCGCATCCGACGGTCGAGGTTTCAACAAGGATCGTCTCGGTCGGCTGCATAGCAGTCATCCTCTGTTTTGACAGGCGCGCCGGTTCACGCCATCGTGGACACGCCCGCTGTCCGGGTCCCCGATCAGGGTTCCGCGCGCGCGGGCCGGATGATACCCATCGCGCGCCGCGGATCAACGGGGGAAACCACCGGACGCCGGGGCTTTTTCGCAAACCGCAAACATCATGGTTCAGGATCAATGGCCGCGCCAACCGATACCCCCACGCCCGTCTCGCTCCCGGCCAACGCGGTCGAACTGCGCGGCCTGACCAAGATCTACCAGCCGACCGGCAAAGCCGGGCCGAAGCACGCGCTGAAAGGCATCGACCTCGTCATTCCGCGCGGGTCCCTGTTCGGGCTGCTCGGCCCCAACGGCGCCGGCAAATCGACGATGATCAACATCCTCGCCGGGCTGGTGAACAAGACCGGCGGCACCGCCACCATCTGGGGGCATGAGGTGGCCGACCATCCGCGCCGCGCCCGCGCCTCCATCGGCGTGGTGCCGCAGGAACTGAACATGGACCCCTTCTTCACCCCGCGCGAGATGCTGGAGCTTCAGGCCGGCCTCTATGGCGTGCCGAAGAAGGAGCGGCGGACGGACGAACTGCTGGACGCCGTTGGCCTCGCCGACAAGGCCGACGCCCATGCCCGTTCGCTGTCGGGCGGCATGAAGCGCCGGCTGATGGTGGCGAAGGCGATGGTCCACACCCCGCCGGTGCTGATCCTGGACGAGCCGACCGCCGGCGTCGATGTCGAGCTGCGTCGCCAGCTGTGGGACTATGTGCGCACGCTGAACAAGTCCGGCACCACCGTCCTGCTGACCACCCATTACCTCCAGGAGGCGGAGGAGCTGTGCGACACCATCGCCATCATCAACCACGGACAGGTGGTGGCGTGCGAACCGAAGACCACCCTGCTGCGCCGGGTCGACAACAAGGCGCTGTGCCTGACGCTGGAGCGCGACCTGACCGCCGCCCCGCCCGCGCTGGAAGGCTATACGGTGGAACTGCCGGAACCGCGGCGGATGGTCGTCCGCTATCAGCCGAGCCGCCAGCGCGCCGGCGCCATCCTGTCCGCTCTGACGGCATCCGGAATTGGGATCGTCGATGTCACGACCGAAGAGTCGGATCTTGAAGATATATTCCTCCAACTGACGGGTGGTGCTCACAGCGACACAGGGGTAATCCATGCGGCATAGCGGAATGGCGGCTGTTCTCGGGCTGGGGCTTCTGCTTGGCGGCTGTGCCGCGGATTTCCAACCGATGGGGATGGCCGTCGTCCAGCCGCAGCTGAACGACAAGGTGCTGATCGCCGCCGACGGCTTCGAGCTGCCCATGCGCTCCCGGCTGCCGGCCGACGGCAAGGTCCGGGCCGCGGTGGTGGCCCTGCACGGCTACAACGATTATTCCAATGCCTTCGACGGTGCCGGCCGCGACTTCGCGACTGCTGGCATCGCCACCTACGCCTATGACCAGCGCGGTTTCGGTGCCACCCGCGAACGCGGCGTGTGGGCCGGCACCCCCACGCTGGTCAGCGACGCCCGCACCGCGGTGGAGATGGTGCACAAGCGCCATCCCGGCGTGCCGGTCTATCTGATGGGCGAAAGCATGGGCGGTGCCGTCGTGCTGACCGCGATGACAAACCCCAACCCGCCCAAGGTCGACGGCACCATCCTGGTCGCACCCGCCGTTTGGGGGCGGCAGGCGATGGGCTTCTTCCCGCGTGCCGCGCTGTGGATCACCTACACTCTGGTTCCCGGGATGGTGGTGCATCCGCCAAAGGACCTCGACATCCACCCGTCCGACAACATCGAGATGCTGCGGGCTCTCGGCCGCGACCCTCTGGTCATCAAGGGGTCGCGCGTCGATGCGCTGGAAGGGCTGACTGAGCTGATGGGGTCGGCGCTCGACGCCTGCCAGCATCTTCAGACGCCCTCGCTGGTGCTTTACGGCGCTCATGAGGAAGTCCTGCCGCCGCGGCCGGTCGAGCGTGCTTTGAAGGATTTCGAATCCGGCGGGCGGCATGTCGTCGCCGTCTATCCCGACGGCTACCACATGCTGCTGCGCGACCTGAAGGGCAAGCTGGTGGTCAACGACGTCATCGCCTGGATCGGAAATCCCAAGGTGCCGCTGGCCAGCGGGGCCGACCGGGCGCCAAGGGCCTTGCTGGCCGCCAAGTAAAGACCGGCCATTTTTTATCACAGACGCCTGCGCGATTGCCGGTGCGACGGATTGTTCTTTATCCATCGTAACCTTTGGCAATGGTGGAGGACTGCCCGGTGAGCAACAACCCCGCTCCCGATTTGCGTCTGTCGCCGGAGGAAGTCCGGGAGATGGCCGCCGAATACAAGCTTTCACCCCTGTGGGTGCGACTGGCCCTACTGCTCCGCCCGGCCAACCGCGCGGCGCTGGTGGCTTTCCTGGGCTGGGCCAGCGGATTGCCGCATCCACCTGCCTGAAAGGGGCGGCCGGGGCATGGGATATTTGCAGCCAAAGGTATAGTACCCGTTAGCACCAAAGCCACTCTGCCCCTTCCAGCGGTTGAGAGCTAAGGTACCGCATAAGCGGACACCGCCAGTCCCCATTGGCAGTCCCCGTTGGGAGGAACCATGCACAGCGTCGAATCTCAGGTTACCCCGTCCGGTGCCACCCGCGCCGCGGCGACCGCCCAGACGACCATGTCCTCTACCATGGATGTTCAGACCATCGCCGACCGCTACGGCTGGACCACCCCGATGGCCCGGTGGTGGATGGCGTTCGCCGCCTCGTCGGTCGGACCGAAGCCGGATACCATGATCGACTTCCTCGACAAGACCGTCGGCGGCGTGACGATGATCCGCCGGCGCTGATCAGCGCATCGACGGAATTTAAAAAGCGGCCCTGATGGGCCGCTTTTTTATTGGGGAATTTCTTCAGCTGCAGATGTGGGGCGGCAGAGTGTATCTGCCGCCGAAATCCCTTCCTCACACCCCCGGCGGCACGATCCGCCAGATCGCCGCTGGATTGCGGTGGGGATCCAGCCAGACATGCTGGAACTTGCCGATCCAGGTGAAGCGGTGGCCGCTGAACAGGTCCTCCACCTGGACATGGGCACCGTCAGGCAGGCCCAGTTCCCACAGCGGCACCTCGATCGTCCCGCCATGGCCGTTGTGCGGATCCAGGTTCACCGCGATCAGGATCACATTGTCCTTCGCCGCCGTCATCTTGCCGTACAGCAGGATGTTGTCGTCGAAGGCGTTGTAGAATTTCAGGTTGGTGAACTGCTGCAGTGCCGGATTCTCGGCACGGATGCGGTTGATGGCGGTCACATAGTCGCGGATGTTGCCGGGCCTGTTCCAGTCCCAGTGACGGACCTCGTATTTCTCCGAATGGTTGAATTCCTGCTTACCGGGATAGGCCTCCGCCTCGCACAGCAGATAGGGACCGTAAAGCCCATAGACGCCAGCCAGCGTCGCCGCCAGAACCGCCCGCATCATGTGCGCCGGCCGGCCGCCTTGAGTCAGGATCGGCGGCAGGATGTCCGGCGTGCTGGCGAAGAAGTTTGGCCGCATATACTCGCGCGACTCACTCTGTGTCAGTTCCGTCAGGTATTCGGTCAGTTCCGCCTTGGTGTTGCGCCAGGTGAAGTAGCTGTAGGACTGGGTGAAACCGACCTTGGCCAGACGCTTCATCAGCTTCGGACGGGTGAAGGCCTCGGCCAGGAACAGGGCGTCGGGATAGCGGTCCTGCACCTCGCGGATCATCCATTCCCAGAAGGGGAAGGGTTTGGTGTGCGGGTTGTCGACACGGAAGATGCGCACCCCCTCCTTGCACCACATCAGCACCACGTCGCGCAGCGCATACCACAGGTCCGGGTAGGACTGGCGGTAGAAGCTGACATTGACGATGTCCTGATACTTCTTCGGCGGGTTTTCGGCATAGCGGATGGTGCCGTCGGGCCGCCAGTAGAACCAGTGCGGATGCTCCTTCACCCAGGGATGATCGGGCGAGCACTGGATGGCGAAGTCCAGTGCGATCTCGATTCCGTGGCGCTTGGCCTCGCGCACCAACCGGCGGAAGCTGTCGAAATCGCCGATCATCGGGTCGATGGCGTCGTGCCCGCCTTCCTCCGCGCCGATGGCATAGGGCACGCCGGGATCGTCCGGGCCGGGATTCAGCGTGTTGTTCTTGCCCTTGCGGAAGGCGCGGCCGATGGGATGGATCGGCGGGAAATACAGCACGTCGAAGCCCATGTCGCGCACCATGGGCAGCAGATTGACCACGTCGTCGAAAGTGCCGGGACGCGACGGGTCGGGCGAGGCGGAACGCGGGAAGATCTCGAACCATGCCGAACAGGCGCCGGCGGTACGGTCGACATAGACCTCCAACTCACGCACATAGCGCGACTTGTACTGCCGCTCGCCATACTGCGTCATGACGCGGCGCGGCTCGTCCGACAGGGCGTAGTCGATGGCCTCGCGGCCCGACAACGCCTGCATCCGCTCGATCACCGCCTGGAGCGCCGCACGGCCGTCACCATGGTTCAGCTCCAGCGCCTGCTCGACGAAGCGGCGGCCCTCCACCAGTTCCAGATCGACGACCATGCCGGCATCGACCTTCTTCTTGAAGTCGGCGCGCCAGCTTTCCCACACGTCGCGCCAGGCTTCGATGCTGTAGGTGTAGCGGGCGTTGCGGGTCAGCGGCACGCGGCCGACCCAGCGGTCGTTCTCGTGCAGGCGCATCGGCGCTTCGCTCCACCCGTCGTCGCCGTCCGCCTTGTACATGACGGAGGCCGCCAGCACGAAGGTGCCGTCGGTGTAGATGTCGGCCCACACCTCCATCACATCGCCGACCGCGCGCTTGATGGCGAAGCGGCCGCCGTCCAGCTCCGGATAGACATTCTCGATGGTCATGCGGCCGGCGGCGATGGAATCCATCCATTCCCGCTCCTCCACATCGTGCAGTTCGATGGCGTGGCTGCGAGCGGCGCGGGCGCGGAAGACGCGCAGCTCCATCGGGCGCAACTTCATCGGCGCGCCGGGCTCCATCGGCAGCGGCTCCGCCTCCGGCGTCACATCCTCGAACGCCTCATAGGTGCCGCCGGTGGCCGCCAGGATCGGGCCGACATCCAGCGTGTGCGTCCGGTTCTCGTCCGGGTTCAGCACCAGAATGGCGCAGCCGTCGGGCTGGTCGAGGGCGGCGCCGTCCACCTGCCGGATCAGCCCCAGCACCGGGCTGTGCGGGGAGGTCACGCGGCGCTGCGGTCCTTCGACATTCAGGGCCGGGGTGGCCGCCTTCATGGCGTTGACGGCACCGATGAAGCCGGTCAGGTCCAGCTTCGGCTGCTCCCAGTCGGCCGGGCTGGTGCGCACCACGTCCAGCTTGCGGGTGAAGCCATATTCGAAGCCGACCGGCATCATCACGCCAGTAGAGAAGCTGGCGGCGAACAGGTAGTGCATCTTCAGCTGGGCGGCGAGCCGCACCGCGTCCTGGCTGCCGACCTCCGCCGCCAGCCGGTCGGTGTCGTGGCTTTCCGGGAAAGCGATGGACGGCGCAATCCAGCGGAATTCCTCATACTGGTCGAGCAGCCAGTCGGCCTTGAAGTCCCACCATTTGGCGCTGTTGAACAGGAAGTCGAAGCCGGCACCGCACAGCTCGCGCACCTGCTCAACGGTACAGCCCAGCGTCTCGGCGAAGAACTTCACCTCCGGGTTCACGGCGTGGGCGGCGTCGATCAGGCTCTTCCACACTTCCGCTGGCACCTGATAGGCGGCGTCGCAGCGGAAGCCCTTTACGCCAAGTCCGATGTAATGGCGCAGATAGTCGGACCAGTAGCCGACCAACCCGGCGCGCGAGTCCGCCCGCTCATAGTCGAGCGAGGCGAGGTCGCCCCACACCGTGACATGGGCGGTGTTGTCGGGATCGACGGCGCCCGGACGGTGCAGGTCGCCATCCGCGCCGCGCTTGTACCAGTCGGGGTGACGCTCGACCAGCAGGGCATCGCGCGAAGTGTGGTTGATGACGAAGTCCATCATCACCGACTGGCCGTGCGCGGCGGCGTCGGCCGTGAAGCGGCGCAGAAGCTCGTCGTCGCTTTCGTGCGACCCGCCGCGGAGCGCGTCATGCAGCCGGTAGGGGTCCTTGATGGCATACAGGCTGCCGGAGAATCCGGGCTGGTGGATCGGGTTCAGGAATATCCAGTCGAAACCCATCCCCTGGATCCGCGGCAGGTGCCCGGCCCAATCGCGCACGGGACCGACCAGGGTCGGAAACAGGTTGTAGATGCGCGGTCCGACGATGCTCATGGAACCCCCTTCCTTGGCCCTGCTTCTCCGTTGACAGCCTGCCGCTCCCCGTTGTGGGATCGACCAGGCGGCATCGGTGCTTTTCCCTCACAGGTGTGCCGGCGCCGACGCAGATGCCGACACCGTGCCCCCGCCGGACAACCCGCAGGAGCAGTGAAGGTTCCGCCCGCCCTGTTGGCAAGCCGCAACCGAACCCACCAGCACAGGATGCAACGCATGGCCGAGAAGCCCGGCAAGGTCTCGAAAATCCGTCTCGGGAAACTGGACCAGGAGCAGGCGCGGATCGAGACGGCGGAGGAATATGACCGCCGACTCGGCAAGCTGCAGAAGGAGCTGCTGCACATCCAGCAGACCTACTGGCACGAAAAACGCCGCGCCATCGTGGTCTTCGAGGGCTGGGACGCGGCCGGCAAGGGCGGGGCCATTCGTCGCATGACCGAACCGCTCGACCCCCGCGGCTTCCATGTCTGGCCGATCTCCGCCCCCACAGCGGACGAGCAGGGAAAGCATTACCTGTACCGCTTCTGGACCAAGCTGCCGGCGCCCGGCACCTTCGCCATCTTCGACCGGTCCTGGTACGGCCGCGTCATGGTGGAGCGGGTGGAGAAGTTCGCCACCAAGGACCAGTGGAAGCGCGCCTATGACGAGATCAACGAGTTCGAACGGCTGCTGACCGACGACGGCGTGCGCATCGTTAAGCTGTTCCTGCACATCACTCCGGAGGAGCAGCTGGAGCGCTTCCGCGAGCGGATGAAGAACCCCTACAAGCGCTGGAAGCTGACCGAGGAGGATTTGCGCAACCGCGCCAAATGGGACGATTACGTCAAGGCGGCGGAGACGATGTTCGAACGCACCTCCACCGTCAACGCGCCCTGGCATGCGGTAGAGGCAAACTCCAAATGGCATGCCCGCCTCAAGGTGCTGGAACTCGTCACCGCCGCCCTGAAGGAGGGTGTGAACATCGCCCCGCCCCCCATCAACGGCAACGTCGCGAGAATTGCCGCCGAAGTTCTGGGTATAGAGGCGGAGTAAATCACCCCCTGCCCGGCACCACCCAAGGCCGCCGCTCCGCATCCGTCCGGTCGAAGGCGTCGATGGCGTCCTGGTGGCGCAGGGTCAGGGCGACGTCGTCCAGCCCTTCGACCAGACAGTCCTTCTTGAAGGGATCGATGGCGAAGGACAGCGCCCGGCCGTCCGGACCGGTCAGGCTCTGGGCCGGCAGGTCCACGGTGACGGCGGCACCCGGCGTCTCCTGCAACTGGCGGCGCAGCAGTGCCACCGTCTCCTCCGGCAGGGTGACGGTCAGCAGGCCGTTCTTGGCGGCATTGGCGGCGAAGATGTCGCCGAAGCTGGGAGCGACGACGCAGCGGAATCCACCGTCCACCAGCGCATAGACCGCGCCCTCGCGCGAGGATCCGCAGCCGAAATTGCGGTCGCTCACCAGAATGCGGGCGCCGGCATAGGCCGGGTCGTCCAGCGGGAAACCCGGCTTGCGCTCGTCATGGAACAGGAAGTTGCCATAGCCGGCGCTGCGCGGCTTCTTAAGGAAGCGGGCGGGCAGAAGCTGGTCGGTGTCGATGTTGGCGATGTCGAGCGGCACCGCCGGCGCGGTCAGCGTGACGAAGGGCTCCATCCTCAGGAAACTCCCAGCTTGCGGACATCGAGCTTTCTGACATCGGTGAGTTTGCCGGTCGCGGCGGCGGCGGCGGCCATCGCCGGGCTCATCAGATGGGTGCGGGCGTTCGGCCCCTGGCGGCCGGGGAAGTTCCGGTTGGTGGTGGAGGCACAGCGCTCACCCGCCGGAACGAGGTCGCCGTTGATGCCGACGCACATCGAGCAGCCGGGTTCGCCCCATTCCAGCCCGGCGTCGATGAAGACCCGGTCCAGCCCTTCCGCCTCCGCCTGATGGCGCACCGGGACCGAGCCCGGAACCACCAGCCCCGGCACCGCCGCGCGACGGCCGCGCAGCACCGCGGCGGCGGCGCGCAGATCTTCCAGCCGGGCATTGGTGCAGGAGCCGATGAAGACGCGGTCGATGGCCACCTCCTCCAGCGCCATGCCGGGGGCGAGGCCCATGTAATCAAGCATCTTGCGCATCTGGCCGGCGCGCACCGGATCGGCCTCCGCAGCGGGATCGGGGACCGCAGCCGTCACTGGAACCGCGGTTTCCGGACTGGTGCCCCAGGTCACCGCCGGGGCGATGTCGGCGGCATCCAGCGTCACCTCGCGGTCGAACACGGCGTCCGGATCGCTGGGCAGGGTGCGCCAATGCTCCACCGCACGGTCGAACACATCCTCCTTGGGGGCGAAGGGCCGCCCCTCGATCCAGGAGAAGGTGGTGTCGTCCGGTGCGATCATGCCAGCCCGCGCGCCGGCCTCGATCGACATGTTGCAGACGGTCAGGCGGCCTTCCATCGACAGGGCGCGGATGGCGCTGCCCGCATATTCGATGACATGGCCGGCGGCCCCGTCGGCGCCGATGGCGGCGATCACCGCCAGGATCAGGTCCTTGGCCGTGACATGAGGCCCCAGCACCCCGTCCACCGTGATGCGCATGGTCTTGGGCCGGCGCTGCCACAGGGTCTGGGTCGCCAGCACGTGCGACACCTCGGTGGCGCCGATGCCGAAGGCCAGCGCGCCGAAAGCCCCGTGGGTCGAGGTGTGGCTGTCGCCGCAGACGATGGTCAGGCCGGGCAAGGTCAGCCCCTGTTCCGGCGCCAGCACATGGACGATGCCCTGGGCCGGATCGTGCAGGCCGAAATGGCGCAGACCGTGGCGGCCGGCATTCGCCTCCAGCATCGTCACCATGTTGGCGATCTCGGGATCGGCAATCGGCCTGGACCGGCTGTGCGAGGGGACGTAATGGTCGGCGACGGCGAAGGTCAGCTCCGGCCGGCGCACCCTGCGGCCGGCATGGTCGATCATGCCGAAGGCGTGGAAGGACCCCTCGTGCAGGAAATGGCGGTCGATGGCGAGCAGGGCCTGACCGTCCGGCCGGGTCGCCACGACATGGACGTCCCACACCTTCTCGAACAGGCTGCGTGGCTGTGCGGTCATTGGTTGGTTTCCTCACTAACGGTGCCCGCGGCAGCCATCCCGGCGATGCGCCCCAGCGCCACCGCGGTCAGCAGGCCGTTGCCGGACAAATAGCCGGACGCCTTGGATCCCGACACGCCGCAGGCGGCCCCGCCGGCGGCATAGAGGTTGGGCAACGGCGTCCCCTGCCCGTCCAGAACGCGGGCCTCGTCATCGACGACCAGCCCGCCCTGGGTGTGGAAGAGGGCGCCGGTAACGCGGACGGCACGGTAGGGCGGCACCAGCGGGGCCGAGCCGGCGAAATCGCGGCCGAACCCGTCGGTTCCACCCTCCGCCTTCAGCCGGTCGATACCAGTCAGAGTGGCGGCGATGGCATCCGCGTCGATCTTCATCAGACGGGCCAGTTCGGCCGGCGTGTCGGCGATCAGCACCGCGCCCATCGCCTCGGCCTGCCGGAAATCCTCGAACTGGCGGGCGATGGCGGCGATGCGCTCGTCGAAGACGGTCCAGGCGATGCCGTCCGGCTGGCGCAGCACCACCGCCGCCTGTTCCGAATAGCCCTGCGCCTCGTTGGAGAAGCGCCGGCCCTCCGCATTCACCTGCACGCCGCCCTCGGTGATCGTCGCCCAGGTGACGAGGATGCCGGCGGGGTGTGCCACGGAGCCATGGCCCTGATGCCCCGACAGGTGCCGGGTGGCCGCCCCCAGTGCCTCGCCCCACAGCAGCGCGTCGCCCTGGTTGCCGGGATGGCCGAAATAGAGCGCGTCGGCCAGTTCCGGCACATGCTGCCCGACCAGCGCCCTGTTGCCGCCATAGCCGTTGCAGGCAAGGATCAGCGCACCGCAGCCGACCCGCTCGACACTGCCGTCGGGCCGCGTGATCTCGACGCCGCGAATCCGTGCGCCATCGGCATGGAGGGCGGTGACATGCGCCTCGCACAGCACGTCGATGCCGGCGGTTTCCACGGCGCCGCGCAGCCGGTCGATCAGTTCCGCTCCCGATCGGCTGGGCAACCCATGCATGCGCCGGGCGCTGTGTCCGGGATAGCTGAAATTGTCCACCACAGAAAACGGCAGGCCGTAACGGTCGGCCAGCCATTCCAGAGCCGGCCCGACCGCCTGGGCGACGCGGGCGACCTCGGCCGGATCGGGCTCGCCCTTCGCCTTGGCGACGATGTCGGCGGCGAAGCGCTCCGGGCTGTCCTCGATGCCAGCGTCGCGCTGCCAGCGGGTGCCCGGCGCCGGGATCAGCCCGGCCGACAAGGCGGTAGATCCTTGCGGCAGCGCATCGCGCTCCAGCACCAGCACACCGGCACCCCGCTCATGGGCGGCCAGCGCCGCGACCATTCCGGCCGCTCCGCCGCCGATCACGACGACGGGCACGGTGAACTCGAACTCGACGCCCTCGGCGGGCAGGATACGGCTCATGAATTCGCCACCTCCTCCAGCATGGTTGCGACCGTCGCCACCCGGCAGACCGGACGCAGCGCGGCGACGGAGACCTCGTGCACCTCACGGCTGAAAGCGGCGCAGCCGTCCTCCAGCAGGATGGTGTCGAAATCGCGGACATGGGCGTCGCGCACGGTCGAGGCGACACCGCCATTGGTGACGATGCCGCAGACCAGCAACCGTTCCACCCCGCATTTCCGTAAGACCCATTCCAGCCGTGACATGTAGAAGGCGGAATACGCGACCTTCTCCACCTCGACATCGACGGGCTGAAGCGCATCCACCGTCCGGTGTCCCCAGCTTCCGGGCTGGAAATCGCCTTTCGCCAGGAAGGGCCGCAGCGTCTTAAGATGCGGGGAGATCATCGGCTCGCCGCCGCGGCCCGGCACCAGGGTGAAGTTGGTGGAGATCACCCAACCGCCCCGCGCGCGCAGCAGATCGGCCAGCGGCTTCACCCGCTCCGGCAGCGCCGCAATCTCCGGCGCCGTCTGTCCGGCGCGGCCATAGGCGCCTTCGGGATGGAGGAAGTCGTTCTGCAGGTCGCAGACCAGCAGGGCGGTACGCTCGACCGGGATGACGGCGGCGCTCATCGGCCGCTCCTTTCGACGATGACGTTGCCGAAGCCGTCGACACGGGCGGAGAGGTCGGGGTCGATGACGGTGGTGGCGTCGGGCTGCTCAAGGATCGCCGGCCCCTGGACGACGGCACCGACCGGCAGTTCCAGCCGGTTGTAGACGGCGGTCTCATGCCAGGCCCCGTCGAACCACACCGGCCGCGACCCGGCATAGGCGCCCTCCACCGTCGTTCCGGCTGCCGGAGCCAGGGCGGAGAGGTCGAAATGCGGACGGCGGCCGATGGCGGCGGTGCGCAGGTTGACGATCTTGGCGCCGACGCCCGGCAGCAGCCGGCTGAAGGACGCCTGATAGGACCGCTCGAAGGCGGCGCGGATGGTCGACTCGTCGATTCCGGTGCTGCCGTTCTCCACCGACACCGGCAGCGGCACGGCGACCGTGTGGGTCTGGCCGATGTAGTGCATGTCGAGTTCGAAGACGAGGTCGATGCGCTCGACGCTGAGCCCGGCGGACTCCACCACCGCGCGGGCGGCGGTCGCCTCCTCCACCATGCGGCGGTCGAGCGAGCCTGCGTCGATGCCCGCCAGCGGCAGATTGACCGTCTGCACCTGATCGTGGCGGATGTCGGCGATGACGCAGCCGAGCGCCGAGGTCACGCCGGGGAAGCGCGGCACCAGCGCCGCCTTCAGCCCGACCTCCTTGATCAGGGCGCCGACATGCAGCGCCCCGCCGCCGCCGAAGGGCACGGCGGCGAATTTGGCCGGGTCATGGCCGCGCTCAATGGAGACGAGGCGGATGGCGCCGGCCATCTTGCTGTTGGCAATGCGCACCACCGCTTCCGCCGCCGCCATGACCTCAAGGCCGAGCGGCTCGGCGACATGGGTGGCGATGGCAGTGCGGGCTGCATCGACGTCCAGCCGCGCCAGCTTGCCGCCGATGGGACGCTCGGCGTTGATGCGGCCGAGCAGGACATTGGCGTCGGTCAGGGTCGGGCGGGTGTTGCCCTGGCCGTAGCAGACCGGCCCCGGCCGCGAGCCGGCGCTCTCCGGCCCGACCTGGAGCATGCCGCCGGGATCGACCCCGGCGATGGAACCGCCGCCGGCGCCGATGGTGGTGATCTCGATCATCGGGGTGCGGACGACCAGACCGAAATCGATGGTGGTCTGGGCGGCCAGCATGGTCTGCCCCTCCACCACTAGCGACACGTCGAAGCTGGTGCCGCCGAGGTCGCCGGTGATGACGTTGGGGAAGCCCGCCGCCTTGGAGATCGCCGCCGCGGCGATGACGCCGGCCGCCGGCCCCGACAGGGCGGTGCGCACCGGCAGCCGCCGGGCGGTGTCGGTGGACATCACGCCGCCGTTCGACTGAACGATGTGGAAGCGTCCGCCGAACCCCTCCCCAGCCAACGCGTTGTCGAGCTTGGCGAGATAGCTGCCGACCACCGGCTGGAGATAGGCGTTGAGCGCGGTGGTCGAGGTGCGCTCGAACTCGCGGATTTCCGGCAGGATGCGCGACGAGCATTCGAGGTTGGCGTTCGGCCAGACCTCGCGCGCCGCCTCCAGCGCCGCCAGCTCGTTGGCCGGGTTGGCGTAGGCGTTGATGAAGACGATGGCGAGCGCCTCCGCTCCCCGGTCGGCCAGCCGGCGGGCGGCGGCCCGGACTTCCTCCGGATCGATTTCGCTGCGGACGGTGCCATCGGCCAGCGTGCGCTCTGTCACCTCCAGCCGCATGTCGCGGTCGACCACGGGGACGAAATCGCCCCACAGGCCCCAGGTGTGGCGGCGGTCGCGGCGGCGCATCTCCAGCACGTCGCGGAAACCGGTGGTGGTGATCAGCCCGACCTTGGCACCCTTGCGCTCCAGCAGCGCATTGGTGCCGACGGTGGTGCCGTGGACGATGGAGCCGAGTTCGGCAACCGGGCCGAAGCTCTGCAAACCGGCCAGGAAGCCGACCGCCTCGTCGCCACGGTTGGACGGGACCTTGGCGGTGCGGAAGCTGCCGCGCGCCTCATCGTAATGGAACAGGTCGGTGAAGGTGCCGCCGACATCGACGCCGACGATGGCACCCCTGGGGGCACCCTTGGAAATGCCGTTGTTCATGGTCTTGCTTCCGGGTTCGTCAGGCGGCGGAGGATTCGCGCAAGGTCGCGGTGGCGGCGATGTCGAGCGCGCCGTCGTCGGTCAGCACCACGCCATAGGCGCTGCGCGCCGCGTCACGGCCGAGATATCCGAGCCGCACATCGCGGGCGACAGCCTCCGCATCGCGGCGCTTCGGATCGCCCCAGCCGCCGCCGCCCGGCGTCTCCAGCCGCACGCGCTGACCGTCGCGGATCTTCACGTCGGTGACCTTGGAGGCCAGCGGCGGCGACTTCTCACCCTCGTCGCTCTGCCAGGTGAAGCGGTTCAGCGCCGCCGGGGTGCCACCGGCGACACCGAAGGGCGCGAAGACTCCGCGCTCGCCCAGCAGGAAGACGTCGGCGTCGGTCAGCGCCTCGATCTCATAGACGGCCCCCAAACCGCCGCGATGCAGGCCGGCCCCGGCGGAGTCCGGGCGCAGGGCCCATTGGGTGAACATCACCGGATAGGCGGCTTCCAGGATTTCCACCGGCGGGATGGTGGCGGTGGAGATCGGGTTGTTGGCGTGGTTCAATCCGTCCGTTTCCGGATTGCCGCCCAGGCCGCCGCCGAAGAAGGAGAACATCACCCAACGCGAGCCGTCCTTGCGGTGGCCGGCCAGCGACAGCGCGTTGATGGTGCCGAAGGGCGCGGCGGTGGCGCGGGCCGGATCGGCCAGGGACAAGGCGCCGAACACCACGCCGATGACGCGCAGGATGGTTTCGGTATAGCCGCCGACCGGCTTCGGCGGCTTGACCGCCAGCAGGGTACTTTCCGGGATGACGAAGGTGATCGGGTTGAGGCAGCCGGCATTGGCCGGCACGTCGGTGAAGACATGCTTCAGCGCGACGTAGCAGCAGGCGACCGCGGTGGAATAGGCGATGTTCAGCGGCCCGGCGCAGGGAGCCGACGACCGCGAGAAGTCCAGCGTCATCCGGTCGCCGGCAATCGTCAGGTCCAGCGCGATCAGCAGCCGGTCCGCCGTGATGCCGTCATTGTCGAGATAATCCTCGAAGCTGTAGACGCCGTCCGGCAGCTTGGACACGGCGCTGCGCATCAGCGCGTCGGCCCGCGCGGTGAAGGCGTCGAAGGCGGCGGCGACCGTCTCCTCGCCATGCTCGTCCAGCAGTTCGGTCAGCCGGCGCACGCCCAGGTCCAGCGCGTTCAGCTGCCCGTTCAGGTCGCCGTAATTCGACACCGGCACGCGGGAATTGGCAGCGAGGATCGCCAGCAGATCGTGGTTCATCGCGCCGGCCTTGACCAGCTTCACCGGCGGGATGCGCACGCCTTCCTGGAAGCTGTCGGTGGCGCGGGCGTTGAAGTTGCCCGGCACATTGCCGCCGATGTCGAGCCAGTGACCGACCGACGCCATCCAGCAGAACAGTTGGCCCTGGCGGAAGATCGGCCGCACCAGACGAAAATCGTTCAGGTGGGTGCCGCCGTCATAGGGATCGTTGAACAGGAAGATGTCGTCCGGGTGGAGGTCGCCCTCCTTCGTCACCTTGTCGATCACCGCCTTGACCGCGAAGGCCATGGCGCCGACGAAGATCGGCAACCCGTTGGTGCCCTGCACCAGCGTGGCGCCGGTCTCGGCATGGTAGAGGCCGTGGCAGGCGTCGCGCGCCTCGGCGATGATCGGGTTGAAGGCGGAGCGGTAGAGCGTCGCATCCATCTCGTCGGCGATCTGCTCCAGCCGGCCCTTCAGGACGGCCAGCGTGACGGGGTCGATGGACGTGGTTTTAGCAGTGGTCTGGGTGGTCATGCTGCGTCCTCCCGCTTGGCGGAGCCAAAGTCCTTGTAGGTCTCGCCGAGCGCCAGCATCTCCGGCGTGCCGATCAGGTCGTTTAGCGCGTTGAAGTCGAACATGCGGTCGCGGAAGGGCTGGGTGGTGCCGTGCTGCGCCAGCGAGCCGTAATAGTCCTGCGCTTGCCGAGCGAGCGCTCGCACGATTCCGCCGGGGAAGATCACCAGCCGGTAGCCCAGCTCAGCCAGATCGGCGGCCGAGCTGATCGGCGTCTGCCCACCCTCCACCATGTTGGCGAGCAGCGGGCGGATGCCACCCAGGTCGGTGGCGATGGCCGATAGCTGCTCGCGGCTCTTGGGCGCCTCGACGAACAGCACGTCGGCCCCGGCCTCGACATAGAGCCGGGCGCGGTCGAGAGCGGCGGACACGCCTTCCACCGCCACCGCATCGGTGCGGGCGACGATCAGCGTGCCTTCGCTGGTGCGGGCGTCGACCGCCGCCTTGATCTTGCCGGCCATCTCGCCGGCCGGGATCACCGCCTTGTCGGTCAGGTGGCCGCAGCGCTTGGGAAAGCTCTGGTCCTCAAGTTGCAACGCGGTGGCGCCGGCGCGCTCGAACATGCGCACGGTGCGCTGCACGTTCAGGGCGTTGCCGTAGCCGGTGTCGGCATCGACGATCAGCGGCGTCGGCACGCGGTCGCGCACCAGGGCGATGGTGTCGGCCACCTCGCTGACCGAAACCAGCCCGATGTCGGGCCGGCCCAGCCGGGTGTAGGCGATGGCCGCACCGGACAGATACAGCGCCTCGAACCCGGCAGCCGTGGCCATCGACGCGGTGAAGGCGTCATAGACGCCGGGCGCCAGCACGACGCGGTCTTCGGAAAGCCGCTGTTTGAAGCTGAGGTCGGGCATGGTCATCTCAGACGCTCCCCCCGGCGGCGGCAGGCGCCGACAGAAGCCGGGTCAGGGTTGAAAGATCGGCCGCGCGGTCGATGGTCTCGACGCAGTCGGCGATGGCGGCGGCGTGCGAAGCGCCCCAGACCGGGCCGGCGAGTTCAGCGAACTTCGCCCGCACCTCGCCCGCGCTGTAGGGATCCTCGGTGTCGCCCTTGTTGGTCAGCGCCTCCGCCGCGAAGCTGCGGCCGTCGGCGAGCGTCAGGCGGACACGGGCCGGGCGCAGGCCGGGAAGACGGGCAGTCAGGCCGGTATCCTCGTGCACCGTCACCCGGCGGGCGAGATCGCGGGTGGCCTGGGCCTGCCGGGCCTCGTCGCGGAAGGCGTCGGGTGTCGCCGCCCCATTGGCGAGGAAGGTCGCCAGGGCGAAGGGCAGCGAGAATTTCGCCGCCAGCATGTTCTTCGGCTCCGGCCCGTTCAACTGGGCCGCCCAGACATAGGTATCGACCTCGATGGAGGCGACCTGCTCCGGCGCGATCCGCCCGTCGGCCTGCGCCACGATGTCGCCCAGCGCATCGAGCGCGCCGTGGGTGTAGCGGCAGGCGGCGTGGCGCTTGAAGTAGTTGCGGGCGATCTCCCAGCGCTCGCCCAGCTCGTCGACCATCAGCTCCGGCCGGAAATCGCGGGCGATGACGCCGCCGAACACGCTGCCGACCCCGTCGGTCTCGCCGATGATGCCGCTGGCCGCCAAATCCCAGGCGGTCAGGCCCAGCTGGTTCGACACGCCGGCATAGGCGTTGCGCACGGTGCCGCCCTCCAGCATCGTCCGCCGGCTGGTGGCGAGGCCGAGGGTGGAGGCGATGTTGATCGTCTCGATCATCGCCGCCGCGTCGGCCCGGTTCAGGTGCGCCACCGCCAGCGCCGCCCCCGCCGTGCCCCAGGTGCCGTGCGGGTGGGTGGTGACCAGCAGCTTGGCGGCGATGCCGATGCGCGAGCCGATCTCGTACCCCAGCGCCAGCGCGGTCAGCAGATCGGCGCCGGAGGAGGTCAGCCGCGGCCCGGCGGCCAGCGCCGCCGGCAGCACATGGATGCCCGGATGGCCACGGGCATACTGGTTGCCCTCGTCCAGCTCCAGCATGGTCCCGGCGAGGCCGTTGAGGAAGGCGGCCGAGCCGGCGGGGAAGCCATGGCCCGAACCGATGGCCGGACAATCCCCTGCACCGGCGGTCCGGGCCATCCGGCCGACCAGCGCGCGGCATTCCGGTTCCTGCATGCCGGCGGCAATCACGCCGATGCAATCGAGCAGCACCAGCTTGGCCCGCTCCACCACCGGGGCCGGCAGGTCGGCGAAGGTCAGGCCGGCGGCGAAGGTGCCCCAGCGGTCGAGCCAGGACGGGCGGGCGGCGGCGAGCAGCTCGCTCGCCGGCTTCACGTCGAAGGACAGGCTTGTCATGTCACCGCTCCCAGGCGGACGGCCCCTCAGAGGCCGAGATAGGTGCGTTTCAGTTCGGGATCACGCGCGATCTCGTCGGACGGTCCCGACAGCGCGAAGACGCCGTTCTCAAGGATGTAGGCCCGGCGGGCGACCTCCAGCGACTGGACGACGTTCTGCTCCACCAGCAGGATCGCCAGCCCGTCGGCGTTCAGCTTGCGGATCAGCCCGAACATCTCCTCCACCACCAAGGGCGAAAGGCCAAGCGACGGCTCGTCGAGGATCAGCAGCAGCGGTTCCGCCATCATGCCGCGACCGATGGCCAGCATCTGCTGCTCGCCGCCGGAGAGCGTGCCGGCGAACTGGCCCTCGCGCTCCTTCAGACGGGGGAAGATTGCGAATATGCGCTCCAGATTCCGTGCCCGGTTCGGCTTGCCACGGCGGTAGCTTCCGAGTTCCAGATTCTCGCGGATCGACAGGTTGGGGAAGATCTTGCGGCCTTCCGGCACCTGGATCAGCCCTTCTTCCACGATACGCGCGGCGGATTTGCCGTCGATGCGGGCGCCGCCGAAGCGGATTTCTCCGGTCCAGGCCGGCAGCACGCCCGACAGCACCTTGTTCAGCGTCGTCTTGCCGACGCCGTTGGAGCCCAGCACCGTGACGATCTCGCCGGCATGGACGGCCATGTCGATGCCGCGCAGCACCTCGGTGGCGCCATAGCCGGTCTTCAGCCCGCGGATTTCCAGAAGCTGCTCAGCCATGGGCCGCCCCCTCCGCCTTCAGCCGGGCGGCGGCACCGTGGCCGAGATAGGCCTCGATCACGCGGGCGTCGGCACAGACGACGGCGGGCGGCCCTTCGGCGATCATGCGGCCCTGCGCCAGCACATAGACGCGCTCGCACAAATTCATCACCGCCTGCATGACGTGTTCGATCATCAGGATCGTCACCCCTTCGTCGCGGATGCCCCGGATCACCGGGATGATGTCGCGGATCTCCGATGGGTTCAGCCCGGCCAGCACCTCGTCCAGCAGCAGCAGCTTCGGCTCGGTGGCGAGCGCGCGGGCCAACTCCAGCCGCTTGCGCCCGGCCACCGTCAGCCCGCCGGCCGGCCGGTCCAGCTCGCTCCCCAGCCCGACGCGGCGCGCCACGTCGCGCGCCTTGGCGGTGGCGTCGGCCCGCTTGGCATGGCGCAGATAGGCACCGACCGCGATGTTCTCGCACACCGTCAGCCCGGCGAAGGGCTGGACGATCTGGAAGGTGCGGCCGATGCCGCGCTCGGCCCGGCGGTGCGGTTCCTCGGCGGTGATGTCGGTGCCCTCGAAACGGATGCGCCCGTCGGTCGGGGCGACGAAGCCGGAGATCATCGAGAACAAGGTGGTCTTGCCGGCTCCGTTCGGGCCGATCAGCCCGACGATGCCGCCGGGTTGCAGCGACAGCGTCGCGCTGTCCACCGCCATCAGCCCGCCGAACCGCTTGGAAACGCCGTCAACGGCCAGCATGGGAAACCTCCTTGGGTCCGCGCGTGACCATCCCGCGGCCGCGGTCGCGCAGCCGTTCCAGCAGGCCCAGGATGCCGCCGCGGGCGAAGGCGACGGCCAGCACCAGCACGCCGCCGAAGACGATCAAATCGATGCCGGGGATGCGGCCGGCGAACTGCTTGGCGACCTCGCCCAGCCCGTGCAGGGTCAGCGCCCCCACCACCGGGCCGAAGACGGTGCCGACGCCGCCGATGATCGGGGCCAGCAGAAGCTCCACCGAAATCCAGCTGCCATAGGCGATGTTGGCGTCGATGTAGAGGAAATACTGGGCATAGAGGCAGCCGGACAGCGCCGTCACCCCGCCGGACAAGGCGATGGCGCGCAGCTTCACCGTCAGGGAATTTACCCCCAGCGCCTTGGCCGCATCCTCGTTCTCGCGCACCGCCACCAGCTGCGCCCCGAAGCGGGAGCGCTGGATCCAGCGCGTCAGCAGCAGCACCGCAGCGACGAAGGCCAGCACCAGCCAGTAGAAGATGGCGCGGTCGTCGAATTGCAGGTTGACGGCGCGGACATCCAGCTTGATCAGCAGCCCCGCCGCGCCGCCGGTGACGGAGGCGGCATTGGCGAGGATGCGGAACACCTCGGCGAAGGCCAGCGTCACCAGCGCGAAATAGGAACCGCGCAGGCCCGACCGGAAGCTGAGGAAGCCGATGACCCAGCCGACCGCCGCACCGGCCAGGGTCGCCAGCACCAGCCCGGCCCAGGCGTTGACGCCATAGCGCACTTGCAGGATCGCCGTCACATAGGCGCCGGTGCCGAAGAAGGCGGCGTGGCCGAAGCTGAACTGGCCGCCGAAGCCGCCCAGGATGTTCCAGCCCTGTGCCCCCAGCGCCACGATCAGCATGAAGACCAGGAAGTTCAGCACCGGGCTGGAGGTCACCACCAGCGGCAGCAGCGCCGCCAGGAGGGTGAGGACGGCGATCGGGATCAGGTCGCGCGCGGTCATGCCTTGGCTCCGAACAGTCCGGTCGGCCGCACCAGCAGCACGGCGATGAAGATCAGGAAGATGCCGATCTGGCCCAGGCTGTCGCCCAGGAACAGGCCGCACAGGCTCTCCACCACGCCGATGAACAGGCCGCCCAGCAGCGCGCCGGGCAGCGAGCCCATGCCGCCCAGCACCACCACGGTGAAGGCGACCAGCACGAAGGCGCCGCCGATGCGCGGGTTGACGTAGAAGGTCGGCATCAGCAGCCCCGCCGCCACGGCAAGGCAGGCGCAGCCCAGGCCGAAGGTGACGGCATAGACATGCGGCACGTCGATGCCGACCAGATTGGCGCCGAGCTTTTCCTTGGCGACCGCACGGATCGCCTTGCCGGTGTCGGTTCGGTTCAGCACCAGCCACAAGAGGCCGGTGACCACCACGGCGACGCCCAGCCCGATCAGCCGTGGATAGCTGAGCAGCAGCGGCCCCAAGGCCACCACCTGGAAGGAATAGTCGGTGTCGAGCGTGCGGGTGTCGGACTGGAACACCGCCAGCAGCACATTCTCCAGCACGATGGACAGGCCCAGCGTGACCAGCAGGATGTTGCCGTCGTCGCCATGGCTGGCCGGCCCGATGACGAAGCGCTGCAGGCCATAGCCGAGCACGAACATCAGCGGCACCAGCGGCAGGATGGCGAGATAGGGGTCCATCCCCAGCCATGCCCAGGCGATCCAGACCGCGAACATGGCACAGGTCAGCAGCGCGCCGTGGGCGAAGTTGATGATGTGGAGCACGCCGTAGATCAGCGTCAGCCCAAGAGCGATCAGGGCATAGACCGCACCGGTCATCAGACCGTTCAGCGCCGCTTCCAGGATGATCTGAGGTGAATACATGGCAGCCCGCGCATGAGGGGAATGGTCCCTTCACCCGCGCCGGGTCGGCCGGCTCGCGGCGACCCGGACGGATGGGGGAATGCGGAGGTGCGACGGCGAAAAACGGATCAGGCCGCCGGGAAGTTGGCCTTCACCTCGGCGAATGCTTCGGGGAAGATCACCTTGATGTCCTCACCCTGGATCTGGGTGTTGATCGGGGTGGCGCCCTCGTTCTGGCCGTTGACGAACTTGGTCGGGCCGTAGGGCATGATGTGGCCGGCGAAGGTGGAGGCGTTCAGTGCCTCGATGATCTTCTTGCGGTCGGTGGAGGCGGCGCGCTCGATGGCGTCGGCCAGAAGCAGGACGTTCGAATAGTTCAGCGAGACATTGTAGGCGAAGGACTTGCCCTGCCCTTCCACCGCCTTGCGGAGCGTCAGCGCCTTCGGGTTCTTCGGATCGTGCCAATGGTTGCAGTCGATGACGTTCTGGGCCGCCTGCGGGAATTCCTTGACGAAACGTCCGTTCGACGCCGCACCGCCGAGAATGGCGTAGATGCCCTTCGGCTTGATGCGCTGCTGCTGCATGGTGCGGGCGAGCAGCACGAACTCGCCATAGTAGTTGGAGGGGATCACCAGATCGGGGTTCAGCGAGCGGATGCGCAGCGCCACGTTGGACATGTCGCGCGCCGGGGTCGGGTGGGCGATGGTCTCCAGAATCTCGAAGCCGCGCTTTGGCAGTTCGCTTTGCAGCAGCTTGGCGAGGCCGGAGCCGAACAGCCCGTCCTCATGCACCAGCACCACGGTCTTGGCCGGCTTGCCGGCCTTGTCGTTGATGGCAGTCAAATTGTCGAGCGCCACCTGGGTGACCTTGCCGAAGCCGGGGCTGAAGCGGAAGGTGTTGGTCAGGCCGCGCGACATGATCTGGTCCGACACGCCGACATCGACCAGATAGGGCAGGTCGTAGCGTGCCGCCGCCTGCGACGCGGCAAGGCAGATCGGGCTGGCGAAACCGCCGACGATGGCGGCGACGCCCTCGGCCTGCATCCGCTCCACCTCCTGCGTGCCGGCTTCGGGGGTCGAGCGGGCGTCGCCGAACAGCATTTCCAGCTTGGCGCCGCCCAGCGACTTGATGCCGCCGGCCGCGTTGATCTCGTTGATCGCCATCTCCGCACCGGCCCGGCCGAGGTCGCCGTCATGGGCCAGCGCGCCGGTCACCGGCTGGAGGATGCCGATCTTCACCACCGGGGCCTGCGCCCGCAGGACCGAGGGGGCTGCAAACGGCAGCGCGGTGACGGCGGCAGCCGCTGCGCCGGCCTTCAAAACCGTGCGGCGGGAAACGCCGATGAGGGTGGAGTCCTGAACCGAACGTCCCATAACGCTCAACTCCTCTGTTTGATGACCCGCGGGGTGCGGGCGGGCTTTTCGCCCGATTTGCTTTTCTCGGATTTGTTCTTGTCGGCAGCGCGCGGCCAGCCGAGTGCCGGGCTCCAGCGCCGTTCGCCGTCGCTGCCGGTGCGCACCAGATCCATGTGGAAGCTGTAGCGGTCGGGCCGGTACAGCGCGTGGAGATGTTCCACGCCGCGGCCCGACGGCTCGTAGACGATGCGGGTCAGCGTCAGCAGCGGCGAGCCGATCTCCAGGTCCAGCGCCGCCGCGGCTTCCGGACCGGCCAGCGTGGCGTTGATCGCCTGGGTGGCGCGTTCCGTCGTCACGCCCGACCGTTCGATCAGCTCCAGCAGCGGGCGCGCCGCCAGTTCCGCCTCCGAATAGGTCAGGCCGATCCATTCCGGCACATGGGTGGTGAGGTAGGAGAAGGGCTCCCCGTCGATCAGGCGCACGCGCACCGACCGCTGCGCCCGCTCGCCGGGCTTCAGGCCCAGGCTTTCGGCAATCGGCTCCGGCGGCACCCCATAGCCGAAAGACAGCAGTCTGACGTCGGTGCTGCGGCCCATGTCGATCAAGTGCGACAACACATTCGACAGGTCGGCGACGATCGGCCGGACGGTGCGCGTGTCGTGGACGAAGGTGCCGGACCCCGCCTTGCGCTGCACCAGCCCTTCCTTGTCCAGAAGGTCCAGCGCCCGGCGCACGGTGACGCGGGACACGGCATGTTCGGCGGCCAGAGCCGGCTCACCCGGCAGGCGCGCGCCCGGCGGCAGTTCACCGGCGACGATGCGGTCGCGCAGCAGCAGATAGATCCTGCGAGCCTTCAGGGGTTCGACCGCCGACTTCACAGCACTCCGCCTCCCCTTCCACCGGAAACCGTCCCACCGGGACCCAATGCTGTCCATTCATCAGACAGGAACCTGTATGATGGATAATACAGCTTTGGTCAACAGCGTTGTTGGGGGTGCGAACCATCGCGGCCCGGCCCGTCTGGAATGGCATGCCCCTTACGCAAGCGGCTTGGGATCGATGGGATTTCCTTATGGTTGAAATCGCAACTCCGCATTTCCGATTTCGATTTGCCCGGTTTATCCCTTGGTCACAGGCCAAGGGGCCGGGTTGCCAGCCGACGCCCCGCGAGCGAGGATCGGCCGGACTCCGGCGCTGCAAAGCCCAAGTTCGAAAAGCCAGCTTCCAACCGTCCATCAAGGGGAAGACCGCCATGACCATTCCGCCGAGCGAGCAGGTGCAACTCGTCGCCTATCTGGTTGCCAAGCCCGGCCAGGAGCAGGCGCTGGCCGACGCCATCGCCGCCATCGTTCCGGACGTGCTGAAGGAGCCGGGCTGCCTCGCCTACTCCGCCCATGTCAGCCGCGAGAAGCCCGGCACCGTCGTGATGTACGAGATCTGGCAGGATCAGGCGGCACTCGACACCCATGCGAAGGCGGCGGCCTTCACCGGCCTTGCCGCTCAGTTCGACACGCTGCTGGGCGAGCCGCTGCGGATCGACCTGCTCCGCCGCATCGCCTGATCGACGCAACAGCGGTCAGGCGCCGCCGGCCTCCGGCTTGCCGGAAGACCGGCCGAGGCTCGTGCGTGCCGCCTCCAGGATCTCTTCCGACAGGGCGGGATCGTCGACGGCACGCGCAAGGATCAGGGCGCCGACCATCTCCGACAGGGTGGTCAGCGCCGCCTTCCGCTTCGCCTCCGCCGAGCGGCCCGGAACGAGGCGGCTCAAGCCGTCGAGGAAGGGCCGCAGTCCGCGGGTGAAGGCACTCCGTGCCACGCCGCCCTGGCGGGCCACATCGATACCGAGCGCCGCGATGGGGCAGCCGGCGGCACTGCGGTCGCGGTGGCGCGGAGACAGATAGCTGTCCAGCAGCGCCGTTAGAGCCTCGTCCCCCTTGGTCTCCGCCGAAACGCGCCAGCGCTCCGCCGCCACCTCCATCGCGTGGGCACAGGCCTCCGCCGCCAAATCCTCCTTCGAGGCGAACTGGCCGTAGAAGCCGCCGTGGGTCAGGCCGGCCTCCTTCATCAGGTCGGCGACGCCGATCCCGTTGAAGCCGCGCTCGCGGAACAGCGCGCTTGCCACCTCGACGACGCGGCGCCGGTTCTCCGCCGCCTGCTCCTTGCTCACCCGCATGATGCACCTTCCCTCAAAAAGCAGTTGGAGACCCGTTGACAAATTATATGACGATCATCATCAATTATGCAAACATGATGCTTGTCATTTAAATTTCGCCCCAGCCGGGCTACCGATCCGGAGACCGCAACATGCACACCGCTTCGACCCACGACCCCGTCGTCATCGTGTCCGCCGTCCGCACGCCTCTGGGCCGCTTCCAGGGAGAGCTGTCGGCGCTGCCGGCCCCGGCTCTCGGCGCCCGCGCCATCGCCGCGGCGGTGGAGCGTGCCGGCTTGCCGCCCGCCAGCATCGACGAGCTGCTGTTCGGCTGCGTCCTGCCCGCCGGGCAAGGGCAGGCGCCGGCCCGGCAGGCCGCCCGCGGTGCCGGGCTGCCCGATGCGACCGGAGCGACCACGATCAACAAGGTCTGCGGGTCGGGCATGAAGGCGACGATGCTGGCCCATGACCTGATCCGCGCCGGGTCGGCCGACATCGTGGTGGCCGGCGGCATGGAGTCGATGACGAACGCCCCCTACCTGATGGCCAAGGCCCGCGGCGGATACCGCATCGGCCATGACCGGCTGCTGGACCACATGATGCTGGACGGGCTGGAGGATGCCTATGAGGGTGGCCGCGCCATGGGCGATTTCGGCGAGGCGACGGCCGAGTCCTATGGCTTTACCCGCGCCGAGCAGGACGCCTACGCCGCCCGGACGCTGACCCGTGCCCGTGCGGCGGTCGAGAGCGGTGCCTTCGCGGCGGAGATCGTGCCGGTCACGGTTCCCGTCAAGGGTGGCGAGCGGGTGGTCACGCAGGACGAGAACCCGCTGAAGGTCTCCCCCGACAAGATTCCGGCGCTGAAGCCCGCCTTCCGCCGCGACGGGACGATCACCGCCGCCAGCTCGTCGGCCAATGCGGACGGCGCCGCGGCGCTGGTGCTGACCCGGCGTTCGGTGGCCGAGGCCGCCGGTCTGCCGATCCTGGCGGAGATCCGCGGCCACGCCACCCACAGCCAGGATCCGGCCTGGTTCACCACCGCTCCGATCCCGGCGATCCGCAAACTGCTGGACAAGGTCGGCTGGGCGGTGGGCGAGGTCGATCTGTTCGAGATCAACGAGGCCTTCGCCGTCGTCGCCATGGCGGCACAACGCGACCTGGGGATCGATCCCGAGCGGTTGAACGTCAATGGCGGGGCCTGTGCGCTCGGCCACCCCATCGGCGCCACTGGGGCACGGCTGATCGTGACGCTGCTGCATGCGCTGTCGGCACGCGGACTGACACGGGGCGTGGCCTCCCTCTGCATCGGCGGCGGTGAGGCAACCGCCATCGCCATCGAGCGGGTCGCCTGAGGCGCCGGAAGCGGCGCACCTATCGCGCTGCCTCCTCCCGGTTCAGCCGGCGCGCCATGGCGTCGAGGAACAGGCGCACGCGCGTCGGCAGTTGCCGTTGCGAGGGGAACAGCGCACAGACCGGTGCGGGGTCGCCATGCCAGTCCGGCAGCACCCGCACCAGCCTGCCGGCGGCAAGGTCGTCCTCGACGTCGATCCGCGACTTCCACAGGAGGCCGCAGCCGGCAAGCGCCCAATCCTGGGCGACGTCGCCATTGTCGCAGCGCAGGCGGGATGCGGTGTCCAGTTCGACCACCGCACCGCCGGGCCCCAGCAGGCGCCAGCGCCCGCCGGTGCCGCGATACTGGATGCAGTCGTGGCTCTCCAAATCCTGCGGCGAGGCGGGCCAGCCGCGACGCTCCAGATAAGCCGGCGCAGCGACCAGTATGCGATGATTGTCGGCCAGCCTGCGCATGACCAGCGCCGAATCCCTGGGCGCGCCGATCCGCACCGCCACGTCCAGCCCCTCGTCGATCAGATCGACCATGCGATCTGTCAGGCGCAGGTCGACCGAAATCCGCGGATAAGCCTCGACAAGCTCGCGGCAGACTGGGCCGACATGCATGCGCCCCAGGGCGGCCGGCGCTCCCACCCGCAGAATGCCCTGCGGCTCGACGCGGCCATGGCTGAGAGCCTCCTCGGCCTCCGCGACCTCGGCGAGGATGCGCTGGGCATGCCGGTACAACCGCTGCCCCTCCTCCGTCAGGGCGAGGCGCCGGGTGCTGCGGGCCACCAGCCGCGTATCGGTCCGCCGCTCCAGCGATGCCAGCCGCTTGCTGACCACGCTCAACGCCAGATTCATCTCGCGGCCGGCGGCGGACAGGCTGCCCGCGGCGACGATGCGGACGAAGGTGCGCAGTTCATCGAGGTCGCCCAGCATGCCCGCCGCATTCTTTCCATTCGGTGGAGAGTATATCGATCAGGTCGAGGATACTGCGCAATCCGGAGAGGTTCTAGACTTGCTTCCACTCCACCCCTGAAGGAAGTGCACCATGTCAGACAGCTTGAAGAACACGCGCGTGCTGGTGGTCGGCGGCAGCTCCGGCATCGGTCTGGCGACCGCGACGGCCGCTGCCCAAGCAGGCGCTTCGGTCACCATCGCCTCGCGGTCGCGCGACAAGCTCGACGCCGCGGTCGCCGCAATCGGCGGCGATGCACGCGCCGTCGTGCTCGACACCCGCGACCTGGAGGCGGTCGAACGCTTCTTCGCGGAAGAGCCGGCCTGGGACCATGTCGTCGTCTCCGCGGCGCAGACGCCCGGCGGGTCGGTGCGCGGCCTTGCCGTCGCCGACGCCCGGAGCGCGATGGACAGTAAATTCTGGGGCGCCTACCACGTCGCCCGTGCCGCGAAAATCAGCGAGACCGGATCGCTTACCTTCGTGTCGGGCTTTCTCAGCGTCAGGCCCTCCGCGACCTCCGTTCTGCAGGGGGCCATCAACGCGGCGCTGGAGGCGCTGGCCCGCGGGCTGGCTCTGGAACTCGCCCCGGTCCGCGTCAATGCCGTTTCGCCCGGCCTGATCGCGACACCGCTGTGGTCCGGCCTGCCGGCGGAGAAGCGGGAGGCGATGTTCGCCGGCGCCGCCCAGCGCCTGCCCGCCCGCCGGGTCGGCCAGCCCGAGGATATCGCCAACGCCGTGCTGTTCCTCGCCACCACCCCCTTCGCCACCGGCTCCACCGTGCGCGTGGATGGCGGCGGCGCCATCGCCTGACCGGCCCCATGAACGGACATCGAAACCGCGACACGTCACGGGAATTGATGAAGTTCTTTCATAAGTCCATGCATCTTTGGGGGACTAATCGCAGACAGCCCCGTGGACTAGCTTCTCTGGTGCCACCACCGCCGCACCGCGGTGGGCAACGACCGGAGGATCGAGGCCATGGACATCACACGCGTCGGCTCGCAGCCATCCACCAGGGGACCGGCGGACTGGTTCACGGGCACGGTCCGCATCGACCCGCTGTTCCAGCCGCACCCGCCGGCCCGCACGACGGCCGCCAGCGTCACCTTCGAACCTGGCGCCCGCACGGCATGGCACACCCATCCGCTGGGACAGACGCTGATCGTCACCGCCGGTTGCGGCCGTGTCCAGCGCGAGGGCGGCCCCATCGAGGAGATTCGCCCCGGTGACGTGGTCTGGTTCGCGCCGGGCGAACGGCACTGGCACGGCGCCTCGCCCACCATGGCGATGACGCATATCGCCATCCAGGAACAGTTGGACGGCAAGGCGGTCGACTGGATGGACAAGGTGACGGACGAGCAATACGGCGCCTGACACCGCCCGTCCCGGAAAAGAAGCTGAGAGAAGCGAGGAGTTTCGCCCCATGACTGTGAAAGCCTATGGCGCCCATGCCGCCGACAGACCGCTGGAGCCGATGGACATCGTTCGCCGGGCTCCCGGTCCGCATGACGTGCAGATCGAGATCGCCTATTGCGGCATCTGTCATTCGGACCTGCATCAGGTGCGGGCGGAGTGGGCCGGCACGCTGTGGCCCTGCATTCCCGGACACGAGATCGTCGGCCGGGTTTCCGCCGTCGGCGGCCATGTGAAGGGCTTCCGCGAAGGGGATCTGGTCGGCGTCGGCTGCATGGTCGACAGCTGCCAACACTGTGACGACTGCGAGGCCGGGCTGGAGAATTACTGCGACGGCATGGTCGGCACCTACAACGGACCGACCGACGACACGCCCGGCCACACGCTGGGCGGCTATTCGCAGCGGATCGTCGTCCACGAACGCTATGTGCTGCACGTCAAGCATCCGGAGGAACAGCTCGCGGCGGTGGCGCCGCTGCTGTGCGCCGGCATCACCACCTATTCGCCCCTGCGCCACTGGCAGGCGGGGCCGGGAAAGAAGGTCGGCGTGGTCGGAATCGGCGGCCTCGGCCATATGGGCATCAAACTGGCCCACGCGATGGGCGCCCATGTGGTGGCCTTCACCACGTCCGAATCCAAGCGGGAGGATGCGAAGGCGCTGGGTGCGGATGAGGTCGTCGTATCCCGCAACGACGACGAGATGGCCGCCCATGCCAAGAGCTTCGACCTGATCCTGAACACGGTGGCGGCCCCGCACGATCTGGACGCCTTCCTGGTGCTGCTGAAGCGCGAGGGAACGATGACGCTGGTCGGTGCGCCGGCCACGCCGCACCCCTCGCCCAACGTGTTCAACCTCATCACCAAGCGGCGGTCCATCGCCGGCTCGATGATCGGCGGCATCCCCGAGACGCAGGAGATGCTGGATTTCTGCGCTGAACACGGCATCACCGCGGACATCGAACTGATCCGCGCCGGTGACATCAATGCGGCCTATGAGCGGATGCTGAAGGGCGACGTCAAATACCGTTTCGTGATCGACAACGCCTCCCTGTCCGCCTGATCCCGGCTCTCGCCTCCCTTTAGAAAATGCGAGCACCCCCGAACCGGCGCGCCCCCAGCGGCCCGCCGGACGGGGCTTGCTGCCTTGGATTTCGGCAAATATGCAAACTCACTACTCTTCGGATGCCGACAGGATCGTGCCGCAGCCGGCAGCATGGGGTGCCGTCTTCGCGTTGTCCCTCGGCGCCTTCGCCCTGGTCGCATCCGAATTCATGCCGGTCAGCCTGTTGACCCCGATAGCGTCGGAACTTCACATCACCGAGGGACAGGCCGGACAGGCCATTTCCGTATCCGGCGCCTTTGCCATGCTGACCAGCCTTTTCATCTCGTCCCTGGCCGGCTCGCTCGACCGCAAGCATCTGCTTCTGGGATTGACCGTCCTGATGATCCTGTCGGGAACCATCGTGGCCGCTGCACCGAATTACCCGACCTTCATGGCGGGCCGGGCCCTCATCGGCGTCGCCATCGGCGGATTTTGGTCGATGTCGGCGGCCACCGCCATGCGGCTCGTTCCCGACCATCAGGTGCCGTGGGCGCTGGCGATCCTCAACGGCGGCAATGCGCTCGCTACCGTCGTCGCCGCACCGATGGGAAGCTTTCTCGGCGGTCTCATTGGCTGGCGCGGCGCCTTCTTTCTGGTCGTGCCGGTCGCCGCAATCGTCCTCGTCTGGCAGTCGGTCAGTCTTCCGTCCATGAGGACGGAGAGCCGCTCATCCCCCGTGACGGTCTTCCGGCTGATGGGCCGCCCCGTCGTTGCATTGGGAATGATTGCGGTCAGCGTCTTCTTCATGGGGCAGTTCACCCTGTTCACCTACCTGCGGCCGTTCCTGGAAAAGGTCGCCCATGTCGACGTTTCCACCTTGTCGTTCATGCTGCTGGCGATGGGGGCGGCCGGCTTCGTCGGCACCACCCTGATCGGCGGATTCCTGAAGACAGGTCTCTACCGGACATTGATAGTCATTCCGGCACTGATGGCTCTCATCGCCCTGATGCTCGTCGCGGTTGACTGGACTCTGCCGATGACGGCGCTGCTGCTCGCCTGCTGGGGGTTGTTCGCCACCTCGGCCCCGGTCGGCTGGTGGACCTGGGTGGCAAGCACGCTGCCGCGGGACGCCGAGGCTGGTGGCGGCCTGATGGTGGCCATCGTCCAGCTTGCCATCACCCTGGGAGCGGTTGTCGGCGGCCTGCTGTTCGACGCAAGCGGCCATCGCGCCACTTTCGGCGCCAGTGCGGTTCTGCTCGTTCTTGCCGCCCTGCTGGCTTTTCTCACCTCCCGCGCCGAAATCGCCGGCATGCGGCGGGGACAGCAACCCAATTCCTGAATTCCACTCCGACGCTGTAATGTGCGGAATGACATGAAGGAGAGTCATGAATGCCGCGAGAGAGCGTCGACGATCTGCTGGCCTTCATCGCGGTGGCCCGTGAACGGAGCTTTACCAGGGCGGCGGCGCAGTTCGGCCTGTCGCAGTCGGCGCTCAGCCACACCATCCGCCAGCTTGAGGCCCGGCTCGGCATCCGGCTTCTGACCCGCACGACGCGGGCGGTATCGCTGACCGATGCCGGCGAGCGTCTGTTCAACGGCATCCGTCCGCATTTCGAGGAGATCGGCGCCCAGATCGACGCGCTCAGCGAGCTTCGCGAGAAACCGGCCGGCAACATCCGCATCACGGCATCCGACCATGCCGTCACTCATGTGCTTTGGCCCAAGCTGCGCGACATCCTGCCGAAATACCCCGACATCAAGGTCGAGCTGGTTCTCGACAACGCGCTGATCGACATCGTCGCCACGCGGTGCGATGCCGGCGTCAGGATGGGCGAACTGCTTGCCAAGGACATGATCTCGGCCAGGATCAGCCCGCCGGTCCGCTTCGCCGTGATCGGCACCCCCGCCTACTTCGACGACAATCCAATCCCCGCCAGCCCGCAGGACCTTGTCCACCACAGCTGCATCAATCTGCGCCTGCCGACCTATGGCGGGCTGTGGGCATGGGAGTTCGAGCGCGAGGGGCAGACGGTCAACATCCGCGTCGATGGGCAGGTGGCCTTCAACAACATCCACAATGTTCTGGAGGCGGCCCTGGATGGCTTCGGGCTTGCCTACGTTCCGGAGGACATCGCCAGCCCCCACATCGCGCAGGGGCGGCTGATGCGCGTCCTCGAAGACTGGTCGCCTTACTGGGAAAGCTATCACCTGTATTATCCGAGCCGGCGGCAGTCCTCGCCAGCCTTCATCGCGCTGGTCGAAGCGTTGCGCCATCGTGAATGAAAGGGCGGGACCGGCGGTGGCCGGACCGCCGGCTTCTCAGTCCGGCAACGCCCAATTCGGCGGCCAGCGATGGACGAAGCCGGCGTCACGCTCCAGCCGGCGGCCCAGCCCGATCAAGCGGTGTTCCTCCCCTGGACGGGCGATCAGCTGGATGCCGAAGGGCAGCCCATCGGCGTCGCCGGCCGGCAGCGTCAGCACCGGAAACCCTATCAGCGTCACGATGGCCGTAACGCCGAGATAATCCAGGATCGACTCCGTCGGACGGCCGTCGATGGCGGTCACCTCGCCATCCTCGTTCGGCCAGGGCATTACGCCGCAAGCCGGAGCCACCAGCACATCGACGTCCCGGAACAGTGCGGCAAACCGGCGGTACAGCGCGGTGCGCGCCGCCTGCGCCTCCAGATAGGACTGGGCGGTGATACCGCCGCCCGCTTCGATGTTCCACCGCACGGTGTCGGTCAACCGGTCGCCATGCCTGTTTAGCAGCGGGCCGTAGGCGTGGCTGATCTGTGCGGCGCGCAGGGTGCGGAAAGTCGCCATGGCATCTCCGCAGTCCGGATGACGGTGGACGACCGGCCCTGCCACCTCCTCCAGCCGGGCGACGGCAGCGGCGAAGCGCTCCCTCACAGCGCGCGACACGACTGCAGTGCCGAAATCGACCGTTGCACCCAGCCGTGAACCCATTCCGCCGTCGCGGCCACTGCCGTCACCGTCGCGGAGCGGCGCCAGAAACGATGTCGGATCGTCGGGATCCATGCCGGCCATCGCATCGAGCAGCAATGCGCAGTCCGTGGTGTTGCGTGCGATCACGCCATGCGTTGCCAGCGTATCCCAACCCAGCGGCCGCTTCGGCGCCGGGATCAGTCCGGGCGTCGGCCGGATCGAGGCGACGCCGCAGAAGCCCGCCGGTATCCGCACCGACCCGCCGAAGTCGGTGCCGTGGGCCAGCGGAACCATGCCGGTGGCGGCGGCAACCGCAGCACCGCCGCTCGATCCGCCGGACGTCAGCTGTGGATCGAACGGATTGCGCGTCGGTCCCGCCAGCCGGTTCTTGCAAATGGCGCCGAAGCCGAATTCCGGCGTGTTGGTCTTGCCGATGACGATGCCGCCGGCCGCATTGATCCGCTCCACCGCGACGTCGTTCGCCGCCGGCACATGGTCGGCGTACAGTTCCGACCCATAGGTGGTGCGGATGCCGGCGGTGTCGGTCAGATCCTTGACAGCCACCGGCACGCCGTGCAGCGGCCCGACCGGGCGGCCGGTCTTCGCAAATGCGGCGTCGAGCGCCTCTGCCTGTGCCAGCGCCTTGTCCGCGGCGACGGTGATGAAGGCGCAGTGCGCGGGGTCGGCAGCCGAGATCCGCTCGAGATGCGCCTCCGTCACCGCACGGGCCGAAACCTCCCCGGCGGCGAGGCGCGCCGCCAGGGCCGCCGCGCTGTCCCGCCACAAGACGTCGCTCTGCACAGACATCGCTCAATCTCCCCGTAATGGCGTCAAAAGCGGCATATGCATCCGGCTTCAGCACAAGATGGCGGCAACTCGGATTCCGCAAAACCGTCCGCCAGAATGAAAACAAAGCTATCATATTGCTATATATGGAAAAAGACAAAATCGGCATGCCGTTTGCTAAAGAGGTTTGCGATCAAACGGTAACGCGAAAGGGATGGTAAAGCCATGGTCAGCGCTTCGCCAATCGGCCCGGCTTCCCCGCGCGGGCAGACGCTTCTTCTCGACGGGATCACCCAACGTTACGGTGCGTCGCTCGCCGTGAACGAGGTCACGCTCGACATCCGTGGCGGAGAACTCGTGGCTCTGCTCGGCCCTTCAGGCTGCGGAAAGACCACCCTGCTGCGGATCATCGCCGGTTTCCTGGCCCAGACGAAGGGTCATGTGATGGTCGGCGGAAAAAGCGTGGACGGCCTGCCGCCCAACCGCCGCTCGGTCGGCATCGTCTTTCAGAACTACGCGCTGTTCCCGCACATGACGGTGGCAGAGAACGTCGCCTACGGCCTTGATGCGCGCGGTGTCGACCGCGCCACCCAGCGCAGCGAGGCGCAGCGCATGCTTGATCTGGTCAAGCTCGGCCATCTGGGCGACCGCACCCCGCGCCAGCTGTCCGGCGGCCAGCAGCAGCGCGTGGCGCTGGCCCGCGCACTGGCGGTCAACCCGTCGATCCTGCTGCTGGACGAACCCTTCGCCGCGCTGGACAAGAATCTGCGCCTGGACATGCAGATCGAGGTCAAGCGCATCCAACGCCTGTCCGGCATCACCACCATCCTCGTCACCCACGACCAGGAGGAGGCGCTGTCGATGGCCGACCGCGTCGCGGTGCTGAGCCAGGGCCGGCTGGAGCAATTCTCCCCGCCGACAGAAATCTACGACGCGCCCGACAGCCTGTTCGTCAACACCTTCGTCGGGTCCGCCAACCTGCTGGGCGGCGTGCTGGTCGACAGCGACCGCAGCGCCGGCCGGGTGCGGCTGGACGCCGGCGGCCTGATCGAAACCCGCGCGCCCAAGGGCGACCTGCAGCCCGGCTCCCGCGTCACCGTCTGCCTGCGCCCCGAACATCTGAGCGTCGATGCGGCCGCGGGCGACGCCGAGACGCTGAACGGCGTGGTGGAGATGGGGCTGCCGCTGGGCGCCACCGTCGTCCACGAGATCCGCGTCGGCGACGGCACCGCCGTCAAGGTGTCGGAGCCACGCATCCAGCGGACCGACCTGCTGGCGCCCGGCACCCCGGTGCGGCTGGCGCCGGTCGCCCCCCGCCTCGCCTCGGTCTTCGCCGCGGCCTGAATCTCCACTTCACCACCTCCTCTCACCTTCAGGCCCCTCTCACCTTCAGGAGTGAACGATGCTGCTGACCCGCCGCAATCTGATGCAGACGGCGCTGACGCTGGGAGCCATGCACGCCTTCCCCGGCCTGACCTGGGCGCAGGCGCGCCCGCTGGTCTTCGCGACCTTCACCGGCAGTTGGGAGGAAGCCCACAAGGCCGTTCTCGTCCCCGCCTTCCGCAAGGCGGCAGGCAACGCCAACATCGTCCTCGACCCGATGCTGTCGGTCGACCAGATCGCCAAGGTCAACGCCGCCAAGTCCAACCCGCCGATCGACGTCATGCTGCACGATCCGGGTCCGGCTCTCCAGGCCATCGCGCAGGATCTGGTCGAACCCTACCCCGTCGAACAGAGCGCTTATTACAAGGACCTGATCCCGGCGGCCCAGGTCCCGATGGGGCCGGCGCCCTTCTTCCAGGTGGTCGGCATCACCTACAACCCGGAGACGGTGAAGACGCCGCCGACCTCCTGGGCCGACCTGTGGAAGCCGGAATTCAAGGGCCGCGTCGGCATCACCAACCTGAACTCGACGCTCGGCACCGGCTTCATGGTGGAACTCGCCAAGATGCATGGCGGGTCGGAGGCCAACATCGACCCGGCCTTCAAGGCCATCGAGGCGCTGCGCCCCAGCCTTGCCGCCGTCGCCGCCAACCCCGGACAGCTCGCCACCCTGTTCCAGCAGGGCCAGATCGACATTTCCCCCGGCAACTTCAACGCCATCCAGATCCTGAAGGCACGCGGCGTGCCCGTCGAGTTCGTCATTCCCAAGGAGGGCGCCATCGCATTCAAGACGACCATTCACATCGTCAAGAACTCTCCCAACAAGGAGCTGGCCTTCAAGCTGATCGAAGCCGCGCTGTCGCCGGAGGTTCAGGCCACGCTGATGGAAGAGCCCTACCTGATCGTGCCGACCAACACGAAGGTCGCGATCAAGGGCGAACTGGCCAAGACGCTGGCCAAGGACCATGCGGAGATCGCGAAGAAGTTCGTGTTCCAGGACTGGGGCAAGATCAACGAGCAGCGCGCCGCCTGGATCGAGCGGTTCAACCGCGAAATCCGCGTCTGACCACGCAATAGCCCGCCAGCCGGAGGAGGCGCCCCATGGCCGCGACGTTGCGCGACGTCACCACCTACGACCTGAAGCTCGCGGCTCCGCTGGCGGCGGGCTTCGTCCTGTTCTTCGTTACGCCGCTGGCGATCCTGCTGGCGCTGAGTTTCCAGACCGACCCACAGGGCGGCCATTATGGGCTGACCCAGTATGTCAACTTCCTGGGCGACAGCTTCAGCCTGGGGGTACTGGGCTCTACCTTGTGGCTGGGGGTGAAGGTGACGGTGCTGACCCTGCTGCTGGGCTATCCGGTGGCATGGCTGCACCAACGCTCCCCCGGCTGGGCCAGGGGGATCATCATGCTTCTGGTGCTGCTGCCGCTGCTGACCAGCGTGGTGGTCCGCACCTTCGCTTGGGTGGTCATCCTGGGCCGCCAGGGCATCGTCAACGCCACGCTGGCCTGGATCGGGCTGATCGACACGCCGCTGAAGCTGCTCTACACCGAAGGCGGGGTGGTCGTGGCGCTGGCACAGGTGCAGATGCCGCTGATGGTGCTGCCGATCATCACCGCCCTGAGCCGCATCGACCCGAATTTCGCCGACGCCTCGTCGGTTCTGGGGGCCGGGCACTGGCGGACCTTCCGCAAGGTGATCCTGCCGCTGTCGCTGCCGGGCATCGTCGCCGGCTGTCTGCTGACCTACGCCGCGGCGATCACCGCCTTCATCACGCAGAGCCTGATCGGCGGCGGTCAGATGCTGTTCATGCCGATGTACATCTACCAGCAGGCCTCGACCCTGCAGAACTGGCCCTTCGCCGCGGCGATCTCCATCGTCTTCCTGGTGTCGGTGCTGGTGGTGGTGTCGATCTTCAACGCTCTCGGCCGCCTGTCGCGCGGCTATGCCAACGCCTGATCCGGGGAGGCATCGATGTCCGACCACGCAAAGCCGGTCTCCGGCGGCCGCCGCATCGATTTCGATGCGCTCAGCTTCCGCATCGTCATGACCGGCATCGCGCTGATGGCGCTGGTCCTGCTGGTCGCCCCCACCGTGGTGGTGATCTGGGTGTCCTTCACCAGCGGTTATTCCCTGAAATTCCCGCCTCCCGGCTATTCGCTGCGCTGGTACGCCGAGCTGTGGAACGCCTGGCAGCTTCAGTTCGCGATGATGAACAGCCTGAAGGTGGCTGCCTGGGCGACCGGCCTGTCGGTCCTGCTGGGGGTTTCCGCCTCGCTGGGCATCGCCCGCTCGCCCACGCTGACGGCGAAGGTGCTGGACAGCCTGTTCCTGTCGCCGCTGGTGCTGCCGGCGCTGGCCTTCGGCCTGTCGTCGCTGATGTTCTTCTCGATGATCGGGGTGCCGGTGTCGCCGCTGACGCTCATCATCGGCCATACGGTCGTCTCCGTGCCCTTCGTGGTGCGCAACACGGTGGCGTCGCTCGCCCAGATGAACCCGTCGCTGCTGGAGGCCTCGTCCAGCCTGGGCGCCGGGCGCTGGTACGGCTTCCGCCGCGTCACCCTGCCCTTGATCCGGCCCGGCATCATGGCGGGCGGCTTCATCGCCTTCATGGCGTCCTTCGACAACGTCCCCGTCTCGCTGTTCCTGCGCGACGCCGCCACCGACATGCTGCCGATCCGCATGTGGCAGGATCTGGAAGGCCGGCTGGACGTGACCGTCGCCGCGCTGTCGGGCGTGCTGATCGTCGTCACCATCGGCCTGATGCTGGTGATGGAACGTGTCGCCGGCCTCTCCAAAAGGTTGACCTGACCCCCGTCACACACCGAGAAAGAGGGAAACCCCGTAGGGGGTGAACTTGAAGGGCAGATGCAGATGGCGGTCGAGGTCGGTGACGACGAAGCGGAACGGAACGATGTCGAGGAAGCGGGCCTGCTCCTCGGCATAGCCCGCCGCCCGCAGCCAGTCGCCAACATGGAACAGCACCTCGTGCGGGCCGGCTTCGATGCCGTCGCCGCGCACGGTCGGGTGGTCGAGCTGCCCGTTGGCGCCAAGCTCGCCCGCCGCCAGCAGCCGGCGTTCCGGGGTCAGCGCGAGAAGCTCCACCAGCATGCCCTGGGCGGCGACGCCGCGCGCCACATCCACGCCATGGATCGAAATTCCGCCGGCCATGCCGCCTCCGTCTTCGGTTCGCCGAAATGGTAGCCGAGACGGCAACGGCAACGCCAGCGCCACTGCTCCCCCCGCTGCTGCCGGCACTGGTCGGCATGACCGGTTTGCAGGCGCTGGTCGCGCTGGCCCTGTTCGCGCCGGGGGTGCTGGCACCCCGATTGGGGATCGACCCGGCGGGGCTCGGCCTGTTCACCACCACCGGCTTCGCGGTCGGCATGGCGGCGTCGCTCTATGGCGGCGTGCTGGCCGGGCGTCTCGGACCGTTCCGGATCGCCAGCCTCTGCGCGGTGGCGGTCGCCGCCGCCATGCTGTGCGCGATGACGGGCGGGAGCGCCGCGGGGCTGCTGGCCGCCGGTGTCGCCATCGGCCTTGCCTGCGGACCCGAGACGCCGGCCAGCGCCGCGATCCTCGGCCGGCTGGTCCGGGAAGCCGACCGGCCGATGGTGTTCTCCGTCCGCCAGACGGGCAACCAGATCGGCGCCATCGCCGGATCGCTGGCTCTGCCGCTTCTGGCCGTCGCCTTGGATCCCCGCGCCGGCTACGCGGTCATCGCCATGCTGGCGCTGGCCTGCATTCCGGTCTTCGAGCGGCTGCGGCCCGTCTATGACCCGCTGACCCGCAACGCCGCCGCCGGTTTCGGATTGGGCACGGCGGTGCAGTTGCTGCGCGGCGACCCGGCGCTGCGGCGGATGGCGCTGGCAGCCATGCCCTATTCCGCCAGCCAATTGACGCTGAACGGCTTTTTCGTGGTCTTCGCCGTGACGGAGCTGGGGCTGGAGCATGTATCGGCCGGGGTGGCGCTGGCCGCCGGGCAGGCCGGCGGGCTGGTGGGACGGCTCGGCTGGGGCGTGGTGGCGTCGCGCTGGATGGCGCCGCGCCGGCTGGTCGGGCTGCTGGGGCTGGGCATGGCCGCGGCGTCGATCCTGGTGGGATGGGCCGGCGCTGCCCTGCCCTTCCCGGCGCTGACCCTGGCGACCTTCCTGTTCGGACTGACCGCCAGCGGCTGGAACGGCGTGTTCGTGGCCGAGGTCGCACGGCTTGCCCCCGCCGGCCGCATCGGCGAGGCGACGGGGGCGGTGATGGTCGGCGGCTTCGCCGGGCTGATCGCCGGGCCGATCCTGCTGGTCGCCGCCGCCGCGGTCAGCGACCTCGCCACCGGCTACATCGCCGTGGGCCTGCTGGCGGCGCTGTCGGGCCTCAGCCTTCTGAAGGACAAGCGATGACCACTTCCCCGCGCGCCGCCGCCCCACGCGCCACCGCCATTGCCGAAGCCGTGCGCACCGGACGCAGCAGCGCCCGTGCCGAAACGGAAGCGGCGTTGGCCCGCATCGCCGCCGGCAATCCGGCGCTGAACGCCTTCGTCTCCGTCGACAAGGCCGACGCGCTGGCCGAAGCGGATGCGGTCGACCGCAGGCTGGCCGCCGGGGAAACGCCGCTGCTGGCCGGGGTTCCGGTCGCGGTGAAGGACACCATCTGGGTCGCCGGCCGGCGCGTCACCCAGGGATCGCGCCTGTTCGCCGACTTCCACGCTCCGGCCGACGCCATCGCGGTGGAACGGCTGCGCGCCGCCGGCGCCGTCATCGTCGGCATGACCAACAGCTCCGAATTCGCCTGCAAGGGCGTCACAACCAACCCGCTGTTCGGACCGACGCACCACCCGCAGGACCCGAGCCTGACCCCCGGCGGGTCGAGCGGCGGACCGGCCGTGGCGGTGGCGGCGGGGCTGGTGCCGCTGGCGCTCGGCACCGATGCCGGCGGGTCGAGCCGCCGCCCTCCCGCCCATGTCGGCGCGGTCGGGTTCAAGCCGTCCTTCGGCGCCATCCCCTACGGACCGGGCTTCGGCGAACCCTTCACCGGCATTGCCGTGATGGCCCCCATCGCTGCCGACGTCGCCGACGCGGCACTGATGTTCGAGGCGCTGTGCGGCCTCGATCCGCGCGATCCCGAGTCCATCGCCGTCGCCCCGGCGGACACCCGACCGCCCGAAAGCCTGACCGTTGCCTACAGCCCCCGCCTCGGCCTGGATGCGCCGATCGACGAGGATGTGCGGCAGGCGGTCGAACATGCGGTGGAGGTGCTGGAACGGGCGGGAGTCTGCGTCGTCCGGCGCGATCCGCCCTGGCCGGCGGGGGTGACGGAAACGGCGCTGATGCCCTTGCAGCATGCCGGGCTGGCCGCTCTCTACGGCGATGCCTTCCGCCGCGATCCGACCCGGTTCGATCCCGACATCGCCGTGCAGATCGAACGGGGACTGACCTTGACGGGAGCGGAGGTCGCGGCGGCGCAGTTGCTTGGCGTCGAGGTGGCCCGCGCACTCGCCGCCTTCTTCACCGGCGTGGACCTGCTGATCGGCCCGACGACGCCGTGCGTGGCATGGCCGCTCGACCGGCTGGGGCCGGAGACCATCGGCGGTCAGGCGGTGGCGCCACGCGCGCATGCAGTCTTCACCCCGCTGTTCAACCACGCCAAGGTTCCCGCCCTCAGCCTGCCCTGCGGCACCGGCCGTGCCGGTCTGCCGGTCGGGTTGCAAATCGTCGCCCCGCGCGGGCAGGACCGGCAGGTGCTGCGCTTCGCCGCCTTCATCGAAACGCTGCTCGCCGGTGGCGGGCCAGGACTGGCCGGATGACCATGGACAACAACGCTCCGGGCGACGTTTCCAGCACCGCTCCCGAAGCCGCCCCCCGGCGGCGCCGGATGGTGCCGCCGCCGCCGCTGGCGGAAATGGCGGTGGAACGCCTGCGCTCCATGATCATCTACGGCGAACTGCCACCCTCGGCCCGGCTGATCGAGCCGGAGCTGAGCGAAAAGCTCGGTATCTCCCGTACCCCGTTGCGCGAGGCGCTGAAGCTGCTGGCGGCCGACGGGCTGGTGATGCTGCGGCCCAACCGCAACGCCATCGTCGCCCCCCTCGATGCCGACGAACTGATCCATTTGTTCGAGGCCGAAGGCTGCATCGAGAGCTTCGCGGCGAAGCTCGCCGCCGAACGGATGACCGCCGCTGACCTGCGCCGCCTGCGCGGCTTCCAGGACAGGATCGAGGCCTTGCAGGGGGCCGGCGCGCTGGAGGAGTATTTCTCCATCAACCAGAAGATCCACCGGCTGATTGTGTCGGGCGCCAAGAATCCGGCGCTGGTGGACGCACATGAGCGGCTGCTCGGCCGTCTGGCGCGGGCGCGCTATTTCGCGCTGGGCGCCCAGGGCCGCTGGAAGGAATCGGTGCTGGAGCACCGCGAGATCCTGGCGGCGATGGAGGCCCGCGACGGCGAGACCGCCCAGCGCCTGTTCATGCACCATGTCGGCCGCACCGGCGAGGTGGTGGCCGCCGCCTGCGCTTCGCCCAGAAATCCCCTCTCCCCCCCGGGGAGAGGGTTAGGGTGAGGGGGTTTCGCGGCGGCCCTTTACCGAGAATCCATCCTGTGCATCCCCCTCACCCCGCCCCTCTCCCCAGGGGGAGAGGGAGTAAATCAGAACGGCAGGACCGGCGCCGGGGCGCTTTTGGGACGGGCGGGCGCCGGCAGGCCGCAGGGCAGGAACTCGCCGCGGCCGGGCTCCGCCAGAAGCGCACCGTCACGGCACACCACCGCCCCGCGCGAGATCGTCGCCACCGGCCAGCCCGTGACCTCCATCCCCTCATAGGGGGTGTAGTCCACATTGTGGTGCAGCATGGCGTTCGTGACCGTGACCCGGCGGTTCGGATCCCACAGGGCGATGTCGGCATCCGCCCCAACCGCGATGGTGCCCTTGCGCGGATGCAGCCCGTACATGCGGGCGGGGTTGGTGGCGGTCAGCTCGACGAATTTGGTCAGTTCCATCCGCCCGGTCATCACACCGGCGGAGAACAGCAGCGGCAGGCGCGTCTCCACTCCCGGAATGCCGTTGGGCACGCAGCGGAAGGGCGCCTGTTCGCCATGGATTTTCTTGCCGCCCGGTCCGTCGAAATGGAACGGCGCATGGTCCGACGAAAAGACCTGGAAGGTCCCGCCGGTCAGCCCATCCCAGATGACGGCCTGATTGGCGGCATCGCGCGGCGGCGGGGAGCAGATGCACTTCGCGCCATCGAACCCCTCCCCGCCCAGATCGTCGCCGGTCAGGAACAGATATTGCGGGCAGGTCTCGGCATAGATCCGCAGGCCGCGCCCCTGGGCCCAGCGGATCTGTTCCACCGCGTCGGCGCCGGAGACATGGACGATCAGGATCGGCACATCCACCAGTTCGGCGAGCGAAATGGCCCGGTGGGTGGCCTCACGCTCCGCCACGCGCGGGCGGGAGACGCCGTGGAAGAAGGGTGCCGTCTGCCCGGCGCGCTCCAGCTTTTCGGTCAGCCAGGCGATGCATTCGGCATTCTCCGCATGCATCATCACCATGGCGCCCTCGCTGCGGGCAATGTCGAGAACCTCCAGAATCTGACGGTCGTTCAGCTTCAGCGCATCGTAGGTCATGTAGATCTTGAAGGAGGTGTAGCCCTCGCGGATCAGCGCCGGCAGTTCCTGGCCCAGCACCTGCTTGGTCGGATCGGTGACGATCAGGTGGAAGGCATAGTCGATCACCGGCTTGCCGGTGGCCCGCCGGTGATAGTCGTCCACCGCATCGCGCAGCGACCGGCCCTTTTCCTGGCAGGCGAAGGGCAGCACCGTTGTGGTGCCGCCGAAGGCGGCGGAGCGGGTGCCGGTCAGGAAATCGTCGGCCATCACCGATCCGTCGCCGGTCGGCTGGTCGAAATGGACATGGCCGTCGACGCCACCCGGCAGGACCAGCAGCCCGGCGGCGTCGATCTCCTCGGCTCCGGGGGCGAGACCGGCGCCGAGCGCGGCGATGGTCCCGCCGCGCACGCCGACATCGGCCTTGAACACATCCGACGCGGTGGCGACCGTGCCGTTGCGGATGACCAGATCGAACTCCATGCTCCCCTCCCCCCGATTATGCGGTCAGCCGTGCAGTTCCCGGAACAGGCTGCCCCAGCCCTCGACCCGGCGGGTGTCGACGCCGGTCATGCGCAGCGCCTTCCACACCACGGTGGACACGGTGTCGTAGACGGGGATGCCCAGCGCCTTCTCCACCCGCTCCGCCACCGGGGCGCCGCGCATGTTGGTGCAGATGATGGCAATCGCGTCGGGCTTGGCCTCCGCCACCTCGGCGCACATCCGCTCGATCCGCTCCTCGGTGATCTCGGAGAAGGAGAAGTTGCCGCGGTCGTTCAGATGGCGCTCCGCCACCACATCGAAGCCGGCGGCGTTGTAGTTGGCGACCATCCGCTCCTGAATCTCGTCGAGATAGGGGCTGACGATGGCGAAGCGCTTGCGGCCGGTCGTCTCCAGAATCTCGTTCAGCGCCAGCATGGAGGTGCAGGCTGGGATGCCGGTCTCCGCCGCGATGGTGCTGCACAGCCGCTCGTCGGCATCGAAGCCGAGCCAGCCCGCCGAGGTGCCGTTCCAGCCGATCACGTTCAGCTTGGCGTCGGCCAGCAGGCGGGCTGCGTCGAGGAAGGGCGCGTCGGTGAACTGGTCGAGCGCTGCGGCGCGCAGCGAGATCTCCTTGACGGTGAAGCGGCCGAAATGGGCCGACACCTCCGGCAGCCCACTCAGCATGGCGGAGGTCACCGGCTCAAGGACCGTGTTGGAGGACGGGGTCAGCATCCCCAGAAGGACGCGCTTGGTCAGGTCGGGCGTGGTCATGTTCGGTCCTTATCGCTTCAGGCGTTTCTTGTTTTCAGGGTTTTTGGGGTTCAGGCCCGCGCCCACAGCGCGCGGGCGGCCTCGTCGGCCTCGATGCAGATCCGCTCCAGATCGGCGCGCAGCAGGCGGCCGTCCTCGACCAGAACATCGCCGTCGACCATCACCATTTCCACGTCGCGGCCCTGACCGGTGTGGACCAGCGTGCCGAGCGGGTTGGTCTGCGGGCGCAGATGCGGACGGCGGCTGTCGAACACCACCAGATCGGCGCATTTGCCGACGGTGAGCGTGCCGATGCGGTCGGCCATGCCGACGGCCTCCGCCCCGCCCAGGGTCGCCATGTGGAAGACGTCGGCCGGCTGCCAGTCGGCGGTGACGCCGCCCTGGCCGATGCGGGCGGTGGCGAGCGCCCAGCGCATCGTCTCCACCATGTCGCCATGCTGGGTGTCGGTGCACAGCGCCAGATTGACCCCCGCCGCCTTCAGGGCCGGGGTCGGCGCCAGCCTGCCGGAGGCGGCGTTGCATTTGGGCACATGCACCGCATGGGCGCCGGCACGGGCCAGCCGCGCGATGTCGTCGTCATCGACATAGAGGCAATGGGTGGCGAGAAGCCGCTCGTTCAGCATCCCCACCTCGTCCAGCAGGGCCGCGGGAGAAAGGCCGGTGGAGGCACGGACGCGCTCCACCTCGACCCGGCTCTGCGCCAGATGGGTGTTGACGCGCATCCCGCGGGTCGATGCCTCGGCGGCAAGCGTCCGCAGGAAGCCGGGGGAGCAGGTGTCCGGCGCATGGGCGGCCATCTGCACCGCGATGCGCCCATCCAGCGCCCCGTGCCAGCGGTCGTGCAGGTCGAGCGTCCGGCGCAGCAGATCCTCGCCGATGCCGGCGTCGAAGCGCCATTCCCCCTGCGGCACGCGGGCGAAATCCACGTCATGCACCCGCCAGCCGGCATGGACTCGCAGCCCCAGCTCGGCCACCGCCTCCAGCGTCGCTTCGGCGTGGACGAAATGGTCGCAGACCAGGGTGGAGCCGGACAGCAGCGCCTCCGCCACGCCGAGCCGGGCCAGCGCCCGCGCCTCCTCCGGCGTTGCGTCGGTGCCCTTGGGCACGCCGGGGGTGTAGGACGGGGCGAAGCCGAGATCGGCGGCGACGCCGCGGACCATCACCAGCACCGCATGCAGATGGGCGTTGACGAAGCTCGGCGTCACCAGCCGGCCGGGACGGTGCAGCGTGCGCTCCGCCGCTGGCAGCCCGGCGGAGACCGGGGCCAGATGGGCGATCCGGCCATCACGGATGCCGATGGCGGCGTCTTCCACGATGCCCAGCGCCGGATCGCCGGTGATGGCGGTGACGCCGGTCAGCAACAGATCGAGGGGAGCGGGGTTCATGCCGCAGCGCCCTGACGGCCGGCCGCAGCGGCGTCCGGCACCGGTTCCGGCTTCGCCGCCTCCTTGCGCTGCTGCATCCCTTCCTCGCGGATCAGGTTCAGGATGTGGCGCTTGTGGTCGTTGAACTGCTGGCTGGTGATGTCGCGCGGGCGCGGCAGGTCGAGGTCGATCAGTTCGCGCACCCGGCCCGGCCGGCTGGTCAGGACGGCGACCTGGGTGCCCAGCACCAGCGCCTCGTCGACGCTGTGGGTGACGAAGACGATGGTGCAGCGCTGCTTCTGCCAGATGGCGACCAGCTCCTCCTGCATGTCCATCTTGGTCTGGGCATCCAGCGCCGCGAAGGGCTCGTCCATCAGGATGACCTGCGGGTTCAGCAGCAGGGCGCGGGCGATGCCGACGCGCTGGCTCATGCCGCCCGACAGTTCGGCCGGAAAATGGTTCTCGAAACCGCGCAGGCCCACCATGTCGATGTATTCCTGCGCGGCGGCCCGGCGGTCGGCCTTGCGCCAGCCCTTCAGCCGCAGATGGAAGGCGACATTCTCCCACACCGGCAGCCAGGGCATCAGGTTGGCCTGCTGGAAGACCATGCCGCGGTCGGCGCCCGGCCCGTCCACCGGCTTGCCACCGACCGTCACGCTGCCGCCGGTCGGCTTCTCGAAGCCGGCGATCATGTTCAGCAGCGTGGACTTGCCGCAGCCCGACGAGCCCAGCAGGCAGAGGAACTGGTTGGGTTCCACCGACAGGCTGACATCGTCGATGGCCAGCAGGTCGCGCTTGCGCTTGGCATCGCGGAAGATCTTGGTGATGTTCTTCAGCTCGATGGAGGCCATGGCGTCAGCCCTCCCGGCTTTGCAGGGTGGATCCGTGCTGCCAGTGCAGCGCCATGGACATCAGGAGCTTGATCAGGCCGTCGGTCGCGTAGCCGAGCAGGCCGATGCTGGCCATGGCGGCGAGCACGAGGTCGTAGCGCAAGAAATAGTAACTGTCCCACAGCACGTACCCGAGGCCGCTCTTGACCGCGACCATCTCGGCGGTGACGGTCAGCATCCAGGCGGCGCCGATGCCGATGCGCAGGCCGGCGAAGATGCTGGGCAGGGCCGCCGGGAACACCACATGGCGCAGAAGCTGCTGCTCGGTGGCGCCCATCATCGCGGCGGCGCGGATCAGGTTGCGGTCGGCCGTCTTCACCCCGTGGATGGTGTTCATCAGGATGGGGAAGAAGGCGCCGAGGAAGACCAGGAAAATGGCCGGCTTGTTGGCGATGCCGAACCAGATGATCGCCACCGGAATCCAGGACACCGGCGGAACCGGGCGCAGCATCTGGATCGTCGGCTCCACCGTCCGCTCGACCCACCGCCACCAGCCGATGGCGATGCCCAACAGGATGCCACTGGCCGCCGCGATGGCATAGCCGGCGGCAACCCGCACGGCGCTGGACAGCGCGTCGGCAAACCAGCGCCCGCTGTTGGCCTGGGCGGTCTCGTCGAAGCCGAAGACCCAGTCGCCCCATGCATGCAGAACCACCGTCGGCGGCGGCAGCAGCGCCGCGGGCAGAAGGCCGGACCGCGACACGGCCTCCCAGGCCACGAGGATGACGAGGGGAACGACCGCCCTTTCCCAGGCGAACCGCTCCCAGATTTTTCCTATCGCCGTCATGAACCGGACTCCTGTCCCATGAAACACCTGGCCGGATGCAGCCGGCAGCCGATCAGAAGCCCAACTCGGTCTTCGGCTTGGCCGTGACGGTTTCCAGGAAGCTGTAGTCGAGGTTCTTCTCGGCCGCGGCGGAGACGTCATGGCTGATGTATTTCAGGTCGCGCATCATCGCGGCGATGGCGAGCGTGCTGTCCTTGTGCATGGCATAGTCGGGCGAGGCGTTCTTCAGCGCCTCCGCGGCGACAGTCTTGTCCATGCCGGTGTATTTGTTGATGGTGTCGACCCAGGCGCCCCGGTCGGCCTTCAACTTGTCGACCAGCGCCACGACGGACGCGACGGTGGCCTCGACCGCCTTGGGATGCTCCTTGATCACGTCGGAGCGGGTGACGATCAGGTTGGTCAGGTTGCCGGCGGCCTGATCGTAGGGAAGCGTGAAGTGCCGGCCGGTCCCGCTGCTGCGGATCTGCGAGGCGAAGGGCTCCACCGTGCAGATCACATCGACCTCCCCGCGCTGAAGGGCGGCGGCATGGTCGGACGGGTTCGGGATGTTGACGAACTGCACGTCCTTGTTGGCGTCGATCCCATTCTTCAGGAAGGCGCCGCGCATGTGGATGTCCTGCGCGTTCCCGCGCGAGGCGGCGACGCGCAGCGGTTCGCCCTTTGCCTTGCGGTCGGCGATCAGCGCCTTCAGCCCGGCCCAGTCGTCCGGCTTCAGCTCGATCCCCTTGGCGGTCAGGATCTCCGATCCGCCATTCACCTGACCGGAGATCGCCACCACGTCGAAGCCCTTGTCGAGGGCGGTGATGTAATGGAGGTAAGTGACCTGCGCCACGTCGATGCTCTTGGACACCAGAGCCGTCAGCACGTCATTGCCGGAGTTGAAGTTGATGGCCTCGATCTTCACGCCCTTCGCCAGATCGGGCGTCAGCGCCATCGGCAGGCAGTGGGCGCATTTGGCGAAGCCCAGCTTCACCGCCTCCATGTCGGCGGCCTGGGCGGTCGCGGCGGCCGCGGACAGGGCGAGGACCGCGCCGGTGACGGCGCCAAGCGTGAAGGATCGAAGCGACATGAGCAGGATTCCCTGATGCGATTGCGATATTCCCTCTGTCGCAAGCCGCGTGCCAGATTGTATACAATATGGTGATTTTGGATTTATCTTTTTATATCAATGATATATAAGTTTTTGAAAGCCAAGTGCGCACCTCGACTCTCTTGCCCTATTTTTAAGCGCATGGCATCGTTTGCGCATGGCTGCACAATCATTCAGCATTATGGACATCGCCGGATCGACCATGGACATTGTGAAGACCGCCAAGTTCCCCGCCGGGCCGATCCGCCGTGAAACGCTGCACCATGGTGCCGTCGCGGAGCTGCGCGCGATGATCCTGTCCGGCGAATTGCGGCCGGGCAGCCGCGTGCCGGAGGTCCAGCTGTGCGAACAGCTGGGGGTCTCGCGCACGCCTTTGCGGGAAGCGCTGCGCGTCCTGGCGGCGGAGGGGCTGGTGGAGCTTCGTCCTCACCGCGGCGCCGTGGTGACGCCGATCGACCCCAAGGAGATCGCCGCCGTCTTCGAAGTGATGGAGGCGCTGGAGGCGCTGGCGGGCGACCTTGCCTGCCGGCGGGGTACGGTCGAGGAATTCGCCGAACTCGACCGGCTCCACGACCAGCTTCACGCCCAGTTCGATGCCGGCGACCGCCCGGCCTATTTCCTGACCAACCGGCAAATCCACGCCCGGATCGTCACGATGGCGCGCAACCCGTCCCTGGACGCCACCTACGCCGGCTTCGCCTCCAAGATTCTCCGGGCGCGGTCGCTGGCCAACTACGATGAGGAGCGCTGGCGGCACTCGCTGAACGAACATGACGGCTTCATGGCCGCAGTCCGGCAGCGCAACGCGGCGGCGGCCGGCGGTCTCCTGGCCGCCCACAGCCGCAAAACCGCCGATGCCGTCCTCGCTGCGCTGAACGGTCCCGGCGCAGCCATTCCGGCTGGTGCGGGATGGCAGGCAGAATCAGTGTGAACCAGTCCCTGTAAGCCGTATCACACGTCCTGCCCACCGCCCGGACCTGGCTGAGACTGCGGTGCGGTTCCGGAGGCGCGCGCGTCCTGGCCGGAGGGCGGCGGCGGCACCTCGTCGCTTCCCTCGCTGCGGTCGCGGTAGAGGGCGGCGCGGGCCAGCAGCATCAGGGTGATCGGGGTGGTGACCACCATCAGGGCGGTGATCAGCACCTCGTGCAGGATCGCCCTGGACTCCAGGACGGAGAAGACCAGCATCGAGGCCAGCAGGATGCAGCCGATGCCCAGGGTCGAGCCCAGCGTCGGCGCGTGGACCCGCTGGTAGAAGCTGCCGAACCGCAGCAGCCCGACGGTTCCGATCAGGGTCAGCACCGCACCGGCCAGCAGCAGCAGGGCGGCGGGAATGGCGGCCCAGGCGGGGAGATCGGCCAGATGGTTGTTCATTCGATGACCTCGCCGCGCATCAGGAACTTCGCCAGCGCCGCCGTCGACACGAAGCCGAGCAGGGCGATGATCAGAGCCGCCTCGAAATAGAGGATGCTGCCGTTGCGGATGCCGAAGGTCAGCAGCAGCATGGTCGCCGTGACGTAGAGGGTGTCCAGCCCCAGCACCCGGTCCTGTGCCCGCGGTCCCCGCAGCACCCGGACGGTCGCGAAGGCCATCGCGACCACCAGCATGATCTGGGTGAGGAAGATCGTCCCCATCAGCAGGGTCAGGATCATTCGAACAGCTCCATCAACCGTGTCTCGTAGCGGCCCTTGATGGTGTCGATCCACTCCTGCTCGTCCACCAGATCGAGGATGTGCAGGAGGATGGTGTTCCGCCGCCGGTCATAGGCGACCCACACCGTGCCGGGGGTGGCGGTGACGATGCAGGCGAGCGTCGCCAGCCCGTAGGGCGCCCGCAGATCGAGCGGGATGCGCACGAAGCCCGACACCCGGCCGCCGACGCCCGGCCGCAGGATGATCTTCGCGACCGCCCAGTTGGAGCGCAGGATATCCACCAGCACCACACCCAGCAGCGACAGCGCGGCCTGCGGACGGCGGAAGCGTCCGCCCGGCAGATCGAGCACGCCCAGCGTCGCGGCCGTCCCCAGCGAAAGAACGCTGCCCAGGATGATGGTGCCGGGGGCCACGCTCTCGTTCAGCAGCAGCCACACCCCCAGCAGCGTCGCCGTCATCATGGGATAGGGCAGCAGCAGCCTCATCAGCCGTCTCATCGGGCACCTCCGGCCGTCGGGCCCGCCGTCGGAATGCCGGACAGCACGGCACCGTTGTAGTCCTGCGGCGCATGGAGCGCGCGCGCGGTGTCCTCCATGTAGCGCATGGCCGGTCCGGCCTGGATGGTCAGCGCCAGATTGAGGGCGAGCAACAGCAGGACGGGCGCGATCTCGGCCACCCGCACCCGCGGCACCTCGGCGGCCGGCGAGGCCCAGAAGGCGTCGATGCCCACCCGCGTCATCGCCACCACCGTCGCCAGCCCCGACAGCACCAGCGCCGCCAGCAGGATCCAGGTGGTGACGGGAACCTCCGGCCCGGCCGCCAGCAGCGGCGACAGGATGGCGAATTTGGCGAGGAATCCCGACAGCGGCGGCAGGCCGGCCAGCAGGAGCGCGCTGGACATGAAGCCGATGCCGAGGATCGCCATCGTCGCCGGAATGGGCACACCGGCCCCGCCGCCACCCCCGCCGTCGTCGGCATCCTCGTCGTCGCCCTCACCGAAGGCCTCGCGGGTCACCGCCAGCACGTCGGCGCCGACACCCCGGCCGCGCTCCACCAGCTCGATCAGCAGGAAGAAGCCGGCGACCGCCATCACGGAGCTGGTCAGATAGAACAGCACTCCGCCGGTCACCGCCATCTGGCCGGCGCCGATGGCCGCCAGCAGGGTGCCGGACGACACCAGCACGGTGGCGCCGGCAAGCCGCGCCATGTTCTGCGTCGCCAGCACGGCGATGCAGCCGAAGCCGATGGTCAGCAAGCCGCCGATCAGCAGGACCGTGCCGCCGAAGCCGCTCGACGCCCCCGCCCCCTCGCCGAACACCAGCAGCCACAGCCGCAGCACAGCATAGATGCCGACCTTGCTGAGGATCGAGACGATGGCGGCCGAGGCCGAGCCCAGGGTGGAATAGGTGTTGGGCAGCCAGAAGCCCAGCGGCCACATCCCCGCCTTGATCAGGAAGGCGAGACCCAGGATCGCCGCACCGGCTTCCAGCAGCCCGCGATCCTCGGCAGCCAGCCCAGCGACCCGGCCGGCGAGATCGGCCATGTTGAGGGTGCCGGAAACGCCGTAGATCATGCTGACGCCGATCAGGAACAGCAGCGACGCCGACAGGTTGATCGCGACGTAATGCAGCCCCGCCCGCACCCGCGCCAGCCCGGAGCCATGCAGAGCGAGGCCGTAGGAGGCCGCCAGCATGATCTCGAAGAAGACGAACAGGTTGAACAGGTCGCCGGTCAGGAAGGCGCCGTTCAGCCCCATCAGCTGGAACTGGAACAGCGGGTGGAAATGCGCCCCCGCCTTCTGCCAGCGCGGCAGCGAGAAGGTCAGGGCGGCCACACCCAGAATCCCGGTCAGCACCAGCATCAGGGCGGCGAAGCGGTCCAGCACCAGCACGATGCCGAAATTCGCCGGCCAGTTGCCGAGCCGGTAGACGCGGACGACACCCGCCCCTGAATCGGCGATGGTCAGGGCCAGGATCGCCAGCCCCAGCAGCATCAGCGCCGACGCCATGCCGATCACGGCCTTCAGCGTGCGCTGCCGCTCGTCGATCAGCATCATCACCGCCCCGGCCAGCAGGGGCACGACGATGGGGGCAATCGTCAGATGGTCCATCCAGCCGCTCACCGGCCGCTCTCCTTTCCGTCGACATGGTCGGTCCCGGTCAGGCCGCGGGCGGCGAGCAGCACGACGAGGAACAGGGCGGTGGTGGCGAAGCCGATGACGATGGCGGTCAGCACCAGCGCCTGCGGCACCGGATCGGCATGCATGGCGAGCGTGCCGGCCCGGCCGCCCTCCAAGATCGGCGCAGCACCCGTGCGCAGGCCGCCGGTGGAGAAGATGAACAGGTTGACGGCATAGGAGAGCAGCGACAGGCCGACGATCACCTGGAAGGTGCGGGGCCGCAGCAGCAGCCACACGCCGGAGCCGGTCAGCACGCCGATGCCGAGCGAAAGGATCAGTTCCATCAATCGTCTCCTACAGCGGTAGGCACCGGTTCGGGCACCGCCGGAACCTCCGGTGGACGGGGGGCGGCGGCACGGTGGCCGCGCAGCGATTGGCGGGCCAGCGCGATCAGGATCAGGATGGTGGCGCCGACCACCAAGGCGAAGACGCCGATGTCGAACAGCAGGGCGCTCGCCACCGGGACCTTGCCCAGCACCGGAGTCTGCGAATAGGCGAAATAGCTGGTCAGGAACGGCCGGTCGAACATCCAGGCGCCGAGCCCGGTGCCGGCGGCCAGCAGCAGGCCGATGCCCATCCAGCGCATCGGCAGCACGCGCAGCCGCGCCTCGACCCACTGGGTGCCGCCGAACATGTATTGCAGGATCATGGCGATGGCGACGGTCAGGCCCGCGGCGAAACCGCCGCCCGGCAGGTCATGGCCGCGCAGCAACAGGAACAGCGCCACCAGCAGGATCACCGGGAACAGCAGGCGGGCGATCAGCGACGGGATGAACAGCCAGTCGGCCACGGTGTCGCCGTCCTTGCGGTCGGGCCGCGAGGCGTCGAAGGCGCTCTGGTCGCGCTGCTGTTCGGGAACGTCCACACTGTCCGACGCCGGGCGGAAGCGGCGCAGCAGCGCGTAGGCGGTCATCGCCACCACCCCCAGCACGGCGATCTCGCCCATGGTATCGAAGCCGCGGAAATCGACCAGGATGACGTTGACGACGTTGGTGCCGCCACCCTCGCTGTAGGCCAGCTCCAGGAAATGGCGGGCCAGCAGTTCCGGCGGGAAGCGCGTCATCACCCCGAAGGCCAGCCCGGCCATGCCGGCCCCGGCGGCGGTGGCGATGCCGAGGTCGCGCAGGCGGCGGGTCAGCGTGACCGCCTCCGACCCGCGGCTGCCGGCGCCGTCCATCCGCTTGGGCAGCCAGCGCAGGCCCAGCAGCAGCAGGATGGTGGTGACCACCTCCACCAGCAGCTGGGTCAGCGCGAGGTCGGGGGCGGAGAACCAGACGAAGGTGACGCAGACGACCAGCCCGGTGCCGCCGAGCAGGATCAGCGCCGCCAGCCGGTGGAACTTCGCCTGCCAAGCCGCACCCAGGGCGCAGGCGGCCCCCAGCAGCCAGATCAGCGCCAGCACCGGGTCGATGCCGGACGGCACCAGATTGCCCGGCCCCACTCCGCGGGTCCACACCGTCCAGCCGGCGGCCAGCACCGCGGCGGCCACCACCAGCCGCAGCTGCGGCTGCAGGCGGCGGGTGCCGAGCACCCCCTCGGCGGTGCGGGCCAGCCGCCAGGACAGGAAGACCATCGTCCGCTCGAACATGCGCCGCCCTTCCAGGCTGCGGATCAGCGGTGGCCCCTCGATGCCCTTGGCTAGATGGCTTTGCAGCAGCCGGTAGAGGATCAGCCCGGCGGCGAAGGCGGCCATGCTCATCACCAGCGGCAGGTTGAAGCCGTGCCAGACCGCGAGGCTGTATTCCGGCGTCGCCGCGCCCAGGGCGGCGCGGGCGGCCATGTCGAGATAGGGGCCGACGGTGGCGGCGGGCAGGATGCCGATGACGATGCAGGCCAGCACCAGCACCTCGACCGGGAAACGCATCCAGGCCGGCGGCTCGTGCGGCTTGTGCGGCAGGTCCACCGGGTCCGGCCCGAAGAAGGTGCCGTGGATGAAGCGCAGCGAATAGGCGACGCTGAAGGCGCTGGCCACCATCGCGGCGACCGGCAGAATGTCGAAGAAAACCGGAAGCGGGTCCTTGGCGGAGAGCGCCTCGGCGAAGAACATCTCCTTCGACAGGAAGCCGTTCAGCAGCGGCACGCCCGCCATGGCGCCGGCGGCGATCAGGGCAAGGCGGGCGGTGAAGGGCATGAAACGATTCAGCCCCGACAGGCGCCGGATGTCGCGCGTCCCCGTCTCGTGGTCGATGATGCCGGCGGCCATGAACAGCGACGCTTTGAAGGTGGCGTGGTTGATGACGTGGAAGATCGCCGCCACCATCGCCAGCTCGCTGTTCAGGCCGAGCAGCAGGGTGATCAGGCCGAGATGGCTGATCGTCGAATAGGCCAGCAGCCCCTTCAGGTCATGCTGGAAGATGGCGACATAGGCGCCGAGCAGCAGGGTGGCGAGACCGGCCGACCCGACGATCCAGAACCACGCCTCGGTCCCCGCCAGCACCGGCCACAGCCGCGCCATCAGGAAGACGCCCGCCTTCACCAGCGTCGCCGAATGCAGGTAGGCCGACACCGGGGTCGGCGCCGCCATGGCGTGCGGCAGCCAGAAATGGAAGGGGAACTGCGCGCTCTTGGTCAGGGCGCCGAGCAGGATCAGCACCAGGGCCGGCAGGTAGAGCGAATGCGCCCGGATGCGGTCGCCGGCCGTCAGCACGGCGTCGAGATCGTAGCTGCCGACGATGTGGCCGAGGATCAGCACGCCGGCGAACAGGCAGAGGCCGCCGGTCGCGGTGACCGTCAGCGCCATGCGAGCACCGTCGCGCGCGGCGGCGGTGTGGTGCCAGTAGCCGATCAGCAGGAAGGAGAAGAGGCTGGTCAGTTCCCAGAAGAAGGCGAGCTGGATCAGGTTACCCGACAGCACCACCCCCGTCATCGACCCCATGAAGGCGAGCAGGAAGGCGAAAAAGCGCGGCACCGGATCCTCGGCCGCCATGTAATAGCGGGCGTAGACCACCACCAGCACGCCGACCCCGAACACCAGCCCGGCGAAAAGCCAGGCGAAGCCGTCCATCCGCAAGGAGAAGTCGAGCCCCAGCGACGGCATCCATCCGGCGGTGAAGCGGAGCACGCCGCCGGCCGAAACCGTCGGGTAGGCCGCCCACACCATCGCCAGCCCGAGCAGCGCCACGCCGCCGGCCAGCCATGCCGCGGCGTTGCGCGCATGGGTGGGCAGCAGTCCGGCGGCGACCGCGCCGGCGAAGGGCAAGGCGATGGCGATCAGGAGCGGGAGTGCGTCGGGCATGAAATCCTACGGCAGACTGGCGGCAGACTGAAGGCACGCTGGAACGGCGGCGATGGACGGCGTCAGAAGCCGGGGGAGGCGTCGTTGCAGTCCCGGTCGTCCTCATCCTGGGCAACGGCCTGGATGACGATCTGGGCCGCGTCGTCGGCGGTCTTGGCACCGCGCAGCCGGCGCAGCGACTGCGGATCGCGCAGCGCCCCGCAGATTTCCGCCATGGACGCCAGCAGCCCCTTGCGGTTCGATGCCGGCCAGAGCGCCAGGAAGACCAGATCGACCGGCTCGTCGTCGCGCGCGTCGAAATCGACCGCGCGCTGGAGACGGGCGAACAGGACGACCGGGGCCGCAAGATCGGCAAGCTCCGTGTGGGGAAGCGCCACGCCCCTGCCGAGCGCGGTGGAGCCGATCTTCTCCCGCGCCTGCAAGGCCTCCAGGATCTCAGGCGCCGGACGCCCGCTGCGGGCGGCGGCCTCGGCCGCCAACTGGTCGAGCAGCGCCGCCTTGTTGCCGGGCGCGGCATCGAGGATCACGCTGGACGCGGAAAAATGGTCAGTGATGGTCATCCGGTTCTCCATTCAGGCCCATCAGGGGCAAAGTGTGGGTGCGGGCGCCGGGGACCAGCCGGAGCCCATTCCCATACCCACGCCACCGATCAGCACGTCGCAGGGCAGCACGTCGATCACCTCGGACGACGTGCTGCCCAGCAGGACACGGGCAACACCGCTGCGCCGGGCCGAGCCCATCGCAACCAGATCGTACCGCCCCTGCCGGGCCAGACCGACGATCCGCTGTCCCGGAGAGCCGGTCAACAGGATCGTCTCCACCTCCATCTCACCCGGCGGCCCACCCGGCGCTCCTTCCCCCTGGGGGCCGAGCACGGTCCGGAAATCGTGCTCGACCTGTGCCTTGTCCAGTGCCGACGCGTCCGGCAGATCGGCGACATGCAGCAGGTGGATGCATCCCTCCGCCATCAGCAGGCGCGCCGATTCCACCGATGAGCGCGACCGTTCGGAAAAATCGACAGGCACCAGCGCCCGCAGATAGGGCTGGAGCGGCTTGTCGCGCACGATCAGCATCGGCGTTCCGTCGGCAATCGCGATGCGCTCGACGGTGGAGGCCAGGAACAGGTCCGCCACCCGGTCGCGCTGGTGCAGGCCCACCACGAGAAGGTCGGGACGCCACAGGCCGGCATAGCCGGCGACCCGGTGCTCCACCGCGTCGCCGCGCACTGCGACCGCCTGTGCCCGGATGCCGGCCCCGCCGCTTGCGGCCAGGATGTGGCGCTGCAACTCGCCTTCCACATGGTGCAGCGGCAGGCAGCCATAGCGGCCGCCGTTGCCGTCGACGACATGCAGCGCCGTCAGCTCCGCATCGAACCGGTGGGCGAGCTGAACGGCGCGCTCCAGGGCGCGGTCCGATTTCGGCTCCAGGTCGGTTGCCAGCAGAATGCGCTTGAGGCTTGCCATCGTGACGGTTCCGGTTTCTTGAGGTCTCCGGTCCTTTTGTTCCGGTGCGGTCGGCTGCCTGCCGGAAATCGCTCCGCAGGCAACTTCTCAAAGATCGGAAGTCGGCGGCAGTCTGTCCATGCCGGGAAATACGGACCCGAAGGGGCTGCGCCCGATCCCGCAGGATCTCCGCAGTAATACGGGCCCGGCGATTTCCCCTGATGCAGTCGGAGCGGGTTGGCGCTACCATCGCCCCATGTCGCAGATTGTCCGCCGCAAATGGATGTTGGTTCCGGCCTATCTGGCCGTCCACCTGTTCCTGGATTGGATCAGCTTCATTCATGCGGTTTCGTCCATCAACATCACGCCGTGGAACCCGCCGGCCGGGCTGATGATGGGGGTGTCGGTGCTGTTCGGCGTCCGCGCCGTGCCCCTGGTCTGGCTGGCCCTGACCGCCGCCGACCTCGTCGTCCGCGATCTGCCCATAACGCTTCTGCCCGTGACGCTGTGGGCGCCGTTCCTGGCGAACGGCGTCGTCGCCATAGGCTATGGGGTTGCAGGATGGCTGCTGCGCCGTGCAATCGATCCGGGGCTGTCCCGGCTGCGCGACATCGTTCTGCTGCTGGGCGGCAGTGCCGCGGCGGTTCTGGCCATCGGACTGTGCTTCATCGCCATCCACACCGCGGCCGGGCTGTTCGAGTGGACAAACTTTCCGGAGGTGCTGCTGCGCTATTGGACGGGCGAAGTCATCGGCATCGCCGTTCTGACGCCGCTGGTGCTGATCGGCCGGCGGATGCCGGCCCTGCGCTGGTCCTGGAGCGGTGCGGCGGAGACGCTGGCGCAGGGGGCGCTGATCGGTTTCACCCTGTGGCTCGATTTCGGCCCGCTCGCCTCCTCGCAGTACGAGCATTTCTATCTGCTGTTCCTGCCGGCCATCGGCATCGCCGTGCGGCATGGGCTGGTCGGCGCGGTGGTGGCTTCGGTCGCCACGCAGGCCGGGCTGATCGCCGCCATCCAGGCGACCGGCGTCGACACCGACCGCATGGCGCATTTCCAGCTGCTGATGCTGACTCTGGCCGTCACCATCCTGCTGCTGGGCGCCGTGGTCAGCGAGCGCCGCCGGGCGGAGGACAGGCTGCGGGTGCGGCAGTCCGACCTCGCCCACGCCTCCCGCCTGATCGAGGCGGGCGAGATGACGGCGGCGCTGGCCCATGAGTTGAACCAGCCGCTGGCGGCGACGATGGGATATGCCCGCGCCGCCCGCAAGGTCGCGCGGCTCGAAGGGGCCTCCCCCCGCCTGACCGAGATACTCGACAAGACCGTCACCCAGGCTGAGCGGGCGGACCGGGTCATCCGCAGCCTGCGCGATTTCGTGCGCAAAGGCGCCAGCGACCGCACCCCGCTGCCGGTCGCAACGCTGATCGCGGATTGCCTGACGCTGGCCGGTCCGCTGGCCAGCCGCCATGCGGTGGAGATCGTCGCCGAAATCGACCCTGCCCTTCCGGCCCCCCTGCCGACGATTGACGGCGATGCGGTCCAATTGCAGCAGGCGATTCTCAACCTCGTCCGCAATGCCGCGGAAGCGATGGGCGAAGGCGCGGATGGCAGTCCGTCCGCCCAGGCCCCCCGGCGCCGCATCGTGATCTTCGCCTGCCCTGCCGCGCAGCCCGGCTTCGTCGCCATCGGTGTGCGCGACACCGGACCCGGCCTTGCCGAAGTGGTGGAGCGCAACCTGTTCGCCCCCTTCGTCACCACCAAGCCGACCGGCATGGGGCTTGGGCTGTCCATCGTCCGCACCATCGTCGAGAGCCATGGCGGCACCCTGACCGCAAGAAGCGGCGCAACTGGCGGCCCCATTGGCGGCGCCATTGGCGGTACCGTGTTCCAGTTCACCATTCCCGCCCATGCCGCGGGCAAGAACGGAGAGCCCGCATGACGACCGAAACGCCCGCCGCGGGCTCCGGAGCCACCCCGGTGGCTTTCGTGGTGGACGACGACGAGGCCGTGCGCGATGCGCTGGCACTCCACCTCGATCTGGCCGGTATCACCGTACGCTGCTGCGCGTCGGCCGCCGAGTTCCTGGAAACGGCATCCCCCGACCAGCCCGGTTGCGCCATTCTCGACATCCGCATGCCGGGCATGGACGGTCTGGATTTGCAGCAGGATATGATCCGGCGCGGCCTGACCCTGCCGGTGATCGTCATCACCGGCCATGGCGACGTTACCGCCGCGGTGCGGGCCTTCCGGGCCGGGGCGGTGGATTTCCTGCAAAAGCCGTTCGACGAGGATCTGCTGATCGAGCGGGTGCAGGAGGCGTTCGCGCGTGACCTCGCCGCGCGCAGCGCCGATGCGGAGGTCGGGGAAATCCGTCGCCGCCTCGCCCTGCTCAGCCCGCGCGAACTGGAGGTGATGGAGATGGTTGCCCAGGGCCTGCCCAACAAAACCATCGCCAGCCGCCTCGCCATCGGCATCCGCACGGTCGAAACCCACCGCGCCCGCGTGCTGGAGAAGATGGAGGCCCGCAACGCCCCGGAACTGGCGCTGATGCGGATGAAGCTGGGCGAGCGGCTGGACTGAAGGCCAGATTTCAAAGAGTGAACAGCACGGCCCCAGGCGTGCGGTCGAGAAGCGCGGCCAACCGCCACTCGAAGCCGATGGAAGTCCAGAAACGCGCCGGCCGCTCCACCACCAGAAGGTCGCCGCCGGCGTCGAGACTGGCGGCGCTCTGCGCATCGGTGGTCGGCCGCACCGTCGAAAGCCGGACCGGACACCGGCAGTCCAGTTGCCGCAGCCACTCGTCCGCCCGTCCCGGAGCGGCACGCTCGTCGAGGATCAGGTGAACCGACGCGATGGCCGGGAAGAGCCGTTGGGCGATGCCGAAGGATTTCAGCGCGCGGGGCGCTCCGTCCGCCAGGATGGCGATGCTTCGGCCCAGGTGGGACGGTGTCTCTCGCGGTGCCACCAGAACCGCACCGAACCGCTGCGCATCGGCGCTCCAACAGGATGGCTTGCCGGGCTGCGGCCTGCCGGCCAACAGCAGATCGAACCTCCCGACCGGAGGATCGTGGCTCAGGTGGAGCGCCCCCTCACCGGGGAGCGGAGCGGCAAGGCGACGGGCCTGGAGCGCAGCGGTCCGTATCAGCGTGTCGTTACCGTGGTCCTGCGTGAGGACATGAAGATCCATATAGCCGCGTGCACACAGTCCGGCACCCGGCCCGCGGTCCGGAGGACCGGCCGTGACGGTCACGCCCGGATTCATCGACAGCAGCCAGCCGCAGGCCAGCACCGACTCCAAATCATCATCCAAGGCGGCAAATATCCGGATGCCGTTGCCCATGGGATCGACCTCGGCTGATGCCGGAGAGATTGGCGGCAAGACGGCGGAGAACGTCAGCACTCCGGCAGATTGACCGCCAGCCCGCCCAGGCTGGTCTCCTTGAACTTGGTGCTCATTTCCTCGCCGGTCTGCCGCATCGCCTGGATGCAGTTGTCGAGCGGCATGAAGTGCTGGCCGTCGCCGCGCAGCGCCAGGGACGCCGCGGCCACCGCCTTGGTGGCGCCGATGGCGTTGCGCTCGATGCAGGGCACCTGGACCAGACCGGCGACCGGGTCGCAGGTCATGCCGAGGTGATGCTCCAGCGCGATTTCCGCCGCATTCTCCACCTGCTCCGGCGTTCCGCCCAGCACGGCGCACAACCCCGCCGCGGCCATGGCGGCGGCCGACCCGACCTCGCCCTGGCAGCCGGCCTCCGCCCCGGAGATCGAGGCATTGTGCTTGATCAGGCCACCGATGGCTGCGGCGGTCAGCAGGAAATCGGCGACCTTCGCCGGCTCCGCCCCGGCACAATGGTCGAGGTAATAGCGGAGCACCGCCGGCACGACGCCGGCCGCCCCGTTGGTCGGCGCGGTCACCACCCTGCCGCCGGCAGCATTCTCTTCATTGACCGCCATCGCATAGATGGCAAGCCAGTCGGACGCGACGTGCGGCAGACTCGAATTGGCTCCGCGCTCGCGCAGAAGCTGCTGATGGATGGCCTTGGCCCGCCGCTTGACCTTCAGGCTGCCGGGCAGCTGGCCATCCAGGCTGAGGCCACGCTCGATGCAGCCGTTCATCGCCGCCCAGACGGCGCCGAGCTTCTCGTCCACCTCGGCGGGGGAGCGGACGACGATCTCGTTGGCGCGCTTCATCTCGGCGATGGACTCACCGCTCTCCCGCGCCATCCGCAGCATCGCCGCGGCGTTGTGGAAGGGGTAGGGCCAACCGACGCACTCGGTCTCGAACGCTGCCGGCGGAGCTTCCCGTTCCGCCGCAGTGACGACGAAACCGCCGCCGATGGAATAGAAGATCTCCGACAGCGTCACCTTGCCGGCCCGGTCCAACGCCTGGAAAACCAGCCCGTTGGCATGGCCGGGCAGCGGCGGCCCGAAGTCGAAGACCAGATCGGCTTCCGGATCGAAGTCCAGAGCCGGCAAACCGACCGGGTGCAGCCTTCGGGTCCGCCAAAGCTCGGCGATCCGTTCCTCGGCTTCATCGACATTGAGGCTGTCCGGCCGGTAGTCGAGAAGCCCGAGCAGGACGGCCCGGTCCGTCGCATGCCCCTTGCCGGTGAAGGCGAGCGAGCCGTGCAGCCGGACCTTGATCGCCGCGGGCGCGGCATCCGCCGACGCCCGCAGCATGTCGAGGAACCGCACCGCCGCGGTCATCGGCCCCATCGTGTGCGACGACGACGGGCCGATGCCGATCTTGAACACATCGAAAACGCTGAGAAACATCGCGCGCCTCGTCAGGTCAAACAGTTGGCCTTAAGCAGGATTTCCCAGCGGCACGTGTCCCGGTCAGCCGTAGATCGGGAAGCGCTCGCACAATTCGCGGACTTCGCCATGCACGCGCGTCTCGACCTCGGCATTGCCGTCCGGTCCGGCGACGGCAAGGGCGTCGATGACGGTCAGGATCAGTTCGCCGATGCGGGCGAACTCCGCCTCGCCGAAGCCGCGGGTGGTGCCCGCCGCGGTGCCGAGACGGACGCCGGAGGTCACCGCCGGCTTTTCCGGGTCGAACGGGATGGCGTTCTTGTTGCAGGTCAGGCCGGCCTGCTCCAGCGCGCGCTCCGCATCACGACCCTTCACGCCTTTCGGCCGCAGATCGACCAGCACCATGTGGCAGTCGGTGCCGCCGGAGACGATGTCCAGCCCGCCCTTGACCAGCGTGTCGGACAGCACCCTGGCGTTGGCAACCACCTGAGCGGCATAGGCCTTGAACTCCGGGGTCAGCGCCTCGCCGAAGGCGACCGCCTTGGCGGCGATGACATGCATCAGCGGGCCGCTCTGGTTGCCCGGGAACACCGCGGAGTTGAACTTCTTGGCCAGCGCCTCGTCGTTGGTCAGGATCATGCCGCCGCGCGGGCCCCTCAGGGTCTTGTGCGTGGTGGTGGTCACCACATGGGCGTGCGGCAGCGGGTCCGGATACTGGCCGGTGGCGACCAGCCCGGCGTAATGGGCCATGTCCACCATCAGATAGGCCCCAACCTCGTCGGCGATGCGGCGGAACGCGGCAAAGTCGATCACCCGCGGATAGGCCGACGCCCCGGCGACGATCAGCTTCGGCTTGGTCTCCAGCGCCTTGGCGCGCAAGGCATCATAGTCGATCAGCTGGTCGCTCTCGCGCACCTCGTAGCTGACGATGTCGAACCACTTGCCCGACATGGTCACCGGCGAGCCGTGGGTCAGGTGGCCGCCATGGGCCAGCGACATGCCCATCACCCGGTCGCCCGGCTGGAGCAGCGCCAGGAACACCGCCTGATTGGCCTGGGCGCCCGAATGCGGCTGGACATTGACGAATCCGGCGCCGAACAGCCGCTTGGCGCGGTCGATGGCGATGGTCTCGACCTCATCCACGAACTCGCACCCGCCGTAATAGCGGCGGCCCGGATAGCCCTCGGCGTACTTGTTGGTGAGAATGGAGCCCTGGGCGGCCAGTACGTCCGCCGAGACGATGTTTTCCGAGGCGATCAGCTCGATCTCGTACTTCTGGCGGTTCAGTTCGCGCCCGATGGCCGCTGCAATCGCGGAATCGGTGAGATCGGATTTCGGCAGGGACTGATGACGGGTCATGTGCGGTTCTCTCGATCAGAGGCCGAGCGCGATTTCGCGGCTGACGGCGTGCAGGATTCCCCAGACATGGTCGGCGAAGGAGCGCCAGACCTCGATCCGGAAGCGGTTCTTGTCCTCGCGGATCAGGACGATCTGCGCCTTGTCGAAGAGGGTGCGACAGCCGGTGCCGACCGCCATCGCCTCGACATCGAAGGCGATGGCCGAGCGCAGGGCGAGCGCCGCGGCCTCCCCCTCCACCAGGATGCCGACCTCGCGATGGCCGATATCGACGAGGCTGTGCGTCTCCCCAAGGGCGGCGAAGGCATCGGCGATGGCGTCGCTCTCGGCGACCGGCGCCGTCAGCACCCATTCGTCGGGGCCGAGTTGCAGCGCCATCCGGCCGCCGGCCTCCACCATCCCGCCGATGCGGGTGGGGAGCGGCATGCCGAAAGCGGCCCCGGCCGACTGGACGGCGGCGGGATCGATGCGCAGGCTGAAACGGGCGACATCATCGGCGGCACGGATGCTCAGCCGGCTTGCGGTGTCGCCGGGGATGGTCTTGCCCAGCAACGGGTGATTGGCCAGAAGCATGGGTAAGCCTCCTATGCGCTGAGACGCTTGTTCTCGGGATCGACGAACACCATGCCGGTGATGGTCGCGGCATGGACCTTGTCCGGCATCGGCACATGCACGGTCTTGCCCTGCAGGGACCGGCCGCCCTGGATCACCGCAAAGGCGATGGACCGCCCCAGCTCGGCGCTCCAGTAGGACGAGGTCACATGGCCGACCATGTCCATCGGCACCGGTTGGTTCGGGTCGAGGACGATCTGCGCCCCCTCCTCCAGCACGGTCTTCGGATCGCTGGTCAGCAGGCCGACCAGCTGCTTGCGATCCTTCGCCAGCATGTCCGGGCGGGACAGGGAGCGCTTGCCGACGAAGTCCGGCTTGGTCTTGCCGACGGCCCAGGACAGGCCGGCATCGTCCGGCGTCAGCGTGCCGTCCGTGTCCTGCCCGACGATGATGTAGCCCTTCTCGGCGCGCAGGACGTGCATCGTCTCGGTGCCGTAGGGGGTGATGCCGAAGCGCTGCCCGGCCTCGAACAGCTTTTCCCACACCGCGCGGCCGTAGCGGGCCGGCACGTTGATCTCGAAGCCGAGTTCGCCGGTGAAGGACACGCGGAACAGCCGGGTCGGTACGCCGCAGATTTTGCCGGTCGCCACCGCCATGTGCGGGAAGGCGCCTTCCGACAGGTCGATCCCCTCGACGAACGGTTCGATCAGTTTGCGGGCGTTCGGACCTTGCAGCGAGATCACCGACCATTGTTCGGTGGTCGAGGTCAGCCAGACCTTCAGGTCCGGCCATTCGGTCTGGAGATAATCCTCCATCATGCCCAGCACGCGCGCCGCACCGCCGGTCGTGGTGGTGACGTGGAAGCGGTCATGGGCCAGACGCCCGATCACGCCGTCGTCGCGGATGAAGCCGTCCTCGCCCAGCAGCAGGCCGTAGCGGCAGCGGCCGGGCGCCAGCTTGGCCCAGGCGTTGGTGTACATACGGTTCATGAACTCGGCGGCATCGGGACCGACGATCTCGATCTTGCCGAGGGTGGAGGCGTCGAACATGCCCACCGACGTGCGCACCGCCTGGCATTCGCGCGCCACCGCGGCATGCATGTCCTCGCCGACCTGCGGGAAGTACCAGGCACGGCGCCAAAGCGACACCGGCTCGTACACCGCGCCGTTTTCCTCGGCCCAGCCGTCGATCGGCGTCTTGCGCGTCACCTCGAACAGCGCACCCTTGTTGTAGCCGGCGAAGGTGCCGAAACTGGTCGGGGTGTAGGGCGGACGGAAGGTGGTCAGGCCCACCGCCGGGATCGGCCGCTTCAGCGCATCGGAGGCGACGGCCAGACCGTTGATGTTGGACAGCTTGCCCTGGTCGGTCGCCATGCCGTTGGTGGTGTAGCGCTTGATGTGCTCGATGGATTTGAAGCCCTCGCGCACCGCCAGCCGGATGTCCTTGGCCATCACGTCGTTCTGGAAATCGACGAACGCCTTGGCGTGGCCCGGATCGAGGTCGGTCGGCAGCTCGCGGCCGGTCACCCCGGTGAAGGACAGCTCGCCCTCCACATGATAGCTGGCCGGCTCGGCGCCGAACCCGGCATCCGTGGCAGCGGCGGCGCCGGCGGCGGCACCGTCCTCGAAGGCGGCCTTCAGCCCGAAGCGGCCCTTGCCGGCGCCGGCCAGACGGCACTCCTCCTTGCCGCGGCCGGGCAGGAACATCTGGCCGTCCTCGTTCCAGGTCAGCGAACCCTGGGTGTGGGAGAACAGATGGATGCTGGGGGTCCAGCCGCCCGACATCAGCAGGGCGTCGCAGGCAATGGTCTCGGCACCGCCGACCTTGCCTCCGGCGCCGACCGGATTGACCCGCACCGAGGAGACGCGCAGCCGGCCCTTGGTCCCGGTGACGGTCCAGCCGATCAGCGTCCTGATGCGCAGCGCGTCGGCCGCCGCGACAAGCTGGGTCGGCACGGTCCCGCGGACATCGACGATGGCCGCAACCTCCACCCCCGCCTTGGCGAGATCGAAGGCGGCATGCCAGGCACTGTCATGGCTGGTGACGACCACAACCCGGTTGCCGACCTTGACGCCATAGCGGTTCAGATAGGTGCGCGCGGCCCCGGCCAGCATCACACCGGGCCGGTCGTTGCCGGCGAACACCAGCGGCTTCTCGATGGCGCCCTGGGCCAGCACCACCTGCTTGGCCCGCACCTTCCACATCCGTTCGCGCGGCGCGCCGTCCGGCACGATGCGCAGATGGTCGGTCAGACGCTGACAGAGACCGATGAAGTTCTGGTGATAATAGCCGATGGCCGTGGTGCGCGGCAGCACGGTGACGTTCGGCATCGCCGCCAGCGCGGCGTTGGCGTCCTCCAGCCAGTCCCAGGCCAGCTGCCCGTTGATCTCGGCCGTCGGCTCCGACAGCAGCGAGCCGCCGATTTCCGACTGTTCGTCGCACAGGATGACCGACGCGCCGCTGCGGCCGGCTTCCAGCGCGGCGGCAAGGCCGGCGGCACCGCCACCGACGACCAGCACGTCGCAATGGGCGAAGCGGCTGGCATAGGTGTCGGGATCGGGGGCGGTCGGCGCCTTGCCCAGGCCGGCGGCGTTGCGGATGACCGGCTCGTAGACCTTGTCCCAGAAGCTCTTCGGCCACATGAAGGTCTTGTAGTAGAAGCCGGCCGAGAACAGCATGTAGAGCGCGTCGTTCACCGCGCCGATGTCGCGGGTCAGCGACGGCCAGCGGTTCTGGCTCTCGGTCTTCAGCCCTTCGAAGACCTCCAGCACCGTCGCCCGCGTGTTCGGCTCGAACCGGCCGTTGCCGCGGTTGCTGCCGACCAGCGCGTTCGGCTCCTCCGACCCGGCGGTCAGGATGCCGCGCGGACGGTGGTACTTGAAGGACCGCCCGACGAGATGGACGCCGTTCGCCAGGAGCGCGGACGCCAGCGTGTCGCCCTCATAGCCGTTGTAGTCCACGCCGTCGAAGGTGAAGCGGAGCTGACGGTTGCGGTTGACCCTGCCCTTGCCGGCAATGCGGAAATTGCTCATGGACGTGCATCCTTGACGCTGGCGGCAGCGGGGGCGGCGGCGGAGTCGGCGGCTGCGCTGGAGGCAAGCGCGATCTCCTCGTCGCTCGGACGCGGAGCCCCGGCCTTGTAGGTCATGGAGAATTTGTCGGTCACGGTGTCGCGCACCGCGTTGAAAAAGCGGCCGCAGCCGTGCATGTGGCGCCAGCGCTCGAAATGCCGGCCGCGCGGGTTGGTGCGGATGAACAGGAAGTCGCGCCATTCGTCGTCGGACAGGGCGGAGGGGTCCGCCGGTCGCGCGATGTGCGCCTCGCCGGCATAGGTGAACTCCACCTCCGGGCGCTCTGCTTCGCAATAGGGGCAGCGGATGAGCAGCATGATCGTCTCCTCAATGCGCGACAGCGGCGGCGGCGGCCTCGTCGATCAGCCGCCCGGTCTTGAAGCGTTCCAGCGTGAAGGGCGCGTTGATCGGATGCGGCTCGTCGCGGGCGATGGTGTGGGCGAAGACGTTGGCCGACCCCGGCGTCGCCTTGAAGCCGCCGGTGCCCCAGCCACAATTGACGTAGAGCCCCGGCACCGGCGTCTTGGCGATGATCGGCGAGCGGTCGGGCGTAACGTCGACGATGCCGCCCCATTTGCGCAGCATGCGCATGCGGTTGAAGATCGGGAACACCTCGCAGATGGCGGCGACGGTGTGTTCGATCAGTGGCAGACCGCCGCGCTGGCTGTAGGAGGTGTATTGGTCGGTGCCCGACCCGATCACCAGCTCGCCCTTGTCGGACTGGCTGATATAGGCGTGCACCGTGTTGGACATCACCACGCAGGGAAAGGCCGGCTTGATCGGTTCCGACACCAGCGCCTGCAACGGATAGCTTTCCAGCGGCAGCCGGACGCCAGCGGTGTCCATCACCACCGAGGTGTTGCCGGCGGCCGACACCGCGACTTTCTTGGCCTTGATGAAGCCGCGGGCGGTATCAACGCCGGTGACGCGGCCGGAGGCGTCGCGGCGGATCGCGGTCACCGGGCAGTTCTGGATGATGTCGACCCCGCGCGCCGACGCGGCCCGCGCATAGCCCCAGGCCACCGCATCGTGGCGGGCGGTGCCGCCGCGCCGCTGCAACGCGGCCCCCATCACCGGATAGCGGGCATTGGCGGCGATGTTCAGCGGCGGGCAGTATTCCTTGGCCTGCTCCGGCGTCAGCCACTCGTTGTCGATGCCATTCAGGCGGTTGGAGTGGATGTGGCGCTTGAAGCTCTGGATGTCATGGACCGTGTGCGCCAGCATCATCACGCCGCGCTGCGAGAACATGACGTTGTAGTTCAGCTCCTGGCTCAGCCCTTCCCACAGCTTCACCGCATGCTCGTAGAGCCGGGCGCTTTCGTCGTACAGGTAGTTGGAGCGGATGATGGTGGTGTTGCGGCCGGTGTTGCCGCCACCGAGCCATCCCTTCTCCACCACCGCGACGTTGGTGATGCCGTGTTCCTTGGCGAGATAATAGGCTGCACCCAGACCATGCCCGCCCGCGCCGACGATCACGACGTCATATTCGGATTTCGGTTCCGCATCGGGCCATTGAGGCTGCCAGTTCTTGTTGCCGGTCAGCGCATTGGTCAGCAGCGAGGAGAATGAGAAGCGGGTCATGGCAGCACCGCGAAGTTCAATGTGCTGACAGTATCGGGAAGCGACCCTTCATTGGACAGAATGGATGCGTCAGTTTAATGTCACCTGTGCGACGGTGCGTCCGCCGGAGGTCACATGACAGTCATTGCCAGGGCAAACGCCATCGGACCGGGCCGGTTCCCAAACCGTCCCGCCGCACCGCGCCTGTCCGTCGGCTTCATCCTCGCCCACCGCTTCACACTGTGCGCCTTCGCCAATTTCGTCGATGTGCTGCGGCTGGCCGCCGACGAGGGCGACCGCAGCCGGCCGATCCTGTGCGAGTGGTCGGTGCTGTCCGACCAGATGCGGCCGGTGGCATCCAGCTGCGGCATGCTGATGCAGCCGACCGAACGGCTGGGCGATCCGGCAAAGTTCGACTACATCGTCGTCATCGGCGGGTTGATCGACGAGATCTCCAACCTCAGCCCCGACTACATCCGTTACCTGCGTCAGGCGGCTGCGGCGAAAATTCCTCTGGTCGGCGTCTGCACCGGCGCCTTCATCCTGCAGCGGGCCGGGCTGATGGACGGATACCGCTGCTGCATCAGCTGGTTCCACCACGCCGACTTCCTGGAGCAGTTCGACGGCATCACGCCGGTCTCCGACCAGATTTTCATCGTCGACCGCGACCGGCTGACCTGCTCGGGCGGCACCAGTTCGGCCCATCTCGCCGCCTATCTCGTGGAAAAGCATGTCGGGCGGGCCCAGGCGCGCAAAAGCCTGCACATCATGATCATTGACGACGCCCTGCGCGGGGAGAAGCCGCAGCCCGGCATCCCGCTCGACTTCTCCACCAACGACGAGGTGGTGCGGAAGGCGCTTCTGCTGATGCAGCAGAACATCGACGTGCCGCTGTCGGTGGCGGAGATGGCCCGCCGGCTGGGGGCCGCCCGGCGCCAGATGGAGCGGCATTTCCAGAACGCGCTGGGCATGACGCCGACCGAGGCATACCGGATCATGCGGCTGGAGCATGCCGAATTCCTGCTGCGCAACACCGAGCAGTCGGTGACGGAAGTGGCCGCCGCTGTCGGCTTCTGCGATTCCTCGCACTTCGTCCGCGCCTTCAAGGAACGGCGCGGCATGACGCCGTCCGTCTTCCGCAAGGGCTGAAGCTCCGGCAGGGCCTTTCTGCCACAGCCATTCCATTCAACGCCGGTGACGCACCCGTACAATCGGCGGGTGGATCCCTTCGCCATGCTACGTCCAACGGAACGGTCGGGGACGCAACCATCCACAGTGCCCCCGACCCGCACTGCGGCAATTCGCTTTCCGTGGCTTGCCGGGCTCAACAAGGATGGCGACCATGCTCGACGACAACGACACCATGCAACTGCACTGGCGCGAGGCCGGCATTCCCGAAGAGCTATGCCGGGAACTCGCCCTGGCATCGACGCCGATGCGCCTGCACGCCCATCCGCCGGTGCGGACCGTCGCCGATGCGGAGGAGCATTGGCGCAGCGTTCCCGGCGTGCACACCAAGAACCTGCTTCTGAAGGACGCCAAGGGCGTGCTGTGGCTGGTGGTGCTGCCGCACGACCAGTCGGTGAACATGAAGGAGCTGGCGCCGGTCATCGGCTCGGCCAAGCTGTCCTTCGCCTCGCCGGTCACGCTGGAGCAGGTTCTGTCCATCGAGCCGGGCGGCGTCAGCCCGCTGGCCCTGGTGGCGGACAAGGAGCGTCGCGTCCGTCTGGTGCTGGAACGCCGCGTCCTGGCCGGCGACACCGTCAATTTCCACCCGATGACGAACCGCGCGACGCTGTCGATGCACCCCGACGACCTGTCGGCCTTCCTGGGCCGGCTCGGCTATGAGCCGATCATCGTCGACATCGCCTGACCATACCTCCCCCGGCCAAATCCTTAGGCGCGAGATCTGCGATGCGTCCCAATCACAACCTCTTCTACATGACTGTCAGTTGCCTGAGCCGGCCGGGGATCATCTCCGCCATCTCCACCCACCTGTACGACCGCGACTGCGACATCATCGAAAGCGCGCAGTTCGTCGATCACGACGGCGAGCATTTCTTCCTGCGGATGGCCTTCGACGCTCCGGACGCGATCCGCAGCGAAGCCGCCCTCATCGAAGATCTGCAACCCATCATCGGGCGCTTCGGGATGAGCCTGACGCTGCGGGATGCGCGGCGGCGGCCGAAGATTCTGATCATGGTGTCGAAGTTCGGCCATTGCCTGAACGACCTTCTCTACCGCCACAGCATCGGGGCGCTGCCCATCGACATCGTCGGCGTCGTCTCCAACCACGACGCCTTCCGGTCCCAGGTCGAATCCCACGGCATCACCTACCATCACCTCCCCGTTTCACCCGGCACCAAGCGGGAGCAGGAACTCCGCCTGATGGAGATCGTGGAGACGAACGACGTGGAACTCGTCGTGCTTGCCCGCTACATGCAGGTTCTGTCGCAGGACCTCTGCACGCGGATGGCCGGGCGGATCATCAACATCCACCACAGCTTCCTGCCCAGCTTCAAGGGGGCCAAGCCCTATCACCAAGCCTACAAGCGCGGCGTGAAGCTGATCGGCGCCACCGCCCACTATGTCACCGACGACCTCGACGAAGGACCGATCATCGAACAGGAGGTGGCGCGCGTCGATCACTCGATGTCGCCCGACGATCTGGTCGCCATCGGCCGCGACGTCGAAAGCGTCGTCCTGGCCCGCGCCATCCGTCTGCACATCGAAGCGCGCGTCATGCTCCACGACCACCGGGCAATTGTCCTGCGGTAACAAAAGGAGTCCACCGATCTTGCAGCTCATTGACGAAAACGCCACCCAGGCGATCCGCCGCGCTTTCGCATCGGGCGGCCTCGCCGCCGCGGTGCAGGAATTGCGCCGGCATGTCGTGATCGAGGATGAACGCATGGCGCTCGCCACCGTCGAGGCGTTTCTTGCCAGTGTCCACAACGGCGACACCCGGCTATAAGGTCGCCGTTCCCGCCTTGTCGGGACTGTCGGCCCCGACATGCGGGCGTTTTTCCCCCTCCGGCGGATCAAGCGATGTCCCTCATCCAACCGATCGTCCCGCTGCTTCTCGCGGTGTTCCTGATGATGGGGGGAACGGGCGCGCTGACGACCATCGTCAGCGTCCGCCTGGATGCCGCCGGCGCGCCGCCCATCCTGCTCGGCGCCCTGACCGCCGCCTATTACCTGGGGGTGACGGTCGGATCGACGCAGGCGTTCCGGCTGGTCGGGCAGGTCGGGCACATCCGTGCCTTCAGCGCCTCCGCGACGGTTCTGGTCGCGGCGACGCTCGGGCACACGCTGGGGTCCGATCCCGCGGCCTGGATCGCCCTCCGCCTCGTGGAGGGCTGCTGCATGGCCGGCCTGTTCGTCTGCATCGAAAGCTGGCTGAACCAGAGCGCCACCTCGGCCACGCGCGGGCAGATCCTGGCGCTCTACATGATCGCGCTCTATGGCGCGCAAGGGGTCGGCCAGTATCTGATGGTCATCGACGATCCGCACGGCTTCAAGCAGTTCGTCATCGTGTCGATCCTGGTCTCGCTCGCCCTTGTCCCGGTCGCGCTGAGCCGCACCGCCCCGCCCCTGTTGCAGAAGCTGGAGTCCATCAGGATCGGCCATCTCTACCGCGCCAGTCCGCTGGGATTTGCCGGGACGGTGATCAGCGGGCTGATCGTCGGCGCCTTCTATGGGCTGGGTCCGGTCCATGTCCGGCATCTCGGCTACGATCTGGGCCAATCCGCGACCTTCGTCAGCGCCGCCATCATCGGCGGCATGCTCCTTCAATGGCCTGTCGGCAAGCTTTCGGACCTTATCGACCGGCGGCTGGTCCTGGTCGGTCTGTTCGCGGCCCTGGCCGTTACCAGCATCGGCATGACGATGCTGCCGCAGGGCAAGTTCGGCCCGCTGCTGGCCGGGATCTCCCTGTTCGGCGGCATCATCTTCGCGATTTACCCGATCTGCGTCTCGCACACCAACGACTTCCTGACACCGGCCGAAATGGTGCCGGCCAGCGGCGGCATGGTGCTGGGCTTCTCGGTCGGCGCCATTGCCGGTCCCTTCCTCGCCTCGCTGGTGATGGCGGTGTTCGAGCAGGATGGGCTGTTCCTGTTCTCGGCACTGGTCGCCATCGTCGCGCTGGCGTTCGCGCTCTGGCGGATGACGGTCCGCCCCCCTGTGCCGTTGGACCAGCGCCTTCCCTTCCTTCCCCAGGCCCCGATCCCGGGGCCCTTGGACGGTGTGACGCCGGGTGTGGAAAAGTCTGGGAACGGCCTCAGGGAGGAAGAGCCCGAAGCGGAACCGTCGAGGCTCTGAAGGCCCCCGGGGCGACGGAGGGCGGCACGACCGTCGATAAGATCCCTTTCCCAACCCGAAGCTGTCGATGTACCACTCGCATGAGACGGGGATGCTGCTTCACCCATGAAGCGTGCATCCCACAAAACTCCGGCATGTTGGCGAGATCGATGGTTCCTGTTTCCAGTATTCTTCATCCCCCGAAGCGGACGGCACCGATCATGAGGGTGCTGGGCACTGTCCTGGGATGCGCCGCGACGCTGCTGGTTGCCACGCTGATTTTCAGCGCGGCCCCGGCCCGTGCCGAGAACTGGCTCGTCGCTTCCGAGGATTTCTTCCCGCCCTATAATTTTACGTTGCGCGGCAAGCGGACGGGAATGGACACCGAGATCGTCGAAGCGATGCTGAAGGAAATCGGCGTGTATCCGGTTCACCGCCCGATGACCTGGCCGGAGGTGGTGCGCGCCCACGACGAGAACGAGGTCGATGTCGCGTTCCAGTTCTTCACCTCGCCCCGGCGTCTGGAGCGCGGCCATCTGATCGGACCTTACCGGGTCGGCGCGACCGTGCTTATGGTCCGCAGCAATTCGGACATCGGTTACACGGGTATCGAGGATCTGCGGGGGCTGCGGGTCGGCGTCGTCGAAGGCTTCGAATATACGCCCGAGTTCGACAAGTCGCAGCTTTTCGAAAGGGTTCCCAGCAGCAGCAGCGTCGTCTCGTTCCGGCGCCTGCTTCTCGGCCGTGTCGATGCCATCGCCGGTGATTTGCAGGTGCTCAAGTATCTTGCCGACAGCGAGGGCCGCACCGCGTCGGTCAAAATCCTGCCCAAGCCTCTGGCGATGGTGCCGCGCTACATCTCTGTGCCGAAGGCTCGGGCGGATAAGGCCGAACGGCTGCGTGCGGCCTATGAAAAGCTCAAGAAGGACGGCACCATCGACGCCATCGTCCGCAACTGGGACCGGTAGTCGAAGACCCGATCCCAAGGAGCCGGCGCATTGTTGCCGTCCCGGGGTTGACGCTCACTCCTGCGCATCCAGCATGAAGTGGCGAACCTTGTGCCGGTTCTCGATCAGCTCGTCGATGGTGGGTTCGTTGCGCATCGCCCGGCCAATGGCGATCTTGGTCGCCTCGTAATTGGTGCGGTAGAGATCGGACCGGTCGAGGTTCGCATCGGTGGCGCAGCGCGGATCGATCCAGACCATCACCAGAATGCACAGGTCGTTGATCCCGTCGCGCGGCAGAAGGCCGTCGATGACGCAGTCCAGCACCGCATCGGCGGTGGCGGCCTGGACGACGCCGCCGAACAGGTCGACATAGGCGCTGGACTTCATCGTCACCTTGGACACCATCATGGTGGCCGGGCGGACCATCTGGTTGCAATCCCGCACCGCGAACATACGGGTGTGGCCGGCGGTCTGCCCCATCATGGTGGCAAACGCATGGCCGGCCGGACCGTCGACCGTGCCGATCACGATTTCCGGCATGGCGTCGGTAAACTGGCCTTCCTTGGCGAAGACGGTGGCCTCGCCGACACGGAACAGCGGATTGCTCATGGGATTCCTGCTCTCTTGAGAAAGGGTGGTGGGGGCGGTCATCCGGTGCGGATGCCGTCCAGCAACTGTTCGATGCTGCCGCGCAGCCGTACGGTCTGACCGGCGAGGTCGGCAGCGGCGGACAGGACGTGCCGTGTGGCGCTTTCGGTGTCGCGGGCGCCGCCGGTGACATGCCGGGCGTTGCGTGCGACCACGCCCGCCCCGGATGCCGCCTGGTCGATGCTGGCATGAATGGTGGCCGACGCGGCGGCCTGCGCCTCCATCGACTTGGCGATGGCAAGCGAGATCGTGCTGATCTCCTCGATCACGGCGGTGATGCTCTGCAATGCCTGGGCGGCATTGCCGGTCGCGTCCTGCATCGCCTGGATGCGGAGCGAGACATCCTGCGTCGCCTTGGCGGTCTGGCTGGCGAGCTGGCGCACCTCCTGCGCCACCACAGCGAAGCCCTTGCCGGCCTCGCCGGCGCGGGCGGCTTCGATGGTCGCATTCAGCGCCAGCAGATTGGTCTGTCCGGTGATCTCATCGATGATGCGCACGACGTTGCCGATGCCCTCGGCCGACTGCCGCAGGCTGTGCACCGACTGGTCGGCCTTGCGAGCCTCCTCGACCGCAGACAGGGCGATGCGGGTGGAATCATCAATGCGGAGGCGGATTTCCCCCAACGACCGAAAGGTCTCGTCGGCCAACGCCGCGACCGACTGGACGTTGCTTGCGATCTGTTCCGCCGCCACCACGGTCTCGCCCGCTTGCTCGTTGGTGCGGTCGATGATGCCGGTCAGCTGTCTTGCGGTGCCGTCGAGCGCACCCGCCGACGAATCCACCGTGTCCAGCCCCTCCATCGCCGTCCGTTCGAAATGGGAAATCAGCGCCTCCAGCTGGACGGAGCGCTGGCGCTCGCGCCGCCGCGCCGCGATGTCCTGGAAGGCGGACCGGACATGGTCGTTCGCGGGAGACCCCAGGATTTCGTCCAGGGTGCCGACCTGCGCGAAGCGGCCGTTCTCCATAAAGGCGATCCGGTCCGCGATCCGCATCGCCTCGTCCGGATCCTGCGTGGTGAACATCACGGCCGCCCGATGCGCCCGCTGCCAGTCGAGTAATTCCGCCTCAAGTTCCAGCCGCAGGACGGGATCGACCCCGGCGAAGGGAGCATCCATCAGCAGCAATGGCGGATCGCCGATCAACGACCGCGCCAGCCCGATCCGCAGCCGCGCCTCGGACGGAATTTCAGGCGGACGCCGGTCGGCCAGATGGGCCAGCCCCATGCGCGTCAGCATGGCCCGGGCGCGATCCTGACGCTCACGCCGACGCGAGCCGGCGACCTCCAGCCCGAACGCCAAATTTTCCAGAACGGTGCGGTTGGGCATCAGTGCCGCGGCGCCGAAGGTCATCGCCATGCTATCGCGGCGGGCGGCCACCAGTTCGGCCGGCTTCATCGCCGCCATGTCGCGCCCGTTCAGGCAGACGATGCCTGAGGTCGGTTCGACCAGACGGTTCACCATGCGGATCAGGGTGGATTTGCCCGAATTGGACCGCCCGAGAAGGCCAAGGATTTCGCCGGCCGAAAGACCGAACGAAACATCGGCAACCGCCACCACCGCACCGGTTTCCCGCTGGATGTCGACTTGGTCCCTCCCGGCATGCAGCATGGTCAAGGCGCGGGCGGCATTGCCGCCGTACAGCTTGCACAATCCCGTAACCGACAACATCCCAATGCCGGCCGGCACCACGCCTTGCAGGTGAGTTGGGCCTTGCAGGTGAGCTGGCGAGTTCATCGGCGCTCCCGATCGTGAAAGGACTGGAAACGGGAATGGCGGGAGACGGCCGTCCATCACGCGATTGCGTGTTGTGAACGGACCGCCTCCATCGACAGTGCTGGGAATGGTACGGGAAAGGGTGCCCGGCTGCAGATCAGAGCTTGCCAGTGACCCAATAATCGATCCGGGTCTTGTTGTTCTTGATGTAGTTGTCGACCGCCTTCTCATAGCTGGTCTGGCGGGCTTCCTGCATCATCGCCTCTAGATCGCCGATGGGCAGGACCATCCGGTTCAGGAATTCGTAGATTTCCGGGTGATCCTGGTAGAAGCCCTTCCGGACCACCGCGTTCACGCTCTCCAGCCCGCCCAGCGCGCCCTTCGGATCCTCCAGATAGCGCAGCTTCCAGTTGGCGAACATCCAGTGAGGGCTCCAGCTGGTCACGACGATCCACTCGTTGCGCTTCATGGCGCGCTCCAGAGCGGCGAGCATCGCGGCGTCGCTGGCCGACACCAGCTGCATTCCCTTCAGATCGTAGGTCTTCAGCGCCTTTTCCGACGCCTGCATCAACCCCGATCCCGGATCGATGCCCTGAATCTTGCCACCGAGCTGCTTCTGCACCTCCGGCTTCTTCAAATCCTCGATGGTCTTGACCTGATCGACGGGGATGTAGTCCGGCACCACCCAGCCCAGGCGGGCACGGGTGTAGAGCGGGCCGAGATCGACGATGTCCTTGCCGACCTTGTCGAGATAGGGCTTGTGGGTCAGCGGCTGCCACGACATCAGCATGGCGTCCAGCTTGCCGCTGGCGATGCCCTGATACTGGATGCCGATGTCGGCCATCGTCAGTTCGACCTTGTAGCCGAACCGCTCCTCGATCACCGCTTTGGCGAGTTTCGTCACCGCCTCGGCGTCCGACCAGGCGGTCCAGCCGATGTTGATCGACTTCTCCGCAGCCTGCGCCGGAATGGCGGTCACAGCGGTCCCCAGACCGACCGTCATGGCCGCCGACAGCAGCATGCCCAAGGCTTTACCGAAGATTTTCATCAAGAAGCCTCCTCGTGTCGTTTGTTTGTTTGAGTGTCGTTTGTTTGGGTTCTTCCGCTTGGATTGACCGATCCGCCGTGCCGGGACTTGAACCGGACGCGTGCGCGTGGCCCGGCAGGTCATCTCCGACCTACCGGTGACTGCGGTCGCGTGACGGGTTGGCGTCCATGTAAACGGATGGCCGACCGCCTTCCGGCATTGAACGGAAAGCTGTTTCCAACCGATGCGAACCTTTGCTGGCATCAGTGCTGATTGAGGAAGAATGCCGGCCTTGAAAGCAAAAAACCTTCATCACAGCGGCAGTTCATATCGCATTTGCGACAACGCCGTATAACGTCTGCCTGCCCGGCGAATGCTGTCGGATTTACCAGCGGATATTTTAAAATCTGCCATGGAAATAGGAAAACGCTTCGGCAGTCCTGTGGCGATGAGACGTTACGAAGGATAGCTGGCACTTATCATCTCGCCGAACGCTGGCCCTGCTCCCGGCCGGATCGAACGACCATGCTTCCCGAATATTCGCATCCTGTCGCAAACCGACCATTGCCTCCGGCCCGGCCTGCGCAAAAAGACAGGATGTCCTGTCGGCCTTTTTAAAGTTGATGTCGCAATCCAGAACGCGACGCGCTGCGGCTGGCGGCAGGCTGTGTGTCGTGGAATCGAGAAAATCGCAGCCCGGTCAAGGTTGAAGCGGCTCCACGAACGCATTGCCCAACTCCCGCTGGCCCACTCCCGCAGAAGGTCAACAACCATGTCGTCCGAGATTTCCATAGAAGCCCTGCTGAAGCGCCGAAAGAAGGGTCACAGCCTGGAAGCCCCGTTCTACACCAGCGACGAGATCTTCAAGCTGGACATGGAAATCATCTTCGGCCGCCACTGGCTGCATGTGGGTGTGGAACCGGATGTGGCGGAGCCGGGCGACGTGATGGTGGTGGACATCGGCAAGACGTCCGTCATCGTCATGCGCGACGACGACATGGAACTGCGCGCCTTTCACAATGTCTGCCGCCACCGCGGCGCGCGCATCGTCCTGAAGGAGAAGACCTCCGTCGGCAATCTGGTGTGCAGCTACCACCAGTGGACCTACGGCCAGGACGGCGAGCTTCTGTTCGCCGAGCATATGGGCAACGATTTCGACCGCAAATGCCGGAACCTGAAGAAGGTCCACATCCGCTCGGTCGGCGGCCTGATCTTCATCTGCCTGGCGGAAGAGGCTCCGGACGACATCGACCGCATGGCGGCGGCCATCGAGCCCTACATCCTTCCGCACGATCTGAAGAACTGCAAGATCGCCAAGACCGTCGACCTGATCGAGAAGGGCAACTGGAAGCTCACGATGGAGAATAATCGTGAATGCTACCACTGCGTCAGCAATCATCCCGAACTGACCATCCCGCTGTTCGAATACGGCTTCGGCTTCGCCCCCGACGGCACCAACCCGAAGCGGATGGAACATGCCGCCAAGTACGATGCCCTGGTGCAAAGCTGCCATAGCAGTTGGGAGGCCTCGGGCTTCCCCAGCCGCGAGATCGAGCATCTGACCGACACCACCGGCTTCCGCGCCGAACGGCTGCCGCTCGACGGTGCCGGCGAGGCCCACACCAAGGACACGCGCAGCGCCTCCAAGAAGCTGCTGGGGTCGATCACCGAGCGCAAGCTGGGTGCCTTGTCCTTCTGGACCCAGCCGAACTCCTGGAACCATTTCATGAGCGACCACATCGTCACCTTCTCGGTGTTCCCGCTCGGTCCCGACCGCAATCTGCTGCGCACCCGCTGGCTGGTCCACAAGGACGCGGTGGAAGGCGTCGATTACGACCTGAACCGCCTGACGGAGGTGTGGGAGGCGACCAACCAGCAGGACGCCGATCTGGTCGAGATCTCGCACAGCGGCGCCATCAGCCCCGCCTACGAGCCGGGCCCCTATTCGCCCTACACCGAGCCGCTCGTCGAGAAGTTCACGGAGTGGTATGTCGGCCGCATGGCCGAGCATCTGCTGGGCAAGCAGGCCGCGGTGAGCGTCGCCGCCGAATGACGCGGCGCCGGGGCGTCCCGGCCGGCAAGGCGCCGGGACCGCCCACCGTTCGCGACCAAGGCTTCACGGCTCAGGAAGAGAGATGACGATGCAGCAGGATGCGGCTCTGCCTCCGGTCCGGAACTGGGATCCCGAAATCGACGACACGCTGGTGTGCCGGGCGGTGCGGGACGAAACGCACGATGTGAAGACCTTCGTCTTCGCACCGCGGCAACCCTGCCTGTTCCGGTTCAGGCCGGGCCAGTTCATCACGCTGGAACTGCCCATCGGCGGCGAGACCATTCACCGCAGCTACACCGTCTCCTCTTCCGCCGCCCGGCCGCACCGGCTTTCGATCACCGTCAAGCGGGTGCCCGGCGGCCCGGTGTCGAACTGGCTGCACGACACCCTGAAGCCGGGCGACACCATCCGCGCGGTCGGCCCGCTCGGCGAGTTCACGCCGGCCGAGTCCGAGACGCCGCGCAAGTTCTTGTTCCTATCCGGCGGCAGCGGCGTCACGCCGCTGATGTCGATGACCCGGACCTTCGACGACCTGGGCGAAGACCACGACATCGTCTTCGTCCACGCCGCCCGCACCCCGGCCGACATCGTCTTCCGCCGTGAGCTGGACGCGCTGACCGGCCCCGGCCGGCGCCTGCGCGTCGCCCATGTCTGCGAGGGAATCGGCACCGAGGCCCATTGGGCCGGCTTCACCGGGCGTTTGTCGCTGCCGATGCTGGGCATGATCGCGCCGGACTTCATGGAGCGGGAGGTCTATGTCTGCGGCCCCGGTCCCTTCATGAAGGCGGTGCGCACCTTCCTGGAGGAAGGCGGCTTCGACATGAGCCGCTACCATCAGGAGAGCTTCAATTTCGAAGAGTTGGTGGCCGATCTCGCCGCCGGGAAACCGCCCCAGGAAGCCCCGGTCCAAGAGGCACCGATTGAGGACGCGCTGCAAGCGGCCGGCTTCCGCATCGAATTCGCCAAGACCGGCAAGGTCTTCACCTGCCTGCCGGACATGGCCGTGGCGGATGCCGCATCGGCGGCCGACATCCGGGTTCCGACATCCTGCTCGCGCGGGCTGTGCGGGACCTGCAAGACAAAGTTGATTTCCGGCACGGTGGAAATGAACCACACCGGCGGCATCCGCAAACGGGAGATCGACCAGGGGTTGATCCTGCTCTGTTGCAGCCGTCCCACCAGCGATCTGGTGGTGGAGCGTTAGACGCATCGCCACTGAATTGTCTTCCGGGGGCAGGCCGCTGACGCTAGCATTCCGAAGGATGGAAGATGGCCGTCAAGCGAGGGCCATCGGACTGGGAGGGTGTCCTGGTGGGGAAGACAGTGGAATATCGCCGGTTCGGCGGTAGCGGTCCCGCCCCCCGGCAGGAGGAACGCGCGCTTCTGTCGGTCGGGTTCATCCTGACCAACAATTTCACCCTGACGGCGCTGGCCCCCTTCATCGACGCCCTGCGGCTGGCGGCCGACGAGGGCGACCGGTCGCGGCAGATCCGCTGCCGCTGGACCATCATGGGCTCGCGGGCCGAACCGGTGATGTCGAGCTGCGGCATCGGCGTCGCCCGCTGGGAACCGCTGACCGATCCCCGCCGCTTCGACTATGTGGTCGTGGTGGGCGGGTTGCTGCATGGCGGCCCGCAGTTGGACGACGAAACGCTGGCCTATCTGCGAGCCGCGGCGTCCTATGGCGTGACCCTGGTCGGCGTGTGCACCGGCAGTTTCGTGCTGAGCCGCATCGGCCTGATGAAGAACCGGCGCTGCTGCGTCAGCTGGTATCATCACCGCGATTTCATCGAGGAATTTCCCGATCTGGTGCCGGTGGCCGACCAGCTTTACGTGGTGGACCGCGACCGCATCACCTGTTCGGGCGGCGCCGGGGTGGCCGATCTGGCCGCCTTCCTGATCGAGCGCCATCTGGGCCGCGCCACCGCCCAGAAGACCATGCACATCCTGCTGATCGACAAGGCGCGTCCCGCCAGCCAGTCGCAGCCCCAGCCGCCGACCGTGGTGGAGATCACCAACGACCGGGTCCGCCGCGCCCTGCTGCTGATGGAGCAGCACATCAGCGATCCGCTATCGGTGGAGGAGATCGTCCACCGGCTGAACGTCAGCACCCGGCAGTTCGAACGGCTGTTCCGGCTGGCGGTGGGCACCAGCCCGGCCACCTATTACCGGTCCTTGCGCCTGCGCTATGGCCACTGGCTGCTGCGCAACACCAAGCGGTCGGTCACCGCCATCGCGAACGAGGCCGGCTTCGCCGACTGCGCCCACTTCTCCCGCCAGTTCCGGGAGCTGTTCGGCGTTTCGCCGTCGGACGTACGCCGCACCGCCGGGCCGGATGCGGAGGCCGATCCGCATGTCTCCCCCCTCGCCGCCTTCCGGCGCACCAACGCCAATTCCCTTCTGCCCGACCGCCGCCTGTTCGAAGATCCGGAACCGATGGCCTAGGACACCGCGCAAGTCGACTGACGGGATAGGTTACCGCCGATTTTCCAAAAAATTCATATGCTTGTTCGGCCGGTGCCCTCCCGTTCCGCTCCTGTCGCAAAAAGGTAATTCCCGGTCGCGGGGGGCAACGCGACAATGACGCCGATGGTGAATTCTTGGCAGGCTCAATACTGGGGATCGTTCCTGCCATGTCCTCACCCGCCGAAGCCCTTCTGAAGCCTCTGCAGATCAAGCATTTGACGATCCGTAACCGCGTGATGAGCACAAGCCACGCGCCGGGCTACGGATCCGAAGGCAAGCCGAAGGAACGCTACCAGCTCTATCACGAGGAAAAGGCCAAGGGAGGCATCGGCCTGACGATGTTCGGCGGCTCCTCCTCCGTCGCGGTGGATAGCCCGGCGGCGCCGTGGAACCAGATTTCCGTCGCCGACGACAGCGTCATCCCCTTCTTCCGCGAATTCTCCGACCGGGTGCACCGCCACGGCGCGACGCTGATGATCCAGCTGACCCACATGGGCCGGCGCACCCGCTGGGACACCGAGAACTGGCTGCCCACCGTCTCCGCCTCGGCCGCCCGCGAACCGGCGCACCGCAATACACCGAAGGAGATGGAGGATTTCGACTTCACGCGGATCATCGCCGGCTATGCCGCCGCCGCCCGCCGCTGCAAGGAAGGCGGGCTGGACGGTTTCGAGCTGTCGGCCGCTCATGGCCACCTGATCGACCAGTTCTGGAGCCCCTCGGCCAACCGGCGCAGCGACAGGTATGGCGGCAGCCTGGAAAACCGCATGCGCTTCGGCATCGAGGTGTTCGAGGCGATCCGGGCCGAGGTCGGCGACGATTACGTCATCGGCATGCGCATGTCGGGCGACGAGCTGATCGACGACGGCCTCAGCCACGAGGACTGCATCGCCATCGCCCGGACCTATGCCGAACGCGGGCTGATCGATTTCGTCAATGTGCTGGGTGGACAGGCGCGCGATCATCTGGCGCATGCCATCTCGCTGCCCAACATGTCCTTCCCGGTGGCTCCCTTCCTGCATCTGGCCAGCGGCATCAAGCGCGAAGCCGGCATCCCGGTCTTCCATGCCCAGCGCGTGACAGACCTCGCCACCGCCGCCCGCGCGGTCGAGGAGGGCCATGTCGACATGGTCGCCATGACCCGCGCCCACATCGCCGACCCGCATCTGGTGCGCAAGCTGATGGAAGGGCGGTTGGACGACGTGCGGCAGTGCGTCGGCGCCGGCTATTGCATCGACCGCATCTATGTCGGCGGCGACGCGTTGTGCATCCAGAACGCCGCGACCGGCCGCGAGCGGACCATGCCGCACGTGATCCCGAAGGCGGAGCGCAAGCGCCGCGTCGTCGTGGTCGGCGGTGGCCCCGGCGGGCTGGAAGCCGCCCGCGTCTGCGCCGAGCGCGGCCATTCGGTCGTCCTGCTCGAACGCAACGCCGCCCCCGGCGGCCAGATCGGCATTGCCGCCAAGGCGACCTGGCGCGAGGCGATGAGCGGCATCACCCGCTGGCTGTCGCAGCAGGTCACCAAGCTGGGCGTCGATGTCCGCCTCGGCGTGGAGGCCGACCGCGCCGCCGTCGAGGCCGAGAACCCCGACGTGGTGATCCTCGCCACCGGCGGCCGTCCCAACCGCGGCGACTTCAAGGGCGCCGATCTGGCGGTGTCGACCTGGGACATCCTGACCGGCGCGGTGGAGCCGACGGGGACCGTCCTGATGTATGACGGCACCGGCCAGCATCACGGCGCGTCCTGTGCGGAGTTCATGGCCAAGCGCGGCGCCCTGGTGGAGATCGCCACCCCCGACCGGATGGTCGCGGAGGAGGTCGGCACCACCAACCAGCCGATCCACCTGCGCGAGCTGTACAAGCTGAACGTGGTGATGACCACCAACCACCAGCTCGTGGAAATCTACCCGGAGGGCAACCGCCGCGTCGCCGTCCTGCGCAACGAATACACCCACGAGGAAGAGGAACGGCTGGTCGACCAGATCGTGGTGGAACTGGGCACCCTGCCCAACGACGGCCTTTATTTCGATCTGAAGGACCTGTCGCTGAACCGTGGCGAAACCGATCTCGACAGCCTGATCGCCGGCCGGCCACAGCCGGTCCAGGCCAACGGCCATGGCGGCTACACGCTGCATCGCATCGGCGATGCGGTGGCCGGCCGCAACATCCACGCCGCCATCTACGACGCGGCGCGTCTCTGCAAGGACATCTGACACCTCCACCCCCGCCAGCGCCCCCAGCCAAGCGACAGGAGCCGTCCGACGTGATCGCCACCGCTCTCACCACCGTCGTCCTTGCCGTCCTCGCCATCGGCGCGGCATTGGCCGCCTGGCAGTCGCGGCGTTGGCTGGCTGGCCGGCCGGCGACGGTCGGTGTGGTCGCCGGGTTGCGCGCCCTGCCCGGCCGCTATCTGGTCGATGTCCATCATGTCGTGGGGCGGGCGCCGTTCAACGCCCGCTTCCATGCGCTGGTTGCCGGCGGGTTCCTCGCGGCGCTGGTGCTGCTGATGGCGATGGGCATCGCCTTCGGTGGATCGCGCGTTCTCTGGCTGCTGCTGGCGGTGGTGCTGGCGGTCATGCTGGCGGGTGCCCTGATGGTCCGGCATCGCCGCCGGGTCTTGCGCCCGCGCGAGCTGTCGCAAGGGCGCTTCGCCCGCCTTCCCCTGTCGCTTCTGGGATTTTCCGGCGGTCTGCTGCTGGTGGCGCTCGACCAAGCGCTGGGCGGCGTGATGCCGGAGGCGCTGGCGCTGATGCTGATCGCGGTCGCCGGGGTGGCGATGGCCGATCTGGTGTGGGGCGTGTGGAAGGGGCCGCTGAAGCATGCGGTGCATGGGGCGCTGCATCTGGCCTTCCATCCACGTCCGGCCCGCTTCCACGACGGCAAGGGGCGTGACACCGGGTTGAAGCCGCTGCCGCTCGCGCCTGGGGAGGAGACCGAGCCGGGTGCCCTGGGCGTGGAGCGCCCCGTCGATTTCGCCTGGAACCGGCTGCTCGGCTTCGATGCCTGCGTCCAGTGCGGGCGCTGCGAGACGGCCTGCCCCGCCTATGCCGCCGGCCTGCCGCTGAACCCAAAGAAGCTGGTGCAGGATCTGGTCGCCGCGATGGACGGGCAGGCCAGCGACGCCGCCTATGCCGGCAACCCCCATCCCGGCCGCGGCGTCGGCAAGGCCCATGGTGGGGCGGCGCTGCCGCTGGTCGGACCGGACGCGATGATCCATCCCGACACGCTGTGGTCCTGCACCACCTGCCGCGCCTGCGTGCAGGAATGCCCGATGATGATCGAGCATGTCGACGCCGTCGTCGACCTGCGCCGCTTCCAGACGCTGGAACTCGGCGCCACCCCCGGCAAGGCCGCCATCATGCTGGAGGAGTTACGCGCCACCGACAATCCCGGCGGCCGCCCGCTCGCCCGGCGCTGGGACTGGGCCGCCGACCTGTCGCTGCCCCGGCTGCCGGCCGGCGGGTTCTGCGACACGCTGCTGTGGGTCGGCGACGGCGCCTTCGACCTGCGGGTCCAGCGCTCGCTGCGGGCACTGGTTGTTCTGCTGCGCCGCGCCGGGGTGGATTTCGCCGTGCTGGGCGAGGAGGAACTGGATTGCGGCGACGTCGCCCGCCGGCTGGGCGACGAGGCGACCTTCCAGTCGCTGGCGACCCGCAACGTGGCGACGCTGAACGCCCGCCGCTTCACCCGCATCGTCACCGCCGACCCCCATGCCCTGCACACGCTGCGTAACGAATATCCGGCCTTCGGCGGCAACTGGACCGTCACCCACCACACCGCCCTGCTGCTGGAACTGATCACCGCCGGCGCGCTGACGGTGACCAAGCCGGTCGGGCGCAGCGTCACCTTCCACGACCCCTGCTATCTCGGCCGCTACAACGGCGAGATCGAGGCGCCGCGCGCCCTGCTCGACGCCATCGGCGTGGAGCGCCGGGAAATGCTGCGCGCCGGCCTGCGGTCGAGCTGCTGCGGCGGCGGTGGCGGTGCCCCGCTGACCGACGTGTCGGGCGAGCGCCGCATCCCCGACGTCCGCATGGAACACGCGCGGGAGACCGGCGCCTCGCTGGTCGCCGTCGCCTGCCCCAACTGCGCCCTGATGCTGGAAGGCGTCGTCGGTCCCCGGCCCGAGGTGGCGGAGATCGCCGAACTGGCGCTCGCCGCGACGGAGACCGCCCGATGACCGGCTCCCAAATCCGCCGCCGCGTCGATCCCCGCGCCGAGCGTGCCGCCCGCACGATCCTGACCGGCCAGCGTCCGCGCCTGCTGCGCCAGCCGGTCGCCGCCGCAGACAACGAACGCCGCCGCGATCCGCGCGCCCTTCGGGCTGCCGCATTGGTCCAGAGCCAGCCGCGCCCGCGCTATGACTGGGCCCGCGATGCGGCCTCGGCCGACACTGCCGTGGCTGTCGGAATCGCCGTTGCCGCCACGCCCGCGATCCCGCTCCGGGTGATCGCCGAGCCGGCCTATCTGGTTATTGCCATGCTCGACCGCCCCGGTGGCGAGGTCGGCGAGCATGACCGGCAGGTGATCGCCGCTGCCCGTCTGCTGGCCGATGCGGGGGGCGGTGCCGTGGTGACCGTCTGCACCGGTTCGGGCGAGGCGTTGGCCGAGGCCGGGTCCGACCGCCATGTCGCCCTGCCCGACGGCTGGGCCGACGATTACGTGCCGGAACGGCGCGCCGCCGCAGCTTCGGCGCTGATGACCGCATTGTCTCCCCGCCACATCCTGTTCCCGGATAGCCCGGACGGCGCCGACGTGGCGCGGCGGCTCGCGGCGGCAACGGGAGAGCGGCTGTTCACCGGCGTGCAGAGCCTCGTCCCCGACCGCGCGACCCGCCAGTCGGCCGGCGGATCGCTGGAGACCGGGCACCGCCCCACCCGGCTGATGACGGTCGCGGTGGACGCCTTCGCCCCGCTCGACGGTGTGCGGCACGAGGCCCGGCCGCTCGATCTCGAAACGTCGGTGGCCGCGGAGGAGGTCCTGCCCCGCCTGGGCGGCGCCCGCCGGCTGGCGGTCGATCCCGACGCCCTGTCCCTGTCGGAAACCGATTTCATCCTCAGCGCCGGCAATGGCGTGACCGACTGGCGGAGCTTCGCCGAACTGGGCGAAACGCTCGGCGCCACCCGTGCCGGCAGCCGCGTGGTCTGTGACGCCGGCCACCTGCCGCGCGAACGGCAGGTCGGCGCCTCCGGCACGGTGGTCAGCGCGCGCTGCTATCTCGCCTTCGGCATCGCCGGCGCGCCGCAGCATCTCCAGGGCATCACCGGCGTCCGCCACGTGATCGCCGTCAACACCGACCTCCATGCCGAGATGATCAAGCGCGCCGACCTGTCCATCGTCGCCGATGCGCAAGCCGTCATGCCCGCCCTGATCCGGCTGATCCGGGAGCGCCGCCATGACTGAAACAGCCATGCTTGATGTCGCCGTCCTGCTGTCCGTCGGCCGCCACCCGGTCTCCGGCCGTGCCCGCCGCGCCGCCACCGACGCGCAGGCGCTGGAAATGGCGCTGGCGCTGCGCCCGAAGCGGCTGACGGCAATCCATGCCGGACCGGCCGCCGATGCCGATGCGCTGCGCGGCTATCTCGGCATGGGGCTGGAGCGGCTGACGGTTCTGGTCCTGCCGGAGGGAAGCGATCCGGTCGAACCGCTGATCGCCCATCTGCGCCGTCTCGCCCCGTCGCTGATCCTGACCGGGAGGCAGGCCGAGGACGGGGAGGGCAGCGGCATGCTGCCCTATCTGATCGCCCGCGGCCTCGACGCCGCCGTCGTCGCCGATGTGGTGCGGATCGGCACCGCCGATGCGCCGGCCTCCACGGCCAGCATGACCGAGCTCGTCCAGGCGCTGCCGCGCGGACAGCGGCGGGCACTGACCGTCACCGGCCGCCTCATAGCGACTGTCCATCCATCCGCCCCGCCCGCCCGCGCCTCGGCCTTCGGCCCGGCCCGGCGGGGCGTCATCGAGCCGGTGGCGGTCCAGGCAACCGCCGATCTCTTCCTGTCGGAGTGTGAGCACTGGCCTTGGCGCCCAAAGCCCAAGCTGATGCGCGTCAAGCGCGGCGGTTCGGCCCTGGACCGGCTGAAGGCGGCGACCGAGAGCAAGAGCGGAAAAGGCCAACTGCTGGTCAACCCGACAGCTGAAGCGGGGGCGCTGGCCATCTACGACAGCCTTGTCGAACAGGGAATGCTTCCATGAAAACCATGCAAAACGATCCTCCCAGTACCACAGGTCACTCTGTCGCCAACCCGGGGGAGACACGCCGATGAACACGATGATGCGAAGCGCGGTCTCGGTCGGCGGCCCTGCCAGCCTGGGCTTTCCCCGCGGAGCGGCCAGGACGGGCATCGGCGAGGATGCGGCGGTCCGGCTGGAAGTGCGGAACGTCTACAAGGTCTTCTCGGCCGATCCGAAGCCCGCCCTGTCGATGCTGCGCCAGGGCGCCAGCAAGGCGGAGGTCCTGGAAAAGCTGAACGTCAATGTCGGTGTCCTCGACGCCAGCTTTCAGGTCCGTGCCGGCGAAATCTTCGTCATCATGGGGTTGTCGGGGTCCGGCAAATCCACCATGATCCGCCTGCTGAACCGGCTGATCGAGCCCAGCAGCGGCGAAATCCTGCTGGACGGCAAGGATCTTGTCAGCATGTCGAAGGCCGACCTGATCCAGGCCCGCCGCCGCAACATGGGCATGGTCTTCCAGTCCTTCGCCTTGATGCCGCATCTGACTGCGCTGGACAACGCCGCCTTCGGCCTGGAAATTTCCGGCGCCTCCAAGGCGGAGCGTCACAAGGCGGCCCAGCAGGCGCTGGAGCAGGTCGGCCTGGGCACCTATGCCCACCGCTACCCGCGCGAGATGTCCGGCGGCATGCAGCAGCGCGTCGGCCTCGCCCGCGCGCTGGCCAACGACCCGACCATCCTGCTGATGGACGAGGCCTTCTCCGCGCTGGACCCGCTGATCCGCACCGAAATGCAGGACGAGCTTCTGCGCCTGCAACGCGAACAGCAGCGCACCATCGTCTTCATCTCCCACGACCTCGATGAGGCGATGCGCATCGGCGACCGCATCGCCATCATGGAGGGCGGGCGCATCGTGCAGGTCGGCACCCCCTACGAGATCCTCAGCCGTCCGGCCGACGATTACGTCCGCTCCTTCTTCCGCAACGTCGATGCCTCGAAGGTTCTGCGGGCCGGCGACGTCGCGCGGTTCGAGGCGACCAACACGGTCATCCGCCTGCCCGGCGAACTGGCTCCCGCCTTGCAGCAGCTGCGTGAGAACAACCATAATTTCGGGTATGTCCGCACCCCGGAAGGCCATTTCGAAGGCATCGTCTCGCGGGCGACGCTGGAACGCGAGCTGAACGGTCCGCAGCCGCGCTTCGTCAATGCCTTCCTGCCCGGCGTCCGTACGGTCAACGCCTCGGCGCCGATCCATTCCCTGCTCGCCCTGGTCGCCGACAGCGAATGGCCGGTTCCGGTCGTCGACGACGACGACAACTTCCTCGGCGCCATCTCGCGCGCCCTCATGCTCCACACCTTGGTTCGGGGGGATTGACCGATGGATTTCGAAATCAGAATCGGCAAATGGGTTGAGGAACTGGTCACATTCATGCTCGACCATTTCCAGCCGACCTTCGACGCCATCGCGACGGTGGTGAACGGCTTCGGCGGCGCCATCGACTTCGTGCTGGTGGGCGCGCCCGCCTGGCTGCTGATCGGGCTGATCGTCGCAACCTCCCTGTGGCGCGTCGGCACCGGCTTCGCCGTCTTCACGGTCGCCGCCCTGTCGCTGATCGCCGGCATGGGGCTGTGGACGGAAACCGCCTCCACCCTGGGGTTGGTCCTGACCGCCACCCTGCTCAGCCTGCTGATCGGCGTGCCGCTGGGCGTCTGGATGGCGCGCAACCGCGTGGTCGAGAGCATCGTCCGCACCACGCTGGACTTCATGCAGACCATGCCGGCCTTCGTCTATCTGATCCCGGCCGTGATGTTCTTCGGTCTGGGGCGGGTGCCGGGCATCCTCGCCACCGTGATCTTCGCCATGCCGCCGGCCGTGCGCCTGACCTCGCTGGGCATCCAGCAGGTTCCGGCCGAGATCGTGGAGGCCGGCAAGGCCTTCGGCTGCCATGACCGCCAGCTTCTGTTCAAGGTTCAGCTGCCGAACGCCCTGCCCTCGATCATGGCCGGGGTGAACCAGACCATGATGATGGCGCTGTCGATGATCGTCATCGCCTCGATGATCGGTGCCGGCGGCCTGGGCAATGTCGTGCTGCAGGGCATCCAGCGGCTGGACATCGCGCTCGGCTTCGAAAGCGGGCTCAGCGTCGTTCTGCTGGCGATCATCCTCGACCGCATCACCCAGAGCTTCGGCCAGACCGCCGCCGCTCCGCGCCCGGTGCGCTTCGCGTTCCTGCGCCGGTTCCTGCCGGTGCCGGCACGGTGAGCCCGGGGGCTCTTCCGGAAGGGGGCTCCGCCGCCGCTCTTCCGGCGCGGCCCCTGCCTCGTCACGGGCTGCGGCCGCATGCCGATGCACAGGCACGTGGACCGGGGTTGGAGCCGGGGCCGGGGTTGGAGCCGGGCGGCATGCAGGTGGAGCGGCTGGCCGGCGTCGCCCTGGCCGACCGGCTGGAGGAACTGGCCGCCCTGCGGCTGGCGGTGCTCGGCGAGTTCCCCTATCTCTATCGCGGGTCGGCCGCGTACGAGGAACGGTATCTCTCCGATCTCGGCAGCCTGCCGGGCGGGCTCATCCTTGCCGCCTTCGACCGCAACCGCATGGTCGCGGCGGTCACCGGTGCGCCGCTCGACCAGGAAATCGACGCCTTGAGCGATCCCTTCACCCATGCCGGCCGCGACCCGAGCGCGATCTTCTATTTCGGTGAGGTGGTAGTCCTGCCCTCCCACCGCGGGCGGGGTGTCGGAACGGCCCTGCTCGAAATCGGCGAATCCCACATCCGCGACGACGACCGCTTCGCATCCGCCGCCTTCGGCGAGATCGTGCGCTCCACCGACCATCCCCGCCGCCCGAAGACCTACCGGACGCCCGACGCCGCATGGCGGCGGCTGGGCTACAGGCTGGAGCCGGACATCGGCGGCACATTGTCCTGGTGCGACTCCTGCGACCGGGAAGAAACCGCCAAACCCCTTCGCTTCTGGGTCAAGTCCTTCACCCCCAGCACCGGAGCATGACGCATGCCGCATGACGGCCTTGTCTTCGACCTCCCGGCCGGGGAGAGAGCGGGCGACGAGTGTCCGCTGCTGATCCGCGAAATTCCCTACCGCGATCCGGTCGCCGCCTTCGCCCCCTGGTCCGGCCAGCCTTTCGCCGCCCTTCTGCACAGCGCCGCGGAAGCCGGCGGCCGGGGCCGCTGGAGCATCGTCGCCGTCGATCCCTTCCGCACGGTCGAAGCGCGCGGCGGCTCCGTCACGGTGGATGGCGAGGCGGTTGCCGGCGATCCGTTCACCGTGCTCGAACGGGAGCTGGACGCCCATCGCCTGCCCGTTCCCGCCGACCTGCCCGTCCCCTTCGCCAGCGGCGCCGTCGGCTTCCTCGGCTATGAATTGGGACAGGTGCTGGAACGGCTGCCGGCACGGCATGGCGACGACAGCGGCCTGCCCGACATGGCTTTCGGGCTCTACGACACGGTCATCGTGTTCGATGAACGGGAGCGGCGCGGCTGGGTCCTGTCCAATGGGTTTCCCGAACGCAGCCCGGTGAGCCGCCGCCTCCGCGCCGCCCACCGCCTTCAGTCCTTCGCCGATGCGCTGGCAGCGGCGCCCAGCGATCTGCCGCCGCCCAACGCCGCCACCGCGCCCTGGCGGCCGGAGATCGAGCGCGACGAGTATTGCCGCCGGGTGGAGCAGGTGCTGGAGTACATCCGCGCGGGCGACATCTTCCAGGCCAACTTCACCGGGCGCTTCCTGGCCGACCGCCCGGCAGGCCTGTCGGTGCTCGACCTCTACCGCCGCCTGCTGGCGCGCAGCCCCGCCCCCTTCGCGGCGTGCCTGTCGCTTCCCGGCGGCACCGGTCTGGCCAGCGCCTCGCCGGAACGCTTCATCCGGCTCGACGCCGACGGCCGCATGGAAACCCGTCCGATCAAGGGAACCCGCCCGCGCGGCGCCACGGCGGAGGAAGACGAGGCGCTCGCCCGCGAACTTGAACACAGCATCAAGGATCGGGCCGAGAACCTGATGATTACCGACCTGCTGCGCAACGACATCGGCCGCGTCGCGCGCATCGGCAGCGTCAAGGTGCCGGTCCTGTGCGGGGTGGAGCGCTTCGCCTCCGTCCATCATCTGGTGTCGGTGATCGAAGGGCGGCTGAAGCTGGGGCTGGGGCCGGTCGATCTGCTGCGCGCCACCTTCCCCGGCGGCTCGATCACCGGCGCTCCCAAAATCCGCGCCATGGAGATTATCGACGAGCTGGAGTCTTCCCGGCGCGGCGCCTATTGCGGATCGGTGGCCTGGATCGGCTTCGACGGGGCGATGGACAGCAGCATCGTCATCCGCACCCTGACCGTCACGCCCGACCGCGTCATCGCCCAGGCCGGCGGCGGCATCGTCGCCGATTCCGATCCCGGCGGCGAGCATGACGAGATGATGGTGAAGATCCGCCCGCTGTTGCGCGCACTGGATGGCGGCTGAGCCGGCGACGACCGGCGCGGGTGCTGGGAAAAAGCCAAGGCCCCGACCGGTTCAACGGTCGGGGCCTTCCTGTGTTGGGCGATGGCAGAGAAGGACCGCCGATGTCACTGGATATCGTTCGGCTGAACGATGACCCAGTTCCGGTCGGCGAGGACCGGCAGCTTTTGGTCCGCCTGCCCGGCGGCGGCGGTCTCCCACATCTGCTTGATCTGCTTCATGTACTTGTCCTTGCGGTTGACCCACACCCGCAAGCCGCCATTCGCCGTATCGGTGGAATGGAGCAGCATGTAGCCGTCGCTGGTGGGGGTGTCTCCCGCCACCAGCACCGGCTTCTTCCACTGGTCGATGTAGGTGAGAATCGCCGCGTGCTTACCGGCGAACCAGGTCAGCGGCGCCCACAGATAGGTGCCAAGTTCCAGCTCCATCGTCTTGGCCCAGTCGTATTTCCCTTCGGCGATCAGCTTGCGTGCCGTGGTCACTTCGCCGGTGGCGCGGTTCTTCAGCAGCATGGTGACGCCGATGACGTTCTGCGGCTTGACGTTGTAGCCGTATTTCGGATCGGACAGCACCATCCGGACCAGTTCCTCGCTGGCGGCGGTCACCACATAGACGTCGATCCCGTTGGCGGTGAGATGGTTCACCAACTCCTGCTGGCCGGTGTAGAATTTGGGCGGGCTGACCTCGACCGTCTTGACCGCGTCGCCCTCATAATAGGTGGCGGGGATCGGCTTGCCGTCGGCCAGCATCTCGTCGATGAAGCCCTTCAACTGGGTCAGGGTAAAGCCGGAAAAGATCTGCGCCACCCACGGATAGCACACCTGGTCGTCGATCTCGCACAGCCGGTAATAATAGCTGTTGAGGCTTTCCTTGTGCCCGTTCACGTCCTTGAACGGAATGATCTTCAAGGACGGGTCCATGCTCTCGCGCGACAGCACGCCCTTGCGCTCCAGATAGGGCAGCAGGGATTCCTCAAGGTCGTAGCGGTACAGCGTGTTGTCGGCATCGAACACCGCATAGGCGCCCTTGCCCGCATTGGCGGACACCAGCGCCTTGAGGCTCGCCGCCGCCTCCGCCGGCCAATGGGCGAGCGGTTGAGGGGAGCCCGATTGCGCTATGGCGGCCATTGGAGCCATGGCGACCATGCCCGCAAGCAGCGCGGAGCGGAAAAGCGTCTTCATCTGTGCCCTCTCTTCCCTGTTCAAAGACACGATTCCTCTAGTCCGGAAGTACTCTGTTGGAGAGACGTCGGCTGTTCTGGGGATTATCCCGAACTGTCCAAAATTTTTTCAGTTGAGGATCACAGTTTATGACAGATTCTTTACATCTGTCCACTGGATCTAATTTTTAAAATCTGTCGCGGATTGACCTGAAATCGTCGCCTATACAGAGGAGTTGCTTGAAACATCTCCATCCGCTCAATTCGGCGAGACCGAACGGATGGTGAGGGACAGGGCTTTGCCCCGGCGCGGCCAGTCCACCACGTCGCCGACCCGCCCTCCGACCAGCGCCTCACCCAGCGGGGATTGCCAGCTGATGCGGCCGGCAGCGGGATCGGCCTCTTCCCCGCCTACCAGCGTGAAGGTCCACCGGCGCCCGGTCTCATCCTCCGCCACAACGACGGAGCCGAAGCCGGCTTCCTCGGCCGGGCCGGACGGGCGCACCACCACGGCGGCGGCCAGCCGGGCGCGCAGAAGGTCGGCGCGCCGCTTGGCGCTGCTCATCGCCTGCCGGTCCTCCGGCGCATCGGAACCGCGCAGCTGCGCCACCTCCGCGTCGGCCGCGGCAAGCTCCTCCTGCCACGCGGCGACGGTGGCGGCAGACACATGCAGGGGCCCGTTGACCTGGGGCAGCGGCCCCTCGGTCTCGGCATCGCTTTCCTTGACGAAGGCGCGGCTCATCCCGGTTCCCTCAGCCCAGCAGCGCCATGGCCGCGGCCGGAGCGCAGCTTGCGACCCAACCCTGACCGGGGGCACCCACCACATCGCAGAAATCAAGGTAGGGGCGGCCGAGCCGGGCAGCCACCTCCTGCACGACGGCACGCCCGACACCGGCCCCGACCACAGGCGCATCGCTTGGCAGCGGCGGCGCACCGGCCGACAGCACCCGCGAGGCGCCATCGTGGATGCGGCGCAGCTGGCGTTCGACCAGATCGCCGGCCATCGCCCGCCAGACCGCCGGATTGTAATCGCCGGCATCATGGCCGACCATGCGGGCCAGACGGCGCAGGCTGGCGTCGACCGTCTTCTGCCCATTGTCGGCAGCGGGATGCTGGTCCGCGGCCTCGTCCAGCCGGCCCAGCACGCGGTAGAGGTCGGCGCTGGTGGCGAAATACTCGGCCATCATCGGCAACCGCTCGCCCGCCACCAGGGCGGTGCGTTCCATCGCCATCACCGCCGTCCGGGTCAACCCGGTATAGAGCAGTTCCTCCACTGCCATCCGGTCATGATCGGTGATGCCACGCGCCGCCACCTCGCCGTCGCGCACCGGCACGATGTCGGTGGTGGTGCTGCCCATGTCGACCAGCAGCGCCGCCGGCAGCCGCTTGGCGACCACGGCGGCGGTCGCCATCCAGTTGGCCGAGGCCACGTCCATCACCTGTCCACGTGCCTCCTGCGGCGACAGCAGCCCGCGCCGCCCGGCATAAACACGCAGCCGTCCCGGCGGAACGGCCGCGGCGATGCGGTCGATCAGCGTGTGCACGCCCTGGGTGCGGTCGTCGAACAGGTCGACCAGTTCGCCCGTCATCGTCACCACATGGTCGGCGCCAGCCGGCAGGCGGTCCAGAATCGTGGTCAGCGCCGTGTCCAGCTCGCCCAGCCCTTGCCAGAGCCGGCACGGCACCTGCACGGCATCGCGCAGCCGGCCATCCTCCGCCCAGGCGGCCTTCAGATGGGCACCGCCGATGTCCCAACCGATTACGGTCGAGTCACGGGTGGCCGATCCACGGGTGTCAGACATGCGCATCCTCCCGGCCGGCATCGGCCGATCTGGTGTGGAACAGAACCAGGATGTCACCCGCCGGGTTCCAGCCAAGCACCCGCGACAGCCCGGAATAGCCGACGGACAGGCGCGGGTTCACCTCCACCACCACCGGGCCATTCGAACCCACGTCATCGGGCCGGTCGATGAGGTCCACGGCGACATAGCCGCGCAAACCCGGAATCGCGGCGGCAATGGCATGCGCCAGCGGCTCCCAAGCGGCGCGGCGGTGCTCCATCGCCCCGACATCCACGCCATGGAAGGAGAAACTCCCATCCCCACGCTCCACCCTCTGCCGGTTGCAGCCGAGCAGCCTCACCCCGCCGGCACCGTCGACCAGCATGGACAGGCTGCACGCCTCGCCTTCGACCAGCGGCTGGACGATCCAACGGCCGGCGTGCGGCGGTGTCCAGTTGGCGATGTCATCGACGATGAAGGTATCCAAGCAACCGGCGCCGTCGTCCGGCTTCACCACATGGCGGGCGGCGGGCGGCGGCGGGGCGCCGAAGGGGACGGTGGGAATGGTCGCGATGCCATGGGCGGCCAGCCGGGCCGCCGTCGCCGTCTTCGAAGACGCCAGAGCGATGGCGTCGGGGGCGCAGGCGACCACCGGCCGGCCGGTGTCGCGGAACAGGGCGGTCACTTGCGCCAGCAGCCCGTCGCTTTCCGGCGCAATCGGCCAGACCATGTCGCACAGGGCAGCCGCGGCGCGCCAGCGCGCCTCATGCTCCTCGCCCGGCGCCACTGGGAACAGGGCGACCCGGTCCGCCGGGAAGGACGGCGGGGCAAGTCGGTTGTCCCAACACAGCGTGACGTGCAGTCCATCCAGCGCGACCAGATCGCCGACCAGGGCAGCGACCATCGCGTTGGCCTCCGCCATCAGGTCGGTCGGAAGCGGCCCGTTGCACAGCGCGCCGCCGGTGACATACTCGCAGACCAGAATCCGACGAAGGCTATTCTCCATGGACATCGTTCCCGTCATCGACCTGCTGGGCGGGCAGGTGGTTCATGCCAAGCGGGGGGAGCGCGACCGCTACCGCCCCATCGAAAGCGCGTTGACCGCCGGATCGGCTCCGCAGGATATCGTGGCCGCGCTGCTGGCGCTGCAACCCTTCCGCGCCTGCTATGTCGCCGATCTCGACGCGATCCGCGGGAATGGCGACCATCGCCCGACCGTCGCCGCTCTCCAGGCGCGATGGCCGGAAGTCGCCTTCTGGGTCGATGCTGGGCTGGCGACGGTAAAAGATTGCCAGCGCTGGTTCGATGCCGGACTCCGGCATCTGGTGATCGGCAGCGAAAGCCAGACGGATGGCACGACGCTGGAGGCGGCACTGGCGCTGACCGGCGAGGACCGGGTGGCGCTGTCGCTGGATGTCCGGCAGGGCGAGCCGCTGGGGCCGGCGGCACTGCATGAGGATGCCGGCCGCTGGCCCTCGCGGGTGATCGCCATGACGCTGGACCGGGTCGGCTCGGGCGAGGGTCCGGATCTCGACCGCATCGCCGCGCTGACGGCCCGGCGCCCGGGGGTTCGGGTGTGGGGCGCCGGCGGGGTGCGCGATGCGGCGGACCTGGAGGCGCTGGCCCGGCACGGAACCGATGCCGTACTGGTGGCCAGCGCGCTCCACGACCGGCGCCTGGACGCCGGAACGCTGTCCCGCTTCGTCTCCGATCAGGAGGCCGCGAAGGGGTGAACCGCGGCGGCCATACCGTCCAGCATCTCCTTGGCGGTCGGGCTGCCGGCGATGGCGCGCTTCAGCGCCAGCTTGGTGGCCTCATGGTTGTAGTCCTGGATCTTGCGGTCGTCCTCCGCCTGCCAGTGGATGAAGACGCCGACCGAGATGAACAGGTCGTCGGCCTCGTCCGCCGGAATGGTGCCGTCCTCGACACACTCGGCGACCGCCAGGGCTACGGCGCGCTGGGCCGGGCCGAACATCTGCACGGCCTGCTTGGCGTTCTTGATCGTCACCTTGTTGAACATGACCGTGGAGGGCTTGACCATCAGGTTTGGCGCCAGCACGGCCAGCAGGCCGTTCACCCCTTCCTTCTGGTTGGTCAGGGTCTGGCAGAAGGCGGTCTCGGCGGCGCTGCCGCGCGGGCCGATGATGAGATCGATGTGAGCGACCTCGTTGCCGTCCCCGACCAGAGCTTCGCCGACCATAACCTTGTCGATCTTAGGCATTGCGCGTCCCTTGCGATGGTTGGTTCGATCAGAGTCCGCCGGTTGTCGTCCGGCGGCCACGGTCCGGCCGGCAGCTCGCCGGCCAGCCGAAGCACGAACAGGCAGGCCACCGTCAGGTCGGCGGACGTGCCCGGATTGAGGCCGCGGCGCTTCAGCGCGCGGTCGAAAGCGAGGAGCCGGCGCGCGGCCCCGGAATGGATGCCGAATGTCGGACCGGTGGAAAGCCGCCGCTCCAGCCGGAACGCCTGCGCCCGCACCCGCTCCGCCACTACCGCGCCATGCTTGCGGGCGATGTGGGTATCGGGGTGCAGGGCCATGAAGCCCAGGTGGATGGCGCTCGCCACCTCCGCCGGACTGGCGCCGCGATGCAGGGCCGAGCGTCCGCGCGCAACCCCGAAGGTGAAGACGTCGGCGAAGGCGGTGGCGTACTGCCGGGCGATCAGGTCGCGGTCGGCCGCCGCCACCATCGCGGCGCGCAGGTCGACACGAGGGGCCGCCGCGACATTATGCTGCCGGGCCTCCCCCAGCCCGGCCGGCAGCGCCACGCGGATGGCCGCAAAGGCGTCTGCGGCATCGGCGATGCTCAGCCCGTCGAGCACCCGCGCCAGCCGAAGCCGTAGCGGCTCCCCTTTGTCACGGCACAGCGCCGCGGCGGCGAGCGGCGCCAGCAGCAGGACGATGCCGAGATTGGTGTTGCAACCGGCCACATCCCGTGTCGCCGCCACCGCGTGCAGGATCGCCTCCCCTACCCGGCGGTCGGGCGTGGCAAGGATCGGGGCGATGGCCGCAGCGCTGTCGAGGAACTGCGTCACGCTCATCCCATGGCCTTCGGCATGGATGTGGACGTTGCCGGGCTTCAGCGCCATCAACTCCAGCCGGCAGGCGGTGAACACCGCCTCTTCTACCAGTTCCCGGCAATCGTGGAGCGGGGTCGGCAGCAGGGCGCTCATCCCACCCTCCGCGCGTCCGCCGACGCCGGCGAGGCCGATGCCAGACGGGCCAGGACCAGATCGGCCAGCGCCTGCGCCACGTCGACCGGCGTCACCGCCTGCAGGCCGCGCCATGCCGGCATGCTGTTGACCTCCAGCACCAGGAACCGGCCGTCGGGCGCGCGGATCACGTCCACCCCGGCATAGTCGGCGCCGACTGCAGCGGCGGCGGCCACCGCCAGATCGCCCAGCACGCCGCCCGGACTGGCGGGATGGCAGCGCGCGCCCTGCTTGACGTTGGTGATCCAGTGATCGCCCTGGCGGACCATGGCGGCCAGCGGACGCCCATTCACCACGAAGACCCGCCAGTCGAACCAGCCGCCATCGGCCGCACCGACATACTCCTGCAAATGGTAGACGCCGGCGGTCTCCTCCGGGCCGGGCAGAGCCATGCCGGGATCGAGCCGGCGCAGACCCTTGCCCTGCGACCCGAACAGCGGTTTCAACACCGCGGATCGCCCCTCGGCATGGAGGGCGGCCAGGATGGCGGAGGCCTGGACCGGGTCGGCGACGCTCCAGGTGCGCGGGGTCGGTATCCCGGCGGCGGCCAGCCGGAAGGCAGTGGCGCTCTTGTCGACGCAGCGTTCGATGGACACGGGGTTGTTCACGACCGGCACCCCGCCATGGGCCAGCGCGTGCAGCACGCCAAGCCGCAGCGTCACCTGCTCGAAACTGCCGGCGGAGATGGTGCGGACCAGACAGGCGTCGGGCAGTCCGCCATCGAAACCCGGAATCGCCGGTCCCTCTGGACCGAAGCCGCAGGCGCTGAGCGACACCGGGACCCCCTTCGCGCCAAGGCGGGCGAAGGCGGCGGTCAGCCGCCGGGTGTGCCAGTCGGCGCCGTCCACGAAGATGGCGATGCGGATCCGTCCCATGCCCCAGCCTCCCCTACCCGCCGATGCCGAAGGAACGGTCGAGCAGCGCTGGTGCCAGCGCCCCGGCGGTGAAGCTCCGCCCGCTCTCGAAGGCGGTCACGATCACGCGGGCCGGGCTGAACAGCATCGGGTCGATCTTGAAGAAGTCGAAGCCGCTCGCCGCGAACAGGTCGGCAAAGGGCCTGCCATAGTCGGCGGAGGCAGAACTGGGCAGGCGGGCCGCCAGATCGGCCGCGTCGTCGTCCGGGCCGTCGACCAGCAGATGGACGGTTCCGCCGAACAGGATGGCGTCGTTGGTCCGGCCCATCGCCTGGACGAAATCGCGTCCCGGCGGCGGCAACGGCGCACAGCCGACGCCGTCGCGCACCCGCTCCAGCGGGAAATGAAGGGCGTGCAGCTTGTGCAACCCGACCTCCAGCACACGGGCGACGATCTGGACGATGCCGGCCGGGCTGCGGGTCGGCGTCAGGATCAGGGTCACGCGCTCCGCCGGCACGCCGCAGTCGCGGGCAACCTTCTCCACCACCGATGCCGGCGGCCGCTTGTCGGTCTCCAGCACCAGCACGGCGCGGTCGGCCATGTCGCGGTAGCCGAGTTCGGCGAACAAAGGCTCCTTCACCGCCAGGGCGCGCCCCGGCCCCGATCCCAGCGCCGAGAACTTTTCGCCCGACAGGCTCCAGCCGGCATACTGGCTGCCGAGGCAGGCCAGGACCGGATCGGCCGCCGTCACTGTCACTTGCGCCGGCCAATGGGCAAAGGGAGAGTCCATGCCGATGCGCACGCTGCCGGCGCCGCCCAGGCAGATCTCGGCGATGCGGCGCCCGGCTTCCAGGCTGCCGGGCCGGTCGATGCCGGCATCGATCACGGTGCAGCCGGCGGGGTGCTGCTCTACCCCGATCCGCAGCATGGCGGCGTCCGCCACCAGCGCGTGGACCAGGGGGGCGGCAAGCCGGTTAACACTGAAGGGAAGGGACGACATCGGCGGTTCTCTCCACAAAACAGGCCCGCCGCGTGCAGTCCGCGACGATGCGTTCGATCCGGCAGGACAGACGGCGCCGCGCCTCCTCCTCGTCCCCGCCCCAGGCGGTGGCGCTGCACAGCGGCAGCCCGCCCCCCACCGCGCTGCCGGCCCGAGGCCGGTCGGCGCACCAGGGGGGCCACGGGACATCCGCCGGCACCGTCAGGGCGTTGGCGGCATAGGCCACCGCCCCGGCAATGACGCCCGGACGCGCTGCCCCCAGCGTCCAATCACGTCCGGCGGCGGCGTCGAGATGCGCGCGCATCACCCCGCCCCGCCGGTGGCGTTCGAGCAGGTCGAGCGTGGCCCCCGGACGCGGGTTGACCTCCAGAACCGTTACCGACGTGCCGTCGACCAGCAGGTCCAGACTGTTCAGCCCGACCAGCCCGAAGGCGGCGGCGATGCGGCGTGCCGCTTCCGCAAGCCGGTCGGCGAGGGATTGCGGCACCGCCGCCGGAAGCACCGCCCCGCCATAGCGGAAGGGCGCGTCGGGCGCCGGATCGGCCCATTGCCGGCTGATCGCCACCGTTTCGCACCGGCCGCTACGGTCGGCGATGAAGGCGACGGAGGTTGGCCGTCCGGCCGCCCGCCGTTGCAGGTAATGACCGTCCGGCAGCGAACCTCCGGCCCAGGGAGCGACGTGCCAGCCCCCGGCCGCACCAACCCGCTTGACCATCCAGTCCTCGCGGATCGCATCGTCTGGCATCGTCACCCATGTTTCCGGATGCCCGATGCCCAGTTCTTCCAGCCCCAGCGCCGCCAGCCGCGCGGCGAAGCCGGCCGGGTCCTTGACCGACCGCACCACCTCCGGCCGGTTGCCGAGCAGCCGATAAGGACCGGCCTGCATCAAGGCGGCCAGCAGGTCGGGCGCCTGTTCGAACCCCGATCCGACGACCAGACCGCTGCCCGGCGGAGCCAGCGTCCGGGCGGCGGCGATCAGCGCCTCCCGGTCGAAGCCGGTGACGGGATCACCGGCCACGCAACGGGCGGGCAGCGACAGGTCGGCGTCGCCGAACTGATCCAGCGTCGCCACGGTGGCCCCGGTGCGCGCCACCGCCTGGGCGATGGCCCGACCCGACAGGGCGGCGACCAGGATCACGCCGCTTTCCGGCATTGGGCGCGGGCCAGGATGAACGCGTCGTCGAAGGCCATATAGACCGGCTTCGCCGCCTCGCGCATCGCCTTGAACAGGCCGTGCTGGGTCTTGAACTTCACGTTGCCGATGGCGAGCGCGCCGATGCCGACGGCGTCCGTGCCCTCGATGGGCGCGCCATCGCTGAAGGCGTCCACCCCCTCCACGCCGGCCGGCGGGACGGCATTGACGTCGGCCACCACCCGCACCGACGGGGCAGCGGTGATCTGTGTGCGGCTCAGCACCCGGACACCAGCGCGGGCGACCGCCAGCACCACATCGGTTTCCGCCAGGACCGCGGCCTTGTGGGCGTCGGTCGAGCCATCCACCGCCCCCAGCGTCACGCCGAACCGTTGACGGTAAGAGGCCGCGCGCTCGGCGACGGACGCCGCGCCGTCATGGCCGACCAGTTGAACGGACGCGCCGGCCCGCGCGGCCAGCACCGCCGCGACACCGCCGACCGGCCCCTTACCGCCGAACACCGCGACCCGTGAGCCGGCCAATGCCAACCCAACCCTCTCAAGCTGGGCCTCGACCTTCGCGATCATCGCCGCGGCGGTGGTGTAGGCGCCGGACGGATCGGCGAAGACCGAGATTTCGAAGGGCGGGACCATCGCCCCGCGCGCCGCCTCCAGCATGTCCAGCGCCTTGAGGATGTCGCGGCCGGCGATGAACAGACCGGTCCGCTTGGCGTCGCCCGGAGCGCGAGAAAAGATCATGTCCTGGACAAGACCCGGCACCTCGCCAGTCTCGACATTGGTGTAAGGCACGATGACGCCATAGCCGGCATCGCATGCCATATTGATGTCGAATGGACTGACCGCCTTTACCGGAGTAATGGAGTGCATGATATAGGGCTTTTCCATGAAACGAATTCCTCGGTTCGCTTCATGGCACTGTCTTTCACATCACATGGTCACGCTGTCTTTTTTGCGACTGTTTCATATCCGGCAGCGACTGCATTCTGATCGGAATAAGTCTCCACCACCGCGCCGTGATTCCGCCCCCGGCAGACGACGAAGCGCAGGTTGGGCCGCGCCCTCCAGCGCGCCTGCGCACCCTCCGCCGCCCGCTCTGCCGATGCCACATCGCCAAAGATGGCAAAGCCGGTCGGCCCCCAGGAACTCTGCCCGATCCCCGTGGCGCCGACCGACGGCAGCCAGCGCAGCACCTCGGCCACGTCCGGACTGCTGAAGCGCCCGCCCTGAGCCGGGGCGAAATGATCGCCGACCACGCTCTGGAGTTCGGTCACGGCGGCGCCGAACCGCATGGCATCCCCTTCCGCCAGCGCCGGCAGCCCGACCATCAGCGCCAGCCGGCACAAATAGGCCGCCTTGTCCGCCGGGAAAGGCGGCAGATCGCGGAACGCGACCGTCTCGGCCGTGCCGGATAGGCCGCGGTTGGCGTCATCGAACACCAGAAGCATCCGCCATGCCTCCGGCAGGGCCATGCGGCTGATCACCGGCGGCGGCTCGTCCAACGCGCCCTTGCCGCCGTCCAGAATGACGCCGCCCTGTTCGAAGGCGCCGACGCCGATGCCCGACCGCGCGCCGCGGTCAAGCAGGCTGGCGACCCGGCGCGGCGGCAGCGGCCGGCCGGTCATCGCCGACAGGGCAGCCCCGACGGCCAGCGCCAGCTGGGTGCCAGACCCCAGCCCGGAATGGCTGGGGATGGTCCGGCCCAGCCGCAGGGAGAAGCGGTTTTCCAAGCCCAGCGCCCCGCACAGCCGGTCGAGATACTCCGCCGCCCGGCAGTCCGGGCCGACTGGGACATCGCTTCCCGTTTTTCCCCGGATCAGCATCAGGTCCGTCCCCAGCCCGTCGAGCGTCAGGCCCAGGCTGCCAAAGCGCCGTCCCAACCCGCCCTCCATGTCGAGGAACCCAAGATGCAGCCGGGCGGGCACCTCCACCCGCACCCTGTCGACCGTCATGCGCTGTTCGCCGCAAATCATGGCCTACCTGTCGCAAAAGCCAAGGCGACCAGCCGCCTTTCGCACATAATAAAATCGATGGCGATAAAATCAACGAGAACAACAATAGAAAACAAATTATAATCCGGAATAATTTCAGATATTGACTCTTCTTTACTCATTTCTGCAAAAGAAATGAACCGACACCCCATGTCTATTATTATTTAAGACAACCCTCCACACTCGATATCATGCGCGGGGTTTGGCATATGGACTACGAACTCGGCGGAGGCGACCTCCCACCACCCATGAGCGATGTCGTTTGTCCGTTCTGCGCAATGGCCTGCGATGACCTTGCAATCGCACGCGATGGCACCGGACAACTCAAGGTGACCACCAACGGCTGCGCACGGGCACGCACCCTGTTCGCCCTTCCGGCATTGCCGGCCCACTGCTTCATCAAGGGTCGCGCCGTTCCGCTCGACGAAGCGCTGGACGCGGCGGCGGTCTTGCTGCGCGATGCGGCTTCGCCGGCCGTCGGGGGGCTCGCCGCCGACACCGAAGGAGTCTCCGCGGCCCTGGCGCTGGCGGAACGGCTGGGTGCAGTGATCGATCATGCCGCCTCCGACAGCCTGTTCCACGGGCTGCGCGCGCTCCAGGTGACCGGCGCCATGACCGCCACCTTCGGCGAAATTCGCAACCGTGCCGACCTGTTCGTCCTGTTCGGAACCGAGTTCGAGCGTCATGCCCCCCGCCTGTTCGACCGCATCGTCCGCCCGCCCACCGCCCTGTTCCGCGATGTCGGCGCGGCGCGCGGCTTCCTGATCGGTCCCGGCGACGGCCCGGCACCGGACGGGTTCGAACGCCTGAGCGCCAACCTGACCCACGCCCCCGCCATCGCCGCCGCCCTGTCGCAGTTGCTGGCCGGCGAAACACCCCGCGGCGCCCAAGTCGGGGGCATCGCCATGGAGGCTCTGACCCGCATCGCCGCGGCATTGCGCGAGGCGCGCTTCGGCGTCGTCGGCTGGATCGCCGCCACGCTGGACCCGGCCGCCGGCGATGTCGCCATCGAGGCCTTCAACCGCCTAGTCGTGACCGCCAACGCCTCGACCCGCTGCGCCGGCCTGTCCCTGGGCGGCAAGGGCAACGCGCTGGGTGCCAATTACGTGTGCGCTTGGCAATATGGTGTGCCGCTGCGCTCCCGCCTGGGGGCCGGCCCGCCGGAGCACGATCCGCTGCGCTACCGGCTGAAAAGCCTGCTGGCCGGGGGCGAGGTCGATGCGCTGGTCTGGCTTTCCGCCCTGAACGGCGCGGAACTGCCCGACACCCGCACACCCATGATCGTGCTGGCCCGACCCGGACAGCCGTTGCCCCGCGATCCGGAGGTGCTGATCCCGGTCGCCATCCCCGGCCTCGACCATTCCGGCAGCATCCACCGTGGCGACGGCGTCGCCGCCCTGCCCCTACGCCGCTTGCGAACGACCGCCATGACGCTTCCGTCGGCCGCGTCGGTGCTGAGCGCCCTGCTCAGCCGTCTGCCCGCCTCCCCAGTCCCGCTTCGGGAGATAGCGCATGTCTGACGCCTACACCCTGCTGCGCGGCGGCCGCGTCTACGATCCGACCGTGAGCACCGACGGCGGCGGGTTGCGTGACCTGTACCTGAAGGACGGCCGCATCGCGGCGACACCTCCGCAGGACGCCCGCATCGGGGAAGTGATCGACCTCGACGGCCGCATCGTCATGGCCGGCGCCATCGACATCCACAGCCACATCGGTGGCGGCAAGGTGAACCTCGCCCGCCTGCTTCTTCCGGAGGAGCATCGCGAGCACGCCAGCGGCCCCGACGGGCTGCGCCGCTCCGGCAGTGGCCTGTTCACCCCATCCAGCTTCGTCACCGGCTACCGCTATGCCGAGATGGGCTACACCGCGGCCTTCGAGCCGGCGATGCTGCCCTCCAACGCGCGACACACCCATCTGGAACTGGCCGACATCCCGATCATCGACAAGGGCTGCTACGCCGTCCTCGGCAACGACGACTTTCTTCTGGAACGGCTTGCCGCCGGGGCGACGCAGTCGGAGGTCAACGACTATGTCGCCTGGATCCTGCACGCCACCCAGGCGGTCGGCGTCAAGGTGGTGAATCCCGGCGGCATCAGCGCCATCAAGTTCAACCAACGCCGCCTGGATCTGGACGAGGCGCATCCCCATTACGGCATCACGCCGCGCCGCATCCTGACCACGCTGGCGACTGCGCTGTCCGACCTCGGGGTGCCGCATCCGCTGCACGTCCACTGCAACAATCTGGGCATCCCCGGCAACGAATCGGTCACGCGCGACACCATTGCCGCACTCGACGGGTTGCCCGCCCACCTGACCCATCTGCAATTCCACAGCTATGGGACAGAGGGCGACCGCCGCTTCTCCTCAGCCGCCGCCGAGATCGCCGAAGCGGTGAACCGCAGCCCGAACATCTCGGTCGATGTCGGCCAGATCATCTTCGGCCAGACCATCACCGCGTCGGCCGACATCATGTCGCAGTTCCGCAACAGCGACCTCGCCAGCCCGCGCAAATGGGTGTGCACCGACATCGAATGCGATGGCGGCTGCGGGCTGGTGCCGTTCCGCTACCGCGACAAGGCCTTCGTCAACGCCCTGCAATGGGCCATCGGGCTGGAGCTGTTCCTGCTGATCGAGGATCCCTGGCGGGTCTATCTGACCACGGACCACCCGAACGGCGGCCCCTTCACCAGCTATCCGCATCTGATCCGTCTGCTGATGGACCGCAGCTTCCGCACCGAGCAGCTCGCACGAATCAACCCCGACGTGGCGGCACACAGCCGGCTCGGCTCCATCGAACGCGAATACACGCTCGACGAGATCGCCATCATGACCCGTGCCGGCCCCGCCCGCGTGCTGGGACTGCGCGACTGCGGCCACCTGCGCCCCGGCGCTGTCGCCGACGTGGTGGTCTATGACGATCTGCCCGACCGCGAGGCGATGTTCGCAGCCCCTGCCTGGGTGTTCAAGAAAGGACGGCCGGTGGCACGGAACGGAGAACTGACCGCGACAGGCTGGGGCGACACCATCGTCGTCCGGCCGGACTTCGACCCCGCCATCGAACGGCGGCTGAAGCCCTGGTTCGAGGATCACCAGACCGTTCGGCTCGGCAACTTCCGCATCGCGGACGGCGAGATCCTCGACCATGGCCGCGGCGGCCTGTCCATCGTTCCGACCCTGACGGCGTCCGGCCCATGCTTCTGAACGGCATCCACATCGAGAACAGCTATGCCGAGGCCTTCGACATGAAGGCGACCCGGCTGATCGTGACCGCCGACACGCCGGCCTGGGCGCGCCATGCTGGCATGGCCGCCACCGGCTTCGCCACCTCGGTCATCGCCTGCGGCTGTGAAGCCGGGATCGAGCGGGAACTGGCGCCGGAGGAAACCCCCGACGGACGCCCCGGCGTGGCCCTGCTGTTCTTCGCCACCGGACGCAGCGTGCTGGGAAAGCAGGTCGAGACCCGCGTCGGCCAGTGCATCCTGACCTGTCCCGGCACCGCCTGTTTTGCCGGCGTGCCGCGCGGCGCCCAGGAGGATTTGATCCCGCTGGGCCGGAAGCTGCGCTATTTCGGCGACGGCCAGCAGATGTCGAAACTGCTCGGCGGCAGGCGCTACTGGCGCATCCCGGTGATGGACTGCGAGTTCCTGTGCGAGGAATCGAGCTGGAGCGTGCCCGCGGTCGGCGGCGGCAACCTGCTGATCCTCGCCGATGCCCGGATGGCGGCGCTGGAGGCGGCGGAAGCGGCGGCGGACGCCATGCGCGCCGTGCCCAATGTGGTGCTGCCCTTCCCCGGCGGGGTGGTCCGCTCCGGTTCCAAGGTCGGGGCGAAGTACAAGGGGATGCCGGCCTCCACCAACGACGCCTATTGCCCGACGCTGCGCGGCCTGCCCCGCTCCCGCCTGCCGGCCGAGGTCGAATCGGTGCTGGAGATCGTCATCGACGGGCTGACCGCCGCCGATGTCGCGGCGGCCACCACGGCCGGGCTGAAATGCCTGATCGAACGCGGTCGCGAGTCCGGCATCTGGGGCGTCACCGCCGGCAATTACGGCGGCAAGCTGGGCCGCCACCATTTCCACCTTTACGAGCTGTTGCCATGAGCGTGCTGAGCTTCCGTCTGAAAGGCCCGCTGACCGGCCGCATCGACGCCTCTCCCCTGCTGCCGCACCGGCTTGCGGAACTGAGCTTGCTGGAAATCGCCGCCTTGCCTCTGCGGCTCGGCCGGGGGCATGTCGCGTTGGGCGACCTGTTCGACCTGTCGGGCAGCCCGGGCGACATCGTGGAACTGGAGGGAGACGGACGGCTCGATTTCGTCGGGGCGGGACTGGCCGGCGGCACCATCCAGGTTGCCGGACCGGTCGGCCACCGCGCCGGCACCGGCATGAGCGGCGGCTCGCTGCTGGTGGACGGGTCGGCGGGGCTGGCGGCGGGGGCGTCCATGCGCGGCGGCGAGCTGGTCGTCCGGGGCGATGCCGGCGACGAGCTGGGCGGTGCCCTCCCCGGCGAGCGGGCCGGGATGACCGGCGGGCGGATCCTGGTCCATGGCACATGCGGCGACCGCGTCGGCACGCGCATGCGCCGCGGGCTGATCGCCGTCGGCGGCGATGCCGGCGCCTACGCCGCCCTGCACATGACTGCCGGCAGCCTGGTGATCGGCGGCAGGCCGGGTGCCTTCGCCGGCCATGGCATGCGCAACGGCACCATCCTGTTCCGCGGCGAGATCGATCCGCTGCCGGGCTTTGCTGACTGCGGTCTCAACCGGCTGCCCTTCCTCTCGCTTCTGGACAATCACCTGTCCGGTCTGCACGACGTGCCACTCGCCTGCCGGGGCCTGACCGGACGGGCACGGCGCTGGCTGGGCGACCGCGGATTCGGCGGACGCGGCGAGTTGCTGGCCTGCCTGTGAAGGCTTGCTGCCAAGGGGTCAGCGGACAGCGGCCCTTCACGCCAAGAGGGGCTACCTCATAGAGAGAGCGTGGTTGCTCCACCGGACGGTGCTATTGTTCGCACCGTCGGATGATTTGCATGAAAAACAATCCAGACTCGGTCAACGTCGCTCTCCTTCAAGGATTATGTCCGCTTTGTTCAATGTCGCAGGGCCCCGACCTGCGTAGGCTGCTTGTCATAAAAACTTGATGGTGCGCAAAGGGATCGATCCCCCGTCCATCCGAACGCGGCCGCCACTGCAAACAAGGCCGCGGGCAAACAGCGTGTTCGCCGACCATTCGCGACCCACGATACGAACAGGAAAGCGGAAGAGGGGCACGGGACATGAAGTGCAACGAGCAGCAATCCGGCGTTTCCCAGGCCGATACCATCGGTTTTCTCCTGGTTCCCGATTTCTCCATGATCGCGTTCACCGCGGCGGTTGAGCCTCTCCGCCTCGCCAACCACATCAGCGGAAAGGAGTTGTATCGCTGGGTGCTGCTATCCCCGACCGGCGGCGTCCAGCGGGCCAGCAACGGCATCGGCGTCTGCGTCGACCACACCATCGCCGACTGCCCGCCGCTGTCCACCGTGATGGTGTGCAGCGGCATTGGCGGCCACTGGTACGAGGATCGGGCGATGTTCTCGTGGATGCGGCGTTCGGCCGCCCAGGGGATCGCCTTCGGCGCCCTGTGCACGGCCAGCCATATCCTGGCCCGGGCCGGCCTGCTGAACGGCTATCGCTGCACCATCCACTGGGAGAACATGGCCGGCTTCGCCGAAACCTTCCCGGAGATCGAAGCGACGGGCGAACTGTTCACCATCGACCGCAACCGCTTCACCTGCGCGGGCGGCACCGCCGCCACCGACATGATGCTGCACCTGATCGCCGCCCGCCATGGCGAGAAGCTGGCGATGGACATCGCCGAACAGCTTCTGCACACCAAGATCCGCGCCGGCAGCATCCGCCAGCAGGAGGAGCTGCAAGCCAATCCGGTGCTGGACCACGAGGATCTCCACGCCGCGGTGGCGGTGATGCAGGCCAACATCGAGGAACCGCTGGACCTGCTGACGCTTGCCGCGGAACTCGGCCAATCCCGCCGCAATCTGGAACGGCTGTTCCGCAAATACATGAACTGCTCGCCGGCCAAATACTATCTCGGCCTCCGGATGAAGCGGGCGCGACAGCTGCTGTGCCAGACCCGCATGTCGGTGATGGAGGTGTCGATCAGTTGCGGCTTCATCTCCGCCACCCATTTCAGCAAATGCTACCGCGACCATTTCGGCATCGCACCGCGCAGCGACCGCCAGAGCCAGCGGCACAGCCCGCTCGCCGCCGCACATGAGTTCGCCGGCCTGACCTGACGCCGCGAGCGGGCGGGCGGAAGGTCAAGCGGGACCGGATCGGGGGAAACAGGCATGGGGCGGCGGAAATCGCCAGATTGCTGTCGCTTTCCAACAGATGCCGCCCTCCGGATGTCGGTAAGGTACAAATGCGGCCCGCCCGACACCAGATCCACGCTCGGCCCCGCCGGACAACAGCCAGGAGGACGGCACCGATGCTAGACGCGATTCTTTCCGCCCAATGCGCGCGTGGCCTGACCGCCGCCGGCCCCGGCCCGTCCACCATCCCCGCCGGCCTCTACGAGCTGTTCCTGGAAAACGTCGTCCTGCCCTGCCGGATCGGCGTCTTCGATTATGAGCGTGACGCGCCCCAGCGGGTGCGCATCGACCTGCTGCTGCAGGTGCGCCAGGACGGCGTCCAATTCTCCGACGACATCGGCGATGTGCTCTCCTATGACGATCTGCTGTCCGGGCTGAAGCGGATCCTGATGGACGAGCACACCAACCTTGTCGAAATGCTGGCGGAAAAGATCGCCCGCATGTGCCTTGGCCACGAACAGGTGCAGTCGGCCCGCGTGTCGGTGGCGAAGCTGGACATCTATGACGGCGTCGCGGTGCCGGGCATCCGGCTGGAGCGGACGCGCGACCAGATGCCGGGCCAATCCCCGCCGGCCTCGCGCCGCCCGCTGGTGATCGCAGACCGGCGGATCTGACCCGATGACGGCCAACGCATCGCCTGAGGATGGATCTCCAGCGCCAGCGGCGCGGCCCTGGGTGATCAAGATCGGCGGCAGCCTGTCCGACTGGCATCGGCTGGGAACCTGGCTGGATCTGATCGCCCGGCCCGGCCATCTCCATCCCGTGGTCATCGTGCCGGGCGGCGGGCCCTTCGCCGACGCCGTGCGCGACGCCCAGGACAACTGGCGCTTCGACGACCGGCTCGCCCACCGCATGGCCCTGCTGGCGATGGAACAGTTCGGGCTGATGCTGCACGGCATCTGCCCGACCCTGCATACGGCGGCGACGCGCGAGCGGCTGCGGTCGCTGATCCGGGCGCGGATGCCCGCGGTGTGGCTGCCGTCGGCCATGGCGCTCGACCAGCCCGAGATCGCCGAAAGCTGGGAGGTCACCTCCGACAGCCTCGCGGCATGGCTGGCGGTGGAGCTGGACGCGGCGGCGCTGGTGCTGGTCAAGTCGGGGCCCTGCCCCTGTGCGGCGACCGACGCGGCGTCGCTGGCCCGCGACGGGCTGGTCGATGCCGCCTTCCCGCTCTGGCGCGCCCGTTTCGCCGGCGAAAGCTGGTGCATCCATCGCGACAACCACATCCTGATGGAGGAGGCGCTGGCAGGCCACGCCGCTCCCGGCTGTGCCCTGCTGCGCTGCCCTGAGGTCGAGCCCCTGCCCAGCGTGCGGGCATGAACAGCATCGCTCCCCCGCCGGCACCGCCGCGGCTGGCCTGGGCGCTGACCGGGTCGGGCCACTACATCAAGGAAACGCTCGACCTGATGGCGCGGCTGGCGCCGCTCGACGTCTTTCTCAGCAAGGCGGCCGAGGAGGTGATGCGGATGTACCGCCGCCGCGACGGCAATTTTCCTCCCGGCACCCGCCTGTTCCGCGACCGGGCCGCCAGCGCCCCGCAGATCGGGCGGTTCTATTTCGGCGAATACCACACGCTGGTGGTGGGGCCGGCAACCTCCAACACGGTCGCCAAATGCGTGCAGGGAATTTCCGACACGCTGCCGACCAACGCCTTCGCCCAGGCCGGCAAGTGCCGGGTGCCCTGCATCGTCTTCGCCTGCGACACCGCGCCGGAAATGATGACGGAGGCGCCGCACGGCATGGTGCCGGTCTATCCCCGGCGCATCGATCTGGAGAATGTCGAACGGCTGCGCGGGTTCGAGGCGACCACCGTCGTCGAAACCGTTCCCGAACTCGAATCCGCGCTGAAGGCGCGCCTGCAATGTCTGACCACCTCGTCTTCGTGACCGGAAAGCTGGCGGAGCCGCGCCTGCGGGCGATGCTCGACGGTATGGCGCCCGCTCCCTTCCGCTTCGACGTGGTGCAGATCGGTGTCAGCGTCGCCGCCTTGATGACCGAGGAGCTGATCAGGCGCCGCCTGCCGCCCCCGCCGCCGGCAGCGCGGGTGATCCTGCCCGGCCGGACGCGCTGCGATCTGGCGGCATTGTCCGCTCATTTCGGCGTCGCCTTCGAACGCGGGCCGGAGGAGTTGCGCGACATCCCCGCCTATCTCGGCGGGCGGGCGGCGCAGGCCGACCTGTCCCGCCATGCGGTGACGATCTTCGCGGAGATCGTCGACGCGCCCCGCCGTTCCGTCGACAATCTGCTGGAGACCGCCGCGAGGCTGCGCCGCGATGGCGCCGATGTCATCGACCTCGGCTGCCAGCCGGGCGAGCGGTTCGAGGGGTTGGAGCCGGCGGTCGCGGCCCTTGTCGCCGCCGGCCATACGGTCAGCGTCGACAGCGCCGACCCCGACGAGCTGCTGCGCGGGGCGGCGGCCGGCGCCTCCTATCTGCTCAGCCTCAGTGAGGACACGCTGTGGGTGCTGGAGCGGACGGAGGCCACGCCGATCCTGGTTCCGGCCAAGCCGCGCGACCTGGAGTCGCTGTGCCGCGCCGTCGACCGGCTGCGGGCCGACGGGCGGCGTTTCCTGGCCGACCCGGTGCTCGACCCCATCCATTACGGCTTCACGGACTCGGTGGTGCGCTATCACGCCCTGCGCCGCCGCTATCCCGACATCGGGATGCTGATGGGCATCGGCAACCTGACAGAACTGACCGACGCCGACACCACCGGCACGACGGCGCTGCTGATGGGCATGGTGTCGGAACTGTTGATCGGCGCCGTCCTCACCCTTCAGGTCAGCCCGCATGCCCGCACCGCGGTACGCGAGGCCGACCGGGCGCGGCGGATCATGCATGCCGCCGCGGAAAGCGGCAGCCTGCCGAAGGGCATCGACGACGGGCTGATGGCCCTGCGCGACCGCCGCCCCTACGCCGGCACCCCGGCCGAGATCGCGGAGACCGCCCGCAACATCCGCGACCCTTCCTTCCGGATCGAGGTGGCGGAGGACGGGGTCCATGTCTACAACCGCGACGGCCACCATGTCGCGACCGATCCCTACAAGCTCTATCCCCTGCTCGGGCTGGCGCAGGATGGCGGACACGCCTTCTACATGGGGGTGGAGTTGCAGAAGGCCTTCCTCGCCTGGCAGCTCGGCAAGCGCTACGTCCAGGACGAGGATCTCGCCTGGGGCTGCACGGTGGAGGAAGCGCCGGAAGCGGAGGCAGGCAGCGACCCCCACGGCTTCAAGGCGGCGGGCACGACCTTGCAGGAGCGGCGGCGGGCCTGCGGAAAGGCATCATGATCCTCGAAACCATCGTCACCACGCTGGGCGCCGACGGGACGCCGCACATCGCCCCCTTCGGGGTGACGCGGACGGCGGACGTTCTGGTGATCGCCCCTTTCCGCCCCTCCGTCACGCTCAATGCGCTGGAGGCCACAGGCCGGGCCGTGATCAACTTCACCGACGATGCACGCCTGTTCGCCGGCTGCCTGACCGGGCGGCGGGACTGGCCGCTGGTCCCGGCAACCGCCATCGCCGGGGTGCGTCTGGCCGACAGCCTCGCCCACTGGGAGGTGGAGGTGATCCGGGTCGAGACCGACCCGGTGCGCCCGCGCTTCCATTGCCGGACCGTCCATCGGGAGGCGCATCGGCCCTTCGAGGGCCACAACCGTGCCGCCGCCGCCGTGATCGAGGCGGCGATCCTATGCAGCCGGCTGCACATGCTGCCGTGGGAGAAGGTGGAGCGGGAAATGGCCTACCTTGCCATCGCCGTCGAGAAGACCGCCGGAGAGCGCGAGCGGGAGGCCTGGGGCTGGCTGTCCGACCGCGTGGCGGCTTTCCGCTCCGAAAGTCTCGCCGCGGACGATATGGCAAAACAACAGGTGTCCTCATGATCCGCATGCTCGCCAGCGTGACCAATCCGGTGGAAGCCGGGATCGCCGTGACGGCCGGGGCCGACCTGATCGATCTGAAGAACCCGGACGACGGCGCCCTGGGTGCGCTGCCGGCCAACATCATCGACGCCTGCCTGCGGACGGTCGATGGACGCAGGCCGGTCAGCGCCACCATCGGCGATCTGCCGATGGACCCGGCGATCATGACGGCGGCGGTTTCCCGGACGGCGGCCACGGGTGTCGACATCGTGAAGATCGGGATCGCCGCCGGAGGCGATCCGCACGCCTGCATCGCCGCATCCGCCGAGGCGCGCGGCGCCGCCGCCTTGGTCGGCGTCATCCTGGCCGACCTTACCGCCCCCACCCCCGAACTGGTCCGCGCCATGACCGATGCCGGCTTTATCGGTGTGATGCTGGACACCGGCCTGAAGGATGGCCGCACCCTGCGCGATCATCTGTCGGCCGACGCGCTGGCCGCCTTCATCGGGCAGGTGCGCGAGGCCGGGTTGCTGGCCGGGCTGGCAGGGTCGCTGAGGCTTGCCGACATCGGCGCGCTGGCAGCGCTCCGTCCATCGATCCTCGGCTTCCGCGGCGCGCTTTGCCAGGGCGGCGCTCGGCGCGACGCTATCGACCCGGACAGAGTTGCCGAGGTCGTCCGAAGCGTGCGCAATGCGGTTGCGCTGAGCGAGTGCCTCTGACCCCTGAACGCCTGCACCGGATCCGCTGTTTTCTTGCCGCCCGTGACGGCTCCCCGTGGCCGCTGGGGTGGGTTGCAGCGGGGGCGGGTTGACCCTGCGGGCAACCGATGGTCGATTGCTTGGCCCCGCCAACAAAACCGTCCAGGCTGTTCATGACCATCGAAAGCGCCGCCGGCCGATCCGCCGAGTCATCCAGCGGCGGCCCGGCGGCCACCCGGCCCGAACCTCATCGGACGGACAAAATCCGGACGGAGACTCCGGCGCTGCACCACCCGCTGCTGGTCGCCGTCACCCTCGTGCTGGTGGCGCTGAACCTGCGGCCGGCGCTGTCGAGCCTTGCGCCGGTGATGGGCGATGTGGTGCGCGATGCCGGCCTGAGTTCCGGGCAGGCCGGGCTGCTGACGACCTCGCCCGTGCTTTGCCTCGGCCTGTTCGGGGTGATCGCCCCGCGTCTGGCCCAGCGCTTCGGCACGGAGCGGACGATTTTCTTCACGCTGCTGGTCCTGGGGTTCGGCGTCGCGCTGCGCGGGGTCGGCACTTTCGCCGCGCTGTTCGCCGGGGCGACGCTGGCGGGTGCGGGGATCGGCATCATCGGCGTGCTGCTGCCCGCCGTCGTGAAGCGCGACTTCCCCCGCAAGATCAGCCTGATGATGGGGGTCTACACCATGGCGCTCTGCGCCGGGGCGGCGATTGCCGCGGGGGCGACGGTGCCGCTGGAGAAGGCGCTCGGGCAATGGACCGGCGCCCTGGCCTTTTGGGCGGTGCCGGCGGTGGTGGCGGCAGTGGCCTGGCTGCCACTGACCCGCGGACGCCAGAGCGAAGCCGGCCCCGCCACCGCGTCGGTGCGCGGCTTGTGGAGCAACCGCCTGGCATGGCAGATCACCCTGTTCATGGGGCTGCAATCGGCTTTGGCCTACATCGTGCTCGGCTGGATGGCGCCGATGCTGCGCGACCGCGGGTTCGACCCGACGACGGCCGGACTGATCGTGTCCGGATCGGTGATGGTCCAGGTGGTGGCGGCGCTGGTCGCGCCCATGCTGGCGACGCGGACCCCGAGCCAGAGCCTCGCCGCCGTCTCGATGCTCGGTTGCAGCCTCGTCGGCATGGTCGGCTGTCTCTACGCTCCGCTCTGGACCATCGCGCTGTGGGCGGCGATCCTTGGCATCGGCCAGGGCGGGGCCTTCGCCGTGGCGCTGACCCTGATCGTGCTGCGCTCGCCCGACAGCCGCATCGCGTCGCACCTGTCGGGCATGTCGCAGAGCGTCGGCTACACGCTGGCGTCGGGCGGCCCGTTTCTGGTCGGGCTGCTGCATGGCTGGAGCGGCGACTGGCACGCCTCCGCCCTGCTCTTCGTCGTGATCGCGGTGGTGGCGGGCGTCTTCGGCTACCTCGCCGGCCGCCCCCGCCAACTCCGCCTCTGATCACGCGCTCCGCTCAGTCGTATTGCGTCGGGCGGCGGCCGCGCGGCGCCGCGAAGGGCGAGATCGACCGGTGCAGGAACCGGCCATCGCCCGCCTTGCCGGTCTGCACGCCCTTGTCGATGATGACGGTGCCGCGCAGCAGGACGGTTTCGGGCCAGCCCGTCACCTCCATCCCTTCATAGGGCGTGTAGTCGGCCCCATGGTGCATCAGATCCTGGGTGATCGTCACCTTGCGGTCGGGATTCCACAGCACGAGGTCGGCGTCCGCCCCGATGGCGATGCTGCCCTTGCGCGGGGCGAGGCCGTACATCCGGGCATGGTTGGTCGATGTCAGGGCGACGAATTCCTGCAAGGAAATCCGCCCCTTCCCCACCCCTTCGGAGAACAGGATCGGCAGCCGGACCTCGACGCCGGGGATGCCGTTGGGGACCCATTTGAAGGCCGTCCGCTCGCCCTGCTTCTTCTTGCCGGCGGGGCTGTCGAATCGGAAGGGGCAGTGGTCGGAGGAGAAGACCGAGAACAGCCCCGATTGCAGGCCGGTCCAGCAGGCGTCCTGGCTTTCCTTGTCGCGCGGCGGCGGGCTGCAGACGTATTTGGCGCCCTCCATTTTCAACCCCTTCAGGTCGTCGGCCGTCAGGGTCAGATACTGGGTGCAGGTTTCGGCATAGACCTTGAGGCCGCGGCTCTGCGCCCAGCGGATCTGCTCGATGGCGTCGGCGGACGAGACGTGGACGATCATGATCGGCACGTCGACGATCTCGGCGAAGGAGATGGCGCGATGGGTCGCCTCCCGCTCCACCGGGATCGGACGGGATTCGGCGTGGTAATAGGGATCGGTGCGGCCGGCGCGCTCCAGCCGCTCGGTCAGGAACTTGATGGCGTCATAGCCTTCGGCATGGACCATCACCAGCGCCTTCTCGCGCCGGGCGACGTCGAACACCTCCAGCAGCTCGCGGTCGTTCAGCTTCAGGTCGTCATAGGTCATGAACACCTTGAACGAGGTGTAGCCGTCCTGCACCAGCGCCGGCAGTTCCTGCCCCAGCACCTGCTCGGTGGGGTCGGAGATGATGAGGTGGAAGGAATAGTCGGTCAGGCACTGGCCTTCCGCCCGCTCGTGATAGGTCTGCACGGCGGCGCGCAGCGAATGGCCCTTTGGCTGCAATGCGAAGGGGATGACCGTCGTGTTGCCGCCGAAAGCCGCGGACAGCGTGCCGCTGCGGAAATCGTCGGCCATGATCGTGCCGTCGTCGCCGTCCTGCGCGATGTGGACGTGGCTGTCGATGCCGCCCGGCATCACCAGCCTGCCGGAAGCGTCGAGGACCTGTCCGGAGGTGTCGAGCCGTTCGGCCAGCGCCACGATGCGGCCGTCCTTGATGCCAATGTCGCAGCGGCTGACATCGGCGGCCGTGACCACCGTGCCGTTGCGCACCACCAGATCGAACTCAGCCATGTGCCTGATCCTGTTCCAGATGTGATCGGTCGGTCATCCTCGGGTCGTCCCGGCACTCACCGCTGCGGCATGGCACTGCCGAGGGCTTCGATGAGACGGTCGACCTCGTCCAGCGTGTTGTAATGGACCAGGGACACGCGGATCACGCCGTTGACCGCAGCCAGCCCCAGCGTCTCGACCAGGCGCTTGGCATAGAAATCGCCGAAGCGGATACCGATCATCGACGCATCGACCGCGCTCACCACCTCGTCCGACCGGTATCCGTCGACCACGAAGCTGATGGTCGGGACCCGCAGGGAGCGGTCGGCCGCGGAATGGCCGATGACCTTCACATCGTTGCGTCCGCGCAGATAGGCAAGCAGCCGTTCGGCAAGCGCCTCCTCATGGGCGGCGATGGCGTCGAAGGCAGCCTCGATCCTGGCCCGGCGCGGTCCTGTGGCGCCGCAGCGCTCACCCAGCTCGGCAAGGTAATCGACGATGCCGGTGCAGCCGACGGCGAGTTCGTAATTCACATTGCCGGGCTGGAGCTTGTAGGGGATCACCGAACGGTCGATGAAGTAATGGTTGAGGCTGGGCAGCGCCGCCAGATGCTCGTGCTTGCCGTAGAGAACGGCGAAATGGGGACCGTAGACCTTGTAGAAGCTGAAGACATAATAATCGACATCCCAGCCGGCCACATCCACCGCGCGGTGCGGGGCATAGGCGACGGCATCGACCAGCAGCTTGGCGCCGTGCCGGTGCACCAGCCGGGCGATGTCGGCCACCGGATTGATGGTGCCGAGGATGTTCGAGGCATGGGTGACGCAGACGAGCCGCGTGCGACCGTTCAGCAGCGGTTCCAGATCGTCCAGCGCCAGTTCCAGGCTGTCGGGGCGGACCGCCCAGGTCCGGATCACGGCGCCCTTCTCTTCCAGCTTGCGCCAGGGACCGATGTTGGCCTCGTGGTCGCAGTTGGTGACGACGATCTCGTCGCCGGGCCGGATCTGGTCGGCCATCGCCGCCGACAGGGTGTAGAGCAGGGCCGTGGTGCTCCCGCCCATGACCACCTCGTCCGGCCGGGCGGCGCCGATCAGCTCGGCGATGTCGGCATGGGCGTCGGCGACCCGCGCGCCGGACTTGCGCGACACGGCATAGCTGGCCCCCAGCTGCACGTTGCTGGTCAGCAGATAATCCCGGATGCGGTCGGCGACGCGCGTCAGGGTCTGGGAACCCCCGGCATTGTCCATGAAAATCCAGTCGCCGGCGAGCGCCGGGAACTGCGCGCGGACAAAGGACAGATCGAGCGGGGAGGTCGTCACGTTCGACACGGGTTCGGTTCCTTCGGTCAGATCGCCGCGGCGTGGTCGGCGACCAGCAGCGGCACGGACAGGGAGACGATGCGGCAGTCGGCGTTGGGATCGGGGGCGCGCCACATCATCATGGCGAAGTCGGCGGTCTCGTCGAGAGCCACAAGCGGACAGTGCCAGACCCCTCCCGCATAGGTGATCGCCTGATCGGGACCGGCGACGAAGGCGCGGGCGGTCTCCGGATCCGGCTCGCCCCCATCGTCGGCGAGGGCGGCCACCACCAGGAAACGCCCGCCGGTCATGGGGACGAAGGTCTGGCTGCTAAGCGGATGCTGCTCCATCGCCGTCACGGCGAAGGGCATCTGCGAAGGCGTTATACGGTAGAGCGCCAGCACCGGCGGCAGCGGCTCACCGGCGAATCCAAGGCCATGCTCGGCGTCGTAGCGGATGCCGCGCCCGTCATTGACCAGGGACGACCTGCCCATGCCGGCGGAAAGCACCGTCCCGAACGGGGCGAAGGCGTCGCCGGTCAGCGGCATCGCCGGGATGATCCGGGCGGCGCTCAATGGTTCAGGACCGCTTGCAGGAAGGCGCGGGCGCGCTCCTCCCTGGGTGCGGAGAAGAAGGCTTCCGGCTTCGCCTCCTCGACGATCTGGCCGCGCTCCATGAAGATGACGCGGTCGGCCACGCGGCGGGCGAAGCCCATCTCGTGGGTGACCACCACCATGGTGACACCGGTACGGGCCAGCGACTGCATGACGTCCAGCACCTCGCCGACCATCTCCGGGTCGAGCGCCGAGGTCGGCTCGTCGAACAGCAGGATTTTCGGTTCCATCGCCAGCGCGCGTGCGATGGCGACGCGCTGCTGCTGGCCGCCCGACAGCTGGCCGGGGAACTTGCCGGCCTGTTCGGCGATGCCGACGCGGGTCAGCAGCTCCATCGCCCGCTCCTCGGCGGCATTCGGTGCCAGCTTGCGCACCCGGATCGGCGCCAGCGCGACGTTGCGCAGCACGGTCATGTGGGGGAACAGGTTGAAGCTCTGGAACACCATCCCGACCTCGCTGCGGACGGCCGCCAGATTGGGGCCGGGCCGGACGGCGACATTGTCCACCGTCACGGTTCCGGAATCGTAGGTCTCCAGCAGGTTGATGCAGCGGATCAGGGTCGATTTCCCCGACCCCGACGGGCCGAGCAGAACGACCACCTCGCCCTCCGCGACATCGAGATTGATGCCGGACAGGGCGCAGAAGCTGCCATACATCTTGCGCAGGTCGCGGATGGCGATGATCGGACGGGCGGCGGATGGCGCCCTGCCCGCTTCCCCCGCTTGGATATCGTTGATCTGCATGTCAGCGGCGCTCCCTGGCGAAGTGTCGTTCCAGCGTTCCCACGGCGCGCACCATCGGCAGGAGCAGCAGCACATACAGCGCGGCGGCGCCGATCAGCGGCGTCGGGTTCGCCGCCAGCGCCTGGGCCTGGGTCGCCTGCTTCAGCAGGTCCGGCATCGCGACGACGGAGGCAAGCGCGGTGTCCTTCATCACGTTGATGCAGTTGCTGGTCATCGGCGGAATGACGATGCGGACGGCCTGCGGCAGGACGATGTCACCCATCATGCTCCAGTAGGACAGGCCAAGCGCCTGGCTGGCCTCGAACTGGCCGCGGGGGATCGCCTGGATGCCGGCCCGCAGGATTTCCGCGCTGTAGGCGGCGCTGACCAGCGACAGGGCGGTGGTGGCGGATGCGAAGGGGGAAAGCCGAATGCCGACGAACGGCAGGGCGTAATAGACGATGACCAGAAGCACCAGGATGGGAATGGCGCGGAACAGGTCGATGTAGAACACCCACAGTCCGCTCAGGGCCGGCGGGCCGTAGAGACGCAGAAGAGCGAGGGCCAGGCCGCCGATCAGGCCGAGCACGATGCTGAGGATCCCCAGCGACAGCGTGGTGCCCAGCCCCATCAGCAGGAGCGGCAGCGCATCCCACAGCACCCTTCCGTTGAAGAAGGTGTCGATCAAGTCCATGAGGGAATGTCCAGGCATGGGCCGGGCACGCGCAACTCAGGCGCCGTGTGCCCGGCCATGGGATCCGATGACGGGGTGTCCAATGGCGGGGAGACGGTCCGCGCTCAGGACTTCTTCGGGATGTCGAGAACCTTGACGGTGCTGCCGTCGGCGTCGGGCTTCACGCCGAACCACTTCTCGTGCAGGGCGGCCAGGGTGCCGTCCTTCTTCATCGCGGTGATCTGGTCGTTGACGGCGGGCAGCAGCGGGCTGTCCTTGGCCAACATCACGGAATAGCGCTCGCCGGTCGGAATGCGCTGGACCACTTTGAACTGCGGCTTGTCCTTGGTGTAGTAGAGCAAGGCCGGGATGTCGCTGATGTAGCCGTCCAGGCGCCCGGCCCCGAGGTCGAGCATCGCCGGCTGGAGCCCCTCGTAGCGGCGGATATCGCCGAAACTGTATTTGGCCTGATTCTGGTTGGCCCACATGTCGCCGGTCGAGCCGGTATCGACGCCGAGCGACTTGCCCTTCAGGTCATCGACGCTCTTGAGCGGGGTGTTCGCCCGCACGGTCAGCGACTGGTCGCTGTCATAGTAGGGCTGGGCGAAGGAGACCGACTCCAGCCGCTTGTCGGTGATGGTGATCGACGAGATCGCCATGGCGATCCGGCCCGACTGGACGGCGGAGAACAGGCCGTTGAAGGGGATGTTGACGATCTCCACGGTCTTGTCCAGGCGCTTGGCCGCCTCGTTGACCACATCGATCTCGAAGCCGACGAACTTGCCGGTCGCGTCCTGGAACTCCCACGGGACGTTGCCGATGTTGGCGCCGACGGCGAGGTCGGCTGCATGGGCCGGTGCGAAGCCGCCCCAGACGGTGGCGGAGGCCGCGGCGAAGAGAGCGAATTTAAGAATCTGTCTGCGCATGGCTGTACCTGCGTCTCCCTGCATGGGTGGGTGAATGCCTGACGCGAATCCCTGAAAGCCGGTTTTGTCGTTTTCTTTGGTCTGAGAGGCCATACCGGTCTGACCAGTTGGATTGCACGCCCTTTCTGGGCTATTGTCAAGGCGTCGCGTGGGGCACCCCGGCAAGAGCAACGACAGACAGGGAACGGCAGGATGCGTGGACGGCTGTTGGTGCCACAGGCGGCGGTCGAGAAGATCCGTCGGATCATCGACGAACAGGGACTGCGTCCGGGCGATCAGCTTCCGCCCCAGCGCGAGCTTGCCGAGAGGCTGAGCATCAGCCGGGCATCGTTGCGCGAGGCGCTGTCGGCGCTGGAAACCCTCGGCCTGATCCGGATCGAGGTGGGGCGCGGCGTCTTCCTCACCGATGGAAAGCCGCCGGACCCGGTCGCCGCCTGGCGCTTCGCCGACCTCTATTCGCCCCGCGAGGTCTACGAGGCGCGTCTGGCGTTGGAGCCCCACGCCGCCCAGCTCGCCGCCATCGCCCTGCCCGGCACAGCACTCGACACGCTGGCCAGCACGCTGGTGCGGATGCGCACCGCCTTCGAGGCGCATGACTTCGCCCAGGCCGGGGTGGAGGACAGCAAATTCCATCACCTGATCGTCGAAGGCTGCGGCAACCGCATGGTCTTGGACCTGTTCCGCACGGTCGACGCGGTGGTCACGGAAATCCAGACGCTTCCCTTCGCCCAAGAGGATCGCATCTGGGAAACGCTGGAGGAGCACGAACGGATTTTAAGAGCGTTGCAGACGCGCGACGGCGCCCGCGCGGCGCAGGCGATGTCCGATCACATCACCGGTGCCGCGGGGCGCCTGGGCATTCTGCTGGGTGCAGGAAAAGCTGCCGAACCGGTGGCCGGTAGCTCCCTGTAGGGGATCGGCTCAGCCCGCGAACCAGCGGGCTGGGACCATCACCAGCGACGGGAACAGCACCAGCAGGGCCAGGACCAGCAGCTGCGCCAGCAGGAAGGGCCAGACCCCGCGCATCAGGGCGCCCATGTTCAGTTTCGCCACGCCGGCCACCACGTTCAGCACGGTGCCGACCGGCGGCGTGATCAGGCCGATGGCGTTGTTGATGATGAACAGCACGCCGAAATAGACGGGATCAATGCCGGCCTGCTTGATCACCGGCATCAGGACCGGGGTCAGGATCAGGATGGTCGGCGTCATGTCCATCGCCGTCCCGACGATCACCACCAGCACCATGATGGCGGCCATCAGCAGGGTCGGGCTGCCCATGAAGGGTTCCAGCATGTCGCCGACCTGGGCCGGCAGGTTGGCGATGGTGATCATCCAGGCCGACACCATGGCGGCGGCGACCAGGAACATCACCACCGCGGTGGTGGTGGCCGCCGAAGCGAACAGGTCGAACAGCTGCGACGGCTTCAGCTCGCGATAGACCACCACGGCGACGAACAGCGCGTAGACCGCCGCCACCACCGCCGCCTCGGTGGGCGTGAAGATGCCGAACTTCAGGCCGAAGATGATGATGCCCGGCAGCATCAGCGCCCAGAAGCCGTCCTTGACCGCCACGGCGACCTCGCCCTTCGTCGCGCGCGGCGGCGGGGCCAGATTCTCGTGACGGACCACCAGCCACCAGGCGGCGACCAGCCCCAGGCCCAGCATCAGGCCCGGAAAGATGCCGGCCAGGAACAGCTTGGTGATCGACACGTTGGCGGCGACGCCGAATAGGATGAAGCCGATGCTGGGCGGGATGATCGGCGCGATGATGCCACCGGCGGCGATCAGCCCGCAGGAGCGCGCCTTGTCATGGCCGGCCCGCACCATCATCGGAACCAGCAGGGCCGACAGGGCGGCGGCATCGGCCACCGCCGACCCGGACAGGCTGGCGAGGATGCAGGAGGCGAGAATGGCGACATAGCCGAGCCCGCCGCGGATATGGCCGACCAGCGCCATCGCCACGGCGACGATGCGTCGCGACAGGCCGCCGGCATTCATCACCTCGCCCGCCAGCATGAAGAAGGGCACGGCGACCAACGGGAAGCTGTCGGCGCCGTTGACGACGTTCTGGGCGACGATCTGGGCGTCGAACAGGTCCATATGGAACATCAGCGCCACGCCGCACAGCAGCAGCGCGAAGGCGATCGGCGTGCCGATGGCCATGGCCCCCAGCAGCGAGCCGAGGAAGACGGTGACGGTCATGGAAGGAACTCCTTGCCGCTCGGGCTATCTGGGAATCAAGCGTGCCGGCCGGTGGGCGCATGGGTGGCGTCGACCGTTTCCTCGGACTCCGTCACCGTGATCAGCTCGCCGTCCTTGAGGCGGCCGGTGAGCGCGCGGAGGAGGTTGAAGGCCAGGATCATCAGCGCCAGGACGCCGAACACAACGCCGGAGCCATAGAAGAACCCCATCGACAGGCCGGTGGCCGGCGCCGTCACCGACAGGTTGATCAAGGTCTGGTCCCAGCTGCCGCCGAGCAGCAGCCCGGTCGCGTAGATCATCAGCAGATGGCTGAGGCAGAAGCAGACCAGCCGCCCCGTCCTGGGCAGGAGGGCGACCATGGTGTCCATGCCGAGATGGCCATGCTTGTGCAACGCCACCACCGCGCCCATGAAGGTCATCCAGACGAAGAGAAGCCGCGACAGCTCCTCCGACACCGTGATGCCGCTGTTGAAGCCGTAGCGCAGCACCACGTTGCCGAACACCAGCACCAGCATGCCGGCCAGACAGGCCACGATCGCGACCTTCAGAACGAAGACATACCCGTCGATGAAGCGGCCCATCCGTTCCTCCCTTTAAACTCTTTTCGTTCAGGACCCCGTCAGGTCATTCGGCCGGCAGGGCCGCGATTTTGGCGCGGAAGGCGTCGGTGCCGACGACCACCTTATCGAGCACCGCGTCGAGCGCCCAGAAGCGTTCGCGCACGTCATACTGGATCACCCGGCAGCGGATCGACCCGAAGGTGCCGAGGCGCTGGTGGTACATCTTGGCGAAGGCCGGATAGCCCAGGCTTTCCGACACCGCGGCCACCACCAGGAAGGTCGCCAGCTCGACCGCCAGCTCGGGATGGCGGTCGCCATGCAGCCGCATCCAGCGGTAGAGGTCGGGGTGGATGTTGGTGAAAACGCCGGTGAAGCCCGGCGACCCGGCCCGCATGGCGTCGCGCGCGATGGCGGCGTTGGCGTTGATGATGGCGAGGCCGGAGCCCTCGGCGATCTTCAGCCGGCGCTCGACCGTCGGCAGATCGCAGCTGACGTCCTTCAGCAGGACGAAGCGGCCGCTGTCGATGCACAGCCGCAGTTCCTCGTCGCTCAGCAGCCGGCGGTAGGGCGCCGGGCACTCGTAGAGGCCCAGCGGAATGTCGCTCGGCAGCCGCTCCAGCAGATGGGACAGGTGACGGCGGAACGCCTCGGTTCCCTCGTTCTTCGGGTCGAGGTGGTTGGTCACCAGAACCAGCGCGTCGCCACCGGTGGCGGCCATCGCCGTCAGTTCCTCGACCTGGGCGTCGAGGTCGTCGCTGATATGGCCCGACACCACCACCGGCACCCGGCCGGCGACGGCGGCGACGACGAATTTCGCCAGATCCACCCGCTCGGCCAGAGACAGGAACTGCATCTCGCTGGACTGGCAGACGGCGAACAGGGCGTCGGCGCCGTTGGCCAGATACCACTCGATCAGGCGGGTCAGCCCCGGATAATCGATCTCGCCGGCATCGGTGAAGGGGGTCAGCATCACCGGGATGATGCCGTCAATGCGCTGCGCCATGGGAAGACTTCCAATCGGGAGGGAATGCGAAAGCAAGGGAATGGAGCACGAAACCGAAGCTCGTGGCCTGTCAGGCGACCGCCAGCCCGCCGAGTGCTCTGTCGGTTTCCGCCGCTGCCGGCAGGCTGGCCTGACCGCCGGCCCGCGTGCAGGACAGCGAGGCGGCACAGGCGGCGCGGCGGATGGCGGCGGCAAGCGGCCGGCCGAGGTCCAGTTCGGCCGCCAGCACGCCGACGAAGCAATCGCCGGCCCCGGTGGTGTCGCGCACCGCGACGGCGGGAGCCGGCTGCCGGCCGCTGCCGTCCACCGCCGACCATTCGACGCCGTCGCCGCCCAGAGTGCGGATCACCGTGCCGCCCAGCACGGCGCAGAGCGACGGCGCGTCGCCGGCACAGCCGAGATGGCTGCCGAGCCATTCCGCCTCATCCTCGTTCACCACCAGGATGTCGACGGACTTCAGCACGGGCCGTGGCAGCGGCGCCGCCGGAGCGAGATTCAGGATCACCCGTGCGCCGAGCCGGCGGGCGCGCAGGATCAGCGCCGCGGTCTCGCCGGGATCGGACTCCATCTGCACGATCAGAGTGGTGGCGGGCGAGAGAAGCGCGTCCTCCACCTGATCGGTACGCGCCTGGAGGTTGGCCCCGCCGGCGACGACGATCTGGTTGCGGCCCGCCGCGTCGGTGCAGACGGCGGCGGTGCCGGTCGCCCGGTCTGTCACCGCAACGCGGGACAGATCGACACCGGCGCCGCGCAGACCGCTCAACGCGGTTTCCTTCAGCCCGTCGCCGCCGACGGCCCCGACCATGGTCACCGCGGCGCCGTCGCGGGCGGCGGCGACGGCCTGGTTGGCCCCCTTGCCGCCGGGATGCAAATCCAGCGACCGCGCCAGCAGGGTCTGCCCGGCAAGGGGCAGATCCTCCATGGCGAAGATCATGTCGAGGTTGATGGATCCGAAGACGACGATCATGGCTCTGCTCCGCTGCCTTACCGCACCGTCACTGGGCGGCGCGCGCCTTGGCGATCTCGGCCTGGGCCTGCGCCATCAGGGCGGGATCGACCTTCTGCGAGAACTTCTCGACCACCGGGCGGATCTTGGCGCGGAACTTCTCGACTTCCGCCGGGGCCAGCTCGGTGACGGTCATGCCCTTGGCCTTCAGCTCGTCCACGGCCTTGCTCGCCTGCTCGCGCGAGACGCGGCGCTCGTAATCGCGGGCCTCCAGCGTGGCGTCCTGGATCAGCTTGCGCTCGTCCTCGTTCAGCTTGGCCCAGAACTTGGCGCCGACCAGCACAGCCTGCGGGTTGTACATGTGGTTGCTGAGCGTCAGGTACTTCTGCACCTCGTTCAGCTTGGCGGTCAGGATGCTGGGGGCCGGGTTCTCCTGGCCGTCGACCGTCTTGCTCTCAAGCGCGGTGTAGACCTCCGGGAAGGGCAGCGGCACGGCGTTGGCGCCCAGCGTGTTGAACAGGTCGATGTAGATCGGCGACTGCACGACGCGGATCTTCAGGCCGGCGATGTCCTCGACGGTGGCGATCGGACGGCGGCTGTTGGTCAGCTGGCGGAAGCCGAGCTCCCAATAGCCGAGACCGACCAGCCCCTTGGCCGACAGCTTGTCCAGCAGGGTCTTGCCGACCGGGCCGTCCATCACGGCGTCGGCAACCTTCGGCGAGTCGAACTGGAACGGCAGGTCGACCATGACGAAATTGTCGTCCAGGCTCGACAGCAGCCCGGCATTCAGCACCGTCATCTCGACGATGCCGCCCTGGAGCGCGGAGATCATCTGCACGTCGCCGCCCAGCACGCCGTTGGTGAAGAGCTGGACCTTGATCTTGCCGCCGCTCTTCTCCTTCACGATCTCGGCGAACTTCGCCATGCCCAGCGCCAGCGGCGACCCGTCGGCACCGGCGCTCGCCAGCTTCATGGTGTGCGCGCCGATCTCCGCCGCATTGCCCATGCCGCTGAACAGCAGCATGCCTGCCGTGACGGCGCTCGCCAGAACTGCCTGAAGACCGTTGCGCATACCATTCCTCCTGATGCGGCCCGTTCGTCGGCGGGCCTTCGCGGGTTGCCATGGAAAAACGGGCCGGGAGAGTGAGCGCGTCACAGGGCCGGCGCCATTGATGTAAGCGCTTACATAGATCGCGTCACGGACTGATGCAACAACAAACTTGACGTGGCCTGGGAGATATGTAACCGCTTTCAACGAAGCGGTTCCGCACAACCTTATGGAGATGCCGGCGATGTCAGAGCGCGATCCGAAGCCCGGACCTGCGCCCCGTGCGTCCGGTAAACCGCGTGCGCCCCGTGCCGTGGATGTCGCCGCAGCGGCGGAGGTGTCGATCGCCACCGTTTCGCGCGTCTTCAACAATCCGGAAAAGGTCGCCCCGGCGATCCGCGAACGCGTGCTGACAACCGCCAAGTCGATGGGCTGGATGCCGCATGCCGCCGGCAGCGCGCTGGCCCGCCGCCGCACCTCCATCGTCGGCGCGGTGATCCCCACCCTCGACAACGAGGTGTTCGCCGCCCAGGTCGGGGCGATGCAGGCCGCCTTCGCCGACCGCGGCATCACGCTGCTGCTGAGCTGCTTCAATTACGACCAGGATCAGGCGGCGCACGACGTCCAGGCGATGCTGGCCCGCGGGGTGGAGGCGCTGGCCATCGTCGGCGAGGCGCACCGGACCGACCTGTTCGCCAGCATCCAGGCCCGGCACATTCCCTATGTCGTCACCTACAGCCACCGGCCGGACAGCCCGCATCCCTGCATCGGCTTCGACAACCGGCAGGCCTTCCACAGCATCGCCCGCCATCTGCTCGACCTCGGCCACGAAACCATCGGGGTGATCATCCAGCCGACCGCCGGCAACGACCGTGTCGCCGCCCGCCTGGACGGGGTGCGCGAGGCGCTGGCCGAACGCGGCCTCGGCATCCGCCCGCAGCATCTGTGCGAAGGGGAATGGAGCATCGATTTCGGCCGGCAGAGCGTGCGCGCCATGCTGGCGACCGATCCGCCGCCGACCGCGGTGATCTGCGGCAACGACTACCTCGCCCTCGGCGCCCTGCTGGAGGCGCGGGCGATGGGGCTGTCGGTGCCGCATGACATCAGCATCACCGGCTTTGACGACATCGCCATCAGCCGCCAGCTCGACCCGCCGCTGACCACCATGCACGTCGACAATCACGAGATCGGCCGGCGCGCCGCCGACTATCTGCTCGCCTGCCTGGAGGGGAGCCGGCCTTCCGCTCTGCCGCCGCTGGTGCCGACCCTGATCCGCCGGGGAACGACGGCGGCCCCACGCCCTTAACGCGGCGCTGCCGCCCCTTGCAGGGACGCGAGGCAGCGCTCCTCCCACTGGCGGCAGGATTCCAACTCGTCGAACAGCCAGTCGCGGAAGAGCCGGACCTTCGGCAGGTCGAAGGACGACTTCAAGGTCACGAAGCCGTGCCCCTGCGCCTTGAGCGGCCGGGGCGGGAACGGAATCACCAGCCTGCCCGAGTCCAGTTCCCGCCGGGCGAGCAGCAGGCTGTCCAGGCAAACCCCCATCCCGTTCACCGCGGCGTTGATCGCCATGAAGGAGCGGTCGAAGCGCAGACCGCGCTCCATGTCCAGTTGTACGCCGCGATGCCGGCGGGCCCAGTCGCGCCAGCCGACGATGTTGATTTCCGAATGGATCAGGATATGGCGGCTCAGATCCTGCGGCCGGCGGATCGGGTTCAGGCCATTGGCCAGCTCCGGGGCACACATCGGCACGATGGTGTCCTCCGGGAACTGGGCCATCACGCAGCCGGACGGCGGCGGACCGGGTTTGTAGCGGATGTCGATGTCCACCGCCCCCGTCGTCAGGTCGATGGGTGAGACCGAGGCCTGGAGCCGGATGTCGATGGCCGGGTGAAGCTCCTTCACGCGGTTCAGCCGCGGCATCAGCCATTGCGTGGCGAAGCTCGGCATCGAACGGACGGTCAGGATGGTGGTGCCGGCCCCGGCGGTGGTGGCGTTGCGCGTGGCGGTGTCGATGCGGGCGAAGGCGGCGATGATTTCCGCGGCATAGGCCCGCCCCGCGTCGGTCAGCGTCACCGACCGGTGCACCCGGTGGAACAGCGGAAAGCCCAGCTGCTCCTCCAGAAGCTTCACCTGATGGCTGATCGCCGACGGCGTCAGCCCGAGATCCTGCGCTGCGGTTGCAAAGGATTGCAACCTCGCGGCCGCCTCGAACGCTTGCAACGCCTTGATTGAGACCCGCTTCCGCATCGCGTCATTTCAGTGAATTCAATTCATCTAACCGCGATCTTATTCGTTTGTCAGGCTCATCTCAAGAACATAGTATTTCCTCAACGGTCGGCCGAACGAACCATCAGCGGACCACACCGAACACCCCGATAGCCCGACAAAACTCCCAATAAATCCGATGCTCCGTCGCGGCACCCGCATGGCCGCCACGGCGGAGCCTGCTTCGAGAAGAGGAAGCGACCATGCTGCTGTCCAACAAGGTCTGCGTGATCACCGGGGCGGCGTCGCGCCGCGGCATCGGCCGGGCGACCGCCAAGCTCTTCGCGCTGCATGGCGGGCGCGCGATCATCCTGGATCTCGACGCCGCCCAGGCTGCCGAAGCCGCCGCCGAACTGGGCGAGGCGCACCGCGGCTTGGCCTGCGACGTGACCGACCGCGACGCCTGTTTCGCCGCCGCCAACCGCGTGGTGGAGGAATTCGGCCGCATCGACGTGCTGGTCAACAACGCCGGCATCACCCAGCCGCTGAAGTTCATGGACATCGGCCCGAAGAATTACGAGGCGGTGACCGACGTCAGCCTGCGCGGCACGCTCTACATGAGCCAGGCGGTCGTCCCCCACATGCGGGAGCGCAAGTCCGGCTCCATCGTCTGCATCTCGTCGGTGTCGGCGCAGCGCGGCGGCGGCATTTTCGGCGGCCCGCATTACAGCGCGGCCAAGGCCGGCGTGCTGGGTCTGGCCAAGGCGATGGCGCGCGAACTGGGGCCGGACAACGTCCGCGTCAACTCGGTCACGCCGGGCCTGATCCAGACCGACATCACCGGCGACAAGCTGACCCCGGAACTGCGGACGGAAATCCTCAAGGGCATTCCGCTGAACCGCCTGGGCGACGCCGACGATGTGGCCCGCTCCTGCCTGTTCCTGGCGTCCGAGCTGTCTTCCTACGTCACCGGCGCCACGCTCGACGTCAACGGCGGCATGCTGATCCACTGATCCCGAAATGCTGGAGACACCTTCCGTGGACACCGCAACCGACACCACCCCGCTGGGGCACAATGTGCCGCTGGCCGAACGCGCCTACCGCATCCGCCGCAACGCCCTGCTGATGGGCGAGGTGCAGGGCCAGGGCTATATCGGGCAGGCGCTGGACATCGCCGACGTGCTGGCGGTCTCCTACTTCCACGCCATGACCTACCGGCCCGAGGATCCGCATTGGGAGGGGCGCGACCGCTTCCTGCTGTCCAACGGCCATTACGCCATCGCGCTCTACGCCGCCCTGATCGAGGCCGGCATCGTCCCGGCCGAAGAGCTGGAAACCTACGGCAGCGACGACAGCCGCCTGCCGATGTCGGGCATGGCCGCCTACACGCCGGGCATGGAGATGTCGGGCGGGTCGCTCGGCCTCGGCCTCGGCATCGCGGTCGGCATCGGGCTCGGCCTGAAGCGTAAGAACTCGGCCAGCCGCGTGTACACCCTGTTCTCCGACGGCGAGCTGGACGAGGGCTCGGTGTGGGAGGCCATCATGTCGGCCGCCCATTACAAGCTCGACAATCTGATCGCCATGGTCGACGTCAACAACCAGCAGGCCGACGGCCCGTCGACCCAGGTGATGGCGTTCGAGCCGCTGGTGGAAAAGCTGGAGGCCTTCGGCTGGTTCGTCCAGCGGATCGACGGCAACGACATGGACGCGGTGGTCGCCGCCTTCGACGCCGCGAAGTCCCACCCGGAGCCCAAGCCGCGGATGATCGTCTGCGACACCAAGATGGGCAAGGGCGTGCCCTTCCTCGAAGCCCGCGAAAAGAACCACTTCATCCGCGTCGACGCGCACGAATGGCAGCTGGCGCTGGACGCGCTCGACGCCGGGAGGACCGCATGAGCACCGCCACCACCACCCCCGGCTCCAACGCCGCCAAGCCGCGCCTGAAGACCTCCGCCATGATCGCCTCCATCGCGGCGGAGGGACAGCGGACGAAACCGGCCCCCTTCGGCCATACGCTGGTCGAGTTGGCGAAGCAGCGGCCGGAGATCGTCGGCATGACCGCCGACCTCGCCAAATACACCGACCTGCACATCTTCGCCCAGGCCTTCCCGGACCGCTTCTATCAGATGGGGATGGCCGAACAGCTGCTGATGGGTGCCGCGTCGGGCATGGCGCATGAGGGCATGATGCCCTTCGTTACCACCTACGCCGTCTTCGCCTCGCGCCGCGCCTACGACTTCGTCCACCAGACGATTGCGGAGGAGAACCGCAACGTCAAGATCGCCTGCGCCCTGCCGGGCCTGACCTCCGGCTATGGCCCGAGCCATCAGGCGGCCGAGGATCTGGCGCTGTTCCGCGCCATGCCGAACATGGTGGTGATCGATCCCTGCGACGCACACGAGATCGAGCAGGTGGTACCCGCCATGGCCGCCCACAACGGCCCGGTCTACATGCGCCTGCTGCGCGGCAACGTCCCGCTGGTGCTGGACGAGTACGACTACAAATTCGAACTCGGCAAGGCCAAGCTGCTGCGCGACGGTGCCGACGTTCTGGTCATCTCGTCCGGCATCATGACGATGCGGGCGCTGGAGGTGGCGCAGCGGCTGGAGACCGACAGGATCGGCGTCGCCGTGCTGCACGTCCCCACCATCAAGCCGCTCGACACCGAGACCATCCTGCGCGAGGCGGCGCGCACCGGCCGCATGGTGGTGGTGGCGGAGAACCACACCGTCATCGGCGGGCTGGGCGAGGCGGTGGCCGGCACCCTGCTGCGTGCCGGCGTCGCCCCGGTCTTCCGCCAGATCGGCCTGCCCGACGAGTTCCTGAAGGCCGGCGCCCTGCCGACCCTGCACGACCTCTACGGCATCTCCACCGACGCGATGGCGGCCAGCATCAAGGGCTGGCTGTAAGTGCCCCCGGGACGCGGGGAGGGCGCCTCCCCGCTGTCGTCCCCTAAGAAGGCCGAACCCAAAAAAACCAACCATAGACCTCCGGAGAGGAAACCATGCTCAAGATGCCGCCCTTCCGCGCGACCTCCTTCCGCCCCAGCCGCCGCGCCGTTCTGGCCGCCGCCGGCGCCCTGCCCCTGGTCACCGTCCTGAAATACCCGGCGGACGCCGCCGAGTTCCAGTTCAAGTACGCCACCGGCCAGGACCCGACCCATCCCGTCAACATCCGCGCCCAGGAAGCGATCGACCGCATCCGCGAGGCGACCTCCGGCCGGTTGGACATCAAGCTGTTCCCGGCCAACCAGCTGGGCAGCGACACCGACCTGCTGGGTCAGGTGCGTAACGGCGGGGTCGAGATCTTCAATCTCAGCTCGCTGATCCTCGCCACCTTCGTCCCGGTGTCCGGCATCACCAGCATGGGCTTCGCCTTCAACGACTACAACGCCGTCTGGCAGGCGATGGACGGCGACCTCGGCAAGCACATCCGCGCCGAGATCGCCAAGACCCCGATCATGACGCTCGGCAAGATCTGGGACAACGGCTTCCGCCACGTCACCTCCTCCACGCGCGTCATCAAGACCGCCGACGACATCAAGGGCTTCAAGATGCGGGTGCCGCCGGCGCCGGCGCTGACCTCGCTGTTCAAGGCCATCGGCGCCGCTCCCGCCCCGATCAACTTCAACGAGCTGTATTCCGCGCTCCAGACCGTGGTGGTGGAAGGGCAGGAAAACCCGCTGGCGATCATCGCCACCGCCCGCCTGTACGAGGTGCAGAAGACCTGCAGCCTGACCGGCCATGTCTGGGACGGCTACTGGGTGCTGGGCAACAAACGCGCCTTCGCCAAGCTGCCGGCCGATGTCCAGGGGATCGTCGGCCGCGAACTGGACCGCTCGGCCGACGACCAGCGCGCCGACATCGCCGCCCTGAACGACAGCCTCCAGAAGGATCTGGCCGCCAAGGGGCTGACCTTCCACACCGTCGACCGCGAGCCGTTCCGCAAGGCGCTGTCCTCGACCAGCTTCTATCAGGAGTGGAAGGACAAGTACGGCGCGACCGCCTGGGAATTGCTGGAGAAGGTGTCCGGCAAGCTCGGCTGAGACCGTCCGGGCTGAGACTGCCGTCCATTGAGACTGCCGTCGATTGCGACCCGGCCGATCCGCACCCCTGCCTTGAACCCGGTCCGAATGGCACCGGCTTCAGGGGCGGCGGGTCCAGGTCGGCCGTCCCGTCCACCGATCGTCCTTCCGAAGGGCTGGCCTCATGAACACTCCCATCAATGCGGCGGCAACCGTCGCCCACGGTTCCGGACAACCGTCCGGTAGCCAAGCCCGCTGGCTCGGCCAGCTCGACCGGGGCATCGGGTTCCTCGTCGAACTTCCGGCGGCGTTGCTGGTGCTCGCCGAGGTCGGCGTGCTGCTGGTCGGCGTCATCTGGCGCTATCTCCTCCACAGCCCGATCATCTGGTCGGACGAGCTGGCCTCCATCCTGTTCCTCTGGCTCGCCATGTTCGGCTCGGTCGTCGCGTTGCGCCGGGGCGAGCATATGCGGATGACGGCGCTGGTCGGCATGCTGGGGCCGCGCGCCCAGGCCTTCCTCGACGTGCTGGCCATGACGGCGGCGCTGGCCTTCCTGCTGCTGATGGCCGAACCCGCCTATGAATTCGCCTCGGAAGAGGTGTGGGTCACCACCCCGGCGCTCGACATCGCCAACTCCTGGCGCGCCTCGGCGCTGCCGGTCGGCATCGTCCTGATGATCTCGGTCGCCCTGCTGCGGCTGGCCCGTGTCGGCCGCGCCGCCGACGTGCTGTGGGCGGCGCTGGCGGTGGTCGCGACCATCGGTGCGGCGGTGCTGGCCGGCCCGGTCTTCGCCGGGCTCGGCAACCTCAACCTGCTGCTCTTCTTCGTCGTCGGCGTCGGCGTGATGGTGTTCCTCGGCCTGCCCATCGCCTTCTCCTTCGGGCTCGCCACCTTCGGCTATCTGTCGCTCGCCACCTCGACCCCGGCCATCGTCATGGTCGGCCGCATGGACGAGGGGATGAGCCACCTGATCCTGCTGTCGGTGCCGCTGTTCGTATTCCTCGGCCAGCTGATCGAGATGACCGGCATGGCCCGCGCCATGGTCGGCTTCCTCGCCAGCCTGCTGGGTCATGTGCGCGGCGGCCTGTCCTATGTGCTGATCGGCGCCATGTATCTCGTGTCCGGCATCTCGGGCTCCAAGGCGGCCGACATGGCCGCGGTGGCGCCGGTGCTGTTCCCCGAGATGAAGGCGCGCGGCGCCAAGCCCGGCGATCTGGTCGCCCTGCTGTCCGCCACCGGCGCCCAGACCGAAACCATTCCGCCCTCCCTGGTCCTGATCACCATCGGCTCCGTCACCGGCGTGTCCATCGCCGCCCTGTTCACCGGCGGACTGCTGCCCGGCATCGTTCTCGGCGTGGCGCTCGCCGCCCTGGTCTGGTGGCGCTACCGCGACGAGGACCTGTCCCACGTCCGCCGCGCCAGTCGGAGCGAGATCGGCAAGGCGTTCCTGATCGCCCTGCCCGCCATCGCCCTGCCCTTCATCATCCGCGCCGCGGTGATCGAAGGCGTGGCGACGGCGACCGAAGTGTCGACCATCGGCATCGTCTATGCCGTGATCGCCGGGCTGCTGGTCTACCGCCAGTTCGACTGGCGCCGCATCTATCCGATGCTGGTCGATACCGCGGCCCTGTCCGGCGCCATCCTGCTGATCATCGGTGCGGCCACCGGCATGGCCTGGGCGCTCACCCAGTCGGGCTTCTCCAACACCCTGGCGACAGCCATGCGCGAGTTGCCCGGCGGCGTGCCGGTGTTCATCGCGGTGTCCATCGTCGCCTTCGTCATCCTGGGCAGCGTGCTGGAAGGCATCCCCGCCATCGTGCTGTTCGGTCCGCTGCTGTTCCCCATCGCCCGCCAGATCGGCGTGCATGAGGTCCATTATGCGATGATCGTCATCCTGGCGATGGGCATCGGCCTGTTCGCCCCGCCCTTCGGTGTCGGCTACTACGCCGCCTGCGCCATCAGCCGCATCAGCCCGGATGAAGGCATGAAGCCCATCCTGGGATATCTGGCGGCGCTGGCGGTCGGGCTGATCGTCGTCGCGGCGTTCCCCTGGGTGTCGATCGGCTTCCTCGGCTGACCCGCTCCGGCACCGGCCTCTCTCCCCTTCACAGTCTTCGCATCCAAGGACACCGGACAATGACGATTGTCGGATTCATCGGCCTCGGGTCCATGGGAATGCCCATGGCGAACAATTTGCTGGCCAAGGGCTTCGCCGTGCAGGGCTTCGATGTCCGCGGCGACAGCGTCGCCGCCCTGGCGTCGCGCGGCGCCCGGCCGGCGGCCAGCGCGGCTGCGGCGGCGGCCGGTGCCGATGCGCTGGTGCTGATGGTGGTGAATGCCGCCCAGGCCGAGCAGGCGCTGTTCGCCGACGGCGCGCTGGAGGCCTTGCCGGACGGATCAGCGGTGATCCTGATGGCGACCTGCCCGCCGGGAGCGGTGGCCGCCCTGGCGGCGCGGGTGGAGGCGGCGGGCCGTCGCTTCGTCGACGCCCCGGTGTCCGGCGGCGTGGTGGGTGCGGTCGCCGGCACCCTGTCGATCATGGCGGCGGCACCGGCCGCGGTGGTGGAGCGGCTGCGCCCGGTGCTGGCGGCGATGGGGGACAAGGTCTTCCATGTCGGCGAGCGGCCGGGCCAGGGCGCCACGGTGAAGACCGTCAACCAGCTGCTGTGCGGCGTCCACATCGCCGTGGTCGCCGAAGCCTTCGCGCTCGCCGCCAAGGTCGGCGTCGATCTCGACATCCTGCTCGAGATCATGAGCGGCTCCGCGGCGTCGAGCTGGATGCTGAAGGACCGCGGTCCGCGCATGCTTCAGGCCGATCCCGGCATCACCAGCGCCGTCGACATCTTCGTCAAGGATCTCGGCATCGTGCTGGAGGCCGGCCGCGACACCAAGGCGGCCTTGCCGCTGGCCGCCGTCGCCCACCAGATGTTCCTCGCCACATCCGGCCGCGGAGAGGGGGCGATGGACGACAGCCAGGTGATCCGCAGCTACCACGCGCTCAATGGAACAGGCCAGGCTGCGGAACCGATTGGAAATCCCGGCCAGACCGGTTGATCCCGGCGGAAAGGAATGCGATCCTGCGCCCTCATCAGCGGGCGGGCAGGATGTCTTCGAACACGTCACCGAATGGCGGCAGGCGTCTAACGATCGGAATCGTCGACGACGATGCGGCGGTCCTCCAGATGGTCGCCGACCTGCTTGCCGGCGAGGGGTACGAGACGGTTCGCTGTCCCGACGCGGCGACGCTGATGACGGTGCTCGGCGCCGGACGGCTCGACCTGATCGTGCTCGACCTGCGGTTGCCCGACCGCGACGGCATCTCCATCGCCGCCCAGGTGCGGGGCACGATGGATATCCCGATCATCATGCTGACCGGCCGCGGCGACGACATCGACCGCATCATGGGGCTGGAGGTCGGCGCCGACGATTACATCGTGAAGCCGTTCAACAACCGCGAGTTCATCGCGCGGGTGAAGGCTGTCCTGCGCCGCACCGCCCGCGAGAGCGTTCCCGTCCCGGCACCGTGCAAGCGCGGCTACCGCTTCGCCGGCTTCACCCTGGACGAGGACGGGCGGCGGCTGTTCGACCCGGCCGGCAAGCCGGTGCCGCTGACGGTGGCCGAGTTCGACCTGCTGGTGGCGCTGGTCCGCGCCCATGGCCGGGTGCTCAGCCGCAACCAGATCCTCGACCTGACCCATCATGACCGGGACGATGTCTTCGACCGGACCATCGACGTCCTGATCCTGCGCCTGCGCCGCAAGATCGAACGCAACCCGCAGCAGCCCTGGCTGATCCGCACCGAGCGCGGGCTGGGATATGTCTTCGACTGCGACATCGAGGCGTTCGGCTACTGACCGCCGGTTCCCAAGCGGGCTTCTGTTAACAAAGTTACAGCCACTCCCTTGAAGCGTGACATTCGCCGTTCACCCTGGCCGCTTACGCTGGGGAAGCGAACAAATATGCGATCGTCAAAAATCAACCCGAACTCCAAGGGAGGAGTGTTCCGTGACATCCGCTGGCAACTGGATCAAGTCGGTCGGCCTCGGCATCCTGGCGGCCGGCTCCGTGATCGCCCTGACGGCGACCCCGGCCAAGGCGCAAGGCCCCCTCACCGTTCTCTGCGGCGTGCAGGAGGAATGGTGCAAGGCGATTGCGGTCGCCTTCGAGAAGAAGACCGGCACCGCCGTCGCCATGAGCCGCAAGAGCGCCGGTGAGGCTCTGGCGCAGATCCGCGCCGAGTCCGCCAACCCGAAGACCGATGTCTGGTGGGGCGGCCCCGGCGACCCGCATCTGCAGGCGGCCGAGGAAGGGCTGACGCTGGCCTACGAAAGCCCGCAGTTCGCGGACCTCCAGCCCTGGGCGCAGAGCCAGTACAAGCAGTCGCAGGGGCGCAGCGTCGGCATCTACGCCGGTGCGCTCGGCTTCGTCTACAACACCGAGCTTCTGGCCAAGCGCAAGATCAGCGCGCCGAAATGCTGGGCCGACCTGCTGCGTCCGGAATTCAAGGAAGAGATCCAGATCGCGAACCCCAACGCGTCGGGCACCGCCTACACCGCGCTGGCCACCCTGGTCCAGGTTCTGGGCGAGGATGGGGCGTTCGATTACCTGAAGAAGCTGAACGACAACGTCAACCAGTACACCAAGTCGGGCAGCGCCCCGGCCGCCGCCGTCGCGCGCAGCGAAACGCTGGTCGGCATCATCTTCATGCATGACGGCATCAACCAGAAGGTGAACGGCTTCCCGGTCGATGTCGCCGCCCCTTGCGAGGGCACCGGCTACGAGATCGGCTCGGTCAGCATCATCAAGGGCACGAAGAACCTCGACACCGCCAAGGCCTTCTACGAGTTCGCCCTGTCGCCGGAAGGTCAGGCCACCGGCGCCGAGACCAAGCAGTTCCAGATGCCGTCCAACCGCAAGGCGGCGATCCCGCCGGAGGCGCCGAAGCTGGAGGCGATCCGCATGATCGACTACAACTTCCAGAAATTCGGCACCGCCGAAGAGCGCAAGCGCCTGCTGTCGCGCTGGGACGCCGAGATCAAGGCCGTCGCCAAGTAACGGTTGCTGAATAACGGTTGCCGAATGGCGGTTACAGCGTAACCGCGTCCGGCCTTTCCCACCGATCAGGACATCCGTCGCCCCCCTCCCCCGTTACGGGGGAGGGAAGGGGCGGTCATGCCCGGACCGCAAGAATTCGCAGGTGAAGTGATGCGTCCTCGTTCAGCAGTCTGGCTGGCGCTGGGGTGGGTGGGCTTCGCCCTGCTGCCCTGGTTCGCCGGCAGCGGCACCCAGCCCGCACTTGCACCACCCTCCGCAGGCCCGGCCGGCTCCGCCCTGATCGACGGGTTGACCAACGGGCGCTGGTGGCTCCTGCCCGCCGCCCTGCCGCTGATCCTGGCGCTCGTCGCCACCGTCCTGCCCCGGCTCCACGCCCGGCAACCGGCGATCCTGCTGGCGAGCGGAGCCTTCGGGCTGGCCTGGGTCGCCGCACAGGGCTTCGCCATCGGCCTCAATGGCTGGGCCTGGGGTTGGCTCGGCGCGCTGTTCGGTCCGCTGCCGCTGGGCCAGGGCGGCTTCGGCGCCGGAGCGGCGCTGACCGCGCTGTCCTTCCTGTTCCTGATGACCAACGGCTTCGCCGGGCTGGGCTTCATGAAGGGCGACCGCTTCACCGCGGGAGCCATCGGGCTGGTGCTGGCCGCCATCGCCGCCTTCGTCTTCCTGCCGGTCGGCTATGTGCTGAGCGGGGCCGGCGACACCGGAACAGGCGCCTTCTCGGCCGCGGCGCTGTGGTCACGGCTCGCCGCCCCCGACATCTGGCGCCTGTCCTGCCTGACCGAGGCGAAAGCCTGCGGGGTGGTGTGGAACAGCGTCTTCCTGGCGGTGATGACCGGCATCGCGACGACCCTGCTCGGGCTGGCCTTCGCCCTGGTGGCGGTGCGCACCGGCTTCCGCGCCAAGAAGCTGCTGCGCGTGCTGACCGTGCTGCCGATCATCACGCCGCCCTTCGTCATCAGCCTTGCCGTGATCCTGCTGTTCGGGCGCAACGGCACCGTCACGCTGGTGCTGGCCGACTGGTTCGGCATCCCGGTCTCGCGCTGGATTTACGGGCTTCCCGGCGTGCTGCTGACCCAGACGCTGGCCTTCACGCCGATTTCCTTCCTGGTGATGATCGGCGTCGTGCAGGGCATCGGTCCCTCGCTGGAGGAGGCGGCGCAGACCCTGCGGGCCAGCCGCTGGGTCACCTTCCGCACCGTCACCTGGCCGCTGATGCGTCCCGGCGTCGCCAACGCCTTTCTCATCAGCTTCATCGAGAGCCTGGCCGACTTCGGCAACCCGCTGATCCTCGGCGGCAATTTCGAAGTGCTGTCGACCAAGATCTATTTCGCGGTCGTCGGCGCCCAGAACGACCCCGGCCGCGCCGCAGCGCTGGGCATCATCCTGCTCTGCATGTGCCTAGGCGCCTTCTGGGTGCAGAGGCAATGGCTCGGCAAGAAATCCTACGCGACGGTCGGCGGCAAGGGCGACAACGGCATCCCGTCGCAGCTTCCGCGCGGCATCAAGATCGCCGCCTATGCCACCGCCCTGCCCTGGGCCGCTTTCACCTTCGTGCTCTACGGCCTGATCCTGTTCGGCGGCTTCACCGAGAACTGGGGCCGCAACAACAGCCTGACCCTGCGCCATTATCTGGCGGCCTTCGACCTCAGCTGGGGGCCGGGCGGGTTGATCTGGTCCGGCCGCGCCTGGGGCTCGCTGTTCACGACCATCGAGGTCGCCGCCCTGTCGGCGCCGCTGACCGCCGCGGTCGGGCTGCTGACCGCCTATCTGCTGGTGCGCCAGCGCTTCAAAGGCCAGGGCGCCTTCGAGTTCTTGACGATGCTGAGCTTCGCCATCCCCGGCACGGTGATCGGCATCAGCTACATCCTCGCCTTCAACCAGCCGCCGATCGAGCTGACCGGCACCGTCACCATCCTGATCGTCTGCTTCGTCTTCCGGAACATGCCGGTCAGCATCCGGGCCGGCGTCGCCGCCATGTCGCAGATCGACCGCAGCCTCGACGAATGCTCGCTGACGCTGGGGGCCGGCAGCGTGCAGACGATCCGCCGGGTCATCCTGCCGCTGCTGCGCCCGGCCATCGTCGCCTCGCTGGTCTACAGCTTCGTCCGGGCCATCACCTCGATCAGCGCGGTGATCTTCCTGGTCAGTCCGAAATACGAGTTGGCCACCGCCTACATCGTCGGCCGTGTCGAACAGGGCGATTTCGGCCTCGCCATCGCCTACAGCTCGGCCCTGATCGTCCTGATGTCGGTCGTCATCGCCCTCATCCAGCTGCTTGTCGGCGAGCGCCGCATCGGCCGCCGCACCGCTACCCCCGTCACGCTTCAGGAGAAGCCGGTATGAGCATCGCCAGCAAGCCCGCGGGCGTCGAGTTCCGCAACGTCAGCCGCCGCTACGGCGCCACGGCGGCGGTGGACAACGTCAGCTTCACCATCGATCAGGGCACCCTCGTCACCCTGCTGGGGCCGTCCGGCTGCGGCAAGACCACCACGCTGCGCATGATCGCCGGGCTGGAGATGGCGAGCAGCGGGACCATCCTGATCGGTGGCAAGGACGTCACCCGGCTGTCGGCGACCGACCGCAACGTCACCATGGTGTTCCAGTCCTACGCCCTGTTCCCGCACATGAGTGTGGCCGACAACGTCGCCTACGGGCTGGTGGTCAGCGGCGTGCGCAAGCGCGACGCCGCCGCCAAGGCGGCCGAGGGGCTGGAGCTGGTCGGACTCGGCGGCTACGGCCAGCGCCTGCCGAGCGAGCTGTCGGGCGGCCAGCAGCAGCGCGTCGCCGTCGCCCGCGCCCTGGTGCTGGAGCCGGAGGTGCTGCTGTTCGACGAGCCGCTGTCCAACCTCGACGCCAAGCTGCGCCGCAAGATGCGCGACGACATCCGCGAGCTTCAGCAGAAGCTTGGCCTGACCTCCGTCTACGTCACCCACGACCAGGAGGAGGCGCTGGCCGTCTCCGACCGGATCATCGTGATGAACAGATCGGTGATCGCCCAGACCGGCACGCCGGACGAGCTGTACCGCCGGCCGAAGAACCGCTTCGTCGCCGACTTCATCGGCGGTGCCAACCTGATCGACGGCGAACTGGTGGGCCGCAGCGGCGGCATGGCCACGGTGGCGCTCGGGCCGCTGACACTGTCGGTCCCCGATCCCGGACTGCCGGCCGGCGAGGTGCTGCTGGCCGTCCGCCCGAACGCGATCCGCCTGCGGACCGTGTCGGCCGGCGAGAGCAGCGGAGACGGCATCCCGGTGACGGTCCGCAAGGCGACCTATCTCGGCTCGCACATGGAATATGGGCTGGTCAGCGAGTTCGGCGACCTGTTCGTGGTCGATCCGAACGTCGCCAACCCGGTGCCGGCGGGGGCCAGCGCGCTCGCGACCTTCACCGGCGACGGCATCGCCGCCGTCGCGCGCTGAGGCCCTCCGCCCCGTCTCCTAACGCCCCGCTCGCGCCGGCCGCCGCTTTTACCGCTAGCGCCGGCGGGGCGGCCGGCGCTAGCCTCCAACCCGATGGTCAGACGCATGCTGTCCCCCGTTAGTGTTCGCGGCCGGCTGCTCGCCGCCTTCGGAGCCATGGTGGTCCTGACGACCGCGGTCGGCGGGGTCGGCTGGTTCGGGCTGGGGGAGACGGAACGCGCCCTGCTCTCCCTCCAGCGCGAGGGGTTGGGCAACATCGCGCTGGCGATGCGGATGGCGGAGCTGAGCACCGGCCTCGCCGCCCGCGCGCCCTTCATCGCCGCCATCGAGGCGACGCCCAGCCTGGACGAAGAGCGCAGCCAGCTCGAACTCAAGCTCGCCGACCTGACCGGGCTGGTCAACCGCCTGCCGGGGCTGGAGCGCGCCTCGCTGCATGTCCCGTCCGACGTGCCGTCGCTGGTCCGCCTCGCCGGCCGGCTCGACGGCACCTTGCGCAACCTGATGGACGTCACCGGCGAGGCCATCGCCGTGCGGGCGGAGGCGTCGGCGATCCGGCTCGGGCTGGAACACCAGCGCATCCTCGGCGAGACGCTGGCCGGGGCCGCGGCCAGGACCTTCGAGCATCCCGGCTTTCCCGGCCTCGAGGGAAGCGGGACGCCGCCCCTGCCCTTCTCCGTCCTGCGGCTGGCCGACCGCACGCGCGACGCCGTCTCCGCCGCCCTGACGACCACCAGCCCGGCCGACCTCGTCCGCTGGTACGGCGGCTTCGACGCCGACCGGCAGAGCCTGCGGGCAATCGACACCACCGCCCCGGCGCTGGCGATCATGGCCCCCTCGCTCGACCAGCTTCTGACCGTGCTCGACACCCAGTCGGCCGTCTTCGACATCCGCACCCGCCAGCTCGGCATCGAGCAGCGCAGCCGTTTCCTGGTCGCCGCCGCCAACACCCTGTCGATCCAGCTGAACCGCGAGGTCGAGAGCGTCACCAGCACGATGCAGACGGCGGCGCGCAGCCGGGGCGACGCGACCTTCTCCGCCCTGTCTTCGGGCAAGGCCAGCATCCTCGCCCTGGGCGCCCTGTGTGCGCTCGCCGCCATCGCGGCGGCGGTCTACGTCATGCGCGACGTTGCCGGCAATTTGCGCGCGGTGACGCGGGCGATGTCGGCGCTGGCCGGCGGCGACAGGCTGGTCAGCGTCCCCGCCACCGGCCGGCCCGACGAGATCGGCGACCTTGCCCGCGCCTTCAGCGTCTTCAAGGAGAATGTCGCGGAGCGCGACGCGCTGGCCCGCAAGCTCGGCGAGAACTCCCGCATGCTGGAAGCCGTGTTCGTCAACATGAATGACGGGCTGTCGGTGTTCGACGAAAATGGCCGGCTGGTCACCTGGAATCCTCGCTTCCTCGACCTCAACGGCTTCACCCCGGCCGAAGTCGCCGGCCGCGAGCTGGCGGAACTGCAACGCAGCCTGCTGCGGCGCGGGGTCGGCATCCGCATGCTCGACGGCAGCAGCGTCGATCTCGACGCGCTGACCCGGCTGCGGACGGAACAGGCGGTCCGTTGCGAGCATCACTTCCCCGATGGCCGGGTGGTTGAACTGCACAGCAGCCCGATGCCGTCGGGCGGCTTCATCACCACCTATTCCGACCTGACCGAGCGCAAGGACATCGAGAAGCAGCTCCGCCACGCCCTGAAGATGGAGGCGGTCGGCCAGTTGACCGGTGGCATCGCCCACGACTTCAACAACCTGCTCGCCGCGATCATGGGCAATCTGCAGATGATCCACGACGAATCGCCGGAGCAGGACCCGGTGCGCGGCAAGGCGCTCCGGGCGCTCGACGCCGCAGAGCGTGGCGCCACCACGATCCAGCGGCTGCTCGCCTTCTCGCGGCAGCAGGCGTTGCAGCCTCAGGCCGTCGACCTGAACGAGCTGGTGGAGGGCATGCTCGACCTGCTGGCCTATGGGCTGGGTGGCGGCATCGTCCTGAAGACGGCGCTGACTCCGGGGCTGCCCCCCGCCCTGGTCGATCCCGGCCAGCTGGAGAACGCGCTGCTCAATCTCGTCGTCAATGCCCGCGACGCCATGCCCGATGGCGGCACCATCGTCATCGCCACGGAAGCCGCCACGCAGGATTCCGGACAGGATGGGAGCGACGCCATCGTCCTGTCGGTCCGCGACGACGGCAGCGGCATGCCGCCCGCCGTGCTGTCGCGCGTCTTCGAGCCCTTCTTCACCACCAAGCGCTTCGGGCGGGGCAGCGGGCTCGGTCTGTCGATGGTCTACGGCTTCGTCCGCCAGTCGGGCGGCAAGGTCGACATCCAGAGCGAGGCCGGTGTCGGCACGCTGGTGGCGATGGCCTTCCCGCGCGCCCGGATGCTGCCGGAAACACTGGTCCTGCCGCGCGACCCCGGCCCGGTCGAAGGCGGTCCCGAGCGCATTCTGGTGGTGGAGGACGACCTCGCCGTCCGCACGACCACGGTCGACATGCTGACGGCGCTGGGCTACCGGGCGGTGCCGGCGGCCTCGGCGGAAGAGGCGCTGCTCCTGCTGGAGGGGACGGCGTTCGATCTCCTCTTCACCGACGTCATACTGACCGGCGGCATGAACGGCCCCGCCCTGGTCGCCGTCGCCAAGGTCCGGCAACCGACGCTCCAGATTCTCTTCTGCTCGGGCTATGCGCGTGACTTTCTGGTGGAAAGCGCCAGCTTGCCGCTCGACATCCATTTCATCCAAAAGCCCTACCAGAAGCCTCTGCTGGCCGCCCAGATCCGCAACGTCCTTGGTGGCGCCCCGCCCGCGGCCCGTGGCCGGGTGGAGATTTCGGCCCTGCCGGGACAGGCCTGACGCCAAACAGGCTCCCGAAGACGGAAAAGCCCGCCTCCCCCGGGATGGGGGAAGCGGGCTCTCCGAAGCCGGGCCGCCAGCTCAGTTGGCGGCGGACTTGATCTCGGCATCCCAACGGCCCAGCAGCCGCTTGCGCTCCTCGGCCATGCCGTATTTCTGGAAATTATAGTCGATCAGCCGGACATCCTCGAATTTCGGCGCGTCGGGCGGCAGCACCGACTGCTTGTTGGACGGCGTCATCTGGAAGTTGGTGGCACCGTAATCCTGCGCTTCCGGCGTCAGGGCGAAGTCGTAGAATTTCTTGGCCGCCTCAAGGTTCTTGGCGCCCTTCAGAATGCTCATCGAACCGATCTCGTAGCCGGTCCCCTCGCAGGGGGTCGTGATCTCGACCGGGAACTTGTTCACCTTCTGGATGACGCTGTCGTTGACCCAGGAGACGCCGACCAGCGTCTCGCCCCGCGCCACCGCCGCCGCGGGCGCGGCGCCGGACTTGGTGTACTGGTTGATGCTCTCGTTCAGCTTCTTCAGATAATCGAAGCCGGCATCCTCCCCGAAGATCTGCACCAGGGTCGCCACCGCGGTATAGGCCCCCCCCGACGAATTGGGATTGGGCATCTGGATCTCGCCCTTGAATTCCGGGCGCAGCAGGTCGGCCCAGCATTTCGGCGGCTGGATGCCCCGCTTGGCAAGCATCTCGGTGTTGTAGACGAAACCGAGCGCACCGGCATAGATGCCGACGCTGCGTCCCTGCGACTGCTTGTACTGGCTCTGCGCCCAGGATTGCAGATCCTTCATCTGCCCGCTCTCGTAAGGAACGCTCAGGCCTTCCTCGGCCGCCTGGAGATGCGGATCGCCCGAGCTGCCCCACCAGATGTCGATTTTCGGATTGGCCGCCTCGGCACGGATCTGGGCCAGAGCCTCGCCGGCGCTCTTGCGGGTCATGGCGACGCCGATGCCGGTCTTCTTCTCGAAGGCGACGACCATGGCCTTGCACCATTCCTCCTGCACACCGCACATGACGGTGACGCTTCCCTGCGCATAAGCCGGGATCGCGGCAAGCGCAACCAGCGCGCCGATGCCGACACCGACAGACTTCATCTTGGCAACCGCACCAACCATGAGACGAATCCTCCGAATGAACTTGTGTTCTTGTTTTCTCTGACGATACCGCGCCGCCCAAAAGCTTTGGCACATCAGGGAAAGGCTGGTATCAATGGCGAGGAGAGGCAAAGGCAACTTCCCGCGTTCCTTCGACCGCTCCGTATTTGTGCACGTCGCATTGTTTGCCGGCACCATTGTTTCCAATTGTTCATACAAGGGCCGAATGAATGGCGGATGTCACCGTTATGAGAAATCGGCGAAACACTGTTAACCGAAGGCGCCCGGCTCCGCCCGGACCGAGGCGCGCGGAGGCCGGCGACCTTGAATGACTCCCTTGTCGCCGCCGCCAACCGGGCGCGTGGATGCGCCGGTTTCCTGCCGGTCGAAGCGGTCGCAGCGCTCGCCGACGACGGTGTTCTGGTGCTCGATCCGTTTTCGACCCTGGTATCGCCGGGCGTTATCCTGGCGGCCGGCGTCACGCTCTGGCCCGGCACGATCGTTCAGGCGACGGACGGCGGCGAGGTGACGGTCGGCAGCGGCACCCGGCTCTTTCCCGGCACACGCATCGTCGCTGCCGGCGCGCGGGTAACAATCGGTGCCGACACCGAAATCGGCGAAGAGGGCGGCTTCACCATCAAGGCCGATCGTCCCGACGGCTTGATCGAGATCGGCAGCCACGTCCGGCTGCTCGGCGCCGGTTCGCTTGCACTCGACAACCACATCGGCGACGGAGCCCAGGTCCTCGGCGCGATCCGGATGCAGAATTGCAGGCTCCAGGCCGGCGGCAGCCACCGCGACCCGGACCCGGACAGGCGGGGTGGCGTCCTCAAGGGCAGCGGCGTCGCCCGCGGCCTCACCGTACCGACGGGAATGGTGATCCAGGCTTTCGGCCTGTTCAGCGAAGCCCCTCTGCGCCCTCAGTCCTTCTTCCATCCGAAACAGCGGACGTGACTCCACATGAACCGGCGCTGGTTTTCCAGAGGGCGAGTTGCCGGTTTCAGGGTCGGTCCGGCGAAACCGGGTCGCTCAATGCGGCACGCATGATTTCGATATATCGCTGTGGGTGAAGGTGACGCCATACCCGTTCCCCGGCCGTTGCGTCGCCGAATTGATCGAGCCATCGTTCCAGCTTTCCCTGCTCGCGCACCTCGTCCCAGCTGTCCACAACGACCACCGGCAAGGAGTCGAACAGAGGATTTATGGAGGACGACAGCGTGATGACGATCGATCCCAGGTAAAGGGCCTCCCAGGTTCTGTGGCAATCGATCCCGTTTCCCCTCGCGCTCAGCACGAACGGAAATCTTGTGTACTGCGTCCACAGTTCGAGTTGGGGCACCCGCGTCTTCAGGCCCAGAACATTCGGGCAATTCGACAGGCTGCGGTAAGCAGCCAGCCGTTCCGCCGTGTTCGGGTTGAAATCGCACAATACTTTGAGAGGCTGCGTCCTTGCCGGTGCGCGGCCGGCTCGCAGGGTGGCGATGTCGCGGACAAGACCGGCCGCGGATGTCGAAGGGCCGAGGGTATGGAGATCGAGCCCGATTGGAACCGGGCGTATCCGGGGGGAGTGGGTTCCGTCGTGGTTCTGCGTGTACCAGGCCTTCAACCAGGGACAGGACAGGAGGCTTCTGACCGTTTCCGGCTTGAGATCGGAGGGAACCGTCGCGTCGCCATCCGTCGTCACAAGAACGAATGGAGCGTCGATCCTGGAAAGAACCGAATCCGCAAAGTGATCGAGATCGCATGGCAGGCCGTCGCGTGCCTTTGTCCCAAGTCGAATCCAGACGATTCCTTGTGCATTCCCGTAATGGCAGCCGAAGAAATCCTCATTCTGGACGGATTCCGTTTCTGCTCTCCAATACCAATCCGGGCCGCTGACATCGCAGAACCGGCTTATCCCCTTCGACCAGAAAACGGGTAGCATCGCGGGATCTTCGCGTCCCGGAGACAACTCTTCGAGGATCGATTGCAGGTCTGGAGGCGACATCACTGGTGATCTCTGCGAAGCGGAGGAGCGGAACAGGATTGGCGTCGAAGTCCGGTCAGAGTGCCGTCATCCGGTCCCAACCCGTTGGAGGCGCTTGGCGATCAAATCCCCCAGTCGGCAGAACGCCTCCGTTTCACTGTCCTCAAGCAGCTTCAGGAAAGACGCCCGCAACGGCTTTGTCCTCCATTCGAAATAGCGGGAGTATTCAGCCTCATCTCTCGCCAGATCGGTGAGATAAGCCGCGAGTGCCTTTGGACCTGAGAATTTCCTTGCATCGATATAGCAATGCTCTCCAGGAGAGAACTCATCGATGTTGGGAGCCCCCATGTAAATAGGAACGGATCCACACAGGAGAGGCTGGAAAAATTTCTCAGTCACATAATCCTCTTCTATAGTATTCTCAAATGATATGCAGAATTTGTATCTGGATGTAACATCCATTTTTGTCGAAAATCCGCGATCCTCGACGGGAAGCTGTTTGTTTTTCAGGAAATTCCCAAATGAATCAACTCTCATGTGGGTCATCAGCTCCGCCGCATAGGCGTTGCGGCCACTCAGGTCACTCGGCGCGGACTGGAACATCACGGCCTCGGCGGTTCCGGTCTTGAGCGGTATCGGCTTCGACACTGCCGCCTCCCACTCTTCCCGCTTGGGCAGATAGGAGCACCAGACATCGGCGGAGCGCTCGAAGGTCATCTGAACATCGAAGAAGCGCATGATCGCGGGATCGTTCCGTACCGGCGTGTGCCCACGGCTTTCCATCGACCAAGCCACCCAGATCTGCCCCCGGCGCTTGGGGACCGTCCCGATCTCGTTCCATTGCGGCAGATGGAAGACGACAGCATCCGCGTCGCCCAGGAGTTCCCGGTTGTTGGTGAAATGATATTCCGAAGAGCAGGGGAAGCTGGCCCAGTCTGGATAGGAACCGAAAAAGCTGTTGTAGAACAATATTATAGCTTTTCGCCCCGTTGCTGCGCCACCCAGCGACATGTCATTCCGCTCCGTTCAAGCCGATGGAGAGCCAACACAAAACGCTTTCCCTAGAGACTCAATATAATATATGGCTATGACATCGTAGAAATACCTATAAGGTATCCTCAGGAATCGCAATAGGCAAAATCAAATGCCGAGAAAGAAAATCCAGAGTGGAATTGATGTCAATTCCTATTTTCTACGTTTCCCAGAGCGCAATACAGATCTCTATTTAAAATATCGATGCGGTATTTGACGTTGGATATAAAAAGGATATTTCCAGCATCTGGCTTGAGGCATTTTGCACAACGCCATCGATGTGATTTTTCCTTCTGCTCCGCCTTGACGATATCTAAAAGGACATGAGCGACTTGGACCTCGTCATCCCGACTGTGATCCATCAGACCTGGAAGAGCCAGGAGATTCCGAGCGAGTTCCAGGCCCTTCAGCGAAGCTGGATCGACCACAATCCAGGCTTCGCCTATCGGTTCTGGACCGACGATGACATTGAGCGTTTCATTGAGGCCGAGCACCCGGGACTGCTGCCGGTCTTCCGCGGCTACGCCGATCCAATCGCGCGGATCGATCTGGCGCGCTACCTGATCCTGCGCCGGTTCGGCGGGGTGTACGCCGATCTCGATTTCGAATGCCTCCGCCCGATCGACGGGCTGCTGGACGGTCGGAGCTTCGTTGTCGGGCTGGAACCGGAGGAGCATGGCGGCTTGGCGAAGGCGGCCGGGCGCGGGCTGTCCCGCATCCTCTGCCCGTCCTTCCTCGCATCCGTTCCCGGTCACCCGTTCTGGGATCACCTGCTGGACCGGCTGGTCGAGGCACGCCATTGCGCGGATGTGCTCGACGCGACCGGTCCTTTCCTGCTGACCCGCGCCCACTCGTCCTACGAGGCCGCCTATCCGGGTGGGACGGAGGCCGCCGCCACGGTGACTGTGCTGCCACCGAGCCAGCTCTATCCGGTCACCAAGGACGATTGCTGGAGCGGCCGGCTGTTCGATCTCGTCTTCTGGGAGCAAGCGACGCGAGACGCCTATGCCATCCACTATTGGGAAGGCACCTGGTTCCGCAGCGATGCCGAGCGCACTCCCAGATTGCCGGATCGGGTCACGGCGGTGGTGTCGAACGGTTCTGCCGCCCCGCCGGCCGGCTCCAAGGGAAACGCGGGCAATCATCCGCCGCTCATCTCCTGCCTCATGGTCACCAAGGGCGGGGATGGCGGCCGGGCGGACATGCTGGCCCTGGCGATCGGCAGCTTCGCGCGGCAGAGCTGGCCGAACAAGGAACTGGTCATCGTCTGCGACGCCGCCATCCGCGATGGAGAGGACCCGCTGGACGCCGTGATCCAGGCCGCAGGCAGGACGGATATCCGCCTTGCCCGGGTCGAGGGACCGGGCCGGACGCTCGGGGAATTGCGCAACATCGCGGTCGACAGCGCAAAGGGCCGCTATGTCTGTCAATGGGACGATGACGATCTCTACGACCCGATGCGGCTTGAGGTCCAGCACATGGTCCTCGCGCGGACCGGTGCCCATGCCTGCCTGCTGGGGCGGTGGATGATCTGGTGGCCGGGCCAGCAGAAGCTTGCGGTCTCCTGCGAAAGATACTGGGAAGGGTCGCTGCTGTGCGAGAAGGCGGTGATGCCCCGCTACCCGCATCTGCGGCGCGGCGAGGACACTCCGCTGGTGGACCAGCTGCGGCAAACGGTGCGGGTGGTCTGGCTGGATATGCCCCGGCTCTACACCTACATCGTCCATGGCGCCAACACCTTCGCCACCGACCATTTCGACGAGCATTGGCAAATCGCCACCCGCCGCTTCACCGGCGACCGTTATGAGTCGGTGCTGCGGGAAATGGCCAAGCGGCTTCCCATCGACGCAGTCCGACGGCAAGCCACGGAGATGTCCCGGCCGGGCCCTGCCTCCCAGCCCCTTCCCCAATCGGATCGGACGGGCCAAGCCCCCACGGCCCCCGCAATGTCCGCCGGGGCGTTCCGGACCGCCAAGGTCCTGGTGCTGACGCCGGTCAAGGATGCGCGCAGCCATCTGCCGCGCTACATGGAATTGCTCGACCGGCTCGACCACGCCCCCGGTTGCCTGTCGCTCGGCTTTCTGGAGAGCGACAGCAGGGATGGTACCCACGATTGGCTGGCCGAACGCCTGCCGGCCCTGCGCGACCGCTATCGCCGGGTGACCCTGCTGCGCCAGGATTACGGGTTCCGTCCGGAGGGACCGCGCTGGCTGCCGGCGGTTCAGCGTACCCGCCGCGAGATCCTTGCCCGTTCGCGAAACCGCCTCCTCCAGGCCACTCTTGCCGACGAGGAGTGGGTGCTGTGGCTTGACGCCGACCTGATCGATTATCCTCCCGATTTCCTGGGGCGTCTGCTGGCGGCGGGGCGGGACATCGTGACCCCGCATTGCGTCCTGCCGAACGGCACCACCTTCGACCTCAACAGCTTCGCTCTGGAGCCGGACGGCGAGCGGCCGGAGCACCTGATCGACGGCCTGTTCCAGCCGCCGAGAGGCATCGGGCGCCGCTACCTCGACTCCTTCCCGGACAAGGACGCCGTGCCGCTGGATGGTGTCGGCGGCACGGCACTGCTGGTGCGCGCCGACCTGCATCGGGAGGGGCTTTGCTTCCCGCCCTACAGCCATCGCGGCTACATCGAGACGGAAGGGTTGGCAGCGATGGCGAAAGATATGGGGATCACATGCTGGGGGCTCCCGGCGGTGAAGATCGTCCATGCCGACCATTGACGCGGCCGTCATTCAGGTCCGCTCGATCCGCCCGTCGGACCGCGACTGCTGTGGCCGGCGCTTCGGCTTTGACAACTGCTCTCTTTAAGGGATGAATCCGGTGTTCGAACCCGAACCGACCCAATCGGGCCAATCGCCGACCGCGGACGGCCCGGCACTGCCCGCCTTCGCAGCCAGCATCGTCATCTGCACCTACCGGCGCCCCGAGTTGCTGGATGCCTGTCTGGCCAGCCTGCTGAATCAGCAGCTCCCGGACGGTTTCCACGAAATTCTGGTGGTCGATAATTCAACCGGCTGCGAAGCCCGCCCGGTCGTGGAGCGCTGGCAACCCTTCTTCACCTTGCGGCGCACCCCCCTGCGGCATCTGCTGGAGGAGCGCAGCGGGGTCGCCTTTGCCCGGAACCGTGGCGTGGCGGAGGCCGTGTCGCCGCTGATCGTCTTCATCGACGATGACGAGACCGCCTGCGATGGCTGGCTCGACCAGATGACCGAACCGTTCCGCCGCTTCGGCGACGGGGTGGACATCGTCGCCGGCGAAGTCGAGCCGGATTTCGGTGACCAGCCTCGTCCCGACTGGCTGAGCGACGACCTGCTGCAGTTCTTCTCATGCCGTTGGGGTTGGGACACCCAGCCACGCTTTCTCCAACTGTCGGAATGGTTCGGTGAAGGGAACTGCGCCTTTCGCAAGGCTCTGATGACCGGCCGGCAATTCCCGACCGACATGGGGCGCAAGAGCGGCGGACTGATGTCCAACGAAGGCGTGATCTTCCATGACATGCGGCGGGAGGGAGCCAAGGCCTACTACCTGCCGAGCACCTTCGTTCTGCACCATATCCATTCCGACCGGCTGAACCGGAGCTGGCTTATGCGGCGCATGTTCTTCCAGGGCGTGTCCAACCGCAAGACAGTGGACCGCATGGGCGTGAGCGTTCCCCAGGCCGACTTCATGCTGAATCTGGCCAAGCTGGCCACGCTGAATGTCGACACGCTGGAAGGCGAAAGCATCCGAGCCGTCGCGGGGCTGTATCACCAGATCGGCTACGCGATGGGAAGCGTGCTGCATGGAGACGGCTGAGGACGGAGCGCTCCGCCGGCACCGTCCCATTTCCCCTGCGGTCCCGGCGGCCGCCTCGGAACGGCGAAAGAAATGGAAAGGGGCTGAGGTATAAAATATTTTACGGCTGGCCACTTTTCCGAGCGTTGTCACACCATTGCTCAAATTTCAGTCTTTGGAAATCTCGTTGTTTAAACCTGCTACAAATGGTTCGTTGATAATGACACTGATCTTTTGATATGGCGGAGTGCGAGGGTTCGGCGTGCCTGAAAGGCAGGTCTTTTTCGTGAATTAAACGTTACCAGGAAGTTAACTGGTTTTCGCTTCGTGCGAATTTAAAGGAGATCGGCGTGTCTGGCACACTTGACCTGAACAATCCAAACGATATGTACGGATCGACGCAGAGCGTCAATCAGTACTCCACGATCTTCGGCAGTGGCGCCATTGACGTCATTACTTTCGCTTCAGCTGGGAATACTGTATCGGTCTCCCTGCTCGAAACCTTGATCGGCAGCCTGGGGACCGATTTCGTTACGATGGCTGCTGGTGGCAACACCATGCAGGTGTCGGCAATCGAGACGCTGTTCGGCGGCGGCGGCAGCGACGTCATCACGCTGGCGGGGACGCTCGGCACGACGCTGCAGGTCGCGCTGCTGGAAACGCTTGTCGGCGGCACCGGCACCGACGCGGTCACCCTGGGCTCGGCCGGCTCGACCATGCTGGTCTCGCTGCTTGAGACGCTGACCGGCGGCACCGGCACCGACATCGTCACGCTGGGCTCGGCCGGTTCGACCATGCAGGTCGCGTTGCTGGAGACGTTGACCGGCGGCGCCGGCACCGACGTCATCACGCTGGCTGGGTCGCTGGGCGCAACGCTGCAGGTTGCGCTGCTGGAAACTCTGGTCGGCAGCAGCGGCACCGACGTGATCAGCCTCGGTTCGGGCGGCTCGACCCTGTGGATCAGAAGGATCGAGACGCTGACCGGCGGCGCTGGCACCGACGTCATCCAGCTGTACAATGGCGACAACACCGTACTGGTTTCCGGGATCGAGACGCTGACCGGTGCCAGTGATGTCGACACGATTTTCCTCGGTACGAACGGCAACACCCTGCTGGTCGACGTCGTCGAGACGGTGATCGGCAATGTCGGCACCGACGTCGTCACCCTGGGTTCGGCCGGCAACACCGTTCAGATGGCGGCGATCGAAACGGTGCTCGGCAGCGCTGCCACCGACGTCGTCACGCTGGGCTCGGCCGGCTCGACCATGCTGGTCTCGCTGCTTGAGACGCTGATCGGCGGGGTCGGCACCGACATCGTCACGGTTGGCTCGGCCGGCTCGACCATGCTGGTTGCGCTGCTGGATTCGCTGATCGGCGGGGTCGGCACCGACGTCATCACGGTGGGCTCTGCCGGTTCGACCATGCAGGTCTCGCTGGTCGAGACCCTGACCGGCGGCGCCGGCACCGACGTGATCAGCCTGGGCTCGGCCGGTACCACCCTGCTGGTGAGCGGCCTGGAAACGCTGATCGGCGGGGTCGGCACCGACATCGTCACGCTGGGCGGTTCGGGCAACACCATCCTGGTTTCGGCCATCGACAGCCTGACCGGCGGTGCGGGCACCGACGTGGTGAAGCTGGCCAACACCGGCGGCAACACGGTGACGGCGGCGGCCATCGAGACGCTGATCGGCGACATCGGCAACGACCTGCTGGTGCTGGGCACCAACGGCTCCACCGTGACGGTCTCGCTGTTCGAGACGGTCACCGGCGGTGAGGGCACCGACATCGTCGCGCTGGGCGGTGCGGGCAACACCCTGGTGGTGAACAGCCTTGAGACGCTGACCGGCGGGGCCGGCACCGACGTGGTGACCATCGGCTCGGCCGGCACCACCCTGCTGGTGAGCGGCATCGAGACGCTGATCGGCGGCGTCGGCACGGACGTCGTCACGCTGGGCGGCTCGGGCAACACCATTCTGGTTTCGGCCATCGACAGCCTGACCGGCGGTGCGGGCACCGACGTGGTGAAGCTGGCCAACACCGGCGGCAACACGGTGACGGCAGCGGCCATCGAGACGCTGATCGGCGACATCGGCAACGACCTGCTGGTGCTGGGCACCAACGGCAGCACCGTGACGGCCTTGCTGTTCGAGACGGTCACCGGCGGTGAGGGCACCGACATCGTCGCGCTGAGCGGTGCGGGCAACACGCTGGTGGTGAACAGCCTTGAGACGCTGACCGGCGGCGCCGGCACCGACGTGGTGACCATCGGCTCGGCCGGCTCGACCATGCAGGTCGCGCTGGTCGAGACGCTGATCGGCGGCGCCGGCAGCGACGTGATCACGCTGGCGGGCACGCTCGGCAGCACGTTGCAGGTTTCGCTGCTCGAGACACTGGTGGGCGGCAGCGGCAACGATGTGGTCAGCCTGGGCGCGTCCGGCTCGACCATGCAGATCGCGCTGGTCGAGACGTTGATCGGCGGCGCCGGCAGCGACGTGATCTTGCTGGCGGGCACGCTCGGCAGCACGTTGCAGGTTTCGCTGCTCGAGACACTGGTGGGCGGCAGCGGCAACGATGTGGTCAACCTGGGCGCATCCGGTTCGACCATGCTGGTCAGCGGCCTTGAGACGCTGACCGGTGGCGCCGGCACCGACGTGGTGACCATCGGCTCGGCCGGCACCACCCTGCTGGTGAGCGGCATCGAGACGCTGATCGGCGGCGTCGGCACGGACGTCGTCACGCTGAGCGGTTCGGGCAACACCATCCTGGTTTCGGCCATCGACAGCCTGATCGGCGGTGCGGGCACCGACGTGGTGACGCTGGCCAACACCGGCGGCAACACGGTGACGGCGGCGGCCATCGAGACGCTGATCGGCGACATCGGCAACGACCTACTGGTGCTGGGCACCAGCGGCTCCACCGTGACGGTCTCGCTGTTCGAGACGGTCACCGGCGGTGAGGGCACCGACATCGTCGCGCTGGGCGGTGCAGGCAACACGCTGGTGGTGAACAGCCTTGAGACGCTGACCGGCGGCGCCGGCACCGACGTGGTGACCATCGGCTCGGCCGGCAGCACCCTGCTGGTTTCCGCGGTCGAGACGCTGATCGGCGGTGCGGGCACCGACATCGTCACGCTGGGCGGTGCGGGCAACACGCTGGTGGTCAGCGGCGTCGAGACGCTGACCGGCGGGGCCGGCACCGACGTGGTGACCATCGGCTCGGCCGGCAGCACCCTGCTGGTGAGTGGCATCGAGACGCTGATCGGCGGCGTCGGCACCGAAGTGGTCACGCTGGGCGGTTCGGGCAACACCATCCTGGTTTCGGCCATCGACAGCCTGATCGGCGGTGCGGGCACCGACGTGGTGACGCTGGCCAACACCGGCGGCAACACGGTGACGGCAGCGGCCATCGAGACGCTGATCGGCGACATCGGCAACGACCTGCTGGTGCTGGGCGCCGGCGGCAGCACCGTGACGGCCTTGCTGTTCGAAACGCTGAGCGGCGGCGGCGGCACCGACGTGGTGACCATCGGCTCGGCCGGCGGCACGCTGCTCGTCTCCGCGCTCGAGACGCTGACCGGCGGTGCGGGCACCGATGTGGTGACCATCGGCTCGGCCGGCAGCACTCTGCTGGTTTCCGCGATCGAGACTCTGATCGGCGGCAGCGGCACCGACATCGTCACGCTGGGCGGTGCGGGCAACACGCTGGTGGTGAGCGGCGTCGAGACGCTGACCGGCGGGGCCGGCACCGACGTGGTGACCATCGGCTCGTCCGGCAGCACGCTGACGGCGACCGGGATCGAAACGCTGATCGGCGGCGTCGGCACCGACATGGTGTATCTGGCGACCACGGGCAGCACGGTGACGTTGACGAACATCGACATCGTCGTCGGTTCGGCCGCCAACGATGTGGTGATCCTCGCCAACACCATCGGCAACACGGTGCAGATGCTCGGCATCGAGACGCTGACCGGCAGCATCGGCAATGACGTGCTGACGCTGGGCACCGGCGGCGGTACGGTGACGGTCTCGCTGTTCGAAACAGTCAGCGGCGGCGCCGGCATCGACGTGGTCAACCTGGGCACGGGCGGCAACACCCTGTTCGTGTGCGGCCTGGAGACCCTGACCGGCGGCGCCGGCACCGACGTCATCAGCCTTTGCCCGAACGGCACCACCCTGCTGGTGAGTGCTGTGGAAACGCTGATCGGCGGTGTGGCCAACGATCTGGTCTTCCTCGGCACGGCCGGCAACACGCTCTCGGTCTCGGCCATCGACACGCTGGTCGGCGGCACGGGCACCGACGTCGTCACCTTCGGTTCGGCCGGCAACACGCTGCTGCTCCGCGGCATCGAGACGCTGATCGGCGGCGCCGGCACCGACGTGCTGACGCTGGGCGACACGGGCAACACCGCGTCGGTCTCGCTGTTCGAGACGGTCATCGGCGGCACCGCCACCGACGTCGTCACCATCGGCACCAACGGCAGCACGCTGTTCGTCGCCGCGGTCGAAACCCTGACGGGCGGTGCGGGCACCGACGTCGTCACGCTGGGTTCGGCCGGCAACACCATGCTGGTGTCCGGCATCGAGACGCTGACCGGCCAGGCCGGCACCGACGCCATCACGCTGGGCACGGCCGGCAACACCATGCTGGTCTCGCTGGTCGAGACGCTGACCGGCGGCAGCGGCACCGACGTCATTACCCTGGGCTCGTCCGGCGGCACGCTGCTGGCGACCGGGTTGGAGACGCTGACCGGCGGCGCCGGCAACGACATCGTGTTCATCGGCCTGACCGGAAGCACGCTGCTGGTGTCCAACGTCGAAGTGCTGGTCGCCGGGTCGAACATCGACACGGCCAACACGCAGGTCGACATCGTGACGCTTGGCACCGCCGGCAACACGATCATCGTCCGCGGCCTGGAGACCCTGACCGGCGGCGTCGGCACCGATCTGGTGACCATCGGCAACACCGGCACCACCATGCTGGTGTCGAATGTCGAGACGCTGACCGGCGGCACCGGTACCGACGTCATCACGCTGGGCACGGCGGGCAACACCCTGCTGCTGACCGGCCTGCTGGAGACGCTGACCGGCGGCACCGGCACCGACGTCGTCACGCTCGGCTCCGCCGGAACGACCCTGCTGGTGAGCGGTCTTGAGACGCTGGCCGGCGGCACCGGCAACGATCTCGTCTTCCTCGGCACGGCTGGCAACACGCTCTCGGTCTCGGCCATCGATACCCTGATCGGCGGCGCCGGCACCGACGTCGTCACGCTGGGCACGGCCGGCAACACGGTGCTGCTCCGCGGCATCGAGACGCTGATCGGCGGCGCCGGCACCGACGTGCTGACGCTGGGCGACACCAACAACACGGTGACCGTCTCGCTGTTCGAGACGATCGGCGGCGGCACCGGCATCGACATTGTCAGCCTGGGCACGGCCGGCAACACCGTGTTCGTGTGTGGCCTTGAGACGCTGACCGGCGGTGCCGGCACCGACGTCATCAGCCTTTGCCCGAACGGCGCCACCGTACTGGTCTCGGCTGTCGAAACGCTGATCGGCAACACGGCGATGGATGTGGTGTCCATCGGCACCGCCGGCTCGACCATGCTGGTCTCGCTGCTCGAAACCCTGAGCGGCGGCAGCGGCACCGACGTCATCACCCTGGGCTCGTCCGGCGGCACGCTGCTGGCGACCGGGTTGGAGACGCTGACCGGCGGCGCCGGCAACGACATCGTGTTCATCGGCCTGACCGGAAGCACGCTGCTGGTGTCCAACGTCGAAGTGCTGGTCGCCGGGTCGAACATCGACACGGCCAACACGCAGGTCGACATCGTGACGCTTGGCACCGCCGGCAACACGATCATCGTCCGCGGCCTGGAGACCCTGACCGGCGGCGTCGGCACCGATCTGGTGACCATCGGCAACACCGGCACCACCATGCTGGTGTCGAATGTCGAGACGCTGACCGGTGGCACCGGCACCGACGTCATCACCCTGGGCACGGCGGGCAACACCCTGCTGCTGACCGGCCTGCTGGAGACGCTGACCGGCGGCACCGGCACCGACGTCGTCACGCTGGGTTCCGCCGGAACGACCCTGCTGGTGAGCGGTCTTGAGACGCTGACCGGCGGCACCGGCACCGATCTCGTCTTCCTCGGCACGGCCGGCAACACGCTCTCGGTGTCGGGCATCGACATCCTGATCGGCGGCACGGGCACCGACGTCGTCACCTTCGGTTCGGCCGGCAACACGCTGCTGCTCCGCGGCATCGAGACGCTGATCGGCGGCGCCGGCACCGACGTGCTGACGCTGGGCGACACGGGCAATACCGCGTCGGTCTCGCTGTTCGAGACGGTCATCGGCGGCACCGCCACCGACGTCGTCACCATCGGCACCAACGGCAACACGCTGTTCGTCTCCGCGGTCGAAACCCTGACGGGCGGTGCGGGCACCGACGTCGTCACCATCGGCTCGGTCCTCGGCAACACCATGCTGGTGTCCGGCATCGAGACGCTGACCGGCCAGGTCGGCACCGACGTCGTCACGCTGGGAACGGTCGGCAACACCATGCTGGTGTCGCTGCTCGAAACCCTGAGCGGCGGCAGCGGCACCGACGTCATCACCCTGGGCTCGTCCGGCGGCACGCTGCTGGCGACCGGGTTGGAGACGCTGACCGGCGGCGCCGGCAACGACATCGTGTTCATCGGCCTGACCGGAAGCACGCTGCTGGTGTCCAACGTCGAAGTGCTGGTCGCCGGGTCGAACATCGACACGGCCAACACGCAGGTCGACATCGTGACGCTTGGCACCGCCGGCAACACGATCATCGTCCGCGGCCTGGAGACCCTGACCGGCGGCGTCGGCACCGATCTGGTGACCATCGGCAACACCGGCACCACCATGCTGGTGTCGAATGTCGAGACGCTGACCGGCGGCACCGGTACCGACGTCATCACGCTGGGCACGGCGGGCAACACCCTGCTGCTGACCGGCCTGCTGGAGACGCTGACCGGCGGCACCGGCACCGACGTCGTCACGCTCGGCTCCGCCGGAACGACCCTGCTGGTGAGCGGTCTTGAGACCCTGACCGGCGGCACCGGCACCGATGTCGTCTTCCTCGGCTCGTCCGGCAACACGGTTTCGGTCTCGGGCATCGACATCCTGGTCGGCGGTGCTGGCACCGACGCCGTCACGCTGGGCACGGCCGGCAACACGCTGCTGCTCCGTGGCTTCGAGACGCTGACCGGCGCTGCCGGCACGGACGTCATCACGCTGGGCGACACCGGCAACACGCTGGCGATCTCGCTGATCGACACGCTGGTTGGCGGCACGGGCTCCGACGTGGTCAGCCTCGGCACGACCGGCACCACCATGCTGGTTTCGGCGCTGGAGACCCTGACGGGCGGCACGGGCACCGATGTCGTCACCCTGGGTTCGACGGGCAACACCCTGGCGGTCTCGCTGATCGACACCCTGGTGGGTGGCGCTTCGGTCGATGTCGTCACCCTGGGCACGACCGGCACCACCCTGCTGGTTTCGGCTCTGGAGACGGTCACCGGCGGTGTCGGCACCGACGTCGTCACCCTGGGCACGGCCGGCAACACCCTGCTCGCCAACGCCCTGGAGACGATCACCGGCGGCACGGGTTCCGACCTCGTGTTCCTGGGTTCGTCGGGCAACACGGTCCTGGCCTCCGGGCTGGAGATCCTGATCGGCGGCACCACCACCGACGTGGTCACGCTGGGCACGGCCGGTAACACGGTCATCCTGCGCGGCCTGGAGACCCTGACAGGCGCTGCTGGCACCGACGTCATCACCATCGGCGACACCGGCACCACCATGCTGGTCTCGGCGCTGGAGACCCTGGTCGGCGGTTCGGGCACCGATGCCATCACCCTGGGCACGACCGGCAACACCCTGCTGGTTTCGGCTCTGGAGACGGTCACCGGCGGCGCGGGCACCGACGTCATCACCATCGGCACGACGGGCTCGACCCTGCTGGCCAATGCGCTGGAGACGATCACCGGCGGTTCGGGTTCGGAACTGGTCTTCCTGGGTTCGGGCGGCACGACGGCCCTGGTTTCGGCGATCGACATCCTGATCGGCGGCGCCGGCACCGACGTGATCACGCTCGGCACGGCCGGCAACACGGTGCTGCTGCGCGGCATCGAGACGCTGACCGGCGATGTCGGCACCGACGTCGTCACGCTGGGCAACACCGCGAACTCGCTGCTCGTCAGCGGGATCGAGACGCTGACCGGCGGTCTGGCTTCCGACATCGTCACCCTCGGCACGTTCGGCAACACCATGGTGGTGTCGGGCATCGAGACGCTGATCGGCGGCACGGGCACCGACGTGGTGACCATCGGCACGGCCGGCGGCACGCTGCTGGCTCTGGGCATCGAGACGCTGATCGGCGGCACGGGCCTGGAAGTCATCTTCACCGGTTCGGCGGGTGCGACCCTGACCGTCTCGGGTGCGGACTACGTGATCGGCAACTCCGGCACCGACGTCCTGACCCTGGGTTCGGCCGGCAACACCACCACCATCCGCGGCATCGAGACGCTGATCGGCGGTGCGGGCACCGACCTCGTGTTCCTGGGTGACACCGGCAACACGATGACGCTGGGCACCGGCATCGAGATCCTGGTCGGCGGCACGGCCACCGACGTGCTGACCATCAGCACTTCGGGCGCCACCCTGCTGACCCGCGGGATCGAGACGCTGATCGGTTCGACCGGCACCGACGTGATCACGCTCGGCGACACGCCGAACACGATCACCGTCACCGGCATCGACACCCTGACCGGCGGTGCTGGCACCGACGTCGTCTTCACCGGCTCGACCGGCGTGACGATGACGGTCTCGGGTGTCGAGTTCCTGGTCGGCGGTGCGGGTACCGACGTCGTCACCCTGGGCTCCTCGGGCAACACCGTCATCACCCGCGGCATCGATACGCTGTCGGGCGGTGCGGGCACCGACTGGGTGTTCCTGGGCGACACCGGCGTCACCATGGCGCTGGGTTCGGGCATCGAACTGCTGATCGGCGGCGCCGCTACGGATGTCGTCAGCCTCGCCACCTCGGGCAGCACGCTGCTGACCCGCGCGGTCGAGACGCTGATCGGCTCCTCGGGCAACGACGTGATCACGCTCGGCGACACGCCGAACACGGTCACGGTCTCTGGCATCGACACGCTGACCGGCGGCGCCAACACCGACATCGTCTTCACCGGCTCGGCCGGCGTGACGATGCTGGCTTCGGGCGTCGAGTTCCTGGTCGGCGGCACCGGTTCGGACGTCGTGACCCTGGGTGCGTCGGGTAACACCGTCATCACCCGCGGCATCGACACGATGATCGGTGGTGCCGGCAGCGACCTGGTGATCCTGGGCGACACCGGCGTCACCATGCGGGCGGAGACCGGCATCGAGATCATCGTCGGCGGTGCGGCCACGGATGTGGTCAGCCTCGGCGACGGCGGCTCGACCGTCCTGCTGCGTGGCATCGAGACGCTGATCGGCGGCACGGGCAACGATGTGATCACCACCGGCAACACCGGCGTGACCATGTCGGTGCAGAACGTGGAGACGCTGATCGGCGGTCTGGGCACCGATGCGATCACGGTGACCAGCGGGTCGATCCGCTTCCAGGGTGGTACTGGCGACAGCATCAGCCTGGCGTCGGGCAGCGGCACCGATACGGTGGTGTACTCGTCCTTCAGCGACATTGCGGCGCTGGGTGCGAACACCGGCTTCATCTCGGTGTCGAACTTCCAGTCGGGCACCGACAAGGTGCAGCTGACCGGTGCGGCCCGGACGACGGCGGACCGGAGCGGCGACGCGGCTCTGACCACGGCGACCGCGGCGACCAACGGGGTGAGCATGACCAACGAGCTGGTCAGCCTATCCTCCGCGGTCAGCGGCAGCCTGACGGATGCGAACCTGGCCAGCTTCCGCTCGGCCCTGGGGACGCTGACGAACTCGTCGGCCGGTGCGAGCACGCTGGTTCTGGCCAACAACGGCACCAGCTCCGGCCTGTACCAGGTGGTCGACACCAACGGCGACGGCCAGGTGGCTTCGTCCGAGGTTCGTCTGCTCGGCGTCTACAACAGCACGGTGCTCTCGCTCTCCGACATCAACCTCGGTTGATCCGGCGGCGAGGCTTCAGCATCGCGGTAAAAGGAGGGGCGCCCGAAAGGGCGCCCCTTTCTCTGTGGGTAAACCCCTTCAAACAAATCCTTCTCGGCAAATCCCCCTGGGCAAATGTCCGGCTGTCGCCCGGCATCCAACCCTTCATCTTCATCGGCATGACTGCGAAGTCTGTGAAATAGACCCGTCCCAATCTTCCAAACTTCATGTCGGCAGATTCCGGCGACACGCGCACGGCAAAGGGACCGTGGTAGAATCTGTCCGTTTGAGAGGGGTATCTTTATAAGATACTGATGCTGTGTTGATTTGGTTGAGGAAATTACATATCGTCGCAGACCGGTATTTTCCGTGCGCACTTGGTGGCAAGGCAGCCCTATGGATGTCAATCCAGGTATGAAGAATAAGCTCTCAATGGAATATGTCGCTGCCGCTCGCTCCGGCGACTTTGAACGTGCAAAAAGAATCCTGAAGATATTTGTCGCGCTGGAGCCTGACGCAGCGAAATACCATATTCATATCTCCGGGGTTTGCTCCGAAGAGGGCGAGTTCGCAGAAGCAATCGAGTCTTTGAACCGTGCGAAAATCCTGGATCCGGACGATGGTTCTCTGCATCTGGCACTCGCCTGTTGCTACGAGGCGGTGGGGCGAACCGGTCTGGCTGAGGAAATCATAAAAAAAGAACTCGCGAAAAATCCCGATTCGTTCATTTTCCGCCAATTGTCTTTGTTAATTTCAATGAAGAGCGATGACAATGAAAGAGCGGCTGATATTGTCAAGGAATTGCTTGAGCATCCCGAAATAGACGAACGCAAATTCGCTGAATCCGCAAACCTGCTCATATCTTTGATCGGGTCTTCCGTGGCGCGTCAAAGATTTCATGACCTTTCAGTGAAAAGCACCAAGGAAAACATCGATCGCATATCGGCATACTATAAGCACCTGTTGACGGAAGGAGTGAAATCTCCGGAGATCGTCAAGGTGTGCCGTATTGAGGATATGGAACAGGAGAACCTGTGCCATCGGCTGCCTTTGTCTCAATATCGAAAAATTCTGCATATGCATAATGCTTATGTCGGCATTTCAAGCCAGTCGGTGATGGCAAAAAACCGGATGTGCCGAGATCTTGGCTATCATATAGAAATCAATTCATCATCTGACATTGCAAATCTTCCTAACACGAGATTTGGAACGAAGAAAAATTTCGATGCCATTGAGGTTGATGAGGCAATATTCATTGGAGGCGGCAGAAATTACTATCATTGGATGGTAGACTATCTCCCGGGCCTTGGCCTTCTGGAAAAAAATGGAATTCTCAGGAATGTCCCTGTCATATTCAATTCAGATCTGACAAGTTTCCAGAAACAGTCTCTGGAGCATATTGGCTTCGATTTCTCGAGATATCTCGACCCGGGACAGGGTAACGTATTCCATTGCTCGCAGCTTTGGGCGACTGTCAGAGTACCGGGCAGAAGGACCATTATGGGCATGCCGGATTGGTGGCAGTCCGAGGTCGATATCGAAACATTGTCCTGGCTGCGAGAAACATTCCTCGAGACATCGGACGGCGCCGGAGCGAAAGGGGAGCGAAAGCTCTACCTATCTCGCGGAAACGCCTCGCTCAGACGCCTGTTGAACGATGGGGACGTCGTCGAGCTGATGATGGCGGCCGGCTATGAAATCGTTCATCCGGAACAACTTTCGGTAGCCGAGCAAGTCAGTTTGTTTGCCGAGGCCAGCCATGTCGTCGGGGTTCATGGCGCCGCTTTCACGAACATTGCGTTCATGTCGCCGGGATCGAAAATCTTCGAGATCGTGGGTGAATTCAAGCCCCCGGAGTTCTACAAGAAGATTGCCGGTATTCTAGGCCTGTCACATGACTTCATTGAGGCAAGAATTGGAAAGATACACAAGAGAAAATTTTCCGTTGATCCCCGATTTGGAGACATTTCCGTCGACATATCGCAGCTTAGGAAAAGGCTTTCGATATTCGATGGCAGCTTTCGTGGGTAGACGGGCCAAATTCTAAAGCCGGCCAGGACGATACAACCGGTCAGCCGTTCGGTGCGAGTGTCAAATGACGATGAGAGTTTCTGACTATGTCGCCTCCTTCATTGCCGATTTTCTCGGCTTGCGGGATATTTTTCTCGTCTCGGGCGCCGGCATCATGCACCTGACCGACAGCGTCGTCAGGCATCCGAATCTGCAGGCGGTTTGCCTTCATCACGAGCAGTCGGCCGCCATGGCGCTGGATGCCTATGCCCGCGTCAACGGACATTTCGCCGTCGGCTGCTTCACCACCGGGCCGGGAGCCACCAACGCCATCACCGGGCTCGTCGGAGCCTGGCAGGACAGTGTGCCCTGCCTGTTCCTGTCCGGCCAGGTCAAGCTGGCGGCGGCCTCCCACATTGCCGGCGTGCCGGGCCTGCGTCAGTTCGGCGTGCAGGAACTGGACATCGTCCCCATCGTCTCATCGATATCCAAACATGCGGTCATGCTGACCGATCCCTTCCGCATCCGCTATGAACTGGAAAAGGCAGTCCATCTGGCCCGCTCCGGACGCCCCGGTCCGGTGTGGATCGACATACCGATGGATGTCCAGGCGGCCTGGATCGAACCGGAGGATCTGGCCGCATACATCGCCGAAGAGGGCGGCGTTCCGTCTCCTGCCCCTGGTGACGTGGCGCTGGCATGGGAGCGGCTTCGCCTTGCCGAGCGGCCCGTCATCATCGCCGGACAGGGCGTTCGATTGGCGGGGGCGTGCGATGCTCTCCGGCGTCTCGCCGAACGCCACCAAATCCCGGTGGTCACCCCTTATCTCGGGCTCGACGTCATGAGCCACGATCTTCCCGTCTATATCGGCAGGCCGGGCGTCCGGGGCGACCGTGCGGCGAATTACGCCATGCAGAATGCCGACCTGATCCTGGCGATCGGCACCAGTCTGCCCGTTTCGGTCGTCGGCTATGACCATGCGCAATTTGCCCGCGCCGCCACCCGGATCGTCGTCGATATCGACCCCACCGCCCACCGCAAGCCGACGATCTCCATCGATCAGTTGGTGGTGGCCGATGCGAAGGACTTCATCGACCTCCTGCTTGAAGAGGCGGAGCATGACGCGCCCTCCGCCCCGCCATCCACCACAGCCACAGCCACAGCCGCTTGGCTGGCGCGCTGCGTGGATTGGAAGACCCGGTACCGGGCGGATCTTCCCGATCCCGCCGATACCGTCGGCGGTGTTCACAGCCACAGCCTGATTGCCGCCTTGTCCCGACGGTCGCAGGCTGACGACATCGTCATCTGCGATACCGGAACGGCCATGTACGCCACGGCGCAAGCGATCCGGCTGACCGGGCAGGGGCAACGGTTCATCACCTCGGGCGGCATGGCCTGCATGGGCTACACGCTGCCGGCCGCAATCGGGGCGGCTTTCGCCGGACGCGACCGGCGCGTGCTGGCCATCACCGGCGACGGCTCGCTTCAGATGAACGTTCAGGAGTTGCAGACCCTTTTCCACCACCAGCTTTCCGTCAAGCTGTTCGTGCTGAACAACGCTGGCTATCTGTCGATCCGATCGACCCAGCAGAAGTATTTTGCTGGCCGCCTGATCGGGGAAGGCGCTGAAACGGGAATCAGCATGCCGGACACGCTCAAGCTTTGTGCCGCCTATGGGCTGCCGGCGGAACGGGTGACATCTTTGGAAGAGTTGGACGACGCGCTGGAGCGGGCCCTGACCGCATCGGGCCCCTATGTCCTCGATGTCGTCATGCCGCCCGACCAGCCGGTGATTCCGGCGCTCTCCTCCAGAATAGAGGCCGATGGCAGCATGTCCTCCCGCCCGCTGGAGGACATGTATCCGTTTCTTCCGCGCGCAGAGCATCATGCCAACATGCTGATCGACCAGGCATCCCTGCGAAAAGACGAACTTGGTGACGCCTGATGCAGCAGATGCGATCCAGCCAAATCGAAACCCTTGACGCGGTTAATCGGGAAATCGTTCAGGCCCAGACCTTTCTGCGAAAAGCCCTTTCGGACGGGGTTCCTGTTCCGCCGAAACCGGTGAACCCGACGATCAGCATCGGGATTCCCATCTACAACCGGCATGCAGAAACTCAGGATCTCATCGCCGTCCTGTGCTGGCAGATTTGCCAGCTCGACCAGCACATATCGGTCGATATTCACGACAACGGCAAAAACGAACGCAACATCCAGTTCATAGCAAGAATCCGCGAAATATTTCCATTCGTCAGGTACCGACGCTGCTTCTGCAATGTCGGGGCGGACCTGAATCTTTCATCGCTCTATATGTTCAGCGAAACCCCGTTCCGCTGGCTTCTGGGCGACGACGATATGCCGGCCCCAGGCGCCTTGGGACAGGTCGCGGAGATCGTTGCCCGCCATGACGACAAAACCGTGACCTTGTTCCACCTCGGCAACCTGATCGTCGACGCGGAGTTGCGCGACATAACCCACGATGAGGATATGCCAAGCTCTCAATATGAGCCTGGTATTCATTTTCTCGACATGGATCAGTCCGTTCTCGGCATTGGCCGGGAATTTCTTAGAATGAGCGCCAACATCGTCAAGGTTCTTCCGTTCCATGACGTCGTGGAACGTCATTTGGTCGGGCTTGGCCTTTCACCCATCTGCTTCAATCTGAACGCGCTGACACACGGCAAATGCTGTTTCATCAATCATCCCTTTCTCATCTATCGTGAAGGCGACAAATCGCACTGGATTTCCAGGTGGCCTCATATCGCCCATTATAATTTCCCACGATTTCTTGGCGCGATGGCGCTGAACGGACTGATTTCCACCGCAACGGTGGACAGCTTTTTCAATGCACGGCCGGATTTCGTCTTCGGGGAAAATGCGAAACATGCATCGGCCTTCAACCACCTGAACTGGCATCGGATGCTCGCGGCGACCGACCTTGAAGGGGCCGAGGTCAATCTGGCCGGCAAAGATTTGATAAGCAGGCTTTTGAAGGACTGGGCGAACGGACGCCCCGTGGATATCGATTGCCTGTCCCATGGCCGGACTTTCCAGTCCGAGTGTTTCGGCGACATCGCGGCCGGCTTCTTCGAAATCGACGAGCGGCTGATGTATGTCATGATCCCGGCCGATGGCAGCGGCAGAAGCGCCGGCTTCCGCCTCTTCGGCATTCCTGCCTTCGGACAGGCGGTGTGCGACCTTCAGATCTGGGTGCGCGATGATGGCCAGCCTCCGGTGGTGAGCAGTCTGGGCATCAGGCCGGCCGGAGAAAACGGTCCCTTCCGGCAGATTGCGGCCATCTCTCCCACACCGGGCCGGCCGATTCTGTGCAAGGTTCCGCTGGGACAGGTCGAAAGCCCGGTCGATCTGGAAATCCGCTTCACGCTCGACAGCAGTCAGCAGGCAGGAACAACCGCACTGTGTGTCGTGAAGCGGCTGATCATCTCTCTGTCGACAATCGAAGGATGCGTTTGATGGTGCCGCTTGAAGGACAGCCGACCGGATCGGGAGCAGAGCGCGTCGTGATCCTTGGCTCAGGTGGAATGGGCCTCATCGCTGCCGAGCTTTGCCAGACCACCGGCCGGGAGCCTGTGGGCTTCCTCGACAATCTCAAGGAGCCGGGGACACATGTTCACGGCACTCCGATCCTCGGCCCCTTCGATCTGTTGGAAAGGGATGCCGCGTTGCGGGCGGCCTGCCACTTCATTGTGGCGGTCAGCGATGCCGGATTGCGCCGTGAATGGCTCGGCCGGATCGCCGCGGCGGGAGCACGGCTGGTCACCATGATCCATCCCTCGGTTTCCTGTTCGCCTTTGGCCCGCCTGGGCGAGGGCGTCATGATCTTTCCCTTCACCACGATCTATCCGGCAGCACAGATCGGAAATGGGTGCCTGATCCAAGGCCATTGCGCCCTGGGACCGGAGGTTTCCATCATGCCGGTCTGCGTTCTTGGGGAGGGCTCTATGTATGGCTATCGGAGCCGCATCGGCGCTGACAGCTTCATCGGCGCCGGAGCATTCGTACGTCCGGGCATCGTCGTCGGAGAGGGCTGCGTGATCGGGGCCAACAGCACTGTCATCCGGGACATTCCGCCCTTCAAGCTCGCCGTCGGATCTCCGGCACGCATCGTGCGCGACAATGCCGAGATGGACCCGGCTCTTGCGGAATAGAGCCTGAGAGACCGAAGGCGGCGACCGTCGGACCGGACGGCTCCCTCACTGGAAGCGCCATGACCATTCCCCGATCATGTCTTGGCTGAAGCACAATTCACCTCTCGGAGACGAGATCGTCATGCCTCCTTTCCTGTCGATCGTTATTCCCAGTCACAACCGGGAAATTTTTATCGGGCCATTGCTGACGGAGCTCGCGAGACAGTCGGCCTTCCTGCCTGCCGGGACAGTGGAGGTGATTGTCTTGGACAATGCCAGTTCCGACCGGACCACCGACGTCTGCCGCGATATCGGCGCTAGGTTCCCCGGCTTCCGCTATGTCCGCAATGCGGTGAATATTGGCGCCGACGAAAATGTCCTGAGTTGTCTGTCGGCCGGAACCGGTGAATGGCTCTGGATATTCGGCGACGACGACATTCTGCATGACGGGGCGTTGGCAAAGACCATCGCGCTGTTGAAGGAAACACCGGCGGACATGGTGCTTCTGAACTACCGTCAGGTCCATCGGGACGGCGTGACCGTGCTGGCGGAACATGTCTGCTCGCTCGACGCCGACATGACCTTCCCGACATTGGGCGGATGGCTGGAGCAGCCGGCTTCGATGTGCCTGCTGGCCTTCATAACCTCCGCCATCGCCCGCCGCGCGCCGATGGCGGCAATCGATCCATCGCCATACCGCGTCCGGAGCCTTTTCACCTTCCTCGGCATTCGCTTCGAAGCGTTCGCCGACCGTCCGGTGCATGTCATTGCCGATCCCTGGATCACCCAGCGTCAGTATAATTTTACGCCGGGCGACGAAGTCACCGCCAACCCCTTGACCGGAATCGCCATCTACCGGCTTCTCCTGCAAATAAACAAGCGGAGCCGCCTGCGTCCCAAGCAATTGTGGTCGGCTTCGGTCATCGACGGCATCGGCCAGGGACTTCCGGTCATGAATTTCCTGGACTGGGTGATCAAATACACGATCATCGAGCCGCTTTCCGCCAAGTTCCATGTGATGTCGCCGGACCAATGGAAGGCTTTCATGGACTTCTACCGCAACGAGTCCGGCGAACTGCCCGACCAAATCAGGGCACGCCTGCTGACAGCGATCAATGCCGCGATCGAAGCCCACAATGCGCTGGTCCGTCTGAAAGGAGCCTGAGCCGTGACCGGACGCCGGATGTTCCGGACGGCGATCCTCGGCGCAGGCGGCTTTCTTGGGGCCTATCTGACCCGGGAACTGCTTGCTTCGGACCACGAGGTTCTGGCCGTCACCCGGCCGGGCGGCAGTGAATGGCGCCTTGCCGGACTGGCTTGCGCCACGGCTGCCGCGGATCTGGCGGACATCGACGCCCTGCGTTCGCTTCTGCGCGAATTCCGGCCCCAGTCGATTGTCAATTTGGCTTGGTCCGGTGTCGCCAACACCCATCACGACGACCCGGCCCAAACCGGCAACGTCGCCATGACGGTGCAGCTCGTCGCTCTGGCCGCAGAGTTGGGCTTGATCTGCTTCGTCGGCGTCGGATCGCAAGCCGAGTATGGGCCGCAGAACCGAATCCTGCGGGAGAGCGATGAACTCAGGCCGACCACGCACTATGGCAGGGCGAAGGCGGATGCCGGTCGGGAGGCTGCAAGACTTTGTGCCGATAGCGGGATGCGTTTCGCTTGGCTGCGCGTCTTCTCGACCTATGGAGCGATGGACAACGGGAAATGGCTGATCCCGATGGCGATCAGTCGTCTTCTGCACGGCGAGCCCGTTCCCCTGACGGGTTGTGAGCAAGGATGGAGCTTTCTGCATGCCCGCGACACCGCCACCGCCATCCGCACGGTGGTGGAGCATGACGAGGCGGAGGGAGTGTTCAACCTTGGCCACCCCGAAGCCCCGCCCTTGAAGGAAACGCTGATCCGGCTTCGCGATCTCGTCGATCCGCACGGCATCCTCGACTTCGGCCGCCTGCCTTACGGTCCGAACCAGGTGATGCTGCTGCAACCGGATATCCACCGTCTGCACCGTCTCGGCTGGCAACCGAAAGTCGATCTGGATGCCGGATTGCGGGAGACCGTCCGCTGGTTCACAGATCGGCCCGCCCCTCACGGCCTTCCGCTCGGCCTCCAACAGACATGATCGCAGTCCTCAGGGGCACATCACCATTGAGATAGCGCTCAGCAACACAGCTGTCGGGGTTACCCCAGCCATCGGAAGAGGCTGAGGTTTATCCAATCTGAACCGCGCCGGGTTTGTCGGAGGCTCCGTTTCTTGAGAGAATGGGGTCATGATGACGAAAGCGACATCACGCACATACGCTCCTGAAGTCCGCGAACGTGCGGTGCGGATGGTGTTCGAGCACGCGGGGGATTACGCCTCGCAGTGGGTAGCGATCGGCTCGATCGCGGCGAAGATCGGCTGCACGGCGGAGACGCTGCGGGGCTGGGTCCGGCAGGCCGAGCGTGACCAGGGCAAGGGGCCTGCCCGACGACGGACGAGCAGGAGCGGATCAAGGCACTGGAGCGCGAGGTGCGGGAATTGCGTCAGGCGAACGAGATTCTGCGCAAGGCGTCGGCGTATTTCGCCCAGGCGGAGCTCGACCGCCCGTTTCGGAAATGATTGCCTTCATCGACGCGCACCGTGCCGTCCACGGGGTCGAGCCGATCTGCAAGGTGCTTGCCGATCGCCCCATCCACTTACCGCACCCATGCCGCCCGGCGGGCCGATCCGTCCAGGGCGCCGGTCCGCTCGCGAAGCGACGCGGCGCTGAGTTTGGCTATCCGACGGGTCTGGGATGCGAACTTCCAGGTCTACGGGGTACGGAAAGTCTGGCGGCAGTTGCGGCGGGACGGCATCGATGCAGCGCGCTGCACGGTGGCCCGGCTGATGAAGCACATGGGGTTGAAGGGGGCAACACGCGGCAAGGCGGTGCGCACCACGATCAGCGACCACGCCATACCATGCCCCGCTGACCGGGTGAACCGCCAGTTCCAGGCCCCACGTCCGAATGCCTTGTGGGTGGCGGATTTCACCTATGTCGCCACGTGGCAGGGCTTCGTCTATGTGGCCTTCGTCATCGACACCTTCGCCCGCAAAATCGTAGCTTCGCTGGCCCTTCGGGCTCGGCTGGCGGGTGTCGCGCACCGCCCACGCCGGCTTTGTCCTGGATGCCTTGGAACAGGCGCTTCACGATCGCCGGCCAGCCAAGGGCGGCGGTCTCATCCACCACTCGGACCGCGGATCGCAATACGTCGCTATTCGCTACACCGAGCGTCTCACCGATGCCGGCGTCGAGCCATCCGTGTGCAGCGTCGGCGATTCCTATGACAACGCCTTGGCCGAGACCATCAACGGCCTCTACAAGACCGAGGTGATCCGGCGCCGTGGGCCGTGGCGCAACCCTGGAGGCCGTCGAGTTCGCCACCCTGGAATGGCTCGACTGGTTCAACAATCACCGCCTCCTCGAACCCATCGGCAACATCCCTCCCGCCGAGGCCGAAGCGCGTTACTATGCTCAAACCGAGGGCGTCGCCATGGCGGCGTGACTCAAACCAAATGGCCTCCAGCAAACCAAGCGCGGTTCACCCCATCGGAGGCCCCGGCAACCGGTCGGCCGACAAGTTGACGGAGCCTCCGTTCCTGATGGGTCAGTGGCTGATCATCCACGGCCTTGCCGTCGGAAACCCCTTCGCCCCGTCGGGGGTGCGCAGCACCGACCGCCCCTTTCCGCCGCTTCCGCAGCCGCAGCCGGGACCGTGCTTATGCTTCGGCCCGACCTCCGACAGCAGGCTCGGCCGGTCGGCGCTGCGTTCGTTGGTGGCGTGCGCCGTCCGTGTCGCGGCGGAGACGGTGGAGAAGGCCGGCGTCCTGCGGATCACCCGCGGCGACGGCACCCCGCAGTGGGGACAGGGCTGCGGCAGGCTGCATTCCGCCATCGGCCGCATCTCGGTGAAGTCGCCGCAGGTCCGGCACTCGTAGTCGTACATCGGCATGGCGCGTCCTCCCCCTTGCCGGTTACACGCGGTCCTGCGCGACCGGCATGTCGACGTCGCCACTGATGAACTTGGTCGGGCCGTCGGCGTTGGGCGTGATGTCGAAGTCGAAGATCTGCGTCGGCAGGAACAGGGTGGCGCAGGCGTTGGGGACATCGACCACGCCGCTGATATGGCCCTGGACCGGCGCGGTGCCGAGGATCGAATAGGCCTGGGCGCCGGAATAGCCGAACTTCTTCAGATATTCGATGGCGTTCAGGCAGGCCTGGCGGTAGGCGACATGGACGTCCAGGTAATGCTGCTCGCCCGCCTCGTCGACCGAGATGCCCTCGAAGATCAGATAGTCGTTGTAGGTCGGGACGATCGGGCTCGGCTTGAAGATCGGGTTTTTGATGCCGTACTTCGCCATGCCGTCCTTGATCAGGTTCACCTTCAGATGCGCCCAGCCCGCCATCTCGATGGCGCCGCAGAAGGTGATCTCGCCGTCGCCCTGGCTGAAATGCAGGTCGCCCATCGACAGGCCGGCTCCCTTCACATAGACCGGGAAATAGATGCGCGAGCCGCGCGACAGATCCTTGATGTCGCAGTTGCCGCCATGCTCGCGCGGCGGCACGGTGCGGGCGCCCTCAGCCGCCGCCTTGTCGCGCGCATCGCCCTTCAGCCGGCCCATATGAGCGGTCGGCGCGTAGGGCGGGTTGGCGAGGCCGGGGACGCGGGTCGGGTTGGTGTCGATCAGCGCCTGCTCACGCTTGTTCCACTTGGCCAGCAGGTCGTGCGAGGGCAGGCAGCCGATCAGGCCGGGATGGATCAGCCCGGCGAAGCGCACGCCCGGGATGTGGCGCGACTTGGTGAACATGCCCTCGAAGTCCCAGATCGACTTCTGGGCCAGCGGGAAATGCTCGGTCAGGAAGCCGCCGCCGTTCTGCTTGGAGAAGAAGCCGTTGAAGCCCCACTGCTGCTGCGGGAAGGCGCCGATGTCCAGCAGGTCGACCACCAGCAGGTCGCCCGGCTCCGCCCCTTCGACCCCGACCGGGCCGGACAGGAAATGGACCTGGCTGAGATCGACGTCGCGCACGTCGGCGGCATCGTCGTCGTTTTTGATCTGGCCGCCGGTCCAGTCGTAGCATTCCAGGATGAAGTCGTCGCCCGGCTTCACCGTCACCGCCATCGGGATGTCCGGATGCCAGCGGTTGTGGATCATGTCGTTCTCGTAGGGAGATTGCGACAGGTCGGCCTTGATCAGGGTGTCAGCCATGGTTTGCTCTTCCTTATCGATGGACTGATGGGTGACGGGGAAAGGCAGGAGGACGCGGAGTGCGGAACTCAGGCCGCCAGCTCCCGGAAGCCGTCCGGGAAGGGGTTCGGCTCGATGAGATCCCGGGTCTCGAAGACCACGTCGAACTGGCCGTCGCGTCGGGCGCGGCCGATGCGGGTCCGGGTCCACAGGTGATGGTTCTCGTGGATGCGCAGGGCACCGGCCGGCGCTCCGGCGAACTCGATGCCGGGCGAGGCGGCGACGACGCGCGCCACGTCGAAGCTGCCGGCCTTCTCAACCGCCAGCTTCCACAGCCAGGGGCCGAGCCAGGCGTTGTGGGTGACGTCGCCGATGACGCTGTCCGCCCCCCACATCGCCTTGAAGGCGGCGACGAAGGCGCGGTTGGCCGGTAGCTCCAGGCTCTGGAAATATTTGGCGCAGGTGAAGGCCCCGGCGATGTTGTCGCCGCCGATGCCCATCATCTCGTCCTCGGTGACGCTGTTGGTCATCAGGATCTGGCGGTCCAGCTCGATCCCGGCCGCCTTCAGCTGCTTGTAGAAGGCGACGTTGGAGCCGCCGACGACAATGGCGTAGATCACGTCGGGCCGGGCCGCCCGGATGCGCGCGACGATGGTCTCGAAGCGGGTGTCGCCGAGTTCGGCATACTCCTCGCCGACGACGCGGCAGCCCTTGGCCTCGATGTGGCGCCGCGCGATGGCGTTGGAGGCGCGCGGCCAGATATAGTCCGAGCCGACCAGGAAGAAGCTCTTCGCCCCCTTCTCGCGCATCACCCAGTCCAGCCCGGCCAGGATCTGCTGCGTCGCCTCCTGCCCGGTGTAGATGACGTGGTCGGACTGCTCCAGACCCTCGTAGAAGGTCGGGTAGTAGAGCAGGCCGTCGCGCTTCTCCAACACCGGCAGCACCTCCTTGCGCGAGGCCGAGGTCCAGCAGCCGAAGATCGCCGCCACCTTGTCGGTCCCGAGCAACTTGTCGGCGCGGGCGGCGAAGATCGGCCAGTCGCTGGCTCCGTCCTCCTGGACGATCTCTATCCGCCGGCCCAGCACGCCGCCGGCCTCGTTGATCTGCTGGATCGCCAGCATCTCCGCCTGGATCGACCCGCCCTCGCTCAGCGCCATGGTGCCGGTGACGGAATGCAGGATGCCGACCTTCACCGTCTCGTCGGTGACGGCGATGCCGCTCTTGTTCACCGCGGCGGTGGCCGGCGCGCCGGGCGCCAGCCCCTGCGTGCGCCGCACCGTGGCGGCCACCATCCGCCCGGCGACCGAGGCGCGGCGGCGCAGCGCCGCCTGCAGGCTGACCTCCGCCAGGAAATTGTTGACCTCACGGCTCAGCTCGTCGGCATGGCCGGCGACCTGTGAGGCAACGCCCAGCACCTGCCCCGCCGCCGTGCCGGTGTCGGAGGCCGCGTCCGAGACGCCGGCGATGTTGGACGCCACGCTCTCAGTGCCGCGCGCCGCCTCCTGCACATTGCGGGCGATCTCGCCGGTGGCCGCCCCCTGCTGTTCGACCGCGGCGGCGATGGCGGCGGCGATCTCGTTGATCTCGGCGATGGTGCCGGCGATGGAACGGATCGCCGCCACCGCCTCGGCCGTCGCCGACTGGATGGCCCCGACCTGGGTGGCGATGTCCTCGGTCGCCCTGGCGGTCTGGTTGGCCAGAGTCTTGACCTCGCTGGCGACGACGGCGAAACCCTTGCCGGCCTCCCCTGCCCGCGCCGCCTCGATGGTGGCGTTCAGCGCCAGCAGGTTGGTCTGGCCGGCGATGCCCTGGATCAGCCCGATCACCTGCCCGATCCGCCCGGCGCTGTCGGCCAGGCTCTGCACCACCGTGTCGGTGCGGCGGGTGTCGGCGACCGCCTTGCCGGCGATGGCGGCGGAGGACGCGACCTGCCGGCCGATCTCCTGGATCGAGGCCGACAGCTCCTCCGTCGCCGTCGCCACGGTCTGGACGTTCATCGAGGCCTGGGCCGAGGATTGCGACATCGCCGCCGACAGCCGGTTGCTGCGCCCGGCGGTCTCGCTCATCGCCGTGGCGGTGCCGGTCATTTCGGCGGCGGCCGACGAAACGGTCTGCACCAGCCGACCGACCTTGCTCTCGAAGGCGCGGGTCAGCGCCTCCAGCCGGGCGGCGCGCTCCTCGGTCGCCTTGCGTTCGGCCTCGCGCTCCGCCTCCCGCGCGTCGCGCAGCTCCGCGGCGGCGGCGATGCGGTCGAGTGCGTCGGCAAGCTCCCGCACCGGGTCGCCGCCCGCGCCACCGCCCGAACCGGACAGCGCCGCGGCGCGGGTGCCGAGCGGGCCGAGCGCCGCGTCCCGCCGGTGGGCGAAGGCGGCGGCGGCGGCGGCCAGCGCCGCGGAAACGACGAGACCGGCGGTCGCCACGCCGGTCGAACCGGTCAGCGGCACCGCCATGGCGGACAGCAGGGCGACCACGGCACAGGCGGTGGATGCGGACTTCGCGGGAGTCATGGCGCTTCCCTCTGCGGTGGAGAGGCGGGATGCGGGAAAGAGGCGAAGGCGTCGGTATCCTGTCGGGCGTTCAGACCGACAGCAGCCGCGCGACCTTCGCCTCGTCGATGCGGTCGCGGCTGTCCTCGTGGACGATCTCGCCGTTCTCGATCACCAGCACCCGGTCGGCGATGTCGAGCGCGAAGCTCAGCACCTGTTCCGACACGACGATGCTCAACCCCTTCTCGTCGCGGATGCGGCGCAGGGTGCGGGCCATCTCGCGGATGATCGAGGGCTGGATGCCCTCCGTCGGCTCGTCCAGCAGCAGGACCTTCGGCTTGGTCGCCAGGGCGCGGGCAATGGCAAGCTGCTGCTGCTGGCCGCCCGACAGGTTGCCGCCGCGGCGGCCCTTCATCTCCAGCAGCACCGGGAACAGTTCGTAGAGATCGCCCGGCACGCTGCGTCCGCCATGGACGGTCAGGCCGGTCTCGATGTTCTCCTGCACGGTCATGGCCGGGAAGATCATGCGGCCCTGCGGAACATAGGCGACGCCCTTCGCCACCCGCTCGTAGCTCTTGAGGCCAGTGATCTCGGTCCCGCCGATGCGGACGGCGCCGGACCGCGCCGGCACGATCCCCATCAGCGACTTCATCAGCGTCGTCTTGCCCATGCCGTTGCGGCCCATGATGGCGACGATCTCGCCCGGTGCCACCGTGAAGTCCAGGCCGTGCAGGACCTCGCTCTCGCCGTAGGACACGCGGAGTTGGTTGACGGAAAGCATCTGTTGATCCCCCGCTCAGTGGCCCAAATGACTCTGGCCCAGATAAATCAATGGCCGAGATAGACTTCGACGACCTTGGGGTCGTTCTTCACCCGCTCCATGCTGCCTTCCGACAGGATCTTCCCCTGGTGCAGCACGGTGACGCGGTGGGCGATGTCCTCGACGAACTTCATGTCGTGCTCGATCACCAGCACCGACCGGTTCTGGATGATGCGGTTCAGCAGCTCGGCGGTCTTCTTGCGCTCGTTGACGCTCATGCCGGCGACCGGCTCGTCCAGCATCAGCAGCTCGGGGTCCTGGATCAGCAGCATGCCGATCTCCAGCCACTGCTTCTGGCCGTGGCTGAGATATTCGGCGCGCTGGTCGAGATGGTCGGCCAGGAAGATCATCTCGGCGATCTCCGCCACCCGCTCGCGCACCGCGGCGTCGCGCTTGAAGGCCAGCGCGCCGAACACGCTGCGGCCGCGGGGGTAGGAGATCTCCAGATTCTCGAACACCGTCAGGTCGTCGTAGATCGACGGGTTCTGGAACTTGCGCCCGACCCCGGCCTTGACGATCTGGTGCTCCTTCATCGCCGTCAATTCCCGGTTGCGGAACTTGATGGAGCCGCCGGACGCCTTGGTCCGTCCGCAGATCAGGTCGAGCACCGTGGTCTTGCCGGCGCCGTTCGGGCCGATGATGACGTGGATCTCGTTGCTGTCGACGTAGAAGGACAGGTCGTTGACCGCCTTGAAGCCGTCGAAGGAAACAGTCAGCCCTTCGACCGCCAGCAGGTAATCGGTGGGGTTCGCCATGGGATCCGTCCCTCCTCAGTCGGCGGCGGTGTGCGGCGGGATGATCTGCGCGCCGGCATCGGCACTGGCGGGGGCATCAGCCCGTCCGGCCGCCGGCCGGCGCAGCCGCGGAGCAATGAACTGCTGGTAGAGCCCGGCCAGCCCGTTGGGGAACACCATCACCACCCCGATGAACAGGGCGCCCATGGCAAACAGCCACAGCTCCGGGAAGCTCTCCGACAGCATCGTCTTGGCCCAGTTGACCAGCAGCGTGCCGTAGACCGCACCCAGCAGCGACAGCCGGCCGCCGACCGCGCAGTAGATGACCATCTCGATTGACGGCACGATGCCGACGAAGGACGGCGACATGAAGCCGACCTGGAGCGTGAACATCGCGCCACCCACCGCCGACAGCGCCGCCGCGAAGCAGAAGACGAAGATCTTGAAGTTGGCGACGTCGTAGCCGGAAAAGCGGACCCGGTCCTCCTTGTCGCGCAGCGCTACCAGGATGCGGCCCAGCTTGGAGCGGCGGACATAGAGGCACAGCAGGATGCAGCCGATCAGCAGCGCCGAGTTGACGAAATACAGCACCAGCTTCGCCTCGTCGGTGCGAATGTCCCAGCCCTTCAGCGTGCGAAGATCCGTGATGCCGTTGATGCCGCCGGTGTAGCCCTGCTGGCCGACGATCAGGATCGTCAGGATGGCGGCGAACGCCTGGGTGATGATGGCGAAATAGACGCCGCCGACCCGCCGCTTGAACATCGCCAGCCCGACGATGAAGGCCAGCAGCGCCGGAACCGCCACCACCGCGACCGTCGCGAAGGTCAGGCTGTGGAATGGCTCCCAGAACCAGGGCAGTTCCTTCAGCTGGTTCCAGTCCATGAAGTCGGGGATGCCGGGGGTGGACTGGATCTTGGTCGCCTCCGGGCTGGAGGCTTCCAGCTTCAGGAACATCGCCATGCAATAGCCGCCGATGCCGAAGAAGATGCCCTGCCCCAGCGAGAGGATGCCGGCGCTGCCCCAGCACAGCACGAGGCCGAGCGCCACGAAGGCGTAGGTCAGGTATTTGCCGACCATGTTCAGCCGGAAGATGTCGAGCCCCAGCGGCAGGACGACGATCAGCAGGGCGGCCAGCAGCAGGATGCCCGCGATGTCGCCGTCCAGGCGGCCGAAGAAGCGACTGTTTGGGGTGCGCGTCATGGGATTGGCTCCTCAGCGGCGGACTTTGAGGACGAACAGGCCCTGCGGGCGCAGCATCAGGATCACGACGACGGTCAGCAGGGTCAGGACCTTGGCGGTCGAGCCGCTGAGGAAGAACTCCATCGTCGACTGCGCCTGGCTGATGGTGAAGGCCGACGCGATGGTGCCGATCAGGCTCTGGGCGCCGCCGAACACCACCACCAGGAAGGTGTCGACGATGTAGAGCTGGCCCGAGGTCGGGCCGGTGGAGCCCACCATGGTGAAGGCGCTGCCCGCCACCCCGGCGATGCCGCAGCCGAGCCCGAAGGTGTAGCGGTCGACCTTCTCGGTGTTGATGCCGACGGCGCCGGCCATCACCCGGTTCTGCATCACCGCCCGCACGCCCTGGCCCCAGCGCGAGCGGAACATCACGGCGTAGATCACGATTGTGATGGCGATGGTCAGGCCCATGACGAACAGGCCGTTGATCGGCACCTCGATGGTGTCGGTGACGGCGACCGAGCCCATCAGCCAGTCGGGCAGCACCACGCCGACCTCGCGCGCGCCGAAGACGGAGCGGAAGATCTGCTGGAGGATCAGGCTCAGCCCCCAGGTCGCCAGCAGCGTGTCGAGCGGGCGGCGGTAGAGGAAGCGGATCATCGCCCACTCCACCAGCATCCCCAGCGCCCCGCTGGCGAGGAAGGCCAGCGCCATGGCGATGAAGAAATAGGCCGGGAACAGCGCCGGCGCGGTGCTGGAGATGAAGGTGGAGCAGAGATAGGTCACATAGGCGCCGAGGATCATGAACTCCCCGTGCGCCATGTTGATGACGCCCATTTGCCCGAAGATGATGGCGAGGCCCAGCGCCATCAGCACGAAAACGGAAAACAGGATGAGCCCCGCGAATCCCTGCATGGCAAAGATCGACCCGAGCTCGGCCAGGCTGTAGCCCTCGAACATGATGGGAACTCCCGTCAGAGAGGCCCCCGCTCCGTCCCTTCGCCGTTCAACGGCGGAGAACCGGAGCGGGGGCAGGTCCAGCCCCGCCGCCGCTTACTGGTAGCCCTTGGGGAAGGGGTTCGGCTCGATCAGGTCGGCGGTCTCGAAGACGACGTCGAACTGGCCGTCGGTGCGGGCGCGGCCGACGCGCGTCTTGCTCCACAGATGATGGTTCTCGTGGACGCGGACATAGCCTTCCGGCGCGCCGGTGAACTCGATGCCGGCCGACGCGGCGGCGATCTTGTCGATGTCGAAGCTCTTGGCCTTCTCCGCCGTCAGCTTCCACAGCCAGGGGCCGAGATAGCCCGCCTGGGTCACGTCGCCGATCACGCTCTCCCCGCCCCACATCTTCTTGAAGGCGGCGACGAACTTCTCGTTGTTGGGGTTCTTCAGCGACTGGAAATACTTCATGCAGGCATAGGCGCCGGCGATGTTCTCGCCGCCGATGCCCAGCATCTCGTCCTCGGTGACGGAGATGGTCATCAGCGTCTGCTTGTTCAGGTCGATGCCGGCCGCCTTCAGCTGCTTGTAGAAGGCGACGTTCGACCCGCCGACGACCGAGGCGTAGATCACGTCCGGCTTGGTCAGCTTGATCTTGTTGATGACCGAATTGAACTGGGTGTGGCCGAGCGGGAAATACTCCTCGCCGACCACCTTCTGCCCGTGCATCTCGATGTGCTTGCGGGCAATCTTGTTGGAGGTGCGCGGCCAGATGTAGTCTGAGCCGATCAGGAAGAAGCTCTTCGCTCCCTTCTCCTTCGTCACCCAGTCCAACCCGGCCAGGATCTGCTGGGTGGCTTCCTGCCCGGTGTAGATGACGTTCTTCGACTGCTCCAGCCCTTCGTAGAAGGTCGGGTAGTAGAGCATGCCGTTATACTGCTCGAACACCGGCAGCACCGCCTTGCGCGAGGCGGAGGTCCAGCAGCCGAACACCGCCGCCACCTTGTCCTCGACCAGCAGCTTGCGCGCCTTTTCGGCGAAGGTCGGCCAGTCGCTGGCGCCGTCCTCCTGGATCACCTCGATCTTGCGGCCCAGCACGCCGCCCATCTCGTTGATCTGGGCGATGGCCAGCTTCTCGGCCTGCACCGACCCTGTCTCCGAGATCGCCATGGTGCCGGTGGTGGAATGCAGGATGCCGACCTTCACCGTGCTGTCGGTGACGGCCAGCTTCGTCGTGTTGACGGCGTCGGTCGGCAGCCCCTGGGCCAGCGCGCCGCGCGGCAGCAGGCCGATGGCCGGCAGCGCCGCCATGCCAAGGAGGAGCTTGCGGCGGAGCGGCGAGTGCGCGCCGCCGGTGAGCTTGTCCGCATTGATCTTGTCCGAGGACATGAAACCTCCTGATGTTGGCCGTTGTCGCCCTGCAAAGACCGTCCGCAACCGGGGGACGGCTGTTTTGAAAGGCATTTTTTTCGGGGGAGTTGGCGGAACCATCCGCGACAGGACGCCCCGATGGTTGGCCGAACGGTGCGGTGCAGCAATACGTGGATTTGCGTATAGGGGTGGCGGGCGGCAAATCGTTATAAAATCGCGGCAGTCCGAATTCGATCCGGCGCTCGCAACCACCCAAAAGCGAGTGACGCCTCCGTGTCCTCTCTCAGATTATACCGGTCCTCGGGCCTTGTTGTTCGGTGTCTTTATTTCTGACAGACTGGCGGAACAGCCGATTTTACTATGAGACCGGCGAACAAGGGGAAATCTTAAACAATCTGCACCGCGAACTGATTTCAGGGAGGGCGAATGGGGCCGATGGCGGGGCGCCAGAGGGTGATCGCGGTCCGGCGGACCTACAACAGGTGGGTCGCCAACCAGACGCTGGAGGATTACGCGCTGCGCTTCACCGCGCGGAAGGCGCGGCGCTGGTCTCCGCTGCGCGTCGCCAACACCGCGCTCGGCTCGATCTCCTTCCTGGCGCTGGAGGCCATCGGCGGGGCGGTCACGCTGAATTACGGCTTCACCAACGCGCTCCTCGCCATCCTGACCGCCGCCGCCCTGATCTTCGCCAGCGCGCTGCCCATCAGCTATTACGCCAGCCGCTATGGCGTGGACATGGATCTGCTGACCCGCGGCGCCGGCTTCGGCTATATCGGCTCCACCATCACGTCGCTGATCTACGCCTCCTTCACCTTCATCTTCTTCGCCATCGAGGCGGCGATCATGGCGACGGCGCTGGAGATGGCGTTCGGCCTGCCGCTGGCCGTCGGTTACGTCGTCAGCTCGCTGCTGGTGATCCCGCTGGTCGCCTACGGCTTCACCGTCATCAGCCGCCTCCAGCTCTGGACCCAGCCGCTATGGCTGGCGCTGCACGCCCTGCCCTTCCTGTTCATCGCCATCCAGGACGGCGAGGCCTTCGCCGCCTGGACCCGCTTTCCCGGCCGGGCGCCGGATGCGGGCGGCGGCTTCGACCCGATGCTGTTCGGCGCCGCGGCGTCGGTGGTGTTCTCGCTGCTGGCGCAGATCGGCGAGCAGGTCGACTTCATCCGCTTCCTGCCCTACGACCCCGACGCGAAAGGCCGCAAGAAACTGTATTGGTGGACAGCGCTGGTGGCGGCCGGGCCGGGCTGGATCGTCATCGGCACGATCAAGCTTCTGCTGGGCTCCTTCCTGGTGGTGCTGGCGTTGCAGAACGCCGTGCCGCTGGAGCTGGCGGCGGAGCCGACGCGGATGTACCTCGTCGCCTTCCAGTATGTGACGCCGTCGCCGCAGCTGGCGCTGGGCCTCACCGGCCTGTTCGTCGTGCTGTCGCAGCTGAAGATCAACGTCACCAACACCTATGCCGGCTCCATCGCCTGGTCGAACTTCTTCTCGCGCCTGACCCACAGCCACCCCGGCCGGGTGGTGTGGGTGGTGTTCAACGTCGTCATCGGCCTGATGCTGATGGAGCTGGGCATCTACAAAACGCTGGAGCCGGTGCTCGGGCTCTATTCCAGCGTCGCCGCCTCCTGGATCGGCGCGCTGGTCGCCGATCTGGTGGTGAACAAGCCGCTCGGCCTCAGCCCGCGCCATGTCGAGTTCAAGCGCGCCCATCTCTACGACATCAACCCGGTCGGCGTCGGCGCCATGCTGCTGGCGACGGTGCTGTCGATGCTGGCCTTCCTGGGCGGGCTGGGGACGACGCTGAAGGTCTGCGCCCCCTTCCTCGCCTTCGCCGCCGCCTTCCTCGCCGCCCCTGCCATCGCCTGGGCGACCCGCGGCCGCTACTACATCGCCCGCCGCCCTTTCGAGGACTGGAACGGCGAGGAGGCGATCCGCTGCCGCATCTGCCAGCACGCCTTCGAGCCCGACGACATGGCCTTCTGCCCGGTCTATGCCGGGGCGATCTGCTCGCTCTGCTGTTCGCTGGACGCCCGCTGCGGCGACGGCTGCAAGAAGGACGCGCGGCTGGGCGTGCAGCTGCGCCACGCGCTCGACGCCATCCTGCCGCCACGGGCCGCGACCGCGCTGAAGGCCCGGCTCGGCCATTATCTCGGCGTCCTGCTGATGCTGGCGCTCGCCATCGGCGCCGTGCTGTCGCTGGTCTATGTCGAGGTCGCGTCGGTCAACGCCGAGGCGCAGGCGCTGATCCGCAGCACGCTGTGGAAGGTCTTCTTCATCCTGATGATCGTCGCCGGCGTCGCCACCTGGCTGTTCGTGCTGGCGCGGGAAAGCCGCAAGGTGGCGCAGGAGGAGACGCACAGGCAGACCGACCTGCTGATGCGGGAGATCGAGGCGCATGAGCGCACCGACGCCCAGCTTCAGAAGGCGAAGGAGGCGGCGGAAGCGGCGAACCTGGCCAAGAGCCGCTATCTGGTCGGCATCGGCCACGAGTTCCGCACGCCGCTCAGCGCCATCTTCGGCTATTCGCAGATGCTGGAGCGCGATCCGGCCATGCCACCGCACCGGGTGGATGCGGTGCGAGTCATCCGCCGCAGCGCCGAGCATCTGTCCGGACTGCTCGACGGGCTGCTGGATGTGTCGAAGATCGAGAGCGGCCGGTTGCAGCTGAACCGGGCGGAGGTGCGCTTCGGCGACCTGCTCGACCAGCTCGTCGGCATGTTCCAGTTCCAGGCGGAGGCCAAGGGCATCGCCTTCCGCTTCGAGGCGCCGGAGGATCTGCCGCCGGTGGTCTTCACCGACGAGGGCCGCATCCGCCAGATCCTGATCAACCTGCTGTCCAACGCCATCAAGTTCACCGACAGCGGCGCCGTCTGCCTGCGCGTGCGCCACCGCAGCCAGATCGCCGAGTTCGAGGTCGAGGACACCGGTCCCGGCATCGCCGCGGCCGATCTGGAGCGCATCTTCCAGCCCTTCGAGCGCGGCTCGGCCGCCAACCCGATGGTGCCCGGCATGGGGCTCGGCCTGACCATCACCAAGCTGCTGACCCAGGTGATGGGCGGCGAGATCACCGTGACCAGCACGCCCGGCGCCGGCAGCCTGTTCCGGGTGCGGCTGATGATGTCGGCGGCGATGCTGTCGACCGCCTCGTCCCAGCCCGATCTTCCGATCCGCGGCTATCGCGGGCCGCGCGTGACCGTGCTGGTCACCGACGACGACCTCGCCCACCGCAACCTGCTGGCCGATCTGCTGGCCGAGCTTGGCTTCACCGTCTTCAAGGCGACCGATGGCCCGACCTGCCTCGCCATGGCGGAGCTGCACCGGCCGGACATCGTGTTGCTCGACATCTCGATGCCCGGCATGAACGGGCTGGAGGTGGCGAGGCGCCTGCGTGCCTCCGGCCATGGCGACACCACCATCGTCCTGGTGTCGGCCGACACGCGGGAGGACCGCCCCGCCACAGGCGAGGGGGCCGGGACCGGCGCCGACGCCCGCGCAGACGGGGGCCAGCCGCATGACGGCTTCGTCGCCAAGCCGGTCTCCATTCCCAAGCTGCTCGCCTGCATCGGCCGGCTGCGCGGCATCGACTGGGAGTATGACGCGCCGGCCGGCGCGGACGACGGCCCCGCGGATTTCGCCGCGTCCGAACTGCCGCCGCAGCACCACATCGCCGAACTGATCCATCTGGGCCGCATCGGCTATGTCCGCGGCATGCAGGCCAAGCTGGCCGAGATCGCCGCCGCCCATCCGGAGCTGGAGCGCTTCGTCGGCCGCATGCGGACGCTCGTCAGCAATTACGACCTGAACCAGTATATGGCCGCGCTGGAGGCGGTGTACCGCGATGACAGCCATGACGATGCCAGCCATGACGATGAAATCCGTAACCAGACCGCGTGACGTCGTCCTCGTCGTCGACGATTCGCCCGAAGCCCTCAGCTTCCTGACCGACGCGCTGGAGGAGGCCGGGGTGACCGTGCTGGTGGCGCTGGACGGCCGCAAGGCGCTGGCCCTGCTGGAGCAGGTGACCCCCGACGTGATCCTGATGGACGCGATCATGCCGGGGCTGGACGGTTTCGAGACCTGCCGCCAGCTGAAGCGCAGCAGCCAGGTCGCCCATGTCCCCGTCATCTTCATGACCGGACTCACCGAGACGGAGCATATCCTGAAGGGCTTCGCCGCCGGCGGGGTCGATTACGTCACCAAGCCGATCGTCGCCGAAACGCTGATCGCCCGCATGTACGCCCATCTCGCCAACGCCCGTGTCGCCCAGAGCACGCGGGCGGCGCTGGACGTCACCGGCCGCACCCTGCTGGCCGCCAACCACCGGGGCGAGCTGTTGTGGTGCACGCCGCAGACCACCCGCATGCTGGAGGCCGCCTTCGGCACCTCCTCCGCCGACGGCCACGCCACCGGCGTCTCGCTGCCGGAGGAGGCGCGCCGCTGGCTGGCCGACCGTCAGGCCGGCGGCGCCGGGCGCAAGCCCGACAGCGTGGTGATCGCCACCCTTGCCGACGGCCGCCGCCTGCGCCTCAGCCCGGTCGGCCAGACCGGCCCCGACGAGATCCTGCTGCAGCTGGCCGAGGAATCCGGTGCCGGCGAAGACAGGCTGCTGAAGGACAAGCTGTCCCTGACCCCGCGCGAGGCGGAGGTGCTGATGTGGGTCGCCAACGGCAAGCCGAACCGCGACATCGCCGAAATCCTCGGTCTCAGTCCACGCACGGTCGACAAGCATCTGGAGCAGATCTACGCGAAGCTCGGCGTCGAGAACCGGGCCGCCGCCGCCGCGATGGCGGTGCGGGCGCTGAATGGCCGGTAAATGGACAGCCGGTAAATGGGTGGTGGCCTTCGGGGATCTCACCCGGTCAGCTTGGCATACATGGCCGGCAGCAGATCCGGCAACGGCACCGTCAAGTTGGTGTTGGACGGGTTACCAGAACGGTCGAAGGGGGGATATGGAGCGGCATGACGACACCCGCCGCCTGCTGCAATGCTGGTTGCCGCTACCCCGCCGAGGTCATCGCGACGGCGGTCTGACTGTACTTCCGCTTTCCGCTCAGCCTGCGGATGGTCGAGGAGATGCTAGCAGCGCGGCATCCTCGTCAGCCATGAGACAATGCGGCAGTGGGGCCTGAAGTGAAAGGCCTCAGTGCGCCACCGTAAAGCCAACGCCCATAGACGTGGCGGAGAGGCTCTCACGAAGGATTAGCCGGAAGCGGATTGATCGCCACCTCCCGCTGCCGATCCTTGCTTACAAGGCGGCATGCTCCTTGACCGCCACCTCAAGGCGAGCCTTGAGATCGTGGAACCGTGCATCAATGGCCAGCGGATCGTCCCGGTTGAGCGCGATCATCGCCGCACGTGTTTCGCCACCACGGATCACCTCCAGCGCCTCCGCTTCGATCCCCGCCACGATGGCCGCGGCCACGGCCTCGGCGCTCTCGCGAGTGAAGCCCAACTCCGGACCAGCAGTGTTCGACGCCATCATCGGTGTGTCCGTGGCCCCGGGATAGACGGTCAGCACATGGACACCCTCCCCTTTCAGTTCACGGCGCAAGGCTTCGCCGAACCGTGCCAGGCCGGCCTTGGCGCCGGCGTAAGTGGCGTAGAATGGCGCGCCGACGAGCCCCAGGCCCGACGAAATATTCACCACCATCCCCTCGCCGCTGATGCGTAGCGCTGGAAGAGCGGCCCGTGTCAGCAGGATGGGGGCAGTCAGGTCGACGGTGATCATCGCGAGGATATCCTCCTCCGTGACCTGCTCCAGCCGTCCGGCGCGGACGCCGCCGGCGTTGTTGACCAAGATGTCGAGCCCGCCCAGTGCGCCGAGCGCGTGGTCGAGCGTCTGCTGACGGCCGCCTGCGGTAGCGACATCGGCCACAATGCCGGTCACCGATACTTCGGCCTTCTGCAAGGTCTCGACCGCAGCAGCCAGCGGGTCAGGGCGCCGACCGGTGATGGCAAGGGCCACCCCCTTCTCCCCGAGCGCCCGGGCAGAGGCAAAGCCGATGCCGCTGGAGCCGCCGGTGATCAGCGCGCGTTTTCCAGAGAGAATCATGTCAGCTCCGTGTGGATCGGTTCAGTGACTGGACCTGTCGGATGGGTGGCAAGAACAGCGCTTCGCCTTGCGTCAGGCGACGGCGGACTTACTCCACTCATTGCCCTTCATGAAGGCGTCGAGCAGCGTGTGGGTGATGTGGTTGGTGTAGTTACTCATCACCTTGGTGGCGACGCCGAGCACCACCTCCAGGACGTTGCGGCGGGTGAAGCCGGCCGCCAGGAAGGCATCGACCTCCGCGTCGTCGACCCAGCCGCGATTGCGCACCACCAGCGTGGCGAAGCGGTGCAGCGCCTCCAGCCGGGCATCGGGCAGTTCGCTGCCGGCGCGCAGCGCGGCGATCACCTCCTCACCCATCTTCTGCATCCGGGCGAGCGTGGTATGACCGGCCATGCAGTAGTGGCACTCGTTCTCGAAATTGGCGGTCAGATAGACGACCTGCTGCTCATGCGCGGTGAGCGTGGTCTTGGAGAACAGGTCCCACAGCGCCGCGTAGCCGGCCAGCAGTTCCGACGATTCCGCCATATAGGACTGCAGGTTGGGCACGAAGCCGAAAGCGGTCTTCACGCCCTTGAAAATCGGCTTTGCGGCATCCGGGGCGGTGTCAAGGGTGTAGCTGGTGAACTGGGGCATGGTGGCGGTTCCTTGTTCTGTCGGCTACGTTCGACGGGACGGACCCTGACCCATTCCAGAAGCGGCGCATAGGCGGGCCGCACGACTAATGCCTATGCCTGCTGGGAATGATCCTGGCGGGAATGACGTCCCCGCAAGTCCGCTTCGGACAGCGGCGTTCTCGAGGTGAAGCTGCACACGGACGGCGGCAAGCTCGTCTTCAACGGCCACACCCATGAGCAGTTCGTCGACCTGTTTCATCAGATCGGATCGGATCCGGACAACCGCGTGGTGATCCTCACCGGATCGGGCGACGCTTTCATGGACGCCATTAGCCCCGAGGGCTTCGATTTCTTCAGTCCGCGCGGTTACGACAAGATCTTCCGCGAAGGCAAGAAAGTGCTGATGAACATCCTCGACATCGAGGTGCCGGTGATCGCCGCCCTCAACGGGCCGGTTCTGCTCCATTCCGAATACGCGCTGCTCGCGGACATCGTGCTGGCGACGCCGGAAACGGTCTTCCAGGACAAGCCGCATTTCGACTTCGGCATCGTCCCCGGCGACGACGTCAACCTGCTCTGGCTGGAGGTGATCGGCAGCATCCGCGGCCGGCATTTCATCCTGACCCGGCAAGTTCTCGACGCCCAAACCGCCAAGGATTGGGGTGCCGTCAACGAGATCGTACCCTCCGGCCAACTGCTCGCCCGGGCGCATGAGATCGCCGAAGGGCTGGCCGCCCTGCCGCCGCTCACCAGCCGCTACACGCGCATCGCATTGACGCAGAAGCTGCGCCGGATCGTTGACGAGGGCGCCGGCTACGGCCTGGCGCTGGAAGGTATCAGCGCGGCCGAGGTCGCCCGCTCCGCCGCCGCGAACAGCTGATCCGCATTTTCCCTCCATTCCCTAATTCTACTGTGTCATAAAATCTGGAATGGGCCAGAGGTTCGTTGTAATAAGGGGACCCATGCTTCGTTCAGAGAGGCGGTATGGCTCCCCTTGGCACGGCAGACGGCATCGAATCACGGTTCGCGGCGTATGTCGAGCGCCTGGCGCCGGCTTTGGGTCACGCTGATCGCGCGGCGCCGTTTCGTGCCTATTGCACCGGATTGATCCTTCCAGGCGACCGCAAGAGCGTCGAGCCGATGGCGGCGCGGGTGGAGCCGGGACGTGTCGGCGCCGCCCATCAGTCCTTGCACCATTTTGTTGCCAAGGCGGCCTGGGAGGATGCGGCTGTGCTGGCCGGGGTGCGCGATCTGGTTTTGCCGGCGCTGTTGGAACGTGGCCCAATCCGCGTCTGGATCATCGACGACACTGGCATGCCGAAGAAGGGGCGCCATTCCGTTGGCGTGACGCGCCAGTACTGCGGCCAGATCGGCAAGCAGGACAATTGCCAGGTCGCCGTGTCGCTGTCGCTGGCAACCGACCACGCCAGCCTTCCCGTCGCCTTCCGGCTTTACCTGCCGGAGACATGGGCCGGCGATGCGGAGCGCCGGGCGCGGGCCGGCGTCCCGGACGAGGTCCTCTTCCAGATCAAGCCCGCCATCGCGCTGGACCAGATCCGCACGGCCATGACGGCAGGTCTGCCGCCGGGCGTGGTCCTGATGGACGCAGGCTACGGCAACGACACCGCCCTGCGCGAAGGCGTGACCGCGCTGGGGCTGACTTACGTCGCCGGCGTCCAGTCCTCGCTGACCGTCTGGCCGCCCGGTGTGGAACCACTGCCGCCCAAGCCGTGGAGCGGCAAGGGGCGGCCGCCGAAGCTCCTGCGCCGCGCCCCTGGACATGAACCGATCTCCGTAAAGGCTCTGGCCGAAGGGTTGGCGCCGGAGGCTTGGCGCTCCGTAACGTGGCGGGAAGGCACGAACGCGCCGCTGGCCTCCCGTTTCGCCGCCGTTCGCGTTCACGCCGCGCACCGCGACGAGGAGCGGGCGGAGCGTCGCCCGGAGGAGTGGCTGCTGATCGAATGGCCCGAGGACGAAGAGAAGCCGACCAAATACTGGTTGTCGACGCTGCCGGAGACAATGCCGCTCGACGCCTTGGTGGAAACCGCCAAGTTACGGTGGCGCATCGAACGCGATTACCTCGAACTCAAGCAGGAACTCGGTCTCGGCCATTACGAGGGCCGAGGATGGCGCGGATTCCACCATCACGCGACGCTGTGCATTGCCGCCTACGGATTCCTGATCAGGGAACGGGCGGCGATTCCCCCCTCAGGACCACCCCTCGCCGGGCGCCTCCAAGCGCCTGACGTTTCCGAAGGCTTCCGACCCCGCGGGGCCGCCGCCGCACCCTGAATGCCACGTCCCGACCTCCATCGCCACCCTGCGCATCGCAATCGCCAGAAGGCTCGCCAGAACCCTCCAGCGATGCCTATGCTGCCATCAATTGCAAACTTTATGACACAGTAAAATTAAAGGGGTATTGTTACGTTAACTTGGATTGGACGTACGAGGAGGTCGAATGGCCGTCAAACAGCGGTTTCACGGACGGTCAAAACAAAAGAATGGGCGCCAGCTGGAACAAAGATCGGCAGTGCGTCTTTGTAGACTCTATGCCAAAGGGTCAATGACGATAGGAAAGCTGCGCCCTGTCACGCGATGCGTTACATTTGGGCGACCGTGTAATCCGGTCAGGATCGATGTCTGTAGAATTATCTTTCTCCACTGATCCTCCACCTCATCCCGGTGCCGTTCTGCGCAACCACGTGTTGCCCGAGCTTCGGCTGACGGTGACCCAGGCCGCCTGCGAACTGGCGATTGCGCGGCAGACGCTCCATCGCGTGCTTTCGGGCACCGCCGCCGTCACGCCGGAGATGGCTGCCCGGTTGGCCCGGCTCTGCGGCATATCCGGCCATTTCTGGCTCGACCTTCAACAGGCGCATGACCTTTGGCATGCGCAGCGTGCTCTTGCCGACACCTTGGACCGCATTCCGGCGCATTCACTGCCCGACACCCTCAAGACGGATATCCTTGCCCGCCATGCCCGCTCCCGCTGAACTGCCGCCCAAGGCGCGCACCGGTGTTACCGGTCTTGACGACATCCTCGCAGGCGGTCTTGCCCGCGACCGTGTCTTCCTGCTCGAGGGCAGCCCCGGCACCGGCAAGACCACCATTGCCCTGCAGTTCCTATTGGACGGCGCGGCGGCCGGTGAAACCGGCCTTTACATCACCCTGTCGGAAACCGAGGGTGAACTTCGCGACGCTGCAGCCGCTCACAATTGGACACTCGGCGAGGCGATCACGGTGTTCGAACTGGTTCCACCGGAGAGCCTGCTCGACGAGGCGCACCAGCAAAGTCTGCTCTACTCCTCCGATCTCGAACTCGGCGAGACGACCAGGCTGATGTTCGAGGCGATCGGGCGCAGCAAGCCGATGCGGATCGTCCTCGACAGCCTGTCGGAGATCCGGCTGCTGGCGCAAAGCTCGTTGCGATACCGGCGCCAGATCCTCGCCCTCAAGCATTACTTCGCCCGGCATGGCGCCACCGTGCTGCTGCTCGACGACCTGACCACCGACACGATGGACAAGACGGTCCACAGCATCGCACACGGCGTGATCCGTCTGGAGATGCTGACCCCGTCCTACGGCGCGGAGCGGCGGCGTCTGCGGGTGCTGAAATACCGTGGGCAGGCCTATCGCGGCGGCTACCACGACTGCACGATCACCACCGGCGGCTTCAAGGTGTTTCCCCGGCTGATCGCCGCCGAACATCGAACCGGCTTCGCCGGAGAGCGTCTGGGCAGCGGTATCGCCGAACTCGACACACTGATGGGCGGCGGCATGGAGCGCGGATCGAGCGCCCTGATCATCGGCCCGGCCGGGACCGGAAAGTCGCTGCTGGCACTTCAGTTCACGGTGGCCGCCATCGGACGGGGTGAGCGGGCGGCGTTGTTCGTGTTCGACGAGGAGCTTGGCCTGCTGTTCGCCCGGACCAGGGCGATGGGCTTCGATCTCGAAGCCATGCGGGATAGCGGTAGTCTGATCATCGAGCAGGTGGATGCGGCGGAACTGGCACCCGGCGAGTTCACCCACCGGGTCCGCGCCTGCGTCGACGACCACCAGATCCGCACCGTGGTGATCGACAGCCTGAACGGCTATCAGGCGGCTATGCCGGAAGAGCAGCTTCTGGTCCTGCATCTTCATGAATTGCTCCTGTACCTGAACCGCCAGGGCGTGACGACCTTGCTCACCATCGCGCAGCATGGCCTGATCGGTGACATGCAGGCCCCGGTCGACGTCACCTATCTGGCCGATACCGTCGTACTGCTGCGCTATTTCGAGGCGCTGGGCCGTGTCCGGCGGGCGATCTCGGTGATCAAGAAGCGCGCCGGCCCGCACGAGGACACGATCCGCGAGTACCGGGTCAACGACAGCGGCATCTCCGTCGGGCCGCCGCTGGATGCGTTCCAGGGGGTGCTGCGCGGCGTGCCGGTCTACATCGGCCAAGGCGGACCTCTGATGCAGGACGATCCGGCTTGAGCGAATCCGCCATCACGGAGCGCGCGCTGATCCTGGCGCCGCATGGACGGGATTCCGCCGTTGCTTCGGCCTTGCTGGGCGAGGTCGGGATCGCCGCGCACGCCTGTCCCGACCTGCCGGCACTTTGCACGGCGCTGGGAGATGGAGCCGGTCTGCTCATCCTGGCGGAGGAGGCGGTGCGCACCGCCGATCTCCAGGGTCTCGTCGCCTGGATCGGTGCGCAGCCGCCATGGTCGGACCTTCCCGTCATCCTGCTCACGCTGCGGGGCGACCGTGCCGAGCGCACGCCGGAGGCCGCGCGCCTGACCGAACTGCTCGGCAACGTCACCTTCGTGGAACGCCCCTTCCACCCGACGACCCTGATCAGCGTCGTGCGGACCTGTCTGCGCGGCCGGCGCCGGCAATACGAGGCGAGGGCGAGGCTGGTGGAGCGCGAGCGTCTGCTGGCGGATCTCGCCGACGAACGGGCACGCTTCGAAACACTGGTCGAGCACCTGCCGGTGGGGGTGAACCTGATGGACCGGAACGGCCGGTCCTTAGTGTCCAACCCGGCCTTCCGGAGCTTTCTTCCGAACGATGCCATTCCCTCCCGGCAGCCGGGAGGTGAGGAGAGTTGGATCGCCTACGACGCGAATGGCCACCGTCTGTCAGGCGATCGCTATCCCGGAGCGTGTGCACTGCGCGGCGAGACCGTCACCGGCATCGAGTTCATCCATCGTCCCGCCGGCGGTCAGCCGGTCTGGACCCGTGTCAGTGGCCTGCCTGTGCGGGATTCTACCGGCAAGGCAGCCGGAGCGCTCGCCGTCATCGTCGACATCACCGACCAGAAGGCGGCGCAGGAGGCGCTTCGGCGACTTACGGAGACGCTGGAATCCAAGGTGCAGGAACGCACCCGGGAATTGGAAGCGACGCTGGACCAGCTTCGCGACGAGATCCGCGACCGCGAACGCGCCGAAGAGCAACTGCGCCAGACGCAGAAGCTGGAGACGCTCGGCCAGCTCACCGGCGGGGTGGCACACGACTTCAACAATCTGCTGATGGCGGTGCTCGGCAATCTGGAATTGCTGCGCAAACGCCTGCCCGCCGATCCGACGACGGAGCGCCTGTTCGATGGCGCCATGCAGGGGGCCCAACGCGGAGCGATACTGACCCAAAGGCTTCTGGCTTTCGCCCGTCGCCAGGATCTGCAGCCGCAGGCTGTGGACCTTGCCGGGCTGCTGGACGGCATGAAAACGCTGTTGGAGCGTTCGGTCGGCCCGCGCGTCGTCATCCGCATCGACGCACCCCCTGCGACGGCGCCGGCGCTGATCGATCCCAACCAGCTCGAACTGGCGATCCTGAATCTCGCCGTGAATGCCCGCGATGCCATGCCCGACGGCGGCACGCTCACCGTGACCGTGGACGAGGCGCCAACCCCCGCCACTTCGGGACTGCCGCCGGGCTTCTATCCGCACCTGAGCGTGCGGGACACCGGCACGGGGATGGATGGGGAAACGCTGGCGCGGGCGATCGAGCCGTTCTTCTCGACCAAGGGCATCGGCAAAGGCACCGGACTGGGGTTGTCGATGGTCCATGGTCTGGCGGTGCAGTCCGGTGGCGCGTTCCGGCTGTCGAGCGTTCCAGGCCAGGGGGCGCTGGTGGAGCTGTGGCTGCCGAAGGCGACAACACCGGCCCAGGTAGCCGAATTGCCAACGACCACGGTGGCCGACGTATCCCCCGCCGTGGTCCTCGTGGTCGACGATGACGCGCTGATCGCCATGAGCACCGTCGATATGCTGGCCGACCTTGGCCACACGGTCATCGAAGCGAGTTCGGGGAGCGAAGCCCTGGAACTTCTGCGCAGCGTCCAGGCGGTCGATTTGCTGCTGACGGACTATGCGATGCCGGGGATGACTGGCGTTGAGCTTGCGGAGGCGGCCCGTATCATGGTCCCGGACCTGCCGGTGTTGCTGGCGACGGGGTACGCCGACCTGCCGGAGGGCGTCATCGCCGACCTGCCGCGGCTTGCCAAGCCGTATACGCAGAATCAGCTCGCCGTCGCGACAGCCAAGCTGCTGGCCACCAGGGCAGGAATTTCGGCATCTGCCAAGCAGAGTGATGGTCTTCACTCTGGTTAGCGCGCTCGATTTCACCGCCGAGATAGCCGACTGAACCGCGCCGGGTTTCCCGGAGGCCATTTGTGTTGAGTCATGCTGCCCTGGCGACGTCCTCGACTTTAGCATAGTAGCGCGCTTCGGCTTCGGCAGGAGGAATGTTGCCGATGGGTTCGAGCAAGCGCCGGTGGTTGAACCAGTCGCCCCATTCGAGAGTGGCGAACTCGACGGCCTCCAGGGTGCGCCATGGTCCCCGGCGGCGGATTACCTCGGTCTTGTAGAGGCCGTTGACGGTCTCGGCCAAAGCGTTGTCGTAGCTGTCGCCGACGCTGCCCACGGAGGGCTCGACGCCGGCCCCGGTGAGGCGATCGGTGTAGAGAATGGCAAGGTATTGCGACCCACGGTAGCTGCGCTGGCCCTTCGGGCTCGGAGTGGTGGATGAGGCTGCTGGCCTTGGCGGGCCGACGGTCGTGGAGCGCCTGTTCCAGGGCGTCGAGGACGAAGCTGGCGTGTGCTGTGCGCGACACCCGCCAGCCGACGATGCGACGGGCAAAGGGGTATCGATGACGAAGGCCACGTAGACGAAGCTCTGCCACGTGGCCACATACGTGAAATCCGCCACCCACAAGGCATTCGGGCGGGGCGCCTGGAATTTGCGGTTCACCCGGTTCTGCGGACAGGGCGCCGCCTTGTCACTGCTTGTGGTGCGCACCGCCTTGCCGCGCATCGCTCCCTTCAGGCCCATCTGGCACATCAGCCGGGCCACCGTGCAGCGGGCCACGTCGAGGCCTTCCCGCCCCAACTGCCGCCACACTTTCCTCACCCCATAGACCTGGAAGTTTTCATTCCAGACCCGTCGGATAGCCAAACTCAGCTCCGCGTCGCTTCGCGAGCGGACCGGCGCCCTGGACGGATCGGCCCGCCGGGCGGCATGGGTGCGGTAAGTGGATGGGGCGATCGGCAGCACCTTGCAGATCGGCTCGACCCCGTGACCAGCCTGGAAGCGGACAAAGCCCAGCTGCTCGCTGCGCCCCAGGAGCCCGATGCGGTCCTGCCGTCGGTCCTGCTGCACCCCCAGCTGTCGGACCTCTACCGCCGCAAGGTGGAAGCACTGGAGGCGGCCCTCGCTGGCGGCGAGGACAGCGCCGAGGCGATGGAGATGGTGCGGATTATGATCGACCGCGTCGTCCTAACGCCCTCCCCTGCCGGGGCCGGGCTGAACGCCGGCCTGCATGGCGAACTGGCCGGCATCCTGGCGGTCTGCGAGGGCGCCGCTCAGATGGGCATGGCCCAAACGCACGAACGCCCCGGCTCTTTCAAACCAGGGCGTCAAGTGTCGGTGGTTGCGGGGGCAGGATTTGGCCTTTACCGAACACACTATCGACATGGACGTGAAGAACAAGTCGCCCAAGAAAATTCTGGCCAATGAGAATCGCCACCATGTCACTTGGTGGAAACTTCTTATGGTTGACATGCCAGCGCGTCGGCTGCAAATGCAGGAATGGTGCGCAGAGTGGAGATTACAGCAGCGATGTGCGGCTAACCGAAAATCGAGGTCGGGCCGCTTTCGAGCTCTAGGACATGTCGTCATGTTAAGCCATATGACAACCGATGCGAGATGAACGGCGGCCAGAAAAGTGCTGGCAAGCTTATCGCATTAAGTAGCAATGGCGCGACAACCTTCAACTTGTTGGAGAATCGCTCGACGAGATTGCGTTCCTGGTACAAGACGAAGTCGGTGTAGCGGTACGGCACGGCGTCGACGAACAGGCGGTTGTCCTTCGCCGTCCTGCCGACATGGCCGGGAGGTCCAGGCGGAAGATCCTGGATCCGCTCCCACTGGGCGTCGCGCAAAGCATAGAGTCGCATCGGTCAACCCTTCTGTTAGCCGTCCTTGCTCTGTCGAAAGCCTCGCGGTCTGACGAAGTGATGTTCATCTGCCGGGTATCATGAAAAATCATCTGCTGTGCTTTGCGCGGCTGGCCCATGCTGTGGCGCGCCGCGCACTCCCCGTATTTCTGAGTAAGTACGCCCGCCCTGTCTATCGGCCTTCCAGCCTGTTTGCCGCTCTGCTGGTGAAAGAGCATCTCCGCCTGAACTATCGCGGCTTGGAGGACCTGCTGCGGATCTCAGGTCAACTTCGCCGCCTGTTCGGCTTCCTGAGCGTCCCCGACCACTCCACCTTCTGGTGGTTCGCCCGCCGTTGGCTCAGTGCCGAACTGGTGGCGTCGGCTTTGGCGGAGACCGTGCGCCGGGTCAAACGCGATGGACAGCGGTGCCAGGTTGCCCTGGATAGCACGGGGCTCTGGCTCAGCCATACCTCACGGTATTTCGAATGGCGGGCGAAACGCGAGCGTGGCCAGCGTGGATGGCTGAAGTGGGCGTTGGCGATGTGGGTGGGCCCGCAGATGCTCTTGGCGCAACGGGTTCGTCCAGGACCAGCGGGCGATTTCCCCGATCTGGTCCCGCTGGCGACTGACGCCTCTGCGGTGATGGCCTTCGACGAGGTGATCGCGGATGCCGGATACGACAGCGAGGCCAATCATCGCTTCTGCCGCGAGACATTGGGCGTCCACTCCCTCATCCCAGCGAAGAAGCGGCGCTCGACCAAGGTCATCGCAACCACCCCATACCGGCAGGAGATGCACCGACTGCTCAATGATCCAGGGGATGCTGCCAGCAAGCGCGCTTACCGACAGCGCTGGAAGGTCGAAACCGTCATGTTTGTTGCGAAGCGGAGGTGGGGCGAGGCCCTATCCGCCCGCACCGACCTCACGCAACAGTCTCAAGCATTGCTCCGAGGCGTCGTCTACAACGTCAACCACCTTGTTCTGCTTGGGATTTCCGCATGCGGCTTTCGACAGAGCAAGCCGTCCTTCCATAAATCACGCATTTCTCCCGATGGGAATCCCTCAACTGACGACACGTCCTAGTGCGGTTCAGTTCCCCTTCAATCGGATACCACAACGAGCAGATCCTTGGTCTCGACACTCCATCCCTGCTCGATCACGATGCGCTCGACCGCACCGGAGCGATCGGCGCGCACGATGGTCTCCATCTTCATCGCTTCCAGCGACATCAGCGCGTCGCCGGCTTCGACCCGCTGGCCCGGCCGGATCAGGATCCCGGTGATCAGCCCAGGCATCGGCGCCCCGATATGGGCGGGGTTGCCGTTCTCTGCCTTGGGCCGTCCAGCCCGCGCCGGCGTTACCGAGCGATCCTGGACCTCGATCATGCGCGGCTGCCCGTTCAGTTCGAAGAACACGGCGCGCTGCCCGGCTTCATCGGCCTCCCCGATCGCCAAGTAACGCACCACCAGCGTCTTGCCCGGTTCCAGAGACAGTGACACCTCCTCGCCCCGCACCAGCCCATGGAAGAAAACCGGGGTGGGGAGCACACCGACGTCCCCATAAGCCGCGCGGTGCCCGGCGTAGTCGGTGAACACAGTCGGGTACATGAGGTATGAGGCGAGTTGGCGGTCGTCGACCGGATGGCCTGCCGCACGCTCCGCCGCGCCGCGCTCCGCCTCCAGGTCGGCCGGCGGGATCAGCGCACCGGGCCGGCCAGGCAGCGGCGTCCCGCCCTTCAACACCTTGCGCTGCAAAGCGTCCGGGAAGCCGCCCGGCGGCTGGCCGATCTCGCCGCGCATCAGCTGCACCACCGAATCGGGAAAGGCGATCTCCTTTGCCGGATCGAGCACATCCGCCTCGCCCAGCCCGCCGGTGACCATCACCAGCGCCATGTCGCCGACCACCTTCGACGTCGGCGTCACCTTGACGATGTCGCCGAACAGCCGATTCACCGCGGCGTAGGCCTCCACCACCTGATCCCAGCGCTCCTCCAGACCGAGCGCGCGCGCCTGTTGACGCAGGTTCGTGTACTGGCCGCCGGGCATTTCGTGCCGGTAGACCTCCGACGTACCGGCACGCACGTTACTCTCGAACGGCGCATAGCATCGCCGCACCTGCTCCCAATAATGGGACAGAGCCGTAATCGCCCGCCGGTCAAGGCCGGTATCGCGCGCCGTATGCTCAAGCGCCGCGGCGATGGAACCAAGGGGTGGCTGCGAGGTCAACCCCGACAGGCTGTCCATGGCGGCGTCCACCACGTCCACCCCGGCCTCCACCGCAGCCAGCACGCTGGCCGCGCCGGCGCCGGAGGTATCGTGGGTGTGGAAGTGGATGGGCAGCCCGACCTCCTCGCGCAGCGTGCGCACCAGCAGAGCGGCCGCCGCCGGCTTGCACAGGCCGGCCATGTCCTTGATGCCGAGGATGTGGGCGCCCGCCGCCTCCAGTTCCCTGGCGAGGGCCACGTAGTATTTCAGATCGTACTTCGGCCGGCACGGATCGAGCAGATCGCCAGTGTAGCAGAGGGCCGCCTCGCAGATCGCTCCGGTCCCGCGAACCGCGTCGATGGCGACGCGCATGTTCTCGACCCCGTTCAGGCTGTCGAAGACGCGGAACACGTCAACGCCGCCCGCCGCCGCCTGTTGGACGAAGTGGCGCACCACATTGTCCGGGTAGTTGGCGTAGCCAACCGCATTCGACGCGCGCAGCAGCATCTGTAGCAGCAGGTTCGGCATTGCCGCCCGCATGCCGGCGAGGCGCTCCCACGGGTCCTCCTTGAGGAAGCGCATGGCGACGTCGAAGGTGGCGCCGCCCCAGCACTCGACCGAGAACAGCTGCGGCAGCAGCCGGGCGTAGGCCGGCGCAGCGGCGAGCAGATCTTGGCTTCGGACCCGGGTGGCCAACAGCGACTGGTGGGCGTCGCGCATGGTGGTGTCGGTGATCAGCACCTTGCGCTGCTCGCGCACCCAGCGGGCCAGGACGTCGGCCCCGTCCGACTCCAGACGCTGCTTGAGGCCCGGCGGCGGCGCGTCCGCGGACACGGCGGGTGGCTTCGGCTGTGCCGGACGGGGAGCGGCTTTGCTCTTCAGCTCGGGATGGCCGTTGACCATCACCTCAGCGATGTAGGTCAGCAGCCGGGTGGCGCGATCGCGATGCGGCGGGCTGCGGAAAAGCTCGGGCGTGGAGTCTATGAAACGCGTGGTGCAGGTGGCGGCGCGGAACTCCGGATGCGCGATCAGCGCCTGAAGGAAGGTGAGGTTGGTCGTCACGCCGCGGATACGGAACTCGCGCAGGGCCCGGTCCATGCGGGCGATCGCCTCGTCCGGTGTCGGCGCCCAGGCGACCACCTTTTCCAGCAGGCTGTCATAGTGCCGCGTGACCAGTGCCCCGGAATAGGCCGTGCCGCCATCCAGACGAATGCCGAAGCCGTTGGCGCCACGGTACAGGCTGATGCGGCCGTGGTCGGGGACGAAGGTGTTGTCCGGATCCTCGGTGGTGATGCGGCACTGGATGGCATGGCCCGACAGGGTGATGTCGCTCTGGGCCGGAACCCCGCTCCCTGCATCGCCGATGCGGGCGCCGGCGGCGATGCGGATCTGCGCCTTCACGAGGTCGATGCCGGTGACCGCTTCGGTGATGGTGTGCTCGACCTGGATGCGTGGGTTCACCTCGATGAAGTAGAAGGCGCCGGTGTCGGCGTCCATCAGGAACTCGACGGTGCCGGCGTTGCGGTAGCCGGCAGCGCGGGCAAGCGTGAGTGCGGCGTCGCACAGCGCGGCGCGCTCGACCGCCGTCAGGTAGGCGGCCGGGGCGCGCTCGACGACCTTCTGGTTGCGGCGCTGGACGGAGCAGTCGCGCTCGAACAGGTGGACGAGCGTGCCGTGCGCATCGCCCATAACCTGCACCTCGACGTGACGGGCGCGGCGGACGAGCTTCTCAAGGTAAAGCTCGCCGTTGCCGAAAGCAGCCTGGGCCTCGCGCCGGGCGGCGGCGACCAGATCCGGAAGATCCTCGGCCGTCTCGACGACGCGCATGCCACGGCCACCGCCGCCCCAACTTGCCTTCAGCATCAGGGGATAGCCGATCTCCGCGGCAAGGCGCGCCGCCCCGGCGACGTCGTCGGGCAGTGCGCCCGTTGCGGGCATGACGGGAACGCCGGCCGAGACGGCAAGGGTGCGCGCCGCCACCTTGTTGCCGAGCAGGCGCATTGTGTCGGCCGACGGACCGATGAAGGTGATGCCCGCCGCGGCGCAGGCGTCGGCGAAGTCCGGGTTCTCGGAAAGGAAGCCATAGCCGGGGTGGATGGCGTCGGCGCCGGTGCGGACGGCGGTGGCGATGATGGCGTCGATGTCGAGATACGCCTCGATGGGTCCCCTGCCCTCGCCGATCCGATAGCTCTCGTCCGCCTTGAAGCGGTGCAGTGAAAAACGGTCCTCGTATGCAAAGACGGCGACGGTCGGGATCCCGAGTTCGGTAGCCGCACGCAGCGCACGAATGGCGATCTCGCCCCGGTTGGCGACCAGAATTTTGCGAAAGGGGGAGGCATGCATCATGATATCCCGACCAGAAGAGAACATCCGGAAGCCGTCCGGACCTGACGGAGGGTTGGCGTCACCCCTACAGGGCGGCGTCCAGGGCCGGCATCGCCGTGAACAGGTCGGCGACGAGGCCGTAGTCGGCGACCTGGAAGATCGGCGCCTCCTCGTCCTTGTTGATCGCGACGATGACCTTGCTGTCCTTCATACCGGCCAGATGCTGGATGGCGCCCGAGATGCCGACGGCGATATAGAGGTCCGGAGCCACGATCTTGCCGGTCTGCCCGACCTGATAGTCGTTCGGCACGTACCCCGCATCCACTGCGGCGCGCGACGCACCGACGGCGGCGCCCAGCTTGTCGGCGATGGTCTCCAGCAGGTGGAAGTTGTCGCCCGACTGCATGCCGCGCCCGCCGGAAATCACGATGCGGGCGGAGGTCAGCTCCGGACGCTCCGACTTGGACAGCTCGGCCGAGACGAAGCGCGACAGGGCGGGGTCGGCCGCCGCGGCGACGCTCTCGATCGGCGCGCCGTTGCCCGCGGCGGCCGCCTCGAAGGCGGTGGTGCGGACGGTGATGACCTTCACCGGGTCGGCCGACTGGACGGTGGCGATGGCGTTGCCGGCGTAGATCGGCCGTTCGAACGTATCCGGTGACACCACCGCGGTGATTTCCGAAATCTGCGACACGTCCAGAAGCGCTGCCACGCGCGGCAGCACGTTCTTGCCCGTGGAGGTCGCCGCCGCCAGCACATGGCCGTACCCCGGCGCCAGGCTTGCCAGCAGTGCGGCCAGCGGCTCGGCCAGCGCATGCGCGTAGATTGCGTCCTCGGCCAGCAGCACCTTGGCGACGCCCTCGGCCCGGGCGGCGGCCTCGGCCGCGACGCGGGCGCCTTGCCCGGCGACCAGGACGTGGACTTCGCCGCCGATCTTCCGGGCGGCGGCGATGACGGACAGCGTGGCGGTCTTGAGCGACGCGTTGTCGTGTTCGGCCAGGATCAGGATCGTCATGTCAGATCACCCGCGCTTCCGTCTTGAGCTTGTCCACGAGGTCGGCCACATCGGCCACCTTGATGCCGCCCTTGCGCCTGGGCGGCTCGGTCACTTTGAGTGTCGTCAGACGCGGCGCGACATCGACGCCGAGCGCGTCGGGCGTGAGCGTGTCGAGCGGCTTCTTCTTCGCCTTCATAATGTTCGGCAGCGAGGCATAGCGCGGCTCGTTCAGGCGCAGGTCGGTGGTGACGACCGCCGGCAGCGTCAGTTCGATGGTCTCCAGACCGCCGTCGATCTCGCGGGTGACGGCGAGCTTGCTGTCGCTGGCGACGACCTTGGAGGCGAACGTGCCCTGCGGCCAACCCAGGAGGGCTGCCAGCATCTGGCCGGTCTGGTTGCAGTCGTCGTCGATCGCCTGCTTGCCGAGCAGCACCAGCTGTGGAGCCTCCCTGTCGACCAACACCCTGAGCAGTTTGGCGACGGCGAGCGGCTGCAGCTCGGCATCCGTCTGCACCAGGATGGCGCGGTCGGCGCCCATCGCCAGCGCGGTGCGCAGCGTCTCCTGGGCACCGGCAGGGCCGATCGAGACGGCGACCACCTCGGTAGCCTTGCCGGCTTCCTTCAGGCGGACAGCCTCTTCGACGGCGATCTCGTCGAAGGGATTCATCGACATCTTGACGTTGGCCGTCTCCACGCCCGAGCCGTCCGCTTTCACACGGACCTTCACATTGTAGTCGACCACCCGTTTGACGGGCACCAGCACCCTGCTCAACTCGGCATCCCTCCCTAATTCCGTATGGGTACGACCGTGACATCGCGCATCGCCCTGCACGGCGACCGCCACGGTCCGTTGTCTCGTTACCGGCTCCGGCTGGAGTTCCGGGCCTCTACTCCACAGCCGGCTCTCCGGCCGCAGCGAGAACGAGCCGCGCCTTGCGTGCCACCGCTTCGTCGACCATGCGGCCGGAGACCACGCCGACGCCCTTGAGGCTTTCCTGCAGGATGTGGCGGGCCTCCGCCACGGCCTCCGCACCCGGCGTCAGCGCTTCGTTGATGACGGCCACCTGCCTCGGATGGATGGCCGCCTTGCCCGCAAAGCCGAGGCGGACGGATGCATGCGTTTCGGCGCGCAATCCGGGATCGTCACCCAGCATGAAGTACGGTGAATCGATGGCGGCAAGCCCGCCGAGCGCCGCCGCCTGGACCACCCGGCTGCGCGCCAGAAGCAACGGTTCCCACGCGCAGCCCGCACCGAGATCGGCGGCGAAGTCGGCGGCCCCGAAGAACAGCGCATCGAGGCGCGGAGTGGCCCGCGCCATGGCCTCGGCCTTCTCCACGCCTCCCGCGCTCTCGATCAAAGCGATCAGGCGGGCGGCCTTTCCCGCCTGGGTCAGCAGCCCGTCCAGCAAGCGCAGGATGTCGGGCGAGTCGGCCTTGGGCACGATGAGCGCGTCGGGCTGCGCTCCGGAGTGCAGGAAGGCCAGCACGTCTTCAAGCCCGAAGGCCGTGCCTGGAGCGTTGATGCGCAATGCACGCCCTATATGGCCATCCGGCGTCTGGGATAGCCAGTCCATCGCCGCGGCCCGTGCCGCAGCCTTGTCGCCGGGCGCGACGGCATCCTCCAGGTCGATGATGACGACGTCGGCACCGGCCTCGGCCGCCCGATTGAAGCGCTCCGGTCTGGTGCCGGGCGTAAACAGCCAGCTGCGGCGGCGCATCACCCGGCCTCCAGCTCGGCCTGCATGGCGATCCGTCCGGCGGGATCGAGTGCCCACAGCGACGCCCCGCCCGCGGTCGGCGTGCCAAGTAGCGTAAAGGGCTGCACGTCGAACAAAGGCCGTTGCGCACGGAACTGGAAGGCAGAGATCCGGGCGCCGGGATTGTGACGCAGGAACAGGTCCATCAGCAGCGTGGCGATCAGCGGACCATGAACCACGAGCCCGGGGTATCCTTCGACCGCCTCGGCGTAATGTCGGTCATAGTGGATTCGATGGCCGTTGAAGGTCAGCGCCGAGAAACGGAACAGCAGCATGGGGTCGGGTTCGACGGTCCGCTCCCACACGGCCGACGGTGCCGCGTCGGCCGCGTCGGTGGACGGCGCGGCACCGGGAGCCGCCGCCTCGCGATAGACGATGTTCTGCACCTCGCGCAGCGCGGGACCGTCCTGAACGAAGACGTCGTGCGCAACCGTCACGAACAGCATGGGGCCCGAGCGGCCCGTCTTGGGTTCCACGGAAAGGATGGTCGAGCGCCGGCGCAGGGCCTCGCCCTGGCGGATTGGCGCGAGAAACTCCAGGCGTCCGCCGGCGAACATGCGGCGTGGCAACGGCACTGGAGGCAGGAAACCGCCGCGGCGGGGATGGCCGTCGCGGTCGAGCATCCCCTGCATGGCTTTCGGCAGAAAATACAGCCAATGCCCGAGCGGCGGCACCTCGCCGGATCGCCAGGGCGGAGCCACGTAATCCAGCGTGGCGGCCAGCGCCAGAAGCGGCGGCACCGCGGCGACGTCGAGGTTATCCTCCTCGCGCCCGATCCAGTCCTTCAGGTTTTCCAGGTTCATCATACCCATCCCTCGCGGGCGTCCCTGTCAGAACGACTTCGGCATCTGGAGCACGTGCGTGCCGACGTGGGACAGAATCAGGTTGGTGGAGATCGGCGCGATCTGATAGAGGCGCGTTTCACGGAACTTGCGCTCGATGTCGTATTCTTCCGCGAAGCCAAATCCGCCATGGGTCTGCAGGCACGTATCGGCGGCATGCCAGGAGGCCTCCGACGCCAGCAGCTTCGCCATGTTGGCTTCGGTGCCGCACGGGATGCCGGCGTCGAACATGGACGAGGCCCTGTCGACCATCAACGCCGCGGCCTGCGTCTCCACGTAATTGCGTGCGATGGGAAACTGAACGCCCTGGTTGGCGCCGATGGGGCGGCCGAACACCTCCCTCTCGCGGGCATAGGTCGAAGCCCGATCGATGAAGAAGCGGGCATCGCCGATGCATTCCGACGCGATCAGGATGCGTTCCGCGTTCATGCCGTCGAGGATGTAGCGGAAGCCCTTGCCCTCCTGGCCGATCAGGTTCTCCGCAGGGACCTCCAAATTGTCGAAGAACAGTTCGGTGGTGGCGTGATTGATCATGGTGCGGATCGGCCGGATGGTTAGCCCGTTGCCGACCGCCTGGCGCATATCGACCAGCAGAACACTCATGCCCTCCGCGGGCTTGGCCGCCTGATCGCGAGGCGTGGTGCGCACCAGCAACAGCATCAGGTCGGAATGTTCGGCGCGCGAGATCCAGACCTTCTGGCCGTTGACGATGTATTTGTCGCCCTCCCGCTGGGCGAAGGTGCGGATGCGGGTGGTGTCGGTGCCGCTCGTCGGTTCGGTCACTCCGAACGCCTGGAGGCGGAGCGACCCATCGGCGATTCCGGGGAGATAGGCCTGCTTCTGGGTCGGCGTGCCGTGCCGCAGGAGGGTGCCCATCGTGTACATCTGGGCGTGGCAGGCGCCGCCGTTGCAGCCGCTGCGGTGGATTTCCTCAAGGATCGCGGTCGCCGCACCGAGGCCGAGGCCGGAGCCGCCGTATTCCTCGGGGATCAGCACCGAGAGGAAGCCCGCCTGCGTCAATGCCTGGACGAATTCGGTCGGGTAAGTGCGGTTCGCATCGAGCTTGCGCCAGTATTCGCCAGGGAAACCCGCACACAAACGGCGGACAGACTCTCTGATTTCGGGAAAGGAATCCGCGTCCATTTCAGTTCCATTAGTGTTTCGGGTCGATGTTCGGAGAATTAAACGGCGCTTGGACGATATCCGTCAAATGGGATGTCATCTATGCGGGCCATAGGGTCCCACTATGGCGGCGTGGCGGAAACGCAGTGCCGCCGGTCGCCCCTGCCGGCGGGGAGGACCGTCGTTTCAAGTCGTGCCTCCGCGTCACTCCGCGGATAGCCCTACAGTCCCGGGTAGTTCGGTCCGCCGCCGCCCTCGGGGGTCACCCAGTCGATGTTCTGGGTGAGATCCTTGATGTCGCAGGTCTTGCAGTGGACGCAGTTCTGCGCGTTGATCCGCAGGCGCGGATCGCCGCCGTCCCCGCTGCGGACGATCTCGTACACCCCGGCCGGGCAGTAGCGGGTCTCCGGCGCGTCGTAGAGGGCCAGATTGACGCGGATCGGCGTCTCCGCGTCCTTCAGCGTCAGGTGCGGCGGCTGGTCTTCCTCGTGGTTGGTGTTCGACAGGTACACCGAGGACAGCCGGTCGAAGCTCACCTTGCCATCCGGCTTGGGATAGGCGATCGGCGGCGCGTCGCCGGCCTTCTTCAGCGTCGCATGGTCCGGGTGCTTGTGGTGCAGCGTCCACGGCGACCTGCCGCCGACGGCCGTCTCGTAGGCCGCGTTGGCGAGGCCGGCCCACAGGCCCTTCCGAAAGCCGGGCCGGATGTTGCGCACCCGGTACAGCTCGTCCCACACCCAGGATCGCCTGAGCCGCGCCTGGTATTCCGTCACCTCACGCCCGTCGTCGCCGCCGCCGGTCAGGTGCTCGAACACCGCCTCCGCCGCGACGATGCCCGACTTCATGGCGGTGTGGTTGCCCTTGATCTTCGGCACGTTCAGGAAGCCGGCGCCGTCGCCGACGATCAGGCCGCCCGGAAAGGCCAGCTTCGGGATCGACTGGAAGCCGCCCTCGCTCAGCGCACGGGCGCCGTAGGCCAGACGCCGGCCGCCCTCGAAGGTCGGACGGATCGTCGGGTGCGTCTTGTAGCGCTGGAACTCTTCGAACGGGCTCAGATGCGGGTTGGAATAGTCGAGCCCCACCACGAAACCGACCGACACCAGATTGCCCGACAGGTGGTACAGGAACGAACCGCCGTAGGTGTCGGGGGTCAACGGCCAGCCGATGCTGTGTTCGATCAGGCCCGGATTCGATTTGGCTGGGTCGATCTCCCACAGCTCCTTGATGCCGAGGCCGTAGGTCTGCGGATCGACGCCGTCGCGCAGGTTGAAACGCGCCATCAGCGTCTTGGTCAGGCTGCCGCGGCAGCCTTCGGCGAAGACGGTCTGTTTGGCGTGCAGCTCGACACCGGGGGTGTGGTTGCCGGTGGGTTCGCCGTTCTTGCCGATGCCCATGTCGCCGGTGGCGACCCCCTTCACCGCACCCCATGGATCATAGAGCACTTCCGCGCCGGCAAAGCCGGCATAGATCTCGACGCCCAGATGCTCCGCCTGCTGGCCGAGCCAGCGGCCGAGGTTGCCGAGCGAGATGATGAAGTTGCCGGCGTTGTGCATCTGCGGAGGGGTCGGCAGGCGGAACGCCTTGGCCTCGGTGAGGAAGAGAAAGCGGTCTTCCTTGGCCGGGGTGTCGAGCGGGGCGCCCTTGTCGCGCCAGTCCGGGATCAACTCGTCGAGCGCATGCGGCTCGAACACCGCGCCGGAGAGCAGATGCGCCCCCACCTCCGAGCCCTTTTCGATGACGCAGACCGACAGCTCCTTTCCGCTGTCCTGCGCCAGTTGCTTCAGACGGATGGCCGCGGACAGGCCGGACGGACCCGCGCCCACGACAAGCACGTCGAATTCCAAGCTTTCGCGTCCACTCATGTGCATTTCCATCGAGGAGGCGCAATGGGCCTCGAAAAAGAGGGGAGAGTGTTCGCATCACCCCGCCCGAACGCCGCGCTTCGCGGGGAGCGCGCAGTGCGGCGGGAGGTTCTGACTGCATTTCGCCGCGCGTCGAAGACGCCGCATCCCGCAAAATGCGATGGTTTGGAAAGGGAGCCGGGCGATGCACGCCCGGCTCAAGTCCCGCGCTCCGCCAGGAGGAAGAATGCGCAGAGCACGGGAAACTGAGGACGATGTCGAAGAGGCATGCCGGCGAGGGGCGCGATCCCAACCTTCATCTTTTCGATGAAATCCGGGGAACGGACAGCGGCTCCAGCGCGAAGGTGCCCAGCCGCATCCAGGCCGTGTTGTATTGGACCGGTACGCGGGCCTCCCCGGTCCGGTCGAGCGCCACCGCCGCACGCAGCGGCCAGTAGGGATCCCGAAGCATTTCGCGGCCGAGATAGACCAGATCGGCCTGTTCTTCCCGGATGATGCCGTCGGCCTGGGATGGCTCCAGGATCATCCCGACCGCCGCCACCGGAATTCCGGCGCCGCTACGGACCGCCTCGGCACCCGGAACCTGATAACCGGGGCCGAAAGGGATGGCGGGACGCGGCACGTTCCCCCCGGACGACACGTCGATCAGATCGACCCCGTCCTCCTTGAGCCAGCGGGCAAGCTGCACCGTGTCGCCGGTGCTCCATCCGCCATCGGTCCAGTCGGTGTGGGACAGCCGGAAGGACAGCACCTTGCCGGCCGGCCAGACCGAGCGGACCGCCTGCGCCACCTCGCGGGTGATGCGGCACCGGTTTTCCAGAGTGCCGCCATACTCGTCCTCGCGCCGGTTGGACAGCGGTGAATTGAACGAGTGAAGCAGATAGCCGTGGGCCGCATGAACCTCCAGCCAGTCGTAGCCGGCCGCGTCGGCCCTCCGGGCCGCGGCGGCGAACGCCTCCACGACCCGCCGGATCTCTTCGCCGGTCATGGCGCGCGGGGCGGCATAGCCGTCGTCGAACGCCAGCGGGCTGGCGCCCTCCAGCGGCCATGCCCCCTCCTCCTCCGTAAGGGGGCGGCCTTGCTGCTCGCGCGGGTCGAGCTCCCAGGGCGGGAGCCGGGCGGCCTTGCGTCCGGCATGGGCGATCTGGATCCCGGTGGCGGCGCCCTGGCTTTTCAGGAAGCGGACGACGCGGGCATGTCCCTCGACATGCCCGTCGCGCCAGAGCCCCAGGTCGGATGGGGTGATGCGCCCCTCCGGCAGCACAGCGGTTCCCTCCGTCAGCACCAGTCCGGCGCCGCCGGCCGCGCGGGAGCCGAGATGGACGAGGTGCCAGTCGTTCACCTCCCCGTCGACGGAGCTGTACTGGCACATCGGCGAAACGCCGATCCGGTTGCGCAACGTGACGCCGCGAAGGGTGATCGGGTCGAAAAGGCTGGGCATTTGAAGTCCTCGAAGTGCTCAGGCCGGGCTCTGCATGTCCCGCCGCCCTGCTATTTCCGATAATATTGCCATTCGAGCATCAGGCATCCCCGACGGGATGCGTAAGGGCCGTGCGGCGTACCCGGCGGCCGGCAGGAATAGGCGGGCGCCTGGATGCCGCACTCGCCGGCCTCGCCGTCGAACTGCATGTCTCCCTCCAGCAGATAGACCTCCTCCCAGTAGTCGTGCACCAGGGTGGCGGACGTGGCGAACCCGGGCGCGAAGCGGACGATCCGCGTGCGCGCACCGATCTTCGTCGTCTCGTCCAGGTCGTCGGAGAGGAGTTTCACCTGCAAGTCGGCCGGGTAGCCCTTCAGCGGTTCCCAGCCCTCGGACAGGTCGAGCGCGGTCAGGTCTATGGGACGGCGCGGAGTGTTCATGCTGCTGGTCTCCGGAAAGCGATGTGCGCCGCTGCGCAAGGCCGGTTGCGTATGGCCTGCCGGGCAAGGGTCGCGGAGGGCAGCATTCCATCTTCGCCGTACCGAAGGAAGAGCCGGAGCCCGGCCGCTCCGGCCCCATAGGAAGCGGCTATCCCGGACATAGCCGATAGCCACACGGGGCCGCCCGGCCGCTCCGGCGATGCCTCAGGCCGTGGCTTCGCCGACGCTCAGGTAGCGGTTGCGCAGGGCCTCGTCCTCCAGCAGGGCCGATCCCCTGCCCTCCCACGCCACGGCCCCTTTTTCGATGATGTACTGCCGGTCGACCACTTTGCAGACCGCCTCGATCTCCTTGTCGACGACGATCATCGACATGCCGTCGGAGCGGAGCATGGCGAGGTTGGCCCATATTTCCTCGCGGATCAGCGGGGCCAGCCCCTCCGTCGCCTCGTCGAGGATCAGCAGCGACGGGTTGGTGACCAGCGCCCGTCCGATCGCCAGCATCTGCTGCTCGCCGCCGGACAACAGGTTGCCCGGATTCCCCAGCCGCTCGCGCAGGCGGGGGAAGGCCTCCAGCACCCGATCGTAGGACCAGTTGCGCCCGGTATTCCGCATGGGCGCCGGACGGGCCGCCATCAGCAGGTTCTCTCGCACGGTCAGGTTGGGAAAGATCCGGCGCCCCTCGGGAACCAGACCGACGCCGCGCCGGGCGATCCGGTGGACCGGCATCGCGTCGATCCGCGCCCCGTCGAAGGCGATGGTTCCGCCACGCGGCGGACAAATGCCCATGATCGTGTTGATCGTGGTCGTCTTTCCCATCCCGTTGCGGCCGACGAGCGCAATCGCCTCCCCCTTCGCCAGCCGGAGCGAGAGTCCGTGCAGGATCCGGACGGCGCCGTAGCCGGCCTGGACGTTCGACAATTCGAGAAGCATGCCGCCCCCTTGGAGTCCACCGGAGGCTCACCGAAGCATCCGGTGGACTCTGGTCGTTTGATTTTCCGTGCAATTCACGCTTCAGACGAGTCCGTCCGAACCGATCGCACTCTAATGCTGATGACCGAGATAGGCGGCCTGGACCGCCGGGTCGGCGCCGATCTCGGCCGGCGTGCCGGTGGCGATGACGCTGCCGCGCACCAGAACGCTCACCCGGTCGGCCAGCGAGAACACCGCATCCATGTCGTGTTCCACCATGACGATGGTGTAGCGGCCCTTGAGCGATTTCAGCAGTTGCACCAGCCGCTGGCTCTCGTCGCGTCCCATGCCGGCCATCGGCTCGTCGAGCAGGAGCAGCTTCGGCTCCATCGCCAGCGCGATGGCGATCTCCAGCTGGCGGCGGTCGCCGTGCGACAGGTGGGCCGCCTTGGTATTGGCCCGGCCGCCCAGATTGACCAGCCGCAGGCACTCCATCGCCGGTTCCTGCAGCGTGCGGTCGTCGTCGGCCCGCTTCCAGAAGCGGAAGCTGTGCCCCTGCCGCGCCTGGACTGCCAGCGCCACGTTCTGCAGCGCGGTGAAGCCGGCGACGATCGAGGTGATCTGGAACGACCGTGCGACCCCCAGCAGGGCCCGGCGGTGCACCGGCTCCCGCGTGATCTCCACCCCGTCGAACCGGATGGCGCCGGCGTCGGGCAGGATGCCGCCGTGCAGCTGGTTGATGAAGGTCGTCTTGCCGGCCCCGTTCGGGCCGATCAGGGCATGCGTTTCATGCCGGCGGATGTCGAGCGACAGGTCGCGGGTCACTTGCAGCCCGCCGAACCGCTTGCCCAGCCCGACGACCTGCAGAATGGGCTCAGTCATGGCCGCGCCCTCCATCGCCGCTGCGCAGGGCGCCGATCAGGTTGGCGAGGCCGTCGCGCAGGAACAGGACCAGCAGGATGATGATGATGCCGAAGGGCAGCTGCCAATGGATGGTTAGCGCCGACAGGAGCAGTTCCAGCAGGAGGAACACCACGGCCCCCAGGGCCGGGCCCCAGACCGTCGCCATGCCGCCCAGCACGACCATGACGATCAGGTCGCCGGATCGCACCCAGGACATCTCGGCCGGGCTGATGAACGTCTGCGACACGACCAGCAGGGCTCCCGCCAGTCCGGCAATCGCCCCGGCGATGATGAAGACCGCCAGACGATAGCTCAGCGGCGCGATGCCGACCGAGGATACGCGCCGGTCGTTGCCGGCGGCGGCACGGATCACCATGCCGAAGCGGCTGTCGACGAGCCGCGTCCCCGCCACCAGCACGGCGAGCAGCACCGCCAGGCACAGGTAGAAGATCGTGGTCCGCCCGCCGAGCGCCATGCCGGCGACGTCGAGCGGCGCGAAGACCTGCAGCCCCTCCTCGCCGCCGTACCGTTCCAGCGCGACGAAGAAGTAGAAGAACATCTGGTTGAAGGCGAGCGTGATCATGATGAAGTACGCGCCGGCCGTCCGCAGGGCGATCAGCCCGAAGACCGCGGCGGCCAGCCCGCTTCCCAGGACCGCCGCCGGCACCAGGACCAGCAGCTCGGTCGTGCCGTGCTCCGCCAGGATCGCCACGGTGTAGCCGCCGAGCCCGAACAGGGCGGCATGCATCAGGCTGACCAGCCCGGCCACGCCCAGGACGATGTTCAGCGAAACGGCGGCGATGGCGAACACCACCATACGGGTGAACACGCGGATCAGGAACGGCTGGTCCAGCCCCTCCGCCAGCACCGGCACGAGGGCCAGAAGCCCGACCAGGACGATGACCGGCGCCAGGGGGCGCAGGGATTGCAGGCCGGACCAGGACGCCGACGGGCGGAATGTCGTCTGTTGAGGTTTGTCAAGCATGGCTCGGAAACAGGCCTCCCGGTCGCAGGGCGAGCAGGGTCGCCATGATGACGTAGATCGCCATGGCCCCCAGGGCGGGGTGCAGCAGCACCCGGCCGAAGGTGTCGCCCAGGCCGATGAGCAAGGCCGCGACGAAGGCGCCGCGGATCGATCCCAGGCCGCCGACCACGACGACCACCAGCGCCAGGATCAGGATCGGCTCCCCCATGCCGACCTGGACCGCAAGGATCGGTCCGGCCATGACGCCGGCCAGACCGGCCAGGGCCGCGCCGGCGACGAACACCACGGAGAAAACGCGCGAGACATCGATGCCGAGCGCCGCCGCCATGGTCCGGTCGCTGGCTCCGGCGCGGACCCACATCCCGCCGCGGGTGTGGGTCACCAGCACATAGAGGACTCCGGCCATGACCAGCCCGACCGCCAGGACTACCAGCCGGAACACCGGATATTGCAGGTCGGGGAGCAGCGGCACCGATCCCGCCAGCAGGCCGGGCAACGGCATGGCCAGGGGCGTCGCCCCCCAGATCATGCGGACCAGCTCGTTCGCCGCCAGGATCAGCCCGAAGGTCGCCAGCGTCTGGTCCAGATGGCTGCGGCGATAGAAGTGCCTCAGCAGGACGCGGTCGACCGCGTAGCCGACCGCCGCGGCGGCCGGCACCGCGACCAGCACGGCCAGCAGGAAGCTTCCCGTCGCAGCCAGCACGCTCGCCGCCACGTAGGCGCCGAACATGTAGAGCGAGCCGTGGGCCAGATTGATCAGGTTCATGATGCCGAACACCAGCGTGAGCCCCGCCGACATCATGAAGAGCATCACGCCGAGCTGACAGCCGTTCAGAACCTGCTCGATGATCAGGTTGAGGGTCATGTCGCCGACCCCGACTTGATGGCCGGGAGATGGGCGACCATTCCTGTATTTTGCATGTCTCCACCCTGTCTCATGGATTATTGCCGGAAGCCGACGGTCGGGTCCGATGGAAGCGGCCCGCGCGGATGCGGATCGCGCCGTCGAAGGACGACGCGGCGGCTGATCTTTCCGTGGGCATGGCGTCTTGAGGGGGCTTCCGGGAGATCGCACGATCCCGCAGCGAAGCGCCGACCTTCCGTTTTACCAACGAATTTTCTGGGGTGCAGAGGTCCGTAAGACCCGACTGGTTTGGAAGACTAACACCCGGCGGACGGGCGACCTAGACCCCAGTCGGGCCGTCGGCCCATCCATAGGACGGGCCTATGCCGGATAAGGGTTGCAGATGGGGAAGCCGCCACCGGCAGCCGGGCGCGGTGCCGTCAGGCCGACGCCACCTGCTTGAGAAAGCCGTCCACCTGCACCCGCAGGGAATCCGCTTCGCCGGCCAGCGCCGTCGCGGCGGCAAGGACGCGTCCGGCGATCCCGTCGGTACTCGCCATCGCGGCCGAGACCCCGCCGATGCTTTTGGAGGCGTCGCCCGTCCTCCCGGCCACCCGCTGCATTCCGGTCGCGATCTCGCGGATCGCGATGCCCTGCTTTTCCACGGCGTCCGACACCCCTTCGGTGATCGCGTCGATCCGGCCGATGATGTCGGTGATGGCCTGGATGGCCTGTGCCGAGTCCTGCGACGCCCTCTGCACCGACAGGATCCGGCCCGTGATGCTCTCCGTCGCCTGCGAGGTCTGGCTGGCGAGCTGCTTGACCTCTCCCGCGACCACGGCGAAACCGCGCCCCGCCTCCCCGGCCCGGGCCGCTTCGATGGTGGCGTTCAGCGCCAGCAGGTTCGTCTGCTCGGCGATGCCTTGGATCATCTGCACGATGGCTTCGATCTCCGACGCGGCCTGCGACAGCGCGGCCATTTTCCGGGTCGACTCCCTGGCTGCAGCGGTGGCTTCCGCCGTGATCCGGACCGAGCTGTCCATCTGCTGGCCGATCTCGCCGATCGAGGCCGACAGCTCCTCGGTCGCCGAGGCGACGGTCTGGACGTCGATGGTAACGCCGGAGGCCGCATCCGCGGCGCTCGACGCTTCCCCGGACGCCTGCCCGGTCGTCTCGGACAGGCGCGACGCCGTGTCCTGCAAGCTCCGGGCGGAGGAGCCCACCGCCTCCACCACCCGATGGACGTTCCGGTCGAACGATGCGGCGAGCGTTTCCATCGCCGCGCGCCGCGCCATCCCCGCCTGTTCCCGGATATCGTCCTGCTCCCGCTTCAGACGATCCATCTCCAGGATGTTGGCCCGGAAGATTTCGAGCGCCTCCGCCACGGTGCGCAGTTCGTCCCGCCTGTCATGGCCGGGCACGCTGTCGATCATCTCGCCCCGCGCCAGACAGCGCATGGCGGTGACGATCCCGGCCAGCGGGCCGGTGATCCCCCGCCCGATCCCCCAGGCGAGACCGCTCCCGATCACCAGGGCGAACGACACCCCCGCCGCGATCAGCCAGCCGGCTTCCCGCCGCCCCTGCTCCATCCGGTCGAGCCCGAGGCGGCGCAACCGCTCGGCCTGCGCGGCGACCTCTCCGGCACTGGCATACAGGCTGGCGGTCAGGCGCCGCTGCTCCGATTTGGCGACGACGATCTTCCCGGCGCCGGCGCGAAGCTGCCCGATGTCGTTGCGAAGCCTACCCAAATTCCGGCGGATGTCCGGGTCGGCGACACGGAAATAGATCTCCTCGGTAATCCCCAGCAGCAGCCCGGTCGATTGGTCGAGATCGGCGCTGTCGGTTCCGGTGGCGACCAGCGCCAGACCCTCGGCCTGCGCACGATTGCCGAGCCCGATCGTGGTGAGCGCGGCATCGCGGAGATCGGTGGCCTTGGTCAGCCGATCCTGCGCCTCCTCCATCTGGTCGCTCACGGTGTTGCGCTCCTCCAGAACCGCAGTCCTCAGCAGGCCCATGCGGTCCTGCACGAGCGCCAGCGCTCCGTCGAGCCCCCGCCCGTCGGCCGTGCGGAGCGCGGCATCGAGCACCTCTGTGTAGGCATCCAGCGCGGCGGCCAGCGCCACCACCGCGGCTCCCTCGCCCAGCCTTGCCCGCAGGGCCGTCACCGCGCCCCTGGTCCCGTCCTGAACCCAGCGCAACCGCTCCGCATCGGCCGGATCGGCCGATCTCGCCCAGACGGCCTGCGCGCCTTGAAGTTCGGCAAGATTCTGGCCGAGCGCGCTCATCAGTTGATCGGCGACCGCGACCTTCGCCTGACGCTGCTTCACCTGGGCGAAGGCGGTCCGCGCCGCCGACACTTCCTTGGCCTGGGCATCGGCGACGGCGGTCGCCACCGCTTGCAATCCCCCGGTCACCTCGTTCAGGGAGCGGCTGATCTCCCGGATGGCGCCCTGCTGCGCGGCCTGCTCCTCGACGGCGGCCCTGAAGACCCCGACCGGTGCCTCGAGCACCGCCTGCTCGTCGGTGGCGATCTCCGACAGCCGGACGACCAGGGCGATGTCCGCGAGCACCTGCCGGATCAGCCGCTCCACGTCTTTGCCGTCGTCCGGCGCCGCACCCCGCCCCGCCCTGTCGCCGGCGGCGACCATGACGGCGGCATCCATCGCCAGCTGCTGTGCCGCCTGGGCGCCGGCGACATGCCGCGCGAAGGCCTCCAGACCCTGCCAGCCGGCGGCTGCGACGGCGGCCGTCAACAGCAGCAGGCCGAGGAAGCCGCCCATGATCCTGGTTCTGATGGACATTGGAAATCCCCGTTTGGCGCGCGGCGGCATCGTCCGCCGCCGGCCGTCACTGTCCGATGCGGGCCTTCAGCTCGTCGGGCAGGATCCGTTGCCGCTCCACCAACTTTCCGCCCTGGATCTGGCTGACGATCACGGGGATGAGCATCTGCTGCGCCGACCCGTAATCCGCTTTTCCGCCATAGGCGGCCGGCCCGTAGAAGGAGTCGAACACCACCTCGGGCAGGGCCGCCGCGACCTTGCGCGGATCGACGCTCTGCGCCTTTTCCATGCCGGCCTTGAGCGCCATCACGGCATTGTAGGCGCCGATCTCGATGGCGTTCAGGTTCTCGCCGAACGCCGCGCGGGCCTCCTCGTTGATCGCCTTCTGCCTGTCTGTCGCGAACGGCCCGTCGAAGGGGATGGCGGCACCGACATAGACGCCGTTGGCCGCCTCGCCGCCGGTCTGGACGATGCCGTCGGTGCCCGATCCGGTGCCTTCGACCTTCACGCCGTCCCAGCCCAGCACCTTCAGCTCCCGGAGGATCGAACCGCTTTCGCCGGGCGGCGAGGTTCCGAGATCGACCGCATCCGGCTTCATGCCGGCGATCTTGGCGGCGATCGGCTGGAACTCGGTGGTTCCGCGCTCGTACCAGTCGCTCGACACCACCTTGACGCCCAGCGATTCCCAGACCTTGCGGTTGACCGGTTCGGAATCCTGCCCGGTCGCGTCGTTGGGATTGAGCAGCGCCACCGTCCTGATCCCGGGATTCTCGTTCTTCACATAGCCCAGCAGCGGCCCGAACAGTTCGTACGGCGTGTTCATCTGGGTGAAGGTCAGTGGGAAGTTCGGACCCTTGATGCTGGCGCCCCAGGCAACCGTGAACAGCAGGGCGCCGTTCCGTTCCGACAGCGACTGCAACGCCCGCACCGGCGCGGTTCCGATGCTCAGCGCGATGAAGCGCACCCCGTCGCGGTTCAGCAGCGTCTGCGCCACCTTCGCGCCGTCGGCGGCGTTGTACTTGTTGTCGTAGGAAATGCATTCGAAGGCATAGGTCTTGCCGGCGACCTTGACTCCTCCCGCCGCGGCGACGTCCTGCGCCGCCCGCTTGCAGAGCCAGTCCGCCGCCTTGCCCCAGACGGCCGCGGTACCGGACAACGGCACCGAGAGGCCGAGCCTGACCACCTCGTCCGCCGCCCGGCCGGTCCCGGCCGCCAAGGTGATCATGCCGCCGACGGCCAGAGCCAGCCTGACGCTTCCCTTCATGGTCCCTCTCCCTGATTTGAATTGTGGTGCCGGCAAAGCGCACCGTGTCGGGCCGGCAGGCCGCGTGCCTACCGGTCGCTGATCATGGGGCGCCTGCAAATATCCTAGAAACTGTGCATTCCCCAGCCATGTATTTCCAGCGGGACAGCGCCAGTTTTTAACTCTTCCTTCCATAGACATTGGCTATGTCCCGAATTTCCTTCATTGCGATCACGCCGCTCATCCGGAGAATGCTTTCTCACCAAACAAACAATTTGTCGGAATCGAAGGAAAATGGCTGAACAGGCGACACACTACATTTGGTGCGACCTGCCGTCGGAACATCTGCGCGGATCGATCACCCGGCGCTTCGTTACGAGCGGGACCGTGATGGTCGGCGAGGTGAAGTTCCGCAAGGGCGACACGGTGCCCCGCCATTCCCACCCGAACGAGCAATTCACCCACGTCGTCTCGGGCGCTTTGAAATTCACGTTCGGCGAAGCGGGGGAGCAGGAGATCCTCGTCGGTGCCGGCGGGATCGTGATGATCCCCTCCGACCTGCCTCACAGCGTCGAGGCCTTGGAGGACACGCTCGAATACGACATCTTCAACCCGCCCCGGCAGGACTGGATCGATCCGGCCAGCGGCTTCCTGCGCGGCTGAACTGGCTTGTTCCGGTTCGGGCCACAGGCCCGTCCCGGAGCAAGCCGGGAAGTCCGCCGCCTCAGCGGATCCCCTTCAGCATGCCGCCATCGACCTGCAGCGTTGTGCCGGTGACGTAGGAACTGCGCGGCGAGGCCAGGAACGCCACCACGTCGGCGATCTCTTCCGGTTGGCCGACACGGCCGAGCGGAATGTCCCGGCCCAGATCCTCCCACAGATCCTCCAGGCGGCTTCCGATTTTCGCGGACGCCTTTTCCAGGCGCCCGGTATGCACCGGTACCGGACAGACCGTATTGATGCGGATGTTGTCGGCGCCGAGTTCGATCGACGCGGTTTTGGCGTAGCCGATCACCCCCGCCCAGGTCGCGACGGACAGCCCATAGGTGGCGATCGGCTGGATGGCCGATATGGCGGTGATGTTGACCACACTGCCGCCGCCGCGCCGCCGCATCGACGGGACGAAGCCGCGGGTCATGCGGACGACGCTCATCAAATTCTGCTCGACCGCCACCGCCCATCGGGCATCGTCGAAGCCGAGCAGGCCGCCGACCGGTGGCGCGCCGTCATTGTTGACCAGCACGTCCGCTCCACCGTAATGGGCGAGGGATTGCGCGACGATGCGCTCGCAATCCTCTGCGCTGCGGATATCGGCGGCGATGGGAAGGACCTCGGCGCCGGTCTGGCTGCGGATGCGGTCCGCCGCCTCCGCCAGCGCCGCCTCCTTGCGGGCGCTGATCGCCAGTTTCATCCCTTCACCGGCCAGCATGCGCGCGATGGCATAGCCGATGCCCTGGCTGGCGCCGTTCACGACGGCAACCTTCCCAGCCAACCGCAAGTCCATGATGCCTCCTGCCCGAAATGAAGCTTCAGCGCGCCAGCCCGAGGTCACGGGCTTCGCGGTCCAGCCCCTCGCGGAACGGTGGGGCCGCGACGTCGATCATCCGCTTCACCCGCTGCGACAGGGTGAGGCCGCGCAGATCGGCCACGCCATGCTCCGTCACGATGATGCCGGCATCGGAGCGGGCCGTGCTGACCGGGCCGGACAGGTGGCCGACGATGCGGCTGACCGTCCGGTCCGCCTTGCCGGCGGTCGCCGGCAAGGCGACGATGGGCAGTCCACCGCGCGAGCGGTGGGCGCCGCGCAGGAAATCGACCGCACCGCCGACGGCACCGACATGGACCCCCTTGACCATTTCGGCATTGATCTGGCCGGTCAGATCGACCTCGATTGCGGAATTGATCGCGACGAAGCGGTCGATGCTCTCCAGAACGCCGGTATCGTGCGTGTAGGCTGTGGCCCGCAGCGACAGCGCCGGATTGCGGTCGGCGAACTGGTATAGCCGCCGGCTGCCCATCAGCATTCCGGCCACCGACACGCCGCGATCGACCGTCTTGCGGGCGTTCGTCACGACGCCCCGCTCGATCAGGTCGACCACCTCGTCGCCGATCACGCCCGAGTGGATCCCCAGGTCGCGCCGGTCGGCGAGATCGCCCAGGATCGCCTTCGGCACGCCACCCAGCCCCATCTGCAAGGTCGCACCATCTTCGATCAGGGCGGCGACCCGCCGCGCGATCAACTGGTCCACGGGACCGGCATCGGCCGCCGGCAACTCCACCACCGGCCGCGAGGTCCGCACCATCACGTCGATGGCGTCGGCCGGCAGGACCCCGTCCCCACCGGTCCAGGGAGCCCGCCCATTCACTTCGGCGATGACCAGACGGGCCGTGGCGACCAGCGGCACCAGATACTCGTGCGCAAGGCTGAGGCTGAACCCATGCGGCCCTTCCGCCACCTGCACCAGCAGCACATCGACCGCCCCGGGGAGCCTGGCCGCCATGTCCGAGTAATGGCAGGGCAGCGGGTCGAGCAACCCGGCGGCGGCCAGCCGCCGGTTCTCCCCGCTGCCGCAATAGCTGGAGAAGGTGACGGCGTCGGCATGCGCCGGATCGGCCGTCCCGGTCAGCGTGATCCCCAGGAAAGCGCGGAAGCCGCCGATGCGATGGCGCTGGGCCATCAGGGCGGTGGTCAGCGGCAGCGGCTCCGCCGCCGCCTGCCCCCAGGCGACCAGATCGCCGGGACGCACGAACTCGGTGAAGTCCAGCGCGTCGAGGGTGATTTCGCGCGGCACCGCGTCAAGCCGCCTCGAACAGGGCGGCGAGACCCTGCCCGCCGCCGATGCACATGGTTTCCAGCCCGTAACGCCCCTTGCGGCGGCGCAGCTCGTGCAGCAGCGTGGTCATCATCCGCACCCCGGTCGCCCCGATCGGATGGCCGAGCGAGATGCCCGAGCCGTTCACGTTGAGGCGGGAGCGGTCGTCCCAGTCCCACCCCTTGAGCACCGCCAGAACCTGCGCGGCAAAGGCTTCGTTCAGTTCCACCAGATCGATGTCGGCGAAGGACAGCCCGGTCTTGCCGAACAGCCGTTTCAACGCCGGGACCGGGCCGAAGCCCATGGTCGCCGGATCGCACCCCGCCGCAGCCCAGCCGGAGAGGAAGCCCATCGGCGACAGTCCCAGCGCCTCCAGCCTGTCCTCGGCGACCACGAGGCAGGCTGCGGCGGCGTCGTTCTGCTGGCTGGCGTTGCCGGCGGTCACGGTGCCTCCCTTGATCAAGGGGCTCAGGCGGGCCAGGCTTTCCGGGGTCGTGGCGGGACGAATGCCCTCGTCACGACCGACGACCACCGGCTCCTGCCTGCGGCGGGGAACCGTGACGGGGACGACCTCCTCGTCGAATCGCCCGGCCTCCCAGGCGGCGGCGGCCCGGCGATGGCTTTCGGCGGCGAAGGCGTCGGCCTCTTCCCGCGTGATCCCATGGATGCGGGCAAGGGTCTCGGCCGTCTCGATCATGCCGGAGATGCGGCCGAAGCGGTGCTCGGGCTGCGACCGCTCCCGCCCGCGGTCGAGCCGGTCGTAGAGAGCGGCGTTTCCGGACCGGGCACCCCAGCGCATGCCGGTCGTATAGTATTCGATGTTGCTCATGCTCTCGACGCCGCCGGCCAGCACGACGTCGCAGGCCCCGGTCTCCACCATCATGGCGGCAGTGATCAGCGCCTGGAGACCGCCGCCGCAGCGGCGGTCCAGCTGCATCCCCGGAACCTCGACCGGCAGCCCGGCATGCAGGGCGATCCAGCGGCCGACGCAGGGCGTCTCGCTGTTGGCATAGGACTGGGCGAAGACCACGTCCTCGACCAGCGCCGGGTCGATGCCGGTGCGCTCCAGCACGGCCCTGACCGCCACCGCGCCGAGCTCCTCGACCGGCACCGGCTGAAGGCTGCCGCCGAACGTGCCGACCGGCGTCCGGACCGGGCTGACAAAGGCTGCTCGTCTCATCATCGATCACTCCGGTGGCGGGATCAGACGGGATCCCAGCTGAACACGTCGGCGCTGCAGTCGAGCGGCACGAAGGACGGCTTCAGCGCCGCCATGCCATGCTCGACGATGGTGTCGGGCGTCCAGCCCTCGCCGCGGTGGATGGTGCGCAGCGGCCGGCTCTGGCTCATCAGGACGATTTCGTTGTTGCGCGCCGCGAAGATCTGCCCGGTGACGCCCTGGGCGGCGTCGGACGCCAGGTAGACGGCGAGCGGGGCGTTCTTGGCCGGCGTCATCCGCATCAGCTTTTCCACGCGGGCCTTCTGCTCGGGTGTCTCGGCGGGGATGCCGCTGGTCATCCGGCTCCAGGCGAAGGGGGCGATGCAGTTGGAGCGCACGTTGTAGCGTTTCATGTCCAGCGCGATCGACTTGGACAGGGCGGCGACGCCGAGCTTGGCCGCGGAGTAGTTCGACTGCCCCAGATTGCCGATCAGCCCGGACGTGCTGGTCATGTGGACGTAGGCGCCCTTTTCCTGCGCACGGAAATGGTCGGCGGCGGCCCGGCTGACGAAGAAGCTGCCGTTCAGGTGGACGGCGATGACGGAAAGCCAGTCCTCCGGCGACAGCTTGTGAAACATGGCGTCACGCAGGATGCCGGCATTGTTGACCACCGCGTCGATGCGGCCGAAATGGTCCAGCGCCGCCTGCACGATCTTCTGCGCACTGGCCCATTCGCTGACGCTGTCGGTGCTGATGCAGGCGCGGCCGCCGGCCCGCTCGATGATGGCCCTGGTTTTCTCGGCCGGCGTCGCCGACTGGCCGGCACCGCCGAGCGATGCCCCCACGTCGTTGATCACCACCGCAGCCCCGGCGGCGGCCATCGCGATGGCGATGTCGCGGCCGATGCCGCCACCGGCACCGGTGACGATCACGGCCTTTCCTTCAAGTAGCATTCGTAGAATCCTCGGGTTTGAATTCAGGAGGGCAAGCCCAGCACACTCTTCGCCAGGATGTTCCGCTGCACCTCCGACGAGCCGCCGTAGATGGTCGCCGCGCGGGCGGTGAGGAACAGGCCGGCCGGATCCAGGTCGCGGTCGCCGCCGATCGGGTCGAGCATGCCGGCATGCTCCGCCGCGATCTCCATCATCGTGTCGGTGATGCGCTGGAACAGTTCGCTCTGGTGGATCTTCAGGAGCGACACGTCGGGCCCCAGGCTTTCGCCGCGGCGCAGCCGGTCGGCGAAGGTCTCGAACAGCGCGTTGTGATCGGCCAGATCGAGCGCCAGCTGCGTGTAGCGGTCGCGGAAGACCGGATCGTCCCAGACGCCGAGATGCCGCGCCAGATGCTTCAGCCGCGCCAGCGCATGGGCCGATTGGCGTGGCGAGCCGAGGAAGATGCGCTCGAACCCCAGCAGTGCCTTCGCCATCGACCAGCCGCGGTTGATCTCCCCGACCAGATTGCCCTTCGGTACCCGGACATTGTCGAAGAAGACTTCGCAGAACTCGTCATGGCGGTGGATGTTCAGGATCGGGCGCACCGTGATGCCGGGGCTGTCCATCGGCGCCAGCAGGAAGCTGATCCCCTCCTGCTTCTTGCCCCCCTTGGCCGTACGGACCAGCAGGAAGATCCAGTTGGCGTCCTGGGCCAGCGTCGTCCAGGTCTTCTGGCCGTTGATCACCCATTCCTCACCGTCGAGCACCGCCTCGGTCCGTAGCGAGGCGAGGTCGGAACCGGCGTTGGGTTCGCTGTAGCCCTGGCACCAGATATGCTCGCCCGCGAGGATCTTCGGCAGGAAATGGGATTTCTGTTCCTCGCTGCCGTGACGGATCAGCAGGGGGCCGAGCAGGATGATCCCGTGATCGGGCAGCCGGGCCGCCCCGAACCGCTCGAACTCATCGACATAGATCAGCTGCTTGGAGGCCGAAAGGCCCATGCCGCCATACCGCCGGGGCCAGCTGGGCGCCAGCCAGCCATGGCCGGCGAGGGTCAGGTACCAGTCCCGGGCCTCGCCCCAGTGCAGTCGCTTTGCCGGGTTGCGCAGATGGCGGGGATGATGATCGGCCAGGAAGGTCTGGACGGCGGCGCGGAATTCCTCGTCGCCCAGCGCATCGAAATCCGGCGGTTGCGTCGGGGTCGTCATGATCTGTGTTCGCCTCTCGTCTGGGATCGCCGGCTTCACGGTCCGTCCACCACGTCGTCTATTGGGGACTGGAGCGCAGCGTAGCGGCGCCGGTGCAGGGCAGCCCCGCCATAGGCGGCCGCCAGCACCATCGCCTTGCGCAGGTAAAGGCCGACATCGCATTCGTCGGTGTAGCCGATCCCGCCATGCAGCTGGATCGTCTGCCGGGTCACCAGCATCGCCGCGTCCGAGGCGCGGGCCTTCGCCCGCGACACCGCCGCCTGCGCCTCCGCGCCGACGGCGCCGCCGTCGAGGCAGGCTGCGGCACTCTCGACGCTGGCACGGGTCAGCGCCGCCTGGAGCGCCAGGTCGACCGCGCGATGCTGCAGAGCCTGGAAGCTGCCGATCGGCACGTCGAACTGGCGGCGCGTCTTCAGATAGTCGACGGTCAGCGCCAGCGCCCCCTCGATCACCCCCAGCAGGTAGGCCGCGGTGGCGAGCGCAGCCTCGTCGAGCACCCGGCCGGCGTCGCCCGGCAGGAGCTCCCCCTGCACGCCGTCGAAATGCAGGGTCGCCAGATGCCCGCCATCCTGCGCCGGGGACCGTTCGATGGTCAGGCCGGCGGCGTCGCGCGGCACCAGGACCAGACCGCTTTCCGTCGTCACCAGGAACTCGTCCGCCCCATCGGCGGCCGGCACGAAGCGCTTGCAGCCGGAAAGCCGCCCGCCGGCGACGCTCGCTCCACCGGCGGGGTCGAGGCTGCCGGCGCGCTCCTGCCACGCGAGCAGCACGATACGGTCGCCCGACAGCCGGTCGCTGCCCGCGTTACGGCCGAGCAGGCGGACGGCGGCGGCGGCGGCGATCAGCGGCTCCGGCGTCAGGGTGGCGCCCAGTTCCTCGACCAGCGCGCAGAATTCCAGCATGCCGAGGCCGGAGCCGCCATCCGCCTCGTCGACCCGCAATCCGATCCAGCCGAGATCGCCCATCGCGCGCCAGACCGCGCGGTCGAAGCCGGGCGACCGGTCGCGCCAGTCGCGGGCGCGCCGCAAGTCGCCGCGCTTGGCGATCGCCTGCGCGCTGTCACGGATCATGCGAATGTTTTCCAACCGGTCCGCATCGATACTCATAGCCCCGCACCCTTCAATTCCGATCATCCGCGCCGACGGCGAACCACCGTCCCGCCACTACGTGAATTCGACGAACCCGTTGTTCAGCACCACCGCGTCGCGTTCGACCACCCGCGCCCGGAACGACCCGTCGCGCCAAATCTCGGTACGGATCGTTTCGCCGGGAAAGACCGGTGCGGAGAACCGGAGGGACATCCGCCGCAACCGGTCCGGCCGGTAGTCGGCCAGCGCCCGGAGCAGGGCATGGCAGGCCACGCCGAAGCTGCACAGCCCGTGCAGGATCGGCCGCGGGAAGCCGGCATGCAGTGCCACCGCGGGATCGGCATGCAGGCTGTTGTCGTCGCCGTTCAGCCGGTAGAGCAAGGCCTGCTCGGGCCGGGTGGCGAGGTCGACGATCATGTCGGGCGCCCGCTCGGGAACGGCATGCACCGGCGGAAGCGGTCCGGGCGCGCCCCCGAAGCCGCCGCCGCCGCGCAGGAACGTTGTGCTGCGCGTCACCGCGAGAAGGTCGTCGGTGGCGGCATCGACGATCCGCTTTTCGGTCAGCAGAAGTGCGGCTCCCCCGGCCCCCTTGTCGATCAGGCCGGTGATGCGCGTCCGTCCGATCACCTGCCCGTCCACAGGCAGCGGGCGCAGCAGCTCGATCTGCTGTTCCCCATGAAGGACCGATTTGGGATCGACCCCGCTGTCGTCGCGGCCGAGCCAGAATCCGGGATGGCCCAGCACCACCGCCATGGAGGGGACCGCCGCCAGATCGCGGTGGTGATCAACGAAATCGAGCTGCCGCTCGTCCAGCGGATCCTGCCCGAGCCCGACCGAAAGCGCGTAGAGGATCGCGTCCCGCTTGCTCACGCTCTGGCGGATTTCCGGAATTTCTGTCTTCAGTAGTTTTTCGGCGTCGATCATTGGCGATCCGCTGTTCCCGCAGACGGCGGAACCGCGCCGGGATTTTCCCTTCACACGGGAATTCCCTGCGTGCCGCCGCATGTGTTGTCGGTGCGTGTGGTCGGGCCCGGTTCCAGCGACGGCGTCCCGGTTCATGGGAGCAACGCCGGCCAGCCGGTCGGCCAAGCTGTCGGAACGAGTATCTCACCGGGATTATTGGAATAGAAGGCTTCGATTTTTACGGCCGTGGCAGATATAGGCCGCTTCTATATTTTAAAATCGACCCTTCCATTACCGGTGCACCGATCCGCATGTCGGGCAGCCCGGACACCGCAGAACTGGAAGCGACGTCCGGGCGGTGCGGCCGATCAGACGGAGCAGGATTTCCCGAAGGACGGGGGACGCTTCTCGCGCAGGGACGCCACGCCCTCCCGCACGTCGGGTCCGCTGAACCCCAGGATTTCCAGGGCGGTCGAGGTGTCGAACATCGGTCCGGCCATGCGGAGCCAGTTGTTCAGGGCGTATTTGGTCCAGCGGATGGCGCTCGGCGCCCCCTCGGCCAGGCGGACCGCGGTCCTCAGCGCGGTTTCCTGAAGCTCCGCTTCCTCGACGCAGAGCGCGACCAGCCCGATCTCCTCGGCCTTCTGTCCCGTCATCGGTTCGCACAGCATCAGGTAATACTTGGCCTTCGCCATGCCGCACAGAAGCGGCCACAGGATCACGGCATGGTCGCCGGCGGCGACACCCAGGCGGGTGTGCCCGTCGACGATCTTGGCGTCCTTGGCCGCGATCGGGATGTCCGACAGCAGGGCCGCCACCAGCCCCGCACCGACGGCCGGCCCCTGAATGGCGGAGACGATCGGCTTGGAGCAGTTGATGATGTTGTAGACGAGGTCCTTGGCTTCCTTCCAGACCCGACAGCGCGCGTCGAAGTCACCGATCATCTCGTCGATCATCTCGAAATCGCCCCCGGCGGAGAAGGCCCGCCCCTCGCCGCACAGGATGACGGCGCTGACGCTGGGGTCGCGGTCGATGTCGCGCCAGACGTCGGTCAGCTCGCGATGACCGATGGCGTCCAGCGCATTCATCCGCTCCGGCCGGTTCAGCGTCAAGCGCAGGACGCCGTCCGCCGGACGGTCGAACCGGATCCGCTGGTAGCTGGCATAGAGGTCGCTCATGTCACTGTCTTTCACGTTATGGAACGACGGGAGGCGATGCCGCCATCGACGGTGAAGATCGCGCCCGACGTGTAGCCCGAACGCGGCGAAGCCAGGAAGACGAAGAGGCTGGCGACCTCCGCCACATGGGCCGGACGGCCCAGCGGATAGGCCCGCGACAATTGCCGATAGTCCCCCTCGTCGCCGTAGAGCGTCTTGGCGCGCTTCTTCAGAAGGCCCTCGATGCGGGCGGTCGCCACCGGCCCCGGATTGACACCCACCACCCGGATGTTGTCGTCCAGGCTGCGCCCGCCGAGCGCGCGGGTGAAAGCCATCAGGCTGGCATTGCCCGTGCTTCCGGCGATGTAGTTGAAATCAAAGACTTCGCCGCCGTTCCCGATGTTGTTCAGGATCACGCCGCCGCCGTTCGCCTTCATCAGCCGGTACATCGTCCGCGTCAGATCGATGTAGCCGAAGACCTTCAGCTCCCATCCGGCGCGCCAACGCTCCGCGTCGATCTCCCACAGGTCGCCGCCCGGAATGGCGCCGGCATTGTTGACCAGCACGTCCACCACGCCGCAGACCCCGACGAGGCGGTCGATGGCCCCAGGTTCTGTCAGGTCGAGCGCCTGCACGGCGACGGCGACTCCGTATTCGGCGCGGATCGCCTGAGCCAGCGCGTCGAGCTTGTCGGCGGATCGCGCCACCAGATGCAGCGAGCAGCCTTCGGCGGCGAAGGCGTGGGCCAGCCCCTCCCCGATGCCCTGCGATGCGCCGGTGATCAGCACCGTCCTGCCCTTCAACTCCAGATCCATTTTCCCCTCCTTGCTGCCGCCACCTATTGGCCGATCGCCGCCCTGATCTCGTCGAGCGCGTCGGGGTTGCTCAGGGCGGTCAGGTCGCCCGGCGGGCGGTTCTGGTAGATGTTGCGGATGACGCGCCGCATGCTCTTGCTGGTGCGCGTCTTGGGGATCTGGGTCACCACATGGACCTTCTCCGGCCGGAAGGGCTTGCCGAGCCGCAGTTCGATGTGCTTCCCGACCGCCGCCGACAGCGCCGCGTCGTCGCGCGCGCCGTCGGTTGCGGGAACCACGAAGACCACCAGTTTCTGCCCCTTGACCGCGTCGTCCACCCCGATGGCCGCAGCCTCCGCAACGTCCGGCAGTTCCAGCAGCACGTCCTCCACCTCTGCCGGCCCCAGCCGCTTGCCGGCGACCTTCAAGGTGTCGTCCGAGCGTCCGCGCAGGAAATGATTGCCGTCGCCGTCCCGGATCGCCAGATCGCCGTGGATCCACATGCCGGGAATGGTCCGCCAGTAGCTGTCGAGATAGCGCTCGCGGTCCTGCCAGAAGGCCTTGGTCATGCCGATGAAGGGGCCGAGGACCGCCAGTTCGCCGACTTGGCCGGTCAGGCTGCGCCCGGTCTCGTCGACCACGTCCACCACGATTCCCGGCGTTGCCGTGTTGAAGCCCGACGGAACGATCGGCTTGACCACGACGCTGGACAGCAGGGCCCCCGATACCTCGGTGCCGCCGGTATAGTTGATGACCGGTGCCGTCCCATGGCCGAAATTCTGCTGGTACCACTGGAAGTGTTCGGGGTCGATGCCCTCGCCGGCGGTGATCAGCAGCCGCACGCTCGACAGGTCGCCCCGCATCGACACCGCAGCATTGGCGGCCAGTCCGCGGATCAGGGTCGGCGCGGATCCGTAATGGGTGATGCGGTGCCGTTCGATCAGCCGCGACATGCGCGACCAGTCCGGAAAGTCGGGGGCGCCGTCATAGCAGACCAGCGTCGCTTCCCGCATCAGCGCCATGGTGGCGACCAGCGAGCCGGCGATCCAGCCCATGTCCGCCGGCCAGCAGAACACGTCCCCCCGCCCGACATTGAAGTGGACGGCGGCGTCGTGGGCGATCCTGACCGGGAAGCCGCCGTGGGTGTGGACGGCTCCCTTGGGCTTTCCCGTGGTGCCGGAGGTGTAGATGATCATGAAGGGATCGTCGGGCGACATGCGCGCCGACGCTTTCGCGGCGTGCGCCGTTCCGGATGCCGACACGGCGTTCCAGTCGTGCCACCCGGCGGGCAGTTCCTCGTCCGCCGACCGCTGCTTGACGATGATGCTGTTGAGGTCCGGGAGGCTCGCCGCCGCCTCGCGCAGGTGCGCCAGGACGCCGACCCAGCGGCCGCGCCGGTGGAAGCCCGTGGTGCCGAGCAGCGCCGTCGCCGAGCAGGAGGCAAGCCGTGCCACGATTGCGTCGACGCCAAAGCCGCTGAACAGCGGCACGGCGATGGCGCCGATATGGGAGAGCGCCAGCAGGGAGACGATGCTTTCGATGCCGGTTTCCATCAGCAGGCCGACACGGTCGCCGCGTCCGATGCCCAGGGCCGCAAGCCCGCCGGCGAAGCGGCCGACCGCATCCGGCAATTCCCCGTAGGGAATGCTGCCGACGGTGCCGTCCTCGTGTTCGGCAACGACGGCCGGACGGTCGCGCAGGTCCGGATCGGCGGCGCGGGCCAGAATCGAGTCGACCCAGTTCAGTTCGCCGCCGACGAACCAGCGCGGGAATTCCACACCGTCGCTGAGATCGACCAGCCGGTCGTAGGGACGTTGCCAGACGATGCCGCAATAGTCGGTCACCGTCCTCCAATACCGCTCGGGATCGTCGATCGACAGGCGGTAGAGCGCGTCGTAATCCGATACGCCGAGCAGCCTGCCCAGTTCGGTGACCTTCGCGGATTCGATGTCGTTCGCGCTGGGCGTCCAGACACCGGATTGCTCTTTCGTCACGGACGCCCTCCACACTGGCTGTTCACTTCAGTCATCGAACAGTTTGTCCTTCAAACGAATAATATGCCATGTCCCGCTCCCCCGACGGAGCGGCTCAGATGCCGAGATAGGCCCGCTGGACCGTCTCGCTGCGCGCCAGCACGGCGGACTCGTCCTCGGCCACGATGCTGCCGTTTTCCAGGATGTAGCCGTAGTCGGCGATCGACAGCGCGACCTCGGCATTCTGCTCCACCAGGAGGACGTCGACGCCGGATCGCCCGATGGTCTTGACGATCCCGGCGATGTCGTCGACCACCGCCGGCGCCAGCCCGATGGTGGGCTCGTCGAGCAGCAGGATCCTGGGCGCGCTCATCAGCGCCCGGCCGACGGCGACCATCTGCTGCTGACCGCCGCTGAGGCTGCCGACCGGGGTGGACAGCCGGTCGCGCAGCGCCGGGAAATAGTCGAGCACGCGCGCGAAATCTTCGCCGACCCGTTGCCTGTCCCTGCGCCGGTAGGCGCCAAGCTCGAGATTCTCGCGGATGGTCATGCTGCCGAACAGCCGGCGGCCTTCCGGGACCAGCGACAGGCCGCGCACGACGATCTCGTCGGCGGGCAGGCCGGTGATCGGCTTGCCGAACAGGCTGACGCTGCCGCCGCGAGGCTTCACCAGGCCGCAGACCGCCTTCATGATCGTCGATTTGCCGGCCCCGTTGGCGCCGATGATCGTGGCGATCCGCCCCCTGCGCAGCGCCAGCGAGACACCGCGCAGAGCGGGAACCACGCCGAAATCGACGCTGAGATCCGTGATCTCCAGGGAAAGTTCAGTGGGAGTCATGGCGCTTTCCCAGATAGGCGGAGATGACGGCTTCGTCGCGGCCGATCTCCGCGGGCGTGCCGCTGGCAAGCTTCTGGCCGTGATGAAGGACGACGATCCGGTCGCAGACCTGCATGACCGCCTTCATGTTGTGCTCGACCAGCAGGATCGAACTGCCGTCCTCGTCCCGGATCGAGCGGAAGAGGTCCAGGATGCCGGCGACCTCCGACTGGTTCAGCCCGGTCAGGGGTTCGTCCAGGCAAAGCAGCCGTGGCCCGGTGGCCACGGCGATCCCGATGCTGACCAGCCGCTGGAGGCCGTGCGGCAGGTTGCCCGCCCTTTCGTCGAGATAGGGGACGAGGCGCAGGCGCTTCGCCGTCTCCGCCACACGGGCGCGGCGCGGTTCGCCACGCGCCTGCGGCAGCGCCCCCACCGCGCCGACCAGCAGATTGTCGCGCACCGTCATGCCGCGCATCAGGCTGCCGTGCTGGAAGGTCCGCACCAGGCCCAGCCGGCTGATCTGTTCGGGCGACCGGCCGGTGACGTCGCGCCCGCCGATGAACAGGCGTCCGGCCGTCGGTTTGTGAAAGCCGCTGATCAGGTTGAACGTCGTGCTCTTGCCGGCGCCGTTCGGGCCGATCAGGCCGAGGATCTCGTTGGGACGGATGTCCATGTCGAGATTGGAAACCGCCAGCAGGCCGCCGAAACGGCGGGTCAATGCTTCGGTTCGCAGAAGTGCGGTGGTGTCGGTCATTGTCCACGAGCCTCCCGGACGGCCGGGGCGGAAGCGGCCGGCCTGCCCGGCCGGCGCAGGAGTCCGTCGATCGTGCCGACGATCCCCTTGGGCATGATCAGCACCGACAGCACGATCGCGGCGCCGTAGAAGACATGTTCGCCCGCCCCGAAGCTCAGCGCGACGCTGCCGAGAAGGATCAGGAGCGCGGCGCCGGCGACCGGTCCGAAGATCGACTCCTCGCCGCCGACCTTCAGGTAGGCGAGCGCCATGATCGAGAGCAGCACGCCGAAATCGCCGGGGCTGATGACGGTGTTGGCGAAGGCCTGGAGCGACCCTGCGATCCCGGCGGCGAAGCAGGCGATGGCAAAACAGGTCACCTTCGCCCGGTGCACGTCGATGCCCACCGTCCGCACCACCGCGTCATTGTCGCGGATGGCGGTCAGGACCTTGCCGAAATCGGACCGCTCCACGGCATAAAGCCCGGCCAGCATCAGAACGACCATGGTCATGACGAAGGTGCCGTACCAAGCGTCCAGGCCGGCCGGCGGAAAGATGCCGACCATTCCGGAATTCCCGCCGAGCCAGTCGATCTGCGTGCAGCAGAGCCGCACGACTTCGGCGAAGGCGAAGCCGATCAGCTTGAAATAGGGTCCCTTGATCCGCAGCGTGACATAGCCGAACAGGATGCTGACCAGGGCGGCCATGACGCCGGCTGCCAGGATCGCCGCCAGGAAGGGCAGCTCGAAGCGGGTCGTCAGCAGGCCGGCGGTATAGGCGCCGATGCTGACGAAGGCCGCGGTGCCGAAGTTGAGTTCGCCGAACAGCAGGACCATTCTGAGGCTGGCGGCGATCAGCGCGGCGATGGCGATCCAGTTCAGCAGGTTCGACGCATAGGACGCCGGAAGGAACGCCGCGAGCGCGATGGCGAGGATGGCCGGGGCGCCGGCTTTCAGAATTGCGTGATTATCCATGTCCCATCAACCCCTGGGGCCTGACCAGCAGGACCACCATTACCAGCGCGAAGATGGCGATGCTTGCCCGCGACGGATCGAAGAAGTAGCCGCCGACGCTCTCGACGAGCGCGATGAACAGGCTGCCGACGATGGCGCCCGGAATGCTGCCCAGCCCGCCGACGATCACGGCGATGAACCCCTTGATCAGGTAGTCGGAGCCCAGCGTCGTGGTGACCACCGAGACCGGCGCGATCAGGGCGCCGGCGACCGCCGCCAGCAGCGTCGCGATCATGAAGCCGTGCCGCGCGATGCGCTGGTAGGGGATGCCCTGGAGCATCGCCGCCTCGTGGTCGATCGACGCCGCGCGCAGGGCCTTGCCCACCGGCGTCATCGCCAGCGCCGCGTAGAGCAGGCCGGTCAGGACCACGGCGACGAAGCAGAGCAGGAGGCGCTGGGAGGTCAGCGACGCGCCGAAGACCGACACCGTACCGTCGATGATCGGCGGGACCGATCGCACCGCGCCGCCGAAGACGTCGAGGTAAAGCCCTTCAAGCAGCAGGATCAGGCCGAGCGACAGGATGAAGGATCCGACGAAGTCGCGCTGGAGGCGCTTGAACCCCCATTCATAGGTGACGAGGCCCAGCAGCAGCGAGGCGGCAATGCCGGCCGCGGCGGAGCCGGCGAAGGCCGCCGGCAGCGGCAGTCCGGCGGACGCCAAGTACGGCATCACCACCGCAACGACCAGAGCCGAGAGGGTGAAGAACTGGCCATGCGCGAAATTGACGATGCGCATGATTCCGAAGGTCAGGGTGAGGCCAAGGGAGAACAGCACATAGATGGCGCCGATCTGAAGCCCCGTGGCAATGATTTGCAATGCGGTCTGCATGCCGCATACTCCTTGTCTGCGGGCGGGAATGGACCGGCCGGCGACGGTTGCAGGGGGGTCTGCAGGCGGCCGCGTCAGACGACACCGCTATTCCGGAAATCGGCGATCTCAAGATCGCCGTACCCCAAGCTCTTCATGATGTCGTCGGTATCCGCTCCCAGCGCCGGCGCCGGTCGCCGCTCCGGCCGCGCCCCCGCCGTCAGCCTGGCCGTCGGCGCCACGAGCGGAATCGCAGCGGAAAGCCCGGGCGGCTGCACCCAGTCGAAATGTCCGCCTTCGGCATGCTGGGGTTCGACCAACGCCTCGGCAGGCGACAGCAGCCGGCAGCCCGGGACACGGGCTTCCGCCAATTCGGCCAGACACTCCGCGCTGGTCCGCGGCGCGCACCACTCCGCGACGATGGCGCTCAGGACCTCGCCATGCTCGCCGCGCCCGATATCGTCGGCGAAGCGCGGGTCGTCGATCAGCCCCGGCGCTCCGACGAGCCGTGCCAGGCGTTCGAACATGTCCTGGCCGATCACCTGGACGAATACCCACCCGTCGCGCGTCACGAAGAGGTCGGAAGGTCCCGAAATCGGACTGCGGTTGCCGGTCGCGGTTCGGGAGCGGGCGCCGGAAGCCTCCTCGATCAGCACCGGATTCATGATGGCAAGCGCCGTCCCCAGCAGCGAGGCCTCGACCAGCTGCCCCCTCCCCGTCCTGTACCGGGCCAGGATGGCCGCCAAGGCCCCATAGGCCGCGGAAATCCCGGTGCTGTAATCGACATAGGAGGTGGCCGACCGGAAAGGCTGGCCGGGCAGGCCGGTCAAGGCCATCGCACCGCTCATCGCCTGGCCGGTCACATCGAAGCCGATGCTGTCCTTGCGCGGCCCGCGCGAGCCGAAGGCGGTGATCGAGACCAGGATGATGTCCGGCTTCACCGCGCACAGCGCCTCATAGTCCAATCCCAGGCGGCGCGCGGCCTTGGGCGGAAGGTTGACCACCGCCACGTCGCTGCCCGCCACGAGGCGGGTCAGGATGTCCCGTGCCTCCGGTTGCGTCACGTCGAGGGTCAGCGACCGCTTTCCGCTGTTCATCTGGTGATAGACCGCGCCCTCGCCGTCCGGGGTGAGCGGCATCACGTAACGGTCGTCGTTGCCGCTGGGCCGCTCGATCCGGATGACCTCGGCGCCCAGACCGGCCAGCATCGCCGCGCAATAGGGGGCGGCGATGTATCGGCCGAAATCAAGGATCCGGATGCCCTCCAGAACCCCGTTCATTCCCATATCCATGCCCATTCGCTCCGGCTTGGGATCGTTCTTCCGAATAGAAGAACCTGCAAGACGCTCCCAGGATTGCCAATTTTCTTTGACTGGGCTTCTTTATATCGAAGTCACACAGAGTAAATATCATCTATTTTTCCTTGATACCGGATAGATAAAATCTATACGTCGCTCCAATATTCCTTTATGGTTGATCTTCTGTTTTTTTAATTTTGTATCTTATTCAGGAACAGGATCGGCAACCAATTCAGCTAGGCACCGGTTTCTGACAGGGGAGCGGGCATGCCGATCAGCGTGTGGTGGCAAGTTGGGCCCGCAGGTTGAAGCGGTTTATCGCCTCCTCCAGGATCGTCCCGATCACCGATTCCACCTGGAGGCTGGCGCTGCTCGCGGGCCGGTCGCCGCGGCGCGCCAGATAGGCGGTCCGCTTCAGCGCCGGCTTCTCGATGGGAACCAGGATGACGCGGCCATCGTGGACCGCATCGAAGCAGGCCGCATGCGAAAGGATCGTATAGGCGCTAGCCCGGTCCACCAGCTTCAGGATTTGCGCAAGCGAGTCGACCTCCATCACCACATTGGTCGCGGTGCCGGTCGAGCGGGCGTGGCGTTCGATGATCTCCCGCAGTCCATGGGGGCGGCTCGGCAGCACGAGCGGCAGCCTGCAGACGTCGGAGAAGCTGCATCCTTCGACGGCAACGCCGTCGACGACCTCCGTCGACGGCCAGTGATCGGGTGCGGTGACGAGGTACAGTTCTTCGTTGAGCAGCGGCTTGACGACGAGCTGGTCGGAATCGGGCGGGTCGTAGAGACAGGCGATGTCGACATGCCCCGACGTCAGCCAGTCGAGGACATAGCCCGACATGGATTCGATAATGCGCAGGCGGACGGCGGGAAAATCGTTGCGGACCGTCTCGGCGAGCGGCACGCTCAACAGAAGGGCCATCGAGGGCGGCAGGCCAATGGAAACAGCGCCCCCGGCATTGGTTCCCCCCAGGTTCCTGACCTCCTGCACGGCGACATCGACGTTATGCAGGATGTCCCGGCTGTGACGCGCCAGCGCTGCACCGGCCTCCGTCAGGCGCGTGCCGCGGGGGGTCCGCACCATCAGCTGCACGTCCAGTTCCCTTTCGAGCTTTCCGAGGACGTCCGACAGGGATGGCTGGGCGATGCCAAGACGTGCCGCGGCAGCGGACACCGACCGGTGATCGACGATGGACAGAAAATAGCTCATCTGCCGGAATTCCATGCTCTTCCTCCCTTGCAGGCAATTCTTGTTATCGCCGAATATTGGATGAAGATTTCAAAACACCTTCATTGATCCGGCCATTATTTAATTTACCAGCCAACTTGAGCTTGACTTCTTTTTTTGCGCCGATGATGCTGCCGACGAGTTCCGAGGGCATATCACGGCCCGTCCGGTTTGTATCGCTCAACCGACGATCAGGGAGGCTATCATTCACAATACGGAAGATCAATCGGTATATGGAAACGATGCGGCGCCCGCCTCGAAGGATGTCGGGGCCGTCGTGAATGCCGTCCATATTCTTCGCTTCCTCTCCAGCGCGACGGCGCCGGTGGGGGTGGCTGCCGTGGCCCGTGGGACGGGGATCAGCCCGAGCACCTGTTTCAACATCCTGCGCACGCTGGCGCGGGCACGCTTCGTCGCCTTCCACAGCGCGGACAAGAGCTACACGCTGGGCTTGGCCGTGGCGGAAATGGCGGCGGGGATGATCGGGATCGGCCATGCGGAGCTGATCCGTCCGGAACTGGAACGGCTGGCCCTCAACTATGACATGCTGATCGTGCTGTGGCGGGTCACCGAGAACGGCCATCTCGTGCTGATCGACCGAGCCCACAGCCACACGGCGGTCAGGGTCGAGATGCGGATCGGGCTTCGCGTGCCCCAGTTGATCGGCGCGATCGGCCGCTGCGTCGCGGCGGCGCTGGACCTGCCGTCTTCCGAACTGCGGCGGCGCTTCTCGACCTTGCGCTGGCAATCGCCCCCCAGTTTCGAAACCTACGCGGCGGACGTTGCCGCCGCGCGCGAGCGCGGGTGGGCAATCGACGATGGCCAACTCTATCGGGGAATCATCACGGTCGCCGCGCTGGTGACCGACGGAAACCGCCAGCCGCGGTTCGGGATCAGCGGCATCACGATTTCCGGCCAGCACTCCCTGGAGCGGCTAGCAGAACTGGGAAACGACCTCCGCGAGGTGGCGGAAGTCGTCGGCCAGTCACTCTTCCGCGGAACAGCTAGCACTCGATGAATGGTATTCGGAATGGAGAATGCCCAAGATCTCCGAGGCCTATACCGGCAGGCCGCGAACTATCCTCACTTCAACGGGCATTTCGCCGCGTAGACGTCACGGTGCTCCTTCATGACGGCGTCGCCCAACTCGATGACGGGCTCTCCGCCGGCACCCTTGACGACCGTTCCGGCGAACAGATCCTGGATCGGGAAATGATTGGTGTTGAACTTGAAGTTTCCACGGACCGAATGGAAGTCGGCCGCCTTGATCGCCGCGAGGAAGGCTTTCTTGTCTTCGATCTTCCCGTTGACCTTTCCGATGGCGCTGTCCAGCAGCCGGCCGGCATCATAGGCCTGCGCAGCGGTTGCTGAAGGCGCGTATTTGTACTTGCGCATGAAATCCGCGACGAATTTCCTGTTCTCTTCGTTGCCTCCGATATGACTCCAGTTATCGGTCACGGTGATACCGAGCGCGGCGTCGCCGATGGCCGGAAGGTTCATGTTGTCGACGGAGTAGGACATGTAGAGCGGGAACTGCTCCTTCATGCCGCTCTGCACGAACTGCTTCACGAATTGGATCGCCAGCCCGGACGGGTAGAACGCAAACACGGCGTCCGGCTTCGCCGCCCGCAACTGAGCCAGTTCAGCCGCAAAATCCAGTTGGTTCAGAGGCGTATAGACCTCCCCCACGATGGTGCCCTTGTAGTACCGTTTGATGCCATTGATCACGTCCCGGCCGGACAGGAAGTTCGGCGCCATGACGTAGAGCTTCTTGACCCCCTTGTTCTGCAGCACCGATCCCATGGCCTCGGCCAGATTGTCGCCCTGCCACGATGTCGAGAAATAATATTCGGAGCACTTGTCGCCAGCCAGGGGAGAGGGCCCGGCGTTCGGACCGATCATGACCGTCTTGTTGCTCGTCACCCGTTCCGACGCCGCCAGCAGGGCACTGGAAATCACCGGCCCGACGACGACGTCGACCTTGTCGAACTCGACGAACTTGTCCGCGATCTGACGCGCGACATCGGGCTTCTGCTGGTCGTCCTCGAGGAGGACTTCCACCGGCAGCCCGCCAAGCTTGCCACCGGAATGCTCGATGGCGAGGTTGAATGCGTCGCGCGCATGGATCCCGATGACGGAGTTCGTCCCCGACAGGGTCGCAACGAAGCCGATCTTGACCTTGTCGGCCGCTTCGGCACCGGTGACCCAGCAGGATGCAAGCGCCGCGATGCAAGGAACAATGACGGATTTGGTCCGGATCATGGCCGTGTCCTCCTGTTGGCCGGTCTTGGCGACCGGCCTGTTGTCATTTCAGCGAATGCGACGTGGAGCAGCTGGCCGTACCGCGCCCTCAGGCGCGCGCGGCGCCGACCAGCAGGCTTGCAAGGGCCCCGCGCGTGAGCATCGGGCCGGACGCCGGCGCGCTTTCCGGCAATCCGGACCGATTGGCGGACGGATGGCCGAGCGACTGGAGCAGCAGGTCCAGAAACGCTTCGCCTTGCGCGGACGGCACGGGGGCGTCGACCTGCAACTCCAGCCAGCGCGTGCGCAGTTCCGGCCTGAGATGGTCGGCGGGCACATCGATGACCGGATGGCGCATGTTGGGGAACAGCGCCACGCCGGCCCGGCTGGCCAGATCGTAGAGCGACTCGACGTAGCGGAAGGAGCGGTGGCCGGGGTTGATGCCCTCGAAATGGAAGCCGGTCACGCTGATCGGGATATCGAAGCAGAGCACCGCGGCTTCGACGAGATCCCCCCAGGTCGCCGCCATGTCCGGCAGGAACCGGTAGCGCTCGTCCTCCGGCACGAACCCCTTGAGCGCCAGCTTCTGAATCGCGACGAAGTCGGGATGTCCCGTTTCGACGTCGGAAAAATAGGTCAGCTTGCATTTGCGCTGGAGCATCTCCTCCTGGATGGCGGAAACCGGCACCTCCGACACCGTGCATCCGGAGCCGATGGACAATCCGGCCGCGATGCCCGCCGCCGTACCGGTTTCCGTCCAGAGGGCTTCGACGCGCAGGGCGCAGAAGGCGACGTGGCTGGCGGAGATGGTCGTGGTGACCAGCAGGTTGTCGACGCCCTGCGGCGTCAGGCATCCGTACGGCACCTGATAGGGAGCACGGAGCGCCCGCATGAACATCGACCCTTCGTAGGTCTTCGTCGCCGAGCTGGGTTCGTCGTTGCAGCGCCTGCTCTCGATCGCCCAGTCGCCGATCGCAATCGACTCCGGCTGTCTCGGTGGGCGCGGCCCCGATCCGGCCAGATACGGATTGACGTTCGCTTCCGTCATCTTCACCTGTCCGCGGAACCGCCGCCCTTCCCGGACATACAGAATGTAGGGAAGATGGTTGTTCTCGACATACTCGTCCTCGGCGAGGACGAGTTGCGGCATTCCTCCTTCGGTCTGGATGAAATGGAGGAAGCCCAGGACGTGATCGAAGAAATTCCGGCGGATCGCCGTCCGCTCGCGGGGATGGGAAAGAATGAACTCCCGCGTCCCCTGAAGCAGATCGTTCCCCTCGTACCGCCGATTGAGGATCATCTTGCCGTTGACCGTCGGGATGACGTCGGGTCCGAAGGTGGGAACGCCGTCGGCGGACAGGGCAGCGGCGTTCCATGCGTATTTGCCGGGGTCGTAGGACGCCGGCCTGGCCTGCAGGCGGCCCGGCCGGCCGTCCTTCAGATAACGCAGGCTCAACCGGTAGGTGAAGGCCATGATGTTGTCGTCCATCGCCCCCGTGCTGCCCGGCAGGATCGTCGATGGCAGGAACCCCTGGTCGTCGACCCGGCGTTCGTGCGTCGCGGTGTAGATCACGCCGGCATGCGGCTCCTCCGCGGAGCGGGCTTCACGGCCGATGTCGAACGGCGCTCCCGCCCAGGCCGCCACGTCGCCTTCGTAACTCGCATCGATGAAAACCGTTCCGCGCACCCGGTTCGGCTGCGTCGGCTCGCCGGGCGGGTTGCCGAAGGAATCGCTGGCCGGTTCCCAGTGAACCTCCCTGAGGCGTTTCCGGTCGACCACGACGTCGACGGGGACGGCACCGGTGATGACCGTGATGTTCCGATGCTCCGCCAGAAGCTCGCGCCAGATGCGTTCGGCGACATGGAACTCCCAGAAGACATCCGACCGGCTTGCGAGCATCGGGTCGATCAGGCCGACCTGCTTGTAATGCCTCAGCACGAGGTCCACGAACTCTTCCGCGATTCCGCTCAGGGCTTGCAGCGAGCCGGTATCGAAGCAATGCACACCGTTCGTCGTCACCCCACCCAGGGTCGGCGTCGGTTCCAGGACGATAACCTTCATGCCGCCGCGGGCCGCCGCAATGGCCGCGGAACAGCCGGCCGCCGTTCCGCCGACGACGACGACGTCCGCTTCAAGATCCGAGTAGTTCTGCTTGTCCGACATGACGTTCCTTCCCATTCCGAATGCGCCGGAAATAGCGGGGATCGCTCGCAGCGCTCAGCCGGCTTTATGTACAATCCGCCTTTTGCAGGCAGTATTCGCACGACCCTGCCAATTCGCCCGCTTCGCGACGGGCCGGCATAGCCATGTGGCAATAAAGCCCTAGCTCCGCATGCAAATGAAGTCAAACGCCACCGCGCGGCCTCCTTTGGCCGTCATAGGTTTTACCTCTGTCCGCAAACGCATCTGGAAAGAAACGGTGGTGAAGAAGAACTGTCGGCCGACCGATGCCGAGCGCATTTCTTCGAGGATCGGAAATGCGGCCTGCCAATTCACGCGGCCGAGGGAGGGGCGAGTCTGGCACCTGCTATGCTCTGCACCCAATCGACGAAGACCCGCAAGGCAGGCGAAAGATGCCGTGACGACGGATAGAGGACCGACACGGGGACCGGTTCGGGGCTGTATGAACCGAGCACTTCGCGCAGGCCACCGCGTTTCACAGTGTCGGCGATGATGAAATCGGACAGGCGGGCAAGCCCGAATCCGGCCGTGGCGAGGTCGCGGAGCGCGAAGGTCTCGTCGACCACCAAGCCGGTCCGCATGGTCATGGTGGTCGATGCACCGCCCTCGTTGAAGGTCCACCCATCGGGCCGGCCGTTGCGGGAGGACGAGTAGCCGATGGCGAGATGATCCTGGAGGTCCGCCAGTTCCTGTGGTTCACCGCGCGCGGCAAGATAGGACGGTGCGGCACAGACAACCCAGCGGAAGCTGCCGATGCGCCGCGCAATGAGGCTGGAATCCGGCAGGGTTCCGGTGCGGATGACGCAATCGATCCCTTCCTGGACGAGATCGACCAGCCGGTCGCTCATGCCGATCACGAGGTCCACCTCCGGATACCGTTCGCGGAATCCTGGAAGCGCGGGAAGAATGATCGAACGCCCGATGGAGGCCGGCATGTTCACCCTCAGCCGGCCGCTGGCCCGCCCGCGCCCGTCCCGCAGCCCATTCTCGACGGTGTCAACCATGGACAGGATCTGGCGGCTCTGTTCGTAATAGGCTTCCCCGTCCGGGGTCAGCTTGATCTGGCGCGTCGTGCGGTTGATCAGCTGGACCCCGAGATGCTGCTCCAGCCTCTGGATCGTCATGGTGACCGACGAGCGAGGCAGGGACAGGGCATGGGCGGCCTTCTGGAAGCCGTTCCTATCCACGACATGGACGAAGACTTCCATGGCCCGCAATCTGTCCACACGCTCCTCCCTCGAAACTCGGCGATCTCGGAACCCGATCCGAGGCAACCGGCACGCCAGCCGGCGTCTACGTTCACATAATGTGAACTTTCAAGTCAAACGCCCCGGGATTGTACGGGCAAACCTGCCGCAATACCTCCTGATCCAGAAAATGCAGGGCCTGCCGACCGTCCTTCGCCCAGCACCGGAACGTCCTGGCGCGGGCTTGGCGATGATCGGAGCCCCTTGGATCGGGAGATCGACGACATGCCTTACAGGCTGACCATCAACGGCGAGGCGCGCGAGATCGACGCCGATGGCGACACGCCCCTGTTGTGGGCGCTCCGCGACATCCTCGGGATGACCGGAACGAAATTCGGTTGCGGTGCCGGCCTTTGCGGCTGCTGCACGGTGCATGTCGACGGTGTGGCGACGCGCGCCTGCCAGACTCCGATCGACAGCGTCGGCACCGCCGGGATCGTGACCGTCGAGAGCGTGGACCGCACCGACGCCGGCCGGCGTGTCCAGCAGGCCTGGATCGACCTGGAGGTGGTGCAGTGCGGCTATTGCCAGCCCGGCCAGATCATGTCGGCCGCCGCCCTGCTCGCCGGCAACCCCGACCCGTCCGATGCCGAGATCGACGAGGCGATGTCAGGAAATCTCTGCCGCTGCGGAACCTACAGCCGCATCCGCGACGCGATCCGGCACGCCGCCCGCCTCGCCAAGCCGGCCATGGAGACGGCGCAATGACAAATCCGTCCACCTGCCCGGGCCACGGCCCATCGCGTCGCACCGTCCTGTCCGCAGGCATCGCCGTCGGTGGCGGGCTGCTGGTCGGCGTTCCGCTGGCGGCGCCGGTTCTCTCGAAGAACGGCCCGGTCGATTTTGCCCCGAACGCGTTCATCAGGATCGCCCGGAACGGCACCGTCACGCTGACCATGCCCTATGTCGAGATGGGACAAGGCACCTATACTTCGGTGCCGATGCTGATCGCGGAGGAGCTGGAGGTGCCGCTTGCCGCGGTGACGCTCGAACACGCGCCGGCCGACGACATGCTGTACCGCAACCCGATCATGGGAGCGCAGGAGACCGACGGTTCGCTGTCGATGCGTGCGGCGTGGGAGCCGATGCGCCGCGCCGGGGCCACGGCGCGGACGATGCTGGTCGCCGCGGCTGCGGCGGAGTGGCGGGTGGACGCCGCCGAATGCCGGGCGGCGGAGGGCTTCGTCATGCATGATCCGACGCGGCGCCGCATCGCCTATGGCGACGTCGCCGAACGGGCGGCGACCTTGCCCATACCGCCGCAGGTGACGCTGAAAGACGCAGCGGCCTTCACCCTGATCGGACGGCCGCAGAAGCGGCTGGACTCGGCGGACAAGATCAGAGGCACCGCGATCTTCGGCATGGATGTTCGACTGCCGGGCATGAAGATCGCCGCGGTGATGGCCTCGCCGGTACTCGGCGGGCGGGTCGCCAGCCTGAACGACCGCACGGCCCGGCGGGTGACGGGGGTGCGCGGCGTGGTTCTCCTCGACGATGCCGTGGCGGTCGTCGCCGATCACTGGGCGGCCGCGAAGAAGGGTCTCGACGTCCTGGCCGTCGTCTGGGACGACGGGCCGAACGCCGACTTCTCGACCGCCCGCCTCAAGGACGAGTTGGAGGCGGCCTCGCAGCGGGACGGCGTGGTCGGCGACGAGGCCGGCGACGAGAAGGGCGCCTTCGCCGGCGCGGCCCAGCGGGCGGAAGCCACTTACCGGCTGCCGCTCCTGGCCCACGCGGCGATGGAACCGCTCAACTGCACCGTCCATCTGCACGACGGGCGCTGTGACGTCTGGGTCGGCACCCAGGCGGCGAGCCGCGCCCAGGCCGCCGCGGCTGCCGCCGCGGGCCTGCCGCGGGATCGCGTGGCGATTCACAACCAATATCTCGGCGGCTCGTTCGGCAGGCGGGCCGAGACCGACAACATCGTCCAGGCCGTGTCCATCGCACGGCGGCTGGACCACCCGGTCAAGGTCGTCTGGAGCCGCGAGGAGGACACGCAGCACGATTTCTACCGGCCGGCCTATCACAACACGCTGCGAGCCGGACTTGATCGGGACGGCCGGGTCACGAGCTGGTTCCACCGGGTCGTCGGCCCGTCGCCCCTCGCCCGCTGGCTGCCGCCGGCCGTCCAGAATGGGCTCGACCCCGATGCGGTGACCAGCGCGACCGGCCCCTACCACTTCCCGAACCGGCATGTCGATTATGTCCGGCATGAGGAGCACGCTTTCCGGTCCGGCTTCTGGAGAGGCGTCGGAACCACCCATAACGTGTTCGTCGTCGAAAGCTTCATCGACGAACTGGCCGCGGCGAGTGGGACTGACCCGCTGGAATTCCGCCGGCGGCACCTTCGGGACGACCCGCGCCTGCGGGCCGTACTGGATCTGGCAGCCGAAAAATCCGGCTGGGGCGAGCCATTGCCTCCGGGAAGCGGCCGCGGCATCAGTCTTCTTCAGGATTTCGGCGGAACGATCCTCGCCCAGATCGCCGAGGTCTCCGTCCATGACGACGGATCGCTTCGGGTGGGCAGGGTCACCTCCGTCGTCGACTGCGGTAAACTGGTCAATCCCGACACGGTGATTGCCCAGATCCAGGGCGGCGTCATCTTCGGCCTCTCCGCCGCGCTCTACGGCCAAATCACCTTCTCCGAGGGGCGTGTCGAGCAGGGAAATTTCGACAGCTACGCCGCGGTACGGATGGACGAAGCTCCACGCGTGGCCGTTCATCTCATCGAAAGTGGGGAGGCGCCGTTCGGTGTCGGTGAATCCGGTACGTCCGGCATCGCCCCTGCCGTTGCAAACGCCGTGTATGCAGCGACGGGCAACCGTGTCCGGAATCTGCCGATCACATCCGACATGTGAGTCGGCATTGGGACGATGGCGTCGTGCGTTTCCTATGAAATGCACGACGCTATAGGAGGTTATCCGGCGAAATGTTGAAGACATCTGGATGAGGCGTTGAACTGGCACAGTTGGTTGCGCTGGGTATTGATCAGGTATAGCTCCTGCTGCGCCGGAGACCGGCTATAACCTCCGACCCAAATCACTGGAAGCCCGTCACAAAACGGGGCAACTGCTGCTCGGCTGAGGGTATAGCTGGCGCGATGTCCAACTCGCCTCCGCCCCGGACGTTGTACTTGAGGGTGCATCTGCGCGACGTATAGCCAGATTTGCGGCATCCCCATCGTCAGATCGAAACGCTCGACCGGCTGCGTTCGCGGATCGAGCGGGTAACGGTGCGCTTCAGCACCGCTGATGACCGGCGCCGAGATCGAGTTGGAGAGTGATCTGGTGGCGCCTCTCGGCCTTCGGCTGAGGCCAAAAACAGCGAAGGCCGGCGCTGAGAAAGCGGCCGGCCTTAGGTATGTTCGGTAAAGGTTGGTTGCGGGGGCAGGATTTGGCCTTTACCGAACCCGCGGCTGCGACGATCAAGGGCGATGATGGCCTCGATCAAATCGCCTTTGTACAAACACGAGGCGGTTTCTCATGAGCTGGGTGAAGTCATTGATCAGGTCAGTCACGCTGCGGATGTCGGGTGCGACGGTCTGGACAGTGGCAACGAACTGCTGATTAATCCGGCTCAGGGGCACGATCCGGCTCAGTGTCTCTGGAGGACTCGTCAACAGACGAGCGGCTCGGCGGCTGGACGGTACGCGCCAGGATGGCAGGGCGATCTCTGGCGACTCTATCTCGGCAACCCATCGCCGTTTGGCCCAACGGCGCACGATATCGTAGCCGCTCTCGAAGCCGGGAGTGTCCGGAATTCACCAAGGTCTGCTGCCAGCGGTTGCGACAACTGGCCGGACACAAGGATGCACCCCTCTCGGCCAGTCAGTGCGGATTTCCGTCTTACACCGGAGGGGCCGTCCACCACATCACCTCACCACCAGAGAAACATTTTCCTAGAAGACGGGCAGAAACCGCTCACACGGTGATCGGACGGACTGTTCTTGAAATCCATTGTCCATGATTTTGCTGCGCATGGGTCCATATGGCGAAATCGCCACGATATCGACCCGGCTTCATCACCATTTCCTCGGTAGGCGATTTCGCGATCGCTGAAGCGCGGCGCAACGAGGAAGCCATCGCGGCATCCTTGGTTCGGTCCGCCGAACATATGGAGCACGACCATGTCCCTTCCCCCGACGGATACCGGCTCTTTATCCTCATGGAACGCCGTGAGAGCATACTTCGTGCCACCGTTGGTGATTCCGATCGCCATCATGCTGACGGTTTTGCTCTTCGTCCTGATACATGGTCCCGCTGCCTGAACCGAAGGCTTCGCAATGTTCGAGAGCGTCGATCGGAAGTCCTTTGAACGATGCGTTGTCCACGTCCCACTGTAGCCAACCGATTTCAGCAGGAAGGACCGAACTGGGGTTCGCGTCATCAAGGACGGGACGGTCCACTGTCACCCCCATCACCGTGGCCAACGTGTCGACCTGAACCTCGCAAAGCTGTTGATCGGCCCTCCCATGCGCGACGATCGGATAGTCCGCGGCCCGCATCAAAAGAGTAAACTGACGGCAGTCCATGCCGTGACGCCCGCAGAAATTCCGCCTTCAGCCTGCGCGCCAAGAAAGATAGCCCGAATAAAATGGTACGGCGGCCGCCCTCGATGCCTACAGCCATGATCACACCACTGTTTGGCACGCGTCTCTCTTAATCGCGGTCGCACGCTGATGCTGGCCGGAAAGGCACCGATGAATGCGATCCTCCGCCATGCTTTCGGGCATCCTCTGCCACCGTCCCCCTGGAGCGATCTGGCACCGGTGCGCGAGGAACTCTTCGGTCTGGACCGGCTCGAGCGGCATGCGGAGAGTCTCGCCGCCGCGCAGCCGGTGACACGCAAGCCGCTTGCCGTCCTGTCCCTGCACACCCGCCTCGCCGACAACGCCGCGGTGCTCCTCGCCGCCTATCGGGCGAGTGCGGCGGAATTGGAGCGCGGTCGCAGCGTGGTTCCCGCCGCGGAATGGCTGCTCGACAATTACCATGTCGTCGAGGAGCAGATCCGGGAAATCCGCGTCGACCTGCCGCTGGGTTATTACCGTCAATTGCCGAAGCTCGCTGACGGGCCGTTCGCCGGCTATCCCCGGGTGTTCGGACTGGCCTGGGCCTTCGTTGCCCACACGGACAGCCACCTCGATCCCACGATCCTGCGCCGGTTCATCACCGCCTATCAGCGGGTCCAACCGCTGACCATCGGCGAGCTGTGGGCGGTAGCGATCACGCTTCGCATCGTCCTCATCGAGAACCTGCGCCGGCTCGCCGACCAGATCACCGTCGGACGCGCGGCACGGGCGGATGCCGACGCACTGGCAGACCGGCTTCTCGCATCGGGGGACAGCCGTTCCGCTCTCGAAGCGGACATGGCCACGCGCTCTTCCGGTTCCTTGTCCGACGTTTTCGCCGCGGAACTGGCGAAGCGGCTGCGGGACCAGGATCCGCGAACGATGCCGGCCCTCGGCTGGCTGGAGGAGCGGCTCAACCGTCAGGGCGCAACGGTCGACGGTGTGGTCCAGCACGCCCAGCAGAGGTTGGGCGCCTCCAACGTCACCGTGCGCAATGTCATCACCAGCATGCGGCTGATCTCCGACATCGACTGGGCGGACCTGTTCGAGAGCGTGAGCCTCGTCGACGAACACCTGCGCGCGGCGAGCGGCTTCGCCGCCATGGATTTCCCCACGCGCAACCTCTACCGGAGCGCCATCGAGGAACTGGCCCGCGGTTCGTCATTCCCAGAACTCGCCATCGCCGGTCTGGCGCTATCGGCATCACGTGCAGCGGCGGCGGAAGCAGCCAACGGTGCGGACGCCGCGCGTGTCGGCGACCCCGGCTATCATCTGATCGCGGAAGGGCGAGGCGCACTTGAGCGGCGCGTCGGCTTTCGACCACCGGCCCGGCTGCGGATCAGCCGTTTCAGCGTTCATCTGGGAATCGGCGGCTATGTCGGCGCGATCCTGTCCGTGACGGCGCTATTGCTGGGTCTCGCGGTGTGGGCGGCCTGGCTTCCCGGTATGGGCGGCTGGCTCTTCCTGTTCGCCCTTGCCGGCATCGTGCCGGCCTCCGAAGTGGCGACGGCGCTGGTCAACCGCGCGGTCACCGCGCTGTTCGGAGCGATCACCCTGCCGGGGCTCGAACTGGCGGACGGCGTGCCCCCGTCACAGCGCACGCTCGTCGCCGTTCCGACGCTGCTGACCGGCGAGGCCGACCTGCTGGAACAGATCGAGCGGCTGGAGGTTCACCACCTCGCCGGGGCCGGCGGCGAACTCGTCTTCGCCCTGTTGTCGGATGGTCCGGACGCCGACCAGGAGGTGGTGGCCGACGACGACGCTCTCCTGGCGGTGGCCGCCGCGGCCATCGAGCGGCTGAATCTGCGCCATGGCCCCGGTCCTGACGGCGGGGACCGTTTTCTGCTGCTGCATCGCCGACGGCTCTACAATGACGGCGAGGGCAAGTGGATGGGGTGGGAGCGCAAGCGCGGCAAGCTGCACGAACTCAACCGGCTGTTGCGCGGCGCCACCGACACCAGCTTCATGCCCATTGCCGGTCGCGCGCCGCAGGTGCCGGCCGGCGTGCGCTATGTCATCACGCTTGACGCCGACACGCGACTGCCGCGGGACGCCGCACTCCGGCTGGTCGGCAAGATGGGGCACCCGCTGAATCGGCCGACGTTCGACGCGGCCGGGCGGCGCGTCATCAACGGCTATGCCATTCTTCAGCCCCGCATCACGCCGTCGCTGTCGCTCGGCGGCGAGGGCTCGCTCTATCAGCGGATCGTCTCCGGCCCCGGCGGCATTGCCCCCTATGCGTCGGCCGTCTCCGACGTTTACCAGGATCTGTTCGGCGAGGGATCCTTCACCGGGAAGGGCATCTACGACGTCGATGCCTTCGAAGCGGCGCTGGACGGCCGGGTTCCGCGCAATGCCCTGCTCAGCCACGACCTGTTCGAAGGTGTTTTCGCCCGCGCTGGTCTCGCTTCCGACGTCGAACTCGTCGAGGAGTTCCCCTCGCGCTACAACGTCGCCGCCAAGCGTCAGCACCGCTGGACCCGCGGCGACTGGCAACTGCTCCCCTGGATCCTCGGCCATAGGACAGGTCCTCAGGCGGCCCCGCCGGTCGGTCGCTGGAAGATGCTGGACAACCTGCGACGCTCGCTGCTGGCGCCGTTCACCTTGGCGACGCTGGCCGTGAGCTGGCTGCTGCCTCTGCCGTCCGCCTTGGCGGGAGTCCTGCTCGTGCTCGCCGTCAGCGCGGTTCCGGCGTTCCTGCCGTCGATGTCCTCGGTGCTGCCGGGCCGGCCGGGTACCCGCCTCGGCAGCCATGTCGGCTCACTCATGCAGGATCTGCGGATGGCGGCGATGCGGACCGTGATGTCGGTTGCCTTCCTGGCCGACCAGGCGTGGCGGATGGCCGATGCCATCGCAAGGACATTGACCCGACTGTTCGTCACGCACCGCCATCTTCTCGAATGGACGACGGCGGCGCAGACAAGTGGCCGGCCGCAGCTGGATCTCGGCGGCTTCTATCGAGACATGGCGGGTGGCACCGCACTTGGGCTCGTCGTGGCGGCCGGTACCGTTGCCGTGACGCCATCGTCCTGGCCGCTGGCCCTGCCTTTCGCCCTGCTGTGGCTGACGGCCCCCGCACTCGCCGCATGGACCAGCCGGCCGCCGGCCATACGTCGGCGGGCGGCGTTCTCCGATCCGGATGCCCGCGACCTGCGCCTCACCGCGCGGCGCACCTGGCGCTTTTTCGAGACGTTCGTCACGCCGGCCGAAAACATGCTGCCGCCGGACAATTTCCAGGAGGACCCGAAGCCGGTGGTCGCCCATCGGACATCGCCGACCAACATCGGTCTCTACCTGCTTTCCACCGTCGCCGCCCGCGACTTCGGCTGGTCGGGAACGACGGAAACCATCGAGCGGCTGGAGGCGACGTTCGACTCCATGCGGAAGCTCTCGCGGTTCAGGGGGCATTTCTTCAACTGGTATGGAACACAGGATCTGAGGGTGCTGGAACCGGCCTATGTCTCGTCGGTCGACAGCGGGAACCTTGCCGGCCATCTGATCGCAGTCGCGAACGCCTGCGAGGAATGGGTGGGCTGTGCTCCGGCGGCGGACGCCCGGCTCGGCATGATGGATACCCTCGCCCTGGCGCGAGAGGCCGCGGACGCCCTGCCCACAGCGGGCGGCGAGCAAATACGCCGGCTTGGCGCCGTTCTCGACGAGATCGCCGCACAACTCGACGGGGGGCACTCCATCGAGGTCCAGTTGCCGACGCTGAGGCGGCTGTCCGACAGGGCCGTCGAAGCGGCCCGCGACGTCATCCCGGCGGGCGGGCCGTCGGCCGGTGGCGACGGTCCGGCGGATCTGATGGTCTGGATCGTGGCATTGCGGACCGCGGCGATCGAGCATGGCCGTGACCGCTTCACCGTCGCCGGGACGCCGGACATGCGGAGGGGCCGGCTGCGTGCCCTCGCCGATACGGCACGCGCGATGGCGCTCGCGATGGATTTCTCCTTCCTTCTCGATCCCGAACGCAAACTGCTGTCGATCGGCTACGCCCTCCCCGACAACAGCCTGGATCCGAGCTGCTATGACCTGCTCGCCTCGGAAGCCCGGCTCGCCAGCCTGTTCGCCATCGCCAAGGGCGACGTCGCGACGCGGCACTGGTTCCGCCTCGGCCGTGCGGCGACACCGGTCGGCAACGGCTCCGCGCTGATCTCCTGGTCCGGCTCCATGTTCGAATATCTGATGCCGGCGCTGGTGATGCGCGCGCCGGTCGGCAGCCTTCTGGAGCAGACAAGCCGTCTGGTGGTGGAGCGTCAGCAAGCCTACGGCAGAACGCTGGGGGTGCCATGGGGCATCTCGGAATCCGCCTACAGCGCCCGCGACCTGGAGTTCACGTACCAATACTCGAACTTCGGTGTTCCCGGCCTCGGCCTCAAGCGCGGCCTCTCCGAGAATCTCGTCATCGCGCCCTACGCCACCGGGTTGGCCGCGATGGTGGATCCGCACGGCGCACGGCTGAACTACGACCGCCTCGCCGCGATGGGCGCATGCGGACGCCATGGCTTCTACGACGCCCTCGACTTCACCCGCTCCAGGCTTCCCGAAGGCGCGGAGATGGCCATCGTGCGCAACGTCATGGCCCATCACCAGGGCATGACCATCGTCGCCATCGCAAACGCCCTGCAGGACGGCCGGATGCGCGACCGTTTCCACCGCGAACCCATGATCATGGCCAGCGAATTGCTGCTCCAGGAACGCATGCCGCGCGACGTCGTCGTCGGGCATCCTCGGGCCGAGGAGGTGAAGACCTCCGCAATGGGCGTCGCCATCGCATCGCCGACGGTGCGCCGCCTTGCCACGCCGCCCTCTGCCGCAGCCCCGGTCACTCATTTGCTCTCCAACGGGCGCTACACGGTGATGCTGACCGCGGCGGGGGCGGGCTACAGCCTGTGGCGCGACATCGCCGTGACCCGTTGGTGCGAGGATGCCACCCGGGACGACTGGGGGACCTTTATTTTCCTGCGCGACACGCAGACCGGCGAGCTGTGGTCCGCCGGCGCGCAGCCAACCGGGCGTGCGGCGGACCATGCCGAGGTGGTGTTCGCCGAGGATCACGTCGAATTCATCCGCCATGACGGGACCTTGACCACCACCATGGACGTTCTGGTCTCCGGCGAGGCCGACGGGGAGGTCCGCCGCGTCTCGCTGACCAATGGCGGGCGGCGACCGCGCGTGATCGAAGTGACGTCCTATGCCGAGTTGGTTCTGACCACGCCGGCCGCCGACGCCGCCCATCCGGCCTTCGCCAAGATGTTCGTGCAGACCGGGTTCCACGCCGAGTTCGGCGCGCTGGTCGCCACCCGCCGCCCGCGCTCGCCACGCGAGCCGCCGGTCTGGGCCGCCCACTTCGCCGTCGTCGACGGCGGGATTGCGGGCGATCCACAATACGAGACCGACCGGGCGCGTTTCATCGGGCGTGGCCGCACCGTCGGCACGGCCGCCGCGATCGCCGACGGCCAGCCGCTGTCGAACGGCCTCGGGACGGTTCTCGACCCGATTGTCGCGATCAGGCGGCGCCTGACGATCCCACCCGGCGGGGTCGCGCGGGTCGCCTTCTGGACCTTGGTCGCGTCGTCGCAGACGGCGCTTCTTGACCTTGTCGATCAGCATGCCGACCGGAATGCCTTCGACCGGGTGAAAACCCTGGCATGGACGCAGGCCCAGGTCCAGCTTCGCCATTTGGCCATCGGGGCCGACGAGGCCGCCGACTTCCAGCGCTTGGCCGCGCCGATCCTGTACGCCGATGCCCGCTTCCGGGCTCCCTCCGCCACCATCGCCGGTGGCGCGGGAGCCCAGTCGGGCCTGTGGCCCCACGCGATTTCAGGGGATCTTCCCATCGTCATGCTGCGCATCGACGACGTCGAGGACATCGCCCAGGTCCGCCAGCTGCTGCGTGCCCACGAATACTGGCGCATGAAGCGTCTGGCCGTCGATCTGGTGATCGTCAACGAGCGCGCCTCATCCTATGTCCAGGATCTTCAGGTCGCCATCGAGACCGCGGTGCGCAGCAGCCAGTCGCGGCCACGGCTCGGCGAGGAACCGGCGCAAGGTTCGGTCTACGCGTTGCGTGCCGACCTGATGCGTGCCGACGCACGCGCCCTGCTCCATTCGGTCGCCCGCGTCGTGCTGATCGCCCGGCGCGGCTCCATCGCCGAACAGATCGCCCGCCTGCAGCGGCAATCGTTCCCATCGGCACCCATCGACACTCCCGCATCGCTCCAATCCGCGGCCCGGCCCATGGCGGACCGGGTGCCGGTGCCGGGCTCCCTCGAATTTTTCAACGGTCTGGGCGGCTTCGACAAGGACGGGCAGGAGTATGTGACCATCCTCGACGCCGGCCGCATGACGCCCGCTCCCTGGATCAACGTGATCGCCAACCCCGATTTCGGCTTCCAGGTGGCGGCGGAGGGCGGCGGTTTCACCTGGGCAGGGAACAGCCGGGAGAACCAGCTCACGCCGTGGTCCAACGATCCGGTCGGCAATCCGGCCGGGGAAGCGATCTATCTCCGCGATGAGGTGACCGGAGACCTGTGGAGCGCCACCGCGCAGCCGATCCGCAACGGCGGGACCTATATCGCCCGCCATGGTCGCGGGTACAGCCGCTTCGAACATCAGGCGCACGGCATCGCGCTGGAGCTTCTGCAATATGTGCCGCTGGCCGATCCGATCAAGATTTCCCGCCTGACCCTGCGCAACCATTCGCCCGGTCCGCGCACGCTGTCCGTCACCGCCTATGCGGAGTGGGTGCTCGGCACGGCACGTGGCGCTTCGGCGCCGTTCATCGCAACGGAGATCGACGCGGCCACTGGAGCCATGCTGGCCCGCAACCGCTGGAGCCCGACCTTCGGCGAACGCGTCGCCTTCGCCGATCTCGACGGCCGGCAGACGGCGTGGACGGCCGACCGCACCGAGTTCATCGGCCGCAACGGCGGCCCCTCGGCGCCAGCGGCGCTCGTCGGGCGCTCACCGCTGTCCGGGGCGACTGGCGCCGGTCTCGATCCCTGCACGGCCTTGCAGGGCGTCGTCGAGTTGAAGGCCGGCGAGACGGTCGAAATCGTCTGGTTCCTCGGGCAATGCGCCTCGGCGGAGGCCGCCCGCCTGCTGATTGCGCGCTATCGCGACGCCGATCTCGACGCCGTTCTCGAAGCGGTCGCCGATCACTGGACTTCCGTGCTCGGCGCCGTTCAGGTCAAGACGCCGGACCGGGCGATGGACATCATGCTGAACGGCTGGCTGCTCTACCAGACGCTGGCCTGCCGCATCTGGGCGCGTTCGGCCTTCTATCAGGCGAGCGGCGCCTACGGCTTCCGGGACCAGCTGCAGGACGGCATGGCGCTGAGCTTCGCCATGCCCAATGAGGCGCGGCGCCATCTGCTGCGCGCCGCCGGCCGGCAGTTCGTCGAAGGCGACGTCCAGCACTGGTGGCTGCCCCAGTCCGGGCAAGGGGTACGGACGCGGATCTCGGACGATCGCGTGTGGCTTGCCTTCGCCACCGCCACCTACATCGCCAGTTCGGGTGACGCTGCGATCCTGGAGGAAAGCGTGCCGTTCCTCGATGGTCCTCCCTTGCGCCCCGGTGAGCACGACGCCTTCTTCCAGCCGGCGACTGCCGACGAGTGCGCCCCGCTGTTCGAACACTGCGCCCGTGGCCTCGACCAAAGCCTCGTCCTGACCGGCGAGCACGGGCTGCCGCTCATCGGCACCGGCGACTGGAACGACGGCATGAACCGCGTCGGCCAGGACGGCAAGGGGGAAAGCGTCTGGCTTGGCTGGCTGCTGCTCCGCACCATCGCGCTGTTCGCGCCGCTGGCGGACAGTCGCGATGCCGTCCGCGCCCGCCGCTGGCGTGACCATGCCGAGGCATTGCGCCAGTCGCTGGAGCGCGAGGCCTGGGACGGCGCGTGGTACCGCCGGGCGACATTCGACGACGGCACATGGCTCGGTTCGGCAGCCTGCGAGGAGTGCCGCATCGACTCCATCGCCCAATCCTGGGCCGTGCTCTCGGGTGCCGCCGATCCCGAGCGTGCCGCGACGGCGATGGAGTCGCTGGAAAGTCTGCTGATCCGACCCGACGACGGCTTGGCGCTGCTGTTCACGCCGCCGTTCGATGGGACGACGTCCGATCCCGGCTACATCCGCGGCTATCCGCCGGGCCTGCGCGAGAATGGCGGGCAATATAGCCACGCCGCCATGTGGGCGATACTGGCGTTCGCCAAGCTGGGTGACGGCAGCAGGGCGGCCGCCCTGTTCGACCTGCTCAATCCGATCAACCACGCCCGCACGCCGACGGAAGCCGAGCGCTACAAGGTCGAACCCTATGTTGTCGCCGCCGATGTCTATTCGGTGGCGCCACATGACGGGCGCGGCGGCTGGAGCTGGTACACGGGTGCGGCGGGGTGGATGTACCGTGCCGGCACAGAGGGCATCCTCGGCATCCGCCGCGAGGGCGCATTCCTGGTCGTCGATCCGTGTCTTCCGGCTTCCTGGACGGGCTTCGAAGCCACGGTAACCGTGGAGTCGACCCACTACCACATCCGTGTGGAGGCGGCGTCGCACGGTGATCGCGATGCATCGGACGTGGTCCTCGATGGCTCGCGTTTCGACCGGACCGGCGAAGCCGTGCGCCTGCCGCTCGATGGCGGGAGGCATAGGCTGGTCCTGCCGCTGCGGGTCCGGCTGCCCTCCTGAGGATTGCAAACGGACCCGTCCCTGCGCTCGCGGCGGTCGGCATTAGCCTGAAATGGGTGGCATCAGATCCCGGCGATCTCCAGCGTGCCATAAAGCAGGCTGAAGGGCTGGGAGGTGGCGAGCTTCGTCACCGCCTCCCCGTCGGCATCCAGACGGAACAGCGCGCCGCCTTGGCCGGCGTCGATCCCGCTGAAATAGAGGCTGTCGCCAACCGCGCGGAGGTTGCCGGGCGCTGTCCAACTCACGTCGTGGGACCTGTCCGCCACCATGCGGGTGCCGGCCCCGGTACCGTCGCTCATCCACAGACTGCGTCCGTGCACTCCGTCATCCGCAGTGAAGAACACCCTGTCGTCCAAAACGGCGAAGTCCGCGATGTTGGCCCCTGCGCTGCCAGGGGCGATGTCCTTCACCATGCGCGTTCCCTCCTCCGTCCCGTCCGACATCCAAAGCTCGAAGCCGTGCTGCCCATCGCTGGCCACAAAGGCAATTTGGTCGTCGAAGGCGACATACCGGTTGGGCAGGGAGAGGCCGACCGGCGGAAAATTCTTCACCGGCATTGTGCCTTCCGGGGTTCCGTCGCTGGTCCACAAATCCTCGCCGTGGTTATAGAACAGCCTGTCTCCCACTGCGGTCAGGACCTCCAGGCGCCCGGCCCTTGGGTCCTCGCCAATGCTGCCATCCAGCTTGACCGTGCCCTCATCCGTCCCGTCGCTGACCCAAAGCTGGCCATAGCCGCCGGTCCCGTCCCAGGCGGTCAGGAACAACCGGTCGCCGACCGCCGTCAGATGCGTGGGCAGGATCGGCAGGGGAACCGGGGGATCGAAGCTGCCGGGGAAGAAATCCTTGACCAGCTCCGTCCCGGCCGCCGTGCCATCCGACCGCCACAGTGCCCTGCCATGGTCGCTGTCGTTGGCGGTGAAGAACAGCTCGTCCCCAACTGCCGTCAGGTTGGAGGGAAAGGACGGCCGTCCGCCGGCATTCACGTCCTTTACCATATGCGTCCCGGCCGCCGTCCCGTCGCTGACCCAAAGCTCCCCTCCATGCTGACCGTCGTCCGCCTCGAAATAAAGGCGGCCGTCCGCTATGGTCAGGGCCGTGGGTGCCGACGATGCGACGCCTGGATTGAGGTCCATCAGCAGGCGGGTTCCACCCGGTGTTCCGTCGGTGGACCACAATTCACGCCCATGGACGGCGTCGTCGGCGCTGAAATAAACACGCCCATGGAGTTCGATAAAGCCCTGCGGCTCCGATGAGGCCGCTCCCGGAGCGATGTCCCGCAGCAGGAAGGCCCGGCGCCCGTCCGTCCCCCACAGCTCGTTCCCATCCGCATTGTCCGTCGCCGCGAACACGGCGCTGGCTTTCATCGGCTCGTTTTTCAGTCGCAGATTGCCGGCAGTGAGATCCTCGCGCGACAGGCCCATCAGCTTCACGCCGTCGCGTGGGCCAAAATCGAGGACCAGCCCGTCGCTGTCCTGGTGGGAGCGGGCCAGCACATCCTCCAGGCTGCCGATCCCACCCCAGGCCCGCAGGTCCAGCAGGTCCCCGTCGGCTCCGCCCTGGAAGTCGCCGATGCAGTCCCAACCGTCGCCGGGCTTGAAAACGAAACGGTCGCCGCCGCCGCCGCCTTCCATGTAGTCGTTGCCGCGATTGCCGGCGATGATGTCGTTCCCGTTTCCGCCGAACAGAAAGTCGCGGCGCCCGCTGCCCATGATTGTCCGCCCGGACGTGCCGTGATGCTTTTCATGATCCTGTCCCATGCCGGCGCCCTTTCGATGGTAGCAGCGGGTCCGGATAGAAATGCTCTTATAGGTTGCCGTTGCGAATGACGCATCGGGCCAGGGCTCCATCGGCCCATCCGTCTACTCCGGTCCAGCGGCGATATGGCTCGCATTGTCCAACCGAAAGGGTGGCGGCGGTGAAAGTCGGGGGCGTCAGTCCGTGGTCGCCGTTTTCGAATCCGGCCATGTGGCGCCAAGTCCCAACCATGACAGTGCGGGCTATCGTAAGCGTCATTTCTCATTCCTCGGCCAGCGCCTACACTGGTGCAACTGCCGAGGACACGAGCTTTGGACCAAGGCACCATCGCTGACGGGATCTGGAAACAACCGATCTCCGTCGTGCTCAAAAACCTGGATGCGACCCCCGCCGGGCTGGGGCGAACCGAGGCGGAGGCCCGCCGGCGCCGGTACGGCCTCAACCAGCCGCTGGTGCGCCGCCGCCGGCCGCTGTGGCTGCAATTCCTGACCCGCTTCCTCAATCCCCTGGTGCTGATCCTGCTGTTCGCCAGCGGCCTGTCGGCAGCCACCGGGAACATCACCAGCTTCGTCATCGTGATCGTCATGGTCGTGCTCAGCGTCACCCTGGACTTCGTCCAGGAGATGCGGGCCGAGAACGCCGTGGAGGCGCTACGCCGCACCGTCGCCGTCCGTGTGCAGGTGCGCCGGGACGGTGTGGAGGTATCGGAGCCGGTGGATCAACTGGTTCCAGGCGACGTGGTCCGTCTGGCCGCCGGCGATCTGGTTCCGGCCGACTGCCGCCTCCTCGAAGCGCGCGACCTGTTCGTCAACCAGGCCATGCTGACCGGGGAGCCCTACCCGGCGGAAAAGCGGGTCGATGCCGTCGCGATCCCGGCCGAAGACGTTGGGCAGGCGCTCGACACCATATTCATGGGAACCTCGGTCATCAGCGGCAGCGCCACCGCCGTGGTCTGCCGGACCGGCGACGCGACGGCGTTCGGTCGGTTGAGCGGCACCCTGCAGGCGCCTTCCCCTCCCACCGCCTTCGAGCTGGGCATCCGCCAGTTCGGTTTCCTCATACTGCGCCTGACGATCTTCCTGGTGTTGTTCGTGCTGGCGGTGAATGTGCTGTTCCACCGGCCCTGGCTGGAGTCCCTGATGTTCGCCCTGGCCCTGGCGGTCGGGCTGACGCCGGAACTGCTGCCGATGATCGTCACCGTCACGCTGGCGCGCGGGGCGATGCGGCTGGCGGAGCGCCGTGTCATCGTCAAACGGCTGGCGGCCATGCACAACATCGGCGCCATGGACGTATTGTGCACCGACAAGACCGGGACGCTGACGGAGGCGACGATCCGGATGGTCAGGCACTTGGATTTCCGTGGCGCGGAGAGCGAACGCGTCTTCCGGCTGGCCTACCTGAACAGCCATTTCGAGAGCGGCATCAAGAGCCCGCTCGACGAGGCCATCATCGCCTTCCGCAGCCTCGACGTGACCGGCTGGCGGAAGATCGACGAGGTGCCCTTCGATTTCGAACGGCGGCGCGTCTCGGTTCTCGTCACCGATGGCACCGAGCGGCTGCTGGTGGTCAAGGGGGCGCCGGAAGACGTGCTACGGCAGTCCACCCATTACGAAGGCGAAGGTGGCGTCGAGATGCCGCTCGACCCGGCGGCGCGGGCGGATCTGGATGCCCTGTTCCAGAAGCTGGGAGAGGACGGGTTCCGGGTGCTGGCGATCGCCTCCAAGGCGATGGGACCGGATCATGCCTCCGCCGCGCTGGGAGACGAAAGCGAACTTGCCTTCGCCGGCTACGCGGTTTTCCTCGATCCGCCCAAGGCGAGTGCCATGGCGGCGATCCGCGATCTGACCGGGGCCGGGGTGGCCGTGCGCCTTCTGACCGGCGACAACGAGCGGGTGACGCGGCACGTCTGCGCCGAGCTCGGCCTGCCCGTCATCGGCCTGATCACCGGCGACGATCTGCGGGCGATGAGCGAGGAGGCGTTGCGGGCCCGCCTCCCCAAGGTCAACGTGTTCTGCCGGGTGACGCCGGCTCAGAAGGAACGCGTGCTGCTGGCCTACAAGCGCTCCGGCCGGGTGGTGGGTTTCCTGGGCGACGGGATCAACGACGCCTCCGCCCTCCATGCCGCCGACGTCGGCATCTCGGTGGACAGCGCCGCCGACGTTGCAAAGGAGGCAGCTGGCCTGATCCTGCTCGACCACGATCTGTCGGTGGTGCACGAGGCGGTGATGGAGGGGCGCCGCACGGTGCAGAACGTCACCAAATACATCCTGATGGGAAGCAGTTCGAATTTCGGCAACATGTTCAGCATGGCGGGAGCGTCGCTGTTCCTGCCCTTCCTGCCGATGCTGCCGACCCAGGTGCTGCTCAACAACCTGCTCTACGATGCGTCCGAGGCCGGCGTTCCGCTCGACACCGTGGAGGCGGAGGCGTTGGCCCTGCCGGTGCAGTGGGATCTGCGGCTGATCCAGCGCTTCATGCTGGTGCTGGGTCCGGTCAGCTCCCTGTTCGATTTCCTGACCTTCTATGCCTTGCTTCACCTGTTCAACGCCGATGAGGCGCTGTTCCAGACCGGATGGTTCGTGGAGAGCCTTGCCACCCAGGTGCTGGTCATCTTCGTGATCCGCACCCGCCGCAGCCCCTGGCTCAGCCGACCCAACGCAATCCTGGCTGGCTTGTCGCTGGGAGCTGCCGCCGTCGGCGCGCTGCTGCCGCTGACGCCGCTGGCATCCTTCTTCGGCTTCGTGGTTCCTCCAGCCTCCTTCTACCTGTTCCTGGTGGCCGCCGTCGTCACCTATCTGGTCCTCGTGGAGATCGTCAAACGGATGTTCTTCCACTACATCGCTCCACGACAGTGATGCGGAACCCGGGGCGTCGACGGACTCCGCCCTGAAAAGTTGGCGTTCAGGCTATAGATGGATGCCATTCATTTTCTCCGGGCAGGTCCATCCAACCATTGCCGGGTTGGAGTGGCAGGGCCAAACTTTCTTCGGAACCGGCACATAGGCCAATGTCAAATTGCAGGAGCTGGAATATTTTTCCTTTCCCAAATCGGAAATACCACCAGCTATAGCGCTTCCATATATTGGTGCCACCAATGTGAGAAGACGGACTCCCATAAGCGTGCATAGGCATTGCTTTTGTCCAACTTTACAGCGAAGGCCAAAGGCATATGGTCTACGGGACGCCTGATCAAAGGGAGCGGCGGATGTCCGGAAAGCTGCTGAACGACCGTCGTGTCCTCATCGTGGAGGACGAGTTCCTCGTCACCGTCGTATTGGAGGCGGCAGTCTTGGAGGCAGGCGCCAATGTGGTTCGGCTTGCCGCTTCGACCGTGGACGCTCTTGCGCTGATTGAAGCCGAACCCTTCGATGTTGCGCTTCTGGACGCCCGATTGGATGAAGAGCCGGTCGTCGACGTTGCGGAAGCCTTGGAAAAACGAGGCATCCCATTCGTTTTCCATTCGGGATATGGTCCGGAACATCTTCCAAGCAGCCATCGTCATCGCCCCCTGCTCCGCAAGCCATCGCTTTCATCCAGTGTCGTCCATGCACTGTACGAGGCGATGAAATAGCTGGAACCGGGCGGAAAGCCCATTGCAGCGAAAGACACCGATTTTCTGCCTGACCCTTATGGGTCGGTTTCGTCTCTCATCATCGTTGGACTGACAGTGGATGCGGCCATCCGGCACCCGCTCAGGCCATGGCAATGCACAACATGCGAACGATGGCGGCGGGGGCGCAGGGCTTCCGGAGCAGCGGTCTGTGCCGGTGTCGTTGCGGAAGGAGTTCCGGCCCGTATCCCGAGTGGAAGACAAAAGGCTTCGCGCCGGCTTCGAGCGCGTCGGCGACGGCGGTCACCCGCTCATCGTCGAGCCGGACATCCAGGATGGCGGCGTCGAAATCTTCCCGTTCGATCAGCGCCAGGGCATCCGTCACGCAGCTGGCCATGCCGACGACGATGGCCCCCGCATCCTGCAGGATTTCCTCCAACGCCATGGCGATCAGCAACTCGTCCTCGACGATCATGATCCGGCAGCCTTCCAGATGCTTTCCGGTCATCGGGCATTCTCAAGCGAGGCGGGGCTTTCTTCGTCGCTCCTCGTCTGGGCGACCGGTACGGTGAACGTCGCCTGGAGGCCAGCCGGAGCGTAATCCACCATGACATCGCCACGCAGTTCGTAGCGGATTTGCTGGGTGATCAGTTTGGAGCCGAAGCCGTGATGGGTGGGAGGCGACACCGGGGGACCGTCCGTCTCGCGCCAATGGACAAGCAGCACCGCATCGGCATCCCTTTGCCCGAATTCCCAGGTCACCACGACGCGCCCGTCCGCCACGGACAATGCGCCGTATTTCAGCGCGTTGGTCACCAACTCGTGGATCACCATGCCGAGCGCCAACGCGGCCTTGGGCCGGAGTTGAACGGCAGGTCCGTCAACGGCAAAGCGTCCTTCGCTGGTGGCATAAGGCTTCACCTCATTGAGCACGACGTCGCTGAGGGGGATATTCCCCCAACCGTCACGGGTCAGCAGATCGTAGGTGCTGGCGATCGCCTGCAGGCGGCCGAGAAACGCCGTGCATTCCGGTGCCTCGGCAATCGCCTTCAGCGTCTGCTGGGCCAAGGCGGTAACGACGGCCAGCATGTTCTTGACGCGGTGGTCGAGTTCACCGATGAGCTGGCGCTGCTGCTCCTCGGCCTCCTTGAGCGACGTCACGTCCACGAAGGTCAACAACAGGCCTTCCAGATCGTTGCGGGCTTTCCGGTAAGGCAGGATGCGCATCATGTAGTGCCTGGTCCCGTCCCTGGACCGAACCGCCTTTTCCACGGTCGCCGGGTCGGTAAGCGCATGTCTCAGATCCCGATCCAGATCGACCTGATCGAGATGGCTGACGATATCGGTCAGCGGACGGCCGCGGTCGCTCGCGATCAGATTGAAAATCCGGGTGACCGCCGGCGTGAAACTCCGGATCAGCAGGGATCGGTCCAGGAAAATGATCCCGATCTGGGTGCTGTTGAACAGATTCTGGAGATCGTTGTTGGACTGATCGAGTTCCTCGACCTTGCCGTTGAGTTCGATGTTGACGGCGTGAAGCTCTTCATTGACCGACTGCGTTTCCTCCTTGGCCGTTTCCAGCTCTTCATTGGTCGATTGCAGTTCCTCGTTGACCGAGATGAGTTCCTCGTTGGCGGACTTCAGTTCCTCCAATGAGGTTTCATACTCTTCGATCGTGCTCTGGAGACGCTCCTTGGTATCGCGAAGTTCACGTTCCAGCTGCTCCACCGCAACGGGATCCTGGCCCCAGTGACGCTCCTTGCCGTAGATCTCCTCCGCGGGACTTGGGCCTCCGACATCGGAAAACAGGACCAGGGAAAAGGGTTCCCCTTCGCGGTCGAACGGCTCGATCGTCAGATCGAGCACTTGGACACGATCGTCCACCTCCACCGCCAGGTGTTTGCGGGTTACCGGCTTGTGGGTCTGCATCGCCTCGTGCAGGGCGCCGCGAAGATCGAGCCGCAGTCCCTTGCGGGCCATCGCCAGAAGCTGGCGGTTCGGAGCGCCGGGAGGCGCCTGAAGATACTTGCCGGTGTTGGCGGAATAATAGACCACCTCGCCGTTCTGGTTGACGACGACATGGGCCGGAGCGAAACGCTCCAGCACGCGCGCCTCCACATGCCCACGCAGATTGGCGGCATTGGACTGGATCGAACGGGGGGTCTCGGCCGATCCGCGGGTGGTGCGGCCGCCATGCTCCGCCATGGCGAAGGGAATGGTTACGGAGACCGCATCCTGCCGGCGGAACAGGCGATGCTTTTTGTCCATGGGCACGAACAGCGTCTGATGCTGCCCGATCGTCTCGGCCACGCCGAGGAAAAGATAGCCGCCGGGGCGCAATGCATAGTGGAACATCGGGATGACCTGATCCTGAAGTCCCATCCCCAGGTAAATGAGCAGATTGCGGCACGAAATCAGGTCGATGCGTGAAAAGGGCGGGTCACGGACGACGCTGTGCGCCGAGAAGATGCACAGGTCGCGCACCTCCTTGCGAACGAGATAGCTGGTGCCGTCCTCAGTGAAATGGCGCTTGAGCCGGTCTGCCGGCACATCCCGCACCAGATTGGCGGGATAGCGCCCGGTGCGTGCCACCTCCAGGGCATGCTCGTCGATGTCGGTGGCGAAGACCTGGATCTTCGGCACGCTGTGGAGGGTTTCCGCATATTCGGACAGCAGCATGGCGATGGAGTACACCTCCTCGCCGGTGGCGCACCCCGGAACCCAGACGCGCACCGCATCGCCGGCGCTTTTCCCGGTGAACAGATGCGGGATGACGAGGTCCTCCAGCGCCTGGAAGGTCTCGCCGTCGCGGAAGAAGGTGGTGACGCCGATCAGCAGATCGCGAAACAGTGCCGCGGCTTCCGTGCGGTCCTCACGCAGGTGTTCGACATAGCTGTCGATGTCCGTCAGCCGCAGGGCCTGCATCCTGCGTTGGACACGACGGAGGAAAGTGTTGTGCTTGTAGCCCTGGAAATCGTGCCCGATCTGATTGCGCAGAATGGTGGTGATGCTTCTGCGTGCCGCTTCCAGCCGCGCATCCTCATGAACATCCTTCTCACCGGTCAGATCGCCCAGCGACGTGGCGGTTCGCGCATAGTCCACCAGCGTCGCCGCCATCGTTTCCACCGGCGCGACAAGGTCGACGACGCCGGTGGCGATGGCGCTGTTCGGCATGCCGTCATGGCGGGGAATTCCGTCATGCCCCTGGGCGATGGTGAAGCCGCCCCGTTCCTTGATCGCCTTGACGCCCAGGGTGCCGTCGCTGCCGCCACCCGACAGGATGATGCCGACCGCCCTTTCACCGCAGTCGCTGGCGAGCGAACTGAGGAAGAGGTCGATCGGGTTGCGCTCGCGGCGGGAGGCGCTGTCCGGCCGGACATGCAGCCGTCCGCCGTCGATGGTCAGCAGGGTTCCGGGCTGCAGGGTGTAGATGCGGTTCGCCTCGACCAAATCCCCGTCGCAGGCCTGATGCGCCGGCGTGGGCGTGCATCGGCCGATGATGTCGGCCAGCAGGCTTTCGTGTTCCGGTGACAGATGCGTCACGACCACGAAGGCCATGCCGCTGTCGGCGGGAACGGCACCGAACAGCCCCTCCAAGGCCTCCACCCCGCCAGCGGATGCGCCGATCCCGACGATTGGGAAGGATGCCTTGTCGCTCATGCTGCTGCCCTTCCACAGATCCTGACGATCCGGATCGATGTCGTTTGAGGATGCCGGGGATGGCGCTCTGGTCGGCGATGAGTTCTTCTACATTTCAACTGGAGCACCCCCGCGGGACGATGGCCGGCCGTCCCTGGTGGCGTTCTTCCTCACAGTCGATGCCAAATTCTGACGCGGACGGTCAACTCACTCTTTAGCATCCTGCTTTGGTTGCGCACCACCGTCATCGTCCCAGTTGCGAAGCAGAGTGCCGCGCTCCCGCTGGCGTAGACGCTCATCGCCGATCCCCAGGGTCACCGAAGGCACGGACGCGGTTTGAATGAACATTTTTCCGTTCAGGAAATGGACCGACGACGACCGATGTTTCAGTTGCACGGTTTGCATGACGACATCTCCTCTGCGGTAAACTCCGGTGCGGAGCGGCTTTCTGCGATGGGCGGAGCATCGCTCTGCCCGGTCCTCGCAACGGGGTTCATCCGGGCAGGAGATTTCCGTTTTCCGCCGGTTCCAGGAGCCGGCCCAGTTCATCGGGGTCGATGAGCACCGTCTGCTCCATGGCCATTCCGCGATTGGACTGCGGAAGACGGATCCAGGTCGCGCTGCGCCGATACACAGGGAAGGAAAGCGAGTCGATCAACTCCTCGTCGGTCTCCACGATGTAGCTTCCCGCCGGTTGCACCCCGTCGACGCCGCTCAAGGCAAAAGGATGGGCGAACGTTATGGTCCTGCTGGTGGTGCGAGTGAATGCGGTGGTCATCGAAGGGTGCTCCCATTCATGTCCGGCGGATTTCCTTGAAAGCAGCTGTCTATCCGCCCGAACTGGAGAACAGCAGCCCGGCAAGAAAGCCGACTGAGACGCCAAGTGTCAGATAAGCCATGTTCTTCCATTTCGGCGCGGACAAAGCCCAGGCGGCACGCTCTGAAACCATCCACTCCGACAACGTCCCGTGCGTGAGCGACATGGCGATCTCCTTCCGGATATTTGGTTTGAAATATGGTGCCGACAAATTTAGTTACAATGGGGAGAGCCAAATAATTACATTGATGCTTATTTAGCTCGTACTGCCGCCTGCCTCCGCCGGGCAGGATCCTCTACCTGAATGATTCTTGAGCATCCCTTATGATGCCTTCTCTCCATTTGGCGCGATTGAGCAACGGCCTGCATGCCAAAGCACGCGGCAAAAACCTGCCATATGCCGCTTCGCCGGATGGGACGCCGGTCCAACAGCATTGTCGATCATGTCCGGATGGATGATCTTCCCCCCGCAGTGCCATACGCGGGCCTGACCGATGTGAGCCACGGCTCAAAAAAACATGGACCGGACCGCCTCGACCGACTGCCAGACGGTGATCGCCGTGGCGATGAGAACGGCGGCGGCCATCGCCAGCGATACTGCCAACAACACCCCGTCCTCTTCCAGATAGGCCAAGGCGATCAGCATGATCGTCACCGCCGGGACGACATTGCTCAGCGGAATGGGAACGAAGAAGACGCCTGCAAGCACGAGGACGACCAATCCGACCACGCGCGTCGTCGTCTCGAGCGGCATCTTCCAGCGTGGGCGTATGACCGTCTCCATGCGCCTCAGCACCGGCACGGTACGATCGACCATACGGACCAGGCGCTGTGTCGAGAAACGCCGCGACATGATCGTCCTGGGAAAGGCCGGCGTTTCCCGCGCGAGGATCATCTGGAGGGCGGGAATGGTCAGCAGCAGCCCGACGACCGGCGATGTTCCCGGAGTCAGCCCGATCACTGCCAGCAACAGCAGGACGACGCCGAAGGAGCGCTTGTGCAGCCTGCCCAGCAGCCAGCCGAATGTAACGCCCTCGGCCGGAGCTTCGGCGAGCAGGCCACGCAAAACTTCGGATGTCGGGATATGCGGGGGCAAGACCGAGGTCATGACGGGATCGACACCGTAACGGTCGTGCCGGCGCCGGACCCGACGCTCAGACCGCCTTTGACCTGCTCGGCCAGCAACTCCATCAAGGTGAGGCCGAGCGACCCCAAGCGTCGTTCGTCGGCCATGCCGATGCCGTCGTCACTGATGCTCATGCGCAGGACTTCGTACGAGATTTCCCGGAACGAGACGGCGATGCGGCCGGATCGCCCGTCCGGGAAGGCGTATTTCAGCGCATTGATCATCGCCTCGTTGGCGATGAGGGCCAGCGGGATGGCCTGATCCGGTTTCAGGAACACCTCGTCGGCGTCGACATCCAGCACCACCCGCAAACTCTGTGCAGGCTCGAAGGACACCAGCAGGTCGCGGCACAGCATCCGCAGATACCCCCCGAATTCGATCTCCTGCAACCCCTGCGTCCGGTAGAGCTTCTCGTGGATCTCGGCCATGCGGTCCAGCCTTTCCACGGCGCTGTGCAGTGCCTCCTGCACGGCCGGCTCCCGGCCATGGGTGAGGTCCAACTGGATGCGCAGGAAGGACGAGGCCATCTGGAGGGTGTTTTTGACGCGGTGGTTCACCTCCTTCATCAGGTTGTCCTTGTCGCGCAGCAGCACGTCCTTGTCGGCAAGGGTGTTGCGCAGCACACGCTCCACCTCGGTGCGGCGCTCAACTTCGGCGGCAAGTTGGCGATTGAGTTCATCCAGCCGCCCGGTACGCACCGAGACACGGTGATCGAGTTCTTCGTTGAGCTGGCGCAATCCGTCTTCCGCCGCCTTGCGCTCGGTGATGTCGACAAAGGACACGAAATGGTGGCGGATACGGTCTTCTTCGAAAACGGGTGCGACATGCTGGAGCACCCATAGCGGCTTTCCATCCCTTCGATAGAGATGGACCTGACGCACGATGGCCTCGCCGGCGCGTAGGGCGAGGCCGATGGCGCGCGCCACCTCCGGGTCGGTGCCGGAGCCGGACAGCAGATGATAGCTCTTGCCCAGAATCTCTTCGCGCGCATAGCCGCTGAGCTTGGTAAATGCGGCATTGGCGAAGACGATCGGGATATCCGGCAGGGTGGGGTCGGCGATCAGCATGGGCATCAGGGTCGTTTCCGCGGCCACCACAAAGGGGCCACCGCGCGCTGCCTCAATCCTGACCATTCTCTCTGCGTCCTGTTGGTCGCGGGGATTATCGGGCATGCAGCGCTCCTTCGTCCGATCCATTGTTCGAAAAGGATATAGCCGCTGAATGCAGCCTTCCCAGGCGAAGAAGTGGCAGAGCCCGCTCGCCAGTTCGGCGCCGAATGGAAAAATATAACGATTGATCCACGACAAAAAACCTCCTGACATTCTTGCGTATGTAAAATATATCCTCGCAATACCAAAAGAACATCTCCTTTATATTCGGCAATTTATAGTTCTTAATTTCAGATTATATTTTCAAAACCATTGATATTTTGCGGTGCGGCATAATATAGGATTAAGTCATCGAGGTAGAGCACAGCGCTCCCTTTCAGCTCTCGCACCCCAAACAGTCATGGAGACGTCATGGACGACGGCACTTATTCCACATCCACCATTCGCCCGACCAATCGCCCCACCATTCGCAGTGCCAGCGACGAAGCCGCGGCGGGCAACGACGCGCCGAAGGAGGCCGGCATCCGAAGCGCCAGCGAGGAGCACACGGCGAAACCTGCCCGTGAGCTTGGTCGGCAGCCGAGGCCCTGGCCGCCGAGGCTACCCGGCGCTTCAGGCAACCAGGGCTTTCCGGAAACCGTCCGGACCGCTGGCCAGAGATTCGACCGTGCTCTCAAAGACGGTCTCGACGAGAGTGGCGATCGGGCCACGGCACTCGGCGGGGCCCTGATGGCAGGCTATGGAACGGCCATTTCAGAAGCGGTCTCCTTCATGGGCCAAGCCGCGGAACGCCAGAACGAACTGTTGGGCAGCATGCTCCAGGCCCGCGGCCCGCAGGACATCATGACGGCGGGACAACGCTACCTGCTCGGCGGATGGCTGGCCTTCTTCGAGGTCAATGTCCGCGTCGCCCAGGCCGCGTCCCGGATGTCGCAAGACACCGCTCACAGCCCGCCCCGGCCTGGCGCCTGACACCGCCGGCGCTCTCCAAAACCGCATGACAGTATTTCGGGAGGATCTCCGTTGACCGGTTCGGAAAAGGAGACGCAGACGCTTCTCACCGTCGAAGAGCAGGTGGGCGTCCGCAAACGCCGACAGGTCACCGGGACCGTCCGCGCCAGCACCTTCAGCCATGAGCGGGAACAGTCGGTCGAAGCCGACCTGTCGATGGAAACACTGGAGGTCGAGCGGGTTCCCATCGGACGGTTCGTCGACGGCCCGATCCCCGACCGCCAGGACGGCGACACCACCGTCATCTCGGTGATCGAGGAGGTGGCGACGGTGGAGGTCCGCCTGAAGCTGGTGGAGGAGGTCCGGATCACCCGCCGCACCACGGTCGGCAGGATGTCCGACACCGTCACGCTGCGCCGTCAGGAGGTGGTGATCGACCGGGATCCTGCGTTGGAAGAGGACTCCGAGGTCTGACCCGCCCGGAAATACACAAACAAATACACAAACTACCCAAAACACCCGAAATTCCATTGGAGAATATCATGAGCACGATCGTCGTCGGACTTTACAAGGAAAGCGGTTCGGCCAGGAATGCGTTCCAGGCGTTGGTCGCGGCAGGCTGCCAGGAGGTCGACATCGAGACCTTCGACGGTGCCGACAGCGCCGACGAAGCCGCCCAGGGACTGCTGGGACATGGATTTCAAAAGGACTTGGCCGAGCAGTACGGCATGGCTGTCCGGCACGGCCACATCCTGGTCGCTGCCGACATCGCCGACCGGGACGCCGATGCGGCGGAGGCGATCCTCGACGAGAATGGAGCCATCGACCTGCCTGACACCCTGCCTGTCGTTGCGGCAGCGCAGAAACCGGCCCAGAAGGCGGGCAATGGCGCCACCGTCGAGCAGGAAACCCTCCAGTCGGTGAAGGAGGAGGTCGAGATCGGCAAGCGCCGGGTCGCCAAAGGCGGATTGAAAGCCGTGTCGCAGATCACGGAAACCCCAATTCGGGAGACCGTAACGCTGCGCGACGAGGCGGTGGGCGTGGAACATCGCAAGGTCGACCGTCCTCTCCGCCCCGACGAGGAGAAGGCTGCGTTCGGCGAGAAGACCGTCGAGCTGACGGCAACCTCCGAAACGCCGGAAATCACCAAGGAAGCCCGCGTGGTCGGGGAGGTCGTGCTGTCCAAGACCGCTTCCGAACAGGAAAAGACCGTGGGAACCGTCGCCCGCCGCAGCGACGTCAAGGTGGAGCCCGTCGGCAACAAGCCCGGCAACAAGCGCTGATCTGAAACGTGCACAACAGATGGGGCGGCCGTTCGGCCGCCTCCCGCCGCAGCGGACATAACCTGCGGCGGAGCTGTTGAAGGTCTTTCTAAATAACTCACAGCTTCAATTGTCGTTTATCGATAGATTTCTCTCAATAGAAACACAAAAATGATTTCAAAATTTCGAATGTACACTTATGACTTTCGGGGATATCCCATTGTGGAAATCTTAGCGAACCCCACTTTGATTATTTCAAAGCCACCCCAGGCCTGCTCATTTTGCCGAAGATCGCAAATCCAAGGTGTTTCCTGGCGTGACTCGATCCGGATGGCATGGCTGCCGCCATTGCCGGCAAACCGGCCCACATCGGAGGCACTTTATGAATTCCCGGACAAGGCTGGCCTTCTTCATTCTTAAAACCCACGCCGGATGGATCGTCCGGGCGGACGGCTTCGTCTATCCGCCCTGCACCGACCAGATCGATGCGCTCGCCAAAGCCATTCGGGAAGCGCAAGCGGCGGAACGGCTGGGCTTCGCCAGCGTCGTGCTGGCGCAATCGGCGGCAGGGGAACCCTGCCATGTCCGCTGGTCCTGTGCCGGCAATGACGGAGCGGCACAGGCGGTTATGGAGCCTCCATATCCGGTAATTCCGGCGATGGCTGACACCCTGACGCCGGGGTCCGTATCGGAGGGACGTCCATGACGCCCCTTCTCCATTCCATCGGGGACAGCTCTGCACGCCATGATCCCGGACTCCGTGCCCGCTGGCCGGGCGTGACCGGACGGGCCAGGACTTTCCTCGTTTGTTCAAGCACGAATTTCAAAATTCTCTCTTATCAAGAGCTGAAATATTCTCCAAAGAGCGGGTCGCTATTCCAATATTTTAAGCGCAAGACTGCCAGATTATCCTAGAAACTTGGAGTATCTGGCAATGTCTTTTGTTTCCGTATCCTTGATAGATGCGAACAATCTGTTTCGCCAGGGCTTGAAAGTCATGTTCGCGGAGCAGGGCTTTCACATCGCCAAAGAGACATCGTCTCTCAAGGCGGCGCTTCAGATTGTCCAGGAGGGCGACGCTTCGCAGGTCATTCTGATCGACCCTGTTGGCATCGGCGACTTCGCGGATCTTGTCCGGTCATTGAAGGTGGCTTGCCCGGACACGCATGTGGTAGTGCTTACCGGCACGCTGGACGCCGAAATCATGACGAAGGCCATCCAGGCCGGTGCGGACGGATTCTTGATGAAGGACATGTCCATGGAGGCGCTGGCGCAGTCGTTGCGGCTTGTCATGATCGGTGAAACGGTCTTCCCCAGTGCCTTGGCCGCACTGCTGATCGGCGGTCGCCTGAACGGTGCCGCCGATCTGGCGGTACCGCAAAAAGGTGTTTCCAAGCGCGAGGCTCAGGTTCTGCGCTGCCTGCAGAATGGCAGCTCCAACAAGACGATCGCCAACCACCTCCGGATCACCGAGGCGACCGTCAAGATTCACCTCAAGAGTTTGCTGCGCAAGATCGAAGTCTCGAACCGCACGCAGGCCGCCCTCTGGGGCCTCAACAACGGCTTTGCGGATGCAGAGTGACCTGATTTTCTCCGACGGCATGTTGGGATTGCCGCCCTGCCGGCCATGGACGGACGCGTGAAGCCGGCGACGTGGCACGCACCGCACGGGACTTGACGTCCTCCGGTCCATTGCGAAGCGGGTTGCCGCAACCGGACAGATCAGCCGATTATCCCGCAAGTCCAGGCACAGGTTCTGCCAACCTGTTGTTATAGAAGATGTGGCTGAGCCACATCTTCGCTGCATCGCGCCGATGCGTAATCAATATTTTCCCATTCCGAGTGGCGTTTCTGTGCAGAACAACACATCTATTTTTGCGGAACTTCACATAGATCAAAAATATAGAATTTATAAAAATTATTGATTGACAGGCCATAATTTGCGCATTAACTTTGCGGTTATTGCACAATTTGCCTGAGACTACCGTGAAGTTATGGGTGTAATTATTTTAACTTTTTGTCTATTTGAGATCATGCGGTAAATTTATAAGCGCTCTAATTGTTTAGTGTCTGTACGCCAGCCCCATACTCTCCTGCCATGAACCCCGGCGCGGCGAGGCTTGGTTAAAAGTTTCGCTGGCTGGGATCATCCTATTGGCAGGAGGCGATCATGATGTCGGCGGATGAAGGCACGGATCGTCATTGTCAGGACATTCCCCGTATGGATCAGGATGAACAGCGGCGCATACGGCCCGGCCCTTTGGCGATCGTCGGTATCGGTGCCTCGGCTGGCGGTCTCAAAGCCATCACGGCCCTGCTTAGGGGGGTACCGGCTGACAGCGGCTTGGCCTTTGTGGTGATTCAGCACCGGATCCCGAACAATGAACGATTGCTTGCCGACCTGTTGAAAAATGTGACGGTGCTGCCGGTCCTTACGGCCCATGACGGGATTCCGCTGGAGGCCGATCACATCTACATCGCTCCGGCGGGTCGGTTGCCGACCATGGAGGCCGGCCAACTGCGCATCCGCGAATCGCGGCAGCCTGTCGACGCGACCCTGCCCATCGACATCTTCTTCCGCACACTGGCGACCGACCAGCAGGAGAAGGCGATCTGCGTCGTGCTGTCCGGTACCGGCGCCGACGGCACCAATGGACTGCGTTCGATCAAGGAATGCGGCGGGCTGGTGGTCGTGCAGGATCCGACGACCGCCGACTTCGACGGCATGCCGGGCAGCGCCATCGCCACCGGCATGGCCGACTATATCCTGCCGCCGGAGCGCATGCCCGGTGCCATCGTCGATTTCGTCCACCAACCCTACATCGGCCCGGCAACGGTTCAGAAGGCCGATGCGCCGGACGGCTCACTGGACGGCATCCTCGATCTGCTGAGCGCGCACACCAAGCGCGATCACAAGGCTTACAAGCCGCGGTCGCTGATCCGCCGCATCGAACGGCGCATGGGGATTCACCATATCGCCGATATGACGGAATACCGGGCCTTTCTGGGCACCCACCCGGCCGAAATCGAACTGCTGTCCCGCGACATCCTGATCAGCGTGACGCGCTTTTTCCGCGATGGTCCGGCATTCGACATCCTGGCCGGAGACTACATCGTCCCGCTGGTGCGGAACCAGCCGGCGGGCAAGCCGATCCGCGTCTGGGTCCCGGCCTGCGCAACCGGGGAAGAGGCTTACTCCATCGCAATCCTGTTGATGGAGGCCTGCGCACGGAGCGGCTTATCCCCCGGCTTCCGGGTCTTCGCGACCGACGTGGACAATCGGGCGCTGACCGTCGCCCGCACCGGCCTGTATCCCGAAACCATCACGGTCGACGTGTCGGTCGAACGGCTCGCCCGCTTCTTCACCAAGGTCGAGGACGGCTACAAGGTCGCCAAGCCATTGCGCGATGTGGTGTCCTTCGCCCAGCACGATCTGCTCAGCGATCCGCCTTTTTCCAAGCTCGACCTGATCAGTTGCCGCAACATGCTGATCTATATCGAGCCGGACGTGCAGAAGGCCATCTTCACCCTGTTCCATTTCGCCTTGCTGGATAATGGCGGCCTGTTCCTCGGTACGGCGGAGAACCTTGACACGCTCTCCAGCATGTTCGCGCCTCTTTCAAAAAAATGGCGCCTCTATCGCAAGATCGGTGCGACGCGCAGCAGTGCGATGGCGGTCCTGCCGACGGGAGGGCGGTCCGCGATCCCGGTCCCGACACTGCCCACCCCCTTGCGCGGCACCAGCCCGGCAGACATCATCCGACAGGCCCTGCTGCTTGAATACGCGCCGGCGGCCGTCCTGATCGACGGGCTGCATCGCATCCAATATCTCTTCGGTCCGACCGGCGACTTCCTCGACCTGCCGACGGGAGAACCGCCCTGGGATCTGACGGCGATGACACGCGGGGAATTGCGCCTGCAGCTCCGCCGCGCCGTCACGCAGGCGCTCTCCTTGCATGGCCGGGTTCAAGTCTCCGGAATTCGGCACAAGCGTCACGGCGTCGTGGTGCCGGTGACCATTCTGGTTATCCCGGTGCGTTTCCCGCGGGCCGGCAGTGACTTGCTTCTGGTGACATTCACGGCGGACCGCGCTGTACCAACAAGCACGCCGGTCGCCGAGACCGCGCCGCTGCCGATGGAAATCGACGGCGTCGAACAGCTCGAAAACGAGCTGCGCATGACCCGCGAGGAGTTGAACGACACCATCGAAGAACTCAGCGCCACCAGCGAGGCGCTGCGGATCGCCAACGAGGAGGTCCTGTCGATCGGCGAGGAGTACCAGTCGACCACCGAGGAGCTGGAGACATCCAAGGAAGAGCTGCAATCCCTCAACGAGGAACTCAGCACGCTGAACTCCCAGCTGCATGAAAAGGTCGACGAGTTGGAGGCGACCACCAACGATCTGAGCAATCTGCTGAGCAGCACCGACATCGCCACGGTCTTCCTGTCGTCGGAGCTGCGGATGAAGCGTTTCACGCCATCGGCGACCCGGCTGTTCGCTCTGCTGCCGCAGGACGCCGGGCGCCTGATCACCGATATCGCCCGACATTTCTCCGATCCTTGCCTGCTGCCCGACATCCGGTCGGTGCTGTCATCCCTGATGCCGTCGGAACGCGAAGTGTCGACGGACGACGATGCGACCTTCCTGCGCCGCATCCAGCCCTACCGGACGCAGCAAGGCCGGGGAGAGGGGGTCGTGATCACCTTCAGCGACGTGACGCCGCTGAAGCGCACCAGTCTGGCCATGGCTCTGCAGGCCCGCCAGTACAAGCTGATCGCCGATCTCGGACACAAGGACCTCATCGGAGCGGAAGGACCGGAGACACTGACGGAAGCGGCCCGTCTGATTGCCGAAGGGCTGGGAGCGGACGGCGTCGCCATCCTCGGTCCCGGCGAGGATCCGTCGGGCCGGCGCACCGGGGACGCTGACGATCTGATCCTGATCGGCAGTGCCGGCCTCTCCCTTCCACAGGAGCCTGCCGTCAGGATTCCCAGCGACATGTCGACACTGGTCGGACGGGTGTTCCGGTCCCGGCAGCCGTCGATCGTCAAGGATTTCGCCACCGATCAACGTGTCCGCTCCTCCATGGCGCTATCGGGCAGCCACTTCGTCAGCGGTCTGGCGGTTCCCTTCGGCGGCGAGGCACGCGGGCCATCCATTCTCGCGGTTCTGAGCCGCAAGGCCGGACGGTTCAGCGATGCCGACCTGGAATTCGTCCAGGCCATCGCCACCGTGCTGGGGTTGGTCATCGAACGGGCGGGGGTGCTGCGCACGGCGCGGGCCGAGCGCGATTTCGCCCAGGCCATCGTCGACACTGTCCGCGAACCGCTGCTGGTGCTGGACGAGACGCTGCGGGTGGTCGGCGCGAGTGCGGCCTTCCACCGATCCTTCGCCACCACGCCGGACGGCGTGCTCGGCGTCCAACTGGCCGAGACGGCCGGCGGCCTGCTGGGCGATCCCGCCCTGCACCAGGCGCTGGAACGGATCGTACCCGACGGCACGGTCATCGATGCGCTGGAACTGACCATCGGTCAGGGTGTCGGCGAGCAGGGTGCCGAGGGACGCCGCACCCTGCTGCTGAACGCCCGCCGGCTCAATCAGGCGGGCCAACTGATCCTGTTGGCGATGGAAGACGTCACGGAGCAGGTGCGCGTGCGCGAAGCCCTTGCCGCCGCCAAGGCTGCCGCCGAACTGGCAAGCGCCAGCAAAACCCGATTTCTCGCCGCTGCCAGCCACGACCTGCGTCAGCCGGTCCAGGCCCTGCTGATGTTCCATCATCTGGTGGCGATGCAACCTCAGGGCGAGGCGGCGGCCAAGCTGCTGGTCAGCATGGGCAACGCGCTGGGCGCCATGACCGCCATGCTCGACGACATCCTGGATGTGTCGCGTCTCGACGCCGGCATCATCCAGGTGACGCTCCGGTCATGTCCGGTCCAGACGATGATCGATTCGCTGTGCGCCGAGTTATCGCCCTTGGCCGAGGCGGCCGAACTGACATTGCACAGCGTTCGGACCAGCCTGTCGGTGCAGAGCGACCCCAAGCTGCTGGAGCGTATCCTGCGGAACTTCATCGCCAACGCGGTCAAATACACCGACCAGGGTCGCATTCTGGTGGGTTGCCGCCGTGCCGGGCCGAACCTGCGCATTCAGGTCTGGGACACCGGGCGCGGCATTCCGTCGAACCAGTTGACGTCGATCTTCGAGGAGTTCCATCAGGTCGACAATCCGGAGCGTGACCGGCGGCAGGGGTTGGGGTTGGGGCTCTCCATCGTGGAGCGCCTCGCCGCGCTGCTCCATCACCCGATCCGGGTCCAATCGGCACCAGGGCAGGGATCTATGTTCGAGATCCTGGTTCCGTTGGCCGGTCCGGACGATTCTCTTCCGAAGGACGAGGAGATGGTCGTATCCGACGGCGGCAACGGCGAGCGGGTGGTGGTGATCGACGACGACACGGCCGTTCTCGACGGGGTCGCCGCCTTCCTCCACGAGTTGGGCTATGATGTGGTCGCGGCATCCGATGGCGACACGGCGGTGGAGCGGTTGGGGAGCCAGGTGCCGGACTTGGTCATCGCCGATTTCCGGCTCAAGGGCATGGAAACCGGATCGGAGGCAATCCGACGGCTGGAGCGGCATTTCGCCGCCCGGCTGCCCGGAATTCTTCTGACCGGCGACACCTCGCCCGCACGCATCCGGGAGGCGAGCGCCAGCGGCTTCCTGTTGCTGCACAAGCCGCTGAGCCCGGAGCCTTTGCTGACTGCCATACGACACGCCCTGACGGACCAGTCCTTGGAGCCGGGAACCGCCTGATCCTCTACCCGGTTTCTCTGCCAAGGCTGGTCAAGCAACTCAGGGCCACACCTCATCCGCCCAGATTTGAAATCCTGTCAACTGTTTAGGGTCGAAGGTGTGGATGAGCGGCACGTCGGCCGCATCGCGACCCTGCGTGGACGCTATCCCGGACTCAGTCTTCGACCGATGCCATTCCAACTCGGCATAGGCTGAACCGGCTCACCTCGCCCGAGCGCCCGGCCTCGGCTACCGCGACGGCGATCGTCTCTTTGTGCGTGTCCATGGCGACAAACACCCCGGTATTCTGCTCCATGGCTCGTCTCCTGTGTCTGAGGCTCGGCGCCGGCCCACCCAGCGCAATCCTCGTGTGTGACATAACGTGAGACGAGCCACCTGCAGCTCAGCAGGGACATGGGGGTCTAGCGGCCACGCTATGACACGTGGTTGCCGTGTGGAACGACATAATGTGCATCGCTCATATCAGGTGGGGACGCCCGGCACGATATGGCGTTCTGGCCTTTTCAGCAACGCTGAAAGGACTGCCCTGACGATGGCTGAACTCTAGCGCAGTCACCCTGTCAGTGCGACCTTCGAAACGAGCTCTCAATCCATCAGAAGAAAAACCGCTATCATTGTCATTAGCAAATTTGCGGCCAGCAGCCACTTTATGACTTCCAGTCGACGAAGGCCTTACCGAAGCTTTCGCTGCTCATCCTATTCCCTCTCCGTTCTAATTAGCAAGGCACGCTTTCAACGTTTCCATTTCATGCCCAAGCTAACGCCTATGGCCGATCAGATTTAATTTACAATGCTCCTAGCAGATGACAAATCCCCTGCGTCAAAGGTCGATTCACATTTTGCGCTCCAAGCCATTTTGGCGCGCGCTGGAGCGCGCCCGTGGATAAAGCCGATGTCGCACATGCCTAACGTACATTCCAGGCTCAGCCGTAACGTTGCAGAATGTGCATTGCATTCAATTCCTTTCGGTATCATCCTATTCCGATACGATCCTATCGAGGTCAATTGTGTCAAAGCTGGCAGACATCAGGGCATCGCAGCGACTGTCGCAAGGCGAACTTGCCAAGCGGGTCGGTACGACTCAGTCGCAGATCGCCAAGCTTGAAAATGGGCAACGATCATTGTCGCTCAATTGGGCAGCCCGGCTTGCTCCGCACCTCGGCGTCAAGCCACAGGCGTTGCTGATGGAAGACAGCCAGATCGCGCTCTTGATGCTGATCACCAACGATGCCATTGATCCCGTTGATCTCTCACCAGACGCGACAGAACCTAGTCCACCTCAGAGCGTCTGCTCCGCTGGCACAATAACCGTCTTCACCTTTACGACAGCACGCCCCCCAATCCAGGGACGTTTTCCACTGCAGGCCGCTCCCGTTGGAACCGCCCTGACGCCACCCTGCCTCAACAGCGTGGAGGACGCCTACGGTGTTCGCGTCGCTGACACCCGGATGGCCCCGCGCTTCACGCCTCGGCAAACGCTCTATGTCCACCCGCGTCAGTCCCCGGTCCCAGAAGTTGGGGTGCTCATCCGCCTGTCTGACGGCACCGCTTGCGTGCGCGAGTGGCGCGGTTGGACTGATGACGGCGATCTCCTCCTTCACAGTTATAACCCTGCTGAGACCGTCACACTGCCAGGGGGCAGTGTTGTCGATGTTCATGTGATTGTTGGCCTGGAGGAAGGTCTGTAGGTCGCTCCACAATATTTCCTCCAGCACTGCATACCCAAGCCCTGCCCTGTGCGATATTCATGAGACTCACCATGTTCTCGTATGACCACACCGACATTTTCCTGAAACTGGATGCCAACTACGATCTGTGGCCGCTGATCCGTACTTTGCAGAAGGGCGATCTTTCTTCCAGTGATCAGCAGGCTCTTGCCGATCGCTTGATACCCTCTTGCTCCAAGGTCCCTCACTTCGTGTTCAAGCGCGGGAAACGCGGCCGTCCCCGTAAATTGAAGACCACCTTGAACGCACTCGACGTGTGCACAGAAGTTTCTGTCGAATTGGCCGACGCTGAAGGCGCTGCTCCAATTCAGGTGAAGCGCGCGATTGCAAACGTACAGGACGCCCATCTCCGGGAGTCCGGCTACTCGGAGCGGACTATCTACCGAAGCCGGGCCGTCGCCAACGAACTTAGTGTGGCATTGCCGCCATGGAAGAGGTAAGCGACGATCCCGCTGGTCCCTATTTCTGAGATCACCCAAGGCGCTGGATTCCCAGCGCCTTTTTCTTTTCTCCAGCCTCAGACCGGTGGCTGGAAAATAGCGAAATTGTGGCAGGAGGTTTCTATCGCACATAAGGCAAGTCCGGTTTATTCCATTCGTCATCATTCCCCTTGGAGGATTTCAGATAACGAGCAGTCCAGATCAGTCCTTTGGTGTTAGCGGAACCGGAGCAGCACGGCTCCCTCTCCCGCCGGACAGCCTGCCGGAGCAGTTGGTGAACCTGGCCCGCTTGCTTGGGCGAGCGGCCGCTCACGAGTTCGGTCATGCCGTCACCGATCCCCAGTCGACCTGACCCCACCCCTCGACCAGACGAGCACTGCCGATGGAAACGCCCTCCCCTCAATCGAAGCTCATCATGCTGACCGTCGCCGAAGCTGCCGAGATCAGCCGGATGTCACAGCGCTGGGTCCGCAATCAGATTCTCGATGCGGATGCTCAGGATCTTGAACGCTTCATAAAGTCGTTGCGGCGCTAGAGATCACCCCATTCTCTTCCTGTTCACTTGGTTCATCAGCCGAGTAGAAGCATTGGGAATACGTGCCGGCACAAAACCTTCCGTTTTGTTCCATGCTATATTCCCATCCGAACACACCGTTCACCTCCGTATCATTCCACAGATCGGGAGACACCACCATGCACACTGTTGCTGGACTGAAAGAACTCGTCCTTCCTACTTTTGAAGAGACGACACTTGCTTCCTTGCAGGAAGCCTTAATTGCTTTGCCGCTGCCGGAGGTCGACCTTCGGCGCATGAAAGCGACGCTCAGGACCACAGCGCGCGCTCTCAACGAGCCACTTGCCGCCGCCGGACTTCGGCGAGATCAGCACGATCCACGTCGCCATCATGGGCATGATGGCACAGATGCAGCTCAGGGAGATCGGTCAGAAGACCCGGCGCAGCCATCTCGGCCTCGCCAAGGAGGGACGTATTCCCGGCGGCAAAGCCTATGGATACGACGTCGTCGACGGCGACAAGGCAGGTGGCGGGTATCGCCGCATCAATGCGGGCGAAGCCGCCGTTGTCCGCCGCATCTTCGCGCTGTACGCCGACGGCATGAGCCCCCGCGCCATCTCCCGCCTGTTGAACGATGAGAAGGTTCCAGGTCCCAGGGGGAGGAAATGGGTCGATACCACGATCCGCGGACAGGTCGCGCGCGGAACCGGTATCCTCAACAACGCCAACTATGCCGGCGTTCGGGAATGGGGACGTTGCGAGTTCGTCAAGGATCCGGGCACCGGCAAGCGCGTCGCCCGCATCAACCCTCAGGGAAAGCGGGAGATTGTCGAAGTCCCCGAGTTGCGCATCATCGACGACGTTCTGTGGAACCGCGTCAAGGCGCGACAGGAGGCGGTTGCCACCGAGATCGGTCGGGATGAGCAGGGCAACGCTCTGAACCGCGTGCATCGCCGGCGCTTCCTTCTGTCCGGCGTGCTGGTGTGCGGCGTCTGCGGCGGCCGCTACACAATCATGGGCAAGGACCGCTACGGTTGCGCCGGGCACCGGAATTCCGGCACCTGCCCGAACGACCGCACCATCAGCCGGCAAGCGATCGAGGGCCGTGTTCTTGCCGGGCTGAAGGAGCGCCTGCTCGGCGCCGACGTGGTCGCCGCCTTTATCGAGGAAATGGTGGTGGCGCAACGGCGTGATCAGGCCGAGGCCAGGAACCGGCGCGGCGACCAGGAGCGCGCTCTCGCGGGCATCGACCGGAAGATCGCGTCGATCCTGGAGGCAGTGGAGAACGGGATGTACAACCCGTCCCTGAAGGAGCGGCTGTCCGCCCTGGAGGCCGAACGTGCCACGCTCGCCGCCGAGATCGGCGCCCTGGGGACGGAGGCGCCGGAGATGCTGCTGCCGGCCAACCTGCCGGAGCTGTACAGGCGGAAGATCGCGGAGCTCGAATCCGTGCTCGGCGACGGCGACGAGGGGATGGCCGCGATGGAGATGATCCGGTCCATGGTCGACCGTGTCGTGCTGTCCCCTTGCCCCTCGGGCGCCGGGCTGGAGGCCCAGCTTCATGGCGACCTGCTGGCGATCCTGGAGGCGTGCGCCGAAGCGGACCCGAAACGCCGACAGCCCGCCTCGTTGGAGGCGGGCTGTCAACTGTCGGTGGTTGCGGGGGCAGGATTTGGCCTTTACCGAACACGCGTTCCACGTTGAAGAATGGACCGCCCCTTCATCAAATCAGTCCCCGGTGAACCCAACTGGTACACAACAAAAAGCACCTACCGCAAGTGGACGCATCAGTAAAAGCTGCTGAAATCCATCACCGCCAGCTACAAATTGTTGTTTTTTTAGGAGAAACGACAAGAAAAACACAGAATATCCCTCCATTTATTCTAACAGGAAGAAATGTTCTGCAATTATTCGCCCATGTAAAAGGCGCGGCAGAGCACAATGGAGCGATCAATCCGAACGCGATATTTGGAAGCTTAGTTGGGGGACTAGGACCCCCAACGACGTTCACCGGCGCGGTGCTGCACAAAGAGAAATCAACGGGTTGCGCGCTTCTCCGTCACATATCGCGCGCTGTTGTGCGACAGACAAGTGTGACAGGAGTGCCCCTTGGTGTTACGTCAGCCCGGCATGAGCCTGCCAATGGGTGGGAGAGACCACAGGCGGCGTGGGAATTGGCTCGAATGCTGATGCTCTGCCCAACACCACAGCCGGTCATGAACGATCTACCCCCGACTGGCGAGGCAACCCAAGCTCAGTTCCAGCCAATCGAGTTTCTCTTCCACCAGACGGTAGGCGTCATCGCCGATGGTCAGGGGTGGGCTGTGTGCTCTGGCGCCGAAGTAGCAGTTCTAGCTGCTTGACGTATCGCCGATCCCTTTCGATGATCCGCGCCGGACTTCGCCCCGCCAACCTGCGCAAATCTGTTCCATCTTACGTGTCAAGGAAAAGCAGCCCCCATGGACGTGTTCTCGCTGGATGAATGGCTTCTTAGGCAGTACATGGCCTTCGCGCGGTCTTTCGTCCGGATCAGGTCGACGCAGATCAAGGAGCAGGTCGACAGAGAATACGGCGGGCGCCGGTTCTGGCCGGAACCGCTCATTCAGCTCAATCCGCACTTCGAAGCTGGAGGGTCCATTCAGAGTCTGATCGGCAGAGAGGGGCTGGATCCGGACTGCGCCAGGATCTTCCATGATGGACGCGCCCATCCGGATCAAGCCGATCGTACCCTCAAGCTCCGCCGCCATCAGGAGCAGGCGATCAGCCTCGCCGTCGATGGAAAGAGCTTCGTCGTCACGACCGGCACCGGATCGGGCAAGTCGCTCTGCTTCTTCATTCCCATAGTCGACGCGATTCTCAAGGCGAAGCGCGCCGGCGAAGGGCCTCGGACACGCGCCATCATCGTTTATCCGATGAACGCGCTTGCCAACAGCCAGATGGAGGAACTGAAGAAGTTCGTCGGCGAGGCCGACGGGGCGCTCTCCGTTACTTTCGCCCGCTACACCGGGCAGGAGAGCCAGGAGGAGCGTGATCGCATCAAAGACAACCCTCCGGACATCCTTCTCACCAACTTCATGATGCTGGAGTTGCTGATGACCCGCCAGTCCAAAGTCGACCGGCAGGTCATCGAGAACTGCCACGGGCTTCGTTTCGTCGTTCTCGACGAGTTGCATACCTATCGCGGCCGACAAGGTGCGGATGTTGCCATGCTCATGCGGCGCCTGCGCGCGCGCGTCGGCAATCCGCAACGGCCGCCGGTCTGCATCGGCACCTCGGCGACCATGGCCAGTGAAGGAGATGACGGGGACCGCGAAAAAGTTGTCGCCGACGTGGCGTCCCGTCTGTTCGGGACACCGATCGCGCGGGATGCCGTCGTCACGGAAACACTGCGTCGGGTTACCGACCCCACTCGGTCAGCCGACCATGGGCTGGCCGGTCTTGGTGAGGCGATCGACCGGGTGGCGGAAGGCAACGCGTATGATGGGTGGAGCAACAAAGAGGTCGCCCTTGATCCCTTGGCAGTCTGGATGGAGACGCGGGTAGGCCTTCGCGATGTCGACAAGAAGCCGCGTCGCGGCTCGCCACAGTCGCTGAAAGACATTGCGAGAGCGCTGAGCGAGGAAGCCGGGCGCAACGAGGAGCGGTGTGGACAGGCTCTGAAGGCTGCTCTTCTGGCTTTCAGCAAATCCGAGAAGGATCGCGGCGTCCCGGATGGACGGGACGAACCGCTGTTTGCATTCAAGCTGCATCAATTCATATCCGGTGCCGGGCGGCTCTACACTACGCTGGATGCCCCGGATCAGCGGACCGTCACCTTCGACGGCCAGATCTTCGATCCCGACCATCCAGAGAAGCGCCTGTTCGCAACCCATTTCTGCCGCAACTGCGGCCAGGAGCATCACCCGGTAACGGCGCTGGACGAGGAGGGTGCCAGACGCTTCGAGAAGCGCGAAATCGACGATGTTCCGCTGAACGAGAACGATGACCCCGACGGGGCAGCCGGCGTATGGGGCTTCCTAATGCCCGAACCGGTCGACGGGGAGTTCACCTTCCAGGGGCGGGAGGAGGATTATCCGGACCCATGGCTGGAGGAAACCCGGGCAGGCGAGATCCGGCTGAAGGCAACTTACCGCCGCACGCGCGCCGAACTGGTTATGGTTCGACCCGACGGAACCTGCGGGGGTGGCCGGAGAGCCTGGTTCCTTCCCGGCCGCTTCAAGTTCTGCCCGGCCTGCGGCGACTACCACAGCGACTCTACGCGTGACATCAACCGGCTCGCCTCCCTCAGCGCGGAGGGCCGAAGCTCAGCCACAACCATCATCATCACCGCCATCCTGCGCTGGATGCACGGTGCCGGCCACGCCATTGAGCGCGACGCGCGCAAGCTGCTGGCGTTCACTGACAACCGGCAGGATGCCGCATTGCAGGCCGGGCATTTCAACGACTTCATCTTCGTAACGCTGCTGCGCGGCGCGATTCTAGCTGCCCTTTCCCGATGCGGTGAGGAGGGATGCCGAGAGGATGAAATCGGGCAAATGGTTCAGCGGATGCTCGGCTTTACGGCCGGCAACCTGGAGCGCCGTGTCGAGTGGCTGCTCGAGCCCGATTTGAAGGGGGGAAACCTCCTTAACGCTGAACGGACCATGCGCGACGTCCTCACCCACCGCTTCTGGGTCGATCAGCGGCGCGGCTGGCGTTACACCAACCCGAACCTCGAACAACTGGGGCTGATCGAAGCGGTCTATGCGTCGCTCGACGAAATGGTTCGCGACGAGGCTCTTTTCGCCGGCGGCCCCGAGTTGTTGCGCATTTCTTCGCCCGAACAGCGTGCGGCCGCAGCAAAGGCGGTCTTCGACATCATGCGGAAGGGACTGGCGGTCGCAACCGATGCGCTCGACCGCCTGCGGATGGAGAGTGTTGCGAGCCGTGCCCGTTCGTCCATTAAGGCCCCCTGGTGTCTGGACGATGAGCGGCCCCGGACGGCCACAACCTTCATGCCGCGCCCGCCGGCGCGGCGCGACATGCAGATCCGCGACGAAGACCTCATCATTCGCGGAAGTCCTCAGAGTGCAGTCGGCCGCGCTCTCAGGGCGCTTCCCTTCGGACCTCCGGGGAGCCCGCGGCCGACCGGCGCCGACCTGATCCGCATCATTGAAACACTGCTGCGGGGTGGGGTCGAATACGGATTGACGCTTCAGGTCGTTGCGCCCATCGAAGGTGATGGGTGGCGCCTCAACCCCTCCGCCGTTCTTTTCCGGACCGCCGACGGCTCTCCTGACGTGAAGCACGACAACCGCTTCTTTCGTAGCCTCTACGGAGAGATCGCCGCTCTGCTGGAGGCCGGCGGCGGGGCGCTGTTCGGCCTGGAAGGGCGTGAGCACACCGCACAGGTGGACAGCGACCGGCGACGCCTGCGCGAGGCGCGGTTCCGCTACGGCAAGGATGACATAAAGCTGCTTGAAAAAGAGACGGAGCGTCTGAAGGAACTGCGGGAAGACAGCCGCTTCCTTCCGACGCTCTTCTGTTCCCCCACCATGGAACTGGGCATCGACATCTCGTCGATGAACGTCGTTTACATGCGCAACACTCCGCCGACGCCGGCCAATTATGCTCAGCGCAGCGGACGGGCGGGTCGCAGCGGACAGGCGGCGCTGGTGCTTGCCTATTGCGCAGCGCAGAGCCCCCATGACCAGTACTTCTTCCAGCAGCCGAAGGCGATGGTCGATGGCGTGGTCCGCCCGCCTTCGATCGACCTGACCAACCCCGATCTGGTGCAGAGCCATCTTCATGCGGAATGGCTGGCGGCCAGCCGCATCGAACTACAAGCGTCGATCAGTGCCAACCTGGACATGGAGGTTTCGGGGAAGCCGCTCCTCCCGGCAATTGCGGCAAAGGCCGTCGATGCGGAAACTGCACGTGAAGGAGAGCGCCAAGTCGCGGCGGTCCTGTCCGCGCTGGCAGCCGACTATGCCGACAGTCCGCCGGAATGGTTCACCGACGTGAATGGTGTGGCGCGGCGCGTGGTGCAGGAGGCGCCGTCCCGCTTCGCCTCGGTGTTCGACCGCTGGCGTGATCTGCTGGCGTCGGCAGAGCGGCAGGTGGACGACGCGGCCCGGACCTTGCGGGACTATTCCATCTCGTCCCGCGAGCGGCAGGCCGCCGAGTTGCGCCAGCGCGACGGCAACAACCAGATCGCCATCCTCCTGGGAGGAACGGAGAGCCAGGGAGCGGACTTCTACGTCTACCGGTATCTTGCCACGGAGGGCTTTCTACCGGGCTATAACTTCCCCCGGCTGCCGTTGATGGCTTACGTGCCTGGCGGTGAAGGCGGCGAGGGGCGCCGCTACATCCAGCGGGCCCGCTTCCTCGCCATCTCCGAGTTCGGACCGAGCAGCCTCGTCTATCATGAAGGGAGGGCATTCCGCGTCGACCGCGCCCTGCTCAAGGGCGCTGGCGGTGGCCCCGATGGGATGTTGGCGACATTCGCCACATCGGTCTGTCCCATGTGCGGCGCCAGTCATGATGGCGAACCGCCGGAGGAATGCCACGTCTGTGGTCACGAACTCCGCAACCCGCCGATCATCACGCGCCTTTACCGCATCGAGAATGTCGGCACCCGTCCGGTGGAGCGGATCACCGCCAACGACGAGGATCGCCGCCGCCAAGGCTTCGATCTTCAGACCACCTTCTCCTTCCAGCGCGCTACGGGCGTCGTTTCCCGCGTGCTGGAGGATGCCGACGGCGAGATCCTGACGGCAACCTTTGCGCCGGCCGCGACGGTACGGCGGATCAACAAGGGACTCCGCCGGCGCCGCAACGAGGGTGATATCGGCTTCTGGATCGATCCGCGCACCGGCCGGTGGGTTGGGGCTGAATCCGATGAGGGGGCACCGGATCCCCTGCGGGCGCGTCAGCAGATCACGCCCGTGGTAGAGGACCGCAAGAACGCGCTTCTACTACGTTTCCCGCAGGCGCTCAGGCTGGCGACAGGAGATGCCGTGGACACCGTGATGGCCACGCTCCAGCACGCGCTGGCCCGCGGAATCGAGACGGTTTACCAGCTCGAGGAAGGGGAAATCCTGGGTGAGCCGACTCCAAGCCGGAGGGAGCGCCATGCGCTGTTCTTCTACGAGGCGGCCGAGGGCGGCGCCGGCGCCCTATCCCGCCTTGTCAATGATGCCGACGGCTTCCGGGCGGTGGCGCGCGCGGCGCTGGTTACGATGCACATCGAAGAAGCGAGCATCGATGACGCTGCGGGCGATCCTGCTGCATTGCGCGACGCGCCGGCCCGGTGCGTGGCCGGCTGCTACCGCTGCCTGCTCTCCTATTTCAACCAGCCCGACCATGAACGGATCGACCGCCGCAACGCGCAGGTGCTGACCATTCTCCTGCGTTTGGCGACTTCGGAAAGCCGCGCGCCCGACGCGGATGCCACTGGTGGTGGACTTCCAGGCTGCCCGCCGGGCGACGGGCCGATCACAGTCGAAGGCGTCTCCGTCCCCTGGTTCTGGCGGGCGGCGCGGATCGCCGCAATCGAGGATGCCGACGCAACGGAGGAGTTGGCCGACAGCCTTGCCGCAAAAGGGGTAGATCTTTATCGCTTGCCGCGCAATCCTGAGCAGCGAACCATCACGCTCTCCACCCTGTCCAATGTCCTGAAGGACCGCAACTCGTGACCACTGCCATGCCGTTTTCCCCGGGCGAGCTCGTCCGCGCCCGTGGCCGCGAATGGATCGTGCTGTCATCGGGCGACGCGCTGCGTCTGCGCCCGCTCAGCGGGTCAGAGCAGGAAGTGGAGACGCTGGTCCCCGAGTTGGAGATCGAGCCGATCAGCCCGGCCACGTTTGATCCACCCACGGGCGAGCGGACCGGCCCGCGTGAGGCGGCGGTTCTGCTACGCGACGCGTTGCGGCTGTCCTTGCGCCGCGGCGCCGGCCCGTTCCGCAGCGCCGGGCGCATCAACTTTGAACCGCGCGCCTACCAGCTGGCACCGTTGATGATGGCGCTGCGGCAGGAGACGGTGCGCCTGCTGATCGCCGACGATGTCGGCGTGGGCAAGACAATCGAGGCCGCTCTGATCCTGCGGGAGTTTTTGGATCGCGGCGACATCGACCGCTTCGCCGTCCTTTGCCCTCCCCATCTCGTCGAACAGTGGACGGCAGAGCTGGAGAGCAAGTTCGCCCTGACAGCCACGCCGGTCACCGCGTCGGAGGCCGCCCGGCTGGAGCGCGACCTGCCCACCAGCATGAGCGTCTTTGAGGCCTATCCCTTCACCGTCGTCAGCCTGGACTTTATCAAGAGCGAACGGCGGCTGGACGACTTCCTGCGCGCCTGCCCCGACATGGTGGTGGTGGACGAGGCGCATGCCGCGGTATCCGGCGGGCGCGGACGGCACCGGCGCTTCGACCTCCTGCGCAAGTTGGCGGAGCGGACCGATCGCCATCTGGTGATGCTGACCGCCACGCCCCACTCCGGCGACGAGGAGGCGTTCCACAACCTTCTCGGCCTGCTGGCGCCGGAGTTCGGCGGCTTGCGGGAGGCCGCGGGCGACGATTACCGAACCCTTCGCGAGAAGCTGGCCGGATACTTCATCCAACGCCGCCGCGCCGACATCGAAGCCTGGCGTGAACCCGGCCTGTTCCCCATCCGCGAAACGACGGAGCAGAAATACAGCCTGTCCGGCACGGTCGAGCGGTTCTACGGCGACGTCCTCGATTACTGCGCCGAAGTCGTGGAGGCCCAGCAGGGCGAGCGGGGCCGGCGGCTGGCCTTCTGGGGCACGTTGGCGCTGATGCGCTGCGTCGGCTCCAGCCCGGCCGCCGCCGCGCGGGCCCTGCGCACGCGCGCCATCCTGGAGGAGGATGACACGGCCGAGGCGGAGCGGATCGCCGCCACCACGCTGGACGGCGAGGATCTGACCGAGGACGACGTCGAGCCGGGTGCGGCCATCGAAGACCCGCGGCTGGCCGCCCTCGTCGCCACCGCCGACACGCTGGCCGCCAACATGCCGCGCGACCCGAAGTTCATGGCGCTGAAGCGGGTGCTGGAGTCGCTGATCGGGGACGGCTTCTCGCCCGTGGTCTTCTGCCGCTACATCGCCACGGCCGAGGCGGTGGGAGCGGCGATCGCCAAGGCGTTCAAGAACCACACCGTGGAGACGGTCACCGGCGCCCTGCCGGGCGAGGAGCGCGAGGCCCGCGTGCTGGCGCTGGGGGAGGAGGAGCGGCGCATCCTCGTCGCCACCGACTGCCTGTCGGAAGGCGTGAACCTCCAGTCCTGCTTCGACGCGGTGGTCCACTACGACCTCTCCTGGAACCCCACCCGCCACCAGCAGCGCGAAGGGCGCGTCGACCGGTTCGGGCAGAAGAACGAGAAGGTCCGCACCGTTCTGCTATACGGAGAGAACAACCCGGTCGACGGCGCCGTGCTCGACGTGATCCTGCGCAAGGCCCGCGCCATCGAGAAGCAGACCGGCGTGCAGGTGCCCATGCCGGACGACGGCGGCAGCCTGACCAAGGCGCTGATGGCGGCGGTGCTGCTGCGCGCGCGCGAACGGCGGCAGATGTCGCTGGACTTCGGCATGACCGATACCGACGCCGCCAAGCAGATCGACGTCGCCTGGACCAACGCGTCGGAGCGCGAGAAGAAGGCCCGCACCGTTTTCGCCCAGCGGACCCTGAAGCCGGACGAGGTGATTCCGGAGTGGGAGGCGACGCGCAAGGCCCTTGGCGGCTTCGAGGATGCGGAGCGCTTCGTCTCCCGCTCCATGATGCGGCTGGGAACGGGTCTCGTATCGCTGTCGCGCGGCTTTGCCGCGTCCCTGCACCTCGCCCCCGACCGCCTGCAGGAGCGCTTCCAGGCCGAAGGGCTGCTGGACGACAGCGCCCAGCCCAAGCCGCTGCGCATCGCGTTCGAGGCACGGCCCGCTGCCGGCTACCTGTCGATCCACCGGGCCCATCCGCTGCCCGGCATCCTGGCCGAGAGCTTCCTGGAGAACGCGCTCGACCGCCATGCCCCAGCGGACGACCCGGCAACCCTGCCGCGTTGCGGCGTGTGGGAGACGGACGGGGTGGACAGTGTGACCACGCTGTTGCTGGTGCGCATCCGCCACCGCATCGACTCGCGCGGGCGGCTCGGTCCCCGGTTCGCCATGGCCGAGGAGGCGGGCGCCATCGCCTTCGCCGGCAAGGCAATGGAACGGATCGCCGATGGCGATGCCGCCTTCGCGCTGCTGGAGGCTGCCAGCGCCAACGTGGTGGACGCCGTGCGCGATGCGCAGATCGCCAGAGCGGTCGCGGCGCTGCCCGCCCTGAGGCCGGCGCTCGACGCACTGGCCGGTGAGCGCGCCGCCGTCCTCGCAGAGGATCATCAGCGCGTCCGGCAGGCGTTGGGGTCCAAGGCCGCCGTGAAGGTTGAGGCGGTGACGCCCGTCGACGTGATCGGTCTCTACATCCTCATGCCCCGTCTGTGACATCCATCATGGCCCGTCCCGCCTCATCCGCCGCCAAGCCCCAGCGCCGCGCCCGCCTGCGCGCGTCGCGTCGTACCGCCCGGCTGGAATTCGCCGCCATCGAGATCGTCGGCGCGCTACTCACCCCGCACCTGATGGGCGAGATCAACGCCGAGCGTGCCGGGGAACAGGATCCCGACGCCTACAACGTCCCTCCCGGCTTGAAGCTGCGTGACGAAATCGCCCGCTATTTCCGCATCGGCGAAGCGCTGTGGAGCCGCTTCGCTGCCGTGCGTGCCGCCAGCCCGGCGGCGTCGGAGCGCTTCATGCTCGACCTGCTGCGCCAGTGCTTCGGGCTCGACAACATCGCGCCGATACCGCCGATGGTGCTGGGCGACCGCGTGTTCCCCATCGGCCACACGGCGCTGGACGGGCGCGTCCCCGTCGTCATCGCGCCCGCGGCGGCGGAGGGCGCCCGGCGTCCGGGGCTGGACGAGAGCGTGGCGCAATTCGCCGATGGCGGGCGCCGCCGGTCCGCGACGCTGCTGCTCCAAGAATACCTGAACGCTGATGAGCGGGTTCTGTGGGGCATCGCCGCCGACGGGACGACGCTGCGCTTGATGCGCGACAATGTCAGCCTGACCCGCCCGGCCTGGATCGAGGCCGATCTCGGCCGCATCTTCGGCGAGGGGCTGTTCGCCGACTTCTCCGCCCTGTGGCTGCTCATCCACGGCAGCCGCTTCGCCGCCGCCGGCGCGCTTCCCTCCGATTGCCCGCTGGAGCGCTGGCGCGAAAAGGGCCGGACGGAGGGCATGACCGCCCGCGACAAGCTGCGCGACGGCGTGCGGGACGCTCTGCTCGACCTGGGCCAGGGCTTCATCGAGCACCCCGCCAACGGCGAACTCCGCGAGGCGCTGAGCAGCGGCAAGCTGTCCCGCCAGGGCTATTTCGAGGAGCTTCTGCGCCTCGTCTACCGGCTGATCTTCCTGTTCGCGGCGGAGGACCGCAACCTGTTGCATCCCCCCGGAGTGGACGAGGCGGCGAAGCGCGCCTATGCCGGGGGCTACGGCGTCGGGCGCCTGCGCGAACGCTGCATGCGCCGCACCGCCTGGGACCGTAACGCCGATGTCTGGGAGGGGCTGAAGGCCACCTTCCGGGCGCTGGGCCAGGGGGAGCCGCGGCTGGGCCTGCCGGCGCTGGGCGGCCTGTTTGCCCGTGGCCTGACGCCGCATCTGACGGCCGCGCGCATCGAGAACCGGCGGATGCTGTCCGCCATCTTCCGCATGGCCTGGATGCGGCCGGACGGGCAGCCGCTGACCCGCGTCAACTGGCGCGACATGGAGACGGAGGAGCTTGGCTCCGTCTATGAAAGCCTGCTGGAACTCCAGCCGCTGCCGCGCGCCGACAGCCGCAGCTTCACCTTCGCCAAGGGCGACGAGACCAAGGGCAACGCCCGCAAGACCACCGGCAGCTACTACACCCCCGATGCGCTGGTGAAGCTGCTGCTGGACAGCACGCTCGACCCCGTGCTGGACGCGGCGGAGGCGCGCAACCCCGCCGATCCGGCGGCGGAGATCCTGCGCTTGACCATTGTTGATCCAGCCTGCGGCTCCGGCCATTTCCTGCTGGGCGCGGCCCGGCGGGCGGCGGCGCGCATCGCCAAGCTGCGCAGCCCCGGCGTGCCCTCCCAGACGGAGTTCCAGCATGCCCTGCGCGAGGTGGTGTCGCACTGCATCCACGGTGTCGACCGCAACCCGATGGCGGTGGAGCTGTGCAAGGTCGCCCTGTGGATCGAGGCGCTGGAGCCGGGCAAGCCGCTGACCTTCCTGGACGCCCGCATCCGCTGCGGCGACAGTCTGATCGGCGTGTTCGATTATGACATGCTGCGAAAGGGCATCCCCGACGCCGCCTATGTCCCGCTGACCGGCGACGACAAGGCGGTGGCGAAGGCCTTTGGCAAGCATAACGCGGTGCAGCGCGACGGCAAGGGCGCCACCGGCTTCCTGGCCGACCTGCGCCCACCCACCGACCTGATCGACGCCCACCGGCGGTTGATGGACATGCCGGAGGACACGCTGGCGCAGGTCGCCGCCAAGCAGGCGGCCTACGTCGACCTGCATCACGGCCGCGGCTGGCAGGGGCTGAAGGCCGCCTGTGACCTGTATGTCGCCGCCTTCTTCCTGCCGAAGACCGGCAAAGCGCCGACGCCGGAGGTGCTGATGCACCCGGTCATGCCGCTGACCGACCACGTTTGGGCGGCGGTGCGCGGGACGCTGCCCTATGGGCCTCTCGGCGCCCTGGCCGACGAGGTCGCGCACCGCATCTGCGCCTTCCACTGGCCGCTCCAGTTCCCGCACATCTTCGCGCTGGGCGGCTTCGACGTGGTAGTCGGCAACCCGCCATGGGAGCGGCTGAAGCTGCAAGAGCAGGAGTTCTTCGCCGCCCGTTCCCCCGACATCGCCGGCGCCGCCAACAAGGCGGCGCGCACTGCGCTGATCAAGGCGCTGGCCAATGCCCCGGAGGACTCGCCCCAGGCCGCCCTGCTGGCCGAATTCGAATTCGCCAAGCGTGCCGCCGAGGCTTCCAGCGAGTTCGCCCGTGGCACACCGCGCTATCCGCTGACCGGCGTGGGCGACGTGAACACCTACGCCCTGTTCGCCGAACACTTCACCCGCCTGACCCGCGACCGCGGTCGGGCCGGCGTGATCGTGCCGACCGGGATCGCCACGGACAGTTCGACGAGTGCGTTCTTTGGGAGGTTGGTCGACGACGCGCGGCTGCAGGCCCTTTTTAGCTTCTATGAAATCCGACGCTGGTTCAAGGCGACCGACGACCGCAAGCCCTTCTGCATCCTTTGCATCGGTGCAGCGCGGGGAGCGGCCGAGTTCTGTTTTGAGATCGGTTCCATCACCGATCTGGAGCAGCCGGATCGCCGCTTCACCCTCACCGCCGAACAGATCGCCCGCATCAATCCAAATACCAAGACGGCGCCGATCTTCCGCACCAAGTCCGATGCCGAACTGACGGCGAAGTTCTATAACCGCGCGCCGGTGCTGATCAAGGAACGGACGCGGGAGGACGGCGGCGACGTGAACCCCTGGGGGATCACGTTTCAACGCATGTTCGATATGGCCACCGACTCCAATCTGTTCCGCACCGCCACCCAACTCACGGCGGAGGGCTGGCAGCGGGACGGTACCGACTGGATGCGCGAAGCCGACGGTCTGACCGAGCGGCGGGTGCCGCTGTATGAAGCCAAGATGATCCACCATTTCGACCATCGCTGGGCGACCTACGCCAACGGGTCCGTGGAGGACGAGGACGGCGCCCGCGACACGACGCTGACGGAAAAGCAGGATCTGGCGTTCGAGCCCACCCCCCGCTATTGGGTGCCGGAGGACGAGGTGACGCTGCGCGCCGCCCGCGTCCCTTCCGGCCTCAAGCGTGCGTGGCGCGAGGGCAGCGGAGAGCGTTGCGCGAAGGCGCTGGCCGAATGGCTGGTCGGCTGGTTCGACGTGACCGAGAAGCACCGGATGCGTGAGGACGATTTGGGGAGCATCCTCGGCCGCGACCAGCTATGGCGCTCCATTCTCGGCAAGAATCCGGCCATCTGGCTGATGGAGCCGATGACGCTGGAGAACGGGCAGGACGCCCAGCGCGCGACACCGTTGACGGCCGATGACGTGACCTTCCTTGCAGAGGGGCCGCGCGATCCCCTGGATCTCGCCGCCGCCATCATTGCTCGCAAGCAGCCGCGCTGGCTGATGAGTTTTCGAGATATCTGCAGATCTACCGACGAAAGAACCGTTATTACAAGCCCTATCCCAAAATTTGCTACGGGAAACACTATTCCGCTTTTCTACGCCGACACCGACGGCAGTCTTGCTGCCGTTTCTATTGGTCTTTGGTCATCTCTGGCGTTTGATTATTGCGCTCGAACAAAAGTAGGCGGCACACATCTTACGTATGGATTTATCAAGCAGTTCCCTGGCCTCCCCCCCTCCGCCTTCACCCCCACCGATATCGCCTTCATCGTGCCTCGGGTGCTGGAGTTGACCTACACCAGCCATTCATTGCGGCTGTGGGCAGAGGATCTCGGGCATTTCGGCGCTCCCTTCGCCTGGGACGAGGAGCGGCGGGCGCTGCTGCGCGCCGATCTCGACGCCTTCTTCGCCCGCAAATACGGCCTGTCCCGCGACGAGCTTCGCTACATCCTCGACCCCACAGAAGTGAAAGGGGCGGACTACCCGTCCGAAACCTTCCGGGTGCTCCAGGCCAACGAGCGGCGCCGCTACGGCGAATACCGCACGCAGCGGCTGGTGCTGGCCGCCTTCGACCGGCTGGCATCGAGCAATCTTGGGATCGGGTCCACCAGTGTTTCACTTCAGACGTCGCCAAGAAAAGCGACCGCCCAGGGGGATCTTCGTAGCCTGCCCGCTGGGGCATTGGCACGGCCTCTGCCGGGTGGGCCAAATGATACTCTCGCGCAACTTGCAGCCCTGCTCAAGGCGATGCCTTCCCCTCTTCCAAGCCGGCGAGTAGCGCTAGCCGCCTTGTTCGCCATGGAGCCGCGCCTTCTGACACCGCGCCTTGATGCACAACATGCAGTTGAGTGGAAGCGAGCTATAGGTAGTGAGGCGGAAGTTTTGCCGTTGGGTACCGCGGTGATTGTTCCAGCCAATCACCAGTGGGGCGCGGCCGTTCGTCAACTCCGCGCCACTGGACGATTGGTGGAAGATCTGAAGGCAGGGACATGGAGCGCGGGGGAAAGGCTGGAGGACTACGAAACTGCGGGCTGGCCCGATGGAAGAGCGGCTATCGTCCTCGACCTGATGCATGAGATTGATATTGATGCGTTGCTGAATAATCTGGCAGGCGATGAAAGGAGCTGGGTCTATGACGTTGCAGCTTGAGTTGCTCGCTTCACCTGGTTTCGCCGTCAAGCCAGATCCAGAACGGAAACAGCCTAGAATTTGGGTCCGGCGACTGGTTATATGGAAGACTTCAGGCGAAAAGGTGCGTGATATTCAGCTTCGTCCTGGACTGAATATCATTTGGTCCATTGATTCAGACGTAATTGGTCACGGTAGCGGAAAGACCCTCTTTTGCCGATTACTGCGATATTGTCTGGGCGAGCCCCGTGTCGTACCCGACGGGCAGCGCGAACGCTTATCGATGGCTTTTCGGGACGGCCATGTCGGGGCCGAAGTAATCCTTGATGGAATGTGTTGGGCGATTCTCCGCCCGCTGGGCCAGAGACGGCGGCATATGGCCATTCGTGACGGCAATCTTGATCTAATGATCAATGGTGAAGGCAATGCCACCACCATGATGCCGTTTCTCGAGGCTGTCGAAGATGCGCTGATCGGCAGAGAGGTGGCAGAGCTTATCGCACCCGACCGCACGACAGGTACGGCATGGCAGGTGGCATTGGCATGGTTGACCCGCGATCAGGAGTGCCGCTTCGATCATGTTCTGGAGTGGCGATCGACGGGGTCAGACTCCGACTCTCCAGCGCGGGGGCTTGCGCAGACCCAGCGACTGGAAGCGCTCCGGTTGCTGCTCAAGGCCATGACAGCTGAAGAGAACGTGGTTCGCAGTGAGATCGCTTCCCTTGAAGAGCGACGACGGCATGCTGAGCGTGAGGCAGACTACCTTAAATGGCAGGTGGAGGAGCAGCGACGACGATTGCGAGGGTCGCTGAACGTATCCCCGTCGGGTGAAGTGGGCGGCGATCTCGAAGACGAGGCATTAAGACAAGCAGCCATCGAACAGTTGGACTTACTTCGTGGAACAAGTGGTTTTGACGATGTCGGTGTGTTACGTCATGAATGGGAGGATGCATATAAATGCATGAAGGATATAAAGGCAGAAATTGACGTTATTGAGCAGAATATTCCTGTTCATGAAAAGCTTAGGGCACAGTTAGAGTCCGAAGCACCCGGACTATCGGCTGAATTAAATTCGGCGAAAGAGGCAATTTGCCCCGTTTGCGATGTTCCGATTGATAAGATATTGGCAGATCGGTGTAATATTTCTCAAAAACTCCCAGATATTGAACAGATTGTTAGGAGACGAGAGGCACTGAAAGTTAAAATACTTGAAGTCACCAGAACCATTGACTCACTGCGCGCAGAATTATTGAGAAAAAAGCATGAAATAGCCGTGGCGGCGCAAAGAGAAGAGCGAATTCGATTAAATCGTGACAGAGCAGAAGCTGTAAGCGATTCCATACGCGAAAAAATCTATGCGGCACGCCGTCGGGTGGACTGGGCTGATGAACTACGGCGCTCCGCTGATCTGCTTGCGAATACGTCCGATAATTTGAAGAAGCTAGACATCCTTCTTATCTCGCGACGTCAAGAAGCAACATCATATAGGGAGGGTCAGTCACAAAAGGTTCTCCGTCTTTCTGCGCATTTTGACAGCATCATTCGACATGTAATTGGAAATACGGCGCAAGGTAAATTAAAGCTATTAAGTAATGGCATTGACTTAGCAGTTCAGATGGGGGGAGAGCGCTCAACAGCCGCCATCGAATCTCTCAAGGTAATTGCTTTTGACATAGCAACGCTGTGTTTGAGCATAGAGGGGAAGGCAGAACTCCCTACATTCTTGCTACATGACAGCCCTAGGGAGGCTGATTTGGGCCTACAGTCGTATCACAAATTTTTCCGGCTTGTTCATCAAATGGAAGAGCTTAGCCCGACTCCGCTTTTCCAATACATAATTACGACCACAACTCCACCTCCCGATGAGCTCTGTAAAAAGCCGTGGCTCTGTCTTGCACTTCAAGGAGCTCCCGCCGAGGAGCGCTTGCTGAAGTGTGATTTGTGACCTTGGAGGGAGCACATGGTGGTCGGCGTACTCTCCCCTTTCGACCGCATTCGCCTGGACAAGGCCGCCGTGGATGAGGGGTTTGGGCTGCGCCACGCTGCTGAGGCTGCGGGCGATTGGCTGGCCTACGGCAGTTTGGGCGCACCGGGCGCCCTGCGGCTTACCCGCGCCGCCGAGGGCTACGTCGTCGCCGTCGACCACCCCGGCGTCGCCGCCGATCTGGCGGAACGCTGGCCGCTCTGGCCCGGCGCCGCGCCGGCCGGTTACGCCGCCTTCGTGGTAACCGACACCGCGCCGCTGCACAATCTGGTCCGCGAGATCTGGCGGCTGGCCCGCACCCTGCCCACCGCCCCGCTGCGCGCCTTCGAGGACCGCACCGCGGCGCTGCCCCGCCGGACGGAGGCCGAACGGCTGACCGTCCAGCGCATCGGTCAGGACCTGTTCCGTGCCGCGCTGATGGATTACTGGTCCGGCGCCTGCGCCGTCACCGGCCTGTCCGACGCCCGCCTGCTGCGCGCCAGCCATATCCGCCCCTGGGCCAGCTGCGACAGCGACGCGGAGCGGCTGGACGTGCACAACGGCCTACTGCTGGCCGTGCATCTGGACGCCGCCTTCGACGCCGGCCTGATCGCCTTCGCCGACGACGGCGCCCTGCTCGCCTCCCCCGCCTTCACCCCCGCCGACCGCGCTATCCTGGACATCCACGACGGCCTGCGCCTGCGCCGCCTCTCCCCCGCCCACCGCCTGCAACTTGAATGGCATCGCGCCAATGTGTTTGTTGCATTTTGCTCCAGGTCTGGTTTATGAAAGTGCCCGCTGGTTGAATGATCAATTATCTTGCATCTGGGGGCGTGCGCGGTGTCGACTATCAGAAAGCGGCTTCTGATGAACGTCGTCTCAAGCGGCATTGCGATGGCCTTCTGGAGCGGCCCTATTGCAGCATCTCAAAATTTCTTCCTGTTATTTGGCACCATTGTTCCAGGGATAATATTTTCTTTCCTTAACATGAATCGTCCATTCTTTATTTACGGGCTCATTTATCGAATTGTTTATGTTGGCGTTGGTATTCTTAGCGGGTATTTAATCGGGGCTGTCTTAGAAACCCACCATAGCGGAATGTATTTCTGGGCGTTCTTTTTGTTTTTCCTCATTATGACTTCATGGGTGGTGGCCGTCATTATTGTCCACCACAATGGTCTGTGCATCAGACCAAATCAGACAAGAGATTTCGCTCAACGTTACTTGAGGCTGTTCGATACCCGCTACCGGACGCGGATCGGTCGAATCATCGTGTTTGGCTTGTTCGGAAGCGCCTTTATTGCAAACTATTTCCACTATGATTATTCGAATAGTTATGTGATTGAATGGGGATTGGTCGCTTTCATTGCTTATTTCTTGACTTATTCTTTCGGTGATCGAATTATTAGAATGATCAATTGGTTGAACACGGAGGTATTCAGGAGGATTGCTGATACAATCGACGAGATTGGCCGAATGGAGGAAGCGCTTGCCTTCCAAGCGCGGCGCATCAAACTCTGCTTGATGCTGCTCATGTTAGTGGTGTGCGGATATGCGAGCGTGTATTACGCAGCCGATAACATCGCAGGCGGCGGCGGATTCTCGAAATGCGAAAATAATGAAAGCGGCGAAGTGATATGCCAAAAGACCTCCGCCGCTGATTCCCTTTATTTCTCAGTTGTTACTTCGGCGACCGTAGGCTTTGGCGATATTTCGCCGAGAAACGACTTCATGAAGCTGTTGGTATCCACACAGATCTTGACGAGCTTCTGGTTGGTCACGTTTGTATTGCAGGTGATCATTTCTGGCCATGGTCGTGATGGCCGCGGTTCGGCAAGAGCATCCGACAGCCATTTGCCCCGCACCGGCCCGATGCGCTTCCATGTCGGTCAAGCACTCAGGAATCGTTTCTGGGCGCGGATCAATCGGATTTCCTGATGCCGCACCGGCATGTCTGAAAATGGCGGCTCGTGTCTGATGCAAAGCGTTCGCAGCGAAGGGGCCAATGCAGTGGATGAACTCAGGCAACTCTATGAAGCCGAGTTCGCGGCCACCTTCAGCGAGGGGTGGAGCGCGAGCTACCTTCGCGCCGTCGACGATGTGCGCAATCTGCCGGAAGCGGAATGGAAGCATCCTCGTTTCCAGATGCGCCTGTGGGACATGGACGAGGTGGCCAACATCGGCCTGGGCCGCTCCGTGAACGTGTCGGGCGCCGCCTCCGATCCCGCGGTGATCGACGCGCTGTGGGAGGTAAAGACCCTGAATCTGCCGATGGGTGCGGAGCAGCGGGCGAAACAGCTCGACCTTGTCTTCGAGCGGATCATGCGGTTGGTCCACCCCAAGCACAATGTCCGGCGCCCATCGGCACGGCTGGTGCGCATTTTCGCGGTCCTGTTCCCCCATGATGTCTTGTGCCTGCTGGACGACCGCCGGATCCAGGCGCTACGCCGTTATCTGAAGATGCCGGTCCAGCGGGGCCTGGGCCTGATCGGCAACCACGTCATGATCCGGGATAACCTCCGCCGCGCCATCGGAGCGGGCCACGATCTGGAAACCGACATCCGCCAGAGCATGTTCACCTGGTACCTGTGGGAACGGGTGATCGAACCCATGGGCGAGGCGGAACTGCCCGAGGTGCCGCTCGCCGCGACGCCCCAGCCGCCGGAGCGCACGGCCACCGACCGGCCGCACGTCGTCCTGCTGCCGCCCGCCCAGCAGCGCAAGGGCATGTTCTTCGTCGCCGACAACCTGTCTCTGCTGCTGTCGATCCTACGCGCCGCCGAGGGCGGTGTCGGCCGTGACGAGATGATCGCGGCCATCATAGCGGAAGCGCCGCAGCTCAAAGCCAACTCCGCCGGGCAGGTGCTGTCTCAGGCCGTGACCCTGGGCCTGCTGACGGTGGACAGCGGCACCTACCGCCCGACGGAGGCCGGCACGGCTCTGCTGGAGGGTGAGAACCCGGCCAACATCCTGGCCAAGGTCTTCCTGCGCAACATTTACGGCTTTGCCGTCCTGCTGGACGAGCTGCGCCGCGCCGAAGGACCAGTGACCAAGTCAGCCATGATCGATGTGGTGCGCGCCTGCCGGCCGAGCTGGACCAGCGAGCGCGCCCCCAACATGCTGATCAAGTGGGCCAGCACTCTCGGCCTCATCCGCGAGCCCGAAGGCGGCGGGATCGAGTTGACCGAAGATGGCGACTATTGGGCGAGCGGCCTGCCCGACGATCCGGCGGCGCTGGAGGCGATGCGCGGTACTGCCGCGCTCGACAGCGATGCCGAGGCCGGATCTTCGGGTAACCTGGATGCGGAAAGCGATGTGCCGGCACCTGCCCTGCCCGCCATCGACGCCATTCTGGCCCGATTCGCCGAGGATCCGGAGCTGCGCTCGCTGGTCTTCACCGACGACCAGATCCGCCTGTTCCACGCCGCGCTGACCGCGCTGGAGGGCAAGCGCTTCGTCCTGCTGGCCGGCCTTTCCGGCACCGGCAAGACCTCCCTGGCGCGGGCCTATGCGCGGGCCTGCTGCGACATCCTGGGGCTGCCGGTGAAGCGGCACTATCAGGAGACCGCCGTGCTGCCGGACTGGACCGACCCGACGGGGCTGCTGGGCTTCGTCAACCCGCTCGCCAATCCGCCGGCTTACCAGGAAACCGAGACGCTGCGCTTCCTGATGGCCGCCGACAGCCAGCGCGACCAGCCCTTCTTCCTGTGCCTGGACGAGATGAACCTCGCCCGCGTCGAGCATTATTTCGCGCCCTTCCTGTCGGCCATGGAGGGGCGATCCACCCGCCTGTCCATCCATGCCGCCGGCGACGTGGTGGAGAATGTGCCGACCACCATTCCCTGGCCGCGCAATCTGGTGATCGTCGGCACGGTGAACATGGACGAGACGACGTACCCCTTCTCCGACAAGGTGCTCGACCGCGCCTTCACCTTCGAGTTCTGGGACGTCGATCTGCCCGGTTGGCGCCAGCGGGCGCTCGACAAGCGTGCCGACCCGGCGCTGGTCGGCCGCGTCGGCGATGCGCTGGAGGCGCTTTACACCGCCCTCTACCCGGCCCGCCGGCACTTCGGCTACCGCGCCTGCGACGAGGTGCTGGCCTTCTGCCAGGCCTTCGCCGGCCCCGACCCGGCGGTGGCGCTGGACGCGGCCGTGCTGGCGAAGGTGCTGCCGAAAATCCGCGGCGACGACGGCGGCACCTTGCCGAAGGCGCTGGAGGAGGCGCGCGCCGTCTGCTCAGCCCATGCGCTGAAAGCCTCGGCCGACCGGCTTGCCCGTATGGCCGAGCAACTGCGCGCGCAGGGCGTCGTCCGCTTCTGGAGCTGACGTGGACATCACGCTTTCCCTGTACCGGAAGATCCATGGCTGGCAGGACGCGACCCCGCCGGACGATGAAGCGATCGTTGCCTGCGCGGAGGGAGACCGGCTGCGGCTGCGGGTCAGGGCGGCGGAGGCGCCGACGGTCCATATGGGGGGCGACGACCTCGCACCGGCCCACTTGGGAATGGTGGACGGGCAAGTGGAAGCCACCTACGAGTTCGTCATCGACAGCTGGGCGGGACGCACGAGCCTGCACGTTGCCGTGGGCGAGCGTCGGCGCCGGCTGATCCTCGATGTGCAGCCACACCCTGGGAAGCTTGGCATCGACGCCTTCGCGGCCATGCTGAACGAGCTGTCGGAGCGCTCCGCCGCCCTGCTCTGGGGCATGTCGCCAGGGCAGCAGGGTGGGCGCATCGCCGGTCCGACCGCGGCGGCGATCTTCCCGGCGGTGCTGGATGCTCTCATGCCGGAACTGTTGCGCCACCTGCGCCGCTTCCTGCGCGACCCGCCGATTGCCGTGCGGCGGCGGCGCGATCTGGCACCGCTGTCCATGGCACGGCGCCCCGACACCCAGACCGTGCGCTGGCTCGCCAACCATCCGCGGACCCTGCTGGCCCTGCGCCCAGGCGACCGGGGCACCGGGGAGCGGCTGGCCGTGCTGCCCAGCGTGGAGCAGCCGGTCACGGTGACCAACCACGATCACCCGGTCACCCGCCATCTCCACTTCCAACTCTTGCGGGTGCGCCAGATGGTGGACGCCACGGCGCGCCGGTTCGAGACACTGGCCGGCAGCGGCAACTGGCGCATCGATCCGTTTGTCCGCGGGTATGCCGCTCGGGTTGCCGAGCAATGCCGTCAGCACCGCGTCGCGCTGACCGACGCGTTGTCCGCCCCCGCCTTCCGACAATCTCCGCCCGAACCGGCGCGGGAGGGCGCCTCGCAGGCGCTGGCAGACCTGCCTGCCGCGGCCGCGGTCCAGCGTCTGGCGCACCGGCTGCTCGGCGCCGGACTGCAGCTCGATGCCGAGTCTGCGCTGGAGGCCAGCGTGAAGCGGACCTACGACCTGTACGAGGCGGTGGTCTTCTACAGGTTGGCCGACGCGGTGCAGGCGGCGCTCGGCCCAGGTTGGACGGCGCGCTGGTCCGAACCGGCCGGCGATGCGCACGAAGAGAAACCTCATGCCGCTGTTGAATGGCAGCGGAATGACCAGCCGACCGCGTCCGTGCGGCTGCTGTACCAACAGACGTTCCGGGCGTATTCCGGCAAGCCCAAGATATGGCGCAGCCTGAGCGGGGAGCTCCGTCCCGACTACGTCATCGTGTTCGAGACGGACGGCGACTGCCACGGCTGGGTGATCCTCGACGCCAAATACCGCGCCAGCCGCGCCGCCGTGCATGACGCGCTGCGCGACCTGCACGTCTACCGCGATGCCCTGCGCCATCGCGACCGCAGAGCCCATGCCGCGTTCATCATCGTCCCTGCGCTGGATCAGGACGCCTCCGCCTATGCCACAGCCCACTACGTTGCGGAGCACGCCTTCGGCGCGGTGTTGAGCGGTGCTGATGGAGATGGCTTGGTGTCCTGCCTGCGCGTTCACTGCAGCTGTGCGATGGGTTCGCAGGAAAGCGCCGTCGAACCATCCATATGAGAGCGCCTTTGGAGCTGTCGGGCAGACCGCCCGACTGAGACGTGCTACAGAACGTCTGGCTCAGGCGCCGCCCGAAACAGCCGCCTCCGCAAGGCCCAAGCCAGGCTGCTCGGCTGGCAGCATCTTCCGCGCTGCCGGTCGAGCATTGGGCGGAGCTATTCGGGAAAGTGGGTGATGACGGTTTGAAGAGGGCGGCGTATCGAGGTGGGTGACGAAACCTGCCCGAACCTCCACGAGGGAGCGATACGCCATGGATGAGAATAGCAAGGTTGTCCGGCTGCGTCAGCCGGAGGAGATCGACGACCCGCTGACGGCGATCTTACGCGCCGGCGCCCGCCGGCTGCTGGAACAGGCGATCGAAGCGAAGGTGGAGAGCTTCCTGGCCTCCATGAAGGAGGTCACGTTGCCGGACGGCCGCGAGCGGGTTGTGCGGCACGGCCATGGTCCTGAACGGACGATCCAGACCGGGATCGGGCCGGTGCCGGTGCGCCGCGCCAAGGTGCGCGACCGTGGCGGCGCCGAGGCTGGCGAGCGGGTCCGCTTCACCTCGGCGATCCTGCCCCGTTGGGCTCGGCGGACCAAGAGCCCGGACGCCCTTCTGCCGGTGCTCTATCTGCGCGGCGTCTCCACCGGCGACTTCCAGGAGGCGCTGAGCGCCTTGCTCGGCAAGGACGCCCCGAACCTGTCGCCCTCGGTGATTGGCCGGCTGAAGGAGGAGTGGGCGACCGACTACGCACGCTGGCAACGGCGCGACCTGTCGGCCCGGCGCTACGTGTATGTCTGGGCCGATGGCGTCTACCTCCAGGCCCGCATGGAGCCGGTGGCCGAGTGCATGCTGGTGATCATCGGCGCCACGCCGGAAGGCCGCAAGGAACTGGTCGGCTTCCAGGTCGGCGTGCGCGAGAGCGCGCAAAGCTGGCGCGAACTGCTGGTGGACATCCGGGCGCGCGGCCTCACCATCGCCCCGGAACTCGCGGTCGCCGATGGAGCGCTCGGCTTTTGGAAGGCGCTGGAGGAGCTCTTCCCCACCACCCGGCAGCAACGCTGCTGGGTGCATAAAACTGCCAATGTTCTGAACAAGGTAGCCAAAGCGGTGCAGCCGGCGATGAAGCAGGACCTGCGGGAGATCTGGATGGCCCCGGACCGCGCCGCCGCGGAAACCGCCATGGCGACCTTCGTGAAGAAATACGAGATCAAGTACGCCAAGGCGGTGGAGTGTCTGACCAAAGACCGCGCCGCGCTGCTCGCCTTTTACGACTTCCCGGCCGAACACTGGGACCACATCCGGACCAGCAATCCCATCGAGAGCGTGTTCGCCACCGTCCGGCACCGAACCTTCCGCACCAAGGGAGCGCTCTCGCAGGACACCGCCAAGCTGATGGTGTTCAAGCTGGTTTCCGCCGCCGCGAAAAGCTGGCGACGCCTCCAGGGCGAAAACCAGTTGCCCAAGGTCATCCGCGGCGTCACATTCCGCGACGGAATCGAGGTCACCGACACCACATCACAGCACGCCGCCTGATCGGCCCGTCACCCAGTTTCCCGCATAGCTCGCCAGATCGGCTTTCTGGCGCTCTACGACCTCGGCCAAATCGCGCACCATCTGCTGCAGCAGGGCCGGATCAGCGGGCAGGTTGTCGAGGTCGAAGCGCATGGCCAATTGTACCTCGGATCACGGGTCCAGGCCAGCCAAGCCCGCGGTTTTCCTCGCTTTTTCTCCCATTCATCCCGCTGCGGTCGGCCGCGACACCGGCACGGTGTGACGCCAGTCCAGTCCCTCCAGAAGCAAGGACAGTTCCGCCGGCGTCAGTACCACTGTGCCGCCCGGAGTGCGGGTGGTTGGCCAAACGAAACGGCCACGCTCCAGCCTCTTGGCGAGCAGGCACAGGCCGTTCTGATCGGCGTAGAGAATTTTCACGCGTCCAGCATTTTTCCCTCGGAAGATGTAAAGGTGGCCGCAGAACGGGTCCTTGCCGAGGGCCTGCTGCACCAGCAGGGCCAGTCCATCGAAGCCGCGGCGCATGTCGCAGGGCTCCAGCGCCAAGTAGATGCGCACACCGGCCGGGATCGACAGCATCATGGCCGCTCCAGCACGCTGATCACCCGGCGCAAGGCTTCGGCATCGACATCCCGACCGACCCGCAGCCGCCGTCCACCGGCCAACTCGATCTCTATCATGCCGGCACCGCAGGGAGTTGGCGGCGTGAAGGGAAGAGCCGGCGTGGTGTCCGCCACCTCCACCGGTGAGAAGACGGGCGGCGGCTCGGCCGGAGTGAGCATCTGGCGACGCCAGCGGAACAGCAGGCTGGGATCGACCCCGCGCCGGCGGGCGACCAGCGACACGCTCACGCCCGGCTCGCAGGTTTCCGCCACCAGCTGCTCTTTCTCCGACTGCGACCAGTACCGCCGGCGGGGTGCCACATCGACGATCTCCATCACCAAGGGAGCGCTCGCCGTCATAGGGACAGCACCAGGACTATCCCTATGACGGCGAGCGCTCACCTCCTCCGCAGCGGCAAAGCGGCGTGACCACCGGCCCAGAGCCCACCGCCCAATTCCATGGGCTTCAGCATAGGCTTTCAGCGTCAGCCCGCTGCCCTTCCAGGCCTCGACATGACCGTGCCAATAGCTCTCCAGATCCTGATCCGACATCCTCTTACCCCGCTGAGCTGCGACCAGCGGAATATTTCATGAACCACGTTCACGTCGGATGTGTCGTCACGCAACGCTTACCATGGTGAACGGCTACCCCGCCGCACGCCTCGCCGATCTACTTCCCTGGAACTGGAAGCCCGCCGTCAACGCCTGATCCGGTACGATCACGCTCCGCTTACGGAGCACCTGCCGCGCACCGAAATTGTGCCCGCCCCACATGATGCGTGTCCATCCTGCGGAGGCGCCCTGCGCCAAGTGGGCGAGGATGTCCGTGAGGTTCTGGATTACATCCCGGCGCGCTTCGCCGTGATCCGCCACATCCGCCCGGCGCTGTCGTGCCGGTGTTGCGAGGGCATGGTTCAGGCGCCGATGCCGTCGTTACCCATCAAGCGCGGCCTGCCCTCGGCCGGGCTGCGGGCGCATATGCTGATCGCAAAACACTGCGATCACCTGCCGCTTTATCGGCAATCGGCCATCTACGCCCGCGAAGGCGTGGAGTTAGCAGCCCATTCACGCCGCAGGTACATCTGCTGCCCTCGTATCAAGTTCGCATGCCTCGCCCGGCTCCCCGAGTCCTCGATGTCAGCACACCGATGAGCACGTCGCTACGGTTGCCCGAGATTGCCCACAAAGAGCGGCAGACAGGACGTCAGGCGTCAACCTAAGCCAAGCTTGGATTGGTGCTGAACGGCGAGGAGGATCGTCGCTGACGATGATCACGATAACCGCGGCATCAAACGACTTCCCCTTCAACCTATTTTTGTAGCGTGCGATTTTCACGACACAAGTCGTCAAGAATTTGTCCCCTCTTCTCCGGGCTAGCGAAAAGATCAGCCAATAGATCAACACCTCGCTGCTGGACACGGGGGTTCGGCACGTTGACAGCATAAAGAAACATCCCAACGCCGCTGATGCGTACCTGTTCTCGTTTATTCTTATCGGCTGGAGAAGCCGCGTCACTCACTTCCAGGCGCTGCCACACCTCGAGCATTTGTCTGGGCATCTCCACTCTCTGCTGCAGTTCGGCAAGGGGCATATCGGTAAATTTCACTGCTCCGATTTCCTTGATCCGCTGCAATGCAACTTGGTACTCGGACGGCAAGGGCAGCAGTCCTTCGGCACGCGCCTGATCGAGCGCCGCCGACACCTGCACCAGGCCGCCTGACATCATCGCAAGGATGCCGGCAACCGCGAGAAGGCTGGCCCAAGCGAGCACCTCTCTCCAGCTCTCCCGCCGCAGCAAGGCGCTGAATAAGGCTTCGGATTCGGCGTTACTCTCTACCATAAGGTCCCGCCGGTCAGCAGCCGACAGCACAAAGGCCTCCTCATCGCTACAAAGATAGATACGGCGTTCGGCTGGCGGCAGGCTGCGGATGTGGCGGATCAGACGATCCCGCTCCCGCATATCGGCCCACTCGACCTCCGCCAGATGGCTCGTCATCGCCTTGGTGAAGAGGTGATGCGGGATCATGCCGCCAGCCTCGCTCATGTCAGACCGTCCCCCGCTCCTCGATCAGCGTGCCGCTGATCACGGTCATGACCTTGGTCACCCAGTCGGCGTAGGACCTGACGGCACGGGCGGACATGGCCCGCGTCAAGCCGTAATCCTCCTCGAGATCGGCCCGGGTGAGCTTCAGGGCCTTGGCCAAGCGCATCGGCCGCTTGCCATCGACGATCCGCCACATATCGCTCAGGCACCGCGGGAAGGGCACCAACCGGATCCCGTCGGCTTCCATGGCTCGGAGATCAAACCAGTCGTCGAAGCCGCCTCCCATTGCCCCGTTGAGCACCAAGAAGCGCTCCGCCCCTGGGAATGACGTGCACTTGTGGTAAAGCACATCCAGCGCCCCGGCCATCGCCTCCCGCTCCGCGGTCGCGACACCGACAAGGAGCAGGCGGTGCCCCCGATTCATCACGTCCTCGGCGAAGAGTGACGCCTCCGCCCACTCGGCGAAGGGGCCAATCTCATTCGCACCGACATCGATAATGATGTCGCCCTCCACGGTACGATCCGTGATTTCGTCGTAAATTGAAAAGGCCCGGGACGGGTTTTCGGCGGCCACCTGCAGCGATGTCGGCTGCACGAGGTGGACCGCGTCGCCGTAGATCAGCGACAGCCGCGGACTTGACTCAATCTCGATGTACCCCGCCCCGGCGCCACGGGAGATCAGCGTTTCGCCGATGGCGGAAGCGATGGTCGTCTTGCCGACGCCGCCGCGCTGGTTGGCGACAATGACCACCAGCGGCCGGTGCTCAATGAAGGGGACTGCGGGGGTTTCGGTCGAGGTGGTCAGGTCCGTCGGGGTGCTGTCCATGCGCTTGGTCATCATGACCTCCTTCCAAGAGGGGGCGGCATCAGCGCACCTCCCTGCTTGGGACCTGGAGTCGGATTTCCGACGGCGCAATGAGAACGAACCGGGGGCGAAAACAAATTTTTGCCTATTTGGTGATTTTTCTCACCGGCGGCGCCACCTTCGGCCGCCGTTGATGCAGTTCCATGAGGCGATGCTCAAGGTCGCTGGTGTCGGCAATCCGGTCCGGCACCGAAGGAGCGAGCGGTCGAAGTTGAGCGATGGGGATGCCGTCCTTCTGCCATTCCGCCATGTTGCCCTGCTCGCAGTGCGGCATCATCGGAGCGGCGGACGGGTGCGTCCGACCCGGTCGTCCGACATGGCGGCGGATGCCGTGGTCCAGACGCTCGACGTCACCAACGATCCGGCAAAGCGCCGCACCATCGATGGGCGCTCCGGACTTCCATCGGACCCCGAGGCTATCCAGCGTCGCGGCGATCACTGCCCAGGAGTCGCCGTCCTGGCGCGCCTTGCGGATGTCCTTCAGATGAGCACGTACCTGATCGCGCACCGTGGCCTTAGCTACGGCCTGCACGGCCCGGCGGGCATCCCGGAAGCTCGGTGTCGTCATCGTGGAACCCTCTCCTCCAAATCCTATGGGGGACATGGGAGAGACGGACGTCGCGCGCTTGCGACGGAGCGAAAAATTTGGGAGGGAGGCGCGGCCCAGCGCCGGAGCGCCGGGCCGCGCCATCGGATCGAGCAGCAATCGAGCACCCAGAGGAACGGATGCGGACATATGGACACGAGATGGCAAGGACATCGGCAACGGGTCTGAGGAAATTCAAGTCATTGACCATGAATTGACCAGTCAATGATTATTCATTCACGCACACCCGTGCATTGAAATGCCGAATTGTACCGATGCTGCACGCTCCAGCTCTTGCAGGCTTAGAGTGCCTATCAAAACCCGGTTCTGATGCGCTGAAGGCTTTGATTTTCCTCAACCTCAGACTGGTTCTGATCCGCACTCTTAGCTTCCAGGCCGATTTGGATCCCGTATCGTACCGCCAGCGCCACGTTGGTTAGCGCCACCTGCTGACGCTCGGAGTTCACATTGCGTGCGTGCCCGCGCCGCGCCGCTCCAGCGTCACGATCCAGGGCCGGTAAGAGTTCCTGCGGCCGACCGTGCGGCAGATTGAGCTGATCGCGGCAAGGTAGCGCGCCATGATCGCCGGCCTGCGGGGACCTGAGAATTCCCGTATAAAGTGTGCTGCGCTTCGCCGAAGACTCCATCCCCACCATGGTGCGCCGGTTGGCCGTCGGGTTGGATGTCCACGATATCGGTTCTGCAGCCGACTTAGCCTCCCTGCATCGCTAGCCCGCGCGTAACGCGACAATCGACAGAACACCCCCCTTGCCTGCATCGATCCCATCCCGACGATTCATCCCTCAGTACCCCACCGAGTTTTTGATAACATTAAATCGAATTAATCTGAAATCCGTGCGTTGCGGGAAGTTGAGACTCTTGATAATACAAAAAGGAAATAGAGCATCATGAGATCACAACCACCAACAACCGTGGATGACAAATCCAGCACATTTTAAAACTCGCACTTTGAAACAAAATTCCTCGCTTAGAAATTTTATGTCTTCCCCGGCAACAGCGGACTTTGCCGCGGCCGATGGTCCCGCACATTTGGTTTTCACTTGGATAGACCAGCCTCCCCCATGCCCTCCAATCCGCTCCGCCCCGCGCCCGCACCCGTGGCGGCTTCGACCGAGCCGGTCGACACCGGACTGATCAGTCTGGTGATGATGCTGCGCTTCCATGCGGTGGCCGCAACGCCGGAGCAGATTCGACACCAGACCGGTACGGTCCACGGCATTGGCGTGCAGGACATCCTGCGCACGGCGAAGGCGTGCTCGCTGAAGGCCAAGCGGATCGACACCAGCTTCGCCCGGCTGGCCGGGATCGCACTGCCCGCCATCGCCATGACCCGCCAGGGAACCTTCCTCGTCCTCGCCCAACTGGCGGAAGGCGGGCGTGTGCTGGTCCAGGACCCCGCGGTTGGCCGTCCCACCCTGATGGACCGCGACGCCTTCGAGGCGGTCTGGAACGGCGGGCTGCTGCTGTTCGCGCGCCGGGCTTCGCTGTCGGATCTCGGGCGTCGCTTCGACATCGGCTGGTTCCTGACGGCGGTCGGCAAATACCGGCGCGTGCTGTCGGAGGTGCTGGTCGCCTCCTTCTTCCTCCAGATCTTCGGGCTGGTTTCCCCTCTCTTCTTCCAGGTGGTCACCGACAAGGTGCTGGTGCACCGCGGCCTGTCGACGCTGGACGTGCTGGTGATCGGCCTGACGGCGATCGGCCTGTTCGAAACCGTGCTCGGCGGCCTGCGCAGCTACATCTTCTCCCACACCACCAACCGCATCGACGTCGAACTGGGCGCCCGGCTCTACCGCCATCTGCTGGCCCTGCCGATCGGCTATTTCCAGACCCGCAGCGCCGGCTCCAGCGTCGCCCGCGTGCGCGAACTGGAGAGCATCCGCCAGTTCCTCACCGGGTCGGCACTGACGCTGGTGCTGGACCTGCTCTTCACCGTTGTCTTTCTGGCGATGATGTTCACTTATTCCGCCGCGCTGACCTGGGTGGTGGTCGGCAGCCTGCCGGTCTATTTCGCCCTGAGCGCCGGGGTGACGCCGCTGTTCAAGCGCCGGCTCGACGAGAAGTTCGCACGCGGCGCCGAGAACCAGGCATTCCTGGTCGAAAGCGTCACGGCGGTCGAGACGCTGAAGGCGATGGCGGTCGAACCGCAGATGCAGCGCCGCTGGGAGGATCTGCTGTCGGCCTATGTCGGCGCCAGCTTCCGCGTGCAGTCACTCGGCACCTGGGCCAGCCAGTCGGTTCAGTTCGTGTCCAAGCTGGTCGGCGCCGCGACCCTCTGGTGGGGCGCCCGGCTGGTCATCGACGGCGGGCTGACCGTCGGCGAACTGGTCGCCTTCAACATGCTGGCCGGTCGGGTGGCGCAGCCGGTGCTGCGGCTCGCCCAGCTCTGGCAGGATTTCCAGCAGGCCCGCGTCTCGGTCGACCGGCTCGGCGACATCCTCAACACGCCAGCCGAACCGGGATATGGCGGCGGTCGGGCATCGCCGCCGCCGATCCGCGGCGACATCGCTTTCGAGCACGTCACCTTCCGCTACCGGCTCGACGGGCCGGAGATCCTCAAGGATCTGTCGCTGCGCGTCGGCGTCGGGCAGACGGTGGGAATCGTCGGCTCCTCCGGCTCGGGCAAGAGCACGCTGACCCGGCTGCTGCAACGGCTCTACGTGCCGGAAAGCGGCCGGGTGCTGGTGGACGGCGTCGACCTCGCCATGGTGGACGCCGCTTGGCTGCGCCGGCAGGTCGGCGTGGTGCTGCAGGAGAGCGTCCTGTTCAACCGCAGCATCCGCGAGAACATCGCCCTGTCCGACCCGGCGATGCCGCTGGAACGGGTGGCCGAGGCGGCGAAGCTGGCGGGCGCCCATGACTTCATCCTCGGCTTGCCGCAGAGCTACGAGACGGTGGTCGGCGAGCGCGGCGCGGCTCTGTCCGGCGGCCAGCGCCAGCGCATCGCCATCGCCCGCGCACTGGTCGGCAACCCGCGCATCCTGATCCTCGACGAGGCGACCAGTGCCCTGGACTATGAAAGCGAACAGATCGTGCAACAGAACATGCGCCGGATCTGCCAGGGGCGGACGGTGCTGATCATCGCCCACCGGCTGTCGACGGTGCGGCATGCCGACCGGATCGTCACCGTAGAGCAAGGGCGGATTGTCGAGGACGGCACCCATGACGAGCTGCTGACCCGCGACGGCCGCTACGCCCGGCTCCACCGCGTCCAGGCGGGAGGATTCGCCCATGGCGGGTAGGATCCTACCCTTCCCGACGCGGGCTGGCGGGAGACTGCCCGACGAGCGCGCCTTCCTGCCGGCGGCGCTGGAACTGATGGAGACGCCGGCCTCGCCGCTCGGCCGCGCAGTGGCGATGACGATCTGCGCCTTCTTCGCTCTGGCGGTGGCGTGGGCCTGCTGGGGTGAGGTCGACGTCGTCGCGATCGCCACCGGGAAGGTGATCCCCAGCGGCCGCACCAAGACCATCCAGCCCTTCGAGAGCGGCATCGTCCGCGCCATCCGGGTGGAGGAAGGCCAGCCGGTCCGCGCCGGCGACGTGCTGATCGAACTGGACCCGACGACCAGCGCGGCGGAGCGCGATCGGCTGGCCGGCGAATTGCTGGCCGCCCGGCTGGACGTCGCCCGGCTGGAGGCCGCGTCGGCCGGCCGCGAGGACCGCTTCCAGCCGCCCGCCGGAGCGGACGCCTCGGTCGTCGGGCTGCACCGGCTCCAGCTTCTCCACGCGCTGGCGGAGCACCGGGCGCGGCTGGGCGGGCTGGAGCGGCAGGAAAGCCAGAAGACGGGCGAGTTGAACACCGCGCTCGCGACCATCGACCGGCTGGGCGCCGTCGTGCCGATCCTGCGGGAACGGGTGGAGGCGCGCAAGACCCTGTCCGACCACGAGGTTGGCTCTCGCATGGCTTGGTTGGAACTGCGGCAGGATCTGGTGGACAAGGAGAAGGATCTGGCCGTGCAGAGGAGCCGGCTGTCGGAGGCGAAGGCGGCGCTGGAGGCCGCCGGCGAAGCCCGCCGGCAGGCCGAGGCCGAGTTCCAGCGCACGGTGCTGCACGACCTGACAGAGGTCCGGCAGAAGGCCGCGACCCTGGCGCAGGAGCTGGTGAAGGCCGAACAGCGGGCGGCGCTGCAAAGCCTGACGAGCCCGGTTGACGGCACGGTGCAGCAGCTTCAGGTGACGACGTTGGGCGGGGTGGTGACGCCGGCCCAGCCACTGATGTCGATCGTGCCGGCCGACAGCCGGATCGAGGTCGAGGCGACGCTGCAGAACAAGGACATCGGCTTCATCGCGCCGGGCCAGCCGGTGGAGATCAAGGTGGACACCTTCACTTTCACCAAATACGGGCTGTTGCACGGGACGGTGCAGAGCCTGTCGCAGGACGCGGTGCCGCGCGACCGGAGCGGACAGGGGAGCGCGGCGGCGGCCCCGTCGGCCAACGGCATGCCGGCCGGGCCGCAGGATCTGGTCTACACCGCCCGCATCGCGCTCAGCGAGACTCAACTGGCGGTCAACGGTCATATGGTGAATCTCGTGCCTGGCATGGCTGTCACGGCCGAGATCAAGACCGACACCCGGAAGATCATCGACTATGTGCTGTCGCCGATGCTGCGCTATCGGCAGGAGGTGTTGCGTGAACGGTAAGCGGCATACGGCGCCGGTAGCGCCGGTCGTGGCCGGTGGCGGAGCCTTGACGGATACCCGGCGGACCCTGTCCGTCATGGCGTCGAGAATGGTCGCCATCGTTCTTCTTGCGAGCGTCGGCGCCATCCCTTGCAGTGCCGATGCGCTGCCGCCGGGAATGTTCGATCCGGCCTCCCCGCTGGCGGGGAGGGTCTGGGAGTTCGAGAATGGTGGACTGCGGTTCCGCATTCCCGAAGGCTATCTGGGGCCTAGCAGCAAAGCCGGGAAGATCGAAGGCAATTTTCGACTTGAGGCGCTCTGGCCCGGGTTGGAGCCACGTCACGCCGGCAATGACGCCGAGTTCAAGGCTCCCGGCGGCGGCAGGAAAATCGCCATCGAAATCGACTTCTTCAAGGACGCGAGCCGCCGCGCGCGATTCCTCAACCGCCTGCGCGGCGATGCCGAATATCGCGCTGGCTGGAGAAAGACCCCAGAAAGTTTTGAAGAAATGACACCCGCAAGTGACATATATGGACTGACGAGAAAGGTGATAGATATTGAGATGCTAAAAAAGTTTATTATGGCTAATAACCCATCCAGGATCACAAACGGAGAGATAGATAAGTTTGAGATATCAAATTGGCACGATTATTATTATAAAGAAAATGAAAATGGCGACGTAGTTGTTCTAATAAAATGCTCAACTGATTTTTCCCTTGACCCTGACGAATCATTGCTGAATGGAAGGAACATTGTTCCCGTTCCATATTGCGATCATTATTTCAAAGATGACGGTTACAACCTCAACGCTCGCCTTATATACAGAAGAAAATTTCTAAAAGACTGGAGAGAAATACAAGATTTTACAGAAGCCATAATCTCGGCAACTGCCACCAAGAACAGCGACAATTAATCATTAATCAAAGGGCAATCAGAAATGGCTGGAATCACGAAATTCGATCTGGAAATCTTAACCAGATATGCCAACGACGGCAATAGGTCTGCTTACTGGAACTATCTGGCCAATATTCCTGGCAACGACGGATATGGACTTCTAGCCCTTTCCGTTGTCAGAAATGACAATATAGCAGGAAGAGTCGCGAACTATTTTTCCCAGAATTACGCCGAATCAATTGGCGTGACTGTAACTTCTAGGCAATGGGAAGACTTTGGGGTCAAGCTTATACAGGACGATCTAACGAGAAGAACGAGGTATTTTGAACAAAATGACACTGATCATGCATTGAACCTCGGAGCAAGCGATGTCAAGAATAGCCATTCGACAGCTTTTTCAACCATCGGTCTTTCAGGAGAAGCCTGGACTCCATATGTTTTGCTGAACAAGGCACTGGATGTTGGCGGTCAGACTGCCGTGGAGGGTGTCTGGTCTTATATGTTGAACAGCAAGAACTATGGATTTGACCGCATCGTTGATACAATCGGCAGTGTAACAAGCGGCTTTGATTTGAAAACCGCGCAGTGGATCTATGACGTTGGCACAGCATGGCATAAGTCCGTATCAGTTCCCGACGATTATACGAACCCAAATTCCCTCTATGGGATTTATGTCTATAAGCAAGTCGATCAAAGCTGGAGCCAGGAGGTCGACCTCGGTGGCATTAAATCGGTCACCCCCGTAACCGATCCGGCCACGATTTCACGCTTGAACGAAGAGCGCGGCGTCCGGCTCGAACGGCTCCAGAAGCAACGCGACCCGGATGACCATACCCCCGTGCTCCCAAGCCCCTTCGTTCTTGGGGGCGACATCGTCATTCCGGACCCCAATGCAGCGGGAAGCGGCGTCGTCAGGCTGGCCTCGTTCAATGGGGAGCCGATCCCGGCCCCACTCGCCGAAGCGATTGCATCCGGCGATTACAGCGACATCGCGGGTAAGCTGAACGGAGACTTCCCCAACACCTCCGTCGCTGTGTTCGACAGCCAGGGCAATATCCGGCGAATCGTCACGCTCACGGAAGGGCAGGACGGCAGCGGACCGGGCTCGCAAGGCGAAATCATCGAGTTCGCCGCAGGGGTTCCCACGGCCGTCGCCCTTGGACGACTGGGCACGGCCGGCACCCAAAGCTGGACCATTCCCACCACGGTCGGCGGACAGCCGGCAAGGCTGAACTTCAGCTATGACAGCGTCGGATCGATCCATTTCGACGGATTGTCCGGGATCACGCTGTCGCAAACCGCCAGGGCCGAATTGGCTGCCGCGATGGAAGCCGGCAACGGATCGCCGGAAACCATCCTGCAAAGCGGTTACCTGACGTCCGGAACTGGCGGCGTCCCTAACCTGGACAATTGGATCGTCGGCTATAGCTCCGGACAGCTGAGTGCCGATTTCAAATTCACCTTCGACAAGGACAACGGCTTTCAACTGATCCAGGTCGCGAACATCAACGGCGAGACGCCGCTGGACGCGGAGCTGCTGGCGACAGCGCTGAACAAGTCCGGTGTCACCCCTGCGACACTGATCGCGGAACCGCAGGATACGCTGACCGATGGCGACGCCAGCATCGACCGCATTCTGAACGGCTTCGACGCCACCAGCGCCACCGGATACCGCCCACCGGCGGCGGACGGTACGGCGACTCCGTCCCCCTGGGCGCTGAAGAGCCCCACCCAGGCGCTGACCTCCGTTGCCGACCTGATCCAGGGCTTGAAGAGCGGAAACCCGCTGTACATCGCCCAGGCCGGCTTCGACATCGCCAGCTACCTGTCGCATGACAGCGACGCCGCGCTGGCGGGCACGTTTGGCGCTGCCGGCAGCGCCGTGGCGCTGGTCAACAGCGTCCGCGGCTTTATCGACGCCATCGACCACGGCAATGTGCTGCAGGCCACCGCGTCCGGCTTGGCGGTGACCCAGCAGGCGCTCTCCATCACCCAGAACCTGATGCAGAGCCAGATCGACGCCCTGGTGGCGAGCGGCGCCACCACCGGCGAGGCGGCGGAGACGCTGGCCGGCACGCAAAGCGCGCTCGACGCCATCAATGATCTCGCCGACGGGATCGGCAGCGCGCTGCCCTACGTCAACGCCATCATCGAGCTTGGCCAGGGTAAATACATCGACGCCGCCGCGACCACGGCGACGGCTGTCCTGGCGGCAATGGAGGTCCCCTACGTCGGCTGGGTCTATGCCGCCTTCAAGATCGTGGAGTCGCTGTTCAGCCATAAGAAGCCGCCGACGCCGACCGGCGAGGCCCATTTCGTCCACGACAGCACAGGCACGGGCGTCGCCATTGCCGCGACCGGCACCGATAGGGGCGACCGGATCACCCACGACACGCTGTCGCGCATGTTCGGCGCGCTCCAGACCTACGCAGACAAGCTGGGCGGCGCCAACGGCTTCATCCCCGAACGGCTGCCCCGCATTCTGCTGGTCGACGGTACCCGCTTCGAGCTGTTCGTCAAGGACCCCGGCACGGGCGCCGAGGTCGCCAAGCTGTTCGACAGCCAAGGCAACCGCGAAGGGGCCGAGGTCGGCTCGCCCGAGTATTTCGAGACGCTGGGCCAGGCCTTCCTGTCCGGCGCCGTCGCGGCCGGCGCCATCGCGCCGACCTGGGAGGTGCTGACCGCCATAATGCAGTGGCAGCGCGGCGACGCCGACGCCGGGCTGACCACGGTGCAGCGCGCCGCCAAGGCCGGTGGGCTCGCCGGCACGCCGGACGACACCGAATCCTTCAACCCGATCCTGCTCGACCTCGACGGCAACGGCATCCACACGCTGCCGCGAGCCGAGAGCGGCGTGCTGTTCGACGTCGACGATGACGGCTTCGCCGAGGAGACCGACTGGGTCAACCCACGCGACGGCATGCTGGTGATCGACCGCGACCGCAACGGCCGCATCGACCGCGGGCGAGACCTGCTGTCCGATGGCCGGGTCGGCTCCTCGGCGCGCGGCCTAGCCGCCCTGCGCGAGTTCGACGCCGACGGCGACGGGCGCATCACCGTCGCCGACCCGGCCTATCTGCAGATGAAGGTCTGGCGCGACGTCACGGTCGACGGCACCGCCCAGCCCTTCGAGCTGACGGGGTTGGCCGAGGCCGGGATCACTGAACTGGACATCGCCACCGGCAGTTTCGTCCAGAACGGCGCGGTCAAGACGATGGCCGCCGCCAATCTGGGCGCGGTCTCCTCCGGATACCTCACCGAGGCGCTCAACGGCGGCGTCTATGAGGCCGGGGAGGACGGCCGGCAACGCGTGCTGGTGACCCAGGTCGGCGACCTGCGCTCCCTGGGGATAGTCGGTACCGACGGCCCCCTGTCCGCCGGCGGCGACGTGATCAACACTGTGGAGGATTCCGAGACCCTGCTGGCGCCGGAACAGCTTCTGCGCAACGACGCCTCGGGCAGCGGCGCCACGATGACCCTGGAAAGCGTCGGCGGCGGCCAGCACGGTTCCGTCGCCATCGTGGACGGCAGGATCCGTTTCCTCGCCGACGCCAATTTCGCCGGACATGCCGGCTTCACCTACACCGTCGGCGACGGGGCTGGGCACCACGCGACGGGGACCGTCGAGGTCGAGGTTGCCGCGATCGACGACGCCCCGATGCTGTCGGTCCGCCATGATCTCGTGCCGGTCTTCGACCCGTTCACCGGCGAAGCGGTGATGGACTTCGATCCGGACACGCAGCGCTTCGTTCCCCGACTGCAGGAGGATCCGGTCGCCGGGCGCTTCATCGCATCGGATGTCGACGACGCGGCTGCCACCTTGCGGTTCGAGGTGGTCAACGCGCCGCGCCATGCGCAGCTCGACATCGGTGCCGACGGCCACTGGCGGCTGACCCCACTGGAGGGGCAAGCCATGAAGGACGCCTTCACGGTTCGCGTCGTCGATGCGGCTGGCCAGTCCAGCCAAATGACCGTGGTGGTCGACCTGCCCCGGCACCAGGAGGAGGCCAGCCTCGACCTTGGTGGCGGCAACGACCATTCCAACGACGGCCCCGGCACGCCGGGCGGCACCGACGACGACAGTTCCCCCTCCAGCGACGATACCGACGGCACCGCGGGCACGGCCGGCGCCACCTCCAACGACGGCAACCAAGGCAGTGGCCCTGGCGAAGGCAGCGGCCCCAGCGAAGGCGGTGGGCCGGGTGATGGTGACGGTGACGGTGACGGCGACGGCGACGGCGACGGCGACGGCGACGGCGACGGCGACGGCGATGGTGACGGCGACGGCGACGGCGACGGCGATGGCGATGGCGATGGCGATGGCGATGGCGACGGCGACGGCGACGGCGACGGCGACGGCGATGGCGACGGCGATGGTGACGGTGGTGGCGATGGTGATGGCGGCGCTGGTGACGGTGGCGGCGACGGTGACGGTGGTGGCGATGGCGGCGGCGACGGCGATGGCGGCGGCAGTGGCGGCGGTGGCGATGGCGATGGCGGCGGCGACGGCGATGGCGGCGGTGGCGGCGGCGGTGGCGGTGGTGGCGACGGAGATGGTGGTGGCGGCGGAGATGGTGGCGGTGGCGGTGGCGGTGGCGATGGTGGCGGTGGCGATGGTGGTGGTGGCGGAGATGGCGGTGACGGCGGTCCGGTCGTGCTCGATCTCGACCGCGACGGTGTTGAACTCCTGTCCTATAAGGACTCGAATGCCTTCTTCGACTTCAACAGCGACGGCAAGCGCGAGCATGTGGCCTGGATTGGCAAGGATGACGGCTTCCTGGCCTATGACGCCAACCACAATGGGGTGATCGACCAAGCCGGCGAGATCTCCTTCGTCCGCTACAAGCCGGGGGCCCAGACCGACCTGGAGGGGCTCGCGGCCTTCGACACCAACGGTGACGGCGTCTTCTCCGCGCTCGACCGCGACTGGGGCAGCTTCGGCGTCTGGCAGGACGTGAATGGCGACGGCACCGGCGATCCCGGCGAATTCCGGTCGCTCGATGACCGCGGCATCACCGCCATCGACCTGACGCGCACCGGCTCGCCGGTGGTGCGCGACGGCACCGTGGTGCATGGGCTGACCACCTTCACCCGCGCCGACGGATCGAAGGGCAGCGCCGCCGACGTGACTCTGCAGCGAACGACGGAGGTCCTTCAGGCCAATCCGGACGATCGGCTGTTCGGCAACGACGCCGACAATTTCCTGAATGGCGGGACCGGCAACGACGCCCTGGCAGGCGGGGCCGGCAACGACCAGCTGCTGGGCGGATCGGGCGACGACGTCCTCTCCGGCGGGGCCGGAAACGACGGCCTCTACGGACAGGGCGGCAACGACTATCTGGTCGGCGGCGACGGCGACGATTATCTCGACGGCGGGAACGGCGACGACATCCTCAGCGGCAACGCCGGAAACGACATGCTGGTCGGCGGTCTCGGCAACGACATCCTGATCGGCGGCGACGGCAACGACTGGATGGAGGGAGGCGAGGGCCGCGACCTGCTGATCGCGGGGGCCGGAAACGACGGGTTGAAGGGCGGCGACGGCCAGGACCAGCTGGTGGGCGGCGACGGCGACGACTATCTCGACGGCGGCACCGGTGCCGACGTGATGATCGGCGGCAAGGGCAACGACGCCTATGTCGTCGACGACAGCACCGACCGGCTGGTCGAACTTGCCGGCGAGGGCCGGGACACGGTCGAGGCCTCGGTCGACTACGCCCTGTCCGACAATGTCGAGGACCTCGTCCTGATCGGCGACGCGAACATCGACGGCACCGGCACCGACGGCGACAACGCCATCTTCGGCAATGGCGGCGACAATGTCCTGAGCGGCGGCGGCGGCAACGACTATCTGGAGGGCGGGGCCGGCAGCGACACGCTCTATGGCGGCGACGGCAACGACGCGTTGTCCGGCGGAACCGGGAACGACAGGCTGGAGGGCGGCAGCGGCAACAACGTCGTCAACGGCGATGCCGGCGACGACCTGATCAACGTGTCCGGCGCGGGCGACAATTATCTGGACGGCGGCAGCGGCAACGACACGCTCTATGGCGGTGGCGGTTCCGACTACATCGTGGCGGGCGACGGCGACGACCGGCTGTATGCCGGAACCGGCCGCGAGTATCTGTACGGCGGCAGCGGCAACGACACCATGACGGCGACCGTCAGCGCCAAGGGCTTCTTCGACGGCGGCGACGGCGATGACCTCTTCATCGCCGGTGCCGGACATGACGACATCGATGGCGGCAGCGGCAACGACACGGTGTCCTACGAGCGCTCGACCGCCGGCGTGGTGGTCGACCTCCGGCTGGAAGGCAGCCAGCGCGGCGGATTCGCTGCCGACGATGTGATCGTTCATGTCGAGAACGTGATCGGCTCCGACTTCGCCGACGACCTCACCGCCACCGACCATGGCAGCATGCTCCATGGCGGTGCCGGCGACGACACGCTCACCGGCGGCCAGGGGGCGGACCTGCTGGATGGCGGCGAAGGGTCTGACACCGTGTCCTTCGCCGTCTCGACCGTGGGTGTGACGGTCGATCTTGCCAGCGGGATCGCGTCGGGCGGAGCCGCCGATGGCGACACCCTGCGCAGCATCGAGAACGTCATCGGGTCGAGCTACGACGACATACTGACCGCCAGCGACGTGGCGACGATGCTGGACGGCGGCAACGGCAACAACCGGCTGACCGGCGGCCGCGGCAACGACCGCCTGCTGTCCGGCAAGGGCGACAGCCTGATCCATGGCGGCGACGGCGACGACAGCGAGACGGTGCTCGACGGCGACAACCGGATGTTCGGCGATGCCGGCAACGATACACTGACTGGCGGCCTCGGCGATGACAGCCTTGACGGCGGCGATGGCAACGACGACCTGCGTGCCGGCGCCACCGGCGACCAGTACCTGTCGGGCGGCGGCGGCAACGACACCCTGACCGCCGGCGGCGGCAACGACACGCTCACCGGCGGCGCCGGGTCCGACCTCTACCGCATCGGGCCCGCGGCTGGAACGGTCGTAATTGACGATGTCCACGACGCCCTGGAGGGCGACCGGGTCGTCTTCGACGCCGCGCTCGATCCGTCCCGCGCCCGGTTCGAGCGGCAGGGCGGCGACCTCGTCGTTGCCATTGCCGGCACCGATGTCCGCGTCACGGTGAAGCGCTGGTTCGATGGCGCCGAGAACCAAGTCGAACGCTTCGTCTTCGCCAAGGATGCCAGCACCGTGATGGCCAGCGAGGTCGGGCGGCGGGTGACGCAGGACGCCACGGTCACGGCGCAGGGCGGCCCGCCCCTACCCGACGACTTCGCCACGGCGGAAGCCAAGCTGCTGGCCGTCACGGCGCGCGACCCCGCGGTGCCGACCGTCGCGGCGCCCGGCGCCGTCGGTACCCGCTTCGCCGTCTACTATGCCCAGGGAGCGCCCCAGGCGGACCTGTCCAAATTCGACCTGCTGGCCTTCAGCGCCTCCTTCCACCCGGACCTCGCCCCACTCAAGGCGCAGGGCAAGACCGTGCTCGGCTACATCAGCCTCGGGGAGATCGACTCCACCCAGACCTATCTGCCGGAGGCGATCGCCAACGGTGCCGTGGTTTCGAAGAACGACGTCTGGAACAGCTACGTCATCGATCTGCGCAGCAGCTGGTGGCACGACAAGGTGCTGAATGAACTGATCCCGGACCTTGTCTCGCAAGGCTTCCAGGGGCTGTTCTACGATACCCTCGACCAGGCGGCAGCCCTCGAACCCGACCATCCCGGCACGATGGCGGCAGCCGCCCGGCTGCTGACCGACATCCGCAGCCGCTTCCCGGAGCTGAAGGTGATGATGAACCGCGGCTTCGAGCTGTTGCCGCTGGTGGGCGACCGCGTCGACATGGTGCTCGCCGAATCGATCTTCACCGACTACGACTTCAAGACCGGGCGGCACGGGCTGCAATCGCCGGGCAGCTACCTGTGGGCGCTCGACCTGCTGAACGCCGCACGGGCGGCAAATCCCAGCTTGCAGGTCATGTCGCTCGATTATTGGGATCTGTCCGACACCGCGACGATCCGCCGGATCTACGAGCAACAGCTCGCCAGCGGCTTTACCCCCTACGTCTCGACCGTACTGCTGAACGAGCTGCCGCCGATCCCTGACGGCATTGGTCAGGAAGGGTGGCCTGCCGGCGACCGGTCGCTGGCAGGCCTCAGCGGATCGGACATACTGACCGGCGGACAGGGGCATGACAGCATCGACGGCGGAGCCGGCAACGACGTGCTCTACGGCAGTTTGGCGTCGGGCAGCGTGCGCGGCGGATCGGGCGACGATCTGGTGGTCGGGCGCGGCGGCGACGACAGCCTGTCAGGCGGCAGTGGTGGCGACGCCCTGTATGGCGGGGCCGGCAACGACGTCATCGATGGCGGATCGGGCGATGATCAGCTTTCCGGCGGAGCGGGCAACGACAGCCTGTCCGGTGGCAGCGGCAACGACATCCTCTACGGCGGAGCTGGGAATGACGTCATCGACGGCGGCACCGGCGACGATTCGCTCTACGCCAATGACGGCAACGACACGCTGTCGGGAGGGGACGGCAGCGACGTTCTGGTCGGCGGTGCCGGGGCGAATCTCCTCGACGGCGGCAGCGGGGACGACCTGCTGGTCGGCGGCAGCGGCGACGAGACACTGATCGGCGGCGCCGGAGCCGACACGATCGACGGCGGCGGCGGAACCGACACTCTCAGCTACGCCGCCGCCGGGGCGGGCGTGGCCGTGACGCTCGACGACGGGACCGGCATCGGCCGGGGATCGCGCGGCGACGCGGCGGGCGATGTGATCCTGCATGTCCGCAAGATCGTCGGTTCCGCCTTCTCCGACAGTCTGTCGGGGAGCCTTGCAGACGATCGTCTGGAGGGGGGCGACGGGGCCGACAGCCTGTCCGGCGGCAGCGGCAACGACACGCTGATCGGCGGCGCCGGCGCCGACACGATCGATGGCGGCAGCGGAACCGACACGGCGGACTACGCGGCCTCCATGGCGGCGGTCACCGTCGATCTGACGACAGGCACCGGGCTTGGCGGCGATGCCGAGGGCGACCGTCTGTCCAATGTGGAAGCCATCGTTGGATCGGCCTTCGACGACCGCCTGAGCGGTGACGACGGTACGAACAGCCTCACCGGCGGCGGCGGCAACGACACATTGGCCGGCGGCGGCGGCAACGACAGCCTTGACGGTGGGACCGGCAATGACAGCCTTGACGGCGGCAGCGGCGATGATGTGCTGGCCGGCGGAGCCGGAGCCGATACGCTCGATGGCGGGGCCGGAACCGACACCGTCTCCTACGCGGCCTCCGCAGCAGCCGTCATCGCCAATCTGGCGACCGGCACCGCCAGCGGTGGCGACGGCCAGGGCGATGTCCTGACCGGCATCGAGAACCTGACTGGCTCCGCCTTCGCCGATAGTCTGACCGGCGACGGCGGCGCCAACGCCCTGTCGGGCGGCGACGGCGACGACAGCCTGGCCGGCGGTGCGGGGGCCGACACGATCGACGGCGGCGCTGGCAACGACACCGCCAGCTACGCGGCGTCCATCTTGGGCATCGCCGTCAATCTCGCGACCGGCACCGCGAGCGGCGGCGATGCCCAGGGCGACATCCTCTCCGGCATCGAGAACCTGACTGGCTCCGCCTTCGCCGACGCGCTGACCGGCGATGGGAACGCCAATTTCCTGTCGGGAGGCGGCGGTGACGACACGTTGGATGGTGGTGCCGGGGCCGACACGATTGATGGTGGGATCGGCATCGATACGGTTATCTACGCGGCTTCCGCAGCAGCCGTCACCGCCAATCTGGCGACCGGAACGGGCAGCGGCGGCGACGCTCAGGGGGATGTTCTGACCGGCATCGAGAACCTGACTGGCTCCGCTTTCGCCGATACGCTGACTGGCGACGGTGGCGCCAACGCCCTGTCGGGCGGAAGCGGCGACGACAGCCTCTCCGGCGGAAGCGGCGATGATGTACTGATTGGCGGAGCCGGAGCTGATTCGCTCGATGGTGGGGCCGGAACCGACACCGCCTCCTACGCAGGTTCCTCCGCCGGTGTACGTGTTGACCTCAACGGGGCGGTCGGCAACGGCGGTGACGCCCAGGGGGATGTTCTGACCGGCATCGAGAACCTGACCGGCTCCGCTTTCGCCGATACGCTGACCGGCGACGGCGGCACCAACTTCCTGTCTGGCGGCGCTGGCGACGACACGCTGGATGGTGGTGCAGGGGCCGACATGATTGATGGCGGGGCCGGCAGCGACACGGTCAGCTACGCGGCTTCCGCAGCAGCCGTCACCGTCAATCTGGCGACCGGAACCAGCAGCGGCGGCGACGCCCAGGGAGATACTCTGTCCGGCATCGAGAACCTGACTGGCTCAGCCTTCGCCGATACGCTGACCGGCGACGGTGGCGCCAACGCTCTGACGGGCGGAGCTGGCGACGACACGCTGGATGGTGGTGCAGGGGCCGACACGATTGATGGCGGCGCTGGCAACGACACGGTCAGCTACGCGGCTTCCGCAGCAGCCGTCACCGTCAATCTGGCGACCGGAACCGGCAGTGGCGGCGACGCCCAGGGAGATGTTCTGTCCGGCATCGAGAACCTGACTGGCTCAGCCTTCGCCGATACGCTGACCGGCGACGGTGGCGCCAACGCTCTGACGGGCGGAGCTGGCGACGATCTGCTGGATGGCGGTGCCGGGGCGGACACGCTGATTGGTGGCACCGGAACCGACACCGCGTCCTATGCGGGCTCCTCCGCCGGTGTGCGTGTCGACCTCAACGGAGCGGTCGGCAGCGGCGGCGACGCCCAAGGCGACATCCTGTCCGGCATCGAGAACTTCACCGGCTCCGCCTTCGGCGACTACATCACTGCCGACGCGGCGAACAACACACTGGTTCTCGGGGCCGGAGACGACGAGGCGTACGGCTGGACTGGCAACGACAGCATGTATGGCGATGCCGGCAACGACACGCTGAGCGGCGACGGCGGCGACGACCTGCTGCACGGCGGCGACGGCAACGACAGCCTGTTCGCTTCGGACGGCAACGACTCCGTCTACGGCGACGCCGGAGACGATTATCTGGACGGCGGCAACGGCAACGACACGCTGGAAGGCGGCGCCGGGGCCGACGCCATCGCCGGCGGGGCCGGCACCGACACGGCGGCCTATACCGGGTCGACCACCGGGGTGACCGTCAATCTCACCGCAGGCACCGCCAGCGGCGGCGACGCCCAGGGCGACACCTTCAGCGGCATGGAGAACCTGATCGGCTCCGCCTATGCCGACAGCCTCACCGGCACATCGGGGGCAAACATCCTCGACGGCGGAGCCGGCGATGACAGCCTCAGCGGTGCCGCCGGCAATGACACGCTCCGCGGCGGGAATGGCGACGACCTGCTGACCGGCGGGACCGGTGCCGACAGTCTTGACGGTGGTGCCGGCATCGACACCGCCTCCTATTCGGCGGCGGCGGCGGCGGTGACGGTCAACTTGGCGACCGGAACCGGAACCGCCGGGGAGGCCGCCGGCGACACCCTGACCAACATTGAGAACCTGACCGGTTCGAACTATGCCGACAGCCTGACCGGCGACGGAAACGCCAATGTCCTGAAGGGCGGCAGCGGCAATGATACGCTGGCCGGTGGCGGCGGCGACGACACCCTGCTGGGTGGAGCCGGAGCCGACTCCCTCGACGGCGGCGCCGGAACCGGCGACATGGCGTCCTACGCCGGTTCCACCGTGGGAGTGACTGTCAGCTTGGCGACCGGCACCGGAACCGGCGGCGATGCCCAGGGCGATGTCCTGTCCGGCATTGAGAATCTGACCGGTTCGTCCGGCAACGACAGTCTCACCGGCGACAGCGGCGACAATCTGCTGATCGGCGGGGCAGGCGCCGACCGCCTGACCGGCGGAGCGGGCAACGACACTGCGTCTTATGTTGGCTCTACCGCCGGGGTGACCGTCAGCCTTGCGACCGGGACCGGAACCGGCGGCGACGCCCAGGGCGACGTGCTGTCCGGCATCGAGAACCTGACCGGCTCGTCCAGCAATGACAGCCTGACCGGCGACGGCGGCGATAACCGCTTGGCCGGTGGCGACGGGGCCGACACGCTGACCGGCAACGGCGGGTCCGACACGCTCGACGGCGGAGCCGGCGACGACAGCCTGACCGGCGGCGATGGAGCCGACAGCTACCTCTTCGGCCGGGGTGGCGGACATGACGTGATCAATCCCGTCCACGCCGACACCACGTCCGACAAGGTACTGGTCGGGGCTGGGGTCGCGACCGATCAGCTCTGGTTCCAGCACCAGGGCAACGATCTGGTGATGAGCATCGTCGGCTCCACCGATACCCTGACGGTGGCTGGGTTCTATGGCAGTGCCTCCAACCGGATGATCGCCTTCCAGACGGCGGATGGAAAGACGCTGTCCGGTGGCGGCATCGACCAACTCGTCACCGCGATGGCGGTGCTGCCCAAGCCGACGGGAAGCGACCAGCATCTGCCGGCGGACGAGGAGCAGCAGCTGCAGCCGTCACTGGCCGCCGCCTGGCAGTGAGCCCCATCGGTGCCGGCGCCGTTTCGGTGGCGCCGGCACTGCCCCCGACACATCCACACGACATCACGAGCGACACCATGGCCAAAAGCCCGCAGGACGAACGCCTTGACCATCTGGACGAGATGATCCGCAGCCGGGGAATCGTCACCGCCGACCGGCAGCGGATCGTTTCGCCCAAGGGGCGTGAGCAGAGCTGGCTGATCGATCTGCGGCCGATCCTGCTGAACGGACGGGCCTTGTCCGCCATCGCCCAGATCTTCTGGGAGCGCTTCGCCGCGGAAATGCCGTTCCAGATCTGCGGCCTGGAATCCGCCTGCATCCCGCTCCTGTCCGCCATCGTGCTGGAAGCCGAACGCCGCCACAGCCGGCTGAACGCCTTCGTCATCCGCAAGGAACGCAAGACGAGCGGCCTCGCCCGCGACATCGAGGGCGACATCACCGGGGACAGGGTGATCGTCATCGACGACCTCACCAACAGCTCGGCAAGCCTGGAGAAGGTGCGGGCGGTGCTGGATGGGTACGGCAAAAGCATCGACCGGGTGTTCGTCGTCGTCGATTTCGAGGCCCGGCGTTCGAAGGACTGGCGGCGGCGGCACGGGATCACCGTCTCCTCACTCTTCAACAGCCGGCATTTCGGCCTTTCGAACGCGGCACCTGATGCGCCGTTGCCGGCCCACCATTTCGATCCGCTCTGGTCCTGCGCGGCCGACGGGGCAAACCACCACATCGTCGCACCACGATCGACTCCAGTCTGCGACGAGCGGTATGTCTATGTCGGCACCGACGGGGGCGAGCTGCGCGCGATGGACGTGCGGACAGGCGGCATCGCCTGGACCTTCAAGGCCGAGGGCAGCGGACGCAAGGGCATCTGGTCCTCCCCCGCATTGACGGAGGGCCGGATCGTCTTCGGCGCCTACAACGGCGCGGTCTATTGCCTGGATGCGGCGACCGGCGGGGAGGTCTGGCGGTTCGAGGGAGCCGACTGGGTCGGGTCGTCGCCGGTGGTATCGCGGCGCCACGGCTTGGTCCTGATCGGGCTGGAGCACGAGGCGGCGCCGGCGATGGGCAGCGTCGCGGCACTCGACCTCCGCACCGGCACGCTGGTCTGGGAATACCGCGTCACCGACTACATCCACTGCACCCCGGCCCTGTCGGCCGGCGAGGATCGGGTGGTGATCGGCACCAACGGCGGGGAACTGCTGGGTCTGGACGTGGCGAGCGGCGCGCGCCTCTGGCAGTACCGCGCAGATGCGGCGATCAAGGCGGCGCCGGCCCTGTCAGAGGACTGCGACATCGCCGTCGCCGGGTCCTTCGACGAGTGCGTCCATCTGGTCAGGCTCAGCACCGGCCAGCCGGTGGCCACGGTGCGGACCGCCGGGAAGCTGTACAGCACCGCCTTCATCCTGGGGGAGCTTGCCTATATCGGCTCACAGGACAAGACACTCTATGTCATCGACCTGATCGACGGCAGCGTCGTCAAGACCTTTCCCCTGGGCGGCAGGATCTACGCGGCTCCGGTCCTGCGGAACGGCATCATCTTCGTCGGCACCACGGCCGGCCGGCTGTTCGGGATCGATCCCGTGTCCCTCACCATCCGGGACGAACTCCAGCTTCCCGACCGAATTCTCAACCCGCCTGCCCTGACACCCGACCGCGGCACCCTGCTGGTGCCGGTGTTCGGCAACCGCCTTTTCGCATTCCGGATGGAGGAGATTACGGACACGCCGGCCGGAATTCCCGATGACGCTTCTCCGCGTCCGGAATCTCTACCCCCAGCCACAGTCCCGACGCCAGTCGACATCGATGCCTCCTACGCGGAAGGGACCTATTTCCGCATCCGCGAGCCGGTCGCGCGACCGCTCGCCCGCCCCTTCATGGAGATGCCGAGCCGCCGCATGGTCGGCGCCGCCACCCTGCTGATGGCACGGTCACCGGGGCACCAGACCCTGACCTTTGCCGAGATGGAGAAGCGGCTGCTGCCGCCCTTGCGGCTGAATCAGGCACGTGTCTTTCTCCAAGGTCTCCAACCGGTTGGGCTGGTCACCTGGGCGTGTCTCGACAGGGAAACGGAAGCACGGTTGCTCGCCGAGGCCGAATTGCCGAAGCCCGAAGACTGGAGCGCCGGCGACAGGATCTGGATCATCGACGTGATCGCGCCGTTCGGCAACGGTCGGGCAATGCTGGACAAGGTCCGCCGGGAAGCCTTTCCCGGCCGTCCCGCCGGCATGCTCCAACCACGCCGCGGCGGCGGACATGATGTGGTCACGCTTCCGCCATCCTGAGATGGTTGGTGAAATGCAGCGGCCGGCCTACCGGAAGCAGATCGAAGATCAGGTGTGTCCGCCAGTCGTCGGAGTGGTTGAACGCCTCATGAAACCCCTTGTTGTCGAAGCACCAGAGCTGCCCGACCCGGAAAAGCGCACGTTCATCGCCGCACCGCATATCGCTGCCGTCCGGGCTATGGAGCACCAGATGGTAGCGATCGCGCCGCGCGTAGTAGCTGCCCTCGTCGACATGTCCATGCACCTTGCCTTGCGGCTTGAGCCGCACGAGCATGGCCCGTGCCAGTTCGCCCTGCTCGGCTTCGGCGATGCTGGATAGGATCGCCATGGTCCGGGGGAATTTCGGTCGGTGGTCGGTGTCGGCGACAGCCTGGACGTCTTCAAGCCGAACCGATCGATCACCCGATGGGACACCGCGTCGCAAGCCGATGCTGTTGGTTTGTGACTGGACCCGAACCCTTGCCTGTCGACGCTGGTCGACATACCAAAGAGTCCGGTTGAGCCTGAGTTCCGACATAATCGGACCGACGTCAATGCCTTCAGCAATCAATCGAAAATGAGAAAAATTCGATGATAGATCAACCACAGAACTTATTCCTTCCTTTCGCATAATTCACAATTCATTTTAACATAATCCCAGCATCCTTCCAGCATATATTTAAATGTTATATTTCTATTTTGCGATACAAGACGATGAAAACCTCCGTGCCGTCACTTCCATTCATTTTTTACTGCTGATACCTTGAACGACATCTATCTCAACGCCAGCATCAACTTATCGGTACCAGACCGCGGGGGCTGGCGCCGTTTAAGGAAACTGTAGCCGATGACCTGATGATTACACGACGAGGGGCGCCCCATCAACCGCAGCCCAGACAGCAAGGGTCTGGACACGGGCGGTACGGTAATGGGAGGCGGGGCGGTGGTCCCGGCGGGGATGGGAAAAAGGTTGGTGATAGGCTCGTGGCTTGACAGGTCGCGCTGGACCTGCTTGGGCGACTTCAAGCGCTTCATCTGATCTGACGGGCGCACCCGACAGCACGGCAGCCTTTGCCTCACCCTCCGAGCCGGTGGGGGTATGGGGTGCGGTGCCGCAAGAGATTTTCAGGAGAAAGCAATAGGCTCCCTCGCACGAGACGCTTGAGCCTGATCCGGCGGAGAAGACGCATCAAGCCCATATGAAGGCATGAGACCACCTTCAGGGAGATTCACCACATGGCCAGAATCCGGTCAGGGTACGAGCGCATCCCGCTGGACGTGCCGGACGACCTGATGCAGCGCGTCCGCCAGCGGCGAGGCCGTGGCACCGATGCTGGCACAATGCTGCGTCTGCTCGAACAGGCTCTGGATCTGGACGATGAGCGCGTCGAGATCGTGCGCCTGCGGCAAGAGACCATGGCCATGATGGAGACGATCCGCGGTGCCACCGATGCCATGAAGTCCACGACTCATGACCTACGCGACGGCGTGCTGACCCTGCTGGACCGCGGCGTCCCACCGGCGAGGCGCTGATGCTGAGCATCCGAAAATCCGTCAGTTCCGCCTATTATCTGGAGGAGGTGGGGTGGTCCGCAGACCCGACCACCGGCTATTACACCCGTGCGGGTGTCGGCGGGCCGGAACCGGACGGTATCTGGTACAACCCAAGCGGTCAGTTCGGCGTGGCCAATGGTGTGCCAGTTGATCCCTATCTGTTTGCGCAACTGCATGCCGGTTTCGATGGTAATGGGCGCCCTCTGGTGCGCAATGCTGGCGCGGCGGGCCGAAAGGAGGGGGAGCGACAAGACGCCAAACGCGTTCCGGGGTTCGATCTCACCTTCTCAGCACCTAAATCCGTCTCGCTCCTGTGGGCGCTGTGCCCGGAACCGATCCGGCAGGAGATTGAGGACGCCCACCGGCACGCCGTCCGCACCGCCCTGGACCACATCGAGCGGCACCTCGCCTGGGCACGCGTCGGCAAGGACGGCGAGCAGCGCCTGCCAGGCCGCATCACTGCGGCCCTTTGGCAGCATGGTGCTTCCCGGCCGACCATGGAGCGTGACGACGATGGGCAGGAGGTGTCGCGACCCGGCGACATGCAGCTCCATACGCATGGATTCGTTTTGAACCTGATCTCGTGCCCCGACGGCAGGACCAGGGCGCTGGACGCCGCTCCCCTCTATGCCACCAAATTGGCGCTCGGCGCCATCTATCGAGCTGTGCTGGCCGATGAGTTGCGCACGCGGGTGGGCGTCGGCATTCGCATCATCGATGACACCTTCGAGGTGGACGGCGTACCCATTCGCCTCATCGATGAATTTTCCAAGCGGTCACGTGCCGCCCAACGCGAGTTGGCAGCACACGGTCGCACCGCTGCAAGCACCCGGGAGAAGGAGGTTGCCATCCTGCGGACGCGCTGTGGCAAGGACTACAGCGAAACCGCCGAGGCACGCCATCAGCGCTGGCGCCACGAAGCCACTGCCGCCGGCTTCCCTCCCAACAACCTCGACACGGTTTTTGCGAGCGGCCATGACCTGACCGACCAATCGGCCCTGGACGGCTTGGTGGACCTCGCCGGCGAGGTGACCGAGACGAGCAGCGTAGTACCGGAGGCCCGCATCTGGCAGCGGGTGGCCATCGCGATGCAGGGGATCGGCGACTATGACGCCATCGCCACCGAGGTTGAACGCGAGCTTCGGCAGAATTTCCTCTGCATCGGCGAGGATGGACGCGGACAGCCGCTCTACACCACGCCAGCGATGCTCGACGCCGAACAGGCGGTGGAGGATGGCGCCAAACGCTTGGCAGGAATGGCAAAGCATAGGCTGGACCAGCACCTCGTCGATGCCGTGCTTAGGACCCAGGCACACCGACTATCCGACGAACAGCGCGCCGCGGTGGTGCTGGCCACCACGGGTCCAGACCTTGCCGTGATCGAAGGGGGAGCCGGCACCGGCAAGAGCCATGCCTTGACCACAGTCGCCCGCCTCTATCAACAGGGGGGCCGCCGCGTAGTCGGAGCCGCCGCGGCGTGGCGTGTCGCCCGTCAGCTCGGCGAGGATTGCGCCATCGACTCCCGCGCCACGATGAAGTGGATAACCGACCTGCGGCTCGGCCGAGACCGGTGGGACCGAAACACGGTCCTGATCCTGGACGAAGCCGGCATGACCGACGCCCGGGAAATGCGTACAATCCTCGACGCCGCCATCAAGGCGGAGGCCAAGGTCATCCTGACCGGTGATCGGCGTCAGTTGACCCCCGTCGGTCCGGGACCCGGCCTCGAACTGGCGGCCGAGGCCGTCGGCCGCTCGATTCGGCTACGGCAGACCCGCCGACAGATCGACCCGCGCGACCGGGACATCGCCACCTGGGCCGGTGACGGCGACGCAGCCAAGGCGTTGGCGGCGCTGAATGAGGCTGGCCGGCTGCGGCTCTTCGAGGGGTGGCAGGCCACGCTCGACAGCACGGTCGCCGATTGGGCCGACTTTACCGCCAAGCATCCCGACCGCACGACCTTGATCCTCGCTCAAACCAACGCGGAGGTGCGGCATATCAACGCACAGGTGCGGGAGGTGCTGCAGGAGCGCGGCATCGTAGCCCGGCAGCCCGAGGTGCTGATCCGGGCAGGCGCCGCCAGCGGCACAGCCCATGACCTTGCCCTGGCAACGGGCGACACCATCCGCTTCTACCGCCGGGACAAGTCACTGGATGTGATCAACGGCACGGTGGGAACAGTGGTCTCGGTCACTGCTGCCGGGGATGGCCATGCCGACCTGGAGGTCGCAATCGACGACCGGCGCGTTCGCTTCAGCACCCGGCAGCTCTATGATTCCGACAGCGGCCACATCCTGCTCGGCCATTCCTATGCCAGCACGGTGCATGGAGCCCAAGGGCTGACAGTGGATGATGTCTGGGCGGCTATGGCCCATGGCACTCGGACCGGCACCAGGAATTCCACATACGTGATGCTGTCGCGCAATCGGCATCAAGTGCGGCTATTTGTCAACCGGGCGGCGGTCGAGGACGACATCCGCGAGCGGAGCGGCAAGCGTCAACGCTTGGACCGTGAGGCGGTGATGGATCGGATGGTTGCCGATCTCGCCCGACCCGCAGTCAAGAACTCCGCCTTGACCATCCTGCGCCGATCAGCCGATCCGACGACGGAGGCGGCATTGACCACCGACAGCCTCCTGAGAGCCGCCGCCGGGCTGCGGGCGGCGCTGCGCACCTTGCGCGATCACGTGACAGCGGGCGCCCGGCATGCCCGTAGCGCCATCCGCGCGGCCGTATGGCTTGACCGGTTTCGTGCATCGTCCGGCATCGCCACACGGCAGGAGGATCCCCCCGGCCCGGAGCCGGATCTGCTGAGCCACCTCCGTCAAGCTATCGAGCGGCAACTGGGCGCCAGCGGCCGGTCCAGACCCCGGGTCATCGCCGGCACCCGTCTGTCGGCACCGATCCCGCACCGCCTGTTGGACATTGCCGCCGACGGATGGCGCATCCGACTCCGCGACACCGGTGGGCAGATCAGGGTGTCAGCGACCCAGCATTCCACCCATCCAATGCCCTCAGCCGTGGTCGACGAGATATATCGGGCAATCGGCAGCGAGACACGCCGTCGGCGCTGGACGGACCGCGATATCCACGCCGCCGATACATTCGCCGAGCGCCTGCGTGAGGGCTACGACCCCATCGTCGCGCCACCGCCGCCTGCCCCGTCGGCCAAACCAAAGCGACGAGCTGGACATACAGTAACAGCGATTATTCCGCCGGACCTCACCGGGCCAACGGTCCACCGCAAGAAACCGCCGCGTCACCGTAGCGGGCGTGACGAGCCATGAATGGCCAACGGAAAGCGAAGTGACTGGCAGCGAGGAAAAGGCGTTGAGATTGGCTCCAGATTCAGTCATATATCGTTTGATTGCTAGTCGGAGCCGCATTCGTGGCAATGTCGTCTTCGGCTGGCACGCGCGCCTACTGGGCGCGGAGAGGTAGAGCGGGTTGCATGGCAGCCCCTGTTGTCGCGCCTTTGCTGGCGCGGATGAGCCCGAAACCATTTGGCAGCACGTCAGAGTCTCTGCGTGCTGGGGCTTCGTTCGCCATCAGCAAGGAGTCGCATCGTGCCGTTCCAGATCTTCGACCATCGCCCCGCCCGGACCGTTCACCGGCACAATTGGGGAGTGTCAGCCACCCTGGTCGTCTCGACCAACGCGGTGACGAAAATCAGGCTCCATGAGGCGTACATCGTCCCCGACTGGGCAGGCATATGGGTTGCCTGTCCAGTAAGTCGCAGGGAGGTTCCAGGAATCAGTGCGGCCAAGCTGTGCTGGATGATGTGGATCGATGTCGAAAAAAGTATAGAGATGAACAGGTGGGTCATTTCCAACAAGGGCGCGCTGGACGATATGCCGCAGATGCGCTCAGCCCTCGTCCGACGGGGCGTGGAGTTCGTCAGAGGCATCAAGGCGATATAGGAAAGCTGCACGAATCTTGAGGTCGGCGCGCTTTATTTTGGATTGAACTTCCTGCCAAGAGGCCGTCAATCCATTATGGCGCGCCGCCCTCAATTCCTTTGAAGGAATTCCGCAAATCCTTATCGAAGCTCTTGATCAACCGCACCTCCGCCATCATCACGACCCATTCAGTTTTCCCACTTCTTGATTGTAAGGGTCGATGCTGAATTAGACAGCCTTGATCTCCGCAATAAGATCGGCCGGTAGCCTGCCAACGATAGATGTCTCGATATCCCCATGCTTCGGCTGATCCACCTCATCCCTGCTGTCCAGCGGAGAGAGAAGGCATGGAAGTCATCATCGATGGCATCGGCCGGTATCTTCACCCTTTCTCGCGCCTGCCTGATCGGTCGCACCACTCGCGCATCACGGCACGCGATCCAGATCGATGCCGTTGGTGCACAGACCACGTCCGGTGGTGGCCCGATAGTGATTGCCGGTGAAGTTGCCGGAATAGATCAGCTCATCCTCCGACACCATGTCCAGCGTGTCACCGTTGACGGTGCCGGTGTAGACGCGCTCGGCCCCGTTCCGGGCACTGGTGGTGCGCATCGTCGCCACGCCATCCTTCACAACCATGCTGCGTTTGGTTGTATTGGTGTTGCACTTCGCTCCAAGCGCCTGCACCGGATGATAGGTGCCGGTCCAGGTGCCGTCATGCCGCGTGTCGGCGGCAACCGCTTGCCCCGTCAGCATGCCGAGCAGCAGCATCGCGCTTCCAATCCGTCGCATTATCCCCGTCTCCTTGATGGTTGGTTTCTCTCGCTGGTCGCCTACCAGCCGCCGATGGCCGGCGCCATCGGCAGCCCGGCCGCCCTCCACGCCTCGATGCCACCGCGGTACCAGAGGACGGAGCGGTAGCCGAGCGCCACGGCCCGCAGCGAGGCGTTGTAGGACAGCCAGCATTCCGCCGACAGGCAGTAGAAGACGACCGGCCGCTGCCGGTCGCCGCCGGTGAGCTGGGCCAGCCGCTCACCGAGCTTGGCCTGCAGCGGATCGTCGAAGCCCTTACCCAGCCCCGCGTCCACCAGCCAGACCGACTGTGGCAGGCCCGGATGGGCAGACCCGCCCAGCACGTCGACCAGCACCACCGACGGATCGGCGGTGAGCAGCCGCAAGAGGTCCGCGGTCGCGATGGTCCGCGCGCCCGGAACCGCCGTCGGCGTGCGGGCGTGATAGCCGCCGACCAGCAGCGTGCCGCGCGGCGAAATGCCCCAGTCGGCTGCCTCATCGGCATAAGCCCTGTCGGCCAAAGCGATGCCCACAAGCTGGGAGCGGTCGACGGGACGGGAGGTCTGGCATGCCGCCAGCGACAGGGTGGCGGCACACAGCGCGGCGGTGACCCAGGTCAATCCGGTCATACTGTCCTCGTGACTATGAGAGAATGGTGTGGAATGCCCATGCCGATCAGACCAGCCCGGCGAAGGCGAGCGTCAGTCCCTGTGCATCGGAGCGGGGAAACGCACCCATCCCGATCCCCGCCAGCGGGGCCGCCAGGGGAACGGCAGGCACTCCAGCCGTCCAGGTGAGGTCGACGGGCGCCTCGGCCGGCCGTCCAATCACCGGGCCGCCCTCCTCCAGCGGAGCCGAGGACTGCAAGCCGTCGGCACCCGGTCCGGCCAACGGAGCGGCCTGGGCAGTGACCGGCGGGACGGCGGTCCTGCGGTGCTCGCGGTAGCCATACTCGACATAATGGCGCGTCGCCGCCGTCAGGTCGGCGCCGAAGGCGGCGGCGATGTCGGGATTGGCCCGCTCGTAGGCCGCGGCGTCGAAGCCGTCGAGACGGCGCTGCTCCGTCCGGCCGGATTCGATGTAATGCCGGGACGCGGCATTGCGGTCGGAGCCGAAGGCGGCCAAAAGGTCGGGGTTCGAGGCGAGGTAGGCGTCCGCATTGAACGCCGTCGCGCTACGCCCCTCCCGCAGGCCGGACTGGATGTAATGGATCTCGGCCGCCTGGGCGTCGCTGCCGAAGGCGGCCATCAGGTCGCCATAACCGGCAAGATACTGGTACGGATTGAAGGCGGTCGTCGACCGGCCTTCGCGGGCACCGGACTGGATGTAGTGCGACCGCGCGGCGGCGGTGTCGGTCCCTATCACCCGGGCGAGGTCGGCATTGCCCGCGAGGTAGCGCAGAGGGTCGAAGCCGTCGATGGCGGGACCCCCGGTGGGATCGGCCTCGCGGCCGAACCAGATGGCCGCCGAGTTCTTGTAGACGGCGACGCCGACCGCGTTCCAGCTGTAGGGCTTCCAATCGCCCTGGTTCGTCATGACGGCGTTGTGGCTGGGGCTCATCTTCCAGGCGGTGAGGAGCACGGAGGCCGTCTGCTCCGGCGTGCCGCGCACGACGCTGCCGGTCCCGGTGATGAGATTCTCGAAGCCATAGCCGGCGTAGCCGGTGCCCAGACGCGCCGGCGCGCTCCACATCGCGCCATAGCTGGCCGCGTCCTTGGCGTTGTAGGCGGCATCGCTCCAGCTGTGGGCACGGCTCTCGCCCGGCGATTGGTCGGGCACGGCGGTACCGAGATTGTCGGCGATGTCGACGACGTGGCGGGCCGCGGTGGTGGTCAGGGCCTTCGACAGCGGGATGGCCGGCAGCCCCAGTTGGGTCCGGTAGTCCATCAACTGGTCGTAGAGGACGATCTCGGCGCTGCTCAGGCCGTCCTGGGCGTTGGGGGCGTAAATGTTCACCATAGCGGTGGCTTTCCGGAAACGCAGGATCAGGAGCAGGAGGCGTCGAGGCTGCGGGCGAGCGTCCGGGCCTCCTCGCCGACGGTGGACAGGGCGGCTCCCTTGCAGAGCAGCACCGCCTCGACATAATCGCCGAAGCGAGGCTCCCACCGGCCGGCGATGCCCTTGCGCTCATAGAAGCGCTCGTAGCGATGGGTCGAGTTCCACAGCGCGGCGATGACGCCATTGGGATCAATGACGGCGGTCAGCGGCACGGGTTCGATCTCCTTGGGCGCCGGCAACTCGTCCTGGCTTGGTTGGCGGCCGTCCTGGACCGCGACGATGCGCGGGTCGAAGCCGTGGCTGCGCTGGTGGGCGATGTCGCGCTGCATCTGCCGCTGCGGGTCGGCACCGGCGGGGCTGGCCCGGCTGACCGCCACCATCATCACCACGGGGACCTCGGGATGGACCCGCATGAAGGCGTCCAGCCCCGGGCGCTCCGCCAGACAGGGCACGCACCAGTCGGCACCGCGCTTGAACAGGAACCAGTGGCCCCGGAACTCGTCGGTGCGATGGGCGACGCCGTCCTCGCCGTGATAGCGGAAGACGGGCAGCCGATCGCCGACGGCGAAGCCATAGGACTGGGCCTGGACCGGCGAAACCCCTAGCATCGTCACGGAAGCTGCGAACGCCGGCGCCGCGGTGAACAGGACGGCGCCGATCCGAACAGCGGCAGAGAAGACGGACGGCATGATGGGTCCCCGGCAGTGGCAGGTCCGGGCCGGACGCAGTTCGGCTCCGGCCTCGACCTGATTTCAAGTGATCGTTGCATAATAGGAATCCGTTTCGTGGTCAAGCCACTCACCCGGAACGAAACTCCGGCTCATGAGCGATGACCTGAAACGCAGGATAGGAAAACGGTTGCGTGCCTTGCGCGAGAGCCGGGCCCTCAGCCAGGAGGACGTGGCTGCGGCGATCGACCGCAGCGTCGAGACGGTGAGCAACATCGAGCGGGGCCGGGTGCTAGCGGCGCTGGAGACGCTCGACCGCCTGTCGCGCCGCCTGGACGTGCCGCTGGTCGACTTCTTCGACGACGGCGAGGCGGTGGTGTCACCGGCCCGGGCCGCCACCGACATGCGGCTGCGCGAGGTACTGCGCGGCCTGAGCGACCGGGAAGCCGAGGTGGCGCTCCGGCAGGTCGAGGCCCTGACCCTGCTGCGTCCGGACGGCAAGCGGCCATAGCCGGCACCGGCGGGCCGATGACGGCGCGCGGATGATCGCCTATGCCGGCCGCAGCCGTCCCAACAGGGTGAAGTGCCGGGCGAAGGGATGGAAATAGCGTCGTCGGACCAGGGCGACGACCGCTGCGATGACCGCCGCCACTACCGCCCAGGGCGGCGCGGGGCCGTTGACCACCGTCATCAGCGTGTCCTCGATGCCGAAGGATTGGACAAAGGCCTCCCGCCCCAGGATCAGCGAGGCGCCGCGCCGGATCAGGACTGCGGCGAAGAGGTAGCCACCGACACCGGTCAGACCATAGAGCAGGACGTGCAGGATCATGCCGATGGCCGGGCTGGCGGTGAAGCAGCCATGGAGCAGGCGGGCCTCGACCAGTTCCAGACTGAGCATCGCCGAACGCGACTGGAAAGCGAGCCCGATGAACAGGCCGAGAAGCGCGATCTTGACCATCACGAGCAGGAGCAGGCCGATCAGGCCGGTCTCGACCCCGCCGAGGATGAGGTCGGCCACGGCGTTGACCAGCCAGATCATCGCTCCGGCCAACACCAGATAGGCGGCGCCGGCGATGGGGCGCAGCGCGGCGTTGGCCAACAGCCAGCCTGTGCTGAGGATGGCGGCGACCAGCAGGCCGAAGATGCCGCCGCCGATCTGGCCGACGGTCTCGGCATCGCGCTCGGACTGGAGTTTCGATTCCGCATCGGCCAATGCTTCGGCATAGGTCTGGCCGTAACCGGTCACGGTCATGGGAAGGGTCCTTCTGAAGGAATGGAGCCGGCACAGGAACCTCCAGCACTCCCGATACATCTGCGACCGGAGATGCCGGCGGTGGGACGGAGCCTGCGCGGAGCATCCGGTGGACGGACGGCCGCATTCCGGGTTGACGCCGGATACACGAAGTATATTTATACAATATCATCTGAAGCCGGAATCACTTTCGGGTGTGAGGCTGCGGCATGTTGCGTCCGCCAGAACTTCCCGAACACCTCAGGCCGATGGAATACCGACCGCCGACGGACAGGAGCCTGCTGTGAGCCTTTGCGATACGATCATCGTGCAGGTGCCGCTCCCGGATGGCCCGACGCCGGGCGCATGCCAAGCCAAGTGGCTGGCGCCGGAATCCGCAGATGGCCGCTACAGGCTCAGCCCCGATGGCCGGCTTTACCGCCGCCAATGCCGGTGGGAGACGGAGGATGTCGTGGACCCGAAGGGGAGCCCAAGGATGTGGTCCATCGACCTCGGCGAAGAGCCACACCCATACCTCGGCATCCTGACAGCCGTCACCGATGGCGGCGGCCTCTATTCCGCTGCCATCGTCTTTGGTCAGCGGGTCGGTATCCGCCCCGGCGGGAAGGACGTCTGGCTGCGCGACCTTGACGGCTTGGCTGACCGTCCGTGGGACCGTCTCTTCGGCATGCCAGGCCTCGAGCTGCCCGCGCAGGACCCGACCAACGTCTCCAACAGCACTCGGCCTGAACACCTTGCCGGCAAAGCTGGAGGGCGCAAACCATGAACCCGCCCATCGAACCGGCACACTCCGAGGAGAGGCCCATGCTCGACCCGATCCGCACCCAGGCGCTACGCGTCGTAATCGACAGCCTGCCCCTGACGGAGCGCCAGCGGGACTTGGCGGAAGAGACCATCGGCTCGCTGTCGCCCGAGGCGGCGGACACTGTGATCAGGGCGCATCAGAGACTGGTCGAGACGCTCCCCGCCGCCATGGCGGCTATCGACCGCGTCAAGAGGGCGCGGCGGTCGGCCCATCGGCACAAGTCCACCGATCGGGCAGCCCCTACGCCGAACCTTAAAGACGGAGAGACATGAGTCCGTGATCGGTCATTGCGCCCAGGCACGAAAGACGCCGGCTGATCCACAGGATAGCGCGTCCACCACGGTGACTGTCGTCATCATTGTCGGGGATCGGTCCGCTGGGCTGGGCGTGATCGGCTTGGGTGGAATACCTATGGGCGCGGGGGGAAATTTTGTCTGCTTCGCCATCACGACGGAAGTCGGGATTCGGTTGGAAGAACTGGTGCAGGTGGAGAGGCTGGAGCCCCTCGGGCCCGGTCTCTATCGGTTGCTTTTGCAACAGGCGCCACGCCTCGCCTTTGACCGGGCCTGGAGCAATCCGGGTGCGGCACATGCTCCGGATCACCTGATCGCCCTGACCCTGGCGCGCCTTGACGTTCCGCGATGTCGTGCGCCTGTGCCGCGCCTACGGGGTGCCACGCGTGCGGCGCGTCCTGCTGGAACTTGCGGAGAATAATGACGTCCCGCCTTGGCTGGCGGCGGACTGGAACCGACGACTGGACAATATCGGGCGGGGCTTCAGACGCGCCGTTCTTCGGATGGTCCCGTCAGAAGAGATTTGATCGGGGCGGATCCCGACAGTGAGGTTGGCTTGCATTTGCACGCCGAGGGCGCTGGGCAGCGCCCACACTGGTGGTCCGTTCACGTCGATCTGCAAGATAACATCGCCAATGTTATCTTGCAGAGTTGTGTTACTCCGGATCGAACCGATGGATCTGCGGCTTATCGGCGGGGATGTCGGGGCCGGCCAGCCGACGCACGAGCTGTGAGCCGCGAAACAGTCCGTCACCACCATTGATGCGCTGCAGTTCATCGCGCGAGACCTAGCCCGAGCGCAGGGCCTCCTCGTCGCGGCGGCGGGACTCCACCTTCGCAAGCGCTCGATGAGCGGGGTCATAAGGGGTTACGCGCATGTGGCTGATCCTACCAGACCTCATGCCAGTTGTCGCGGCTCTGCCTCGCGGCGCGGAGACGCTCCCGCCCCGTCCCGAAAGCGGGAGGATGAACGGGAGACTTGCGAGCAGCAACCTGGAGACGAAGGCAAACTGCATCAGAGGCTCCCAATCCATATGGAAATCCAAATGCCGATAAACGACGGCATGCCCCCGACCCTGGAAGCCCCTGATCAGGATGGTTGCGGTCGCAGCCGCCGTCCCACGCCCCACGACCGGCGGGAGCCGGCCACCACGGCGAACCACCCGCGCGGAGGCGGGCAGGTCGGCGAGCATAAAAGCCATAATCCATTGGCCCTCCTGAAGCTGGGATGAACGACCGGTGGCGTAGAGCGGGGGGTGGCGTCCGGCTGGACCGCGGCCGCGCTCTGCGGCGCCGCGGTCCAGCCGGACGCCACCCCCATCGATCATTCCGGACCCATTGCGATGAAATCCATGCAAACGCCCGTCGAATCCGCTGCCGCCCGCATCTCCCGGCTGCGTCGGGTTGCTGAACGTGCTGAACGGGACTGTGCCGCCAACGGCGGGCGCGCCGACTTGCTCCTGCGCGCGGCGCTGCACCACCACGCAGCCGGTGACCTCGACATCGCGAGAGAGCAGGCCGAGGCGCTCATCGATCGTGCCGATGATGATCCTGCATATGCACCGCTCTGGCTGATCCGCCAAGCCCGAGATCTGATCGCCCGCATCGACGGCGCAGATGATGCTTCGCGTGTCGTCGGCTGACCCACCTCGGGTTCCCCGACACCCGTCACCAAAGTACTTCCCGATCAAAGATGAGGTCGCGATGCCCGACTCACTGCTTGGTCTCCCAGTTCCAGCCAGCGAAACGCCATTTGCTTTCGAGAATCACCCGCTTCCCACGCCGAGAACCGCCGTCATTGTCGCCAGTGATCAATTTGCTTTGCAGGGCATCATCGCTCTGCTTGCGCAGGTCGGGTCCGTCGACACCATCGAGGCACACGACAGCCTTGACACGGCGATGGCCGGACCGACGGCGGCTCTCATCATCGTGCATGCCGGGGCTGCTGGTTTGAACACACCGCGGGTGGCGGCCCTGGTGAACCGCAGACAGGCCGGAGCTCTCCTCGCCGCCGGGTGCTGCGGAAGCAGTGGCTTGGCAGCGCTACGAGCGGCCGGAGCATGCGGGCTGCTGACCGGACAGGAAACACCTGGGTTGTGTGCCAGTCTGTTCCAACTGGCTCTTGCCGGCGGCAGCTGTTGGCCCGCAGCAGCAATCGGCCCAGAGGAGAACAGGATTTTGCCAAGTGATCCAGACCCTGCGCTTGCCCTCACCGCAAGGCAGCGGGAGGTTGCGGTGGAGCTTGTACACGGCCACAGCAACAAGGTCATTGCTGCCACGCTCGGGATGACCGAGGGAACGGTCAAGATCCATCTCACCGCGGTCTATCGGACGCTCGGTGTCAGCAACAGGGCAACGGCACTTCTCCGTTTGCTCCCCATCCTCGGCGCTGCGGCTCGCCCGGTGAATTCCGGCAAACAGAGTGGGGACATCCGATGAGGAAGCAGCGGACGAAGCCATCTCGGATGAAGAATCTGCCATCGACGGCCGAGACCTGCCGCTGTGCGCGTTGCGGCATCTGGCACGACCAGGACCGCACCGGTCCCGACACCTGGCTTCTTGTTGGGCCGCTTGGCGACCCCGAAACCTTTGCACTGTGCAGCCACTGCGGCAGCACACTCATGCGACGGCGGCCACAATTTCTCGATCCCGACACCTATTTGACCCTCCTGCCGTCCCGATGGCCACACAGGGGACGTCGACTTATATCGGGAGGCCACCACCAGCCCATGCCCCGCTGTTACAGCGGTACGGATCGGGACGCGGCCCTCCGCATCGTCCGGGCCGTGGTCCCGCAGGGGTTCGTCGTCGCCATCAGCTCGCATGTCGAAGATGGTCGATTGTGGGTTCGGATCGATGATGCCCCCTTTCCCGCTATCCTACCGTCGCGGATCCTCCGCTTCGGTAATGTCGTCGTGACCTACAGCACCACCGCCCCCGATCCTCTGACCTATCCGCCCCGTGTCGCTGCTGTATTCCAGGACATCCGCGCGGCACTCGCGGCTGCCGGGTTCGGAGAGGTGGACATCAGCCTGTCGCAGACGGCCGCAGAGCGGCAGGCCAAGCGGATCCTCGATCTGACCCGCAGCGCTCACGGACGCATGCAGCTAGCCGGCCTGCTTGCCGCCGCCGGGCTGGACGATGAGGCCATCGCCGTCCAACTCGATTGGCTCGACCGGACCTCGTAACGGCCGCGTCCCTCGATCGACGCCGATCGCGTCGCCGTAGCCGCAAGCGTCGCAATCAATCGGCAGCTCCGCGACGGCCGGACACAATACTCCCATCTCCCTTCAGCTCTGGAGGTATTTCCCATGACCTCAACCGATCTCATGGTCCCGCCGGGCAAGGCCGCACTGGCCACCGATCCTCTCTCCGCCACCCTCAATGCCTTCGAAGTCCGACTCTTCGCCACGACACCCACGGACGGTCCAAAAGTGGTGATTGAAACAGCCGATCTTGTCCCTGTCGTGACCGCCGATCTCGTGGTCTGGCAGCACCAGGTTGGCGACGATCATGTCCTCTGCGCCCTGGGAGCGATCGCCGAGGCTCTCGACGATGCGCACCTCCTGGTCGTCGCGGCCCGGCGGACCGCACCGCAGCCATGGCAGCCGCTGGTGAGCCAATATGACTGCTACACACGAATACGCCGCCTTCTGACCGATGCCGCGGAAATCCTCGATTGGGCGATGACCGTGGCCCGGGGCGTCGATCTGATGATGACGATCGATGTCCAGCAATCCATCCGCCGTGACGAGGAGGGCCGGGCCGCCGCGGTATCGACCGCCACGCTCAGCCTGCGTCAATGACGGGAAGGAGGCGAAATGATGGCCCACCCTGCCACGCCGCACCCTGATCCCGCCGATCGGCCGGAAACGCCGATCGGACGCCTCGCCCGGCGATGGCTGACCGACAGCGGTCCAAGTAACCATCACGAGAGTGAACAGGAGACCGCCGACCGCTGCGACCGCCTTGCCGATGGGTTGGAAAGCCTGACGAAGCTGCCGGCTAACAGCTGGGCCGACGCCGACGCGAAGCTAATTATCTTGTCCGTTCGACTGCGTCAGGCAGCCACCACGACCGAGCCCGAGACACTACTGCTGGCTCTTCTCGCAACCAGTATCCAGCATGACCTGCTCCGCTTGCGTCTCTGAACGATATGAGCTGGAGATACGGTGATGTTAGCGTTTGCTGTTCTTTGACCCGAAATCTCATCATCTGGGAGACAACTCAGTGATTGACTGGCAACCGATTGAAACGGCTCCGCGCGACGGGTCGAGGATCCTCGTCGCGATGTCGGATGATTTCATGCAACATCAGACACGGGGCGAACCAAGAGACGATTACTGCATCTTTGTACGTTGGGTGGGACAGATCGGCTATTGGGTGGATGATTATAGGTCATTTGTGAAAGATGCCGACGTCACGCATTGGGTTCCAGCACCGGTGCCACCACAAGCAACAGCCCATCAGCGCATGCGTGACGCCGCAGCGATTTCAAGGCACCGCAAGGATGATGTTTGATCACAAGAAATTCGAAGGAATTGGACGTAACCATCAGCATCTAATAACGATCTTTCGGGACCTTTCCCAGACCTTTTCAATTGATGTTCGAGCATGAGGGCGAGTACGCTGTAAAGGTAGCGGCGATTAGCTCGAGTGCCGAGAAGATCGGCTGCAATTGCCCTGAAAATTCTAACACGATCGGCGGCGAGTAGCTGGGCAGACGGCGACATGGGGCCGCCAGTATCCAGCGCGATCTGCTCCACCTGCGACTCTACAGCACGGCTTGGACATGTGACGATACCGGCATCGCCATACGTTGCGCATGTCAAGAACTTTATTTCCATGAGCATCTCCTCCGAGGCAAACGCGGAGACCAGGAGGAGCATGGGTGCGGCACGCTGCTCTGCAGCCGGATCGGAAGCGTCTCCGATCCGCTACTGCAGGAGCGCTTCATGCCAGTATCCCTCCGCAAGATCGAACCGGCCATCCCCGCGCCCGCCGAACCCGAGCCCTTGGAAGTGGACCACCGCCTCCAGCGCGTCGAAGAGACCTTGCTGGATTTGGTGCGCCTGATCGCCCGTACCGAGGCCCGCCGCTTCCTGCGGTCGTCCCGCGGCGTCACCGACCTTCGGCTGCTGCTGCTGATCGCCCTGATCTGCCTGACCATCACGATCGGCATCATCGCAGCACCCCTCTCCTGACCTCCCTTGCCCCGGAAAGGACACGCCCTCATGAGACGCAAGCCGAGCTCCAGCCGGGCCAACGGCACCATCGGTGACCGGGTGGTCATCTACGCCCGCTACTCCGATCAAAAGCAGGACCCCTCTTCCATCCAGGCCCAGTTGGCACTCTGCCAGGATTTCGCCGCTTCCAAGGGATGGGAGGTGGCCGGTGAGTTCACCGATGCGATGATCAGTGGCGCGACCAAGGCGCGGGAGGGTTACCAGGCCATGCTGCGCACCGTCGATGCCGGCGGGGCGGACATCGTCTTCGCCGAGGCACTCGACCGCTTGACCCGCGATCCGGAGGAGAGCCACGCCCTCTTCAAACGGCTCAAGCATCGGGGCGTCCGTCTCATCACCCTGGCCGAAGGCGAGGTCAGCAACATCCACGTCGCCGTCAGCGGCATCTCCAATGCTCTCTATTTGGAGGCGGTCGCCTTCAAGACCCGGCGCTCGATCCTCGACAAGGTCCGCAAGGGCGAGATCATCACCGGCCTCGCCTACGGCTACCGGGTGGTCAAGGTCCATGCCGAGGACGGCACACTGGTCGACCGGCACTGGGAGATCATCGAGGAGCAGGCGGCGGTGATCCGTGAGATCTTCAACGCTTTCGCCGATGGCCATAGCCCCAAGCAGATCGCTCGCGACCTCAACGACCGCGGCGTTCCCGGCCCCCGCGGCGGCATCTGGCGCGACACCACCATCCGCGGCCATCACCAGCGGGCGAGTGGCATCCTGCGCAACGCGCTCTACGCCGGGATGCTGGTGTTCAATCGCCAGAGCTTCAGCCGCAACCCGGCTGATGATGCCAAGCGCGTTGCCAGCCTCAATGACGAGTCCGATTGGGTGCGCGTGCCCTGGCCGGAACTGGCCATCCTCCCGCAGGCCATGTGGGACCGGGTTCAGCAGCGGCTGCAGGACATCCGGAACGGCGCAGCATCCAGCGCCATCCGCGACGTGCGTCCGTGGGAGCACCGCCGCCAGCATCTGCTCACCGGCCTTGCCGTCTGCGCCGGCTGCCAAACTTCGCTCAGCAACGCCGGTCGTGACTATCTCACCTGCAACACCGCCAAACTGTCGTCGGCCTCCTGCTCCAACCAGGGTAGCGTCCGGCGGAGCGTTCTGGAGAAGCTGGTGATGGACGCTCTGCGTGACCGGCTGATGCAGGAGGACATGGTGGCGGCCTTCATCGCTGCCTTCCGGGAGGCGGTTCGGACGGATGGGCAGGCACAGACCGCTGAACAGCGGCGGCTGGAAGCAGAACTGAGGAAGGTGCGCCAGGATCTCGATGGGCTCGACGCGACCGCGCGGCAGGGCCGGCTGACCGATCGCCTGCACCGGTTGATGGTCGAGTTGGAGGAGAAGGTCGGGTCGTTGGAAGCGGCGCTGGCCTCCCCTCCCCCGCCGCTGGTACCCCTGCCCGACAATTTGGCGGCCCTTTATCGGGAGCGGATCGCCGATCTGGCGGCGACGCTGGAGGACCCCGACCACCGGATTGAAGCGCGCGACCGCCTGCGCCCGCTGATCGAGCGGGTGGCGGTGCGTTTCAGCACTGCCGGTACCCGCGGCGTCGAGATCGAGTTGGAGGGCGATCTGGTGGCATTGCTCAGCCTCGGACTGGGCGCAAACGCAGCGAAGGCCGGCGCTGCGGGAGCGGCCGGCCTTCGGGAACGGGTGCGTTCGGTAATGGTGGTTGCGGGGGCAGGATTTGAACCTGCGGCCTTCAGGTTATGAGCCTGACGAGCTACCGGGCTGCTCCACCCCGCGGATGTCTGTTCTGTGGGATGACGGACAGTGAAGATGCAAGCATGTGCGCTTTTGGATTGGAGCGTCTCTTGTGCCTGAGCGACCTGGCGGCGACCTACTCTCCCACGTCTTAAGACGCAGTACCATTGGCGCGGAGGCTTTTCACGGCCGAGTTCGGGATGGGATCGGGTGTTTGACACCTCGCCATGACCACCAGGTCACCGAGGCACAAGACCGACGCTCGTTTCCCAAAGTGCTTAATGCTTGTTCAGTGCAAGTGAGGAGGATGTATCGAACGGCGATGCATGCTGTCAAGCTGCTGTTTTGTGAGCAGGCTTGCTGCTGCGCATGGCGCGGTTAGTGGGGGTCGAGATCAAGCCGATCGAGCGATTAGTAAGGCTTAGCTTCAGACATTGCTGTCCGTCCACATGCCTCCTATCGACGTGATGGTCTGTCACGGCTCTCAAGGGAGCTCTGGTTTAGAGGTGGGTTTCCCGCTTAGATGCTTTCAGCGGTTATCCCGTCCATACTTAGCTACCCGGCCATGCCACTGGCGTGACAACCGGTGCACCAGAGGTATGTCCATCCCGGTCCTCTCGTACTAGGGACAGATCCTCGCAAAACTCCGACACCCACGGCAGATAGGGACCGAACTGTCTCACGACGTTCTAAACCCAGCTCACGTACCACTTTAATCGGCGAACAGCCGAACCCTTGGGACCTGCTCCAGCCCCAGGATGTGATGAGCCGACATCGAGGTGCCAAACGACTCCGTCGATATGGACTCTTGGGAGTCATCAGCCTGTTATCCCCGGCGTACCTTTTATCCGTTGAGCGATGGCCCGTCCACGTGGAGCCACCGGATCACTATGGCCGACTTTCGTCTCTGCTCGACTTGTCAGTCTTGCAGTCAGGCGGGCTTATGCCATTGCACTCGTCGAGCGATTTCCGACCGCTCTGAGCCCACCATCGCGCGCCTCCGTTACACTTTGGGAGGCGACCGCCCCAGTCAAACTACCCGCCATGCAGGGTCCCGGACCCGGATAACGGGCCACGGTTAGATGCCAGAGACTTCAAGGGTGGTATTTCAAGGTTGGCTCACACGAGCTGGCGCCCATGTTTCCAAGCCTCCCACCTATCCTACACATGAAGTCCCTAGCACCACTGCAAAGCTGTAGTAAAGGTGCACGGGGTCTTTCCGTCTGACCGCGGGAACTCCGCATCTTCACGGAGAGTTCAATTTCGCTGAGTTGGTGTTGGAGACAGCGGGGAAGTCGTTACGCCATTCGTGCAGGTCGGAACTTACCCGACAAGGAATTTCGCTACCTTAGGACCGTTATAGTTACGGCCGCCGTTTACCGGGGCTTCAATTCAGAGCTTGCACTCCTCCTCTTAACCTTCCGGCACCGGGCAGGCGTCAGACCCTATACGTCGCCTTGTGTGGCTTCGCAGAGCCCTGTGTTTTTAGTAAACAGTCGCTACCCCCTGGTCTGTGCCCCCCGCCTGCGCTTGCGCACAAACGGGGCCCTCTTCTTCCGAAGTTACGAGGGCAATTTGCCGAGTTCCTTCAACACCATTCTCTCAAGCGCCTGGGTATACTCTACCAGTCCACCTGTGTCGGTTTGGGGTACGGTCTATAAGGCGGGGCTATTTCCTGGAACCGGTCCACAGCACGATCAATCCGATAAGATCGTACACGCTTTCCAATCCGTCACCTCCGCCAGGCCCACGAATATTAACGTGGTTCCCATCGACTACGCCTTTCGGCCTCGCCTTAGGGGCCGGCTCACCCTGCGTGGATTAACCTTGCGCAGGAACCCTTGGACTTTCGGCGACAGTGTTTCTCACACTGTTTGTCGCTACTCATGTCAGCATTCTCACTTCCGATACCTCCAGGCGGCCTCACGGACACCCTTCGCAGGCTTACGGAACGCTCCGCTACCACGTGATCTGAAAGATCACATCCGCAGCTTCGGTACACGGCTTGAGCCCCGATACATTTTCGGCGCAGGCCGGCTTAACTAGACCAGTGAGCTATTACGCTTTCTTTAAAGGATGGCTGCTTCTAAGCCAACCTCCTGGTTGTCATGGCCTTCCCACATCCTTTCCCACTTAGCCGTGATTTGGGGACCTTAGCTGGCGGTCTGGGCTGTTTCCCTCTCGACGATGGACCTTAGCACCCACCGTCTGTCTGCCGGACTGCACTCTGCGGTATTCGGAGTTTGGTTAGGTTTGGTAAGGCTCGCGCCCCCCTAGCCCATCCAGTGCTCTACCCCCGCAGGTGATATCCGACGCGCTACCTAAATAGCTTTCGCGGAGAACCAGCTATTTCCTGATTTGATTGGCCTTTCACCCCTAGCCACAGGTCATCTCCGACTTTTTCAACAGGCGTGAGTTCGGTCCTCCAGTGCGTGTTACCGCACCTTCAACCTGCCCATGGCTAGATCATCAGGTTTCGGGTCTAAAGCATGCAACTCGGTCGCCCTATTCAGACTCGCTTTCGCTGCGCCTCCACCTACCGGCTTAAGCTCGCTGCATACTCTAAGTCGCTGACCCATTATACAAAAGGTACGCCGTCACCCCATGAAGAGGCTCCGACTGCTTGTAGGCATCCGGTTTCAGGAACTGTTTCACTCCCCTTGTCGGGGTGCTTTTCACCTTTCCCTCACGGTACTGGTGCACTATCGGTCACTGAGGAGTACTTAGGCTTGGAGGGTGGTCCCCCCACGTTCAGACAGGGTTTCACGTGCCCCGCCCTACTCGAGCATTCGATCCGGTTTATCCGTACGGGGCTATCACCCGCTATGGCCCGACTTTCCAGACGGTTCCGGTTATGTAAATCGAATGACTGGCCTGGTCCGCGTTCGCTCGCCACTACTAGCGGAGTCTCGGTTGATGTCCTTTCCTCCGGCTACTTAGATGTTTCAGTTCGCCGGGTTCGCTTCCCACACCTATGGATTCAGCATGGGATACCGCGTTAAGCGGTGGGTTTCCCCATTCGGAAATTCACGGATCAAAGCCTGCTCGCGGCTCCCCGTGACTTATCGCAACGTGCTACGTCCTTCATCGCCTCTCAGTGCCAAGGC
>NZ_CP170472.1:2372500-2948958 GCF_042604635.1 Azospirillum sp. A26 | reverse complement strand
AGCACTGAAACGTGCCGCACCGGCCGCTCTTCCGCATCCTCTTCTTGAGAGGATCGGATCGGAGTGACCGGAGAATTTCGGTCGAAGCCGGAAGATCGAAACCGCTAAGTCGCTGTTTTCTCTTCCGTTTCTGCCGCCGCCGCCGCGCCTCGTTCAGCGCCCCGCCGTCGGTGGAGCGGTTTATAGGCGCCCTCCCCCAAACCGCGCAAGCGCTTTTTTCATCGCCTTCTGCTTTTTATGTTGGCTGAACCGACGGATGTTTTCTTCAGAGCAGACCGAGTTCACGCAGTTCCGCCGCCATGTCGGCCGGCAACTCGTCCCCTGCCCCGCCAGCGGCGGAGAGATCCTGGGGGGCGGCTTCGGTCGTCAGATAGCGCCAGCCCTGAAAGGGTCGATGCGCTGTCGGCACCGTCTGCACCCGGTCGGAGGCAAGATGCAGGGTGCAATAGCTCTCGCCTTCCTCGCCGGTATCGGTGTCGATGGCGAGGATGGGCTGGCGCACCAGGACGCTGCCCTTGATCACCCAATAGATCGATCCGCCGGCCAGCAGCTCATCGCCGCGCTTGGGCAGGCGGCGGGTGTAGACGGGGATGCGGGTCTGGCCGCCGGCGGTTACGGCGCGGCGGTCCTGAAGCTCCGCCAGATGGTCGAGGTCACGGACGCCGACGGCGAGCTTGATCAGATGGAGAGGCATGGAGGCTGCAAGGTCTCATGACAGGAGGGACGGAACCGCGCCCAGCATAGCGCGCCTCCTGACATAGTGCGTTATGCCGGATTGTCCCGCAGCCCGGAGCGCGGGACGGATCTGTCCTCAGAGCGGATCGTTGCGGTCCGACCGGCCGGGCGGGCGGGCATGGCCGATGATGGCGCTGAAACCGAACAGCAGAAGCAGCACGCCCATGACGATCTCGATGCCGCAGACCAGGCGGACCACCCCGGACACCGGGTGAATGTCGCCATAGCCGACGGTGGCGAAGGTCACGATGGAGAAATAGATGCCCTCGGCGAAGGTGATGTCGCGCCTGACGCCCTCGATCACGAAGTTCGGCTCCGCCATGAAGCGGTCCATGATGGTGTAGATGGCGCCGAACAGGATGATGCAGAGCGAATAGAAGGTCAGGAAGGCGAAGGCCGGCAGGACCAGACGGGCCGATTGCTGGAAAAAGCCTTCGAACAGCAGGCCGGCGTCGAGCAGGAAGATGGCGATGTCGCGCGACACCAGGACGACGATGGCGGCGATGGCCGACATGGCCAGCAGGAAGATCGCGCCGATGGCCTGGGTGTCCATGTCCTGTTCGGGCACCAGGAATGTCAGGGCGCCGATGCCCCAGACCGGTGCCATCCACAGGAAGACGCGGTCGAAATGGCCGCCTTCCCGCAACCGCCTGGACATCACGATCCGCCGGATGTCCTCCGCCCGCCACCAGGCGCCGCCGAGAAAGGCGACCAGCGGCAGGACGAAGGCAATCGCCTGGATCAGCGGGCTGATGTTGTGGAAGTTGCTTTCGGCGAAAAAAACGAAGATGCAGGCATAGACGCCGATGAAGTTGGTCAAAGCCAGGGTGAAGAACTGGCTGCCTGGAAACAGATAGTGGAAGGCGCCGACCACCAGCCCGACCGACCCCAGCAGCACAAAGGTCAGGTCGCCCGACACCGACCGGATCGACAGGGCGATCAGGCCGAGCAGCAGAGCCGTCAGCAACGCCCCGCCCAGCCAGGACTTCGACGCCCCCCGGCCCGCGTGCCCGCCGCCATGCCCACCCCCATGATTGCCGGGCGGGACTGCCGGGGGCGGGCTGGAGGTCCGGGGACGGCGGTCGGGAACGATCTGATCCATGGGGCGGTAAACCGAAACGAGAGCAGGCACCGCGGCCGGCGCCCAACCGAAAGTCTTAGATCGGATCGCGTAAAATCGGAATCGATTTGAAACGCGAATCTGATCGTCAGACAGAAAGCGATAGCTCCGTGCGTTTCATAGTAAACGCACGGAGCTATAGCCCATGGTTATAGCGGTTTGCCGGCCCCGACCGTCAGCACTTTCCGCCCCCGGATGAGGATCCGGAGCCCCGGCTTTACCAGCCGCCCTTACCAGCCGCCGGTGGCGAGCCAGCGGTCGACCATATCGAGCCGGTCCCAGCCCCAGAAGGGTTCGCCATCGACGATGATGAAGGGCGAGCCGAAGACACCGCGTTCCACCGCATCGTCGACCTCGCTGCGCAGCCGGTCCTTGACCGCCGGATCCTGGATGGCGGCGGTCACCGCGGCGCGGTCGATGCCGAGGCTGCCCAGAGTCTTCGCCGCGATCTCCGCCACCGTGTCGGCCGGGCCGATGTCCTGCCCCTCGCCGAAATGGGCGTGATAGATCGCACGGGCCAGCAGCTTGGCCTGTTCAGGATGCTCGTCGGCCAACCAGTAGAAGGCGCGCGAGGCGGCAACGCCATTGGCCGGGGCCGAATCGGGGAAGGTGAAGGGCGCGCCGGTCAGGCGGGCGATGCGTCCGACATCCTGGGTCAGATACTCGCCGCGCAGGGGCTGCTCCAGGTTCGGCTTCATGCCCGTCACCTTGAAGATGGCGCCGAGCAGGACCGGGTGCCAGGTGACGGTGCGGCCATGCTTCGCCGCCAACTCGTCGATGCGCAGGCTGGCGAAGTAACCGTAGGGCGAGCCGAAGTCGAAATAGAAATCGATGGGATCAGACACGCGCGTTTCCTCTCCGAGAGATTTTCAGGAAAGGCTAACGCGGGCGTGGGAAGGCGTCCAGGGGGTGTCCGGCGCAATAAGGGTGAGGAGGCCGGATGGGCAATACGGACCCGTCAGACGGTGCGGACCTTGGCGTCGAAGACATAGCCGGCGCCGCGCTCGGTCTTGATGATGCGGGGTTCCTTCGGGTTCGCCTCGATCTTGCGGCGCAGGCGCAGGATCAGCACGTCGATGGAACGGTCGAACACCTCCGCCCCGTCGACCCGGGTGAGGTCGAGCAGCTGGTCGCGGGTCAGCACCCGCTGTGGCCGCTTGACGAAGGCGGCGAGCAGGCCGAACTCCGCCTTGGTCAACTCCACCTCGCGCCCCTCCTGCCCGCGCAGACGCTGGGCGGTGAGGTCGAGTTCCCAGTTGGCGAACTGCACGACGGCGCGCAGCTCTTCCGGGCTGCGGGCCGGGCGGGCGTCGTTGGAGACGCGGCGCAGCACCGCCTTGATGCGGGCCAGCAGTTCGCGCGGGTTGAAGGGCTTGGTCAGGTAATCGTCGGCGCCCAGCTCCAGCCCGACGATGCGGTCGACGTCCTGATCCTTGGACGACAGGATGATGACGGGGATCTGCGATTCGGTGCGGATCTGGCGGACAAGCCCCAGACCGTCGCCGTCGGGCAGGCGCAGGTCGCAGACCACGAGGTCGACAGGCTCGCCATCCAGTGCCTGCCGGGCCGATGCGGTATCCTGCGCCGTCGTGACCCGGTACCCCTCTCCCGCCAGATATGAGGCCAAAAGCTCCCGAATCGGCTCGTCGTCGTCGACCGCGAGAATATGCATGCCTGTTACCTCCCCAAACCTTCTTATCTCACGCGCGAGCGCCACGCAATGCGTTACAACCCCGTAACAGCCGCGGCTCTTTCGCCCACCGCGTGAGTTGGTTGAAACCCCCTGCCGCTCCAGCGACATAAAAATACCCTTGCGCAGACATTAACCAGAAACACGTTGCGGTTTAAATCCAGACCATCGAACAGGGGACGGTTGCCCGGCAAGGGGCGCCGGACCAATGCCGTGATGGGGAATGCGCCGCCATGTCGAACATCGATCATTGCCTGGAACGTCTGGCCCTGCTCGACCGCGCCGACCGTCTGCTGAACGAGGTGCGGGTCTATGGGCAGCATGGCCCGATCCGCGAAACGCTGGCACAGCACCGGCTGCTGCTGGGCGAGGCGAGGCGCCATCTCGACTCGGCGCGCTCGGTCGGACGGCCGGGCTGACGGCACAACCGAACGACTGGCCCCCGAAGGACTGGGACAAGACCACGATCATGTCCGGCTGCACCGCCCCGGCACTGCCGATGCCGCACCAGCGCACCGCATCGCATGCCCACTCCAGGACCGCGAGGCGCCTGCCCGCCGACGGCAACCGCCGTCCGGTGGCGGAGCGTTGCAGCCACCACCAGGGCTGCAATCCGGGCTGCACGCCGAACGCGGCACAGGTCACGGCCCATAACGGCGCGCCGCTGTGGCGCACGATGATGGAACGCTGGCTGACGGCGGCGCCCTGACCACGGCCCCACCCTTCCGGCCCATCCGTCCCCTCCGGCAACGCTCTCCCTAATCCCGCCCGAATTCGCGCTTATGCCGACGGTCGGGAGCAACAGAACCGGAGAGACAATCATGACCCGTGCCATCCTTCTCGCCTCCACCGCCCTGCTGATGGCGGCCCCGGCCGCCTGGGCCGCGGCGGACGGGCCAACCGGCGGGCAACTGGCGCTGACTCGGGTTCTGCTGTCCACCGGCGGCGTCGGTTATTTCGAATATGAGGCGACGGTCAGCGGCGATGCCGACCTGTCGCTGGAGGTGCGGCGCGATCAGGTCGACGACGTGCTGAAAAGCATCGTCGTCTATGACGACAAGGGCGGCGTCGGCACCATCGGACTGGCCGGCGCCGAACCGCTGGACACCGCCTTCCGCGAACTGCCCTTCTCGGCGGGCGACCTCACCTCGCCCGCCGCTCTGCTGAACGCGATGCGCGGGGCGGAGGTGACGTCCGGCGGCTCCCGCCAGCTGACCGGCCGGCTGATGTCGGTGACGGAGGAGACGGTGCGGCTGCCGGGCAGCGACGGCGCGACCGCCACGCGCCACCGGGTGACGCTGATGACCGCCGACGGGCTGCGCCAGCTGGTGCTGGAGGAGGCCGACGCGCTGCGCTTCACCGATCCGGCGGTGCAGGCCCAGATCGACCGGGCGCTGTCGGCGGTGGCGGACAATGCCCGGCGCGAGCGGCGGCAGCTGACCGTGCACAGCCGGGCGCCGCAGGATGGCCAAACCGCAGGCGAGCGGCGGGTCCGGGTCGGCTATGTCGCGGAGATGCCGCTGTGGAAGGCGACCTATCGGCTCAGCATGACGCAGAGCGGGCAGCCGCAAGCCGGGGCGGCGAAGGAGGGCAGCGGCGCGCTGCAGGGCTGGGCGGTGCTGGAGAATCTCAGCGGCGAGGATTGGAAGGGCGTCGATCTGACGGTGGTGTCGGGCAATCCGGTCACCCTGCGCCAAGCGCTCTACACCCCCTACTTCGTCGAACGGCCGGAGGTGCCGGTGGAGGTGCTGGGCCGGGTGCTGCCGACGGCGGACGAGGGCACGGTGACGCTGAACGACGCCCATCCGGCGATGCGGCCGCAATCGGAAGCCTCGCGCGCCGCGATGCCGCCCGCTGCGGCAATGGCCGCTCCCCCGCCTCCCGCACCGGCCATGGAACCGGCACCGGTGGGCGAGCCGCTGGCGAAGGTGGCGCCCTACGGCAGTGCTGCCGGGACTCCGGCGATGGCCGCGGTGCGCGGTGCCGAGGCCGGTGCTGCGGAAGGCGCCCAGGTGCTGTTCCATTACCCGCAGCCGGTCAGCGTGCCGAACGGCGGGACGCTGATGATGCCGATCGCCGTCCTCAGCCTGCCGGTGGAGCGGGTGGCGCTCTACCAGCCGGGCACCGATGCCCGCCACCCGCTGGCGTCGCTGCGGCTGCGCAACGACGGCGACACCGCCCTGCCGCCGGGGCTGCTGACCTTCTATGACCGGACCGGCGGCGCCGGGGCGGAGACCAGCGCCTATGTCGGCGACGCGCGCATGGCGACCCTGCCGGCGGGCGACAGCCGCCTGCTGTCCTTCGCCGTCGATCAGGCGGTGACCATCGACCGCGAGGAGAAGCCGAGCCGCCGGCTCTCCCGCGCCGCCCTTGCGGACGGGGTGCTGACCCTGTCGGTCACCGACCGGCAGAGCACCACCTACACGGTGGCGGGCGCCCCGGACGCCGACCGCAGCGTGGTGATCGAGCATCCGCGCCGTCCCGGCTGGGACCTCGCCGAGCCGGCGGGCGGCAAGCCGGAGGCGACGGCCGGCGCTTACCGCCTGCCGCTGGCGGTGCCGGCCGGCAAGACGGTGACGCTGACCGCGACGCTGGAACGGCCGCGGCAGGAGCGGATCGTGCTGACCGATCTGAGCGCCGACCAGATCGCCGCCCGCGCCTCCGCCCCCGAACTGCCGCCGGAGGTGCGTCAGGCGCTGACCACGCTGGCCGGCCTGCAGTCCACCGTCGCCGAGAAGGAGCGCCGCATCGCCGAATTGGAGGACGAGCGGACGGAGCGCATCGCCGACCAGGACCGGCTGCGCGAGAACCTGAAGGCGCTGCCGGCGGGCAGCGACCTGCACAAGCGCACGCTGGCGAAGATGGGAGAGGCGGAGAACCGCCTGGACGGCTTGGCTCGCGACCTGACCACCGCCCGCGCGGAGGCGGAGAAGGCCCGGCAGGTGCTGCGCGAACGGGTGAAGGCCCTGGTGATCTGAGGAGATGAGGGGGGCGGAGTTCCGCCCCCCTTTCGCACTTTGTCCTTACAGCGTCGTCGCGCTGCAATAGGCCCAATCCTCGCCCTGCAGGCCGAAGAAGGCGGCGACCGGCTTGCCGCTGGAGCGGTCGACGACGACGCGGAAGCGGGTGCCGGTGCAGGTGCCCTGGGTCTGCTTGGCGACCGGGACCTTGACGTGCTTGGACTTCAGGCAGGCCTCCGACATCTTCGGCGGGTTGGCCGGGCCGTCCACCTTCTTGCCGTTCAGCACCATGTAGTAGCTGGTGGCCTGCCCGCCCTTGACGTCGGCCTTCACCTCGATCTTGCCGAAGCGCGACTTGTAGAGGCCGGCATCCTGCTCGCCGTCCGGCGCGCCGCTGGGCAGCGAGCGGAAGGAGATGGCGGCGCAGGAGGGCGGGTCCTTGGCCTCGGCCGGAGCGGCGGCCAGAACGGCGATGCCGCCGGCCAGCAGCAGGGCGGCGGGCACGGACAACAGACGGGCAGACAGCATGGAAAAGCCCTTTCGAACCGGTTGAAACGTCATTTCGGCATCACGCAGAAGGTGGTCTGCTGCATCAGGGCGCAGTCCTTCTCGACACCGCCGTCCAGCATCGACACCTCGACCTGGGTGATGACCAAGGTGCGGCCCGGCTTCACCACACGGGCGCGGGCGATCATGACGTCGCCCTTGGCCGGCGACATCAGGTTGATCTTGAACTCCACCGCCAGCACCTCCGCCCCGGCCGGCATCAGGCTCAGCGCCGCATAGCCGCCGGCATTGTCGGCCAGCGTGCTGACCATGCCGGCATGGAAGAAGCCGTGCTGCTGCGTCAGGTCGGCACGGAAGGGCAAACGCATCTCGCAGAAGCCCGGCTCCATCGCCGCCAGTTCGATGCCGAGCGTCTTGCAGATCGGCTGCTGTTCGAAGGACGCGAAGCAGCGCGCCTTCCAGTCGGGAGTGCGGGGTTCGAAAATGGCGGGCAAGGGAAGGGTCTCCGGCAGATGGGCGCCAAGGGAGGCGGTGCGCCACAGCCTGCGTCAGCCGCCCCGCCGGATCAAGCGGCCGAACGGAGTGCGCGTCACCTTGCCCACCCCGGCCGTTCTCCGGTCGCTCCGCAATTGGCCGCCCTCAGCCGCCGATCAGGCCCATCTGCGGGCTGGACGGTTCGGCATGGGCGCGCATCGGCATGCGGCCGGCCAGATGGGCGGCGCGGCCGGCATTGACCGCATCGCGCATCGCCGCCGCCATCCGCACCGGGTCGCGTGCCTTCGACACCGCGGTGTTCAACAGAACGGCGGCGCAGCCAAGCTCCATCGCCAGCGCCGCGTCGGACGCGGTGCCGATGCCGGCGTCCAGCACCACCGGCACCGGGCTGCGGGCGCAGATCGTCTCGATGGCGTGCGGGTTGCGGATGCCCATGCCGGAACCGATGAAGGCCCCCAGCGGCATCACCGCCGCCGCCCCCAGGTCGGCCAGCTTGCGGCAGGTCACCGGATCGTCGTTGCAATAGGGCAGCACGACGAAGCCGTCATTCACCAGCTCCTCGGTCGCGCGCAGCAGTTCCTCCACGTCGGGATAAAGCAGTTCGCGGTCGCCGATGACCTCCAGCTTGATCCAGGGCGTGTCCAGCGCCTCGCGCGACAGCTGGGCGGTCAGCACGGCCTCCTTGGCGGTCATGCAGCCGGCGGTGTTGGGCAGCAGCCCGACCGGACCGGTCGGCCGCCCGGCGGTGGCGCGGGCCAGCACGTCGACGAGGCTTTCCGAATAGCCGTCCAGGCTGATGCGGCGGATCGCCAGCGTAACCAGTTCGCTGCCGCTGGCCGCCAGCGCGTCGAGCATCACCTGCTGGTTCGGATAGCCGGCAGTGCCGAGGAACAGCCGCGAGCCGAGGCTGCGCCCGGCGATGGTGAGGGTGTCGGGGGTGTCGGTGGGCATGGGGAGAACCTTTTGCAAAGGCCCTCTCCCGCCCCGGGAGAGGGAGGGGACCCGCGCCTTAGGCGTGGGGAGGGTGAGGGGGTATCCGAACATGGATTCTGATCCTTGCCCCACCCCTCACCCTTCCCATGCTGCGCATGGGCCCCTTCCCTCTCCCGGGGCGGGAGAGGGAAGATCGGGGGGTCAGCCGCCCTGGATGGGGCGGACGATTTCCAGGCTGTCGCCGGGCTTAAGCGCGGTTTCCAGCCAGCGGCGGCGGGGGACCACGGCGCCGTTCAAAGCGACCGCGACGCCCTTCGCACCCTCGGCGATGCCGCGCCCGGCCAGGAACTCGGCGACGGAGGCGGCGGACAGCGGCTCCTCACGGCCGTTGACGCGGATGGCTTCACGTGAAACGGCACTCATGCGGCGGCTCCCGCGGCAACGAAGCGGTCGGCGGCGAAGGGGTGCAGCAGCGGGTCGGTCTCGCCGGTCAGCACCAGGCGGGCGATGCCGTCGGCGGTCACCGGGGTCAGCAGGATGCCGTTGCGGTGGTGGCCGGTGGCGTGGATCAGGCCGGGAATGCAGCTCTCGCCCAGGATCGGCGCGTCGTCGCGGCTGCCGGGACGGAAACCCGCCCAGGCTTCCTCGATGGGCAGCTCGGCGATGCCGGGCAGCGCCCGCCATGCCCCGTCCAGCAGGGCGAACTGCCCGCCGGCGGTCAGGCGGTCGTCGAAGCCGCGCTCCTCCGTCGTGGCGCCGATCAGCAGCCGGCCGTCCAGCCGCGGGATCAGATAGGTGCCGGGCGTCCACACCACATGGCGCAGCAGCGGCAGAAGGGGATCCATGCGCAGGCAGACCATCTGCCCCTTCACCGGGCGCACCGGCGGCCGGGCGGCGGGCGGCAGTCCGGGCACCCCGGCCGACCACGCCCCGGCGGCCAGCACCACCCGGTCGGCCCGGTGCAGCGTCTCGGCAACCCGCACACCCACGGCGCGCCCGCCCTCCACCGCCAGCGCCACCTCGCCGCATTGCTCGTGCAGGTGGGCGCCGGCAGCCTCGGCGGCGCGGCGCAGAGCTGCCGAGACCTTGCGGTTGTCGACCTGATGGTCGCCGGCACAGAACAGGGCGCCGGCGACACCCGGTTGCAGGAAGGGTTCGCGCCGCCGCACCTCGGCCCCGCTCAGCCACTCCACCGGCAACCCCAGATCGCGCTGGAACCCGTGCAGGAAGCGCACCTTCGCGGCATCGTCGGCGGTCAGGGCGATGACCATGGTGCCTTCGCTGCGCAGGTCGACGGCCATGCCGCTCGCCGCTTCGAGATCGCGGGCAAAGTCCGGCCACAGGGCCTGCGACGCGCGGGTCAGCGGCAGCAGCCCCTCCTCGCCCGGCTCGGTCTCGACACAGGCGGCCAGCATCCCGCCGGCGGCATGGGTGGCGCCGCGCCCGGCCTCCCCCCGCTCGAAGACATCGACGCGGCAGCCGGCCGACGCCAGCCTCCAGGCGATGGCGAGGCCGATGCAGCCGGCGCCGACGATGGCAACGGACGGGCGGGCCAGGGAAGGACGGAGTCCGGACGCGGAAACGGAATATGGATGCGGTTCTGGCGCATGGATCATGCGGCGGCTCCCTTCGCTGGAATTACCCAGACAGGTTCGATGGGTGTGTTCTCAGCCGCGCGACCACCGCACGGCACCCCAGGCCTATGGATTGCCTTATGCCAATCTTCCGCTGGCCCCACAAGCGGAATCGACCACCGCCCGGACTTGCCACCACACAACCGCCCCCAACCTGCCGATGGATGCGGCGACAGGCCGCAGCCGGATACGGAGTCCCCCCGACAGGAAGCGCTACCGAGCGGCAGCTAAAATGTCGGCACAATGAGCCATACCCGGGCATTCAGCAGAAAACGGGCACCGCCGGTGCGCGGGATGAACAACAAAGACGACCGAGGATTCGCCAGCATGCTGTCTTTCTTCCGCTCGGACTCCCCGACCTCCCCCGTCCCCGGCACTCCGGCGGGCACCCCGGCTGGCGGGCCCGAACCGGCAGCGCACGCCACCGGACCGGCGGAACAGCCGATCCGCAGCCTGTGCCTGCCGGCGGAGCGGATCGGTGCCGCGGCGCTGGAGGGGCTGAATTTCGCCGCCGGGGCACCGGCGCTGGTCGTCGGCTTCGTGTCGCCGCATGTTGATTTCGCCGCCACCGCGCGGGCGGTCCGCTCCGCCCTGCCGGCGGCGACCCAGCTGGTGCTGGTCTCCAGCGCGGGCGAGCTGTGCGCGGCCGAGGGCCAGCCGCTCTACCGCAAGGCCGGCGACCGCTGGGACAGCGTGGTGCTGCAATCCTTCAGCCCGCGCCTGCTCGCCGGGGTCAGCATCCAGTCGGTCCCGCTGCATTGCGACGACCTGCGCGGCGGCCGCCCGACCCGCGATGTGCCGGCCCGGGTGGAGGCGATCCGCGGCGAGCTTGATCGCATCCGCGTTCCCTTCCCCGTCGACAGCCACGACACGGTGGCGCTGACCTTCATCGACGGGCTGTCGGCCAGCGAAAGCTGGTTCATGGAGGCGGTCTACCGCTCCGGCCATTTCCCCTGCCTGTTCATCGGCGGTTCGGCGGGCGGCAAGCTGGACTTCCGCAACACCCATCTGTTCGACGGCCAGCGCGTGCTGGAGAACGTTGCGGTGACGATCTTCCTGAAGATGGCGCCCGGCATCCGCTACGGCATCTTCAAGTCGCAGAATTTCCGGCCGACCCAGACCCGCTTCGCCGTGGTCGACGCCGACCCGATGCGCCGCATCGTGCGCAGCGTGATCGACCGCGACGGCTTCGAGGTCGTCGGCTTCATCGACGCGCTCGCCAAATCCCTGCGCTGCAAGCCGCAGGAGCTGCCGGGCAAGCTGGCGAAGAACACCTTCGCCATCGAGATGGAGGGGGAGCTGTTCATCCGCTCCATCTCCGGCTTCGATTTCGAGAAGGGGGAGGTCGCCTTCTACTGCGACGTCAATCCCGGCGACTCGCTGTGCCTGGTGGAGGCGACCGATTTCGTCCGCCAGACGGAGGACGACCTCTCGGCCTATCTGCGCAACAAGCCACGGCCGGTCGGCGCCATCCTGAACGATTGCATCCTGCGCCGGCTGAACAACCCCGACCAGCTGTCGCGGGTCCATGCCTTCGACGGGCTTGCCGCCGCCGGCTTCTCCACCTTCGGCGAGCTGCTGGGCATCAACATCAACCAGACCCTGTCGGCGCTGATGTTCTTCGAGGTGCCGCCCGGCACTGGGTTCTCCGACGACATGGTCGACCGCTTCCCGGTGCATTACGCCCGGTTCCAGAGCTATTTCATCGCCACCCGCTACAACCGGCTGGAGCTGCTCAGCCGCATCCGCAACAGCGTGATCGAGCGGATGCACAGCTATCTCGACGCGCTGGTGACGCTGACCGGCGGCGTGCAGGAGACCGCCAGCTATGCCGCGCGCATCGGCGGCTCGATGTCGGCGATCGAGGCGACGCTGAACCGCCACGCCACCCTGTTCGACGGCCACGCCGACCGCAAGGAGGCGCTGGTCCGCGAATTCAACCAGCTGTCCACCGTGGTCAAGAGCATCGAGAAGGTGCTGGCGGTGATCGACGGCATCGCCAGCCAGACCAACCTGCTGGCACTCAACGCCACCATCGAGGCCGCCCGCGCCGGAGAGGCCGGAAAGGGCTTCGCCGTGGTGGCGGCGGAGGTGCGCAAGCTGGCCAACGACACCAAGCAGACGCTGGCCGACACCCGCCGCGCCATCGACCAGGTGGTGACCTCCGTCCGCTCCGTCGGCGGCCAGCTGGACGACACCAGCGCCCGCATGGACGAGGCCGCCACCGCCTCGCAGGAGTTGCAGACCGACATCCATGCGGTGATCGACGAGGTGGAGGGCGCCCAGAAGGCCATCGAAGGCCGCCTGTCCGACATGAACGACCATGCCCGCCGCATGGAGGACATCAACCGCTACATCGCCTTCCTGAAGCAGCTCGACCGGGCGGGGTAAGCGGGCGGCTGCCCGACACCTCACGCCAAAAACCCGTGCAGGAACCAGCGCGGGGTCTCGTCAGGGCGGTACAGGCCGGCGCGGAACAGCCAGAAGCGCCGGCCGCCCTCATCCTCGACTCGGTAATAGTCGCGCAGCGCCAGCCCCAGCGACCCTTGCCCACGCCACCATTCGCCTTCGATCCGCTCCGGCCCTTCGGCCCGGCGCACACGGTGGGGCACGCCGCGCCAGACGAACAGCAGCGGCGGGTCGTCGGGCAGAGGCGCGGTGGCCTCCACCGGTTCGGGCGGGGTCAGCAGGCGCAGGGGGCGCGGCTGCCCGGCCGGCCAGGGCTTCTGCGCCGGCAGGCGCTCCATCGGCGGATGCGGCGCCACGCAGCGCTCCGGCAGCCAGCTTTCCCGCGGCACCAGCCGCAGCACCGCCCGCTCCCCCAGCCGCAGCGCCAGCCGGTCGCCCAGTTCGGCCAGCTTGTCGTCATTCCCCTGGTCGCCGGCCTCCTCCCCGTCGATTGCGGTCTGGACGGCGGACAGCGGTCCCGTCTCGGTCGCCGACAGCACCAGGGTTTCCAGCCCCGGCCCCGGCCCCGACCCAAGCTCGATCCGCTCCAGCAGCGGGGCGAACAGCCGGGCAAGAGCCGCCGGGTCGCGGGTCGGGCGGCTGGTGCCGAGCGTCAGGCTCTGCGGCTCGTCGTCCACCCGCTGGTCGGTGCGGTGGGCATCCAGCCGCAGCCGGCGCGCCCCCTGCCCCGCCGCCTCCAGCCCCTTGCACAGCCTTCCCAGCAGATGGCGCAGCGCCCCGGCAATCGATTCGGGCGTGGCGATCGGTTCGGCGAAGGTCAGGCGCTCGCGATGGTCCGGCACCGGCCGGCGCGGGGAGATCGGCTCGTCCAGCCGGCCGAAGGCCTGATCGTACCGTTGCATCAACCCGGCCCCGAACCGCGCCGCCAGCCCCGCCCGCGGCATGGCATGCAAATCGCCGATCCGGCGCAGGCCCAGCGCATGCAGCCCCTCCACCGTCTCCGCCGGCAGCCGCAGGGCGGCGAGCGGCAAACCATCCAACGACTCGCGCTGCCGCTGCTCCGGACTGCCGAACCGCACCAGCCCCCAGGCGGCGGCCGGGGTGTCGGCGATGACGGCGCGGGCGGCGAAGCCGGCGGCGCGCAGCCGGCCGGTGAGGTCGGCGGCCAGCGCCGGTTCGCCCTCAAGCAAAGGATTGCCGAAGAGATGGGCACAGCCGGTGATGTCGATCACCACCCCGTCCGGCTCGTCCGCCGCGGTCCAGGGGCTGTAGCGCCGTGCCCAGTCGGCGATGCGGCCGAGCAGGGCCGAATCGTCCTCCGGCGTCGCCTCCGCCACCTCCAGCGCCGGTTCCAGCACACGGGCATCGCTGAGGGTATGGCCGGGAGCGATGCCCAGCACCGCCGCCGCCCGGTTGACCGCGACCACCACCCGCCGCTGGCGCTCCGTCCGCAGCAGGACGAAGGGGCGTGCGCGCGACTCCGGCGGCATGAACCGCTCCCTCGCGTCGGTCGGCAGGCGCGGCAGCCACAGGGCGAGGATGCGGCGCCTGGTTCTCTCTGCTCCGCGGACCAATCCCTCTCCCCTCGATCACCAGGAACAAACAAAGAACATACTAGCGCTGCCTTGACCGCAAAGGGAATCCCTCCTTTGGGGTCATCTTGCCGAAACGTTCGGTAGTGCCGACATTCCGTCCATGATCCCACATCCCCCGCCCCTCGCCCGCCATCCGGTCGTCAGCCGACTGGCTCCGCTCCTTCTCCTGCTGGCGGCCGGCGCCTGCGCGCCGTCGGACCTGCGCGACGACAATCCCGGCCGCGCCCAGGCCTTTCCGCCCGTCTACAACCAGACGGTCGTTCCCGGCGGGGGCGAGCGACGAACCTGGAGCCAGATCCAGGCGGAGCAGTCACGGGCCGACTCGAAGCCCGCCCCCCCCCGGCAGACCGACGACCGCCAAATCCGGCGCGACCCGGACAGCACCGACCAGCCGCCGCCCAAGCGCCGCCGCGGCAGTTCGTCGCCGCCGCCCGACCCGGCCGCCCTGCCCCAGCCGCCGCGCCCGATCCCGGTGCCGCCCCCGCCTTCGTCGCAGAGCGCCACCGACGCCTTCAAGCGCGACCTGATCCGGCCGGAGGTCGACCGCATGCGGACCGACGACGCCATGGGCCGGCTCGACCCGCTGGGCCAGCGCGACCTGATGCGGCGCGAGAACGATTTGCGCCAGTTCGGCGACCCGCTGGCGCGGTAGCGTCAACCCCTCCTCCACCATCGGCACCGGTGTCGGCGCCGGTCCTGGCGGCTTGACCCCGCCCCCGCTCAGCCGCCATACCGGCAGCCGGAGCGGAACGGACGGGGGGATGCGGGCGCATGACGACGGTGACGGGGGCCTTCGGCAACGGGCTGACCACGCCGGTGTGGGTGCTTCAGCATCTGCTGGGCATCCTCGGCATCGGCATGTGGGCCGGACAGGCCGGCGGCACCGCGGTGTGGCAGGTGCCGGCCGCCGCCGTGACCGCCGCGCTGGCGGCGGGCTTCGCCGCCCAGATGGGCGTGCGGCTGCCCTATGCCGGGCCGGGGCTGGCCGCCTCGCTGCTGGTGGTCGGGTCGCTGGTGGCGCTGGGGGTGCGCGCCCCGGCTGCGGTGGCGGTGCTGGTCGCCGCGGTCGCCGCGGTGTTCCACGGCCATGCGCATCAGGGGCCGCCGCTCTATTGGGCCGGTTTCGCGTCAGGGTTGATGCTGGTCGCCTGCGGCGGGCTGGGCCTGTCGATTGCGGTGACGCAGGCCGAGTCGGACCGCGCCGTGCGCCTGTGTGGCGGTGCGGTAGCAGTCGCCGGCGTTCTCGACCTCGTCGGCGTGATTTGACCGGATGCGCCTTGAAATGACAGGGTTGCGCGGAAATCTTTGAAGGCACGACCTTCCCCTCCCCGCCCTTCCCGCTCGGGACGCACGGGCCAGACGAACGGAACGATCCGGTGCCCCGCGCAGCCGCCAAAGCCTGCCCACCCCCGCCGGAACTCCCCTCTCCGGGACCTGGGACGCATTCCGATGCGGTTCGCCTTACCCGCCGCCATTTGCTGGGCGGCCTGACGGGAGGGGTGGCGTTGGCTCCGCTGCTGGGCGGCGGATTGCTGGGCACCGGGCTGCTGGGCGGTCCGGCCGCCGCGCAGGACCTCCGCTATTTCCGCATCGGCACCGGCACCACCTCCGGCACCTATTTCCCGATCGGCGGGCTGATCGCCAACGCCATCTCCAACCCGCCGGGCTCGCGCCCCTGCGACAAGGGCGGGAGCTGCGGCATCCCCGGCCTGATCGTGGTGGCGCAGGCCAGCAACGGCTCGGTCGACAATGTCGAGATGCTGCGCGCCGGCACGGTGGAGGCCGGCTTCGCCCAGGCCGACGTCGCCTATTGGGCCTACAGCGGCACCGGCAGCTTCACCGGCAAGCGCCCCTTCACCGAACTGCGCTCTCTCGGCATGCTCTATGCGGAGGCGATCCAGATCGTCGTCCGCTCCGACGGCTTCATCGACCGCATGGCCGACCTGAAGGGCCGCAGCATCTCGCTCGGCGAGGAAGGCTCCGGCACGCTGGTGGAGGCGCGGCTGATCCTGGACGCCTACGGCCTGTCGGAAAGCACGATCACGCCGCTCTACCTGAAGCCCGGCACCGCGGCCGACCGGCTGGCGAAGGGCGAGCTGGACGGTTTCTTCATGGTCGGCGGCTATCCGGTGGCGGCGGTCAGCGACGTGGCGGCGCGGGTGCCGATCCGTCTGGTGCCGCTGGACGGCGAGCCGGCCGACCGGCTGCTGCGCGGCCAGCGCTTCTACATCGAGCAGGAAATCCCGGCCAACGCCTATCCCGGCAGCGCCACCACCCCGACGCTGAGCCTGGGGGCGGAGCTGCTGACCCGCGCCGACCGCGACCCCGACCTGATCTACGGCGTCGTCCGCGCGCTGTGGCACGAGAACACCCGCCGCGTCCTGGCCGACGGGCATCCGCAGGGCCGCAATTTCGACCCCGCCCGCGCGGTCGCCAACGTCTCGGTCCCCCTGCATCCGGGGGCGGAGCGCTTCTACCGCGAGGCCGGCCTGCTCGGCAGCGCCGCCAACGAGCCGACCCGTCCGCCGGCCGGCGCGACCGACACGCCCCCCGCCGCCGGAGACAAGACAGGGAACGGCAGTCCCCCTGCCGAGAAAGGCACCTCCGGCAAAAGCAGCGAGGACAAGCCGCCGCGCTGATCGCCCGTTGGTCGCCAACTGGCCGGACAGGACGAAAGGACCGTTTCCGCACGCCCCGCCGGTGGAATAGTCTGAGCGGCATCCGGTTGATCCTCGTGATCGGGCGCAACGGACGGAAGGAGACAGGCATGCCGGCCGGCGAAGGGGTGCGCATCGCGATCCGTTCCGCCCGCGACGCCGACTCCGCCCGCTGTGCCGAGATCTTCCTGCACGGCCGCCGCCAGGCCTTCTCCTGGCAGCCCGCCGAGCGGTTCGGGCTGGACGATTACTACGACTGCGTCCGCGGGGATTCGGTGCTGGTGGCCGAGACGGACGGGAGGGTGGTCGGCTTCGTCTCGCTCGATCCCAAGGCCGGCATCATCCACAACCTGTTCATCGACCCCGGCTGGCGCAAGCGCGGCATCGGGTCGGCCCTGCTGCGCGAGGCCCTGGGCCTGTTGCAGGGCGGTGCCCGGCCGGCCGAGCTGGCCTGTGCCGCCCGCAACGCCGACGCCCGCGCCTTCTACGAGCGCAACGGCTGGACACCGGTCGGCGAAGCGTCGAACCAGCCCGACGCGCTGGTGCTCTACCGCCTGTCACGGGCGGGGTAGAGGGCCGCTCCCCCCGTCCTCCCGCTTGCCCCGCGAAACTTCCTCCAACGAGACGATTTGGCTCGGATGCGCGGGCTGTTTTCGTTTGCGGCGTTGCGGTAAAGTCCCGCCGCCATGCGAACCCTGTACCACCACCCGATCCACGCCCTGTCGCGCACCGCGCGCGTGATGCTCGCCGAGAAGGGCCTGCCCTTCGAACCCGTGGTCGAAAGGCCTTGGGAACGGCGAACCGAATTCCTGAAGCTGAACCCGGCCGCCGAGGTTCCGGTGCTGGTGGAGGAGGACGGGACGGTCGTCGCCGGCGGCCTCGCCGTTATCGAATATCTGGAGGAGGCCTATCCCGACACCCCCCTGCTGCCGCGCGAGATCGCGGCACGGGCCGAGGTGCGGCGGGTCGCCGACTGGTTCCTCCACAAGTTCGAACGCGAGGTTGCGGAAAACCTCGTCGGCGAAAAGCTGATCAAGCGGCTGTCCGGCCAGGGCCACCCCTTCGCGCCGGCGATTCGCGCCGGGCTGGCCAACGTCACCTACCACCTCGACTACATCGCCTTCCTGTCGGAGCGCCGGCCCTGGCTGGCCGGGTCGTCCTTCACCCTGGCGGACATCGCCGCCGCGGTGCAGCTGTCCTGCCTCGACTATATCGACAACGTGCCGTGGGACCGCAGCCCGGAGGCCAAGGACTGGTACGCCCGGATCAAGTCGCGCCCCAGCTTCCGCGCGCTGCTGGCCGACAACATCACCGGCTGCCCACCGCCGAAGCACTATGCCGACCTGGATTTTTAATATCCTGTTTGGATTTCGCCCAAGAGGGGCATGGACCGGCCGGGCGTATCAAGATTAACGTGCTCCCTAAATCGTATTTGGGAGTAGTTGCTCGATGCGTCTCCGCCGTTCTTCGCCCGCTCCGGCCCTGCCGGTCCGTTCCCTCAGGCCCGCCCTGATCGCCGGCGGCATGCTGGCTCTGGTGGCCGGCTGGTCGCCCGCCCAGGCGGCGCCGGCCGTCGACGATGCCGGCGCCAAGGCGCTCGCCGCGTCGCTGAAGAAGGACCTGCCCCGCTGGTTCCCGCCGCCCGCCGAGGATGGCGAGGGCATCGGCTTCGAATGGCAGGGCGAACCGACGGTCAAGCCGGCCGGCGACCATTACGACGTCGCGCTGCCGCGCCTGTCGGCCGAGGATGCGGAAGGCACCCTGTTCGACATCGGCACCATCCTGCTGGCGGTGACGCCGAAGGACGACAGCCAGTACGGCGTGTCGATCACCCTGCCCAGCGCCATGAAGGTGCAGAACCTCGACGACAACGACGAATATGTCGATGCCGCCACCATCACCATCGGCAAGCAGTCCTTCACCAGCACCTGGTCGGGTGCGCTGGAAACCCTGCTGACGGTCGACGGCGCCTTCAACGATCTGGCGGTCACCGCCGCCGGCGGCAAGGGCAAGGTGTCCATCGCCACCATGACCATGGTGCAGGATCTGAAGCCGGAGACCGGCACCGGCGGCGCCACCCTGTGGAGCGGCCCGGCCGCCTTCGCCTTCGGCGGCCTGTCGGTGCAGGACGACAAGAACAAGGAGCTGCTCAAGATCGGCGGCGTCACCACCGAGGCGACCTACAGCCGCGTCGACCTGACCAAGGTCAGCGCGCTGCAGAAGCTGTCCGAGCAGACCGCCGCCAAGGGCGTGGCGCCGACCAGCTCCGAACTGCTGCCGAAGCTGCAGGGCATGTTCGGCGGCATCAGCGGCGCGATGCGCCTGTCCAACCTGTCCTTCGTCAATCCGGAGGACGGCACCGCGGTGGCTCTCGGCCATCTCGCCTTCCGCAGCGGCTTGACCGATCTCGATCAGGCGATGTCCACCGCCAGCATGGGCATCGAGGCGCGCGACTTCACCATGACGCCGTCGCCGGCCCCGGTCGCCTTCACCCCGCGCGCCTTCGAAATGAAGCTGTCGGTCGCCAAGATGCCGAACAGCGCCCTGTGGAAGGCCTTCACCGAACTGGCCAAGTCCGCCGAGGCCGAAGAGGCCCCTCCGGCGAAGAAGGGCGCCAAGGCCAAGGCAGCCGCCCCCGCCTCGCCCTCGTCCGACGTGATCATGCAGCAGGCGATGGCTGCGATGGGCGAGGCCGGGACCGAACTGCGCATCGACGCGCTGAACCTCGACACCCCGGCGACGGCCGGCACCGCCACCGGCGCGGTCAAGGTCGCGACCCAGGCCGCCTTCGGCGTCACCGGCGGCGCCACCGTCCTGCTGCGCGGCATCGACGCCGCGGTGAAGGCGATGCAGCCGGCCCCCGGCGCCAAGCCGGACAAGGAGACCCAGGATCTGCTCGCCGGTCTGGCGATGGTGCAGGCGCTGGGACAGGCCGGCAAGGACGACACCGGCGCCGACACCCGCACCTACAAGATCGACATCACGGACGCCGGGCAGCTCCTGCTGAACGGCGCCGACATGACGGCCCTGCTGGGCGGCGGCAGCGAGCCCGCCCCGGCCCCGGCGGAAAAGCCGAAGAAGAAATAAGGGATCGGGTACGGGGTGTGGGGGGCCGATCCGCCCACACCCCGCCCACACCCCGCCTCCACAACACCACCCCCCTGCGGCACTCCACCGCGACACCCCGCCGCACACCTCCCGCGGTTGCACGGCACAAGCCTCTTGAACGGCCGGGACGCTTTCACATATCTCCGCCGTCTTGACGCCACCACCCGTGCAAAAACCAACGAAGGTGCCCCCATGACCGAGGAACGGCTCAGTTTTCAAGCCGAGGTCAGCCGTCTGCTCGACATCGTCGCCCACTCGCTCTACAGCGAGAAGGAAGTGTTCCTGCGCGAACTGGTCTCCAACGCGTCGGACGCCTGCGACCGCCTGCGCTACGCGGCGCTGACCCAGCCGGAACTCTCGGCCGACGATCCGAACCTCAAGGTCCGCCTGCTGGTCGACAAGGACGCGCGGACCCTGACCGTCGCCGACAACGGCATCGGCATGAACCGCGACGATCTGGTCGAGAATCTCGGCACCATCGCCCGCTCCGGCACCGCCGCCTTCATGAAGTCGCTGGAAGGAACGGAGACGGGCGACGGCAAGAAGGACGTCAACCTGATCGGCCAGTTCGGCGTCGGCTTCTATTCCGCCTTCATGGCCGCCGATAAGGTAACGGTCCTGACCCGCAAGGCCGGCGAGGCCACCGGCTGGCGCTGGGAGTCCGACGGCAAGGGCGAGTTCACGATATCCGAGGCCGACGGCCTGCCGCGCGGCACGCAGATCGTCCTGCATCTGCGCGCGGGCGATGACGAGTATCTCGACGAGGCCCGGCTCGGCGGCATCGTCCGCAAATATTCCGACCACATCGCCATCCCGATCCTGTTCGGCGAGGGCGAGGAGGCCAAGGCGCTGAACAGCGCGTCGGCCCTTTGGACCCGGTCGAAGTCGGAGATCACCGCCGACCAGTACAAGGAATTCTACCACCATGTCGGTCACGCCTTCGACGATCCGTGGCTGACCCTGCATTGGCGGGCAGAAGGGGCGCTGGAATACACCAACCTGCTCTATGTGCCCTCGACCAAGCCGTTCGACCTGTTCGATCCCAAGCGCGCCCACCGGGTGAAGCTGTACGTCAAGCGCGTCTTCATCACCGACGCGGCCGAAGGGCTGATCCCGCCCTACCTGCGCTTCGTGCGCGGCGTGGTCGACAGCGAGGATCTGCCGCTGAACATCAGCCGCGAGATGCTGCAGCACAACCCGATGCTGGCCAAGATCAAGGCCGGCATCACGCGGCGCGTCCTGTCGGAGCTGTCGAAGAAGGCCAAGGACAGCGAGAACGCGGCCGAGTACGACAGCTTCTGGGAAAACTTCGGCGCGGTGCTGAAGGAAGGCCTCTATGAGGACTACGAGCACCGGGACGAGTTGCTGAAGCTGCTGCGCTTCCGCACCACCGCCGGCGACGAGCTGGTGTCGCTGGAGCAGTATGTCGCCCGCATGAAGGAGGGCCAGGACGCCATCTTCACCATCAGCGGCGACGACATCGACACCTTGCTGCGCAGCCCGCAGCTGGAAGGCTTCAAGGCCAAGGGCGTCGAGGTCCTGCTGCTGACCGACCCGGTCGACGAGTTCTGGATGCCGTCGGTCGGCGTCTATGAGGGCAAGCCGTTCAAGTCGGTGACCCGCGGCGGCGCCGATCTCGGCAAGATCAAGGGCGAGGAGACCGAGAAGCCGGAGGAGAAGACGCCGGAGGGCGAGCTGACCGACCTGCTGGCCCTGCTGAAGCTGACCCTGTCCGACGCGGTGAAGGACGTCCGCAAGTCCGAACGCCTGACCGACAGCGCCGTCTGTCTGGTGGCCGACGACAACGACATGGACATGCATCTGGAACGCCTGCTGAAGCAGCACAAGCAGCTGAACGGCGAGGTCGGCAAGCGCATCCTGGAGATCAACCCGTCGCACGCCCTGATCAAGCGGCTGGCCGACCGGGCCAAGGGCAGCGGCGCCACCGACGCGCTGGAGGATGCGGCGTGGCTCCTGCTCGACCAGGCCCGCATCGTCGAGGGCGAACCCCTGCCCGACCCCGCCGCCTTCGCCCGCCGTCTGGCGAGCGCGATGGAGAAGGGGCTGGCGTAAGGATCGCCAGCGCCGGGAAAGTCTGAAGGAAAGCCCCCTTCTCTGATGAGAAGGGGGCTTTTCCGTTCTAGCCCCGCCCTACCCGCCGGGGTGGGAAGACCAGCGAGATGGTGGTGCCCTCGTCGCGGCGGCTGACCACGTCCATCCGGCCGCCATGCAACTCGATCAGCCGCTTGGTCAGGGGCAATCCCAGGCCGGTGCCGACCTGGGCGCGGGCCAGCGCGCTGTCCACCTGCCCCCAGGGCTCCAGCGCCTTGGCCAGTTCCTCCCCGGTCATGCCGATGCCGGTGTCGTGCACCGACAGCCAGAGCGCACCGTCCGCCGCCAGACGGCCGCGCAGCGTCACGATGCCGTCGGCCGGCGTGAACTTCACCGCGTTGGACAGCAGGTTCAGCAGCATCTGCCGCAGCTTGCGCTCGTCCGCCCGCAGCGGCGGCAGGTCCAGCGGCACCGCGGTGGCGATGCTGACGCCATGGCGCGCGGCCCGTTCGGCCAGCAGCCGCGCCGTGCCGATCGCCACCCGCACCACATCCACCGTCCCGTCCACCAGCTCCAGACGGTCGGCATCGGCCTTCGACAGGTCGAGCAGGTCGTTGATCAGCTCCATCAAATGCCGGCCGCTTTCGGCGATGTCGCGGGCATATTCGCGATAGAGCGGAATGGCGTGCGGTCCCAGAACCTCCTGTTCCAGCAGTTCGGCGAAGCCCATCATCGCCGTCAGCGGCGTGCGGATCTCGTGGCTCATGTTGGCGAGGAAGGCGGTCTTGGCACGGATCGCCTGCTCGGCCTGCCGGCGCGCCTCGTCCAACTGGCGGGCGCGCAGTTCCGTCTGTTCGGCGGAGCGCGCCATCAGCCCGGTGACCGTGCCGACGCCCAGATAGCGGTCTTGCTCCACCACCAGGAAGCCGGTCACCAGCGCCGCCGGTTTCAGCCGCGCCAGCCGCCGCCCGATCTCCGCCAGAGGCGTCGCCCCGTCGATCAGCAGCGGATGCGGGTCCATCAGCTCGGCGACCATCCGCGTGCCGCTCCCTTCGCCGATCCCCTCGCCGCCGCCCTCCTCTCCGCCGCCGTCCGGCAGCAGCCGGCCGCGCTCCAGCAGTCCGGCGACGCGGCCGTCGCCGTCGACCACCGGCAGGGCGGCAAGCTCCGGCTGGCGCTGGAACCGGGCAAGGGCGGCGGCGCACTCCTGCGAGGAGGAGAGCGGAGCGACCGGAACGGCCAAGCCGGCGGCGGTGAAGGCGGGTTCGTCCATATGCGGCTCCGCCGTGAACGAAGAGGTGGAAGGCGGGAAATCGAACGGCGTCACTGCGGCTTCCCTCCTTCCTGTCGGGCATTGTCGGGCCCGGTTGACTGTCAGTCGAACGCACCCCCGGATCGGGGGGCATTCCCTTCGGGAAAACCTAGCAGCGGATTATGAGCAATTGGTTTCCACCCCGCTCCATGACGGCATTGCCCGATAGACTGAAAGTATTATGCCCTTGGCAGTAAAACCGTCCTCTGCTCGGCCGTCCGGCGGGAACGTGGGTGTTTGAGAATGTCTGCGAAACACAGTATGATGGTCGGGTATTCGGGGTGCCGCGAACGGCTGGCCGGGGCGAATTGCACGATCGCCTCCGTTGCCGGCTCGTTCCGCTGGCGTTCCGGGCATCAGGGAGACCGGAGGGGCGAACCGCCGCCCGTCGAACGAAGACAGGATTACAGGGGATGTCCATGCCCTCGCGCCTCGAAGAACTGTGCGTGAAGAAGGGATTGAAGATGACCGACCAGCGCCGCGTGATATCGCGCGTGCTGTCGGAGGCGACGGACCATCCCGATGTGGAGGAGGTGCATCGCCGTGCATCCGCCATCGACCCGCGCATTTCCATCGCCACCGTCTACCGGACGATGCGGCTCTTCGAGGAGGCGCATGTCATCGACCGACTCGATTTCGGCGACGGCCGCGCCCGTTACGAAGAAACCAGAACCGATCATCACCATCATCTCATCGATGTCGACTCGGGTGAAGTGATCGAGTTCACCAACGATGAAATGGAGCGGCTGAAGGAAAGCATAGCCCGCGAATTGGGCTATGACCTGATCGGCCATCGGTTGGAACTGTACGGCGTCCCGCGCAAACGCCGTGCCGATAAATCTGAGTCTTAACTATATACGGAACTTGTTTTCGATGCGCACAAGGGGTGGCGGCTGACTTTGCCACCATCCGGAATCGCCACCCGCATGACGGGTGGGTCAGGCGATCATCGCTTGCGGGGTGCATCGGGTGCCGGTCTGGACCTTGCGGGGCGCTGGCCCAAGGTTAGGCGAGGAGCAAACCTCAAAACAGACCGGAACCGGCCGCACCATGGATGACCGTCCCAACAACCGCCAGGGCCTGCCCCCCCACACCCGGCCCGAGAGCCCGCCGAGCACGGCCGGGCCCGCCTCCCCGACCCTCGACCCCGTTCTGGAACGGCTCGACCGCCTGTCGGATCTGCTGATGCGCCGCATCGACCGGCTGGAGGAACGGGTCCGCAGCCTGGAGCAGGACAATGGCGAGATCATCAACCTGCTGATCGCCGTCAAGGCCGGGCTGGAGGAAGCGTCAGGCGACCTGATCGCCCAGTTGGAGGAAGCCGACGACGGCTCCGGGCAGGATGACGGCTCCGACGATGGCTCCGAAGACGGACCGCTGTTCGAGGTGCCCTGCGGCCCGAACATGCTGCATTGACCCGGACAAGCCATCCGCCTCCGCATCGGGTCAGGTCTTCCTCGATGTCGACCTGAAACTCCTTGCCCGCCGCCCCGCGGCGGCCGGATAACTGCGGTCATGCAAACGACGTCATCCCCGCCGCATGGCCTGGAGCCTCAGACCGGCATCACGCCGCCCCCACCGCTGCCGGCGGCAACGCCGGAGCCGCTCCTGGGGGCGATGCCGGAGTCGCCGGTCTCCGGGCCGGCCGGAGTCGCCTTCTTCGACTTCGACGGGACGCTGATCCATGGCGACAGCCTGCCGATGTTCGTCGGCGAGGTGATCGGCCGGCGCCGCGCGGCCCTGGCGCTGGCCGATGCCATCCGTTCGGCCCTGCATCGCCATGTCCGCGGCCGCGGGCCGGGCTGCGACTTTCCGGGGTCGGTCAAGGCGATCTACCTGAAGCGCACGCTGCACGGTCTGCCGGTGGCCGACGCGCTGGCCGCGGCCGAACGCATGGTGCCGCGCGTGCGCTGGCACCAGCCGATGCTGGACGTGCTGAAGGAGCACCGCCGCCAGGGCCGCCGCGTGGTGATCGCCACCGGCGCACTCGACCTCTACATGCCGGCGCTGCTGCGCGGGCTGGAGGTGGACGATCTGCTGGCGACCGGCATGGAGGTGGTGGACGGCAGGCTGACCGGACGGCTCAGCACCGCCAACTGCGTGCGGCTGGACAAGGCGGAACGGGTGACCGGCTGGATCGCCGGCCATGGTCCGGTCGCCGCCACCTGGGGCTATGGCAACCATCCCAGCGACCTGCCGATGCTGGCGCTGATGCACAAGGGCGAAGTGGTCCGTATTCGACGAAGGTCTAACCGCAGGTAGCAGGCGTTTACAACCCGGGCGCCCGCCCGCATACTCCGTCCGTCCATAACAAAAACATGATGGACGGAGGGGAACCGTGGCTTTCAGCATCGATGCCGACATCCGGATGCCGGTCTATGGCGGACGCCGCGCCGTGATCGCCGATGCCGACCTCGTCCAGCGCGAGGCGCTGGCCGGTCACCTGTCCGGCCGCGGATTTCAGGTCTCGCAGACCGACGACGCGCTGGAGGCGCTGACCATCATCGGTGCCGAGGCGCCGGCCGTGGCCCTGCTTCCGCTCGACCATGAGGGCGACGACGGCGACCGCGCCGCGGCGCTGGCGGCCATGCTCTATCCGCAGACGCGCATCCTGATGACCGGCCCGCGCATGCCGAACCTGCCCTTCCCCATCCTGCCCCGCCCGGTCGATCTGGCCGCGCTGGACCGCTGGCTGGACGAGGCGACGGCTTAAAAGACGGCGACGCGCTCCAGCTTTTCCGGGTTGGCGATCTGATAGACCCGCAGGATCCTGCTCCCGGTGTCGCCGCAGGGGGCGATGTCGAAGGCCCACACGCTGCGGAACGCCCCGCCAAGGTCGGCCAGCAGCCCCGGCCCGCCATTCACCCGCACCGGGATGAAGCCAAAGCTGACGCCGCGCTTGCGCTGGACGCCGATCAGGAAGCGGGCGATGCGGTCGGCGCCGAACAGCGGGTTGACCGCCGTCCGCACCATCCCGCCGCCGTCGCTCAGCCATTGGGCGTCGTCGGACAGCAGGGCGACGATGGCGGCATAGTCGCGCCGGACGCTGGCCTCGGCGAAGGCATCGGCCAGACGCCGCCCGGCATCCGCGGCGTTGGCCGGCTGGCCCCAGGCGGCGGGCTCGGCCAGCCTGGTGCGGGCGCGCCGCATGATCTGGCGGCACCCCTCCACCGACTTGCCGAGCATCGCCGCGATCTCCGCATAATCGAGGTCCATCGCCTCGCGCAGGACGAAGACCGCCCGCTGGTCCGGCGCCAGCCGCTCCAGCAGCAGCAGCATCGCCAGCGGCACCGACTCGGGATCCATGCCGTCCTCCGGCTCGGAGTCCCAGCCGGCGACCTCCGGTTCGGGCAGCCACAGCCCGTAATAGCGCTCCCGCGCCACCCGGGCGGACCGCAGCCGGTCGAGCGCCAGCCGCGTCACCAGGGTGGTGAGATAGGCGGGGGCCGACCCGACACTGCCGGGCGCCACGGCCGACCAGCGCAGCCAGGCGTCCTGCAGCGTGTCTTCCGCCTCGGCCACCGAGCCGAGCAGCCGGTAGGCCAGGGCGCGCAGCCGCGCCCGCTCGCCCGCGAAGGCGGCGAGCGCGGTGTCCGGGTCGGCCAGCGCCGTCATGCCGCTATCCCGACGGCGGTGCCCTCGATATGCTGGGCGATGCCGATGCGGTTCCAGGCGTTGATCTGCGCCACCGTCGCCGTCAGCTGGGCGATCTGCTCGGCGTCGAAATGGCGTTGCAGCTCCCGGTACGCCTCGTCGATGCGGTCATGCTGGGTGCGGGTCAGCACCTCGGCCCAGGCGAAGGCGGCGCGCTCGTCCGGCAGGAACAGGTCCGACCGCTCCCACTCCGCCACGGCGGCGATGCGCTGGTCGGACTGGCCGTCGTGGCGGGCCTCCTTGCTGTGCATGTCGATGCAATAGGTACAGCCGTTGATCTGCGACACGCGCAGGTCGATCAGGTGGATCAGCCCGGTCGGCAGGCCACTGCCGCGGATGGCCTTGGTGATGGCGAGCATCGGCGTGTACAGGGACGGCGCGTCGGCGGCGACGGTGAAACGGAAAGCCATGGTGTTCATCCTCGTCTGGAGTGTCATCGCCCCTATGACGGGCCGCATGCCTCCGGCGTGACGCATGGCTGCCCCGCGCTCCACTCAAGCCCTGGCTTTCAGGCGTCGCTCAGCATTCCCACCGCGTCGCGCAGGATGGCGACCTTGGCGGCGAACCGCCCCTGCGGATCGCTCTCGCCGATCAGCTGGATCATGATGCCGAGGGCATGGGCGACCCGCGGCGCCATCCCCGGCCGCTCGCGCACGCGGGTGGCAAGCGCGGCCAGTGCCGGCCGGTAGGGACGCCCCTCGAACCCGTCGGTGGCGATCGACTCGAACCGGTTGGCGAGGTCGAGGATTTCGCGGTTGTCGCTCATGCGCGTTCCAGCCGTGTCAGACGAACAGCATGGCGCCGCCGCCGGGCGCCTCATTCAGGAAGGTGACGACGCCGCCGGTGGCGACCGGCACGTCCGCACGCAAGCAGACGCCGGGCGGCAGCCCCAGCGCCCGCAGACCCATCTCGCAGGCCATCACCGTGACGCCCATGGCGACGCAGGCCTCCAGCAGTTCCTCGAAGGTGGCGAGGCCGTGGGTGGCGAAATAGCGGTCGCGCGCCACCGGCGTGCTGCCGTCGTCGGCCGGGTCCAGGTCGTGCCAGCCCAGCACCCCCGGCTCCGTCTCATGAACCAGGGCGCGCAGGGCGCGGCCGGTGAAGAACAGCGTGACCTTGCGGTTGGTGGCGGCCGCGGCGCTGGCCATCACCAGCGCGTAATGGACCCGGTCGAATCCGCCGGCGAACAGCACGATGGACAGGGCCGATGTCCCACCGGCTCCGGCAGCCGGCACAGGATTCAGCATGGTCTCAGGCAGGGCAGTGGGCATGATGGCCGCCTCCCATGTTTGCCACGGCGCCCGTCAGTGGGCGGAGAGGTCGTGGATCGTTCGATGATCGCCGCAAAGCGCGCAGTCGGGATCCCGCTTGATGGCGATGCGCTGATAGGACGCATAGAGCGTGTCCATCATCAGCAGGCTGCCCGACAGGCTTTCGCCCAGCCCCAGCAGTTCCTTCAGCACCTCCGTCGCCTGCAGCGAGCCGACGGAACCGGCCAGCGCCCCCAGAACGCCGCCTTCCGAACAGGACGGCACGGTGCCGCGCGGCGGCGGTTCGGGGAATAGGCAGCGATAGCAGGGGTGCGGCGCCCCCAGATGCGCCTTGAAGGTGGTCAGTTGCCCGTCGAACCGCAGGATCGCCGCCGACACCAGCGTCTTGCCGGCCAGGAAGCAGGCGTCGTTCAGCAGGAAGCGCGTGGCGAAATTGTCCGACCCGTCGGCGACGAGGTCGTAGCCGGCGATCAGATCCATCGCGTTGTCGCGGTTGATCCGCGTCCGGTGCGCCTCGACCCGGACATCGGGGTTCAGCGCCTGGATGCGGGCGGCGGCGCTCTCCACCTTCGCGAGGCCCAGCGTCGATTCGTCGTGGATCACCTGCCGTTGCAGGTTCGACAGATCGACCGTGTCGTCATCGACGATGCCGATGGTGCCGACGCCGGCCGCCGCCAGATAGAGCAGCAAGGGCGCGCCCAGGCCGCCGGCACCGACGACCAGCACCTTGGATCGCAACAGCTTTTCCTGGCCGATGCCGCCGACTTCCGGCAGCACGATGTGGCGGGAATAGCGGTGAAGCTGGGTGTCCGTGAAGTCCATGGCCCGCAGCATAGCGCAAGGACGGGCCGTTGCAGCAACATTCGATGCCGCGATTTCCGAGAAGCCGGCAGCGCGCAATCGCCGCGCTGGAGCCCCCTCAGGCCCTGGTCGAAGTCGTCGCCCCTTGGGACGCCCACTGCTGCAGGCGGGCCTGCCGCTCGCGCAGCGTCTTCTGGATGGCGCTTTCCTGATTGGTGCCCGATTCCGTCAGGTCCGGATTGCGCGGGACCAGTCCCAGCCGGAAATCGGTCGGCGACTTCAGGTCGGACGGCGGCACCACCACCATGGTGTATTGGCCGGGTTGCAGCTTGTAGGTCGGCTTTTGCAGGAAGTTCTGCTGGGCATCGGGCTTGCCCGAGTCGCTGGCGGCGACCACCTTGCCGTCCTTGTCCATCATCGCCCAGCGCGTGTTGGGCAGCGAGATGTCGGCGGTGAAGGTGCCGCCCTGCACGACGTTGAAGGTGTGCTTCTGGACGCCGGTGTCGCCGTTCCCCGGTGGCTGGGCGGTGCCCTTCAAGCTCGCGCCGCCGGCCGTCACCAGGATGTTCTGCTTCTCGGTGACATCCATCGAATAGTCGCGCACGCCCGCGGCACGGTTGGCCTGGGAAAAGGTCGCCGTGTAGGTGCCGGGACCGAGCCGCGCGCTGGCATCCGCCGTCGATTCGTTCGACCGGAGGCTGGTCACCACCTCGTTGCGGTCGTTGCGGATTTCGACGTTGGTGAAGCTGTTGTTGATCTTGAAATTAAATTCGCCGGCCTTGCTGACCGTAAAGGTCTGGCTGTCGGCATTCGCCCCGTCCGCCCCGATCTTGGTCGTCTGCCCCTTGAACTGGGAGAAGGCGCTGCTCGACAGGTTCGGGACGTAGGTGGAGGTGGAAATATCCGTCATGGCGGTCACTCCCCGGCGTCGGCACGGACGGAAACGACGTTGCTGATGCCGGGGAGTTTAGCCGAATTCGCAAAATCCGTCAAATTTCGGACCGGAATTTCGCCTTCAGGCTGCGGAGCGGGGGCGGACCACGCCCCCACCCACGCCAATGCCTTTTTATTCAAGCCCTTCGAACAGGGCGGTCGACAGGTAACGCTCGGCGAAGGACGGCAGGATCACGACGATCTGCTTGCCCTCATTCTCCGGACGGGCACCGATTTCGAGCGCGGCGGCCAGCGCCGCACCGGACGAGATGCCGACCGGCACGCCTTCCAGGCGGGCGACCGAGCGGGCGGTCTCGAAGGCGCGCTGGTTGGAGATGCGCACCACCTCGTCGATCAGCTCCTTCTTCAGGATGTCGGGCACGAAGCCGGCGCCGATGCCCTGGATCTTGTGCGGACCGGGCATGCCGCCGGACAGGACGGGGCTGTCCTCCGGCTCCACCGCCACCGCCTTGAAGGAGGGCTTGCGGGCCTTCAGCACCTCGGCGGTGCCGGTCAGCGTGCCGCCGGTGCCGACGCCGGAAATCAGGAAATCGACCTGACCGTCGGTGTCCTTCCAGATCTCCTCCGCCGTGGTGGCGCGGTGGACGGCCGGGTTGGCGGTGTTCTTGAACTGCTGCAACAGATAGGCGTTCGGGTCGGCGGACAGGATCTCCTCCGCCTTGCGGATGGCGCCCTTCATGCCTTCCGCCGCCGGGGTCAGCACCAGCTCGGCACCCAGCAGCTTCAGCATCTTGCGCCGTTCCACCGACATGCTTTCCGGCATGGTCAGGATCAGCTTGTAGCCCTTGGCGGCGGCGACGAAGGCCAGCGCGATGCCGGTGTTGCCGGAGGTGGGCTCGACCAGCGTGGTGCGGCCGGGGGCGATGGTGCCGGCGGCCTCGGCGGCCTCGATCATGGCGCGGCCGATGCGGTCCTTGACGCTGGCCAGAGGGTTGAAGAACTCCAGCTTGCCGATGATCTGGGCCTTCACCCCCGACTCTGCGGCGAGACGGTCCAGCCGCACCAGCGGCGTGGCGCCGATCGTGTCGAGGATGCTGTCGTAGATCTTGCCGCGGAACTCCGGTGCAGCCATGATTCCACCTCTAAGATTTGTGTTATATGTGATTTCAACACCCCAGGCGGAGCATTATCCAGCACAGGGAGCCTGTCAAACGGGAAGTGGCGCCACCCAAGTCCCCTGCGTCAGATGGTGAAGTCGATGCGGTCCTCGGTCTCGCTCTCCACCCCGGCGCGGCGCGCGCGCATGCACAGATCCTCGATGGTGATGGTGTCGAGCTTGGCCATGCATTCGTCCTGGAGTTCGCCCCACAGCGGGCGCACCACCTGATGGCCCAGCACCGAACCCGCCGGCTCCTCGATGGGATCGGTGGCGGTCTCCATCGCGCGGACGACCTTCACGATCTCGCCCAGCGTGATCCGCCGCCGCTCGCGCGCCAGCCGGTAGCCGCCGCGAGGGCCCCGCACGCCGGCCAGCACGCCTTCGCGCACCAGCTGTTGCAGCACCTGCTCCAGATAGCGCTTCGGAATGCCCTGGCGCCGGGTGATCTCGCCGGACTGCACCGGCTCGGTGCCCGCGTTGTAGGCGATGTCGAGGACCGCCTCGATGGCGAACATCAGCTTCTTGGAGATGCGGAGCATCACGAACGACTCCCGGTATTCTGACCGTGGGCGGCCGACGGTGGAACCACCATCCCCTCCCCCACTTCCGCCTGTTGGTTAAGAACCGTTTTACACCGCTGATGCGGTAATTCTCAACAGGATTTGTCGCAGACAGACTCGGGAAAATGCGCCGCCTCGTCCGGCGGGGTGCGGCCACCCCACCCCATCAGCCCGCCCCATCAGTCCACCGGCGTCCAGGCCACCTCCCCCAAATCCTCGCGGAAGGCGAAGCGCTTGAGATGGTCGATCACCACCTCCTGCATGCGCTCCATCTGTCCGGCATCCTCGATTTCAATCGTCAGGGTCAGCCCCGCATCGTCGGCCGCCATCCGGCAGCGGCGGTCGGCGGCGAAGGGGACGAGCCCCTGGGTCTCGTCATAGACGACCTCGAACTTGTGCGCCCAGTGCTTGCACAGCTGGGTCATGTAGCGGCGCCCGTTCGGGGTGGCGATGCGTGCGGTAGATGCGGCCATGTCCTCGTCTCCTGTCCGGTCAGATGCGTTCGACGCTCAGATGCGTTCAACCTTGCGGGCGGCGTCATCGATGATGTCGGCGATGGACTGGGTCTGCTCCGCCGTCAGGTCGCCGCGCGACAGGCGCAGCCGCAGGGCCAGCTTGAAATTCTCGATGGCGCGGTGGATCTGCGGCGAGGATTCGCGCTGCTGCCGGGCCCGCGCATGGGCGATGCGCTCGCGCACCGCGGCGACCGACGGCTCCGCCGCCTTCAACGCCTCCGAGCCTTCCGGCGTGATCTCGTAGAGCTTCTTGTTGCCCTCGGTGGCGCCGACGCGGATGTGGCCCTGTTCTTCCAGCAGGGTCAGGGTCGGGTAGACGACGCCGGGGCTGGGGCTGTAGGCGCCGCCGACCATCTCCTCGACCGTCTTGATCAAGTCATAGCCGGAGCGCGGCTTCTCCGCGATCAGCCACAGCAGGACGAGGCGCAGGTCGCCATGGTCGAAGACCCGCCGCTCGCCGCGGCCGCCGCGGCCCTGACCGCCCCAACCGTGACCGCCCCAGCCTTCCCAGCCGCCGCGATGCCCGGGACGCCCGTGACGGCCGCGTCCTTCCGGAGCCTCGTCCTCGAAGTCGGGACGCGAGAAACGGCGGCCATGTTTGTGAAACAGATGCCGAAGCATGAAACCCTCATCTGATGCAGTTTCGATATAACGAAAACTTAGATATATCGAAACACGCTCTCTGACAAGGGGGATGCGTTCGCCGGGACACGCTTCGGGCGCCCGCGGGCCGCGACAAATCACGTTCGTCCGCAAATCACTGTCGCCCGCCCGGCCGAAGCGGCTATAACCGACGCCCCGGCTTTGCTTTCGCGCGTGTGTGCCCTGATGCCCCTTCGGATCGAGACCTTTTCCAACGTCACCGGCGGTTCCAGCTTCTTCAAGGCGGTGGGCCACCCGCTGGCGGCGCCCAAGGCGGCGATCCTGATCGCGCGGCTGGCCTCCTTCGGCCCGGTGGCGGTCTACGACCCGCTGGGCCTGCTGTCGGGGCTGGCGGAGTTCTACGACCTGTCGTCGATCGACGTCTGCGGCATCTACGTCCAGGACGTGGAGAAGGTCGGGCAGGAGGTGTTCGGCCATGCCGCCCGCCCGGTCACCGACCTGCCGTCCAGCAACGCCCGCACCGTCTTCGTCGTCGCCTTCGATTCGCAGCGCTTGGAAGGCCACATCGCCCATCTGATCCCGAAGCAGGCCGGCGTCGTCTCGCTCGACGCCATGCGCGTGCCGGAAGACATGCTGAACGATCCCGGCCATTACCTGTCGAAGTTCAACTGGGCGACCAACTTCGCCTGGTTCCGCGACGGCGACGGCCACCACACCCGCGTGGTGTCGGCCAACTACTGGCCGCGCTACGGCGCCAAGGGCACCCGGCTGTGGGCCTGCCTGTTCGACGGCGAGGGCCGCCCCATCGCCGACTGGACGGAGCCGATGCCGCCGACCGACGGCACCGTGGTGATCGACAGCCGGCAGGTGCGCGAGCGCTTCAACCTGTCGCCCTTCTGCGGGTCGCTGTTCCTGCACATCATCGGCGCCGCCGGGCATGATGTGGTGAAATACGCGCTCGACACCTATGGCGACGACGGCACGGTGCTGTCCTGCACCCACGACGCCAACGCCTGGCCGGCCGACCTCTATGCCGGCCTGCCGGCCCCGCGCGAGGGCGAGCGGGTGTCGTTGTGGATCCAGAACAGTCACCCGACCCCGATCCCGGCCGGCGCCGTCGGCCTGAACCCGATGGGCTCGTCCGACATCCGCACGCTCGACCGGGCGGTCCCCGCCTTCGCCACCCTTGAACTGGACGTCGCCAGCCTGTTCCCCGAGGCGCGCTGGCCCCAGCAGTTCGAGGTGCAGGCCGGCAAGCATTTCGTCCGCCCGCGCTACGAGATCGTCGCCGCCGACGGCCGCCGCCGCATCGCTCACGCCAATGTCGAGCGCACCGACCTGAAGCCGGACCCCAAGCTGCCGCTGCTGACCGGCGGTGCGGTGGACAAGGGCGTGGTGGGCAAGGGCCACATCCTGCCGGCGCCGCTGCTGCCGATGGGCCGCTGGCGCACCATTCTGCTGCCGACGCCGATGAGCACGGCGCAGACCGAACTGCCGGTGAAGGCCGTGGTCTACGACCGCAGCGGCACCGCCGTCGCCGAACACCGCTTCGGCAACCTCAAGCGCGCCGACAGCGTGGCGCTGGACGTCACCGGGCTGGTCGCCGACAAGACCGCCGACAAGACCGTCGTGGATGGCTGGGGCCATGTCGAACTGGTCTATGATTTCGAAGCCGGAACGATTGCCGACGGCTGGCTGCACGCGCTGGTCCGTTACGAGGACGTAACGACCGGCCATGTGGCGGAGACCAGCTTCGGCAGCCACATGTTCAACATGGCGATGGTCTACCGCGACGAGCCGCAGAGCTACCATGGCCGTCCACCCGGCCTGTCGACCCGCCTGTTCCTGCGGCTGGGCACCGATCCGTGGGACACGCTCTGCCACCTCGTCTACCCTGCCTCGACCCGGTGGCATGCCACCTCCGACACCAGCCTCGTGCTGGTGCGGCGCGACGGGGTGGAAGTGGCGCGCAAGCGGCTGGCGATCCCCTGTGGCGGCTCGCATTTCTGGCGTTATCGCGAGATGTTTACGGAAGCGGAACGGTTGGCTGCCGGCGATCACGCCTATGTGCTGATCCGCGACACCACCTGCCGCCTGTTCGGCTACCATGGCTGCCTTGCGGCCGGTGACACCGCCTTCAGCCTCGACCATATGTTCGGCTTCTAGAACCGTTCGAACACGCACACCGTCATTCGCCGATACACTGCGGGATCAGACCCATGGCCACCACGCACCACACCAAGGTCCTCATCATCGGCGCCGGCCCAGCCGGCTACACCGCCGCCATCTATGCCGCGCGCGCCAATCTGGAGCCGCTGATGGTCCAGGGCATGCAGCCGGGCGGCCAGCTGATGATCACCACCGATGTGGAGAATTTCCCCGGCTTCGCCGATCCGATCCAGGGCCCCTGGCTGATGGAGCAGATGCAGAAGCAGGCGGAGCATGTCGGCACCAAAATGGTGTTCGACCTGATCACCGACGTCGACTTCACCAAGCGTCCCTTCGTCTGCAAGGGCGACAGCGGCGACACCTACACCGCCGACAGCGTCATCATCGCCACCGGCGCCCAGGCGCGCTGGCTCGGCATCTCGACCGAGGAGATCTACCGCGGCTTCGGCGTGTCGGCCTGCGCGACCTGCGACGGCTTCTTCTTCCGCGGCAAGGAGATTGCGGTCATCGGCGGCGGCAACTCCGCGGTCGAGGAGGCGCTGTACCTGACCAACCACGCCAGCAAGGTCACGGTCATCCACCGCCGCGACAGCTTCCGTGCCGAACGCATCATGCAGGACCGCCTGTTCCGCCACCCGAAGATCGAGGTGGTGTGGGACAGCACGGTCGAGGAGATCGTCGGCGAGGGCGATGGCACCATGGGCAACCCGCGCGCCGTCACCGGCGTCCGCATCAAGAACGTCAAGTCGGGTGACGAGCGCGTCATCCCGGTGGCCGGCGTCTTCGTCGCCATCGGCCATGTGCCGGCGACCGGTATCTTCCAGGGCAAAGTGGAGATGGACGAGTCGGGCTATATCGTCACGGTGCCCGATTCGACCGCCACCAACATCCCCGGCGTCTTCGCCGCCGGCGACGTGAAGGACAAGGTCTACCGCCAGGCGGTCACCGCCGCCGGCATGGGCTGCATGGCCGCCTTGGAAGCCGAGCGCTGGCTCGCCCACCACGAGCCGGCCGCCGGCGCACACGGCGATCCCAGCCCGGCCGGGACCTGGTGAGCTGAAGCGGTCCGCCCCCTTCTCCCATCGGTCTGTACAGTCCGGGAGAGGGGGCGCCCCCTTACGCTCTTGACGGTCTTTCCACAAAGCTCCGACTGTGATTCCCTGATGCGTCCAATCGCGAGGGAGTCCTCTTGCCTACGCTGAAACGCGGCCTGACCCTGCTGGTCACGGTGGCCGCCACCCTGCTGGGCCTGCTGCTGGTCACGTTCCTGATCGGCCGCGTCGTGCCGATCGATCCGGTGCTGTCGGCGCTCGGCGACCGGGCGAATGCCGACAGCTATGCGCAGATGCGCACGCAGCTCGGCCTCGACCTGCCGCTGTGGCAGCAGTTCCTCCGCTATGTCGGCGACGTGGCTCAGGGCGACCTCGGCACCTCGGTGCTGACCTCCCGCCCGGTGCTGGAGGATGTGCTGCGCGTCTTCCCGGCGACGCTGGAGCTGGCGACGGTCGCCGCCATCGTCGGGGCGGTGCTGGGCATCCCCGCCGGGGTGTTCGCGGCGGTCAACCGCGGGCGCTGGCCCGACCACGCCATCCGCCTGCTCGGTCTGCTCGGCCATTCGGTGCCGATCTTCTGGCTCGGTCTGATGGCGCTGTTGCTGTTCTACGCCAAGCTGGACTGGGCGCCGGGGCCCGGACGGGTCGACGTCTTCTACGAGGGGATGGTCGATCCGGTGACCGGCCTCGTCACGGTGGACGCCCTGCTGGCCGGCGAGACCGACATCTTCTGGAATGCGGTCGGGCATCTGGTCCTGCCCTCGGCGATCCTCGGCCTCTACTGCGTCGCCTACATCGCACGGATGACCCGCGGTTTCATGCTCGACCAGCTGCGCCAGGAATACATCACCACCGCCAGGGTGAAGGGCCTGTCCGAGACCCGCGTGGTCTGGGGCCATGCGCTCCGCAACATCACCGTGCCGCTGATCACCGTCATCGCCCTGTCCTATGCCAGCCTGCTGGAGGGATCGGTGCTGACCGAGATGGTGTTCGCCTGGCCCGGCCTCGGCCTCTACATCACAAATTCGCTGCTCAGCGCCGACATGAATGCGGTGCTGGGCGGGACGCTGGTGGTCGGCACGGTCTTCATCGCGCTGAACCTGCTGTCCGACCTGCTCTACCGCCTTCTGGATCCGCGAGCCCGATGACCGCGCGCACCGACACCCAATCCGCCGGCTGGCGGGACTGGCTGACCACCGACACGCCGCAGTCGCGGGCCCAGGCCCGGCTGGGGCGCGCCTGGGCCGGCTGGACCGCCTTCCGCCGCAACCGGCTGGCCGTCGCCGGGCTGCTGATCGTGCTGGCCCTGGTCGTCGTCGCCGCATTGGCGCCGGTGCTGGCACCCTACCCCCCCTATGCCCAGGATCTGAACGGCCGGCTGCTGCCGCCCAGTGCCGCCCACTGGCTGGGGACCGACGCCTTCGGCCGCGACATCCTGTCCCGCCTGATCCATGGCGCGCGGCTGACGCTGATGATCGTGGCGCTGGTGGCGGCGACGGCGCCGCTGGCCGGGCTGGTGATCGGCACGGCTGCCGGCTATTTCGGCGGCTGGGTCGACACCGTGCTGATGCGCATCACCGACATCGCTCTCGCCTTCCCCAAGCTGATCTTGGCGCTGGCCTTCGTCGCCGCACTCGGCCCCGGCATCGAGAATGCGGTGATCGCCATCGCCATCACCTCCTGGCCGCCCTATGCCCGCATCGCGCGGGCGGAAACGCTGACCGTCCGCCGCGCCGACTTCATCAGCGCCGCCCGGCTGCAAGGGGCGTCCAGCCTGCGCATCATCCTCGGCCACATCATGCCGCTCTGCATCGCCTCGCTGATCGTGCGGACGACGCTGGACATGGCCGGCGTCATCCTGACCGCCGCCGGCCTCGGCTTCCTCGGCCTCGGCGCCCAGCCGCCGCTGCCGGAATGGGGGGCGATGATCGCCAGCGGCCGGCAATATGTGCTGGAGCAATGGTGGGTCGCCGCGATGCCGGGCCTCGCCATCTTCATCGTCAGCCTGGGCTTCAACCTGCTGGGCGATGGGCTGCGCGACGTGCTGGACCCGAAGGGGGACTGAAGCCATGGCCGACAAAAAGACGGCGGACGACGCTCCCCTGCTGGAGGTCTCCAACCTGCGCGTCGCCTTCCCCACCCGCACCGGCATGGCCGAGGCGGTGCGCGGCGTCTCCTTCACGCTGGGGCGGGAGAAGCTGGGCATCGTCGGCGAGTCGGGCTCCGGCAAGTCGATGACCGGCCGCTCCATCCTGCGCCTCGTGCCCTCGCCGGGCCGGGTCACCGCCGACCGGCTGGCCTTCAACGGCGAGGATCTGCTGGCGGCGTCGCCCAGGCGCATGCGCGACATCCGCGGCCGGCGCATCGCCATGGTGATGCAGGACCCGAAATACTCGCTCAATCCGGTGATGACCGTCGGCCGCCAGATCGCCGAGGCCTACCGCGTCCACAGCAAGGCCGGTGCCGCCGAGGCGAAGCGCCGCGCGCTGGAGATGCTGGCCGCCGTGCGCATCCGCGATCCGGAGCGGGTTTATGACCGCTACCCGCACGAGGTGTCGGGCGGCATGGGCCAGCGCATCATGATCGCCATGATGCTGATCCCCGACCCCGACCTGCTGATCGCCGACGAGCCGACCTCGGCGCTCGACGTCACCGTGCAGATGCAGGTGCTGGCGATCCTCGACGACCTCTGTTCCCAGCGCGGCATGGGCATGATCTTCGTCAGCCACGATCTGAACCTCGTCGCCTCCTTCTGCGACCGCATCCTGATCATGTATGCCGGCCGGGTGGTGGAGAGCTGCCGCGCGTCGGAGCTGCACGCGGCGCAGCACCCCTACACCCGCGGCCTGCTGGCCAGCCTGCCCAGGATCGACGAGCCGCCGGGCGACCTGCCGGTGCTGAGCCGCGATCCCGCTTGGTTGGGAAGATGATGACGATGATCGACATCCAGGATTTGCGGGTCCGCTTCGGCCAGGGGGCCGACGCCGTCACGGCGGTGGACGGCGTCACCCTGTCGGTGCGCGAGGGCGAGAGCTTCGGCCTCGTCGGCGAATCCGGCTCCGGCAAATCGACGGTCCTGCGCGCGGTCAGCGGCCTGAACGACGAGTGGACCGGCCGCATCGCCGTCGCCGGCGCGGAGCAGGGACCGGTGCGGCAGAAGGGCTTCTACAAGCTCTGCCAGATGGTGTTCCAGGACCCCTACGGCTCGCTGCACCCGCGCCACACCGTGGATCGCATCCTGGCCGAACCCATCGCCATCCACGGGCTGCGCGATGCCGACGCCCGCATCGACCGGGTGCTGCGCGATGTCGGGCTCGGCCCCGCCTTCCGCTTCCGCTACCCGCACCAGCTCTCCGGCGGGCAGCGCCAGCGCGTCGCCATCGCCCGCGCCCTGGTGCTGGAACCGCGGGTCCTGCTGCTGGACGAGCCGACCTCGGCGCTCGACGTGTCGGTGCAGGCGGAGATCCTGAACCTGCTGCGCCGGCTGCGGGCGGAGCACGGCCTGACCCTGGTGCTGGTCACCCACAACCTTGCCGTCGTCGCCAATTTGTGCGACCGGCTGGCGGTGATGAACCGCGGCCGTCTGGTCGAGGAGATGAGCGTCGAGGAGCTGCGCCGCGGCGCCGCGCGCCAGCCCTACACGTTGCAGCTCCTGCGCGCCAGCCAGGGCTACGACCGCGCCACGGCGGAGAGCTTCCGGGATTATGCGTGAGGGGGCGCCCTCCGCTTCGCACTCACTCGGCCGCCAGAACCTGGGCGACCATGTCCGGCTGCTTTTCGATGACGCGCAGGTAGGACGCGACGGCGGCATCAGGCTCCCGCCGCCCCTGCTCCCACTCCTGCAAGGTGCGCAGCGGAATGCCGAAGCGCTCGGCGAAGGCTTCCTGCGACAGACCGGTCGAACGACGGACCCGCTTCGCCAGAGGCGGATGCCTCATGGCGGCAAGTTGCTCGTCGGTGAAAATTTCGTGGTCGCTCATCGGGATCACCTTGGGTCTAGGATGCCGTTGCTCAAGCGTTGGCCTTGAAATAGTGGGCTGCTTCACGTTTGTCGGCCTCCCGCACGGAAATGAATCTTACCCCCTCCGCACGTTCAGTATAGGTGACGGCGTAGACCTTGCCTTTGACCATGCCCAGCGCGTTGAAGCGCTCCTCGCCATAATCCATGGACAGATCGAGAGCTTCGATCAGATCGCGGTCACGAAGGACCTCGGCCCCAAAGGACAGGTCCAAGCCGTGCTTGCGGCGATTGAGCAGGTTCTTGACTGGATCGAAAGGCTCGCCCATGGAAACCAATACTACGTCATTGACGGAGTTTGCACCAGAGGGATGTCACTTCAACCCAGCCGCACCACGAACAGCTTGTCCTCCGCCCCCTTGGCGGCGGTCTTGTGGTCGGCGATGGCGGCGTTGATGGCGTCGGGGGTCAGCCCCTGGCTGCCGGGCGGGATCACCACGGCGACCCCGCTGGCCGCCAGCAGCGGGAAGCGCCGCACGGCGCCATAGCGGTCCTTCGCCAGGAAGCCGCCGCTGACCCTGGTTTCGGCGTCGTACAGGCTTTCGGCGTCGGAGCGGAACAGGGCCAGCAGTTCCGCCAGCCGGGCGAGCACCTCGCCCTCCCCGCCGCCGCTGACACCCAGGAAGAAGTCATCGCCGCCGATATGGCCGGCAAAGGCGTCGGCGTCGATGGAGGCTCCGGCGCTGCCGGCCCAGGCCTTCAGCCGCTCGCTGAACATCAGGATGGCGCGGTCGCCCTGGCGGAAGCCGAAATTGTCGTTGAAGGGCTTGAAGTTGTCGAAATCCAGATAGGCCAGAACATGGCCGCGGCTGGGGTCGGCCAGCGCTCCTTCGATGTGGCGCAGGATCGCCGCGTTGCCGGGCAGGCGGGTCAGCGGGTTCTGGTCGGTCGCCATCGCCAGGTTGCGCTCATGCACCAGCCGCAGCAAGGCACCGCTCGACAGCACGCCGGCATAGGCGCCGCCCTCGACGATGACGATGCCGTCGGCCGCCGACTCGGTGGAGAAGGCCTCGATCACCCGGTCCAGCGGGGTGGAGATGTCGCAGACCGGCGAGCGGATGACCAGATCGTCCAGCCGGTCGCCCAGGCCGCGGTTGCGCAGCAGTTCGCCGCCGAAGCGTGAATAGACGAAGCGCTTCAGGTCGCGCTCGCGGATCAGGCCGAGCGGCCGATCATGCTCGTCGATGATCGGCGCGATGGCGGCGCTGCCGTCGCGGCGGAAATAGTCGAGCAGCTCGGTCTTGCGCGAATCGACCCGCAGCGGCGGCAGCCGTTCGATCACCTCCGACAGGCGGCGGTGCGACTCGCTGGGCTGGCGCCGGTCCTTGCGGTTCAGATCCTCGACCACCGGATAGCGGTTGGGCAGGGCGGTCAGATCGACGCGCGGTCGGGCGATCAGGAAGCCCTGGGCGAAATCACAGCCGAGGTCCCGGCAGGTGTAGAACTCGGTGTCGGTCTCCACCCCCTCCGCCACGATCTGGATGCCCAGCGCATGGGCATGGCCGGCCAGCGCCGCCACCAGCGCCCGCTTGCGCGCGTCCGCATCGATGCCGGCGATGAAGAAGCGGTCGATCTTCACATAGTCCGGCCGCGCCTCGTACAGCGTGCGCAGCCCGGAATGGCCGACACCGAAATCGTCGATGGCGATGCCGGCCCCGCTCTGGCGGAAGCGGTCGACCGCAGCGTCCACCGCGACTCCGCTGGGCACCGGGCGGCTTTCCGACAGCTCCAGCACGATGCCGCTGTTGCGCGAGGCGGCAGGGTCGCGGGCAAGCCAGGGCGCGTCGGGCCGGCCGATCAGCCGGGCGTCGAGGTTCAGGAACAGCTTCGCCTCGTTCCAGCCCGACAGCGCACGGTAGGCGGCGACCGCCTTGGCGTGCAGCGCGGTTTCCACCGTCGCCAGCAGGCCGGCGGCCTCGGCGGCGTCCAGCAACTCGCCCGCATTGGCGAAGCCGGTGCGCTCGAACCCGCGCAGCAGCGCCTCATAGCCATGGCAGCGGCCGGAGCGCAGCTGGACGATGGGCTGGAAGGCGTAGCGCAGGGATCCCACCGCCGACGCCCAATCGAACGATGCGGCATCATCGTCAGCGGAGCGGACGGCGTTCCAGCCCGCGCCATAGGAGTCGGCGCGGTCGCTCTCCGGCCTCCCGGTCTTGGCTCCGGCTTTTGTGGTGGTCAGCACAGTCATCGCTCGGTCCGCCAGCGCCGATCGCGCATGGGGTCGGCATCCGCTTGTAACAGAGCTTGTTTGCGGTTTCATGACCGTGGGATCAGGTTGTTGCGCAACGCGATCACCTGCCCGAGAGGCAGGAGCCGGCTCGGCCTGAAAATCCGGTTGATCAGAACCGCTCATGCGCACGGTGCGGTGGAATGCGCATTGCCCGCACCACCGCGCATCGCTATGCATGCAATGGTGGGAACCGGGCGGCGGACAGGCCACCGCCCGCGTCCCACCTACCTGGGAGCACGGAGTGGAAAAAGCACTCGTCCTCCTGGTCCTGGTGCTTCAGCTGATCAAGGCGATCCTCGATCTGCTGAAGTAACCGGACCGGACGGGGGGTGCGGTGCCAGCCGCACCCTCCTGTCCACCAGAATATGGGCAAAATCTCCCTCCGCCGCAAGCCCCAGCCCACCACCGGAACGCTCATCCGCACCGCTCCGGCTCAATCGACCCGAGAGTGATCGCCCGGTCCCGGCCGGCATGTCCCGAATCGAATCCTCGTATTGCCGCGCCCGCCTGCGCTATAGGAAGCCCCTCCCTCTTTCAGAGTTGCGGTTCGGGGGGCGGTTCGGGTTGAGCGGGAGGCGAGCGGGATGAAGGTCGGCATCGACATGGGGGCGACGAACGCGGGCAGCGCCGCGACGCTCGACCTGGAGGAGCTGCTGGCGACCCGTCTGCTGGTCCAGGGCAATTCCGGGTCCGGCAAGTCGCACCTGCTGCGCCGGCTGATCGAACAGAGCGCCCCATGGGTGCAGCAGGCGGTGATCGATCCGGAGGGCGACTTCGTCACGCTGGCCGAACGCTTCGGCCATGTGGTGGTGGAGGCCGATGCGCACAGCGAGGCCGCATTGCAATCCGTCGCCGCCCGCGTGCGCCAGCACCGCGTCTCCGTCGTCCTGAACCTGGAGGGGCTGGACGCGGAAATGCAGATGCGCCACGCCGCCGCCTTCCTGGGCGGGCTGTTCGATGCCGACCGCGATTTCTGGTATCCGATGCTGGTGGTGGTCGACGAGGCGCAGTTGTTCGCCCCGTCGGCGGCCGGCGAGGTGTCGGACGAGGCGCGCAAGGTCTCGCTCGGCGCCATGACCAACCTGATGTGCCGCGGGCGCAAGCGCGGGCTGGCCGGGGTGATCGCCACCCAGCGTCTGGCGAAGCTGGCGAAGAACGTCGCGGCCGAGGCGTCGAACTTCCTGATGGGCCGCACCTTCCTCGACATCGACATGGCGCGCGCCGCCGACCTGCTGGGCATGGAGCGCCGGCAGGCGGAGATGTTCCGCGATCTGGAGCGCGGCCATTTCATCGCGCTCGGCCCTGCCTTGTCGCGCCGGCCGCTGCCGCTGCGCATCGGCGCGGTGGAAACGCAAGGCCGCACCGGCAGCCCGAAGCTGATGCCGCCGCCCACCACCCCGGTCGAGGACGCCCGCGACCTGATCTTCACCACCACCGGGCCGGAACCGCCACGCTATGTGCGCCGCCCCTCCACCTCGGCCAGCGCCGACCTGATGGCGCAGCTGGCGCGCGGCCGCCCCACCGCCCCGCCGCCGCCCGACGACGGCACCGCCGAACAGCCGGCCCTGCTGCCGCTGGAGCCGGAGGAAACCGTCGAACAGGCCGCCGAGCGCGAGGCCCAGTATGGCGAGGTGCTGGCCGAGGTGCTGGCCGACCCGGAGGCGCCCTACCGCTCGCTCGCCGTTCTGTACCAGGATTTCCTGGTGCGCTGCCGGGGCCGCGGGGTGGATGGCGACCGGCTGGCCCTGCCCGCCTTCCGCCGCCGTCTGGCGACCGCCCGCGCCGGGGCCGGCAACGGCGACGATCCCGCCTGGCAACGGGCGACGGAGGTCGCCGCGACGCTGGCGGAGGACATCCAGCCGGTCTTCCTGCTGCTGGCCCGCGCCGCCCTCGACCATGCCCCCTGCCCGTCCGATGCCGATGTGGCGCGCGCCTGCGGCAGCCGGTCGAAGGGACGCGGCCGCCGCCTGCTGACCTACATGGAACAGCGCGGCTTCATCGCCAGCCGCAGCGGCCTGGGCAACACCCGCGCCATCACCCTGCCGGCGCTGGGCTGGGAAACCGCGCTGGGAGATCCGAACGCTGACGACGCGGCGGACGCATCCGACGAGGGCGGGCTGTTCGCGGCGGGGTGAGCCCTCCTCGGCTCCCCGCCGTTCAGCTACCGGCGGTCGGCGCGCTCACCGGCTTGCCGGGCTGGCCCCAGCTGGCGACGAAGTCGTTCACGCCGGGAACCGCCATCATGTGCGAGTCCTTGACGTATACGAAGCGTTTCGGCCCGAAGCCGTACTCGGTCATCGTGATGCCGGCGGAGCGGCAGCGCTGATACTCGGCCGCGCCGATCGGACGGTCGGAGGCCACCATGTCGGGATGGTCCAGCCCGACGCCGCCGCAGAAGGCCCGGAAGCCGGAGGCGGTGCCGCGGGCGTCGAGATGCGGCTTGGTGTCGGGACCGCCGGTGTATTTGGCGGCGGCCTGATCGATGGTGCCGCGCAGGGCCGGGCTGCCGACGATCCAGATGCCGCGGGCCTCCGGCGGCGGCTTGGGCACGGCCGGCGGCGGCAGGGCGGCGGTCTGTTGCGGCGGCGGGGTGAGGCCCGGCATCTGGCAGCCGGCGAGCGAAGCCGCAGCGGCAAGTGCGAGGGCCAGATGTTTGAAAGCCACTCTGCCGGCCGGAGCGGGAAAACGGGTCATCGGGCGTCTCTCTCCTCAAGGATCGTCATGCCGCCGGGCGGCAAGGCCCGGAGGGCTCTGACAATGAGAACGCCACCGGCCCGCTTCAACGGCACGCCCGCCATATGCCGATTGCCGTGCCCCGATGCACCGCTCGCCATCCATGAACAATCGCGATAAGATGGCGGGGATCGATCACCATATGGAATGCATTGCCGATGTCCCTGCCCGACCTGGAGATCGACGCGCTGCGCGCCTTCGTCACGGTGGCGGAGGCCGGCGGCTTCACCGCGGCGGCGGAGCGGCTGGGCCGCACCCAGTCGGCGATCAGCGTCAAGATCAAGAAGCTGGAGGACATGCTCGGCCGCCGGGTGTTCGAGCGCACCAGCCGGTCGCTGGCGCTGACCCATGACGGCGAAGTGCTGATGGGCTATGCTCGCCGCCTGCTGGACCTGAACGACGAGACGGTGCGCCGCTTCGCCGAACCGGCGGCGGAGGGCGAGCTGCGGCTGGGCGTGGCCGAATATTTCCTGTCCGATCATCTGCCCCATGTGCTGCGCCGCTTCGCCAAGCTGCATCCGCGGCTGCACATCGATGTCCGGGTGGGCATGTGCAGCGATCTGGTCTCGGCCCTGGATGGCGGCGAGCTGGACCTCGTCATCTCCCGCCGCGATGCCGGCGACACCCGCGGCCGGGCCATCTGGACCGAGCCGATGCGCTGGATCGCCGCCCCCGGGCTGGAGATTCCGGCCGACGGCCCGCTGCCCTTCTGCGCCCTGCCGGCGCCCTGCGTCTTCCGCAACCGCGGACTGGCGGCGCTGGGCGAAACCGGACGGTCCTGGCTGGTGGTCTACACCAGCGCCAGCGTCATGGGGGTGCAGGCCGCCGTCCGCGCCGGGCTGGGGGTGGCGGTGCTCAGCGAATCCTCGGTGCCCGATGGCGTGCGCCGGCTGGGGGTGGAGGACGGGCTGCCCGAACTGGGCGATGTCGAAATGGCGATCTTCGGCGAGACGCCGCGCAACCGCCGCCTTGCCGAACCGCTGGTCGGCTTCATCGTGGAGAGCCTGGCGGCGATGCGCCCGGCCCGCCCGCCGCTCGCCCTGGCCGGTTAAAAAGACCGGGCACGCGCGGACAGGCCGGAAGACGCGGATCAGAAGCCTTCCAGCACCACCTTGCCGCGGGCCTTGCCGGATTCGATCAGGGCATGGGCCTTGCGCAGGGTGGCGGCGTCGATGCGGCCCAGCGTCTCGGTCAGGGTGGTGCGCAGCGTGCCGGCATCGACCAGCCGCGACACTTCGGTCAGCAACTCGTGCTGGGCGATCATGTCGTCGGTCTGGAACAGCGGCCGGGTGAACATCAGCTCCCAGTGCAGCGAGACGCTCTTGCGCTTCAGCAGGCGGACGTCGATGGGCTCCGGATCGTCGATCAGGCCGATGTGACCCTGCGGCGCCACCAGCTCGACCAGGTCCTGGAAATGGCGGTCGGTCGCGTTGGTGGAGAAGACGTAATCGACACCGGCCAGCCCCAGCGCCTTCACCTGCTCCGCCATCGGCCGGCTGTGGTCGATCACGTCATGGGCGCCCAGCTCGCGCACCCAGTCGGCGGTCTCGGGACGCGACGCGGTGGCCAGCACCCGGACCTTGCTCAGCCGGTGGGCCAGCTGGATGGCGATGGAGCCGACGCCGCCGGCCCCGCCGACGATCAGCAGCGACTTGCCCTCACCCGCATTGTTCCCATCGCCATCCTGCGGCAGGCCCAGCCGGTGGAACAGCATCTCCCAGGCGGTGATGGCGGTCAGCGGCAGGGCGGCGGCCTCGGCGACGCTCAAGCTGGCCGGACGGGCGCCGACGATGCGCTCGTCGACCAGATGATATTCGCTGTTGGTGCCGGGCCGGTCGATGGAGCCGGCATAGAACACCGCGTCGCCGGGACGGAACAGCGTCACGTCCGGCCCGACCGCCTCGACGACACCAGCGGCATCGAAGCCCAGGATGCGCAGGTCGCCCGCGGTCGGCAAGGCGTTGCGGCGGACCTTGGTGTCCACCGGGTTGACCGACACCGCCTCCACCCGGACCAGCAGGTCGCGGCCGGTGGGGGCCGGGCGGTCGATCTCGACATCGATCAGCGCGCCGGCATCGGCGATGGGCAGGGACTTGCGGAAACCAACGGCTTTCATGATCGCCTCGTCTTCTGAATGGGGAAGAAGTCGAGACACAGGATGGCGGCGCCGCCCCGATATGTGAAATTCATAGTTCTTGTTTCATCCATCGGATTCCGGGATGGACGCAGCCCCGGCGGAAGAGCGTCGAGACTCATGACGCCAAAGAGGTATGGAATAGCCGGGCGGGCTGCGGTGTTCGTACAGATGACCGGCCTCACCGTCGAAGCCGGGCCATCGTTGGACAGGAAGCACGGCCATGCGCACCAATCGTCTCCGAATCCTGACCGCCCTGCTCCTGGCTGCGGGGGGTGCCGCCCTGACCGGCTGCGTCGCTTACGATCCTTACTATCCCGCCTACAACGAGCCGGTGGTGGTTCCGCCGCCGACCGTCTATGCCGTGCCGCCGCCGGTGGTGGTCGGGCCGGGCTATTACCGCCGCCCCTGGAACGACCATTGGCATGGCGACCGCGGCTGGGGCCCGGGACGCGGCTGGGGCCCCGGCAGGGGACCGCGCGGCTGGCGTTGATCGTAGGGAACCGACGGTTCTCAGACGGCGTTGGCCGGCACGCAATCGGCGCAGTTGCGCAACACCAGCACGGTGTGGTCGTCGTCGCTCACCGCACCGTCGCGCAGCAGAACCAGCGCCGCCAGCGTCGGTTCGACCCCGTGCAGGTCGCGGTGGATGAACAGGGCGGGCAGCCGGGCGCACCCGCCGGTGTAGAGCACGACATGCTCCCCCGGTGCCCAGCGCAGATGGACCGAAGCGGGGGCCAGCGGGTTGAAACCGATCATCGCCCAGCGGGCGCCGAGCGCCGTGATCTCCTGCCGGCGCACCACCGCCCCGGCCAGGGTGCCGAGCGCCGTGTAATCCACCGCACCGCCATCGAAGCGCAGGACCGCGACGGCCGACCGCCCGATCCGCGTCAAGGTCCGGTCATGGGACAACCCCAGTTCGGGCCGCCCCTTCAGGTCGCGCCGGATGGCGTTGACCACGACGGGAGCCGGCAGCCCCGGCACCGTGGCGGCGACCACCGCCTCCATCTGCCGCACCACGGCGGGCGTCATCATCGTGGGAGGGTGCGCGCTGAGAGTTTGCGTGGCGCCGCTTTGACCCTTGCCGTCCTCCGGACCGGCATCGGCGGCGGTGTCGCCATCGACCATCAAGGCGATGCCGCAAGGGCCGTCCCCGCCACGGGCGGGGGCACAGCTGACGAACCAATGGTCGATGAAGGGACCGCCGCGCGCGGCATCGCCGCCGCTCCGCTCGACCGTCACCGCCCCGGCCTGGGCCAGGGTGCCGGCCGGCGGCGCATCGTCCGCACCCGGCCGCAGGACACGGGCCAGCAGCGCGAGCCCGATGCCCGGCGTGGCATGAACATGGAACCGGTCGGCCTCGCCGCGAACGGATTCCAACGCCGCGTCAAGCGCGGGGAGACCGCCATCCGGCGTTGACGGGGTCAGTGCGACAGTTTTGGGATCGCGGTCGTAGGCCAGGCATTCGACGCCGGCCCCGCTGCGCATCCGCGCGATCAGAATGGTCCCGTCCGGCCGGCCAAGAGCATAGTCGGCCAGCATGGCCACCAGCCGGTCCAGCCGCGCCGCCTCGTCCACCGGCAGCACCCCGTCGGCCCGTTCCGCCGCGATCCGACGCGCCGTGGCGATGTCGTCGGGCGACGCCACGGCGATGCGACGGTGACCATGATCGGGGAACATAGAACCGCTCCTGTCAGCGCTCTGGTTGCTCTTCCCCGGAACTTTACAATCCTCTTCCGGTCAAGCCCACGGAAAGCACTCGCCGGCCTTCAATTTTCAACCGGCCGTGTCTGACGGAGCCGCAATCCGGCAAGGGCGGCGGCCCGCAAAGACGGTCCCCGGCGACGGCCCCCGGGGATTGCGGCATCAGGATGCCGCCACCTCCATCAATGCGGCCGGCTGGCGGATCGACATGGGATGCGGCAGGTCGCGGGCGCGCAGCAGCTCCGCCGACTCCCAGAGGCGGCCCAGGCCGACGATGGAGCGGCAGGCGGTCTTTTCCATGATGCGGGCGCGGTGGACCTCCACCGTCTTGATGCTGATGCCCAGCTCCCAGGCAATGGTCTTGCTCTGCTTGCCCTCGACGATCAGTTCCAGAACCTCCGACTCGCGGCGGCTCAGCAGGGCGAGCCGGCGGACGGCGTCGCGGCTGCGGTCGCGCTGCTGGGCATGCGGGCTGCCGGACGCCAGGCAGGCGCGCAGCCGCTCCAGGAAGGCCGGGATGGCGAAGGGGCGGGCGATGCAGTCGACCGCGCCGGCCTTCATCGCGGCGACGGCGGCGTCGACGTCGCCCTGCTCGGTCATCACCAAGACCGGCAGGTCGTGGCCGTGCAGCGAGGCCTCGGCCATGAACTCCATGGCGGTCATGTCCGGCAGGTCGCTGCGCAGGACGATGCAGGAGGACCCGGTGCCCAGCACGGCCAGCGCATCGGCGGCGGTGCTGTGGACACGGCAGGCGATGCCGACCGCGCCCAGCGCCCGCGAAAGCGTGCTGCGCGACATCAGGTCGCCATCGACAATGTGAACGAGGAAGGTGGTTTGCGGATAAGCGGGCGCGGAAATTTGCAGGGGCATCTTGGGACCTCCACCACATCGGGCCGGCGAACAGCGCCGGCTCTCCATGACAGCCGATCCGTGTTCGAACCGCCGCCATGACCGACATTTTAGCGGTCATCCCTTATTGACCGCTGCAATCGCGAGGGATAGCGGACCTGTCTAAAAGGATACCAGGGATACTACACCGGCGAAAACTTCAACAAGAACGCCGATCAAAGCGCTATCCCACGGTACAACCCGAAACCAAACGGCGAATGCTCCAAGTATTTTCGCAAACTCAGCACCCGGACGATCTACACGCCGACAGGCAACGCTGGCTGAACTTTATCACAAGACAAGAAAAGCCATCCGGATCGTTTGTTGTGATCGCCGGGTTCAAAAATTATCTTCGCGGGAATTTAACGTTCCGCGCAGACTTTCCGGCTGTAATCCCGTGGCCGCTCAGGCGCGGCGGCGGGTCGCCAGGAGGATGCCGGCGGCGATCAGGGCGATGCCGATCCCATGGTAGAGGTGCGGCTGCTCGCCCAGGAACAGGATGGCCAGCAGGCTGCCGAAGACCGGCACCAGATGGATGGCGAGGCCGGCGGTGTTGGGACCGAGAAGCTCCACCGCCCGGTTGAAGCAGAGATAGGCGGCGATGGACGGGAACAGCACGGTGTAGCCGACCGCCAGCAGCGTGATGCCGCTGGCCTGGACCGGATGGCCGCTCAGGCTTTCCCAAATGTAGAAGGGCAGCAGTTCCACCGCACCGATGGCGAAAGTGACGACGACGAAGCTCAGCCCGTGGATCGCCGGCCGGCGGCGCAGCAGCGTGGTGTAGGCGGCATAGATCACCACCGCCGCCAGCATCCAGACGTCGCCGGCATTCAGTTCCAGCCCCAGCAGGGTTCCCGGATCGCCGTGCGAGATCAGGGTCATCGCGCCGACCAGCGAGACCGCGATCCCCACCCCCTGCATCGCCCCGATCCGGTCGCGGAACAGGACGAGGCTCATCAGCACGATCATCACCGGCATCGACGATTGCAGCATCACGCAGTTCAGCGCGGTCGTCGTGTTGAGCGCGATGTATTGGAGGGTGTTGTAGATGCCGATGCCCAGCGTGCCCAGCAGCAGCACGCTCTTCCACCGCGCCAGGATCGGCGTGATGTCGTGGCGCAGATGCGGCCAGGCGAAGGGCAGCACCACCAGCATGCCCAGGAACCAGCGCCAGAAGGCCAGCCCGATGGGCGGCACCGACCCGGCGACCGCACGCCCCAGGACCGCGTTGCCCGCCCAGAACAGGGGCGGCAGCATCATCAGCAGCCAGGCCTGATCGGCGAGACGGGATCCCTTGACGGAGGCGGTGCGGTCGGCGGGCATGGCGCTGTCCCGTGCGTTCAGCTGCGGCGGCGGGGCGAGGCGAAGACGCTCGCCGCGGTCACGGCGGCGCTGCGGTCGCTGCTGTCCTCGGCACGGAAGACGCTTGCGCGGGCTTCGCGGCGGGGATGGCGCGGCGCGTCCTCACGACCTTCGCCCCCCCGACCCTCGCCACGGCCCTCACCTCGGCCCTCGCGGCCTTCACGGCCCTCGCGGGCAGGCTTGACGGGCTGGCGCAGTTCGGCGTCGAGTTCGGCGATGCGCTTGACCAACGCTTCACGGATGGCGGGGGCCGCGTGGGCTTTCAGCGTCGCCAGCTGCTCCTTGAGCTGAACCAGCTGGCGCTGCTTCTGCTCGCGGGTGCGCTTGATGGCGACGTTGTCGGAATGCTGGCCCTCGAAGGAGCGCATGGAACAGGCCCTCGTTTAAAAATACGGAAGTCAGGAGGCCGGCGCCCCACGCTGGGGTGCCCGGCAAGAGAGGGGCGGATTATTGGGAGGCGACCGCGGCAAAGCAAGGCGGACTTCACCTTGACTTTTCAGGGTTGGGGCGTTTCAGGAACAGGGTGGCGCTCCGCCTCCGTCCCGGCCATCCGGGCAAAGGAAAGGGGCGCCCCCTTGCGGAGGCGCCCCTTTCCGAACCGAAGGACGGTCGGACGTCAGGCTATTAGAAGCCCATGTCGTCCATGCCGCCCATGCCACCCGGCATGCCGCCCGGAGCAGCCTTCTTCTCCGGCTTCTCGGCGATCATCGCCTCGGTGGTGATCAGCAGGCCGGCGATCGAGGCCGCGTCCTGCAGGGCGGTGCGGACCACCTTCACCGGGTCGATGATGCCGGCGGCGACCAGATCGGTGAACTCACCCTTCTGGGCGTCGTAGCCGAAGTTGGCGTCGTTCTGGTCGAGCAGCTTGCCGACCACGATCGAGCCGTCGGTGCCCGCGTTGTAGGCGATCTGACGGACCGGGGCCTGCAGGGCGCGGCGGATGATGTCGATGCCGACGCGCTGCTCGTCGTTGACCGGGGTCAGGGCGTCCAGGGCCTTGGTGGCGTACAGCAGGGCGGTGCCGCCGCCGGCGACCACACCCTCTTCCACCGCGGCGCGGGTGGCGTGCATCGCGTCGTCAACGCGATCCTTGCGCTCCTTCACCTCGACCTCGGTCGCACCGCCGACGCGGATGACGGCGACGCCGCCGGCCAGCTTGGCCAGACGCTCCTGCAGCTTCTCACGGTCGTAGTCCGAGGTGGTCTCCTCGGCCTGGGCGCGGATCTGGCCGCAACGGGCTTCGATGTCGGCCTTGTCGCCGGCGCCGTCGACGATGGTGGTGGTCTCCTTGGAGATCACGACCTTCTTGGCGGTGCCCAGCATGTCGAGCGTGACGTTCTCGAGCTTGATGCCGAGGTCTTCGCTGATGACCTGGCCGCCGGTCAGGATGGCCATGTCCTCCAGCATCGCCTTGCGGCGATCACCGAAGCCCGGGGCCTTGACGGCGGCGATCTTCAGGCCACCGCGCAGCTTGTTGACCACCAGGGTGGCCAGCGCCTCGCCCTCGATGTCCTCGGCGATGATCAGCAGCGGACGCGAGGACTGGACGACGGCTTCCAGAACCGGCAGCAGCGGCTGCAGGCCCGACAGCTTCTTCTCGTGCAGCAGGATGAACGGGTTCTCGAGATCCGCGACCATCTTGTCGGCGTTGGTCACGAAGTACGGCGACAGGTAGCCGCGGTCGAACTGCATGCCCTCGACGACGTCCAGCTCGGTGTCCAGGCTCTTGGCCTCTTCCACCGTGATGACGCCCTCGTTGCCGACGCGCTCCATCGCCTGGGCGATCATCTTGCCGATCTCGGCTTCGCCGTTGGCGGAGATGGTGCCGACCTGGGCGATCTCGTCGTTGGTCGTGACCTTCTTGGCGCGGCCCTGGATGTCGGCGACGACGGCGGCGACGGCGATGTCGATGCCGCGCTTCAGGTCCATCGGGTTCAGGCCGGCGGCGACCTTGGTCACGCCTTCGCGGACGATGGCCTGGGCCAGGACGGTGGCGGTGGTGGTGCCGTCACCGGCCAGATCGTTGGTCTTCGAGGCGACCTCGCGGACCATCTGGGCGCCCATGTTCTCGAACTTGTCGGCCAGCTCGATTTCCTTGGCGACCGACACGCCGTCCTTGGTGATGCGCGGAGCGCCGAAGGACTTCTCGATCACGACGTTGCGGCCCTTCGGGCCCAGCGTGACCTTCACGGCGTCGGCGAGGATGTCAACGCCACGCAGCAGCTTTTCGCGCGCGGAGGGGCCGAACTTGACGTCTTTGGCAGCCATGTCTCGATTCCTTTAACGTGTAAATTTCGAAGGGTACGGGCGGAGGACTTAGGCCTCGATGACGCCCATGATGTCCGATTCCTTCATGATCAGGTAATCGACGCCTTCGATCTTCACTTCAGTGCCCGACCACTTGCCGAACAGAATGCGGTCGCCGGCCTTGACGTCCAGCGCCACGACCTTGCCCGACTCGTCACGGGCGCCCGGGCCGACGGCGATGATCTCGCCTTCCTGCGGCTTTTCCTTGGCCGTGTCGGGGATGATGATCCCACCCTTGGTCTTGGTGTCGGACTCCAGACGCTTGACGACGACGCGGTCGTGCAGCGGGCGGAACTTCATGGAATGCCTCCTTGGATCAAGGCTTGGTTCTGACTGACGGAAATTGGCGCGGGCGGCGGCTGTTAGCACTCCAGCCCGGCGAGTGCCAGACAGCTAATCGAAGCGGATTGTGGATTCAAGAGGCTCGTTTCGGAATTTGCCGCAAATGTCTGCAACACTCATCCGATCCTGCCTATAGCACATTGATTCAAAATGATATTCCCACATTGCGGCAGACAGCCGGCGCGGGCAAATTTCTTCAAACGGTCACGAAGAAACCGCCCCTTCCGGCAGCGGACGCATCGCCGGCACAGCGAAAGGGCGGAACCGGGCACTGCCAAATCCATCCAATCCCCCCAACCGCTCCCCCGCCTCCCGCACGTCACGCCTGTGATTGCCGTCACAGCGCCATCCGGCGGAATTTCCTAAAATTTTAGAGAAATCGGCACTGGATAAGGTGGAGGGCGGGATGATGGCGAAGCGGCAGGCGGACGGCTGGACCGGTACTCATGCGGCCGACCGCCTCCAACACAAGCGGGCGGCCCGAATCGCCTCCGCTCCGGGATCGGGCAAGCGGGCACGGTGGCGGGAGCATGAGAGCCGGCTGGTGGAGGCTCTTCTGGAGTTCACCACCATCGCCGGTCTGTTCGCCCTGCTCTTCGCTCTGTTCGTGCTGTTCGGCGCCGCCCAGACCCTGTCACCGTGAGTCTTTCGCCCCGATCTCGCGCACAGTTCCCCTGCCGCGCACTCTCCGCCGCACATCCTTGCAATTCGCGACAAGTTCAAATCCACACTTCCCGCTTCACGCGTATTTCACATAGGATCGCCGCCGATACGGGCGGTACCACCACGCCCGGCGCGCCAACCGGGAGTTCCATCCATGACCATCCAGCCGGTCTGCCAAGCCGCGGTCGATCTCGTGAAGCATTTCGAAGGTCTCTACCTCAACGCTTATCTGTGCCCGGCCGGCGTTCCCACCATCGGATACGGCCATACCGCCGGCGTGACGATGGGGCAGACCATCACCGTCGAGCAGGCCGACGCCTTCCTCGCGTCCGACCTGGCCCAGGCCGCCGGCCATGTCGACGCATTGGTGACGGTACCGCTGAACGACGACCAGCGCGGCGCGCTGGCCTCCTTCGTCTTCAACCTCGGCGCCGGCAGCCTGCAAAGCTCGACCCTGCTGAAACTGCTGAACGAAGGCAATTATGCCGACGCCGCCGGCCAGTTCGGCCGCTGGGTCTATGCCACGGTGAACGGCACGCCGACCAAGCTGCCGGGCCTCGTCGCCCGCCGCGCGGCCGAGGAGGCGCTGTTCCAGAGCCAGACCGCCCAGCCGAAGACCGGCGTCACCACCGAGGACGGCACCCCCTGATCCTGGCCTGATATCAGGCTCCGATATCGAAGCCCGATCCAGCATTCCGGCAGGCGCCGGGCACGAGCCGTTTGACGGGACGGGATGTTCGCCCCACATTTGCGGACATCCCACCGCCGCGCTCCGGAATGCCGCCTTGACCGCCTTTGCCTCCGACGGCCTCGCCGCCGCCACCCGCCCCAATCCGAACCGGCCCATCGCCGTCTGGCTGCTGGTCTGCGCCGCCATGGTGCTGACCATGGCCGTGATCGGCGCCATCACCCGGCTGACGGAATCCGGCCTGTCGATGGTGGAATGGAAGCCGCTGATCGGCATCCTGCCGCCGCTGTCCTCGGCGGAATGGAACCGGGTCTTCAACCTGTACAAGGCGACGCCGGAATTCCGCATCTACAACAGCCACATGGATCTGGCCGGCTTCCAGTCGATCTTCTGGTGGGAGTGGTTCCACCGGCTGTGGGGCCAGTTGATCGGGTTCGTGTTCCTGATCCCCTTCCTGCGTTTCTGGATGCAGGGCCGCATCTCGTCGGAGCTGTGGCCGAAGCTGGCCGGCCTGTTCCTGCTGGGCGGGCTCCAGGGCGGCATCGGCTGGTTCATGGTGAAGAGCGGGTTGGTCGATTCGCCGAACGTCAGCCATTACCGGCTGGCCCTGCATCTCAGCACCGCCATCCTGATCTACGCCCTGCTTCTGCGCACGGCGCTGGGCCTGCTCGATCCGCTGCCGATGGCGGGCTGGCGGCCGGAATCGGCGTCCTTGCGCCGCCACACCGGCTGGGCGCTGGGGCTGGTCGCCGTCACCATCGTCTGGGGCGCCTTCGTCGCCGGGTCGGATGCCGGCTTCGCCTACAACACTTTCCCGCTGATGAACGGCCACTGGATTCCGCCGGAGGTCGACACGCTGACCCCCTGGTGGCTCAACCCGGTCGAGAACACCGCGGCGATCCAGCTGATCCACCGCACGCTGGCGATCCTGACCGGCGTGGTCGTCCTGGTGCTGGCCGCCCGTGTCCTGAACGCCCGCCTGCCGGGACGCGCCGGCCGCGCGGCGCTGGCGTCGGGCGCGATGGTCCTGCTGCAAATCGCGATGGGCGTCGCCACGCTGCTGACCGTGGTGTGGACGCCCATCGCCGCCGCTCATCAGGCCGGCGCCATTCTGGTGGTGTCGATGCTGGTCTGGCTGCTGTTCGAACTGCGGCCGGTCGGGCGGGAGTAACGCGCGCCGTATTCTTGCCGGCTTGCGGGCGCGGCCGGCAAGATCGACACGGATTACACGGATTTTCCTATGGCTTGCCGGCGCGGATGCTCCTCGGCAGGCACAAGCCCTGCGGAGGAACATCCGTGAAATCCGTTTTCTAATCCGTGAAATCCGTGGAAAATTTGCCAGACACGCCTGCACCCCGCGAAAGCGCGAGGCGCCGCGTCACGCCCCTTCGGCCAGATCGTACATCGCGTCGAGGTCGGCGATCAGGACCTTGTTGCCTTCCTGGAGCGAGATCACCCCGGCGGTCTTCAGCTGGGTGAAGGTGCGGCTGACGGTTTCGGTGGTCAGGCCCAGATAGTCGGCGATGTCGGCCCGGCTCATCGGCACGAAGACCGGGTTTTCCTTGTGGCCGCGGCGGGCGGCGCGCTGCGACAGCATCAACAGGAAGGAGCAGATCTTCTCCTTCGCCGTCTTGCGGCCGAGCAGGAGCATCTGGTCCTGCGCGGCGGCCAGCTCGTTCGACGCCATCGAGAACAGGCGCCGCTGCATCTTGGGGAATTCCTCCAGCAGCGCATCGATCTTCTTGCGCGGGAAGCGGCAGAGCGAGGCGCTGGTCACCGATTCGGCGGTGTAGGCATAGCTGTCGTTGACCGCCAGCCCGAGGAAATCGCCGGTCACCAGGAATCCGGTGATCTGGCGGCGTCCGTCCGGCAGCAGCTTGTACAGCTTCACCGTCCCGGAGGTGACGTTGTAGAGCGCATCGGATGCGTCGCCCTCGGCGAACAGGGTGTGGCCGGCATCGATGCGCACATTCTGCAGAATGTCGGCAAGACGGCGCAATTCCTCGGGTTCCAGCGCGGCGCACACCGTCAGGCTGCGCACGGGACAGGCCCCGCAGGGATTCATTTCCGTCGCAGCGCTCTTTTCCCGAGCGCGAACCGTATCAAAAGGTGGCATGGAGGAACCCAGCCTTTCATTCCGCATGGGCCCATATTGGTGGCAATCGCTCAGAATCGCAACCTTGCACGCATACAACCTTTTCTATGCCCATACGAGATTTGGCACTATTGCCCGCGCACGGCCTCCGCCGGCTTGGCCGGCTCACCGCCCGCGCGGGGTGCTGACGGCAGGTCGTCGTCGAACAGGACGCGGTGGGCCGCCCCGTCCAGATCGTCAAACTGGCCGGACTTCAGCGCCCACAGAAAGGCCGCCAGCCCCAGCCCGCCCAGGCTCAGCGCAATCGCGATCAGATAGAGAAGCTCGTCCATCACCCGAATCCTTACCCGGCAGTTCCCGAACGGCGATGTCCCGCACGGGAAGATCCTTGACGACGGCGCCGCGGGCCAGCCGCAGCGCGTTCAGAATGACGATCAGCGACGACGACGACATCGCCAGCGCCGCCAGCAGCGGCGTCAGCATGCCGCCCATCGCCAGCGGCACGGCGCACAGGTTATACACCAGGGCGATCCCGAAATTCTGCCTGACCAGACGGCCGGACCGGCGGGAAACCTCCACCGTCTCGACGATCGGGCGCAGCAGCCGGCCCTGGAACACCACGTCGGCCGCGGTCTGGCTGACATCCACCGCGGTGGAGGGCGACATCGACACCGCGGCGGCGGCCAGCGCCGGGGCGTCATTCAGCCCGTCGCCGACCATCAGCACGGTGCGGCCCTGCCCGGCCAGTTCGGCCAGCGCCGCGGTCTTGTCGGCCGGCGTCTGCTCGGCCCGCCAGTCGGCGATGCCCAGCCGCTCCGCCACCGCCGCCACGGCACCGCGGCGGTCGCCAGACAGCAGCTTCACCTCCAGCCCGCGCGCCTTCAGCGCCGCCACCACCGCGGCGGCATCCGGGCGCGGGGCGTCGAGGAAGACGATCCGCCGCGGCTCCTCGCCCGGACGGGCCAGCCACAGCTCCGGACCGGCGGCATCCTCCGCCTCCAGCGGCGCGCCGGTGAAGCGGCGGCTGCCCAGCCGCACCTCGCCGTCCGCCGTCTGGAGGGACAGGCCGGCGCCGGCGATCTCGCGCACGCCCGCTGCCACCGGCACCTCGGGCGCGGCGGCGGCCAGCGCACGGGCCAGCGGGTGGCGGCTGGCCGCGGCGAGCGAGGCGGCCAGCGCCAGATCCTCCGCTGACAGCCCCTTCGCCGACAGCCCGTCGAGCTGTGGCACCGGGCGCCCTTCGGTCAGGGTGCCGGTCTTGTCGAACACCACCGTGTCGATGGCGGCGAGCCGCTCCAGTGCGGTCGGGCTCTTCAGCAGCGTGCCCTGGCGCATCAGCCGGCCGCTGGCGATCACCTGCACAACCGGCACCGCCAGCGCCAGCGCGCAGGGGCAGGTGATGATCAGCACGGCGATGGCGTTCATCAGCGCGTCCTGCCACACCACCCCGCCCAGCAGCATCCAGCCGGCGAAAGTGGTCAGCGCGGTCAGATGGACGACAGGAGCGTAGAGGCGGGACACCCGGTCGGCGATGGCGACATATTTGGCGCGGCCCTGCTCCGCCACCTCCATCAGCCGGACGATCTCGGCCAGCAGCGTGCCCTCCCCCACCGCGGTGACGGTCAGGCGCAGCGGTGCGGTCAGGTTGAGGGTGCCGGCGAAGACCTGATCGCCCGGCCGCGCGGTGCCCGGCACCGTCTCGCCGGTGATCAGGCCGGTGTCGAGGTCGGACACGCCGTCGGACACCCGGCCGTCGACGGGGATGCGCTCGCCGGCCGCGACCAGGATGACGGTGCCGGGGACGACCTGCTCCGGCGCCACCACGGCACTGGTGCCGTCCTCTTTCAGAATGGTGACGGCATTGGCGCGCAGGCCCAGCAGCTGTTCGGCCGCCGACCGCGCCCGGCCGCGCGCGCGCTGGTCGAGATAGCGGCCGACCAGCAGGAAGAACAGCAGCATGACGCCGCCGTCGAAATAGGCGTGCTCGCCGCTGTGGATGGTCTCGAACAGGCTCATGCCGGTGGCGAGCAGCACGCCGATGGTGATCGGCACATCCATGTTGGTGCGGCCGTGGCGCAAGGCCGACAGCGCCGAGCGCGCGAAGGGACGCAGCGCATAGGCGATGGCCGGCATGCAGATCAGCGCCGAAATCCAGTGCATCAGGTCGCGGGTGGCGGTGCCCATGCCCTGGCTGTGACCGGCCCAGACCGACACCGACAGCAGCATGACGTTGCCCATGGCGAAGCCGGCCACCGCCATGGCGCGCAGCAGTTCCTTCTCGCTCTTGGCCTGGGCGCCGCCCAGCCGGTCGGGGTCGAAGGGAACGGCGCGGTATCCCAACTGGGCCACGGTGCCGACCACCGCGTTGGCGTCGGTCGTCTCGGGCGTCCAGCGCACGGTCAGCCGCCGCGTGGTCATGTTCATGCGGGCCTGCCCGACGCCCGGCTGGCGGTTGAGCGCCGATTCGATCAGCCAGACGCAGGCCGCGCACTGCATGCCGTCGACCATCAGGTGCAGGCTGCGGCTGCCGTCCTGCTCGTCGCGGGCGTGCGGTTCGTAATCGACCGCCGGGGCATCGTCGGGACGCAGCGGGCGGGCGGTGGGATCGACGCTGCGGCGCTCGTAATAGCGCTCCAGCCCCAGCCCGCGGACAAGGTCGTAGGCGGCGGCGCAGCCGGTGCAGCAGAACGGCCCGGCGCCATCGCCGGCGGCAAGGCCGCCACCCTGCGCGCCCTCGCCAAGCTCTTGTCCGCAATGGAGGCAGACGGTCATCTCGACATCACCCTGACTGTCCCGGTCGCGGCGCCTTCGTTCGCCGCCTTCACTGCACCCAGACGCGCTTCTGGTCCTGATAGTCGCCGCTGGCGTGGGTGATGACGAAGCGCATGTCCCACTGGCCTTCCAGGTCCAGTTCCACCGCGGCGCCGTAGCGGCCCTCGCCCAGATAGGGCAGCGAGAGGGTCTTGTCATGCCCCTCGGAGATCGGACGGATCATCGTCACGGTGACGGCGGCATCCTTCAGGACCTGACCCTGCTTGTCGCGGACGGTGATGGCGATCACGCCCTTGCGCGGTTCGGTGCTGGTGAAGTCCGGCTGGACCTGCCAGCCGCGTTCCACCTGGGCGCGGGCTCCGGCCAGATCGCTGTTGTAGCCGAGCCCCTTGATGAAGTGGTTCTCGGTCTCGATCCCGGTCCAGCTCGACACCGCGAAATGGACCATCACCCCGTTCACCGCCAGGACGATCATGAAGACGCCGACGAAGATCCAGGGGATGTACCATCCCGGCTGGCGCGGTGCCTTCGGGCGTTTCGGCGGGAGGGGGCGGTTTCCGGTGGTGGTGCTGATGCTCATGTCGCTGGCTGCCCTTCGACTGGTCGGCGGCGTTTGATCGCGGACACTATGGCGACCGATTGCCGCAGGGACATTGCGATGGATCAAATGACAGGAAGTTAACGAACCGGCCGGCCGAAGCCCAAAAATCCCAGAGAACCAGAAATCCCAAAGAAAAAGGCGCCGGGGAGTGACCTCCCCGACGCCCTTTCCGGTCGGTTCCGCAATGGCCCGCCCGGACTTTGGCTTACTTGCCGCCGCCCAGGTTGTGGACGTAGACGGCCAGCGACTTGATCGTCGCATCGTCCAGACGCTTGGACCAGGCCGGCATGACGCCGGCGCGGCCGTTGGTCACCGTCTCGACCAGCGTCTGCTTGTCGCTGCCGTAGAGCCAGTTGGCCTGTTTCAGCGGCGGAGCGCCGACACCGTCGACACCGGCGGCAACCGAACCCTGGGCCGCGTCGCCGTGGCAGGCGGCGCAGTTCTCGTCATAGACGGTCTTGCCCTTGGCGGCCTTGCCCGCATCGGCGGTCTTGCCGTTCAGCGACAGCACATAGTCCGTGACCTGATCGATCTGGTCGCGGTTGAGGATGCCGTCCTTGCCGAAGGCGGTCATGCCGACGTTCGGCGTGCCGCGGGTGTCGCCGTCATCCGAACGGATGCCGTGCTGGATGGTCTTGTAGATGTCGGCCGAGGAGCCGCCCCACAGCCACACGTCGTCGGCCAGCGTCGGGAAGCCCTTGGCACCCTGGCCGCCGGCGCCGTGGCAGGCGGCGCAGTTCTCGTTGAAGTAGGACCGGCCGCCGGCCATCGCGAAGCCCAGCAGGTCCTTGTCCTTCTGGATTTCGTCGACCGACTTGGCGGCGATGGCGGTCAGGAACTTGGCCTGGCCGGCCTTCGCCTCCGCCATCCTGGTGTCCAGCTCCTCGCGCTGGGAATATCCCAGGATGCCCTTCGTGTAGGTCTTGCCCAGCGGCCAGGCCGGGTAGAACACGTAGTACACCATCGCCCAGGCGATGCAGACGTAGAAGAGATACAGCCACCACTTGGGCAGCGGATTGTTCAGCTCGCGCAGTCCATCCCACTCGTGGCCGGTGGTCTCGACGCCGGACAGCTCGTCCTTGTAATTCTGTGCCATGGTCTAAAGCTCCTGACCATCATCCTTGAGCGGGATCTGGGCGGCGTCGTCGAAGGTGCGGCGGTTGCCGGGCCACATGGCGTAAACCAGGATGCCCGTCAGCAGCAGCATCAACCACACCGTCCAGAAGGACCGAAGCATCACCGTGATCGAATCCAAGTCCATGGATTCCTCCCCCGATTACTGCTGCAACTGCTTGGACTGGTACTTGGTGAAATCCACCATGGTGCCCAGCACTTGCAGGTAGGCGACGAGAGCGTCCATTTCGGTGACCGCCTTTTCGCCGGTGAAGTTCGCCACCACGGCCTTCGGATAGCGCTTCATCAGCCCGGCGGTGTCGCCGTCGGGGTTCTTCTGCGCTTCCAGGTCGGCCTTGGCGTTGGCGATCTGCTCGTCGGTGTAGGGAACGCCGACGATCTTCAGCGTCTTCAGGTGGTCGCCGATGTCGCCGTAGCTCAGCGGACGATCCTTCATCCAGCCGTAGGTCGGCATGATCGACTCCGGCACGACCGCGCGCGGGTTCACCAGATGGGCGACCTGCCAGGCGTTGGAGTATTTGCCGCCGACGCGGGCCAGATCGGGACCGGTGCGCTTGGAGCCCCACTGGAACGGATGGTCGTACATCGACTCCGCCGCCAGCGAGTAGTGGCCATAGCGCTCGACCTCGTCACGGAACGGACGGATCTGCTGGCTGTGGCAGTTGTAGCAGCCTTCGCGCAGGTAGATGTTCTGCCCGGCCAGTTCGAGCGGGGAGTAGGGGCGGACCCCCTCCACCTTCTCGATGGTCGATTCGATGGTGAAGAGCGGGACGATCTGAACCAGACCGCCGATCGACACGGTGATCAGCACGAGCACGATCAGCAGAAGGGTATTCCGCTCGATCAGGTCGTGGCTGAAGCCCTTTTTATCCTGAGCCATTTCTCGCATCCTTCCCTAGCGTCAGGCCGCGCCGACCGTCGCCTTGTGCGGCGTGGTGACATAGGGCTTCTCGATGCGGACATCGCCCTTCGCCGTGCGCCACAGGTTGTAGACCATGATGAGAGCGCCGGTGACGAACAGGACGCCGCCCATCGCGCGGATCACGTAGAACGGGTGCATCGCCGCGACGGTCTCCACGAAGGAGTACTGCAGGAAGCCCAGGTTGTCGTAGGCGCGCCACATCAGGCCCTGCATGATGCCCGACACCCACATGGCGGTGATGTAGAGCACGATGCCGATGGTGGCGGTCCAGAAGTGGTAGCTGACCAGACGCATGCTGTAGAGCTGCGAGCGCTTCCACAGCACCGGCACGAGATAGTAGATCGCGCCGAAGGAGACGAAGGCGACCCAGCCGAGAGCGCCGGAGTGCACGTGGCCGATGGTCCAGTCGGTGTAGTGCGACAGGGCGTTGACCGGCTTGACCGACATCAGCGGGCCTTCGAAGGTCGACATGCCGTAGAAGGCGACCGAGGTGACCAGGAAACGCAGGACCGGGTCGGTGCGCAGCTTATCCCAGGCGCCCGACAGGGTCATGATGCCGTTGATCATGCCGCCCCAGGACGGCATCCACAGCATGACGGAGAAGGTCATGCCCAGCGTCTGCGCCCAGTCCGGCAGGGAGGTGTAGTGCAGGTGGTGCGGGCCGGCCCAGATGTAGAGGAAGATCAGGGTCCAGAAGTGGACGATCGACAGGCGGTAGGAATAGACCGGCCGCTCGGCGCGCTTGGGCACGAAGTAGTACATGATGCCCAGGAAGCCGGCGGTCAGGAAGAAGCCGACCGCGTTGTGGCCGTACCACCACTGCACCATGGCGCTCTGGACGCCAGATACGAAGGTGTAGGACTTCATCCCGAACAGCGACACCGGGATGTTGATGTTGTTGCCGATGTGCAGGATCGCGACGGTCAGGATGAACGCCATGAAGAACCAGTTCGCCACATAGATGTGCGACTCGCGCCGCGTCATCACCGTGCCGATGAACTGGACCGCATAGAGCACCCAGGTGACCGTCAGGTACAGGTCGAGGATCCATTCGGGCTCGGCGTATTCCTTGCCCTGGGTGAAGCCCAGGACATAGCTCAGCGCCGCGAGCACGATGAAGACGTTGTAGTTCCAGAAGATGAACTTCGCCAGCCCTTCGCCCCCGAAGAGATACTGGCGGCAAGTCCGCTGGACCGAATAGAGCGAAGTGGCGAACAGCACATTGCCGCCGAACGCGAAAATCACGGCCGAGGTGTGGACCGGGCGCAGGCGCCCGAAGCTCGTCCACTCCAGCCCGAGATTCAGCGCCGGGAAAGCCAGCTGCAGAGCGATGAAGGTGCCGGCCAGGAAACCGACCACGCCCCAGAACACTGCAGCGATCACGAAGAGTCGGATGGCGTCCTCATGGTAACGCACGTCTTCCGACACCCGCTGGCTGCCCAGGGTGGCCCCTGAAGTCAGAGTCGCTGATGTCATACAATCTCTCCCGTTTGCCCCGGGCGGCCGCGGGGCCGCGCCTTCTGGGTTGCACCACCACTGGGTACGTACTGTTAAGGAGCGGGACAGGTTGCACTCGGAAATGCCGAAAGGGACGCCGGGCGCGCCTGTCTCCAATGGCGCCCACTATGTGTATGGGGGGGTTCTGCAACATTGATCTACGTCAACGACCCTTCCGCCCCGGGGCTGCCATCGTTCAGTGTCCTTGCAATCGGCCGGGCTGAAATGGACGACGGTTTCATCGCTAAACCCCTTGGTCGGCGCCAGATCGACCAGGCCTACCCACTGGTCTGCGCCATGGCGCCGGGCCTGGGGGTCGACCAATGGCGCGCATTTGCCGCAGCGGTTCTGGACAGCGCAACCCTGGGGAGCAGTACGGAAGGTGCCGCCGGCGACGGGGCCGCCAGGGAAGGCCGCCTGCCGGCAAGCCGGGGCATCATGACCGTGCAGAACGCGCAGGGGTACCTGCACGGCCTGTTCTCCTACACGGCCGAACCGCACCTGCTGCACGGGCGGACGCTGTGCGTCGACAACTTCGTCGTGCTCGACCTGTTCGACGTCGCCGGCGTGGCGGAGGCCCTGCTGCGGGCGATGGAGGGGCTGGCCCGGCGGCTGGGCTGCGCCGCCATCCACACCACCCTGCCCGACCGGTTCGCCCGGCCCGATTCCCTTCAAGACTCCCGCCGCGACCCGATCCCCGACTGCTTCCGCACCGAAGGGCACCGGCAGGAGACGATCCGCTTCTGCAAGGATCTGGTGGTGGTCAACGACAATGCCGTGACGCCGGCGGAGGGGCGGCGCGACGCGGAATAGGCGAAGACGGCGGGAAAGACAGGCGGCCATTGCGCGCCGCCGATTTGCCGCTAGGATGCGGGCCCATGAGCGACACCGGCACCAAACCCGTCAAGAAATACCCGGCGATCCATCTGCAGTCCGGCCGCCAGCGGCGCGTCATGCAGGGACACCCCTGGGTCTATTCCAACGAAGTCCAGATGGACACCACCGCCAAGGCGGTGCCGCCCGGCAGCCCGGTGCGGCTTCTGGACCCCGGCGGGACGCCGCTGGGCATCTACACCTTCAATCCGCACACGCTGATCGCCGCCCGGCTGCTGTCGAACGACCCGGCGACCGTGGTGGACCAGACCTTCATCGCCGACCGGCTGCGCCGCGCGGTGGAGTTGCGCGACCGGCTGTTCAGCCGTCCCTTCTACCGCGTCGTCCATGCCGAGGCGGACGGGCTGCCCGGCCTGATCGTTGACCGCTTCGACGACGTGGTGACGGTGCAGGCCAATTCCGTCTTCATGGACCTCCGGATCGACGAGATCCTAGCCGCCATCGACGAGGTGATGGCGCCGCGCGCGGTCATCCTGCGCAACGACGGCAGCCAGCGCGCGCTGGAAGGGCTGGCGGAGGAGACCCGGCTGGCCAAGGGCGAGATCGACGGCTCGATCTGCCTTGAAGAGAACGGCGCCACCTTCTTCGCCAACCCGCTGGACGGCCAGAAGACCGGCTGGTTCTACGACCAGCGCGACAACCGCGCCTTCATCGCTTCGCTGGCCAAGGGCGGCCGGGCCATCGACTTCTACAGCTACAATGGCGGCTTCGGCATCCAGTGCGCGGTGGCCGGCGCCACCCAGGTGATCGCGGTCGACCGCTCCGCCCTGGCGCTGGAGAACGCCACCCGCGCCGCCGAGGCGAACGGCGTCGCCGACCGCTTCGAGGCACGCAAGGCCGACGCCTTCCAGGAGATGGAGCGGCTGGGCACGGCCGGCGAGACCTTCCAGGTCGTGGTCGCCGATCCGCCCGCCTTCGTGAAGTCGAAGAAGGATCTGGCGGCCGGCAGCCGCGCCTACCGCAAGATGGCGCGGCTGGCGGCGAAGATCACGGCACCGGGCGGCTATCTGCTCTGCGGGTCGTGCAGCCACAATGTCGATCCACTGACCTTCGCCGAACTGGTCGCCCGCGGCCTGCACGACGCCGGCCGCACCGGCCGCATCCTGCGCAGCGCCGGCGCCGGGCCCGACCACCCGGTCCACCCGCACCTGCCCGAGTCGGCCTATCTGAAGGCGCTCGTGCTGCAATTGGACTGAGTGCTGCCGGCCTGAGCATCAGGGGCGACGGGGGGGACGTACACAGGAGGTACGTCCCCCCGTACGCCTCCAGCCCCGGCCCGGCGGCGGCACATACGCCTGCTGACCGGACCGAGTCCTATCCTGCAAATCCCGCCATTGCCCGAACCTCGGCCGGGCTGCGGCCCTCGTCCCGCAGCGAACGCAGGGACTGGGCGCGGTCACGCTTGGCCAGCCGCTCGCCCGCCGCGTTCCGCAGCAGCCCGTGATGGTGGTAATCGGGGGGATCGTAGCCCAGCAGAGCCTGCAACAGCCGGTGCAGATGGGTGGCGAAGAACAGATCCTCACCGCGGGTGACCAGAGTCACACCCTGGAGATGATCGTCGACGGTGACGCTGAGGTGATAGCTGGTCGGCGTGTCCTTGCGCGCCAGCACCACGTCGCCCAGCAGCTCCGGCGTCGCCTGCTGCCAGCCCTGCGTCCGGTCGTGCCAGCGCAGCGGTCCGGTCAGCCGGCAGGCGGCCTCCACATCGAGTCGCAGCGCCCAGCCGGTCCCGGAGGCGTCGCCCCGCTCGATCCGTTCGGCACGCTCCTCGGCGGAGCGATGGCGGCAGGTGCCGGGATAAAGCGGCCCATCGGGGCCGTGGGGAGCCGCACCGGCCCGCGCGATCTCGGCGGCGATGTCCTTGCGGGTGCAGAAACAGGGATAGAGCACGCCCAGCGACTCGAGCCGAGCCAGTGCAGCGCGGAAATCGTCGAAATGGTCGGACTGGCGGCGGATCGGACCGTCCCAGTCGAGGCCGAGCCACGCCAAATCCTCGATCAGGTCGCGCTCGTACTGCGGACGGCAGCGGTTGGGGTCGATGTCCTCGATCCGCAACAGGAAGCGGCCGGCGGCGCTGCGGGCGGCGGTCCAGCCGAACAGCGCGGAATGGGCATGGCCCAGATGCAGATGCCCGGTGGGGCTGGGGGCGAAGCGGGTGACGAGATCGCTCATTCCCGCTTTATAACGGCTGGCGTGACCTGGATGTAAGCGCAGATCGGACAGGACAGCCGATCAAGCGGAAGGACGGTTCAGATATAGGGATTGTCGCGGATCGGCTCGACCGGGATCTCTTCGCCTTCCAGATAGAGTGCCAGACGGCGGCGCAGCTCGCGGTCGAACGCATCGATGCGGATCTGGCGCTCACGCTCCTCGCGTTCACGGCGCTTCTGGGCGAGGTCGATGATGACGGCGGTCATGGCGGACTTTCCTCGGGGTCGCTTCCGGCCGGTTCGGACCGGCGGGATCGGCTTGGATCAACGAGGTCCACCATCGCGCCGTCATGGTTAACGAGGGGTAAGCGCGCAAGGCAGGCGCGACTGTTTTTTACCGATGTCACAGCCATCGCGGGTGGTGCCGGCTGACCGCCTGCCCGCCGCATCCCCGCCCGCTCCCGGCTTGCCCACAGCGCGAAAAAGGTTACACAACGGTGAAGAAATTCGGACGCACCGGGTCAAGATATTGAGTCCCGGCCGCCGATCCACTATGTATCTGGTTGTCCCGGAGGACGATTCGGCCGCCGGGTACAGCAGACATGACCCCGCGCACGGTGCCGCAGCAGTGTCGCGTGCCGGGATCCAGACACGGTCTCAGACAACGGTTACAGACAAGGGAGTGGCCATTGGCTCCACCACCCGATCACTGTCCGGCTCTGGTGCTGAACGCGGATTTCCGCCCGCTCAGTTACTTCCCCTTGTCGCTATGGTCCTGGCAGGAAGCGGTCAAGGCGGTCTTTCTGGAACGGGTCAACATCGTATCGCACTATGACCGGGTCGTCAGATCCCCCAGCTTCGAAGTCCAGTTGCCCAGCGTCATCTCGCTGAAAGAGTTCATCCCGGCCTCGCGCCGCCCGGCCTTCACCCGCTTCAACGTCTTCCTGCGCGACCGCTTCACCTGCCAGTATTGCGGCCGCCCCTTCCCCACCCACGACCTGACCTTCGACCATGTGATTCCGCGGTCCCGCGGCGGTCGGACGACGTGGGAAAACGTCATCACATCCTGCTCGGCCTGCAATCTGGCGAAGGGCGACCGCCTTCCCCATGTCTGCGGCATGATCCCCCTCAGTCCGCCCTTCCAGCCCAGTGCCTACGAGCTGCAAGAGAACGGACGCGCTTTCCCGCCAAACTTCCTCCATGAAAGTTGGCGGGATTTTCTTTATTGGGACTCGGAACTGGACCCGATGTAAGGCAGGTGCCGCGGTATCAACGGATGGGGGCCACTGCCGGCCCCTGCATCCGCCGCCTCAAACCCACCCCATCACACCCGTTCCGCCACCCAGATCACCGCCCGCGTGCCGGCCTTGATCGCCGCCGACAGCAGCGGATAGCCCGCCGCGCGCTCCGCCTCGTTCTGCAAGCCGATGTTGCGGTGCTCGACCTCTTCCGCCTGGAATTTGCGGATGCTGTCGGACAGCTCCTGCTCTTCCCCGCCGAGATGAGGCAGCTGCGCCTCGTAATGCTCCTCGATCACCTCTTCGACCGCGACGGTGCAGGCCATCGCCGCCCGTTCGCCGAGGATCGCGGTGCCGGCGCCCAGCAGGAAACCGGTGACGTGCCACAGGGGTTGCAGCAGGGTCGGCCGCACCCGGCGCCGGTTCAGCTGCTTTTCGAAATATTCGAGATGGACCAGCTCCTGCTCGGCCATGTGGCGCAGGGTCTTGCCGTGGCGGCCCTTGCCCATGACGGCGATCTGGCCCTCATAGATGCGCTTGGCGCCATATTCGCCGGCATGATCGACGCGGACGATGCGGGCCAGCCGGTCGCGCCGCGGCAGGTCGCCGGGCAATGCGCCGGGCAGCGTGCCGTGACGGGGGGCACCGTGACGGGAACTGGCGGTGGGAGACGTCGTTTCACTCACAATGCGGTCCTCGACACCGGGGTGCGGGTGTAGGCGATGCGTGCCGCGGCGAAGGCGTAGGCCGCCAGCACCAGCGAGATCACAACGTTGTAGCCCGCCATGGAGATCCCGAACAGCGACCACGCCACTTCATCACAGCGGGTGACCGGGGCGGCCAGCACCTGGGCGCGCAGCGCCTCCAGCGAATTGGCCGCGGCCGAGCCGCCGCAGGACGAGGTGCCGGCCCACCAATGCTGTTCCACCCCGACATGATAGGCGGCGATGCCGGCACCGGCCAGCAGGGCCAGCCCGCTCGCCACCAGCAGCGCGTCGCCCAGCCCCTTCCAGCGGCGGAACAGCCAGGTCACCAGCCCCAGCACCATCACCGCCACATAGGGCCAGCGCTGCATGATGCACAGCACGCAGGGTTGGTAGTTCAGCACGAACTGGAAGAACAGGGCCGACAGCAGCACCCCGGCACTGGCCAGCGCCAGCAGCAGGGCGGCGATGCGGGGATCTTCGAAGGCACGGGAGAGGAAGGGCTTGGTCGTCATGGCCGACAAGGTAGCGCGTGCGAGGCCGTTCGGCCAGCCGTCCGCAACGCCCGCAGCACGCCTGCGACGGCATGACAGGGCGGCGGCATCGGCAGGGAATAAGCGGCACCGCGGCTGCGTCGCCGCGGGCTCGGTCGAAGGGCGAGACGGACCGGACCGGTACAGCGAACGGAGATGCCCGGACACCCGTTCTTTTGCACTTTCCGTTTCCGGACTGTTGCGCTAGAAGAAGCGTCGCTGCGGGCGTGGTGAAATTGGTAGACGCGCCGGACTCAAAATCCGGTTCCGCAAGGAGTGTCGGTTCGAGTCCGACCGCCCGCACCACCCGATCCCCTCTTATGGGATCAAGGTTCCGGTCAGCCGGACGTTTTTTCGGTGAACTGGTCGAACGCTTCGACCGCCTGGGCGGCATACATCACCGACGGCCCGGCGCCCATATAGACCGCCATTCCCATCGTCTCCATCACCTCGTCGCGGGTCGCCCCCTGCTTCATCGCCGCTTCGGCATGAAAGGCGACGCAGCCGTCGCAACGGATCGCCACCGCAATGGCGAGCGCGATCAGTTCCTTGGTCCTGGTGTCCAGCGCATTTGCCTTGAGCGCCGCCTGGGCCATCCCGGAAAAGGCCTTCATGACCTCCGGGGCGCCGCCGCGCAGTTCACGGATGGCGCCGGACAACTCGCCGGTCATCTGCGGCCAGTTCTTGTGCATGGGTCATCTCCTGGTATCGAAAGGACGCGCACCGGACTGCCGGGTCGCCGCCCGGCCGGAACCGCCTTGGCGGAAAGAAGGCTGCGGGCGACATCGCCCCATTGACTTAATATTAGAATACACTAATTTATTGGTCAAAGGCAATCCGATGCCGGCGCCCATCCCGCAATCCCTTTTCAAGGATCGACTCTGATGTTCCTCTGCTCCCTGATGCGACGCCTGCTTCCGACCGCGCAGCCCGACAAGCAGGGTGGCGCCGACCGGATCCAGCAGGTCGATCCGCAGACCGCCATTCGCTGGCAGGCCAAGGGCGAGGCGGTGATCGTCGATGTCCGCGAACCGCATGAGCACGCCGCCGGCCACATCCCCGGCGCCATCCTGAACCCACTGTCGCAGTTCGACCCGTCGCGCGTCCCGGTTGAGCCCGGCAAGCATCTGGTCTTCCATTGCCAGGGAGGCATGCGCTGCGGTCCCGCTGCCGAGCGCATGATCGCCGCCGGCTACACCGGCACCGTCAACCGTCTGCGCGGCGGCTTTTCCGCCTGGGCCAATGCCGGCGGCCCGGTGGAACGCTGACGGGTCCCCCTCAAAGCCGCTGGCCTGCGCGTCACGGTGGACGTATGTGTCTGTCGGTCACAGACAGATATGCAGGGACCGTCGAATGAAGCCCGCCCCCGTTCCTTCCACGGCCTCTTCCCCGATCGTCGTCGACGAAACCGGACCGCAGAGCTTCACCCTCACCGTAACGTTCGACGGCCAGCGGTTCGAGTGCGGCAGATACATCAGCCGCGCCGCGGCGATGCAAGCCGGCCGCCTGTTCCTTCAGCGCAAGGAGGGAGAAGCCGCAAACGGCCGGACAAAACGAAAGCCGGGCAGGAAGTGACGCCCGACATGCCGCCCGATGACGACCGCACCCGCCTCGCCGCCAATGTCGGCGCGGCCATCGCCGTCATGATCGTTCTTGCTCTGGGATACTGGCTGATGGGCGCCCTGATGCATCAGTCAAAGACCGAGGACTGTCTGCTGGCCCATCGGCGCAGCTGCGGCACGGTCGAGCTGCGATGAGACTTCCGGTCGCCGGCCCGAAGCCATCGCCGCATCGCCGCATCGCCGCCCGCCGGCGGCAAGACTGAAATTTAACAGCGCCGTCAAAATGGTGCGGGCGGTGGGACTCGAACCCACATACCTTACGGCGAGGGATTTTAAGTCCCTTGCGTCTACCGGTTTCGCCACGCCCGCGCCCCGGACTCTGCCATTGCAAGTCGGTGCTTGTGCACCGGTTCGACAACGGCAAAGCTCATGCCTACGGACCGGCTCCGCGCTGCCCGCGGAGATTGCATACCAGGATATGCAACGCACCGTTCCGTGGTCATGACTTAGACAATCGCGGGGCTGCGGGTCAAGGGGCCTTCGCAATACCGCAGGCATTCCCATATCGAAGGATGCGCAACTGGGGGCCGGCCCGGACCGGTTCGGGGACAGGAAGGAGATGGCGTGAGCGAGACGCAATGGATGTCGCTGGTGGCGCTGCTGATGGTCGCGGTTCTGGTGGTGCCGGCGGCCCTTCGCCGCAACCGCGGGGTGGTGCTGCGCAATGCGGCGCTGTGGCTGGCGCTGATCGTCGCCCTCGTCTGGATTTACGACCGCTTCGGACCGTTCGGCAACTGACCGCCCCCCTGCCCCAGCATTATGCCCCCAGCGTTATGGGCGGGTGTCCTCGTTCATCGTCATGATGCCGATTCCCATCGACACGCTGCCGAAGGTCAGCATCAGGCCGGCATAGAGCATTACCGTGGCGGTGATGCCGTATTCGCTGCTGCCGATCAGGGTCGCCAGCTTGGCGACGTCGAACCACAACAGCCCGGTCGCCAGCACCACGGCGCCGACGATGCCGGCGAAGAGGTGGCGGAGAAGAAACAGCAGCGCTGATTTCTCGAAGCTCTTCATGGCGGGGCTCCCGCGGCGGGCAAGACGGAGATGAGAGAAATTCAGAGTCTGCCTGATGCCTCAATAAGCATCAGACAGACTCTAACCTTTTGGTTTTCCGTGCAATTCACGCTTCAAGCGATTCCGCTTGAACCGATCACACTCTAATGTAGGACCGGATCGGTCCGCGGCAATCGATCCGCCGACATATCACTCGTCAGAGCGGCCGCCATACCCGCCACTATCCTTTCGTACCGACCGTGAGGGTCGGCGTGCCGCCAAGACCGCGGATGATCTCCACCAGTTCGTCGGCCGCACCCGTCACCTCTGCCTCGTCGGTGCCGCGCAGCACCAGGCTGACGCCGAAGAAGCCGTTGCGGAAGTAAGGATAGCTGCCGATCTCCAACGCCGGATGGCGGTCCTGCAGGGCCGACAGCTCGGCGGCGATCACGCCCTCGCCCAGTTCGCAGGCCACCGTGCGGGCATGCAGCGCCGGGCCTCCGGCCAGCCGCGGCAGGATGCCGTCCAGCATTGCCCGCATGATGTTGGGCACGCCGGCCATGACGAAGACATTGCCGATCTGGAAGCCCGGCGCCTGGCTGATCGGGTTGTCGATCAGGATGCCGCCGGCCGGGACATTGGCCATGCGCAGCCGCGCCTCGTTCAGCTGGCCGGCGGCGTAATGGCGCTCAAGCCGGGCCACGGCCTCCGGATTGCGCTCCAGCGCCACGCCGAAGGCCTTGGCGACGCAGGCGGCGGTGATGTCGTCATGGGTCGGACCGATGCCGCCGGTGGTGAAGACGTAGGTGTAGCGGGCGCGCAGGGCGTTGACCGCGGCGACGACCTCCTTCTCCACGTCCGGCACCACACGCGCCTCGCGCAGCCGCACACCGATCTCCGTCAGCTTTTCGGCGATATGCCCCAGGTTGGCGTCCTTGGTGCGGCCCGACAGGATTTCGTTGCCGATCACCAGCACGGCGGCGGTCGGGTTGGTTCCGGTGGGGTTTGCGGCGGCTTCGGACGTCATCTGGCGAGGATCTCCATCGGAACGCACTTGTCGGGCGGGAAGGCCAAGGGTAGCGTCGCCGCCAAGATGCGCTTTCCCACCCCCCTTCTTCAAGGCCGCCTGATCCGCCGCTACAAGCGGTTTCTCGCCGACGTCCTGCTGGACGGGGTGGAGGTGACGGCGCATGTCCCCAATTCCGGCAGCATGATCGGGCTGGACATCCCCGGCTCCGCCGTCTGGCTGTCGCGCTCCGACAATCCCAAGCGCAAGCTGGCCCACACGCTGGAGCTGGTGGAGGCCGCCGCCCCCTGGGGCGAGGGGCTGGTCGGCGTCAACACCGGCCATCCCAACGCCCTGGTCGCCGCCGCGATCTCGGCCGGCACCATCCCGGAGCTGGCCGGCTACGACCGGCTGCGGCGCGAGGTGAAATACGGCCGCAACAGCCGCATCGACGTGCTGCTGGAGGACGATCCGGCCAAGCCCGGCGCCCGTCCCCTCACCTATGTCGAGGTGAAGAACGTCCATCTGCGCCGCCCCGACGGCCCGCATGGCGACGCCGCCGAGTTTCCGGACTGCGTCACCGCCCGCGGCGCCAAGCATCTGGAGGAGATGACGGCGATGGTGGCGCAGAGCTGCCGCGCGGTCATGCTCTACCTTGTCCAGCGCGGCGATTGTTCCCATTTCCGCACGGCGGCCGATCTCGATCCGGCCTATCATGACGGACTGCGCCGCGCACTGGATTCGGGGGTGGAGGCGCTGTGTTGGTCTTGCGCGATCACGCCCGAATCGATTGAATTGGACCGGCCGCTGCCGATCCGGCTTTAGGGTCGCGGCAGCAGGCCTTCGGCATCCGGCTTTTGGTTACCTGGCATAGGGGCTTTCGTCTTGGAACAGGATCACGTCGAATCCAACCGCGTCCGCCTTCATGGTCCGGAGGGATTCGAAGGCATGCGCAAGGCCGGTCGTCTCGCCGCGCTGGCACTGGACTACATCGTCCCCTATGTGCAGCCGGGCGTCACCACGGGCGAGCTTGACCGCCTGCTGGAGCAGTTCATCCGCGACCATGGCGGCATCCCCGCCCCGCTGGGATATCGCGGCTTTCCGCGCGCCAACTGCATCTCGGTCAACCATGTCGTCTGCCACGGCATTCCCGGCGACAAGCGTCTGGTCGACGGCGACATCCTGAACATCGACGTCACGCCGATCGTCGACGGCTGGTACGGCGACAGCAGCCGCATGTATCTGTGCGGCGACGTCGGTGTGAAGGCGCGCAAGCTGGTGGACGTCACCTATGACGCGCTGATGATCGGCATCGCCGCGGTGAAGCCGGGCGCCACGCTGGGCGACATCGGCCATGCCATCCAGACCTTCGCGGAATCGCACCGCTTCTCGGTGGTGCGCGACTTCTGCGGCCACGGCGTCGGCCGCGTCTTCCACGAGCCGCCGTCGGTCCTGCATTACGGCAAGCCGGGCGAAGGTCTGGTCCTGCGGGAAGGCATGATCTTCACCATCGAGCCGATGATCAACACCGGCCGCCCCGACGTGAAGATCCTGGGCGACGGCTGGACCGCCGTGACCAAGGACAAGTCGCTGTCCGCCCAGTTCGAGCATTCCATCGGCGTGACGGCGGATGGGGCGGAGATCTTCACCCTGTCGCCGGCCGGCTACACGAAGCCGCCTTACCCGGTGGAGTAGGGTTGACGGGTTTGTCGGGGGTGAAAGGCGGGCGCCGTGTCGGGAGATGCGGCGCCCGAGTTGTTTGCGGCAACCGCCAAGCACTCGGTCGACCGGCGCCGCGACGGTCAATAGAGCAATACCTCCGAAACGACCAAGGGCCCGGCAATTTCTTGCCGAGCCCTTGAAGAAACTGGTGCCGCAACAGGGATTTGAACCCCGGACCTACTGATTACGAAAACGTTGACTTTGTTGGCTATCTTGAGATCTTCCCACTTCCACCCATCATCGTGCCCTAAGGAATTTCAATGAGTTAGGGAATAGGTGGGAAAGTCGGACCCCCTCTGACCTGACGGGCAAAATTGCATTCCGCACCCTCCTGGGGTTTGTCCGGAAACCCGTCCGACAAACAAATTTTCCGGGAAGCCATCCTCAGCGCAGGTTTCCTGACAGTTTGGCAACTGGCTATCAAACGGCGGTTTCCCGGACGAACACCATCATCTTGCTCAACTCACGCAAGAATTGACTTCATGTGCATTCCATTCGTACAGCTAACACTCCAATCGCTTGGGGGAGCGCTGTCCGATGTCCATCCTGACGGGTACCAGTGGAAACGATACGCTCATCGGTGGCTTGACCGATGACGAACTGTACGGTCTGGATGGCGACGACCGCCTCGATGGTGCCGGGGGCGCCGACAGCCTGTTCGGCGGGGCCGGCAACGATACTCTGACTGGTGGTGCAGCCGATGCGGTGGCGGGCGCCACCCTGGCCGGCGGCAGCGGCGACGACCTCTACCTGATCGCCAACCCTCTCGACCGGATCGTCGAGGCGGCGGGCGAAGGCACCGACGAGGTCCGCACCGGCTTGTTCGCCTACAGCTTGGCCGATGGGGTCGAGCACCTCACCTATACCGGCTCGGCTGCCTTCGCCGGTACCGGCAATGCGCTCGACAACCGCCTCACCGGCGGTGCGGGGGCCGACAGCTTGGTCGGGCTGGACGGCAACGACACGCTCGATGGCGGCTTGGGTGCCGACACCCTGGTTGGTGGGCTTGGCAACGACGTCTATCTCGTCGACGATGCCGGCGACGTCGTCACTGAACTGACCGGCGAAGGGACCGACGAGGTCCGCACCACGCTCACCGCCTATACGCTCGGCGCCAACATCGAGTCGCTGACCTTCACCGGCGCCGGTGCCTTCAGCGGCACCGGCAACGAGCTGGACAACCGCCTCCAAGGCGGAGCCGGCAACGACACCCTGGCCGGCGGGCTGGGCCTCGATACGCTGATGGGTGGGGCGGGCAACGACACCTACATCATCGACGATGCGGCCGATCTGGTGGTGGAGGCCGCCGGCGGGGGCACCGACGAGGTGCGGACCTCGCTGTCCGCCTTCACCCTGGCGGCCAATGTCGAGGTGCTGACCTACACCGGCTCCGGCAGCTTTGCCGGCACCGGCAGCGCCGGCAACGACACCCTGCGCGGCCGGGCGGGCGACGACACGCTGATGGGGGCCGCCGGCAACGACTGGCTCGACGGCGGCGCCGGTGCCGACAGCCTGATCGGCGGCAGCGGCAACGACACCTACATCGTCGACGATGCGGGCGACCAAGTGGTTGAACTGGCCGGCGAGGGCAGCGACACGGTGCGCAGCGCCGTCGACTACACGCTGGGCGGCAATGTCGAGGCGCTGGTGCTGACCGGTGGCGCCCTCACCGGCACCGGCAATGACCTCGACAACAGCCTGACCGGCACGGCGGCAGACAATGTCCTGACCGGTCTGGAGGGCAACGACACGCTGAATGGCGGGGCGGGAGCCGACACCCTGATCGGTGGCGCCGGCAACGACACCTATGTCGTCGACAACATCGGCGACGTGTTGGTCGAACTGCCAGGCGAGGGCATCGACACGGTGCAGAGCTCGATCAGCCATACCCTGCTGGCCGATTTCGAGAACCTCACCCTGACCGGCTCGGCTGCCCTCACCGGCACCGGCAACGCGGCCAACAATCTGCTTATCGGCAATGGCGCGGCCAACCTGCTGACCGGTCTGGAGGGTGACGACACGCTGAACGGCGGCGGCGGGCCCGACACGCTGGTCGGCGGCACCGGCAATGATTTCTATGTCGTCGACAATGCCGGCGATGTGGTGGTCGAGCAGGCGGGCGAGGGTACCGACACGGTGAACGCCTCGGTCAGTTGGACGCTGGGCGCCAACATCGAGAACCTCACCCTGACCGGCTCGGCGGCGATCAATGCCACCGGCAACGAACTGAACAATGTGCTGACCGGCAACAGCGGCGCCAACGTCCTGGACGGCGGGCTGGGCGCCGACAGCATGGCCGGCGGAGCCGGCAACGACATCTACATCGTCGACGATGCTGGCGACGTGGTGACGGAGCTGACCAGCCAGGGTACCGACGAGGTGCGGACCAGTTTGGCGGTCTACACGCTTGGCGCCAATGTCGAACTGTTGACCTACGCCGGCAGCGGCCCGTTCAGCGGCAGTGGCAACGATCTGGCCAACCGTCTGGCCGGGGCCGGCGGCGATGACAGCCTGTCGGGTGGCGCAGGCAACGACACGCTGATCGGCGGGGCCGGAGCCGACACCTTGGACGGCGGGACCGGCACCGACACCGCCAGCTACGCGACGGCCGCGGCCGGGGTGGTTGTCGATCTGGCGAGCGGCAGCGGCACGGCGGGCGATGCGGCGGACGACGTGCTGCTGTCGATCGAGAACCTGACCGGTTCGGGCTTCGCCGACACGCTGTCGGGCGACGGAGGGGCCAACCTGCTCGACGGCGGGGCCGGCAACGACAGCCTGACGGGCGGCGCCGGCAACGACACGCTGATCGGTGGAGCCGGGGCCGACACGCTGGATGGCGGGTCGGGCAGCGACACCGCGAGCTACGCCACCTCGGCCACCGCGGTGGCGGTGGACCTCGCGGCGGGCGGCGGCAGTCTCGGCGATGCGGCGGGCGACGTGCTGCTGTCGATCGAGCATCTGACCGGCGGGGCCGGCAACGACACGCTGCGCGGTGACGGTGGCGCCAACCGGCTGGACGGCGGTGCCGGCAACGATGTGCTGGAGGGGCGCGGCGGCAACGACACGCTGGTCGGCGGCTCGGGCAGCGACACCGCGGTCTATGCCGGCAGCGTGCGCGACTATGTGGCGACGAAGGTCGGTTCCGACTGGACGATCCAGGCGACGGCGTCTGGCGAGGGCAACGACACGCTGCAGGGGGTGGAGTGGGTGCAGTTCGCCGACGCGCTGCTACGGCTGGACGCCAACAACGCACCGCTGCTGCCGGGCAACCTGAATTCTGCCACCGACGAGGACGCGGCTGTGCTGTCGGTGGATTTGCTGCAAGGGGCCTTCGACTTCGAGGGCGGCCCGTTGTCGGTGACGGGGCTGAGCCAGACTGGCGGGCCGGTGGCGGCGGTGAGCGTGAGCAACGGCGTGCTGGGGCTCGACCCGGCGCAGTTCGGCTGGCTGGCGGCGGGGCAGAGCGCCAACCTGACCTTCGCCTATGGGGTGTCGGACGGCAGCGACGCCACGCCACGGACTCTGACGGTGACGGTCGCCGGCCGCAACGATGCGCCGGTGGTAAGCGGGCCGGTGACGGCGGTGACCGACGAAGATGCGGCGGCGCTGGTGGTGAACCTGTTGCAGGGGGCGAGCGATCCGGACCAGGGCGACGTTCTGTTGGTGACGGGCTTCAGCCAGACCGGCGGGCGGGCGGTGAGCGTGACGCGCAACGGCTCGGCGCTGACCATCGATCCGGGACAGTTCAACGATCTGGCGGCGGGGGAAAGCGCCACGCTGACCTTCGGCTATGGCGTGACTGACGGCATCGCGACCACGGCGCAGTCGTTGAGCGTTACCGTGCAGGGCAGGAATGATGCACCGGTGGCGGCCGACGATGCGCGCGGCTTGAACAGTCGCAAGCCATTGGTGATGACGGCTGCTTCCCTTCTGGCCAATGACCGCGATCCCGATGGAGATCCGCTCCACATCGTCTCGGTTCAGGAGGCGGTCGGCGGACATGTGTCGCTCGATGCAAGCAACAACGTCGTGTTCGTGCCTGCTCCAGATTTCAACGGGACGGCCAGCTTCGAATACACGGTTTCCGACCCCTATGGCGCCATGACAAATGGGATGGTCAGGGTGACGGTCGATGCACCTCCCTTGGCTTTGGGAACTACGGCATCGCTAGTCGCAGGAGTCCAGACGATTGTCGGGCAGGCAACCGGGCCGATTGATTTCGTGATCGACCAGGGCCGCCTCACGACGTTGACCGACGGCGGCTATGTGGCGGTGTGGTGGACGGCGGAAGGCAACAGCTCCGATGTGTATGCCCGACGCTACGGGGCCGATGGCGCGCCGGCAGGAGAGGCGTTCGGGGTCAACACCGTTACCACCAACAGTCAGGGGTCGGCGGTGGTGACCGCGCTGCCTGATGGGGGCTTCGTCGTGGCATGGCATTCGATGGATGGCCCCTGGCTGAATGCGACCAGCGGCATTATTCAGCAGCAGCGTTACGACAGCAGCGGCACGAAGGTGGGTACCGAAGAGACGGTCAACGGCAACACCGGCACTCTTCCACGCCGCTTCCCTTCAGTGACAACCTTGGCCGATGGCGGCTGGGTGGTGGCGTGGACCGCCAAAGGGCAGCCTGGCGATCCTGAATGGGGCAGTTACGCCCAGCGCTACGACGCCCAGGGCCAGAAGATGGGAGGAGAGGTCCACCTCAACAGCTATACGGCTGATTCGCAAAACAACCCGGTCGTCACTGCGTTGGCCGACGGCGGCTGGGTGGCATCCTGGGTGTCGGGCAACGGGCAGGACGGCAGCCTGAGTGGCGTCTACATGCAGCGCTTTGACGCCTCAAACCAACCGGTCGGCGGGGAGGTTCGCGTCACCACCACTACTGCGGACCATCAGAGCTACGCGACACTGACCGGCCTGCAAGACGGCGGCTGGGTGGTCGTCTGGGCCTCGCGCTTTCAGGACGGCAGCGGCTACGGAGCATACGCCCGTGTCTTCAACGCCAACGGTACGGCGCGCACCGGCGAGGTGATGCTGAACCAGTTGACCCCAGGCGACCAGTATCAGCTTTCCGTGCGCGGACTGGCCGACGGCAGCTTCATGACCGCTTGGGTTTCGGCCGATGCGACGAGCTATCTGGTGGAAGGACGGCGCTTCTCCGCCCAGGGACAGGCTCTGGGCGGTGAATTCACCTTGAGCGACGGACGAATTCCGACTGCCCTCACGGTGAATGGGCAAGGAAGCTATCCGTATCAGGCACCGGCGCTCACGGCCCGCCCTGATGGCGGCTTCACCGTGTCCTGGCGCCAGCCTTCCGGCAGTGGAACTGCAATCGTTACACGTAGTTTTATGGCGAGCGATGTGCCGCCGATCGTATCGGCCAATAGTGGCGCCACTGGCCAGGGAACCATACTGAGCGGCGAAGCGCTGGTGTGTTCTTCGCATGTTCAAGGCGAACGCTGGGGGGCGGGGGGCCTGCAACAACTCACTCATTACCAATTCGTCGATCAGACCGGTGGGGAGGGGAGCGGCTATTTCACCGTGAATGGCGTGCGTCAGGAGACCGGTACCGACATCCTGGTCTCGGCCGATGAACTCGGCACGGTTCAATGGCACGGCGGTACAGGCATCGGCAGCGATGACTTTCGGGTCCGCGGTTCCGACGGCGTGCGCTGGAGTGACTGGGCCAGCGGGACTATGACAACACTGCCTCGAAGCAGTTCGCTGATTACAGGCCCAAGCCGGCAAATCGGGCAGGCAACCGGGCCGATTGATTTCGTGATCGACCAGGGCCGCCTCACGACGTTGACCGACGGCGGCTATGTGGCGGTGTGGTGGACGGCGGAAGGCAACAGCTCCGATGTGTATGCCCGACGCTACAGGGCCGATGGCGCGCCGGCAGGAGAGGCGTTCCGGGTCAACACCGTTACCACCAACAGTCAGGGGTCGGCGGTGGTGACCGCGCTGCCTGATGGGGGCTTCGTCGTGGCATGGCATTCGATGGATGGGCCCTGGCTGAATGCGACCAGCGGCATTATTCAGCAGCAGCGTTACGACAGCAGCGGCACGAAGGTGGGTACCGAAGAGACGGTCAACGGCAACACCGGCACTCTTCCACGCCGCTTCCCTTCAGTGACAACCTTGGCCGATGGCGGCTGGGTGGTGGCGTGGACCGCCAAAGGGCAGCCTGGCGATCCTGAATGGGGCAGTTACGCCCAGCGCTACGACGCCCAGGGCCAGAAGATGGGAGGAGAGGTCCACCTCAACAGCTATACGGCTGATTCGCAAAACAACCCGGTCGTCACTGCGTTGGCCGACGGCGGCTGGGTGGCATCCTGGGTGTCGGGCAACGGGCAGGACGGCAGCCTGAGTGGCGTCTACATGCAGCGCTTTGACGCCTCAAACCAACCGGTCGGCGGGGAGGTTCGCGTCACCACCACTACTGCGGACCATCAGAGCTACGCGACACTGACCGGCCTGCAAGACGGCGGCTGGGTGGTCGTCTGGGCCTCGCGCTTTCAGGACGGCAGCGGCTACGGAGCATACGCCCGTGTCTTCAACGCCAACGGTACGGCGCGCACCGGCGAGGTGATGCTGAACCAGTTGACCCCAGGCGACCAGTATCAGCTTTCCGTGCGCGGACTGGCCGACGGCAGCTTCATGACCGCTTGGGTTTCGGCCGATGCGACGAGCTATCTGGTGGAAGGACGGCGCTTCTCCGCCCAGGGACAGGCTCTGGGCGGTGAATTCACCTTGAGCGACGGACGAATTCCGACTGCCCTCACGGTGAATGGGCAAGGAAGCTATCCGTATCAGGCACCGGCGCTCACGGCCCGCCCTGATGGCGGCTTCACCGCGTCCTGGCGCCAGCCTTCCGGCAACGGAACCGCCATCGTCACCCGGACCTTCACGGCCTCACCTACCACTCTGGGCTCCTACATTGGCACCACCGGCAGCGATGTCCTGTTCGGTTCCACTGGGAGTGACATGCTGACTGGAGGAACCGGAGCAGACAGGTTCTTGTTCACCGGTGCAAACCATGGCATCGACACAATAACGGACTTCCAATCCGGGGTAGATCGGATCGAGTTGGTGGGAGTTGGTTTCGGCAACTTACCGGTCGGCCCGCTCGACGCCAGCCACTTTGCTCTCAACGCACCGGCGGATATGGACGACCGTATTGTATTCAGTACCACGACAGGCCAGCTTTCCTACGATCCTGACGGCAATGGATCTTTGGCGGCGACGCCCATTGCTTTGCTGAACGTTCATTCTCTTTCGTCAGACGACATCTGGGTAGTGGCGCAATTCTGAGGCTGGCGCTTCCGCTTCCCTTTACGTTCGTGCTGGTTGTCCGTCAAAGGGTGGTTTGTCGGAAAGCTTGATTGCAGGATGCAAGGTCCATGTCAGCGCGCCGGCGTCCATCCGCACAGCTGGACGCCGGTCAGATTGTGCGCCAGCAGCTGCTCGGCCGTGCCGTCGGTGAGCACGTCGGCCCGGCTGGTGTAGATCGGGCGGAAGGCGGTACAACCGCCCTCAGTCCCGGCTCCACTGGTCGCGCAGCCGCTCAGCAGCGCCAGCAGGATGCCGGCGCAGATCGTCCTCAATGCCATGGCGCACCTCTGCGTTCCGGAGTGCCTGTGTGGTCGACTCGAGGGCGGCATCCTGCCGCCCTGCCCGGCGCTGAAGCGCGCCGAAGGTGGCGATCCCCGCCAGCATCACACTGACGAGGATCAGGGCGGTAGCCGCTCGGCCCCAGCCCGTGGCGAGGAAGGCCAGCATCAGGCCGCCTTGCGCTGGTCATCCCAGCGCCGGTAGAGCATCACTGCCACGGCCAGCCCCAGCAGGGCGGCCACCGCCCAGCCCATCGCCCCGGACGGCAGGGTCTCCAGCAGCTCCTTGATGGCGGTCGAGACGTCACGCGCCTGGTCCAGCAGGACAGCAACGCCGGCGAGGCCGAGCGCACCGCCTCCGCTGACGGCGCTGACCGACTTGGCCATCGGCTTCATCGCCGGCGCCAGCTCGGCAACCCGGCTGACGGGGTGGGCCTCGTCCGACAGAAACAGTGCCGCCTCGGCCGCCCGACGCTTGACCAGGCCGGGCATGACCTTGCCGGCGCCGCGCGTCCATTTGGCGAACTCAGCCGCGGCGCCGGCGGCGTCACCAACGTTCAACTTGCGCAATATCGTGCTGGGCTGGCCGGTCTTCAGCACGACGAACCCATCCTTACCGGCGTCCTTGCCCTTGGCTTTCCGGCCGACACCGACGTTCATGACGAACGCGGTCAGCGCCCCGCGCCGGTTGTCGCTCAGCTCGACGGTGACGGCGCGGTCGACCACCGCAGCGGCGGCAGCCAGATCGTCCTGCAACAGCTGCTCGGCCTGCGCCTCAGTGATGCGCAGGCCCGGCCGCACATCCGGGCCGGTGTGGCCGTAGCCGATCGTCCAGGGTGCCCCGCCGGTGGCGGGATCCGGGTAGGCGGTGAGGCGGAGGCCTTCTGCCTCCTTCACCAGCTCGACGGCGGCTTGCGGAATGGCACGCATGGGATCCTCCGGGCATGAAAAAGGCCGCTCGCGGCGGCCGGGTCGGTCAGGGGTTGGAGTGTTGTCGCGGCGTCAGTCGGGCCAGCCGGCGGCGATGTCCACCGCCAGCACGGCGGCGGCATCCGTGGCGGCATCGATGGCGTCGTGCAGCTCACCCTCCCGGTCGAAACAGGCCTGAACGTGATCGGCAACGGCATCGGCGATGCCGATGATCTGCACCCCCGTCAGGTCCACCCACTCACCGCCGGCTGCCTTCCACCGAAACGTCATGTCCGGGTTCTCACGGGCCTTGGCACGCTTGCCCAGGATCAGCGTCTTGGACCGGTCGTCGGTCGCGACGGTCACACCGCGGATGACGATGCCGCCGGTTTCCTTCTGCCACCGAAGGGCGGTCGCTGCGCCCTTGCGCGCCGCTTTCACTTCGTCCAGCGGGATCGGCTCGATAGTCCATTTTCGGGTGATGCGGCCGGTGCCTTCGTCAGTCGTCTCGATGAAGGCACCGGTCATCCGGTGGGTCTTTGCGTCGAAGGTCTCGACGTTGTCGATCTCGTCCATGGGTCGCCTCAGTTGAAAGCTGCGAAGCCGGTGGGGGCTGCCGCCGTCTGCTGACCGGCGGCAAACGCGAAGGTCAGGCCGGCGCCGCTGCTATTCACAGAATAAGAGGGGAATACCGCCGTGCCGGCCGGAATGGTGTAGGCGGGGCTTGTCCCCGCCACAGGGTCGCCACCGCCTCCCCACACAGCGACGCCGGAAACCACCTTGCCCATCCACAGCCCGCGGGAGGATGGATTGTAAGCGAAGCACAGCCTATCCCCGGCCGACCATGCGGAACTGAAGGCGGAGGCGGAGCCGTTGTTTCCCTTGTTGCCGTTGGCGAGATAGCCCCAACCATAGGCGCTGTTCGTCAGATAATCGGTGACAGGGGCCAAAACGCCAGCCACGCCAGCATTGCTTGTCCCAACTGTGTTGACCACCACTTCCCAGTACACCGGGATCGATATGTAATTGGCAGCGCGGCCTGAAGCCACCACCCCGTCCGCCGTCGTGACGGTGCGATTGCTGTTGGAAAGCGTGGCATTGCCGGACTTGTCGGACGTGCTAAGCGCTTGGGTGGTGTAGGCTCCAAGCGCGCTTCCGTTGGCCCGCTGGTAAGACAGCATTTTCCAGTTGCCGGACCCCAGGCTTTCCATCCGGCAAGTGTCGCCGGCTGCCGCGCTGATGTCACCTCCGCCGGTCAGGATGGCGCTGGTAGCGTTGTAAGTCAGCGTGACGGAGGTGGCGAAGGTGATGTCTCGGTGCGCGCCAGCAGCCACGGTGCCCCAGGCCGTGATCGGACCGGTGCCGGCGGTGACCTTGATTGCCTTGGCGGTCGTGCCGCCGATATCGACGGTGGCCGCCGACGCAATAGAGGTCGCCGTATCCTCGCCGCTACCGATAGCCGTGCCATTGATCAGCACCTGACCTGTCGCAGAGGTCAGGTTCAGTGCGCCGGCACTGGTGCCGATCGAAGGGGAACCGCCGTTGCTCCCGCTCAAGGTGAGATAGCGGGTCGCCCCAGCCACCGGATTGACTGCGGCCTGCAAAGAGTGGTCGCCGCCGCGAAACAGAACAGGGCCGGTGCCCTTGGTCTTGAGATTGATGCCGATGTTGGCATCCGCTCCGATGGGGATCAGATACGGATGGTCGCCGGCCACGGCTGCTGAGACGGTCAGGCAGTTGGCGGCGCTTGCCATCGGGACGGCCCGCAGGCTCTCGGTGCCCCCGGCGACCAGCGAGACGGTGTTCGCACCACCGAGCTGTGCCAGACCGGTGTCGGTATCGCCTGTCACAGCCCAGCCGGGCGCCGCGACCGTGCCTGCGCCGAAGGTGGTGGGGGCGTCGCCGGCCCGGCTGAAGCCGACCGCCACAGGGTCTCCGGCTGCGAAGCCCCCCGGCCCGGTGCCGCCGGTCAGCGTGATCTTGCGATAGCCGGTCCCGTCCACCACAGTGCCGGTGACCTGATACTCCAGCCATTTGGTTGTGTCGGTCCGGTGGCCGATCCGCAGCGTGCCCTTGACCGCGTTGGTGCTGGCTGTCCACCGGTCCAGCACCGCGGCGATGCTCGCACCGGAAGCATCCAGGTTGTCGACAAAGAGGGCTGTCGCAGCGGCTACCGTGGCGCTGTTCAGCCTCACCTTGCCGTTGCCGGGATCGGCGTCGGCCGTCGCCGTGTCCCAGGTCAGCCTGACCGACGGGATCGACCCGCCGGCTGCCGCCGCATACTGGCCGGCAAGGGTGGCGCTGGTAGCGGCAGCCGTGGCGCTGCCGGCCGCCGCACCGGCGCTGGTGGCGGCAGCGGTCGCGTTGCCACTGGCTGCGGTCGCGCTCCCGGCCGCCGAGCCCGCGCTGCCGGCGGCGGCGAGTTCGGAGGTATGGGCGGCATCGGCACTGCCCGCCGCTGCGGTGGCAGTTCCAGCTGCCGCCGTCGTCTTTGCCGAGAGGTCGGTGTAGACGTCGCCCATACCCTGGGCGACCGTGCCGATGTCCTGGATGCAGGGATCCCAGTTGTCGGCCATGCCACCGACACCGGTGAGGCCGCCCGGGTTCTGCGCCGTCTTTTCGTCGCCGTTGTAGTAGCTCAGCAGCCGCTGGGCTGCCGCCAGCATGGTGGCCAGCGTCGTCATGTCGTCACCTCACCAAGATTGATCGTGGCGGCGCTGTGCAGGTCGTTCAGATACTTCTGGCTGAAGTCCTCGATGACCTGGAAAAGCCCGCCATAGCGGTAGCAGTCGAAGGCGCTGTCGGTGTCCGGCAGCCACACCGCCGGCCGGTCGGCGTCGAGGAAGTTGACCAAGTCGAACAGGCGGTCGCGGTCGCCGGCCTCGTTGACGGTGCGGTCGAGCGTGGCGGTCCGCCGGCCGCGGCCGGGCTCCACCGCCACCCCGCCGCCGGCCAGCTCGGTCACCTTGCCGCCGCGGCGGTAGCCTTCCGCCGACGCACCGACATGGCGGTCGAATGCCAGGCTGTCGCCGGCCCAGCCGAAGCCGATGCGATAGGCCTGCTCGGTCGTGCTGTAGCGGCTGCCGGTCACCCGGTAGGCCGGGCCGTAAACCGTCCAGCGCAGCACCTGCGCGCTGCACAGCGGCATCGTCACATGGATGTTCGTCGGGTAGCGCAGGAACTCCCGCGCGCCCAGCTGGCCCAGCACGGTGTTCTCACCGCCGAAGCGCAGGGTCTTCGGATCGTAGAGACCGGGCAGCACCAGGCGGTCGATGCCGCTGGCATGCTGGGTGGTGAAGGCGAGCGAGGTCCGCGCGCTGGTCTTGAAGGCCTCCAGCCGGATGCGGCCGGTCTTCCACAGGTTGGTGCGGTAGAGCCCGGCATAGGTCAGGTCGATGGGCCGGTCCCACTCCCATTCCAGCACCACCGGCTCGTCCCGGCTGCCGATCCGGGTGGACACCGCGGCGTCCACCAGCGGCAGCGTCTTCAGCGCATCGAGCGGCGCCGTTGCTGCCCAGTCGGCCGCGGCACCGGTGATGGCGCAGTCCTGTTCCGACAGCTCATTGATATGAGCCAGAAGTCCGGTGGCCATGGCTCACCGCGCCACATAGAGGGTGGCACCGCCGGTCCGGTCGGCGATGGTCCGGCCGTAGACCACCACCGGCGCCCCATCGGCGAAGCCGGCGATGTCGTCCTCCACCGTCACGGTGTCGCCGATCCAGATGCCGGGCGCCCCGTCCAGCGCCGGCAGCTCGTAGAGGGTGGGCGGCGCCGACAGCTCGGCCACCCAGGCCGGCAGCTCGGCCGCCGCATCGGCGCTGAAGGTCAGGGCGGTCTCGACGGTGGCCACCTTGGCCGAGCTGCCCCAGGCGGCGGCAATCGCCGCGTCGGTGGCCGATGGCACCTCGACCCACTCCTGGGTCCAGCGGGTGGCGTCGGCCGCGGTGGCGTCGGTGGCGGCGCTGCTGGACGGGCTGGGGTTGTGGGCGCAGCGCAGCACCACCTGTTTGGCCGGCGGGTTGTGCTGGCCCTCGACATATTGCAGGCCTGTGGTGGTGCCGGCAGCGCTGCTGTAGGCCCGGACTGCCGCAGCGGCGGTGGGACGGGGAACCCGCGTCACCACCAGTTGGCCGTCGGTGCCGACAAACCAGCCGCCCCGCGGTACGCTGCCGACGAACTTGGCATAAGCGGCGGCATGGGTGGTGCCGTCGCCGGCGGCGAGGAAGAGCCCCACCGTGCGCGGCACCGCGTCGATACCGGCGCTGTCCACCGTGCTGGCCAACCCGGCACCGGTGGCCAAGGCGGCGATCAGCTCCCCGATGTAACGGCGGTAGAAGCCATTGAACGTCCGGCCAAGCACCTCGACCCGGAAGTCGGCATACCTCACCGTGGTGGTGACGATCCCGCTGGCAAGGTCGACCGTGAAGTGGGCATTGTCCGCCGGCACCGTGCCGCTCTGCTTGGCCACCCCGACACCGGAAGACCAGCCCCGCGGCACGTCCTGCACCGGCTTGCCGCCGCCGACGGACCAGCGGTGATACCCGTCGACGATGCCGAGATAGGTCGGCCGCGCCATCGGGCAGTGACCCAGCGGCAGCTCCTTCAGCGTGTCCTTCAGCTCGGCCGGCCCTTCATAGCCGCCGGTGCCCTTGTAGCGCTCGGTCTGGATCGGCGTGTCGTAGTCGAGGCGGGAGTCGTAGATCGGCAGGGCGATCTCGGTGCGCTTGGGCTTGGGCTGACCCACCCGGGCGGTCCAGATGGTCACCGCCTCGGCCAGCGGCGCCCCGTCCTCGATCTCCCGCTCGGTCACCGCCTGGATGACATAGTCGCCGGTCAGCAGCAGGTTGAGCGGCCGGTCATCGAGGGCGAGGCGCGACCACGCGCCGGTGTCGAGGTCCTGCACGGTGGCGAAGCGCTGTCCCGGATTGCGCGAGGCCTCGTTGCGCAGCACCAGATCGCCGATCCGCAGCTCGGCCTGCCCGTCCGCAGCCCCCAGGCTGCCGACCGACACCGACGCGTCGGCGCCGGCGGTCACCAGCGGCAGCCAGGTGACGTTCGGCGGGCTGTCGGCCGGGCCGGACTGGTAGCCGGGGAAGGTGGCCAGCGGCAGCCGGTGGCGATGGCCGCTGGGGCGGTGGAACAGGGTGAGGTCGACGAGACGCACCTTCATCAGGCGGCCCTCCGGGTGTTGGCAAGTTTTCTGGGCAGGTCGCCGGTGGCCGCCTCGACGCGGGCCAGCAGGGCGGCGGCATCGGCGCCGATGCGGGCGCGCTGGGTGAGGGCGTCGTGGCCGATGGCGCGGACTTCGTCGCGCAGGCCCTCCACCGCCTCGAGCAGCTCGGCCACGCCGGCGCCGCCGGCGTCGAGGTCGGGACGGCGGAAGGAGACCGTCGGTGCCGGCGGAGACAGGCCGCTCACCGCCGCGTCGAAGGCCGACGCGATCCGCAGGCTGTCGGCGCTGGAGGCCACCGCCGCCCCACCGCCCTGCCACAGCAGCTCCGGCCCGCGTTCCCCCACCCACACGGCGCCGGGTGGGGTGGACAAGGTGCCGGTGGCAAAGCCGGGGATGCGCCGCGTCCCAGCCAGCACCTCATCGATGCCGGCCCGCAGGAACCATTCGGCCAAGCTGAAATCTGGATTGGCTGCCCGCGCGGCCTGAATGTCCGGGAATTGTCCGAAATTCGCCTCGATGTCGGCAGCACTGAAGGCCTGCAACCGTCTCCGCTTGTCGGCGGTGGAAACCGCGGACTCGAAGCGGCCCGCCTTGCCCGCGGTTGTGGCGAGCCAGATGTTGAAGGCTTCGTCGATGCCCCCTTGCCATCCTATCCGCCGGGCAACACCCAGTTGATCACCGGCCGACAGGCTGTCCCATTGCGCCTGTACAGCAGCCGAAGCTGCGTAGCGGGCAGAGTTGACCGTGGTCGGCTGGGTCGTTCCGGGCGTCGTCCCGGTCAGCGTCTGGAGCGGGGACAGCGCGGCCTGCCAGACGGCAAAGCTCTGGTCCATGACGTCGCGCAGGCCGGACAGGCTGCCCAGCTGACGCTGCCCCATCGATGCCGCGTCGGCCCGGGCGCGTTGCAGCTCCTTCAGCTGGTCCTGCGCCACCTGCAGGTCCTGGGTGGCGGTGTCGAGGCTCAGCCCGCCGGTGTCGCCCAGCTCGGCAAAGACCCTGTCCACCTTGTCGAACAGCACCGACGCGGTGCCGCCGCTGGCCGCCTTCTCCAGCGCCACCAGGGTGGGGCCGACCTGCAGCAGGGTTTGCCGGGCGGTGTCCTTGTCGGCATCGGTCGAGCGGCTGTCCTGCAGCACCGCATAGGCGGCGTCGAAGCGGTCGCTTGCCTCCTGGATCTTCTGCCGCGGTGCCAGCGGCGAGTCGTCGCCCTCGCGCAGGGCGGCACGGGCGTCCTTGAACTGCTGGGCGGCCTGCAACAGGGCGATGGCGCCGGACTGGATGGAGTCGACCACCTCCTGTTTGGCGGCGATCTCGCGGTCATAGGCGTCCAGCAGGTCCTGCTGTGCCAGGGTGAAGGCTTGGGCACCCCGCTCGGCCGCCTGCACCAGGCGCAGTTGGGTGGTGTCGTAGCCGGCAGCTCTGGCGTCGGCCAGAGCCGCCGCCTGCTGGGCGTCCAGCGCGATCAGCCCAGCGCCGCGGCTGTTGCCGAGCGCCGCAATCATCCGGCCGGTGACGTCAGCCTGCCAGGATGCCTTCTGCGCCGCCTTCCCGGCCGCATCGGCGCTGTCGCTCCACGCCTGGGTGAGATAGCCCACCATGGCGGTGTACTGGTCGCCGCCGATGGTGCCGTCGTAGAGCGCACCGTTCAGCCGGCCCAGCGCCACCCGCTCGGCCTCGATGGTCAGCGTGCCGGCGGCAGCGGCCCGCTCCACCCCGTCGATGACACCGGCCAGTCCGGCTACCGCCGCGTTTGCGCGGTCGAGACCAAGCCCCTGCAGCCGGTCCAGGGCGCTGGATTTGGCGTGGGGGTCGATCAGCGCCTCGATGGCGACCGCACCCTGCCGCTGCACATACGCCACCGCCTCGGCGTAGCTGTCCTGCAGCTTCTTCGTGTAGCGCGTCGCCAGCTCGGCCACTTCGCCGGTGGTGTAGCCCAGCGACAGCAGGGCCGGCCGGAACTGTTCGAACTCGATCTCGGCCTGCTTGGTCGCCGCGGCCATGCCCACCAGCGGCTTTGCCGCCGGGCCGAGACCCATCATCGCCTCGATGCCCTTGCGGGCGGCGGCGGTCAGCTCGGTCTCGGTCGCCAGCCCCAGCTCGCTGGCCTTGCTCCGCCAATCGGTGATGTTGGTTTTCACCGACTCGCCGATGGCCTTGGCGTTCTCGGTGAAGGTCTTCAGCAGGTTGTTGGTCGGATCCAGGCTGGCGTTCATCACGTCGAGCTGCTGGCGGAAGCCGGCGGCGAAGCCCAGGTCGTTGGCCAGATCCTCGGCCTTGGTCGCCTTGGACGTGCTCAGCGCCTTCTTCACGTCATCGTTGACGCCGGTCAGCTGGCCGCTGCCGATCAGCCCCTTCAACGACTCCCGCATATAGAAGGCGATGGCTTCGTTCTGGTCGGTGAACGCGGTCTTCTGCCCCGCCTTTTCACCCACGGTCGGGGTGACGTACCACTTGCCGTCTTTCGCGAACTGCTGGATGAGCCCCGTGTTCGCGCCGTCACCGCCGGTCAGCTTGCCGCCGATGCCCGTGACGAGCACGTTCATGGCGGTCGCGACCCCGTCAGTGATCTGCTGCATCTGGCCGGCGTCGGCGCCGTTGTCCGCCAACGCCACGTCGGTGCGGAACCCGCCCGTACCGTTCAGGACGATGTTGCCGCTGCTGTTGGGGCCGACGGTGGGCTTCTGGGAGCCGCCGATCGCCATGACCGCCGCCAGCACCGCCGCGGCGACCCAGCCGTACACCGGGATGGCGGACAGGGCCGCCGTCGCGCCCGCCATGCCGCTGACGCCGGCCGCCGAAGCCGCAGCGCCCATCCCCATGGCGCCCATAGCGGCAGTTCCAGCCGCCATGGATCCGACGCCAAGAGCGGCACCGGTCAGGCCGCCCCCGATTTTGGACCCGCCCATGAATCGGTTGGACAGGTAGGCGCCGCCCATGCCGCCGATCATGCCGTACGGGGCGGCGGCGCTGAGGGTTCCGCCCAGCCCGAGACCGGACCCTCCCACACCCCCGGCGCCGGCGCTGAAGGCTGGTGAGGTCTCGCTGAGCATGGCGATCTGCGACGCCTGGACTGCCGGACTTGCAGCCACAACGGCGCCGTTCGCCAGCGTGACCGTAGGAGCGGCATACCCAACGGCGGCAGCGGTCGGGGCGATGCCAAACACGCTTGTGCCGATCTGGTCCACGATCCCCGTCGTGCTGAACCCCAGCTTGTCGGCAGCCCAGCCGGCACCTTTGCTCAACGCCGTATTGGTCAGGCTGCCGGTCAGGCCGCTGCCCGGCCCCGCCTGTCCCATTTGCCCGCTGCTGCCGCCGAAGAAATCGAACGCCGTGGGCAAGTTGCTGCCCGTCACCCAGTTCTTCAGCGGGTTGATGAGCGCCATCTTCAGCGCGAGCTGCTGCAACTCCACGCTGACGGTGCCGATGGCGTCCGCCCACGACATCGTCGACTTGCCGGCGGCGGACAGCTTCTGCAGAATGGCATCGAAGCTGCGGTCGCCGAACCGCTCCAGCTCCTGGTAGGCGGCGTTGGTCCGCTCCAGCGCCAGGTTCTGCCGGGCGAGCGCTTCGGCATTGGCCAGATAGGCCTGCCCCTCCCGGCTGGCGGCGTCAATGTTGCGGTCGCGCAGATCGATCAGCGCCTGGGTGCGCGCCAGCTCCACCGCGCGCATCTCGGCCGAGGCGCCGATCAACTGCAGCTGCTTCTGTCCCAGCTCCAGCTGGTCGCGCTGCTGCTGAAGCATCGGCCCGGCCGCCGCGGCCGACTCCAACTGCTGCGCCTGGGTCAGCAGCTCGATGTAATGCGCCTTCGCCTCGTTGTATTTTTGAGTCCCTTCCTCGCCTTCCTTCAGCGCCAGCGTGTGGGCCTGCTCGGCCACCTCGACCGCCTTGACCGCCTTCGGACCCTGTTCGTAGGCGTCCATCAGCGCCCGGGCCGAGCGGATGCGGTCCTGGATCGGCTGGTCGGCGTCCTTGCGCAGCTGCTGGACGGTCAGCGCCTCCACCTGCGCCTCGGCCGCCGCCGCAGCATCGCCATAGCCCTTCAGCCCGGCCGCCGCCACGCGGTTGGCCGCCGCCGCCGCGCGCTGGGCGGCTTCGCCCTTGCCGGCCGCCGCCGCCAGCCGCTGCTGGGCGGCGACGTCCATAGTGAGCTGGGTGACCTGGGCGCCCACCTCGCCGGCCAGCTCGGCCCGCGCCTTGCGCAGCAGCTGGGTGCGGGTGCTGCCCTCCTGCGCCGGGTCGAGGCCTTCGCGCAGCCGCTTGGCGACCTCCACCTCGACCTCGGCCGCCTTGATCGTCGCCGGGTTGCCCGATGCCCGCGCCCGGGCCAGCTTTTCGGTGGCGTCGGCCTCCAGCGTCAGCAGCCGCACCGCTTCCGCCGACTCCGCCGGAACGATCCGGCTCTTCAGCCGGCCGCGCACGACGTCGCGCTGGGCGTCCCAGCTCTGATAGGCGGTGTCGTCGGAGGACCGGCCGCGGTCCTGCAGGCCGGTGACGACAGGGGTTTTCTGCTCGGGCGGCGGCCCGACCACCTCCCCGACGCGGCGCTCCAGCCCTTCCGGCAGCGACAGGGTCCAGCTCTTGGCCCCCAGCTCTGCCAGCTTGGAGGCCACGCCGCCCACGGCCGAGCCCAGCCCGGCGAAGCGCGAGGCGGCGGTGTCGGCGGTCTGGCCGGCGGCGAGCACCGCCTTGGCCGCCTCGTCGGCCGGATTGGCCAGCAGCGCCAGCCGGGCGGCCAGTTCCTTCGCCGTCTTGGCCGCGGCTTCCGCCTTGGTCGCCGGATCGGCCAGACGCTGCGCCAGCTCCAGCAACGGCTTGCCGGCGGCGCCGGCGTTGCGGCCGACCTCGTCCAGCACGCGCACCAGGTTGGCGATGGCCTCCGGATCGTCGGCCGCGGCCGAACGGAAGGCCTGGAACGCGACGCGCAGCCGGTCCACCCGGTCGGCCGCCAACCCCATCCGCTCGTAGACGCGGGCCGAGCCGGCGCTGTCGGTGGACACGTTCCAGTCGCCCGACACCGGCCGCGCCACCGAATCCGGGCGGTAGACCGCTGCCGACGCGGCGCTGCGCTGGGCGGCGATCGCCTTGGCCTGCTCGGCCAGAGCCTCGTCCAGCTTGATCCGGGTCACCGCCCGCATGCTGTCGGACAGGCGCCCGTACTGGGTGGCCAGCTGCTCGACGTCCGCGGCCGAGTCCTTCACCGCGTCCTGGGCGGCGCGCTGCGCGTGCTCGAAACTGTCGGCCGCCGCTTCGGCCGCCGTGGTGCGGGTGGCGAAGACCGCCACCGCCGCGGCACCGGCCAGCAGCGCCGCCCCCCACGGCCCACCGACCACTCCGAGCATGCCGGCGCCGGCGGCCTTCACCCCGTTCCAGGCCGCGGTCAGCAGCGAGGCCCGTTGCGCCAGAGCGACGCTCGCGGCGTTGGCGCTCACCGCCATCGTGGTGAGGTGGGCGTCGGCGACCACCACGGCCTCGCCGGCCGCGGCGGTGGCGAGCTGGGCGGCGCGCAGCCGGGCGAGCGAGGCCATCTTTTCCGCGTCGGCAGCAATCGAGGCCTCGCGCGCCATCACCACCGTGGCCTCGGCATCGCGCTCGGTCGCAAGCGCCTTGGCCAGCACATAGACGTTGGTGGTGAGCGCCGTCTTGGCCCGGGCCGACGTCAGCGCCGACTCTGCCGATGCCAGCGTGGTTGCGGCACTGCTGGCGGCGGCGGCCTTCGCCGCGAACTCCGCCTCGGCCGCCTGCACCGTGGCGACGGTGGCGGCCCGCGCCGTCTGCACCCGGATCAGGTCCTGCGCCGCCGCCAGCTTCTCGGCATTGGCGGCCTCGGCCGTAGCCACCGCCTTCGCGTAGAGGGCGACGCGCTGGTCATTAATCGCCTGGGTAACCGCGGCAATGCCGGTCGGCATCGTCCGCGCCGCGGCGATGGCGCCCAGCGCCAGGGCGGCACCGCCGGCAGCCTTGGTCACCGCATCGAGGTTGTCGGCCAGCACCAGGATGCCGGACGAAATGCCGGCGGTCAGGCCGACCGCCTGATTCATCCGGCCGATCTGGCGCTGGGCGGTGTTGGCCAGCACCGTCAGGCTGTCCGACACCGTCGTGGCCATGTGGCCGAACTCGGTGTCGATGGCGGTGCTCTGCTTCAGCAGCGCGGTCACCACCTTGTCGGCGGTCAGCGCTCCCTGCTCGGCCAGCGACTTCAGGGCGCCCCGCGGCACGCCCAGCCCCTCGGCCAGGGCCTTGGCCAGCCGCGGCGAGGCCTCCATCACCGAATTGAACTCGTCGCCGCGCAGCACGCCGCTGGCCATCGCCTGAGACAGCTGCACCAGCGCGCCGGCGGCGGTGCCGGCCTCGGTGCCGGAGATCTTGAAGGTCTTGGAGATGGTCTCGGTCAGCCGGATCACCTCGCCCTGGGACTTGCCCATGGTGAGGGCGGCGTCGGCCAGCGAGGTGTAGAGCCCGACGGTCGGCTCCATGGCCGAGCGGGCGCGCTGCGCGGCCTGAAACAGCTGCTCCTGGACGGCCACCGCCTTTTCGCCGGCACCGGCATAGAGCGCGATCTTCGAGGCGGACAGACTCCAGGCGTCGGCCGCCTTGATCGCTTCGCCGGCCCCCTGCGCCAGCCCGATGCCGGCGACCACGCCGGCGACACGGCCGGCAGCGCTGCCCAGCGCGTCGAAGCTGCCAGCGGCCCGCCGCACGGACCCGTCGACGCGGCCGGCGAACCGGTCGACGCGGGCTTCCGCCTGCGACAGCACCCGCCGCAGGCCGCTGTCGTCCGCACCGACCGGCACCATCATGCCGGGGAAATCAGCCATGCCGGTCTCCGAAAACAGAAAGGGCGCCGGTCACCCGGCGCCCCTGCCCTTGCCCATGCCCATGTCTGGACCCGGGCGCTTCAGGCCGAACACGGCCCGCGCCCGCTCCTTCAGCTCCGCCGTGTCCTTGGGCTTGCGCTTCTGGCGCTTGGCCCCCGGTGTGGTGGCAGCGAGGAAATCGACCTTCCCGTCCAGGGCCAGCTGGATGTCGGGGAACGGGGCGTCCAATGCCTCGCTGCGCGACCATCCCAGCCAGCCCGTGGCGTACTGGAACATCCGGTCCATGTACTCCGGGAAGGTCAGCCGGCTTCCCCCGACGCGGCGGCCTCGCTCTCCGGTTCGGCCTTCCCGGCCTTGGCGGCGTCCGTCTTCGGCGCCTTGCCACCGCCGGCGAGGAAATTGAGGAACAGCAGCACCTGCGGCGCCACGACGACGACACCCTCGGCGAAGATCGCCTCGGCGGTGGCTTCGGCCTGCTTGCCGACGCGGCCGGCGGCGGCGTTGACGACATTCACCAGCGTGTCGAAGTCGAAGGCGTTGGTGTTGGTGAAGGCCTGCTGCAGCCCGCCATACAGGCGGCAGATGGTGCGCGAGGCGCGGACGTTGGCGAACAGCTCGACGTCTTCGCCGTCGAGGCTGACGGTCATCACGCCGTGCGCGAAGCGCGGCGCCGTGCTGGGGACGGTCATGGCAGGATCTCGCTTTGGACGGGGAGAAAGGCCGGCAGCCAGGGCGGGCTGCCGGCATAGGGGGAGGTTGGCTCCGGCGCTTACGGCGCGTCGGCCGCCACCTCGATCGGCTCGGCGTCGATTTCGAGGCCGACGCTGGCCTCGATCACCTTGTCGTTGCCGCCGATTTCGGTGGTGTAGGACATGACGTAGGCGCGCAGGTAGATCGTCGTCGGCGTGCCGCCGTCCGGAGCGTCGTCGAACTCGATCTTGACGTTGTAGGCCGCCTTGCGGTTCTTCGCCGCGGCGCGGATCGCCGTCTGGCCGGCGCCGGTCGGAACGCGGGCCAGCTTCAGCGTGCCCGAACCGTAGTCGACGGTGCCCTTCTTCTTGTGGACGGCCCCGTCGCCCAGCGTCTTGTAAGTGACCTTTTCGAAGGTCTCGCCGAAGGCGCCGATGTCCTCGATCTCTTCGACCTCGGTCCAGGCGAGCGCCTTGTACTGCGCTTCGGTGGTGCACAGGGCGGTGGTGGAAAGGAACAGGCGCGTGCCGGCGCTCTGAACAGCGTTGCCGCTCATGGGTATGCCCCTCCTTCGGGCAAAGAAAAGGCCGCCCGAAAACCGGGCGGCTGGGGAAGCTCCGGAGATTCCGGAGGGTTCAGGCGTCGGACTTAGGCGGTGGGCTGGCCGAAACCGGTCTGGTAGGTCACGGCGAACTGCAGGCGGGTCACCCCGGCCTTCATCTCGCCGCCGGTCAGGCGGTCGGTGACGGTCCGTACCAGCTCGATGCGGTCCAGCGTCCCGCCGAACCTGCCGCCAGCAGCAATCGCCTGCTCGATGCGCAGGGCCATGGCGTCGAGCCGGTCGTCCAGGTCGGCGCCGGCGCGGACGTAGCCATCGACATAGAGGTCCATGCGCCGCATCTGGCGCCGGCTGCCCATGGTGAGTTCCTGTATCGCCTCATCCGGCGTGAACAGGCCGATGCAGGGCAGCGCGTCCGGCTGCAGCGGATCGTCCCGGTTGGCGGTGACGGGGGCGACGGCCCCCAGCGCCGCAGCGATGGCGGTGCGGATCCGGGTGCGGGGATGCATCAACGCGCCTCCCGCAGCAGCAGGACGGTCATACCCTGTCCGTCCGGCCGCGGCTCGGACACCGTGAAGGGCAGGCCGCGCACCTCGATGGCGGCGCCGGCGGGCACCGGTCCGCCCATGTCGGCGTCGACCACGGCCAGCGAGGTCATCAGCGTGGAGACCGGCCCGTCGTCGGTCTCCACCTGGTAGTGCCGGCGGTCGAAGATGCCGATGACAGTGACGTCGGACCGGCCGGGCCGGCGGATCACCGCCGGCTCACCGAAGGCACCGACACAGGCGGCGTTGAGGTCATCGAAGACCATGGCCGATCACCCCTGCAGAGCGGCCCAGGCCCGGTCACGCTGGTCGGCGGTGACGTCCGCCCCCAGCACGTCGCCCAGCGCCTTCAGCTCCGGCTTGCCGCCCTTGAAGTGCTTGGCGTTGGCCGGGTCCAGCTTGCCGATCGCCGCGATGATGCGGTCGAGCGGCAGCTCTTCCCCCTCGGCCACCTCGCCAGCCTTCACCCAGCGGGCGAAGCCGCGGGCCACCAGCGAGGCGGCCTGCTCGTCCTCCGGATCCTTGACCTCGATGACGGCCCCCGGCCGCAACGTGGTCTCCCTGGCCACCTTCACGGTGGCCAGCAGGCGCAGCTTGGCCATGGATCACCTCACCGTCGCGCACATGCAGGCGTTGGGACGCCGCGGGTAGACCAGCGGCGCCGACTGGCTCAGCAGCATGCGCCGGCCCGGGTTCTCTTCGATCCAGCTCTTGGGGAAGACCTCCAGGGCCTGGTAGCCGGCGCGCGGGTCGAGGATGGCGCCATGGGCCTGGATGCCCTCCATGGCGCCGGTGGCGCCCAGCAGCACCGTGTGATCCGACAGCAGCTCCTTGGTGGCGCCATTGTCCTTGTACGTATCGTTGTACGTATAGAACTCCACCATGCCGATCCGGCCCTTGAACACCGGGGTACCGGGCACGCCGGGCTGGAAGCCCATCTGCACGATGGCGGCCTGCCCCAGGTTGCGGTCGAGCACCTTCTCCAGCTTGGAGTCGGCCTCGAACAGGGCCCAGGCCTTGGCGTCCATCACCACGACATTGACCGCGGCGCCGGACTTCCGCCCCACCAGGTCGATCCATTCCGACATGTCGGCATAGGGCGACACCCCGGCCTCGCCCCAGCGGGCGGCGCCGGACAGCACCAGCGACAGATCGCCGTCACGCTGGAAGTCCACCAGGACCTCCGGGTAATCGTCGCCCTTCACCACGCACTTGCCGGTGCGCAGGACCTCGGCCGCCATCACCTCTTTGCGGCGCAGGATCTGGTTCAGCTGGCGCTGCAGCTTACTGCCCAGAATGGCTTGCTCGCGGGCGCCGGCCGACAGGGTGCCGGTCAGCGGTTCCCCGGCCAGCCGGCGCAGCGGCTCGCCCGGCTTGATGTCGTGCAGCGGCTTCACATAGGCCGGGGCGAACATCCTGGTTTCATAGCCGGTGTCCGACCCGACGCGGCCGGCAGCGAGCGGCGAGACGAAAGGGGCGATCTCGATGTCATCGACCTCGACGTCGAAGACGATCTTTTCGTCGTCGCTGAAGCTGGCCAGCGGGAAGAACATGTTCAGCAGGAAGCGGGGGGCCTTGGCGCGCAGCGACTGCAGCACCCCCAGCATGGCAAGGGTCGAATAGATGTCCATGGGTGGGGTCCTCAGAGGAAGATCGACAGGTCGCGCAGCGCGTCGGCCGCCGACGCGGCGGAGTGGCCGGCGCCGAAGGTCAGTTCGCCCGGGTTGAACTCACCGGTGAAGTAGACGACGGCCTGGATGTCGGCCGCGGTGGCGTCCACCGGTTCGGCCAGCACCGCGCGCACCGCTTCGGAGCCGTCGCTGGAGGCGGCGGCCGACAGGGTGAACGTCTTGCTGGCGGCGATGCGGCCGAGCACGGCGCCAGCCGGGAGCACGCCGGCGCCGCTGGCGATCGTCACCAGCCGGGTGACGCGCGGGAAGTCGCCGGCGATCAGGGACGGCAGCGGCTGACTGGTCATGGAGGAGAAGCTGGCGGAGGTCATCGGGTGCCGTCCTTCTTGGGAATGAGCCCGACGGCGGCCATGCTGGCCAGCACCGCGGCGGCGGCCTTCTGGTCGTCGCTCATGGTGGCGGCGTCGGTGGAGGCGCCGACGGTCGGGTTGGGGTGGGCGTCCATGGCGGCGAGTGCCAGCGGGTTGCCGGTGGAGGCGCCGGGCTCGGTGGCGCCGATGGGAGCGGCCTCCAACACGGCACAGGCCTGCTCGACCGTCAGGTCGGTGTTGAAAGCCAGATGGGCGGCGAGCTGGACGCGGCCGGCAGCGGCCGACGCGGCGAAGATCGCGGCGCCTCGCTCGCGCTCGCTCGGGGCGGCGGCCTGCTGGCTGCCGGCGGTCTTGTCGCCACCGTCGCCGTCACCCGGCGCAGGCGTCTCCTTGCCGTCTTCCTGGTCCTGCTGGTCTTCCTGGTCGGCGCCGTCGCCGGTGCCGGTCTTGGTGGTGTCGGTGCCCGCCTGGGTCTCCCCGTCCGCCGCCTTGGAGCGGCCGAAGGGGTTCAGGTGAGCGAAGCTGAACGTCTTCACTGGGTGTCCCTCACATGATCCACCAGGGCCGAAAAGGCCCGGTCGGGTGGCAGGACCGCATCGGCCAGCCCAAGGCGCACGGCCTCGGCGGTGCCGACCGGCCCCTCAAAGCAGCGGGCCTCTGTGGCGAGGACCGCCGCCACGTCGATGCCGCGGGCGCGGGCGACGGTTTCGGCGAAGAGCTGGCGCAGCGCGTCGACCTGCCCCTGCCACTCGGCACGCACCGCCTCGGGCAGCGCGGCGTAGGGGTGACCGTCGGTCTTGTGGGCGCCGGACTGGACGATGGTCGGCTTCAGCCCGGCCTCCTCCAGCATGCGGGAATAGTCCCAGTGCATCAGCCAGACGCCGATCGATCCCACCCCACCGGTGCGCGGCACCGCGATGCTGTCGGCGGCGCAGGCGATGGCGTAGGCGGCGGAATAAGCCTCTTCGCTGCAGATCGCCCCCACCGGCTTGGCCGCGGCCTTCTTCGCGGCGACGATCCAGTCCACCAGGTCGAAACAGCCCTGGGCGATGCCGCCGCCGCTGTCGATGTCGAGGCAGACGGCGCGGACGTCCGGATCGGCGAAGGCGTGCGCCAGTTGGAAGCGCAGCCCGTCGTAGCCCGTGACCCAGCTGCTGCCGATGTAGCCCAGCTTGGGCACCAGCAGCCCGGCGACCGACACCACCGCCACGCCCCGGTCGACCTCGTAGGGCCGTCGCGTGCCGTTGACCTCGCCCAGCCGGGTGCAGCCGGCCGGCAGCTCCCCGCCGGCGCGGTTCGCCTCGGTCAGCTGCACCATGCGGGCAGCCGCCGTCTCGGCCCAGGCTGGGGACACCAGCACGGGCTGCATCGTCTTCAGCATGTCGAAAGGCTCCGTTACGCGCCGGCGGCAGCCGGCTCGGGCTGGTCAGGGGTGGGCATGAAGTTGACTTCGGGCAGGGTCAGCCCGCGCGCCTTCAGCGCCTCCTGCTCCAGCGCGATCTGGTCCAGCAGGTCATCGAGGTCGCGGCCCTGGTCCAGCGCCTCGTCGCGCAGGGTGGAGATGCCGAGCCGCACCCGCATCGCCGCAGCGGTGATTTCCTTGACCGGGTCCACCCAGCCACGGGCCGGACCGCGCCACACCCCGCGCAGCCACGCCTGCCGCCGCGCCCGGCTTTCCGAAAAGCCCGGCAGGTCGAGATAGCCGCGCCACACCGCCTCCTCCAGCACCAGGTCGAGCGTCGGCCGGCACCAGGTCAGGGTCTTGTGCATGCGCAGGAACAGCACGAAGCGCCAGCCCTCCAGCAGCGAGGCGCGGGCGCTGGAGTAGTTGGTCTTGGAGAAGTCGCGCATGAACGTCTCGTAGGTCATGCCGATGCCGGTGGCGATCAGCCGGCTGACCGTGGTGACGAACCCGTCCATGCCGGCGCTGGGGCGGTTGCTCGAGTAGCCCTTCAGCGTCTCGCCGGGCAGCAGCCGCGGGATGGCGCCGCCCGGGCCGATGCCGAGTTGGACCGACGGCTGGGCGTTGCGCATGTCCATGTAGCTGTTGGCGTCGCCGAACAGGTCCAGCAGCGTCTGGCCGTCGGCCGGGCTTTCCAGCACCGCGGCGATCACCGCATTGACCACCGCCGCCTGCAGCTCGGCCCGCTGGAACCGGGCGCGTTGCTTCAACTCGGTCATCACCGGCGCGAAGACCGACACGCCGCGGTGCTGGCCCGGCCGCTTCTGGTCGAAGGAGTGGATCACCACCCGCCGTCCGCCCGGCCCGCGCAACGGCACCCGCTGCCACTCCGCCGCCGCCATCGCCCACGGCATGAACAGGTCGCCCGGGTGGCTGCTGCGGACATGGTAGGCGACGGGTGCCCCGTACTCGTCGATCTCGACACCGTCGCGCAGGCGCGGATCGCCGATGCGGTCCTGCGGGTTGGACAGGCGGTCGGCCTCCACCGTCTGCATGACGGTGGCGAAGCGGCTGCCCAGCCGGCGCTGCCGCTCCGGCAGCCACAGCGCCAGTTGCAGACTTTCGCCGACGACAAGGTCGGACTGCACCGACTGGCGCAGCATCGCGCCGAAGGGCAGCTGGCCGGTGACATCGCAGGCGTCGCGGTCCTCGCTCCACTCGTGCCAGATCGACTCGATCCGCCGCGCGGCCTCCTGCGCCTCGTCGCGGCCGATGCCCAGCGCGCGGTAGTCCGGCATCGACTGGAAATCCAGCCCGAAGCCGATGGCGCTGTCCTTCAGCGACTGGACGGCACCGGAGACCAGGGCGTCGTTACGCTCCAGGTCGCGGGCACGGGCGACGATGGTCTGGCGGTCGCCGTCGAGGTCGGCATCGGGCGAGCCCGCCGCCGGCGTCCAGTCGCGCAGCTCGGGCGCGTTGCCGGATCCGGCGAGAAAGGCGCCCATCGCCGCCTGCACCCGCGCCCGCCGGATCTCGCCCTGGGTGATCGGTCGGCCGTGCCGGTCGAGGATGACGGGAGCGGTGGTCATCAACCGATCGTCCGGACATAGGGCGACACCGCCGGACCGCGCCGGCCCTTGGCCGCAGCGATCTGGCGCTCCAGCGAGGCGATGTAGCTGGCCAGCTGGGTCGCGTTGGCCGGGGCGTATTCGACCACGCGGTCGCCGAAGCGCACGCTGACCGTCTGCCGGCCGAGCCGCAGGGCATGGTGCGCGGCCCGCGCGTCGGCGAGCCACGCCTCCAGGGTGGTGACGTCGGTCATAGGTACAGCTCCCCTTTGTCGGTCGAGGCCGGCGGCGCCAGCGCCACCGGTTGGACGGCTACGGCCGGCTGGCTCAGCCTGCGCGCCCGCGCCACCGCCGCGGCGATCGCGTCGGCCGGTGTCGGTTCCGCGTCGGTATCGCCAACGGCTTCAGCGGGCGCTGCATCGACTTCCGCCTCGCCCAGCTTGACGTATTTGCCGGACAGCGCCTGAAGGCCGCACACGGCGGCGTAGGCATAGACGAAGCACACCCCGGCCTCATGGGCTTCCGACGGCTTCTGCCACACCGTGTATTGCTGGCCGCGCGGGACGATCAGCCGCTCGCGGGTGAGCTGGGCGAAGAACTCGTCGTCCAACTCGCGGGCACCGTCGACCGGCGCCTGTGGGAAATGCACATGGCGCGGCCCGGGCTTGTCCACCGCCAGGCTGCCATAGGCCCAGTCACGCGCGGCGTTGCCGCCGATCATGTACCAGACATGGCCCAGCTTGCTGGACGGCTTGCGCGGCCACACCTTGCCCCGCTGGCCCCGGCTTTCCGAGCGGCCCTTGATCGCCCACACCCGGCGGGAGCGGCGCTTGTTGGCGAAGGCATAGACCTCCTGCGTGTGGTGGCCGCCGCTGTCGATGCAGCTGGCCCGCACGTCCAGCGTGGTGCCGTCCGGCTTGCGGAAGCGGCGCAGCAGCACGCCATCGTCCAGCGCTGCCCACACCTCGCCCTTGGCCGGATCGCCCGGCAGGACGAAATGGCCGATCAGCCAGACCTCCAGCCCGCGGCCCCAACCGTAGACGGAGGCCTCCAGCCGCGGGTTCACCTTGCCGGACTGGACGTCCACCCCGACGGTGATGAACTCCACCCCCGCCGGCACTTCGGCCGGGTACGGCTCCATGCGGTCGATGAAGCTGCTGCTCTTCACCTCCTGCCCATAGATCGCCCGATAGGGGCGGCCCAGCCGCAGGTTCATGAAAGGCTGCACCAGGCTGGCCGGGTCGGCCTGCGCCTCCAGCCATTCCTGGACGATCACCGTCCAGGCGGCGTTGGGATTGAGCGACATGCCCGTCCACAGGTGCATGCCGACATGGCCGGGCACCTTCGCCTTGGCGGTCGGGCGCCATTCGCCGTTGGCGTCCATCCACGCCTTGTGCCGCTCCTCGATGACGCAGCCGCAGGTGCCGACGTACCACACCTTGTCCAGGGTGCCTTCGGCGTCCAGGCTCCATTTCAGCCCGTGCGGCACGTCCGGCCCGCCCCAGTCCAGATACTGCCAGCCGTCGAGCTGGCCGGTGGCATCCGAGCATTGCGGGCACGGCACGAAGTATCGGCGCTGGTCCGACGCCAGCCATAGCTTCCACACCCGGCTCGTCTCGTACAGCAGCGGGGTGGAACCGCGCACCATCGAGCGGTTCCAGAAGGTTTCGCCGCGGGTCCAGAACAGCTTGAGCTTGTCGCCCTGGGTCTTGGCCCCGGGCGTCCAGCCGTCGCCGTCGATTTCGTCGGCGAACAGGAAGCGGGCCGAATAGCGGCGGAAGGCATCGTCCGACGCGGCGCCGACCACGCGCACGCTGGCGCCGTTGCTCAGCTGGTAGAAGGTGGCGTTGTCCTGCTTCTCCCCCTTGCGGGTCGGCCGCATCAGCGGCTTCAGCGCCGGCGTGTCGCGCAGCATCGGGGCGATTTCCCCGCTGCCGAAGTCTTCCGCGTCCGGGATCGTCGGCTGGGCGATGGCGCACAGCGTCGGGTCCTGGTGGAGGTGGTAGGCCACCGCCAGCGTGGCACAGCGCGTGTAGCCGACGCGCGCCGCCTTCAGCACGGTCAGCAGCGGCACAGCCGGATCGCACATCAGGTCCACCAGACCACGCTGGTAGCCGTAGAGCGTCACCTTGCCGTGCTCGGCCCCGGTGCCCTTCGGGATCCAGCCGAAGCGCTCGGCCCACACCGAGCCGCTCATGCGCTCCTGGAACTTCAGGCTGCCCTCGAACAGGGCCAGCAGCGCCCGGCGCAGCTCGCCCCGCCCGGTCCGGTAATCGCCGTGACGGTGGGCGCTGACCCGCGCCGCCGCCTCAAACCCGCGGTTCATCGCCCCAGCTCTTGACCAGCTCGTCGCGGGCGGCGTCGAAGGCCCGGTTGATTTCCGTCTCCGCCATCGCCTGGATTTCCGGCGCCCCGGTCATCGCCGCGGCGCGGCCGGCGATCTTGGCCACCGCGTTGGACAGGCCGGTGCGCAAGGAAATGCAGAAGCCGGCGACGTCGGCCGCGGCCTCATGGCGGTTCACCACTTCGTTCAGCGCCTCGTCGGCCTTGATCTCGGCCACCACCGCATCGGCCACCGCCTTGCGGCGCTTGGCTTCGTCGGCGGTGATGACGCCGATCTCGCCCTCGTAGCCGGCGGCGACGTCGGCCACGGCGCGGTCCACCAGCCAGCGGTGGACGTCGGCGGTCGCGAAGGCCCATTCCCGGCCCTTGGCCCCCTTCTCCGCGAAGGGGCAGCCGTCGCGCACCCACGCGTCGACGGTGGGCAGGCTGACGCCGAACAGGTCGGCCAGCTCCGCCCGGTTCACCCGTTGGCCCGGTTTGGACATAAACAAAAACCTCGATCCGAAAATTTCTCAGAGGGTGGACCGGTGCGGCCCGAATTACCCTCGTGGGTGGTACCCCCCGGAAGGACCCGTCACCGCCGGGCGGCGAAGCGGGCGTTGACCGTCCGCACCGCCTCCTCCAGCCGCCGGCCGATGTTGGCCCGCACCGCCCGCTCGACGATGTCGTGGAAGCGGAAGCGCGGGCGGTAGCTCGGCGCCCGAACGAAGATCACCACCGGCCGGGCGTCGGCGCCGTCGCGCTGGTAGATGCCCGGCGGCAGCCCGCCGGCGTTGCCCGGCAGAGCGGCGAAGTAGCCGTTGCGCCGCCGCTTCTTCCTGCTGCGGGCGCTGTCGCTCCGGTTGGCCGTGTATCCCTGCTCTCCGAAGGCCCGGGTCTGCGACAGGATGCGCACCACCTCGGACCGCCGCATGTTGCCGTAGGCGTCCAGCCTGGCTTCCTCACCGGGGACGGCGAACATGCCGGCCGGCAGCAGGCCGGCGGCCCGCAGCTGGCGCTCCATCCGCTTGTCCCGGCGCGGCCCGCCCTCGACATTCGGCAGCAGGTAGCGCGCCGCCGGTGTGCCCTTGCCGGCATCGTCTTTGAAGCCCACCCAGGCCACCGGGTCCGCCTTGGTGGCGGGCCGGACGAAGGTGGACTTGATCGTGTAGGGCGTCGGCCGGTCGAAGGTCTCCGGCAGCGCCTGCTGCACCGCCAGCTTTGCGTCCTGCGCCGTCCTGGTCAGCGCCATTGGCAGGGCGTAGCGGGTGAGCTGGTCTCCGTACTGGCGCAGCGCAGCCTTAATCCGCTGGGCAGACGCATGAATCCGTGGCTCGGTCACTCTGTGAACATTCCAGTCGGCGCATAAGTCGCAGATTTCATACAACTGCGTGCGGCACCAAGCCCTTTGACACCAACGGAGAGTATAATGAGAGTGATTTTCACCGAAGCACTCCAGACGATCGGATGCTGCCATGGGCGAGAAGAATCAACCAATCGCCGTCTGCCTGTCCTGCCGAAAACCGTACTACGCATTGGCACCCGTCTTTGACGTGTGCATGGCCCAGACCGCTTCCGGACGCTGCGAAGGCGAGGTTGTCATCCGATGGAGCAACGATGACTGGGTTATCTGCCCATCCTGTGATGGCAGCGGTTGCCCTCGCTGCAATGATGTAGGGTGGCTGCCCGCTCGTCCGTAAAACGTTGGCACGCCCCTACATCCCCTCACTGTCTGGGGTCGGCGCCACTGTCAAAGTGTTCACGCGTGAACACTTTGGATGGCCGGCGGAGGCGGTCCCGGACGTCGAGCGCCAGCAGCACCAGCCGCCCGGCCACCAGCGCCACCGTGCCCCAGAAGGCCAGTTCCTGCGCCGGCCCATGCAGGGCGTCGAGCCACCAGCCCATGGTGCCGCCGATCGTGACGATGACGCCGTCGGTGGCGGTGCGGGCGGTGAGGCCGTGCATCACGTCCTCCAGATGCATGGTCATGCCGCCAGTTCCTCGGTGAGGTTGGCCAGCCGCTGCCAGCCAGCCTCGAAATAGCGCCGGTCGCGCTCGATGCCGATGAAGCGCCGGTCCGTGGTCAGGGCGGCATGGCCGGCCGACGCGCTGCCGAAGAACGGGTCGAGCACCGTCTCGCCCGGCGGGCAGACGGTGCCGATCAGCTCGGCCAGCAGCCCCACCGGCTTCTCCGTCGGGTGGGCGCCGAACCGCACCGGCGCATGACGCAGCACGTTGGCGACGTTCCGGCGCAGCGGCTCCGTGCCCTTGCCCTTGGTGAAGTGGTGGATCAGCTCGTGCTGGTGACGGAAGTGCGTCCCCATGCCGAAATAGGTCTTGTCCCACACCAGCAGCCCCACCCGCTTCAGGTCGGCGCTTTCCATGGCGTCGGCCGCATGGCCGGACAGGAACAGCGCGGCCTCGCCCCCGTCGATGGCATCGGCCAGATGATCGCCCATGCGCCAGTCGATGAAGGCCAGCACATGGCCACCCGGCTTCAATACCCGCTGCCACTCCATGGCGCAGCTGCGCAGCAGGTGGAAGAAGCCGCGCGTGCTCAGGCTGTCGGAGCCGAACCACCGGTCGCTGGCGCCCTTGGTCGACCGCGTCATGGTCTTGCCGTAGGCAGTGCGGCCGGCCTCACGGGTGGCCCCGCTGGAATAGGGAACGTCGGTCAGCACCAGGCCGACCGAGCTGTCGGGAAGCTCCCGCATCCGGTCGATGCAGTCGCCCAGCATCAGCGTCGCGGCGCCGATCGTCACGGATTGGGAGATCATTGCGGAAGCCTTGGATTTCAGCCGTTTTTCAGGGGGTAGCTTGCGATAATGCCGATTTTCGCAAGCTCGGTTTCAGGCAGTCGCCACCATCAGCGGCTTGACGAAGAAGGCATCATCCCCGCCATCGATGGAGACGCCGGGGATGGTCACCGCCACCTTCGGCTCCGCCAGCAGGGCGGCCCGGTCGACCTCGCTCTTGGTACGGAGGAAGCGCCGCAGCTTGCGGTCTTCCTCCAGCCGCTTCAGCAGCGCGTCGACATCCGCCACCACCAGCTTGGCCGTCGTCTTCTTCACGCCGATCATGCCGGTGGGCAGCGCCACCGACTTCTTGGTCCCGGTCAGCAGGCTGGCCCGGTTGGCGTCGAAGTAGCCGCGCAACAGCTCCGTGTCGGCGGCGATGGCCGTGCGCAGCACCGCCGCCGCGGTCTCGTAGGCGAGGTTGGCCTGGGCGACAGCCACGTCCAGCGAGGCCTTCAGCCGGCCGAGCTGCGCCTGCGCAGCGCCGATCCGGCCGACAACGGCCGCGGCTTGGTCCTGGGTGCGCACCCTGCGCACCGGAGCGGCGACGGTCTCGCCCATGTCAATCCTCCGCAATGAGCGCCGCCATCTGGCCAGCCAGATCGGCGCGGTTGTCGTCGTAGATCTGCAGGGTCTGGACGTTGCGATGCCGGCTGAAGCGCTGCACCGCCCGGATGTTGCCGTTGCTGGCGTCCAGCGCCGCGGTGATGGCCGAGTGCCGCAGCCCGTGCGGCCGGGTGGCGATGCCCACCCCGGCGCCCAGCTCACGCACCACGTCATAGACGGCGGCGCCGGTCAGGCGCCCCTCGCCCCGGCCGGCGGCATCGAGGCGATGGAACAGCGGTCCGGGGTCCTTCCCCCGCACCGCGATCCACGCATCGAGCGCCGCCCTGGTGGCGGCCGGCAGGGTGACCCGCTCGCGCTGGGTCCGCCCCTTGCCCAGCACCGCGACGGTGCCGCGCCGGCTCTCGTAATGCTCCAGGTCCAGCGACACCACCTCGCCGCGGCGCAAGGCCACGTCGTGCAGCAGCCGGACGATGGCGGTGTCGCGCAGGCCCTTGGCGTCGGTGCGCTCCTTGGCTTGCGCCACCATGGCCCGCACGCCGTCCCGCCCCGGTCCCCGCGTGTCGCGGTAGGCAACGGAATCGACGTTCTCCGCGTCCAGCGTCCAGCTGACCAGGCCCAGCGTGTTGCCCAGCTTGACCACCGACCGCAGCGCCGCCAGCCGGCGGTTGACGGTGGCGGGTTGGAGCTGGCGCCGCAGCATGTCGGTGCGGTAGCCCAGCGCCAGGGCGTTGGCCTGCCCATGCTCCACCGCCAGCAGCATCCGCACCGCCTGTTCGGCGGTGGCGGCGAAGGCGGCGAGCCCATCCTGCCGGGCGACGAAAGTCCGGAAATCCTCATGATCCCGCCGGTAGGCCCGCACCGTGTTGGCCGAGCGCCCGGCATAGAAGGCGTCCAGCAGGTGTTCCTGGATGCGGTCCAGCCGCAGCGCCGGGGCGTGGCGGGCGTCGCTGACGTCCTGTCCGGCCGGATCGCCCGGAAGGACGGGAAGGCTCATCCGTCGATGGCGTCGCGCAGCTCGGCCACGGTCATGTCCTCCGGCAGCTCGCGCAGCATCGCCGCGACCTGCTGGCCGAAGAACTCGACCGCGCCGTCCGATGGGCACACCGTCACCGGGTCGCTGTAACGGGTGAGGCCGGCGCCGGCGGCGACCGCCTCGCGGATCAGCTCGTCCATCCTGCTGTCCTGTCAGGAAAGCTGCACGACCGTCCGTGCATCGGCCAGCCGGCCGGCGGCGTGATCGCGCAGCATGTCGAAGAGAGGCGCGCACTCCTCCACCAGCTCGATCAGCCAGGGCGCGCGGATCCAGCCCTGCCGGGTCCGGATATCGATGGCCTCGATGTCGGCGCGGAAAGGTCCGCCCTGGTAGGTGATGCGCACGGCGAAATGACGATCCACCGGACCGAGCTGAAGGCACAGCACGCCGTCCCATTCGGTCCGCATGGCCAGCCCCCGGACAGCAGAAGGCCCGCCGCGACATCTGCCGGGCGGGCCTTCCTTCACACGCAATTCGTCCCGCTCACCCTGTCAAGGTATTGACCTTTCGTCAAGGATTATATTCCCATGGCGTTGCAGGCACGCTAAAGCCGGTGAGCACATGATCGCGCAGGCTCCAGCCGCCGATTCGCTCCAGCAGTTCCGTCATCCCGGCGTGCCAGCCGGCATAATCGGTGTTGGCCTCGACGATGTCGGCATCGCTGTGGGCAGGCTCCAGCGGGCACCATTTCACCTGCACCTGCCGGCGCCCATCGCCGAAGGAGCGGAAGTGGAAACCCCGCTCGTCCTCGACGATCCGGCGCTGCCCGCGGGCGTCGAAGAGCGATTGCCCGCGCAGCACATAGCGCTTGGCCAGCTCCGACCGCGTCGGCACGAACTCCCACCGCTCGGCCGTGACATGCCGGTATCGGCCGCGCGCCTCGCTCGGCCGCTTCACCGCGACCATGGCAGGCACCAGCGGCAGCCAGTCCGGCCGGGTGCCGGATCGCCCATGGAAGCGGACGAGGCGCCGCTGCCACGGGTCCAGCCACCCCACCGCGTTGGCCACCGCCTCGGCATCGGGATGGACCGTCACGGCGATGCCGCGCACCGGTCCGCCGCCGTCCACCCGGTCGCCGGTCTCATGGCGGCGCAGCAGCTCGGCCACGCCGTCGCCGCTCACCCCTTGAGGCTCCCATCCATGGTCATTCGCCGCGGCCTCAATGTCGAAGAGGCCGGACTGGACACGGTCGGCCTGCTGATCGCGCAACGCCCAGGTCACCAGGCTTTCAAGGTCGAGGCGCCGGCGAGTGTCGCAGTGGGCAAAGGCTAAGGCCACGATGCCCCCGATCAGGCTGCAACCGGCACGGCCACCGGCTGGCACAGCGCGCCAGGAAACAGCATACCGATTCCCACCACCAGCGTGTCCAGGGCCTCCATGGAGATCTGCCCCGGATCGATGCGGCCGGTGTGTTGCAGGTAACGCGCTTTGGCGAAGAGGTCTTGTGGCGTCAGGATGTCACCCTTGACCAGGACCTCCTCCAAGTTGCCACGCAAAGCCTCGATGTGGTCGGCATCGCCGCTGCCCAGCGCTTCATAGGCGAGGAATACAGGCATCAGCTTGGAATCATTGGCAAGCATGGGGCGACCTCCGGCGACCACCCGGCGGCACACATCCGCCAGGGTCGTTAGGATTGTTTGCCCAAAAGGATTACCAATTCCTTGCGACAAATTGCGCGGACAGGATTTTTTGTTGCTTTTCCCCCTCATGGCTTCGTGGAACCGCTGTCAACCGATCAATGTTCTTGAAAAGTTCCTATGCAGCGCCATCCTGACGGCCAGTGTCAGCAGCAAGGAGGAAGCCATGTGCGAGCCGCAATTGGTCTACATGCGTTCGTGCCCAATTGCCTCATACGATGCCATGATCTCGGCAGGCTTCCCCAGCCCGGCGGCCGACTATGTCGAAGGCCGCATCGACCTTGCGGAGGTGCTGGTGCCGCACCCCAGCGCCACCTTCACCCTGCGCATCTCCGGCCACAGCATGACGCGCGCCGGCATCCACGATGGAGATTTGGCGATCGTCGACCGAAGCCTGACGGCTCGGCATGACGACGTTGTGGTGGCCGTGCTGGATGGTGAGCTGGTGTGCAAGCGCCTGCTGGTCCGGCGCGGGCGCTATTACCTCGCACCGGAGTCGGATGATCGCGCGTATCAGGTCATCGACGTCACCGATCGCCACGACTTCGAAGTCTGGGGCGTCGTCAGCGCGACAATCCGGATCCACCGGGGCTGACGATGGCCAGCACCTTCGCCCTGGTGGACTGCAACAATTTCTATGTGAGCTGCGAGAGAGTCTTCAACCCGCGGCTGGAGGGGGTGCCGGTCGGTGTGCTGTCGAACAACGACGGCTGCTTCGTCGCCCGGTCGGCCGAGTTGAAGGCGCTGGGCGTCACCATGGGCCAACCCCTGTTCGAGGTTCGTGACCTCGTCCGCCGCCACAATGTCCGGGTCCTGTCCAGCAACTATGCTCTCTACGGGGATCTCAGCGCCCGCGTGACCGATTGCCTGCGGGGCTTTGCTCCGGCTCTGGAGGTCTATTCGATCGACGAGTCGTTCCTCGATCTGACCGGAATAACGGGCTCCCTGCCCGCCTATGCCGCCGATATTCGCCGGACAGTGCGGCGCTGGACTGGCATTCCGACCTGTGTCGGGATTGCCCCTTCCAAGACCCTGGCGAAGCTGGCGAACTTCGCCGCCAAGAAAGCCTTGCGAGATGATAGCGGCGTCTGCGACATGACCAGCCCGGACGTTCGGGAAGCGATCCTCGCGCAGGTGCCAATCGCTGAAGTGTGGGGCATAGGGCGGCGATCAGCCGAAAAGCTGGCGAAGTTGTCGGTTCACACGGCAGCCGACTTGCGCGACCTCGACCCGCGGCTCGCCCGTCAGGTGCTGACGGTGACCGGCGAAAGGCTCGTCTACGAGCTGCGCGGCATCGCCTGCATGCCGCTCGATCTGGCGCCCAACCCGCGTAGAACCATCGCGGTGACGCGCTCGTTCGGCCAGCCGGTGACGGTGTGGGATGAGATGCGCGAGGCCGTGGCGACCTACGCCACCAGGGCGGCGGAGAAGCTTCGTGCGGAGAAACTCGCGACCGAAGCTGTCCAGGTGTTCTGCCACACCTCGCCATTCCGCCCCGGTCCAAGCTACAGCAATGCGGTGACGGTGGAGGTGCAGCCGGCAAGCAGCGACACCTTCCAACTGATCGCTGCGGCAATCGCTGGCGCCCGCCGGATCTGGCGTGACGGCTACGACATGAGCAAGGCCGGCGTGATCCTGACCGGCCTGATCCCGGAGGGAAAGGTGCAGCCCGACCTGCTCCAGGCCGCTGATCGGCAGCGCGGCGCGAAGCTGATGGCCGCGCTCGATGCGGTCAACACCAAGATGGGACGGAACACCCTTGTGCCGGCGGCCACCATCGGCCGCTCTTGGCGCATGCGTCAGGACCAACGTTCGCCCAGCTATACCACGAAGCTGGACGAAGTGCCGGTAGTGCAGGCCTGACGGACCTGGAATCTCTTTCTTGTTAAACGATTGGCACCCCAACCTTCACGCCAACCGCATAGTAGGGGTCCTTATGCATCCGGAAGAGATGTGAGCTGGACGCAAAGCGCCTTCAAAAAACATTATGCCGTTATGGTTTAAGGGATTTAACTTTTAAGAGAATTAAGTTTCTTGATCTTCCTTTTATGAGACTGATGATGCATGACCTCTACTTCTTATAAATTCCTTGAAAGCCAAAACGCAAATACGATAATATATCATAACAACATCAACATAAGAGAGTATGCAGCGTGTCACTTATTAGCATTTTCCGCAAGATCGACAGGTTCTACCACTATGTGGATGCAAAAGCATACCTAATCCTTATGATTGTATATATACTTCTTGGATATGTATTTTCATACAAATTCAATGACTGGACCTATTTGGAACGCTGGTCCTCGCTTATAGTTGTTTTTGGACTTATACTTCTTTCCAGAAGATATCTTAGACTTGGCCCTCGCGAGATATTTTTACAAGATACAAGAATTGCCAGCAATCGAGCCCCACAAACAACGGAAGAAATTGAAGAAAGAGATCAGCTTATCAGAGACATTGAAGCCATCAAAACCGGTTTTGTTATTTCTTTAGTTGGAACAGTGCTTTGGGGATGGGGATCAATATTTCCATGGCTTCCTCCACTTTTGCTCCTGATATTCCCTCTTCTCTGGGTGTCAGACTACTTTAATGACAAGAGGATAATTAACAGCACGTCAAACAATACAGAAGAACAAGAAAGCTGCACGCCAGAGACACCAGAGACACCAGAGACACCAGAGACACCAGAGACACCAGAGACACCAGAGACACCAAAATGATTGAAATATCATCTTGCTAACAACAAAAACCTTCGCCCTATCTGCAAAAAACCTTATGATCTGCTGTGGCGAATTTTCGTTGAGAAAACGATTTTCCGGCAATATTTGGATGCTATCAGATAAGTTATAGGGGTGCACCACTCCATTCCTCTCAGCACAGATGCCAGAATATTAGGCTGTTAATAATAGATCAAAGCTGGACCTCTATTAAAGTAGCCAAATCATCAATCTTTAGAGAAGAGGGAAAGCGTTTCGATATATAAACTCGGGCACAAATTCAACTGTCTGTAGGCTCATCACGATAGGCCCTCCAACAACCTGTTATGCAACTCCACCACATGCCGGACTACCTCGGCCGCGGCCGGGTCGGGTGCGACCATCACCAGCAGATAGCGGCGCACGCCGTCCAGCTCGACGGTGATGGCGCCGGGGTCGTCCGGATCCGTGCTCCACGGCAGCGACAGCGCCGCCGCGAAGCGTGACTCGCGCGGCGGCGCCGGGGGCGGTGCAGCCACCTCCCCCACCGGCCGGGCCGGCGCCGGCGTCACCGCCGGCACCTTCAGCGCCTCCACCTGCCCACGTGTCACCGCCGGGTGGATCGTGCCGGCGTCCAGGGCCTGCTGGCGGGTGTCGTCCGGCAGGGTGGCGATGGCGTAGAGGGTGCTCATCGCTTCCGGCAGGCGGTCCAGCGGCACCTGCCCCTCATCGACGAAGGCGGCGATCTCGCGCAGCTTGCGGGCGGTGGAGGTGCTGAACGGAAGGTCGGTCGCCACCATCGCCTCGTACTCGCCATGGGGCAGAGCCGCCTTGGCCTCGTTCAGGCGGCGGCCGACGGCGATGGTCGCCTCCAGCGCGTTCGACCATTCGCGGCGGATGTCGGCGGCGAACTCGGCCCGCGTGGTCAACTGGCGCGGGGTGGCCAGCATCGACAGGCGGGCGTCGCCCAGGCTGCGGTGGGCGGGCGGCTTGGGGCCGGAGTCGGATCGGGACATGCGGGTCAGCCCTCCATCGCGGCGGACAGGTGGAGCCAGAGGTCGCGGAACAGCGGGCCGGTGCGGGAGCCTGGGATCTCCGCGGTGCCCAGCCCGGCGATGAAGCTGCGCGGCACCTCCTGAAGCTGCGGGATCTCCACCGGCGCCACCGCCCCCATGGCGGAGACAATGGCGCGGGCGTCGGCGATCTCGCGCAGGCGCGGCACGACCTGGCTCAGCAGCAGACGCATCGGCCGGCGCCGGGCGCGCAGGTAGGGCAGCATGGCCTGCATGCTGACCAGATCCTCCGGGCCGGGGCGGACGGGCACCAGCACCAGATCGGCGCAGTCGAACAGCAGGGCGGTCGCCTGGGCGAAGTTCTCCACCGCGGTCGGGGTGTCGATCACCAGCAGGTCGAGGCCGTGCGGAGTCGGCCGCTCCGTCACCGCGCCCAGCGGGCGCTGTTCGTGGAGGATCGGGGCGGCGTCGGCCGGGCGCAGGCCGTGCCAGTGGGTCAGCGAGCCTTGCGGGTCGGTGTCGAGCGTGCCCACCCGCCGGCCGGCGACGGCGGCCGCGACGGCCAGATTGCGGACGGTGGCGGTCTTCGGACCGCCGCCCTTCCCCTGGACCACCAGGATCGTCCTCATACACGGTCCCCCTGCCCTGCCCGGCCCGCCTGGGCGGCGATGGTCTGGCGGATGATGGTCGCCTCGCGTTCCAGGATTTCGGCGATGGTGTCGAGCGGGGAGTTGATCGCCTCGGTCGCGGCCTTCAGCGCCTTCAGGGCGTCGCTGTGGGCCTTGATGGCGTGCATCAGGCGGAAGCCCTCCTGCCGCAGCTCGGGCGGCAGGGCGCGCAGATGGGCAAGCGCGAGGTCCATGCTCTCCTCGCGGGTCCGGGCGGGCGGCGGGGGCAGAGCGGCGGGCTCATCCGGCCGGGCGGCGGACAGCGAGGCGATGTCGATCCGCTCGCCCCGGCGCAGACGGTCGAGCGCCCGGTCGGTCAGGGCGGAGCGCGCCCGTTGCTCCTCCTCCTGCCCGATCCGTCGGGCGCGGCGGTCGATGGCGTCGAGGTCGGCGCGGGTGAGGACCGGCGCCAGGGCAGGATGCGCGGCCCCGCCGGTCACGGCGTCGAACAGCTCGACGATCTGGATGGTGACGGTGATGGCGCGTTCGGTCTCGGCCTTGGTGCAGAGATAGACGGCCTGCTTCTTCGTCAGCCAGAACTCGGTGGCGGGGCGTCCGCCCTTCCGGGAGGTTTGCGCCACCGTGGCGCAAACCTCCCCGAACCGTTCCAGCACCTCGCGATGCCGCTCGATGAGCTTTCGAATGTCGCGGACTTGGGAGAAGCCCAGAACCTCCGCAAGGCGGAGGTCGAGAACACGCGGCTCGCCGCTGACAGTGGTGTCGATGTCAGACAGAGATAATGTGGGCGTGACTTGCCCGTTATCGCCCATGGTGATCATGGCGAAGCCCTCTTGTGCGGCATTGCCGGCAACAGGAAGGCTTCTGAGGACCGCCCTGGTGCCGGGGGCTCAGAACCTGCACAAGCCAGGCCGGACTATTCCCCTTGCGGGTGTTGTATTATCCGACCCCCGACGAAGGGCCATGCTACGGACGGAATCCGGGCATGAAAAGAGCCGCGTTGCGAAAATCGCACGGGCGGCTATCCGCTTGTGGGGAGGTTCTGAGGCTCCGGGGGAAGAGTCGCTCCGTTGGGGGTGGGGCGTCAAGGGTAGCGAGAGAGTGCTTCCCACATTCCAGATCTTCCACATGTTTCCTTAGAGACCAACATATGCATGTATGATAATCTACATATAACATTTTTGTAGCGCTTCGTGTCGAACAACGCTTACCATAAGATGCTTCCTGAAAAGACTTGAGGTGCGTAACGGTGTATCTTTCTTTCGATAACTGATCCATCTCAATACACCACCCAAAGATGCTGTCTTCCAATCAGCGGACAAAAAAGAGGGCATAAAATGGAAATGAGAGTTTATTCTTTCTATAATAACAAAGGCGGCGTTGGAAAAACGACGCTATGCTGCAATTTGGCAACCAACTATGCAGCAAACAATCCTTCTAAAAAAGTTCTTGTAATTGATATGTGCCCTCAGGCGAATGCCTCACAATTCCTTCTTGGTGGCGGACAAGCTGGCTACAATGTCAACCAGAGGATTCAAAGGACCGCCGGAAGAAAGAATATTGTTGGATTTATTGATTGGATGTTGAAAGGCAATTCAAGTTTCACCACAAAGCCCAGGCAGGCTTACAGTGTTTCTGTCAACACGTATAACAAAAACATTCCGAGCAATCTACATTTAATTGCTGGAGACTCATTTCTCGAGTCACTTTCTCTAGCTCTTAACTATGCAGTAATCAATCCAGCGAATAAAAATTCCTGGAGAGATTATATGACTTCAATAAGGAAGCTCTGCGAATTTGAGTATGAGCAAGAATCAGATAAGTATTCTTCGATGACTGTATTCATCGATTGCAATCCTAGTTTCTCAATCTATACGCAAATGGCGTTGGTTTCTTCGGACTATGTCATACTTCCGGTTATGGCCGACTATAGCTCTCTTGAAGGAATTAAGGGCATATTCATGCTTCTATATGGAGAATATCCATCAGAAGTAAATAAGAAATACGCAGAGGATATTGTTACATTCCCAGGCCAAATCAAGCAATTTGGCCTTAACCTTCCTAAGATATACGAGATCATTTTTAATAATTACACGGCAAACCGAGGAGTTGCCACCGCATACGAATCATTGAGAGGAGAAATCATTGATTATGCTTACGAACAAAAAACGAGATTCCCTCAGATGTTTGCAGAAACAGATCCGCCTTCCGTAACAAAAAGCGATTTCATGAAGAATTATGTCTCAAATATCAAAGATTTTCACACCGCTGGAAAAGTGTCAGCCTCTCTTGGCATACCAGTCATGTCTCTTCCAAAGCACTCCTCCTACGTCATGCCGGATGGAGAGAAAGTAAACCTTCCAGCAGGCAATTACTCTCTATCAATTGACGAAATTAAGCATCTCACAACAAGAATTATGTAAATATCAAAACTTTCCTTAGAGGCTAAAAATGGCAGGCGGCGAGCGGCGATCAGTAACCATTTACTACAAGCGCCTTGCAGATGATGCGAATTATCTCGGCGACCAAACCTTAGAGCAGGCCGTCCGCGAGGCATTGAACAGGCCTGTAGAAGGTGCACGCATCAAGGACTTGTGGCGCGCTCGCTGCCGTGCAAACCCCAAAGATGATCGCGAGAACGTTTTCATCAATCATCATCAAGATGATGGAAACCTTCTGTTCGGTGATCTTGTTTGCTTCACCCAGGGGCGAGCGCAAGCCCTTCTTGCGACGCCAGGCGATGTTGATGAGGTCGATGTAGCGCAGTTTCCACCACCAGAACGCCATGAATTTTTGAACTCCATGATGTTCTGGATGTTGATTGGTAATCATGCCTTTATCATCCAGTCGCCTGGACTACGTAGTGAGGCTCTAGAGGTCTACTTCTCATGGTTCCTTACCGTTAAAACCAATGTGTGCGACCATCGGCTTCAAGTTATCCTGGCCGATGAACTCAACGTGGCCAATGCTGGCGGCGCTGGCGTGGAGGATGTGACTTCGATTGTCATCGGCGGACGGGTGACAGGCCAATCCCTCGCTGCCTCCGATGCAAGAGAGGTCATCCAGCCCGGCGGGGTCGATGCCGTACGCGTCCGACGCGAGCAACGCGATCTGGCGGAGGTGACGGAAGCAGGCGACACTGGGTTTGCTGACAGGGTTTTGAAGGCGGTATATGGCGACCAGGAAAGGGTCAATGCGGCCTTGCGGGCGATGCCGGAGGACGCCACCTTAAAGGTATCGGTCAAGCTCGGCTACGAGCGGCCAAAGAAGGATCTGGATCGCTCCGCGTTGAGAAATCTTCTGATCGCTGCCCGGAATTTGCCGGACAGTGATCTTTCGGCAGATACGAAATCGGGAAAGATCAAGGGCGACGTGATCCGATTGACCTATGGACCGAGGGTCTTGGTAATTGGCGATCTGCTGGATCGGAACGACGTTAAGCGGGCTATGGTTGAAGCTTATCGAAACTTCATCGATAACGGTCGGATTGAACCGTGAGCCTTCCCCGGCTGGCACCCGGATCTGGAGAACGAGCTGAGCGCCCATGAACAAGCGCTTCTTGTTGTATCTTGTGATTACGATAGGAAGCGCTGCAATCCTTGCGGCGTTCGTATCCGTGCCTGACCTCAAGAAAGTATCAACCGTGATTATGGCGCTTTTCGGCGCCCTCACTGGCTTCCTTGTTAACTTGATGATGAGAACCGCTCAAGCGTTGGAAGGGCAAGGACTTAAAGCATCGGAACTGATAGAAATATCCGAGCTTCTAAGAGTACAGCAGAAAGGATGGCGGAAGCTTTTCTATCTGTACATCCTTGTTATTATTTCAATTCTATCTATATCTCTCTCACCAGATATTTGGGAAGTTACAATACGTAACGTCAAAATAAATTTTTCTATGGTCGGTCCTACGATATTTGGCACCATTCTAGCTGTCGCTCTTCTTCGCAGCTTGTCGATGCTCACCGGTATTGAAGCATTACAAGAACTGCGCTCCAGCCTTCTGATTGGCGCCGCGAAGCGTAAAGAGCAGGAGGCTCGGGAAAAGGCTTTGTCAGAAATCACCTACAAGCCTGGGCCAACAAACCCGTCCTATGGCCGGACTATTCCATTCCCCGGAGCCAACCCTCCTGCCGGCTAACTTCGCCACCTACGGCACCAAGACCGGCAATTACCACTGACCGGCCAACGCCAAGGAGGGCGCCATGCGGATCAAGACCCACCCCGGCGAGGTTCTGCGCGAAGAGTTCCTCGTCCCGCCCGATCTCTCGGCCCATGCGCTGGCCCTGGCTCTGCGCGTGCCGGCGCCCCGCATCGGGGAAATCGTCAACGAACGGCGCGGGATCACCGCCGACACCGCCTTGCGGCTGGCGCGCTATTTCGGCACCACGCCGGAATTCTGGCTGAACCTTCAGATGGCGCATGACCTGTCCGCTACCGCCGCCGACCATGGCGAGGAAATCCAGCGCAGCATCGCCCCCCGCGCCGCCTGACTGGGCCGGCGGCGTCACTCCGCATCGGATCGCCGCCGCTCCAGGCGCAGGCCCGGCAGCAGGATCGTCACGTCCGCCCGCCGTCCCAGCAGCCAGCGGGCGGCGCAGCGCCCCAGTTCCCACCCGAAGCCGCCCAGCGTGGCGGTGCCGAGCAACGCGAAGACCAACCCCAGCGCGCCCATCACCGCGCCCCCTCGGGCTGTCGGCACCGCGGATCGGCGAGGCGCAGCCGGATCAGGTCCGCCGTGGTCAACAGGCGTTCGTCCACCTGGTGCAGCGCGCCGCAGCGATAGACCCGATGGCCGGCGGCGCGCAGGGCCTGGACGGCGCGATAGAGGGCGTCGGCCTCGCGCTGGGGCTGCACCGGCCGGTGGCGCGCGGTGCGGGGCGGATCACCAAGATCCAGGCGAAGCTGCCGCTCGGGCCGGCGGCGGGACAGGGTGCCGGGCTGGACGGGCATGGCTCAGGCCCTCCCCGCGATCCGCGCGAAGGCCGAATCGGCGGCGACTGGCGGAACGGCGACGGTGATGTCCACCGCATCGACATGGAACAGCCGCAGCAGCTCCAGCTCGTAGGCCGCCCTAATCCGGTCGGCAACGCAGCGATTCGGCGCGGTGACGGTCAGCCTGCGATCCCCGGATAGCCCAAGCCTGCATCCCCGGAACCACGTCGCATGCTGGACGGCGCCGATCCGGCGGGCGATGCGAGCGTGGCCGTCGCGCTCGATGCCGGTGGCGGATGGCGGCGGGCTGGCGCCGGCGCTCGCGTGTGGGCTCGCGCGCGTGGGTTCACGGGTTTTATCACAGGGTTTGGCCGACACCGGTGTCGGGCGATGAAGGCCGGTTCCGGCGGGCGATCCGGGGGCAGTTGGCGGGCGTTCGGCGCTTTGGCCGACTCCCGTGTCGCCGACACCGCTGTCGGGCGATGGATCGTCGGACGGATCGGGGACGTCGCCGGCCGGGCCGTCCTCGCGCTCCAGCCAGTCCAGGCACAGGCGCATGCGGGTGGGCTGGCCCCGGCCACCGGCGCGGTCGCGGACGATGACGCCGGCGGCCAGCAGCGCGCTGCGCGCCCGCTCCACATCACGGGTGGACAGGGCGCAGAGCCGCGCCACCGCCTCCACCCCGGTCCAGGTCAGCAGCAGGCCCAGCGCCTCGAACATCTGGCGGTTGACGCGCTCCAACATCACGAGGGCGACCAGCTTGTCGCGCGGCTTCAGCGCCGGGCAGGCCAGAACGGCGCAGCGGAAGCGGCCGACGGTCTCGCGGAAGGCGGCTTGCGGCTTGGCGGCGGGGACAGGGGTGGTCGAGGCAAATGGCAAGGACATGGGGGCACCTCCCCGGCGGCGCGGTGACCGGCCGGCGGCAATGCGGCTCCCTGCGGGCACACGACTCCGTGGCTGCAAGGAACAGCGGATTTTAATCCTGATTTCTGATACCCTCCGGACACGCATCGCCGCGTTCCCGCCGTGGGCACGGCAGGGACAAAGGGCATTGGCGATGATTGCGGTCCTAGCGGGGCGGCCTCGGCGGGGCCGTCCCGTCTCAGGGCGGGGCGCGCGGATACAAGGGCCAAGCTCCGGCGTTCACCGCCGCGCGGGCGCGCAACGGTGGGGACAAGACGGGTGCGGCGCGGCCACCGGCGAGGGCGGACGCTGGGCACCGGATGACGGGGGCTTACGGGGAGAAGCCGGCGCCGGTCAGGGTGGCGCGCGTGGCGATGCCATCGGGCAAAGCTCCAGGGTTCACCGGCGCGTGGGCGCGCGGCGGCAGGGGGTGAAGACGCGCATCGCTTCCGGCCGTCTGGCGGCCGAAAGCGGCGCGGTCTTCAAAGTCGATGGGGGCGGCTGACTGGCGACCGTCGAGCGGCCGCACGGCGGGCCGCGCGCCATGGCGCAGCCGGCGCGATGGCGGGCAACGGGGCGGGCTTCGCAGTAGAAGCCGTTGGTTTTCTGGATAGATCTGGGATCCGAAGGGGGGCTGGCTGTCGGGCGGCGCCCGATCATGCGGATCCCCGTTGCGGCGATGCTGGCCGCAAGGGATGCAGGCGGTCGGTGGCGCGCTGCATCAGCGCCAGCAGCCCGGCCGCGTCGTCGTCGGGCAGATCGGCGAGGGAGTCGCGGTGGCAGAGCGTCCGCACCAGGCGGTCGACGCTGCACCATGTCACCGCGGCGGCGGCCTCGAAGGCTGGCCAGGCGGCCAGGACGGCGCGCTGCGCGTCGGTGAGGGCCGGGTCAGCGGGGGGCATGGCTGGCCCCAGACAGGGAAAGCGGCCGGAGTCTGCTGACGACTCCGGCCGCGGCCGCTCCGCCGGTACGGACAAGGAACCCGGCGGATCGGTGGCTGTGGCGACGGGCAACGCGGCCGGCGGGACTCGGGACGCTCCCGATTGACCGGGCCGGGCAGCCGGCGCCTGATTCGGCGGTGGGACAGTGTCGCGCCCAAGCCGGAGCTTCGGGGTTGCGCAGTCGCTCAGTGCGAGCGATGCTTCCCGCCGAAACAACCGAGGGTGTGGCGTCTTGCCGGGTCTCCCTGTTCATTTCCGCCTCTTCCCGCGCGGCTTTCCCAGGATCGGCGCGCACAGGTCGCTGGCGGCCAGCGCGATGGGATCGGTCATGAAGTCGTGGGGAATCACCGCCTCCATGGCCCGCAGGGTCGTGGCGGTGGGGTTGCCTTCCTGGCGGAGCACGTCACGCACGGTGCTGGGCGGCACGGCGGCGGCTCGGCCGAATGACTCCGCACTCCAGCCCTGATGCCGGGCGAAGGCGCAGATCCGATGAATCGAGGCATCGATGTGCATGACGTGCTTCATGCCCATCAGAATTCAACGCTATACCGTGAATGTCAAGGGGGCTCATCGGTGCTGCACGAGATAGATTCATCGGCACAGCGTTCTCGCGCTTTTGCACGGGGTCCGCATAATGCCGGCATGGATACGCCGCCCAAGACCGACATCGCCGCAGCACTCAATCGTGTTCTTCAGACGCACAAGGAGCGCCTGCGGTCCAAGAACCATTGGGCTGGCCTGTCGAAGCTGCCAGCCACAACGGTTCTGGACGCGTTCAATGGCGCCAACAGCACCATCGACACCCTGACCAAGCTTGCGGAAGGCGCCGGCCTGTCACTGGCCGAGCTGCTGGCCTATGGCGATCCCGACTGGGAAATGCAGGTGAAGACCCGCCGGACCTTCCGTTCCTGGTCTACCGAGGATTTCGATGCCCTGATCCGGGTTCTTGAGCGGCGCACCTAGCCGCCCGGCTCCGGCGCATTCTCATCCAGCGATCGATCAGCGGCAGGATCTTGTCCGCGCCCTCGCGTCGGCACAGCTGCGTCACCAGCTCGACCGCGCGATCCTCGCGCGCCTTGCGATGCGATAAGTCTTCGGTCTTTTCGTTCTTCGGTGTGTTCGGCACCGCCAACCCCCCATAAATCAACACTCTACCGGGGCCGGCCCCGGTAGGCGGACAGGTGTGCGGCTGGGCACGGGTGCGCGCCCCGGCTCAGCACGGCTCATCGATGCGGTTGGCAGCCGCGTGGGTGGGGAGATGGCGTCTCCCTGCCTCCGCCTTCCTGGATGGGAAGGTGCGAGGCGCCGGCATCCTATGGCACCACCCCGCCGGGGTAAAAGAAATAGTTGCATCGTTTCTCAACCAGTTTCCACAAGTTGCGCGATGGCAGCCGGCGGCGAAGGCGATCCCGCCGAGTGGCACCCGGCAGGGCTTCAGAATGGTCGCTTTACCGTGATTTTTGCCATTGACGAAATCACGGTATACCGCCCATCCTAATACAGGGTATGGCGTGAACGCCAGCACCCTTGGATGCAGGCGCTGTTGGAGTGCGACCGATGAAGGGAGCGATCAAGGTCCCGTTACAACGCAGGGACGGACCGCAGAACGTTGCGATGGATCGAAGCTTCGGCGATCTGTCGGGGAAGATGGAGCACACGCTGCGCCACATGGCGCCGGCGCTGCCGAAGGACGGGGCGACGCCGCTGGTCACCTACAACGTGGTGATCGCCAACCGCCGGATCTCGCATCGGACCTCGATGCGGCTGGACGTTACGTCCTGGCTGCTGCTCGACCACATTGCCGAGCTGGAGGGCTACGCAAACCGCGACGTGCTGGTCAGCGCGGTGCATGACCGGTTCCACGCCACCGATCTGCCGCTGACGGCGATGGTGCGGCTATTCCTGCAAACCTACACGGCGCCGGAAGCGGTGCTGGAGTTCCTGGGGGAAGCGCGCCGGCCATACGGACGCGGCTTCGTCGCCAACCCACTGAAGAACTGACATGACCTGCGCACGGCAAGAGACCGCGGCATGGGCCTGCCTCGTCCAGTGGCACCTCGAGGAAGCCGGCCGGGCCGAACTGGAGGCTGGGGAGACCGGCTTCCCCTTCCGACGCAAGCGCCTGCTATCCGCCGCGCTCTATCACCGCGACTGCGCCGAACTGGCGCGGGAGGAACTGCCGTGATCTCCACCCTCGAAGCCACGGATTGGCAGGTGTGCCACGCTGCCCGGTTCGACACCCCGGCCGACGTCCGCCGGATCCAGTTCCGGCAGGGCGAGCGGCTGGTCATCCTCGCCGTCGGCGAGGTTCCGGTCGTGTGCGACATCCTCGCCCCCGGCGTCTACAGCGTGGACATCCCCACCCACTACCCGCGCGCCGTCTTCCCCGTGCTGGTGGTCGCCGTGCCCTCCCCCATCGCCTACCTGCTGGCGCATGGCGGACCGACGCGGGCTTTGCCGGCGGTGCCGCTGGCCGACCCGCACACGGGAGGCCGAACGTGACCGTTGCCCTTTGCCGGATGGAGGTGAGCCTTGGCCGCCCGAGTCTCTGACCTCGAAGGCTTGCCGTACTGGCCGCGCATGCTCAGCCGCGCCCAGGCGGCAAGCTATGTCGGTGTTTCGCCCAGCCAGTTCGCCAAGGAAGTCGAGGAAGGCCGCTGGCCGGAGCCTGAACGCCGCGGCGGCGCAGGCCGGCGCACCGCCCGTCTGCTGTGGGACCGGCTGCTGCTGGACAGACGGCAGGACGAACGCAGCGGGCTTGTGCAACACTCATCCACGACGGGCACGGCGGGCGCTGACGAATGGGCAAGGTGGAGTTGACGGTCCTGCGCATGAAGCGGGTGGCTGGGCGCTGGTATTGGCGCACCACCCCGGCGGTCAAGGCGCTGGGCTTCAGCGACGAAGCTCTGGGCGATGACACGGACAAGGCGATTGCCCGCGCTCGCGAACTGAACGCAGAGGTCGAGGCCGAGCGGGTCCGCCGCTCCGGTCTTCAGCCCGCGATCCTCCCGAACAGCGTGGCCGACCTCATCGCGAAGTATCAGGCCTCCCCGCAGTACGCCAAGCTCGCGCCGAAGACCAAGCACGAATACCGCCTCCTGCTTAACCGGATCGAAAAGGTGGCCGGCAACAAGATGGTGGCCAGCATCACCAGGGCGTGGCTGGTGACGGGCTATGAGGCCGTGCAGAAGAAATCCGGCCTCGCCACCGCCAACGCGGTGATGCGGGTCTGGCGCATCGTGCTGGGCCATGCCTGCGACCGCGGCATGATCGACGCGTCGCCGGCAGATGGAATGCGGCTGATCGGCACGCAGGCCCGGACGCAGCTGTGGACACCGGATCAGGTCGAGACCTTCTGCGCCGCCGCCATCGAGGCCGGCCGGGAGTCACTGGCGCTCGCGGTTCGTCTGGCGCTCGACATCGGCCAGCGGCAGGGGGACATCCTGGCGCTGAAATGGTCGGACTATGACGGCACGGCGTTCAGCCTGGTGCAGGGTAAGACCAAGCACGCCCTGCGGGTGCCGGTGACGCCGTCGATGCAGACGCTGCTGGGGAAGGTGAAGCGCGACGCCGTGCAGGTGATCGTCAGCGAGGCGACCGGCCGGCCCTATCAGAAATTCCACTTCGGCCATGAGTTCGCCCGGATCCGTGCGCTCGCCCAGTTGCCGGCGGAGCTTCAATTCCGCGATCTGCGCCGCACCGCTGCCACCGAGTTGGGCGCGGCCGGCGCCACCGATGACGAGATCCGGGCGGTGACGGGGCACCGGTCCCGCGGCGTGGTCGCAGTCTATGTCCGGCCCGACGATCGCATGGCGGCGGCTGCGCAGAGGAAGCGCCATAAGGGAAGAAAAGCGCAACCTTGAGCAGAACATCCCGGAACGCTGCCGGAACGGCGAAAATGGGCAAGTGGGAAAACGCAAATTTTGCAGGTGGGAAAACGCTACATCTGCCGGAAATGAAAAGGCCCCGAAAGCTGTTTGCTTTCAGGGCCTTAGAAACTGGTGCCGCAACAGGGATTTGAACCCCGGACCTACTGATTACGAATCAGTTGCTCTACCCCTGAGCTACTGCGGCGTCGTTGTGGCGCGGAACATAGCGAGGTGCTTCGCGGGATGCAAGCGGTGAATTTCAGAAAAATCGGCGGCCAGTCCTCAAAGCTGCCACGCACCCGAAAGCCTTACCCGTGCTGCCGGATCACCTCCAGGAAGGCGTCGGCGTAGCGTTCCAGCTTGCGGCCGCCGACCCCCGGCAGATGGGCGAAGCTGGCGTGGTCACGGGGGCGCTGGGCCACCATCTCCAACAGCGTGCTGTCGTGGAAGATCACATAGGGCGGCACGCTTTGCGCCTTGGCCAGAGCCGTCCGGCAGTCCTTCAGTGCATGCCACAGCGCGTCGTCCGCCGCCGACAGCGCTCCGCGGGCGCCGGAGCGCGACACCCCCTCCCCGCTCAAGCCGCCGCCGACCGATCCGCCCCGCGCGGTGTGCCGGCGCAGCGCGTCGTGGACGCCGCGGCGGCGCTCCAGCACCGGATCCTTGCGCAGCTTGACCACCCGTTGGCCCTTGATGACGGCCACCCCGGCATCGGTCAGGCGGAAACCGCCATAGCCCTCCAGATCGACGGTCAGCAGTCCGGTCGCGACAAGCTGGCGGTAGACCGACTGCCATTCGACCTTGGTCAGCTCCTTGCCGACGGCGAAGGTCTTCAGCTGGTCATGGTTCTGCTGTACCACCTTCTCGGTGGCGTTGCCGACCAGCACGTCGATCAGGTGGCCGGCGCCATAGCGCTGCCCGGTGCGGTAGACCGCCGACAGCGCCTTCTGCGCGGCGATGGTGCCGTCCCAGGTCTCGACCGGGTCCAGGCAGGTGTCGCAGTTGCCGCAGGGCTCCGGCAGCGTCTCGTTGAAATAATTCAGCAGCACCTGACGGCGGCAGTCCGACGTCTCGCAGAAGCCCAGCAGGGCCTCCAGCTTGCCGCGCTCCACCCGGCGGTGGCTGTCGCCGGCCTCCGATTGCTCCAGCATCTGGCGCAGCATCACCACGTCGGCCATGCCGTAGGCCATCCAGGCATTGGCGGGCAGCCCGTCGCGGCCAGCGCGGCCGGTCTCCTGATAATAGGCCTCCAGGCTCTTAGGCGGGTCGAGGTGGCAGACGAAGCGGACGTTCGGCTTGTCGATGCCCATGCCGAAGGCGACGGTGGCGACCATCACCAGTCCCTCGCTCTTGATGAAGCGGTCCTGGTTCGCCTCGCGCGTCTCGGCGGGCAGCCCGGCATGGTAGGGCAGAGCCTCGCGGCCTTGGCTGTTCAGCCAGGCCGCGACCTCCTCTACCTTGTTGCGCGACATGCAATAGACAATGCCGGCGTCTTCCGGATGGTTGTCGCGCAGGAAGGCCAGCATCTGCTGGCGCTCGCTCTTCTTCGGCACCACGCGGTAGGTGATGTTGGGCCGGTCGAAGCTGGACAGGAAGACGCGGGCGTCGGTCAGCCCCAGCTTGTCCTTGATCTCGGCGCGGGTCTGCACATCGGCGGTGGCGGTCAGCGCGATGCGCGGCACCGTCGGGTGGCGTTCGTGCAGGATCGACAGTTGCAGATATTCGGGCCGGAAATCATGCCCCCACTGCGACACGCAATGCGCCTCGTCCAGCGCGAACAGCGCCAGCCGGGTGCGGTCGAGCAGATCGAGGAAGCGCGGCGTCACCAGTCGTTCGGGGGCGACATAGACGAGGTCGATCTCGCCCTGCACCATCGCCCGCTCCACCTCCCGTGCCTCGGCCGGGCCGAGGGAGGAGTTGAGGAAGGCGGCGCGCACGCCCAGTTCCCGCAATGCGGTCACCTGATCGCGCATCAGGGCGATCAGCGGCGACACCACCACCGTCACCCCGTCGCGCACCAGCGCCGGGATCTGATAGCACAGCGACTTGCCGCCGCCGGTCGGCATCAGCACCAGCGCGTCGCCGCCGCGCACCACATGGTCGATGATGTCGGCCTGCTGGCCGCGGAAGGAGTCGTAGCCGAATACCGTCCGCAGCGCGTCGAGCGCCGTGGCCGGCCGTTGACCGGGGGCATCGTCCGACGCACCCGGGTTGCTGTAGGAAAACAACGAATCCACGCCGATGCGGTTCAGGAAAGTGGTGCCGGAGATCCGGCTTGTCGTCTCAACGCCCCATCATGTCGCACAGATCGCCTCCGGGGCAAAGCCGCAAAGGGTCACGCCCGGGAACAAAGGTCGGACCTGCCCGGACGGCCACCGGCCGACACCACACATTGGTGTGAAACAGTGGCGTCTGTTCATCGTCCGCGTGTAAACTGAAAACGGCGGATGGATTGGCCATCCGCCGTTTCAGAAGGAGGAAGGTGGCATGAAGAAGATGCCGTTCTTCCTGGTGCTCCAGTGGCGGAGATGGCGGATCGAGATCCGCTTGATCCGGCGCTAAGCACTGGAAGCGTGCCGGCGGGTGCAGCAACACCCGCCGGCCACCTCCATACACTATAGTCCCGTTTGGACTATTTTTCAACGCAGGGTCACAGCAGATCCCGCAGCATCGCCACCAGCGGCACGTCGGCCGGCGGCATCGGGTAATCGCCCATCCGGTTCGGGTAGACCCAGGCGAGCGTCTGCCCTTCCCGCGGCATCACGTCGCCTTCCCACACCCGGCAGACATAGAGCGGCATCAGCAGATGGAACCGCTCGTAGCTGTGCGAGGCGAAGGTGAAGGGGGCAAGGCAACTGGCCGCCGTGTCGATGCCCAGCTCCTCCTTCAACTCGCGCACCAGCGCCGCCTCCGGCGTCTCCCCGGCATCGACCTTGCCGCCGGGGAATTCCCACAGGCCGGCCAGCGACTTGCCGGGCGGACGCTGGGCCAGCAGCACGCGCCCGTCGGCATCGACGAGCGCCACCGCGACGACCAGCAGAACCGGCAGCGAGCCGGGTGCGGGGGTGGAGCTGGGATCGAAACAGGCGGTCATGCGGAACCCTCTCGGCGGGCCGGCCACTCGGCGGCGGTGATTTCGAAATAGGGCGCCGACATGCTTCGCCCGCGGGCGGGAAAGTCTTGCCGGCGTTCACCCCGCTGCCGCAAACCGGCTTTGCGTAGCAAGGCCTGGGACGGCAGGTTGTCGGGATCGGTGGCGGCCCAGATCTGCGACAGGCCGAGCGGATCGAAACCGACACCCAGCATCGCGGTCACCATCTCCAGCCCATAGCCGGCACGATGGTACGGCGTCCCGACCCAATAGCCGATCTCGGCGCTGTCGGGCCGGCCAAGGTCTGGCTGCAATCGGTCCAACTGCAACCCGACGCTGCCGACAGGGACGCCATCGGCTGTCCGCACCGCCAGAAAGGCGAGAGCGGCGCGGTCGGCATGGTTCCGCGCCGCCAGTTCCACCCAGTCATGACCGTCGGCAACCGTGTAGGGATGCGGGACCCGGGCGAGCCAGCGCGCAACCTCCCAGTCGCCGATCAGCGGCACGAAATCCGGCACGTCCTCATGCCGGAAGGCGCGGAGCAGCAGACGCGGCGTCGCAACGCTGTCGGGCCAGGGCTCCGCTCCGCCACCTGTCAAGCCGTCAACTCCGCCAAACCGTCAGCTGCGATAGCTGCCGTTGATGTCGATGTAGCCGTGCGTCAGGTCGCAGGTCCACACCTTCGCCGTCCCCTTGCCCAGGCCGAGGTCGATGTCGATGTCGACCTCCTTGCCCTTCATGTGGGCGGTGACCGGCGTCTCGTCGTAACCCGGGACTTCCATCCCCTCGGCGCAGATCAGGGTGCCGCCGACGGTGATCTTGATCAGGTCGCGGTCGGCGCGCTCGCCGGCACGGCCGATGGCGGCGACGATGCGGCCCCAGTTGGCGTCCTCGCCGGCAATGGCGGTCTTGACCAGCGGCGAGTTCGCCACCGTCATGCCGATCCGCTTGGCGGCGGCGTCGCTGTCGGCGCCGCGCACGGTGATGGCGATGAACTTGGTCGCCCCCTCGCCGTCACGCACCACCTGCAGCGCCAGATCGAGCAGCAGATCCTCCAGCGCGGCGCGGAATTCCGCCAGCTCGGCGGCATCGGCGCTCGCCACCGGGGCGTTGCCCGCCTTGCCCGTCGCGAACAGCAGCAGCGTGTCGCTGGTCGAGGTGTCGCCATCGACGGTGACGGCGTTGAAGGTGCGCTCGGTGAACTCCGACAGCATGTCCTGCAGCGCGGTGGCGGCGATGGCGGCGTCGGTGAAGACGAAGCCCAGCATCGTCGCCATGTCCGGCGCGATCATGCCCGAGCCCTTGGCGAAGCCGGCGATGGTCACCGTCGTCCCGCCGATCCTGGCGGTGCGCACCGACCCCTTCGGGAAGGTGTCGGTGGTCATGATGGCGCGGGCGGCCTTCTCCCACGCGGCCGAATCGGCGGCAAGGGTCGGAGCCATCGGCGCCAGGCACTTGCCGATGGCGTCGGCGGCCAGCGGGATGCCGATCACGCCGGTCGACGCGATATAGACCTCGTCCGGGGCGCAGCCGGCCAGTTCGGCGGCGGCGTCGACGGTCGCCTGCACGGTGGCGTCGCCCGCCTTGCCGGTAAAGGCGTTGGCGTTGCCGGCATTCACCACCACGGCGCGGGCCGAACCCTTGGGCAGGCTGTCGCGGCACCAGATCACCGGGGCCGAGCAGGTCAGCGACCGGGTCAGCACGCCCGCCACGCTGGTGCCGGGATCCAGCACGGCCAGCAGCAGATCGTCGCGGCCCTTGTATCGGATGCCGCTGTTCGCCGTGGCGATGCGCACGCCCGCGATGGGCGGCAGCGTCGGGAAGCTTGCGGGAGCCAAGGGGGAGAGGGTCGTGGCCATGACGGAAATTCCCGTGGTGGGGAGTGGTAGTGGTGGTGGCGTGGTGGAGCGATAACTGTCGGAGCCTCAGGCCCCCGTCGCCCTCGTCTCCGCAGGTGCGGGGAACGGGACGACGGGGGCCGGAGCGCCGGAGCTTACTTTTTCGCCGGTTCCGCCGGAGCGGCAGGGGCCGGGGTGGCCGGAGCGGCCGCCGGCTCTTCCTTCGGCATCGGCGAGCCGTCGAGCTGGAAGGTCTCGATCTTCGCCTTGCCGCGCAGTTCCTCGACCAGGGCGGTGACCATGTCCTTCGACAGGGTCTGTTCCAGCTGCGGCTTCACCTCGTCCAGCGTCGGCTGCGGCTGGGTCCGCTTGTCCTCGACCTTGATGATGTGATAGCCGAACTGGGTCTTGACCGGCTCCTTGCTGATCTCACCCGGCTTCATGGCGAAGGCGGCGTTGGCGAAGGGCTCGACCATCGCGTCCTTGGTGAAGTAGCCGAGGTCGCCGCCCTGGGCCGCCGCGGCGGCGTCCTTGGACTTCTCCTTGGCCAGCTTGGCGAAATCGCCGCCCTTCTTCAGCTGGGCGATGATGGCCTTGGCCTCGTCTTCCTTCTCGACCAGGATGTGGGCGGCCTTGACCTCCTCCTGCGCCGGGTTCTCCTTCAGGTATTCCTGATAGGCCTTGTTCAGCGCCTCCGGCGTCACGCGGGCCTTGATTTCCTTCTGGATGTAGGCGCGCTGCACCGCGCGCTCCTCGGCGCGCTTGATCTCGTCCTTCACCTCGGCCGAATCAGCCAGACCGGCCTTGTAGCCGGCCGAGGAGACCAGCTTGCCGCTGACCAGCTGGTCGATCACCGCCGGATAGATCATCTCGATCGGCATCTGCTGCACCTGCGGCGGCAGCTGCGAGACCATGCGGGTGACGTCCGACTTGTGCAGCTCCTCGCCGTTGACGCGGGCGACCACCGGATCGGCCGGGGCGGCCGGCGCCGGAGCAGTGGCGGCCGCCGGGGCCGGAGCGGCCGGCGCCGGGGTGGCGGGAGCCGGCGTCTGGGCGTGGGCGGCCAGCGCGATGCCACAGGCGGCAACCGACAGGAGCGCGGTGCGGAACACTCGTTGAACCATGGCGTGTCTGTTTCCTTCCGGCGGATGCTTCACAATTGGGCGGCCGATGGGTCGGCGCCCGTTTCGCATGGTCTGCGGCATCGGAGCCATCCGCCGCTCCGCGCCCGATTCCGCAGGGGATTAAGCATGGCTAAGCCGCGCGGGGCAAGGGTCCCCATTGTCCCGCACGCGGCCACCGCCCATTAGCTGTGTTCCGCCGCAGGGGATACCAGCCCCCACCGGCGCCGGCCAACCGCCGCGGCGCTTTCTGGACGCGAATTCATCAAACGGTCATGCCCTGAGCGCCCTGCCGCCGGTCAACCGCCGCCCCGCCGCCCCGCCTTGCCCCTCGGCGCAAATGCCGCAACGGCGCCCCCGCCGGCCCGGTCTCGTTGACAGCGCCTTGCCATAGTCCTATGTGAGACCCGTCGATAGGCTGGCCCACATTCCGCTTTACTCCCGAGGTTTTCATGTTCGGCGCTCTCGCCCGCAAGATTTTCGGCACCGCCAACACGCGCGCGGTCAAGGCGCTGCACAAGACCGTGGCTCAGATCAACGCGCTGGAGCCGTCGGTCGCCGCGCTGTCGGACGACCAGCTGAAGGGTCGCACCGACTGGCTGCGCGAGCGGCTGGCCAAGGGCGAGACGCTGGACGACATCCTGCCCGACGCCTTCGCCACCGTGCGCGAGGCGGCCAAGCGCGTGCTGGGCCAGCGTCACTTCGACGTGCAGCTGATGGGCGGCATGGTGCTGCACAGCGGCAAGATCGCCGAGATGCGCACCGGCGAAGGCAAGACGCTGGTCGCCACGCTGGCCGTCTACCTGAACGCGCTGGAAGGCAAGGGCGTCCACGTTGTCACCGTGAACGACTACCTCGCCTCGCGCGACAGCGGCTGGATGGCGCGGGTCTACGGCTTCCTCGGCCTGTCGACCGGCTGCATCGTCCATGGGCTGGACGACGACGAGCGGCGCGCCGCCTACGCCGCCGACATCACCTACGGCACGAACAACGAGTTCGGCTTCGACTATCTGCGCGACAACATGAAGTTCCGGCTGGAGGAGCTGGTCCAGCGGCCCTTCAACTTCGCCATCGTCGACGAGGTCGACTCGATCCTGATCGACGAGGCGCGCACGCCGCTGATCATCTCCGGCCCCTCGACCGATTCGTCGGAGATGTATGTCCAGGTCGACCGGCTGATCCCGATGCTGGTGGCCGAGGATTACGAGAAGGACGAGAAGCACCGCACCGTCAGCTTCACCGAAGCCGGCCAGGAGCATATGGAGCAGCTGCTGGCCGAGGCCGGGCTGCTGAAGACCGGCGGGCTCTACGACATCCAGAACGTGGCGCTGGTCCACCATTCGCAGCAGGCGCTGCGCGCCCACATGCTGTTCCAGCGCGACAAGGACTACATCGTCAAGGACGACAAGGTCGTCATCATCGACGAGTTCACTGGCCGCATGATGGACGGCCGCCGCTTCTCCGAAGGTCTGCACCAGGCGCTGGAAGCCAAGGAGAAGGTGACGATCCAGCGCGAGAACCAGACGCTGGCCTCCATCACCTTCCAGAACTACTTCCGCATCTACCCGAAGCTGGCCGGCATGACCGGCACCGCGCTGACCGAGGCGGCGGAGTTCGGCGAGATCTACGGGCTGGAAGTGGTCGACATGCCGACCAACGTCCCGGTCAAGCGCATCGACCATGACGACGAGGTCTATCGCACCGCGACCGAGAAATACCACGCGATGACCGACCTGATCGAGGACGCGCGCAAGCGCGGCCAGCCGGTCCTGGTCGGCACCACCTCGATCGAGAAGTCGGAACTGCTGTCGGAGCTGCTGACCAAGCGCGGCATCCCGCACAACGTCCTCAACGCCCGCCACCACGAGCAGGAAGCCTACATCGTGGCGCAAGCCGGCCGCGCCGGCGCGGTGACGGTCGCCACCAACATGGCCGGCCGCGGTACCGACATCCAGCTCGGCGGCAATCTCCAGATGCGGATCGAGGTCGAGCTGGCCGAGATTCCCGAAGGCCCGGAGCGCGACGCCCGCATCGCGCAGATCGAGGCCGAGATCGCCGAGGCGCGCGAGACGGTCAAGCAGGCCGGCGGCCTCTACGTCATCGGCACCGAGCGGCACGAGAGCCGCCGCATCGACAACCAGCTGCGCGGCCGTTCCGGCCGTCAGGGCGACCCCGGCACCTCGAAGTTCTTCCTGTCGCTGGAAGACGACCTGATGCGCATCTTCGGGTCGGAGCGGATGGACAGCATGCTCCAGCGTCTCGGCCTGAAGGAGGGCGAGGCGATCATCCATCCCTGGATCAACAAGGCCCTGGAAAAGGCGCAGCAGAAGGTCGAGGCGCATCACTTCGAGGTCCGCAAGAACCTGCTGAAGTTCGACAACGTCATGAACGACCAGCGCAAGGTCGTCTACGAGCAGCGCCACGAGGTGATGGAGAGCGAGGACATCGCGGAGGAAATCCGCGAGATGCGCCACCAGATCATCGCCAACATGGTATCGACGGCGATCCCGGCGAACAGCTACTCCGAGCAGTGGGACATCGGCGGCCTGCACGAGGCGGTCAACCGCGTGCTGGGCATGGACCTGCCGGTCCAGGAATGGGCCAAGGAAGAGGGCATCGCCGAGCCGGAGATCGAGGAGCGCGTGCGCGAGGCCGCCGACCGCAAATATGCGGACAAGGAGGAGGCCTATGGCGCCGAGACGATGCGGCATGTCGAGAAGAGCATCCTGCTCCAGATCCTGGACCAGGAATGGAAGGACCACCTGCTCCAGCTCGACCATCTGCGCCAGGGCATCAACCTGCGCGCCTATGCCCAGAAGGACCCGCTGAACGAGTACAAGCGCGAGGCCTTCGAGCTGTTCGACAGCATGCTGATGGCGCTGCGCGAGCAGGTCACCACCATCCTGATGCATGTCGAAATCCGCATGGCGCCGTCGCAGGAGGAGCTGTTCGCCCGCCAGATGCAGGAGATGCACGAGGGCCGCATGGACCCGGCGCTGGCGATGGCGGGCGATGCCGAAGCGCTGCCCGACGGCATGGTACGCGCCTCCTCGCCCACCTCCTCGCTTTTGGGCACGCCGGAAGACCAGCCGCTGCCGGCCGAGGTGATGGAGAATACCCCGCGCAACGCCGCCTGCCCCTGCGGCTCCGGCAAGAAGTTCAAGCACTGCCACGGCCGCATGGCCTGAGGGTTGACCTTATCCCCCTCTTCCCCCGACCCTGTCCGGGGGAAGAGGGACCTTATGAAACCATCCTTGCTCCGTCCCGTTTCCCTTCCGTGACCACGGAGAAACGGGACGCCATGTTCGAAGAATTCAAGAAATTCATCAGCCGCGGCAATGTCGTGGAGCTGGCGGTCGGCATCATCATCGGTGCCGCCTTTACGGGAATCGTCAATTCCCTGGTTAAGGACATCCTGATGCCGCCAATCGGCTGGGTCATGGGCGGCATCGACTTCTCCAATTATTTCTTCAACCTGTCGGGCGGCCAGTACGATTCGCTCCAGACCGCCGAAAAGGCGGGTGCGGCCACCATCAACTATGGCCGCTTCATCAACGCCTGCATCAATTTCCTGATCGTGTCGGGCGCCCTGTTCATGATCGTCCGGCAGGTCAACCGGCTGCACATCCTGCACAAGGAAACGCCGAAGGTGCCGCCGCGGCAGGAACAGCTGCTGGAGGAAATCCGCGACGCCCTGCGCGCCCAGGCGAATGACCGGGTGAACGACCGGGCCGGCAACCAGTCCAATCCCCGGCCCGCCGCCCCGCCCGCCGACCGCTCTCCCTGATCCCGAGCCGGGCGCGTCCGCCGGCTGCCATCGCTGCGGGAGCTTGTCACAAGCGCGCGAGAACCCTTCGTTGCCGCAGCTTGTCGAACGGGTTACCCTCTTGGATAAGCTGGCGATGGCGGCGAGGAGATGGCCTCGCACGCCTGCGCTGTCCATGACCTCGGCAAGGGCCATGTCCATGTCCGCCACGCGCTGCCCATCGACTGTTCCGTCCGGGGCGTCTCCATGAGGCCCAAGGCGAGGCCCAACGCCATCCCCAAGGCGATCCGCAGCGCGCGGACCGCGGTCTCGCGGGTGCTGGCGATTCTGCTGCTGTCGCTTCTGGCCGGCGACCCGGCGGCGGCGATCAACACGCCGGTGCCGGCAGCGCTGCCGGATGCCGGTCCCCGCCCGGCCGAGATCCGGGTGACGCTGGACAACAACTACCCACCCTACAGCTTCCACACGCCGGACGGCGCCCATGTCGGCATCGTCAGGGACATGTGGATGCTGTGGTCGCAGAAGACCGGCATCCCGGTGCGGATGATGCCGCTCGACTGGAGCCTCGCCCGGCAGGCGGTGGACAAGGGCGACGCCGACGTCATCGAGACCATCTTCCGCAACAGCGCCCGCGAGGCGATCTACGATTTCTCCAAGCCCTACGCCCGCGTCGACGTGCCGATCTGGTTCAGCGCCGACCTCAGCGGCATCACCGGGGTGGATTCGCTGCGCGCCTTCACGGTGGGCGTGAAGGACAGCGATTTCTGCATCGAATGGCTGACCGACCAGGGCATCACCGCCTTCCAGCGCTATCCCGGTTTCGAGGCGATGGTCGATGCCGCCTCGCGCCAGGAAACCCGGGTCTTCTGCATGGACGACCCCTCGGCGCGCTATTACATGACCAAACGCGGGGTGCAGGGGCGCTTCCGCTACACCGAGCCGCTCTACACCGGCGAACTGCACTGGGCGGTGCGCAAGGGCAACGCCGCCCTGTTCCGCCTGATCGCCGACGGCTTCGCCCGCGTCGCCCCGGAGGAGCGCAAGGCGGTGGAGGAGCGCTGGCTCGGCCGTCCGCTCACCGGTCTGGTCAGCCCGCAGACGATGGACCTGCTGGTCAAGCTGCTGGCCGGGCTGGCCGTCCTGGGCGCCGGCGCGCTGGTCTGGGTCCTGCTGCTGCGCCGGCAGGTCGAAAGCAAGACCGAGAGCCTGCGCACCGCCGTCACCGCTTTGACCGCCAGCGAGGAGCGCGTCCGCACCATCTTCGACAACGTCACCGACGCCATCTTCATCCATGACCTGGACAGCGGGGAGATCCTGGAGGTCAACCGCCGGATGAGGGAGATGTACCGGGTGGAGGGCGCCCCGCTGTCCGACCTCACCGTCGAAAAGCTCAGTTCCGGCGTGCCGCCCTACACGCGGGGCGACGCCGCCGCCCGGATCCACAAGGCCGCGGACGGCGAGCCGCAGCTGTTCGAATGGCATGCCCGCCGGCTGGACGGCTCGACCTTCTGGGTGGAGGTCAGCATGCGGCGGGCCGTGATCGACGGCAACGACCGCCGGCTGCTGGTTCTCGTCCGCGACATCACCGAACGCAGGGCGGCGCAGGAGCGGATGGAGTATCTGTCGCGCCACGACGCGCTGACTCTGCTGCCCAACCGCATCCTGGTGCAGGACCGCACCGAGCAGGCGCTGGCCCGGTCGGAGCGCAACGGCCGGCTGGTGGCGCTGGTCGCCTGCGGGCTGGACCGCTTCAAGACGGTGAACGACAGCCTGGGCCACGCCGTCGGCGACGCGCTGCTGCGCGCGGTGGCGGACCGGCTGAAGGCGGCGGTGCGCGACACCGACACGGTCAGCCGCGGCGGCGGCGACGAGTTCATCCTGCTGCTGTCCGGCCAGTCCGACGTCGATTCGGTGGTGGAGATCGTCGCCTCCCTGCACGAGGCGATGGCCGCTCCCTTCCAGGTCGGCGGGCAGGAACTGATCCTCACCCTGTCGTCGGGCGTGGCCATGGCCCCGGCCGACGGGAAGGATTTCGCCACCCTGCTGAAGAACGCCGACACCGCACTCCACCATGCCAAGGCGGCCGGCCGCGACACCCACCGCTTCTATGCCGAGGCGATGAACGCCGAGGCGGTGGCCCATTTGTCGACCCGCAGCGGCCTGCGCCGCGCGCTGGAGCGGGGGGAGTTCCTGATCCATTACCAGCCGCAGGTCAGCCTGGAGACCGGCGCCGTGACCGGCGCGGAGGCGCTGGTGCGCTGGAACCACCCGGACAAGGGCATGGTGCCGCCCGGCGATTTCATCCCGATCGCCGAGGACAGCGGCCTGATCGTGCCGATCGGCGCCTGGGTGCTGACCGAGGCCTGCCGGCAGGCGGCGCAATGGCATACCCAGGGGCTGCCGCTGTCGGTGGCGGTCAACCTGTCGGCCTTGCAGCTTCAGCGCAGCGACCTCGTGGCCACGGTGACGCGGGCGCTGACCGACAGCGGGCTCGACCCGCTGCTGCTGGAGCTGGAGCTGACCGAATCGATGCTGATCCAGAACACCGACCTGGTGATGGACAATCTGCGCCGGATCAAGGCGATGGGGGTGCAGGTGTCGATCGACGATTTCGGCACCGGCTATTCCAACCTGTCCTACATCGGCCGTCTGGCGGTGGACAAGCTGAAGATCGACCGCAGTTTCGTCGCCGACCTCACCCGCAACCACGACAGCGCGAAGATCACCGCCGCCGTCATCCAGATGGCCCACAGCCTGAACCTGACCGCCGTGGCGGAGGGCGTGGAGGATGCCGAGACTCTGGAGGCCCTGCGCGGCCTGAACTGCGACTTCGCCCAGGGCTATTTCCTCGGCCGCCCCGGCCCCGCCGAGGCGGTGGAGCGCGCCGCCCGGCAGGTGAACCCGTTCAGGGTCGGGGTGTAGGCAGCCCCTTTCCCTACAGGACCTTCACCAGGGCGACCATCTGGTCGAGCGCGGCGCTCCATCCCTGCTGGAAGCCCATCTCCTCGTGCTGCGTCTTCGTCGCTTCGTCCTTGTGGAGCGCGACGGCGGTATAGAGGGTGCCCGCGGCCGTCGCTTCGAAACTGACGGAGGCGGTGAGGAAGCTGTTGCCGGTGGGGCGGTAGCCCGGCCCGAGGGCGGAGGTGAAGACCAGCAGCGTCTCCGGCACGACCGCAAGGTAGCAGCCGATGTTGTCGTTCTTCTCGCCGTTCGGCCCTTCCATGACCGTGCGGAACAGGCCGCCCGGCTTCAGGTCGATCTCGCAGGCGGTGGTCCGCCAGGGGGCCGGCGTGAACCATTTCATCAGCAGCTCCGGCTCGGTCCAGGCCCGCCAGAGCAGCGCCGGCAGAACCGGAACCTCGCGCTTCAGTTCAAGATCGAGCCGCGGATCGAAGACGGCAGCGGTCACAGTGGTCATGGTGTCCTTTCCTCCCGTTCGTTCAGGTCCGGCCCCCGGCCGTCCGATTTCGTTTACGCCGGCCCGCTCGCCATGTGCAGGCTGATCACCCCGGCGACGATCAGGAGGATGCCGACCACCTTCATCACCGTCAGCGACTCGCCGAACACGAAGACGCCGATGGCGGCGATGGCGGCGGTGCCCGTCGCCGACCAGATCGCATAGGCGATGCCGACCTCCATGCTGCGCAGAGCCTTGGCCAGCAGCAGGAAGGCGATGCCGTAGCACACCACCACGACCGCCGCCGGGCCGAGCCGCGTCATCCCGTCCGACATCTTCATCGCCGACGTGCCGACGACCTCGAACAGGATCGCCACCACCAGATAGAGCCAGCTCATCGCCCCGAAGCCCCGCCAAACCCATCGACGCCCGCAAGGACGATCCCGCAGGCCGCGCAGGATGGACCGCCCGACCGGGGGCCGCAAGTGGCCCGGAACACGTACCCCGCCGGACTCTCGCGCCGGACGCCCAAGGTTGACGCCACGCCCGCCCGGCCCTAGGGTCTTTGCCCTCATTCCCAACTTTATCTTTGTGGTTTCGAAAGGGTCCGACGATGACCGGCGAACGGGATCTGGCGTTGCAGGCGAAGGCATGGCCGTTCGAGGAGGCGCGCAAACTGGTCGCGCGCTTCGCGAAAGCTCCGCCCGCCAAAGGCTATGTCCTGTTCGAGACCGGTTACGGTCCGTCGGGCCTGCCGCATCTCGGCACCTTCGGCGAGGTGGCGCGCACCAGCATGGTGCGCCACGCCTTCCAGACCATGAGCGACATTCCGACCAAGCTGTTCTGCTTCTCGGACGACATGGACGGGCTGCGCAAGGTCCCCGACAACATCCCCAACAAGGAGATGGTGGCGGCCAATATCGGCAAGCCGCTGACCCAGGTGCCCGATCCCTTCGGCACCCATGACAGCTTCGGCGCCCACAACAACGCCCGGCTGCGCGCCTTCCTCGACAGCTTCGGCTTCGAGTACGAGTTCCAGTCCTCCACCGACTGGTACAAGTCGGGCCGCTTCGACGAGGCGCTGCTCGGCATCCTGCGCCATTACGACGAGGTGATGGCGGTGATGCTGCCCACGCTCGGCGCCGAGCGTCAGGCCACATACAGCCCCTTCCTGCCGGTCTCCCCCTCCACCGGCCGCGTCCTCCAGGTGCCGATGCTGGAGCGCAACGTCGATGCCGGCACCATCGTCTTCGAGGACGAGGACGGTAAGAAGGTGGAGCTTCCGGTCACCGGCGGCCATGTGAAGCTGCAATGGAAGCCCGACTGGGGCATGCGCTGGTTCGGCCTCGGCGTCGATTACGAGATGTACGGCAAGGACCTGATCCCGTCGGCCGACCTCGCCGGCAAGATCTGCAAGATCCTCGGCGGCACCCCGCCGGAAGGCTTCAATTACGAGCTGTTCCTCGACGACAAGGGCCAGAAGATTTCCAAGTCGAAGGGCAACGGCCTGACGATGGAGGAATGGCTGGCCTACGCGCCGCAGGAAAGCCTCGCCCTCTACATGTTCCAGAAGCCGAAGTCGGCCAAGCGCCTCTATTTCGACGTCATCCCGCGCGCCGTCGACGAGTATCTGACCTTCGTCGACAGGGTCCATGGCGAGGAGCCGGCGAAGAAGCTGGAGAACCCGGCCTGGCACATCCACAACGGCAAGCCGCCGGCGGTGCGCTCCGACGTCTCGTTCAACCTGCTGCTCAATCTGGCCGGTGCGGCGAATGCCGAGACCAAGGACGCCATGTGGGGCTTCATCCGCCGCTACGCGCCCGACGCCACGCCGGAGAACAGCCCGTTCCTCGACAGCATGGTCGGCTATGCCGTGCGCTACTACCAGGATCAGGTGAAGCCGACCAAGCAGTTCCGCGCGCCGACCGACGCCGAGCGCGCGGCCTTGCAGGACCTGCTGGTCAAGCTCGACAGCGTGCCGGCCGACGCCCGCGCCGACGTCATCCAGAACGAGGTGTTCGAGGTCGGCAAGGCCCATGGCTTCACCGAGCTACGCGCCTGGTTCCAGGCGCTGTACGAGGTTCTGTTGGGCCAGACCACCGGCCCGCGCATGGGCTCCTTCATCCAGCTTTACGGCATCGAGGAAACCAAGGCGCTGATCCGCGAGAAGCTGGCGGCCTGACGCTGCGGTCCGCATAGGATTGGAAAAGGGGGGTGTCGCGAGACGCCCCCTTTTTTCGTTTGCGAACATTCCCTGGCGCGATGGTTTTCGAATTTGATCGTTCGCCCGTCCCGCAAGCGGCCGCTTGCCCATGAAACGGGCAGAAATCTGCCTTCCCGCATAGGGGCTGGGCAAACCAAACTCTATTTCATACCGCGCTATGCGGATGTCGCACCGCACCAATACGAAAACCGTGGTACCGCTAACACGGCTGTGGGCTTAAACTCCGCCTCGTTACTGCATTTTGCAGTGCGTTTCCTCCCTAGACTAAAGGCCGCGCCCAATTGGGACGCGGCCCTTTTTTTGCCCGCAACGCCCCTTCCCTTCCCCCTGCCCCGGCCCCGCCCTGTGATGGCCGTCACAGCCGGATTAGATAAAATGCCGGATAAATTGTTCCGGTAACCGCGTCCGGCCCACATGCCGGCCGGCTGGGATGAACCGGGAGGGAGGGCGTGGGATGACCGCCGATCAGCCGCCGTTCGAACGCCACCATCGCACGGCCCAGGCTCTGGTCAGCACCTTTCAGGAGGCGCTGGAGCCGCAATTCACCGCCAAGGGCGTCCTGTCGCGCGAGGAATTCACCCGCGCCATGGGGTTGATGATGGCGCACTGGCCGTCGGTGCTGCCGCTGTTCGCCTCGATCTGTCAATCCTGCACGGCGTCGAGCTGCGGGGGCTGCGGCGGAGGCACCGGAACACTCGGGGAAGAGCCGCCGCAGATCGGGGCCGGCGGGCGCCGCCGCGACTTCGTCACCCGCCTGATGGTTTCGGCCCTGCGCAGCCGGCTGCCCGACAGCATGGATCCGATCACCGGCGCCAGCTTTCCCCAGGTGATCCTTCCCGGCCTGCAATCGACCCTGACCGCCCTGTTCTACGAAAAGGAATGGGAAGCGATGAACGCCAGCGTCATCGCCCTGTTCAACCGGCTGGGGACCGACCGCGATGGCGAGGTCTGGCAGCGGCTGGCGCATGAGGAGACGCTGGCGGTGCTGGCCGACACGCCCTTCATCCGGGTGATGCTGCGTTTCCGGCAGTTCCACCAGCAGCGCCAGACCTTCATGCGGCGGATGACCGACCAGCTGCGCGACCGCCATTTCGTCTTCGCCGAGGAGCATTTCCAGACATTGTTCGACGCGCTGTTCGGCCGGCTGCGCGACGGGCTGCGCACGGAACTGGGCCGCGCCCGCACCGACATCCAGTATGGCGAGGGCACGGCGGAGGCGCTGCTGCGCATCTTCGACCAGTTCGACAAGCACCGGCTGGAACAGTCCGTGCCGGTCCGCGTGCTGGGCGGCCGGCAGATGCCGCGGCCGATGCTGGCGCAGCGCAGCATGCTGGGCAGCACCCCGGCGGCCAAGCGGCGCTGAGGTCCGCCGCCAAACGTGTGGGATGTCACGGGCCGGATGTCACAGGCCGCACCGCCGCCGAATTAGGGGGCCGTTAACCAGGGGGGCGTTTCGATGGTTCGCATGATCCCACAGCTGCCGCTCCGCTCCGGCCGCGGCCCAACCACAAGGCTTCAGGTCCGGTGACAGCCCGGCGCTCCCCGTCCCGTCCCTCGGCCCACCCTTCCGCCCATCTCCCGCCGGAGACGGAGTGCGGCGTCGCGCCCGAGCTGATGGACTATCTGTTCGCCGAGTCGCCGGAACCAACGTCAGCGCCAGCCCCGGTGCGGGAACCGCCCCCCGCTGCCGCGCCCCGGCCCGGACGCGGCATCGCTCGTCAGGTCGGCGACGTTCTGGTCGAATCGCGGCTGGCCGGCATGGGCGATGCCGACGTGCGCTCCACCCTGGCCCGCAAGCTGTGCCGGCTGCTGCCCGACCTGCCGCCGGGCGGGGCCGACACCGTCAGCACCGTCGCGACCCGCGCGCTGGAGCAGCTGGCCCGCGACCACATCGTCCGCGTCCGCGAGGCGCTGGCGACGGCGATCAAGGACATCGCCTGCGCCCCGCCCTCGGTGGTGGCGACGCTGGCGCGCGATGTCGAACGGACGGTGGCGGAGCCGGTGCTGCGCTGCTGTGCGGCGCTCGGCGACGAGGACCTGCTGGACATCGTCGCCGCCGCCCCCGCCGGCTGGGCGCTGTCGGCCATCGCCCGGCGCCACAGCATCGGTGCCGCCCTGTCCGACGCCATCGCCGGCAGCGGCCATGCCGAGGCGACCGGCATCCTGCTCGACAACAGCGGTGCGGTGATCGCCGAACCCACTCTGGAAGCGCTGGTGGAGCAGTCGGCCCACCATCCCGACTGGCGGGAGAAGCTGGCCCGCCGCCCGGCCCTGCCCCGCCGGCTGGCGCTGCGGCTGGCCGATTTCGTCGATCTGGCGGTGGTCGAGGCGTTGCGCCGCCGCGGCGATCTCGACGACGCCACGGTGGCGGAGATCGCCGCGACCACCCGCCGCCGCATCGACTGGGCCGAGGCGCCCGACTCGGCAGAACCGCCGGAACGCCGCGCCGTCCGTCTGCACCGGCAGGGGAAGCTCGACGAAACGGCGCTCAGCGATGCGATGTCCTGGAACGAGACCGGCTTCGTGCGCGCGGCGCTGACCTTGCGCGCCCGCGTGGCGCCGGAGGTGGTGGATTTGATCCTCGACGCCCACGACCCGCAGGCGGTCACAGCATTGGTCTGGCGCGCCGGCCTGTCGATGCGCTGCGCCATGCAGATCCAGGCGCGCGCCGCCGGCATCCACCCGCGGGCGATGCTGAACGCCCGGCAGGGCAGCGGTTTCCCGCTGTCCGCCGCCGAGATGGCCCGCCACCTGGAACGCTACGGCGTCGGGCCCTGACTGTTTTCAGCCTTACTGCACGCCGCCGCGCGGCATCGGCTGGCGCGGCGTGGCGCGGCCGGTGTGCGGGATCGGGGCGTCGGGCGACGGCTCCTTGTAATAGGGGCCGCGGTCGGTCGGGCCTTCCATCGCCTCGGCCGGGGTGACGATCTGCTCGCCGGTGCCGGCGTCGAAGGCGATCAGCGCCTGCTGGCGCACCTTCAGGCAGGCGTCGCGCTTGGCGGAGATCTCCGCCGACTGCGTCCCGTCCAACGTCACCAGCGGCATCACCCAGCTGGAGCGCTGGTTGTCGGGGATCGAGGTGTAGACGTAATTGGTCAGCGGCCGGCAATAGGCGGCGCTGGCCTCCGCCGCCGGGTCTGTGATCGGGGCGGCGGCCATGGCGGCGGTGTAGTCGCCGACCGTCTGGGCCTGGGCTGCACCGGCCCCCAGGACACCGGCGGCAAGCGCCAGCGACATGGTCAGACCGGGAATGAAACGGGCCACGAGCTTGGCCATCTGCGCTCTCCTTCGACCATATTCGAACAAGGTAAGGACCGGACGCGAACCATACGTATAAAGCCCAACGCTCCGGCGTTTGGAAAGGATCATCGGGGGTGCGACGCAACGCTGCAATGCTCCGCTTGCGGTCATGCTTGCCCTCCGCGACAAAACGCGCTACCTACGCTTCCGAAATCTCGGGGCGCTGGATCCCTAAGACGTTAGAATGACCAACGGTTCTAGTCTCCCGCTGAATGGGGGACGCTCAAACGTTTTAGGGAACGCTCCATGGCTCGCAAGAAGATTGCGCTCGTCGGTGCCGGCCAGATTGGCGGCACGCTGGCTCTGCTCGCTGCCCAGAAGGAACTGGGCGACGTCGTCCTGTTCGACATCGTCCCCGGCACCCCCGCCGGCAAGGCTCTGGATCTCGCCGAGGCCGCCCCGGTCGAGGGCTACAACGTCAGCCTGACCGGCGGCAACGACTACTCGGCCATCGAGGGTGCCGACGTCGTGATCGTCACCGCCGGCATCCCGCGCAAGCCGGGCATGAGCCGCGACGACCTGATCGGCATCAACAGCGGCGTCTGCAAGACCGTCGGCGAGGCCATCGGCAAGCACGCCCCCAACGCCTTCGTCATCGTCATCACCAACCCGCTCGACGTGATGGTGTGGGTGCTGCAGCAGGCGTCCGGCCTGCCGCCGGAGCGCGTGGTCGGCATGGCCGGCGTGCTCGACTCGGCCCGCTTCCGCTACTTCCTGGCCGAAGAGTTCAACGTCTCGGTCGAGGACGTCACCGCCTTCGTGCTGGGCGGCCACGGCGACACGATGGTCCCGCTGGTGCGCTACTCCACCGTCGCCGGCATCCCGCTGCCCGATCTGGTCAAGATGGGCTGGACCACGCAGGAGAAGCTGGACGCCATCGTTCAGCGCACCCGTGACGGCGGCGCCGAGATCGTCAAGCTGCTGGGCAACGGCTCGGCCTTCTACGCCCCGGCCGCGTCCGCCATCCAGATGGCCGAGTCCTACCTCAAGGACCAGAAGCGCGTTCTGCCGGTCGCCGCCCACCTGAGCGGCCAGTACGGCCAGGACGACCTCTACGTCGGCGTCCCGACGATCATCGGCGCCGGCGGCGTCGAGAAGATCATCGAGATCGAGCTGAACGACGAAGAGAAGGCGATGTTCCAGAACTCCGTCGCCGCGGTGAAGACGCTGGTCGACGTCGTCAAGAAGCTGGACGCCGAGAAGGCCGCTTCCTAAAGAACGGATCGCGCGGTCTCCGGCGTCTGCCCGGCCCCTGTCCGGGCCGGGTGGACGCCGGTGGTGCGCCCGTCTTGTCCTTCAGTCGACCCGTTCTCGTCAGCCGAAACAAAAAACAGATGGACGCCCGATGAACATCCATGAGTACCAGGCGAAAAGCCTGCTGAAGAAGTACGGCGTCGCGGTTCCCCGCGGCGGCGTTGCCTACACCCCGCAGGAGGCCGAGACGGTCGCCCGCGAGCTGGGCGGTCCGGTCTGGGTCGTGAAGTCCCAGATCCACGCCGGTGGCCGCGGCGCCGGCCGCTTCAAGAACAACCCCGAGGGCAAGGGCGGCGTCCGCGTCGTCAAGTCGATCGAGGAGGTCGGCAAGAACGCCGCCGAGATGCTGAACAGCGTCCTGGTGACGAAGCAGACCGGCGCGGAAGGCCGCGAGGTCAAACGCCTCTACATCGAGGAAGGCGCCGACATCAAGCGCGAGCTGTACCTCGGCATGCTGATCGACCGCGCCACCGGCCGCGTGACGATCATGGCCTCGACCGAAGGCGGCATGGAGATCGAAGAGGTCGCCCACAACACGCCCGAGAAGATCATCAAGGTCGCGGTCGACCCGGCCACCGGCATCCAGGGCTACCACACCCGCAAGGTCGCCTTCGCGCTGGGGCTGGAAGGCAAGCAAGTCGGCGCCGCCGCCAAGTTCATCCAGGCCGCCTACAAGGCCTTCGTGGACCTGGACTGCGCCATCGTCGAGATCAACCCGCTGATCGTCACCGGCTCGGGCGACATCCTGGCGCTCGACGCCAAGATGAACTTCGACGACAACGCGCTGTTCCGTCACAAGGACGTGGAAGAGCTGCGCGACGAGGCCGAAGAGGATCCGTCGGAGATCGAGGCCGCCAAGCACAGCCTCAACTACGTCAAGCTCGACGGCAACATCGGCTGCATGGTCAACGGCGCCGGCCTGGCGATGGCCACCATGGACATCATCAAGCTGTATGGCGGCGAGCCGGCCAACTTCCTCGACGTCGGCGGCGGCGCCACGAAGGAGCGCGTCACCGCGGCCTTCAAGCTGATCCTGTCCGACAGCAACGTCGAAGGCATCCTGGTCAACATCTTCGGCGGCATCATGCGCTGCGACGTGATCGCCGAGGGCGTGGTCGCCGCGGCGCGCGAAGTGCACCTGCACGTTCCGCTGGTTGTGCGCCTGGAAGGCACCAACGTCGATCTGGGCAAGAAGATCCTGGCCGAATCCGGCCTGCCGATCCTCTCGGCCGACAACCTCGCCGATGCCGCCGAAAAGGTGGTCAAGGCCGTGAAGGAGGCCGCGTAACATGGCTGTTCTCGTCGACAAGAACACGAAGGTGATCTGCCAGGGCTTCACCGGAGCCCAGGGCACCTTCCACTCCGAGCAGGCCATCGCCTACGGCACCAAGATGGTCGGCGGCGTCACGCCGGGTAAGGGCGGGGCCAAGCACCTCGACCTGCCGATCTTCGACACCGTCGCCGAGGCGGTCGAGAAGACGGGCGCCAACGCCTCCGTGATCTATGTGCCGCCGCCGTTTGCGGCCGATGCGATCCTGGAAGCCATCGACGCCGAGATCCCGCTGGTGGTCTGCATCACCGAAGGCATCCCGGTGCTCGACATGGTCCGCGTCAAGCGCGCCCTGAACGGCTCGGCGACCCGCCTGATCGGCCCGAACTGCCCCGGCATCATCACGCCGGACGAGTGCAAGATCGGCATCATGCCGGGGCACATCCACAAGCGCGGCAAGATCGGCATCGTCTCGCGCTCCGGCACGCTGACCTATGAAGCCGTCGCGCAGACCACGGCGGCCGGCCTCGGCCAGACCACCTGCATCGGCATCGGCGGCGACCCGGTCAACGGCACCAACTTCGTCGACAGCCTGGAGCTGTTCGTGAAGGACCCGGAGACCGAGGGCATCATCATGATCGGCGAGATCGGCGGCGACGCCGAAGTCCGCGGCGCCGAGTTCATCAAGGCCTCGGGCACCAAGAAGCCGGTCGTCGGCTTCATCGCCGGCCGCACGGCTCCTCCGGGCCGCCGCATGGGCCATGCCGGCGCGGTGATTTCCGGCGGCAACGACACCGCCGACTTCAAGATCGACTTCATGAAGTCGGTCGGCATCGCCGTCGCCGACAGCCCCGCCAGCCTGGGCTCCACCATGCTGAAGGTGTTCAAGGGCTGATCGCCTGCGGGCGTCACGGCGACGTGACGCCCGCGGCCTCAGGCCTTTGAAAAGAGGACGCCTTTCGAAGAGGTTGACGGGCGGGACGCTGCGGTGCCCCGCCCGCCGCCCCTTCGGCCTATCCTCTTGGACGGTTGGTCCTGGGAACCCATATGCAAGCGTCGGCGGTGCGTACGGCATCCCACCTCGCATCCCACCGGCTCCCCTCGCCGGTTCTTGCACATGGGTATCCATCGATCTCCCGCCCCCTTCATCACTCGCGATCATCTCCCACAGGGAATCGGGCTCACGGCCCGAGGTGAAACCATGTCGGCAAATCTGGAACAGACCTCGTTCCTCTTCGGCTCGAATGCCGGTTACGTCGCCGAGCTCTACGCCAGCTACCTGTCCAACCCGGCCGCCGTCGATCCCAGCTGGAACAGCTTCTTCCAGGATCTGGACGAGGATTCGCGCGCCGTCCTGGACGAGCTGCGCGGCGCGTCCTGGACCGTGTCCGATCTGGAGGACCCCAAGGCCAAGCGCGACCCGGTCGCCGAGAGCTTCATCGTCGCCACCCCCAACGGCGCTGCCACGAACGGCGCCGCCGCGGCGATGAACGGCCCCGGCAACGGCGCCATGCTGTCCCACACCCAGCAGGTCTATGGCGGCATCAGCCCGCAGCAGCTGCGCGCCGCCACGCTGGACAGCATCCGCGCCCTGATGCTGATCCGCGTCTTCCGCGTCCGCGGCCACATGAATGCGCATTTCGACCCGCTGGGTCTTGAGAAGCGCGAGCCGCACCCGGAACTGGATCCGGCGACCTACGGCTTCGGCCCGGACGACCTCGACCGTCCGATCTTCCTGAATTACTCGCTCGGCCTGGAAACGGCGACGCTGCGCCAGATCCTCGACATCCTGCACAAGACCTATTGCGGGACGATCGGCGTCGAGTTCATGCACATCCAGGACCCGGAAGAAAAGGCCTGGATCCAGGAGCGCATCGAGGGCGGCCGCAACCACACCGACTTCACGGTGAACGGCAAGCGCGCCATCCTGGAGCGGCTGACCGCGGCCGAGGGCTTCGAGAAGTTCCTGCAGCTGAAATACACCGGCACCAAGCGCTTCGGCCTTGAGGGCGGCGAGTCGATGATCCCCGCGCTGGAGCAGATCCTGAAGCGCGGCGGCCAGCTCGGCCTTAAGGAGGCCGTCGTCGGCATGGCCCACCGCGGCCGTCTGAACATGCTGACCAACTTCATGGGCAAGCCCTTCTCCGCCGTCTTCTCGGAGTTCCAGGGCAACCCGTCGAGCCCCGAGGACGTCCAGGGCTCCGGCGACGTGAAGTACCATCTCGGCACCTCGTCGGACCGCGACTTCAACGGCAACATCGTCCACCTGTCGCTGACCGCCAACCCGTCCCACCTGGAATGGGTCAACCCGGTCGTGCTGGGCAAGGTGCGCGCCAAGCAGCAGCAGCGCCGCGACCTCGAGCGCGAGCAGGTGATGGGCGTGCTGATCCACGGCGACGCCGCCTTCGCCGGCCAGGGCATCGTGGCCGAGACGCTGGGCCTGTCGGAGCTGCGCGGCTACCGCACCGGCGGCACCATGCACTTCATCATCAACAACCAGATCGGCTTCACCACCAACCCGACCTATTCGCGGTCGGGCGTGTACTGCTCCGACATGGCCAAGATGGTGCAGGCGCCGATCTTCCACGTGAACGGCGACGATCCCGAAGCCGTCGTCCATGTCAGCCGCATCGCCATCGAGTTCCGCCAGAAGTTCAAGCGGGACGTCGTGATCGACATGGTCTGCTACCGCCGCCACGGCCACAACGAGGGCGACGAGCCGGGCTTCACCCAGCCGATCATGTACAAGAACATCCGCTCCCACGCGACCACGCGCGAGCTGTATGCCAAGCAGCTGGTGGCGGAGAACGTCATCACCCAGTCCGAGGGCGACCAGATCACCCAGGACTTCATGAAGAAGCTTGAGGCCGAGTTCGAGGCGTCCAGCACCTACAAGCCGAACAAGGCAGACTGGCTGGAAGGCAAGTGGGCCGGGCTGGAGGCGCAGGGCGCCAACACCGCCCACCGCGGCGAGACCGGCGTGGAGCTCGACAAGTTGAAGCAGATCGGCTTCAAGCTCTGCGAGTACCCGAAGGACTTCGCGATCAATTCCAAGATCGCGCGCCAGCTGGAAGCCAAGAAGAAGACGCTGGAGACCGGCGAGGGCATCGACTGGGCGACCGCCGAGGCGCTGGCCTACGCCACGCTGGTCGCCGAGGGCACCGGCGTCCGCCTGTCGGGCCAGGATTCCGGCCGCGGCACCTTCTCGCACCGCCATGCGGTGATGTACGACCAGAACACCGAAGAGAAGTACGTCCCGCTCTGCCACGTCAGCCCGGACCAGGCGACCTTCGAGGTCCATGACAGCCCGCTGTCGGAAGCCGCGGTCGTCGGCTACGAATACGGCTATTCGCTGGCCGAACCGCACAATCTGGTGCTGTGGGAAGCGCAGTTCGGCGATTTCGCCAACACCGCGCAGACCATCATCGACCAGTTCATCTCGTCGGGCGAGTCCAAGTGGCTGCGCATGTCCGGCCTGGTGCTGCTGCTGCCGCACGGCTACGAGGGCCAAGGTCCGGAACACTCGTCCGCCCGTCCGGAACGCTTCCTGCAGATGTGCGCCGAGGACAACTGGCAGATCTGCAACGTGACGACGCCGGCCAACCTGTTCCACGTCTTCCGCCGCCAGATCCGCCGCAGCTTCCGCAAGCCGCTGGTGCTGTTCACGCCGAAGTCGCTGCTGCGCCACAAGCTGTGCATCTCCGACCTGTCGGAGATGGGTCCGGGCAGCACCTTCCACCGCGTGCTGGGCGAGACCGCCAACGATCTGGCCGCCAACGACAAGATCCGCCGCATCGTCGTCTGCTCCGGCAAGGTCTATTACGACCTGCTGCAGGAGCGCATGAGCCGCGGCATCAAGGACGTCGTCATCCTGCGCCTGGAACAGCTCTACCCGTTCCCGAAGGATGCGCTGGCGGCCGAGTTCGCCAAGTATCCGAACGCCGAGCTGGTCTGGTGCCAGGAAGAGCCGGAGAACCAGGGCGCCTGGTTCTTCGCCGACCGCCGCCTGGAAGCCGTGCTGAAGGACGTCGGCCACAAGGCCGGCCGCCCGTCCTATGTCGGCCGCCCGGCCACCGCCTCGCCGGCGACCGGCCTGCTGAAGCGCCACAACAAGGAGCAGGCCAAGCTCCTGGATGAAGCCCTGACGGTCCGCTGACCCTCACCCAAGCGAACAAGAAGACGAACGAGGAATAAGAAATGGCTACCGAAATCAAGGTCCCCACGCTGGGTGAGTCCGTCTCCGAGGCGACGGTCGCCCGCTGGCTGAAGAAGGCCGGCGAGGCCGTCGCCATGGACGAGGCGCTGGTCGAGCTGGAGACCGACAAGGTCACGCTCGAGGTGAACGCCCCGGCCGCCGGCGTGCTGGCCGAGATCGTCGCCGCGGAAGGTGCGAACGTCGAAGTCGGCGCCCTGCTGGGCGTCCTCACCGAAGGCGCCGGCGCTGCCGCCGCCCCGGCCGCCGCCGCTCCGGCCGCTGCTCCGGCTCCCGCCGCCGCCCCGGCCCCGGCTGCCGCCCCGGCCGCCGCCGCCGCTCCGGGCAACATCGCCGCCTCCGGCCCGGCCGCCCGCAAGCTGGCCGACGAGAAGGGCGTCGACACGTCCGCCATCGCCGGTTCGGGCAAGGACGGCCGCATCACCAAGGGCGACGTCATCGCCGCCCCGGTTGCCGCTCCCGCCGCCAAGCCGGCCGCTCCGGCTCCGGCCCCTAAGGTCCAGTGGGCCGCCGGCACCCAGGGCGACCGTCCGCGCGCCGCTCAGGAAGAGCGCGTCCGCATGACCCGCCTGCGCCAGCGCATCGCCGAGCGCCTGAAGGAGGCCCAGAACAGCGCCGCCATGCTGACCACCTTCAACGAGGTGGACATGTCGGCGGCGATGGCCCTGCGCGCCGAGTACAAGGACTATTTCGAGAAGCGCCACAAGGTGCGGCTCGGCTTCATGTCCTTCTTCGTCAAGGCCGCCGTCCAGGCCCTGAAGGAGATCCCGGCCGTCAACGCCGAGATCGACGGCACCGACATCGTCTACAAGAACTACTATGACATCGGCGTCGCCGTCGGCACGCCGCAGGGTCTGGTGGTTCCGGTGGTGCGCAACGCCGACCAGCTGGACTTCGCCGGCGTCGAGGGCACCATCGCCGCGCTCGGCAAGAAGGGCCGCGACGGCAAGCTGTCGATGGACGAGCTGACCGGGGGCACCTTCACCATTTCCAACGGTGGTGTCTACGGCTCGCTGATGTCGACCCCGATCATCAACCCGCCGCAGTCGGCCATCCTCGGCATGCACAAGACGATGGACCGCGCGGTCGTCGTCGGCGGCAAGATCGAGGTCCGCCCGATGATGTATCTGGCGCTGTCCTACGATCACCGCATCATCGACGGCAAGGAAGCGGTTACCTTCCTCGTCCGCATCAAGGAGCTGATCGAGGATCCGCGCCGCCTGCTGCTGGACGTCTGATCCGACATAACGGGCTTAACGAGGCAAGGGAGGGCTCCGCCCCTCCCTTGACCCACCCGCCGGGGGCCATCCGCCCCTGGAACCCTGAAGGGGCGCCGCAAGGCGCCCTTTTTCTTTTTGCCGCCTCCCCCAAAAGGTTCGCGCAAACAACAGTTCGCAAAGCGCTCAAATCCTCTTGCCAGAGATATGGTATCTGGTATACCGTATCGATAATGTCAGTGCGGCGGCGGTTTACGGGCCAGCGCCGCACCGGCTCCCCCGGTGCCCAATCCAAGAGGGGGCGGGCACCAAGGAGATCGACATGGACGAGAGGACAGCAGCGGGTTCGCCCGCGGTTGTGGATTGCGAACAGCTGGTGGCGGTGATCGGCGATGCCGTCATCGTGTCCGATCCGGCCGGCGCCATCACCTTGTGGAATGCGGCGGCGGAGCGGATGTTCGGCTTCACTGCCGACGAGGCGATGGGCAAGTCGCTCGACATCATCATTCCCGAACGCCAGCGCCAGCGTCATTGGGATGGGTACGAAAACACCATGGCCACCGGCGAGACCCGCTACGGCCATGACCTGCTTCGGGTTCCGGCGGTCCACAAGGACGGGCACAGCCTGTCGATCGCCTTCACCGTCGCGCTTTTGCGCGGGACCGACGGTGCGGTGACCGGGATCGTCGCCGTGGTGCGGGACGAAACCGCCCGCTGGACCGAAGAGCGGAAATTGCGCCGCCGCCTCACCGACCTCGAAGCCGCCGCCCAATCAGGCGTCGCTGCGGCCGGCTGAGTGCGAGCGGACCACGGGAGCAGGCCCTGAAGATCGAATCAGGGCCGATCTCCGAAGATCGACTCCAGCAGACAAACTGAAACAACGCGAAATAAGGGAGTGTTGCAGTCATGACCAAGCCGCTCGAAGGCATTAAGATCATCGACTTCACCCACGTGCAGGCCGGCCCCGCCTGCACCCAGCTTCTGGCCTGGTACGGCGCGGACGTGATCAAGGTCGAGCGTCCGGGCGCCGGCGACGTCACCCGCAGCCAGCTGCGCGACATCCCGGATGCCGACGCGCTGTACTTCACCATGCTCAACAGCAACAAGCGCTCCCTGACGCTGGACACCAAGACCGCCGAGGGCAAGGAAGTCCTGACCCGTCTGATCAAGGAATCCGACGTGCTGGTCGAGAATTTCGGCCCCGGCGCGCTGGACCGCATGGGCTTCAGCTGGGACAAGATCAAGGAACTGAACCCCGGCATGATCGTCGCCTCGGTCAAGGGCTTCAGCGACGGCCACCATTATCAGGACCTGAAGGTCTATGAGAACGTCGCCCAGTGCGCCGGCGGCGCCGCGTCGACCACCGGTTTCTGGGATGGCCCGCCGACCGTGTCCGCCGCCGCTCTCGGCGACAGCAACACCGGCATGCACCTCGCCATCGGCATCCTGACCGCCCTGATGGCCCGCACCAAGACCGGCAAGGGCCAGAAGGTCGCCGTGTCGATGCAGGACAGCGTGCTGAACCTCTGCCGCGTCAAGCTGCGCGACCAGCAGCGCCTGGACCGCGTCGGCTACCTGGAGGAATACCCGCAGTACCCGCACGGCAAGTTCACCGACGTGGTTCCGCGCGGCGGCAATGCCGGCGGCGGCGGCCAGCCGGGCTGGGTTCTGAAGTGCAAGGGCTGGGAGACCGATCCCAACGCCTACATCTACTTCACCATCCAGGGCCATGCCTGGGCGCCGATCTGCAAGGCTCTGGGCCGCGAGGAGTGGATCGACGATCCGGCCTACAACACGGCTCTCGCCCGTCAGGACAAGATCTTCGACATCTTCGCGATCATCGAGGATTGGCTGAAGGACAAGACCAAGTTCGAGGCCGTCGACATCCTGCGCAAGTACGACATCCCGTGCTCGCCGGTGCTGTCGATGAAGGAGATCGCCAACGACCCGTCGCTGCGCGCCAGCGGCACCGTCGTCGAGGTCGACCACAAGCAGCGTGGCAAGTACCTGACCGTCGGCAGCCCGATCAAGTTCTCGGACATGACGGTCGAGGTCACCGGCTCCCCGCTGCTCGGCGAACACACCGACGAGGTCCTGGCCCAGCTCGGCTACAGCAAGGACCAGATCGCGGCCATGCACGGCGCCAAGGTGGTCTGAAGCCGGGTCTGAGGCCGATTGCCCCCGGCACGCCCCTCTCCCTTCGGGGAGAGGGTTGAGGCGAGGGGGCATCCGGCGGACTTGCGGCAGACTTGCGAAAACAAAAAACGGCGCCCCTTCCGGGCGCCGTTTCCTTTTTCCCAACCGTCCAATCCCGCCGTCAAATCTTCCGACCGCGCTCCAGATCGTCCAGGATCTCGTCCGCCCGGCTGGTCAGGGTGTGGGCGAGCCGGTCGTACTGCCCGTTGCCGGTCATGCGGGCACGCCGGGCGGCTTCCGCGCCCAGCTTGGCCAGTTCCTGAGCCATCTTCCGATAGTCCGGAACCATGGTCCACACCGCGTCCGCCGTAGCCACGTGCGGTGCTGCGGCACGACGTTTCGGATGATCCTTCGAAGCCACAGCCATCCCATCCACCGGTGCCAGTGAAGGGGAAATCCTGGCATACCAAGCCGCCCGAACCAACTGACGCTTACGGCAGTTCCGCCACAGCTTTTGGCTGTGCACCGCCTTGCCGAATCGGATAGGACTCCGCCGGTGCTCGTCCCGGAGTAGAACAAGCCGGTCAATCGATCAGCAGGTCCAGCGTCGAGCGCACCACCTGCACGATCTCGCCGCCCTGGGGCGAGATGGCCTGTCCGCGGGCATTCACGATGATCGACAGCTCATGCTCCGTCGTGGGAGCGAAGCGGGCGATCTCCTGCACCAGATCGTCGGCCAGGATGGCGTCGCGCGTCACCCCGGCCTGGGCGGCGGCCCTGTCGCGCCAGCCGTTCAGCGCCGCGGCGATGGCGGCCTCGATCTGCTGCGATTCCTCCTTGCGGCGGAGGTCGGTGAACAGCACCAGCACGCGCCACGCCCCGTCGGCATAGGCGGTTTCGATGCGCTGGACCTCGACCGTCCGCAGGAAGCTGGACAGCTCCGCCTGCGCCTCTTCGGCGGCGGCGTCGGGAATGCTGAAGGTGCGGATCTCGGTGCTCATCGCCCAATCCTGTTGTAAGGGGCCAACCCTGCGGCAAGGCCGTCCTCCATGGTCGGAGCCTACACACAAACGGCACGTTCGGCAAACCGGGACCCTGCGGCGGAGGTGTTCCGGGACCTTGGGGATACCCCCAATTACCGCGTGTCGATTCGCCTCCCCCGCGCGTTGTGGGAGGAGCCGCAGCACGCCCGGAGACGCCCGATGTCCCATCTCGACCCGCAGGAGCTTCACCCGGAACCGCAATCCGTTTCCCCCGACGCCGGGGAAGCCGCCGCCGCGGAAACGCCCAGGCGCGGCAGGCGGCGCTGGGGAGTGCTGGGGACGGTGCTGATCGCACCGCTGGTGCTGGCCGGGCTGGCGGCGCTGGGGGTGCTGTGGACCGGGTCTATGCTCTACGACCAGCCCTTCGCCTGGTACAATCTGAACCGCATCAACACGGTTGCCGAGCGGGCCGCCCGCCTCCCCAATTCGGTGATGGTGGTGGCGCTGGGCGACACCGCCCTGCGCGACGCCACGCTGGACGAGCACGGCATGGCGAAGGTCGCCGCCGAGCGCGGCGTGCCCAATCTGGAATTCCTGCGCATCGTCCACCGTCAGGCCCAGTTCGCCGATTTCGAGCCGCTGCTCGACCGGCTGATCGCCGTCAAGCCGACGCTGATCCTGATCGACCGCAACCTGCTGACCGCCAGCCGCGGCCCGGTCGACGAGCTGCAGCGTTACGGCAACGGCCTGATGCGCCTCTATCGCGGCCAGACCTATGTGCAGGATCAGGTGGCCCTGCAATACCGGCGCGGCTGCGGCCCGACGCCGTCGGCCTGGCTGACTGGCGGGGCGCCCGGTGCCGTCGCCGGTTCCACCGCCACCGAGCGGCAGGTCCGCGCCTTCATCGACCGCGCCTGGGCCGCCGGCATCCGCGTCGCCCTGATCGAGGTGCACAGCCGCCCAGCCCGGCAGGTGCCCAGCCTGATCTCCAGCGCCTCGGCCGCCGAGCCATCTGCCCAGCCCACCGCCGCTTCGCTGCCCTTGTGGAACTACGGCGGCGGCGCCGTGGAGCCCGAGGACTACGAGGGTGCCGCCCCCACCGCCGCCTGCGATCAGGCCAGCGCCACCGGCCGCAACGCCTTCTCGGTCTGGCTGACCGGCGGCATCGCCGGAGCGCTGCGCGGCGCTCAGCCCGACCGCATGCCCGGCCGCGCTCCGGTGACGGAGGCCGCCTCCCTGCCCTGAGCGCCCCTCCCAAAATGACGCAGTGCAAACGTCGCCGTTCTTTCCGCCTTCCGGTTAAACCACTTTTTGTTTATGGTTTTGCCGTCGGGCGAGTCGCAACAGGAGACGGATGCATGGCTTCCATCATGATCAAGAAGGCCGGCGAAGGGCTGGTCTCGCAGGCCCACCGCAGCGCCGACGTCGGCCCGACCAGCGGCAGCTCGGTCGTTTATGAAATCCAGAACGTGCCGGGCGGCGTCAGCGTCGACGACGTGATCGCCGCCTTCAAGACCTACCAGCCGGCCGACAAGGTGTACGAGATCGACTGGTCCGCTTTGTCAAAGTAAGCGACTGGCCCGTCTCAAGATCCCCTCTCCCCCCCGGGGAGAGGGTTAGGGTGAGGGGGTTGCACAGCGAGGATTTCCAAGCATCGCCCACTGCCCGCTCCCCACTGAATTCACCTCATGCATCCCCCTCACCCCGACCCTCTCCCCGGGGGGGAGAGGGGGAAGCCACTTACCCCTGCAAAGCCGGATAGCGCTTGGCCCACACCTCCAGCTGGGCGACATGCTCGGCCTCCTCGGCGGCGAACTCCTCGGCCATCATGCGGACCTCGGCGTCGGTGGTGGTCTTCGCCACCTCGGCGTAGAAGGCCTGCCCGCGCCGCTCGCTGTCGAGCGCCAGCTCCAGCGCGTATTCCACCGTCATCAGATAGTGCGAGCCTTCCATCGAGGCCGCTTCCGGGCTGTCGCCGTCCGGCCACTGGAAGTCTTCCGGCGCCAGATCGGGGATCTTGCGGAAGCCCGACCGTTCCCGCGCCTCGGCCAGATGCAGGCGCGAGAATTTCGCCATCTGGCCGAAGAAGGCCGCGACCTCCTGGTTGCCATAGGTCTTCATCGCCTCCGACAGGTCGGAGAAGCGGTTGGCGGCGTCCTCCTCCAGCGCACAGGCGTGGGCGAGGAACAGGGCGGCGTCGTGGATATCGGTCATGGGTCCCTTTGAGGTGCGAAAAAGCCCGACGACGGCAAAACCATACAGTTTTTAAGGCCATCGGTCGCGACCCCTCTCCCGCTCCCCCACCCCTGCGACCTTTTGGCGCGTGCCGCGCCTGCCGGCGCCCGAAAAGCATTGCCTTTCGCTCCGGTTCGCGGCAGCAGACTCCCCCCATGAGCAAGCCCGCCTTCCCCGCCCTGCCGCCCCTTCCAATAGATCCCGTCCTGCCCGCCCTCCTGGAGGCGCTGGACAGCCGCGGCACCGCCGTGCTCCAGGCCCCGCCCGGCGCCGGCAAGACCACCCGCGTGCCGCTGGCCCTGCTGGAGGCCGGTTGGCTGAAGGGCCGCAAGATCCTGGTGCTGGAGCCGCGGCGCCTCGCCGCCCGCGCCGCCGCCCGCCGGATGGCGTCGATGCTGGGGGAGGCGGTGGGCGAGACCGTCGGCTACCGCGTCCGCCTCGACACCAAGGTCGGCCCGAAGACGCGGATCGAGGTGGTGACCGACGGCCTGTTCCTGCGCCAGCTTCAGGAGGACCCGGAGCTTCCCGCCGTCGGCGCCGTCCTGTTCGACGAGTTCCACGAGCGCGGCATCGACAGCGACCTCGCCCTCGCCCTGGTGCAGGAGGCGCGCGGCGCGCTGCGCGACGACCTGCGCCTCGTCGTGATGTCGGCGACGCTCGACGCCGCCCCGGTCGCCGCCCTTCTCGCGGACGCGCAAGGCACCGCCGCGATGGTGACCAGCGAGGGCCGCGCCTACCCGGTCGAGACCCGCCACCTCGATGCCCCGACCCAAGGCACCCGCATCGAGGACGCGGTGGCTGCCGCCGTCCGCCGCGCGCTGCGCGAGGAGCCCGGCAACGCCCTGGTCTTCCTGCCCGGCGTCGGCGAGATCCGCCGCGTCCAGTCGCTGCTCGACCAGTCCGACCTCGGCCCGAACACCGTCATCGCCCCGCTCTATGGCGACCTGTCGGCCGAGGCGCAGGACCGCGCCATCGGCCCCACCCCGCCCGGCCAGCGCAAGATCGTGCTGGCGACCTCCATCGCCGAGACCAGCCTGACCATCGAGGGCATCCGCATCGTGGTCGACAGCGGTCTGATGCGGGTTCCGCGCTTCGACCCGCGCGGCGGCATGACCCGTCTGGCGACGGTGAAGGTCAGCCAGGCTTCCGCCGAGCAGCGCCGTGGCCGCGCCGGCCGTTTGGAGCCCGGCGTCTGCTATCGCCTGTGGCCGGAGGCGACGCACAAGGCGCTGGCCCCCTTCACCACGCCGGAGATCGCCGACGCCGACCTCGCCCCGCTGGCGCTGGAGCTTGCGGTGTGGGGAGTGTCCGACCCCGCCAGCCTGTCCTGGCTCGACCAGCCTCCCACAGCGGCGATGGCCCAGGCGCGCGAGCTGCTGACCGGCCTCGGCGCTCTCGACAAATCGGGCGCCATCACCCCGCACGGCCGCCGCATGGCCGGCTTCGGCGTGCATCCGCGTCTGGCCCACATGATGCTGGCCGGCAAGGCGATGGGCCAGGGCGCGCTCGCCTGTCTGGTCGCGGCCCTGCTCGGCGAGCGCGACATCGTCCGCAGCCAACCCGGCTTCCGCGACGCCGACCTGCGCCTGCGTGTCGATCTGCTGCGCGGCGAGGAGCGCGGCGGCCAGGGCGCGGCGCGCGGCCTCAGCGTCGACCGCGGTGGGGCGCAGCAGGCGGTGAAGCAGGCCCGGCAGTGGCGCCGCCAGCTCGGCGTGCGCGACGACGACGCGATGGACTCGAACGCCGTCGGCCTGCTGGTGGCGCTCGCCTATCCCGACCGCATCGGCCAGCACCGTCCCGGCGGCCAACCGGGCGGCGTGGCGGCACAGTATCGCCTGTCGGGCGGGCGCGGCGCCTATTTCCAGCAGGCCGAGCCGCTGTCGGCTGAGGAGTGGCTCGCCATCGCCGACCTCGACGGCGCCGCCCGCGAATCGCGCATCTTCCTGGCCGCCCCGGTGACGCTGGCCGATCTGGAGGAGAGCTTCGCCGACGACATCCGCACGGAGACCATCGTCGCCTGGGACGCGCGCGAGCAGACGGTTCTGGCGCGGCGCCGCCGCATGCTGTTCGCCCTGATCCTGAAGGACGAGAAGCTGGCCAAGCCGCCGGCCGAGGCGATGACCGCCGCGATGATCGAGGGCATCCGCGCGCTCGGCCCGACCTGCCTGCCCTGGACCGACGAGCTGCGCAAATGGCGCACCCGCGTGATGTTCCTGCGCGCCCGCGAGGGCGACGCTTACGACTGGCCCGACCTGTCCGACGCCGCCCTGATGGACGGTCTGGAGGAGTGGCTGGCCCCCTTCCTCGACGGCGTGTCGCGCCGCGCCCATCTGGACCGCATCGACCTGTCGAGCGCGCTGCGCGCCCTTCTGCCCTGGGACCTCAAGACCCGCCTGGACGCCGAGGCCCCGACCCACGTCGAGGTGCCGAGCGGCTCCCGCATCCCCATCGACTATGACGGCGAGGAGCCGGTGCTGGCGGTGCGCTTGCAGGAGATGTTCGGCCTGGCCGAGACCCCGCGCATCGCCGGCGGCCGGGTGCCCCTGCTGCTGCACCTGCTGTCCCCCGCCCGCCGCCCGGTCCAGGTCACCCGCGACCTCGCGAGCTTCTGGGCCAACGCCTACAAGGCGGTGAAGGCGGATTTGAAGGGCCAGTACCCGAAACATTACTGGCCCGACAACCCGCTGGAGGCGGAGCCGACCGCGCGGGCGAAGCCGAGGGGGCGGTAACGGCCCGCCCCGCACCGCACCACCCCCAATCCCCTCTCCCCCCTGGGGAGAGGGTCAGGGTGAGGGGGCAGCAAAGGCGCCAGCCTTTGCCAGGGGATTGCGAAGGGGCAGCATGCCCCTTGGCGGCGCGCCAAAGCGCGCCCGTCACCCTCTCCCGCCCTGGGAGAGGGCGGGGACCCGCGCCGAAGGCGTGGGGAGGGTGAGGGACACCCCGAGAGTCCCGAACCGCATTGCCTCTCGCGCGTCCCCTGCCCGCGCGAAGGCAAATCTGATAGCCGCATCCCCTCGCCTAGCGCATACTCAAAGCGCTTAACCAGCCGCTGCGTTGAAGAACCCCGAGGACGCCAGGAAACCCGAGAATGCGGACCTTGCATGATTTGCGCGACGAGATGCTGGCGGTCGCCCGTGGCACCCGCCCAGTTCCCCCGGTGCAATCCGTCACCAATGGCGAGGCGGTCTCCGGCCTTCCCGGCGTCCTAACATCTGCCAGCAAAGCGCTGACGCAATTAGTTACTGCCGAAATCCCGGAAACAATTAGCCACCTCACCAAAATTACGGAACGAACAAAGATTAATGAGACAAAGACCTAACCAGCCACTCCAAATCATTTCTTGCAGATGATATGATACTCTCGTAAGACTCTATGAATATACCATCAGCAAGCCTATTAATATCTATTGTATCAACCCGCCCCTTTCCGGCCATTATTATTTCCATCCTTGCTTTTGATGAAAGCTTACTAGATAGATCATCCCTATATTTCTCTGCCTGCGCTATATCGTCTCTTGTGATGCTGTGAAACGCACGCTTGAACTCGACCAGTAGATATCTATCACCGTAATCTTGAGACAGAAGCAAATCCGGCCTTTTTGATGCACGATTACCCTTAAACGAGGATCCACAGTAGCTCTCTATTATTTTGCGCAAAGTAATGTTGGAAGACATTAAAGAATATTTTCTTCCAAACACCCAAAGGCTATTTTCAATAGCTTGATGAATATCCTTCTCCAACGTTTCCGGCTTTCGAATTAGCTCATCAAGATAGTCGAGAAACTGTAGCCGGCGATTAGCCTGGATAGCTATCGTCGAAAGCTCGATCAAACCAAACTGCTCAAGTGACGCAGCAAAATTACTTACATCCCCATGGCTAGAAGCGGCTATTTGATCTATGATAGCCCAATAGACGTCGTGCTCCATTGCATCCAGAGCAACTTCTACCACAGTCACAACCCGCTCATCACTTTCTCCGTAAAACTTATTCAAAATTCTTTCTACAGCCTCTTGAGCATATTTACGGCGAAACTCAGGGATCTCTTGGAGCCTTTGCCTGACCTTTTTCTCAATCCGCGCCTTCTGTAAATTCATCTCTCTGTAATGGACAGAGCGAAGCACTTCCTTAATAGTTTTAACCACATACTCCTTAACCTCTATGTAAGCTTTGCTGTTCTCAATTATAGCCCCCCAATCAGCTGTCACAGCATCCTCAAGACCTGTAAGCTCGACTTCCCCATAAACACGTTTGACCAGCTTTTGTGGAATTTCATCGTCTTCATCCAATCCGAACAGGACAGGCCTGCCAACAGTTTTCCCATCAACTCTAAGAATAATGCCCGGAAACTTTGGAATTTTCCTGCCATCCGCTACCGTAAATCGCAAATTTACTAACCCAGCGTCTGGCAATTCTGCAGATGCGTGAGATGATTGCCCTGGAACGTCTTCAATGGACAGCTGCACATTATTCACAAAAACCCTGAACCCATCCTCTCTGCCATATTCATGAATTAGCAATTCACGCAAGCGATCAGGATTCGGAAAATTCAAACTCTGGTCGAGGCTTGAGAGAACAATCTTCGTCCCAGTCGCTGCCCCTACAAGGGGCTCATCTGAAAAAGGTAACGGTACCGCTTCAAGGTCATTCGGATTTTCGATAAGTGATTTCTTGTCTATCAAAATTTTGCATTGCCGACCCCGAGCTACCGCCTCAATTGCCATATGACCAGCAACCATAAGTCCGGAAAATTTTCCGATTCCTTTTCTTCCCTTAACCCTGCGATTAAATTTCGGAGTTCTTTCGCCGGTTCGCGCACGCTTATCGCTCGCGATATTAAGGTATTCGCTTCGAAGTTCATGCCCCGTCATTCCACTACCATCGTCCTGAACGATGATGGCGTCATTAGTCAGAGGCGCAGGAAGAGTGATCCAAACATTATTGGCATCGGCATCCCAGGCGTTATCAACAAGCTCTTTGAGAGCCGCCTCACTGGATCTGTATGTCTCGCCAAGCAACCGGGTCAGGCGGGTAGCGACCGAAAAGTGGGCAATATTGGTCATATTGAAACGCCACAATCAATTGTCCGACTTTTCCCACGGTAGCACACACTGGCTTTCGACTCAATTATTGTGCGGCGCACAGCAACTCTGGGCGCCAAAAATGAGATTTCATTAATAGATTTTCAAGCAAATTTGCCTCCATGAACGATTCAATGTCCGATACACAACCAACTTTGAAACTGCTCCTCAGTTACCTATCGAAGCACTGTTGGTTCACACCATCACCGAAGCCCGCTCACGCGCTGTGGCCGGCCAAACCATTCCGCTGCGCGATGTCGCCGACTGGCTCAGAAATCGGGGTGTCCCAACGAACTCCCAACCCATCGCAACATTAATCCAAGCCCCTACTTCACTTTCCACCCCACTCTTACCCCTCTCCCCCATCCATGCTACGCTACGCCCTCCCCCACCCGCGGAGGGCACCGCATGCCCCGACAGTGGCGATCCGCCACCTCCGCCCGCTCCGCCGAAGCCGCCCCGCGGCCCGTCCTCCCCCCACACGCCCGCCCGGATGGAACACTGAACACCCCCCGGAAAACCGTTCCATCCTGTTCCACACGTTCCACTCCCCGCCGGCCCTCTGCCCCGCCCGCCCCCGATGGAACAGTGAATACCCCGCCGAAAAACGTTCCATCCCGTTCCACCCACCCCTCACTCCGCCCCTCCGCAACCGCCCGTACGCCCTCCGCGGCCCCCGCCGACACACCATCATTGCGCCCATCCCCTGTCCGCCCTATGTTCCCGGCAAACTCTCGCTTGTTTGGGCCCCGATGACTGACCTCTCGCACATACGCAATTTCTCGATCATCGCCCACATCGACCATGGCAAGTCGACCCTTGCCGACCGGTTGATCCAGCAGTGCGGCGGCCTCGACGCGCGCGAGATGCGCGAACAGGTGCTCGACAGCATGGACATCGAGCGCGAGCGCGGCATCACCATCAAGGCCCAGACCGTCCGCCTGCTCTACAAGGCCGAGGACGGCAAGCAGTACACGCTGAACCTGATGGACACCCCCGGCCACGTCGACTTCGCCTATGAGGTCAGCCGCAGCTTGGCCGCCTGCGAGGGCTCAATCCTGGTGGTCGACGCCTCCCAGGGGGTCGAGGCGCAGACGCTCGCCAACGTCTATCAGGCGATCGACAACAACCACGAGATCATCCCGGTCCTCAACAAGATCGACCTGCCCGCCGCCGAGCCGGAGCGGATCAAGCAGCAGATCGAGGACGTGATCGGCCTCGACGCCTCCGACGCGGTGGAGATCTCGGCCAAGTCCGGCCTCAACATCGGCGCGGTGCTGGAGGCGGTGGTCAAGCGGCTGCCGCCACCCAAGGGCGATGCCGACGCGCCGCTGAAGGCGCTGCTGGTCGACAGCTGGTACGACCCCTATCTCGGCGTCGTCATTCTGGTGCGCGTCGTCGACGGCGTGCTGAAGGTGAACCAGAAGGTGCGCTTCATGGCCGCCGGCAGCGCCCACGACGTCGACCGCGTCGGCGTCTTCACCCCGAAGGCGCTGCTGACCGGCGAGCTGCGGCCGGGCGAGATGGGCTTCATCACCGCCGCGATCAAGGACATCACCCAGACCAAGGTCGGCGACACCATCACCGACGAGCGCAAGCCGGCCTCCGAGGCGCTGGCCGGCTTCAAGCCGTCGATTCCCGTGGTGTGGTGCGGCCTGTTCCCGGTCGATGCCGCCGATTTCGAGCGGCTGCGCGACAGCCTGGGCAAGCTGAAGCTGAACGACGCCAGCTTCCATTACGAGGCGGAGACGTCGGCGGCGCTGGGCTTCGGCTTCCGCTGCGGCTTCCTCGGCCTGCTGCATCTGGAGATCATCCAGGAGCGGCTGGAGCGCGAGTTCAACCTCGACCTCATCACCACCGCCCCCTCGGTGGTCTACAAGCTGACGATGACCGACGGGACGGTGCGGGACCTGCACAATCCGGCCGACATGCCCGACGTGATGCGGATCGACCACATCGACGAGCCGTGGATCAAGGCCACCATCATGCTGCCCGACGAGTATCTCGGCGGCGTCCTCCAGCTGTGTACCGAGCGGCGCGGCCAGCAGATCGAACTGACCTATGCCGGCGCCCGCGCCATGCTGGTCTATCGCCTGCCGCTGAACGAGGTGGTGTTCGACTTCTACGACCGGCTGAAGTCGATCAGCCGCGGCTATGCCAGCTTCGACTACCAGATGGACAGCTACGAGGAAGGCGACCTCGTGAAGCTGTCGATCCTGGTGAATGCCGAGCCGGTCGACGCCCTATCGATGATCGTCCACCGCAGCCAGTCCGAACGCCGCGGCCGCCAGCTCTGCGAACGGCTGAAGGAGCTGATCCCGCGCCAGCTGTTCAAGATCGCCGTGCAGGCCGCCATCGGCGGCAAGATCATCGCCCGCGAGAGCATCAGCGCCATGCGCAAGGACGTGACCGCCAAGTGCTACGGCGGCGACATCAGCCGCAAGCGCAAGCTGCTGGACAAGCAGAAGGAAGGCAAGAAGCGCATGCGCCAGTTCGGGCAGGTCGAAATCCCGCAGAGTGCCTTCATCGCCGCGCTCAAGATGGGCGACGAGTAAGGAAAACGGAAAGGCGGGCTTCGGTCCGCCTTTTTTGTGCAGATCGGCAATTCCGTACAACTTGCGCAACAAAACGGCCGTTCGGGTGTCATCACACCCAGGACGGTGCCGCTCCCGCGCGGCGCCTCCCCTGTTGTGGTTCAATCCGGGAGGATGACATGCGCAAGTTTCTCGCCGCCGCGGTTCCGGCCCTGATGCTGATGGCCGTTGCCGCGCCCGGCCATGCCCAGACCGGCGGGTCCGCCAAGTCCAACGCCGTCGCCAACGGCACGATGGACACCGGCGCCCGCGACGTCCAGGCCAGCCGGGACATGATCGGCAAGCGGGTGGTCCACCGCCATGGAGGCCCCGTCGCCGGCACCATCCAGAACGTCACCACCGGCGCCGACGGCCAGACCATGGTCGAGCTGAAGCTGGCCAAGTCCGGCCAGACCGTCATGCTGCCCCCGGCCTCCTTCGAGCGGCGCGGCAAGCAGGTCGTCGTCATGCAGGACCAGATGGAGCTTCAGCAGCTCGCCCAGTACAGCAGCCAGGCCAACACCGGCTACGGCAGCTCGACCGGCGGCGCCATGGGCGGCCAGATGGGGAGCGGCCAGATGGGCGGCATGGGCTCAGGTTCGATGAACCAGGGCACGATGAACCAGGGTTCGATGGGCAATGGCTCCATGGGCACCGGGACCATGAACCAAGGCACCATGGGCAACGGCACGATGAACCGCGGCACCATGGCCCCGGCCCAGCCCGGCATGGGCCAGTAAGCCGGGCCTGTAAGCCAGTGCCGGAGGCGGACGGCCCGCGCGGCCCCCGCCTCCGGCCGGGCGGGTCTCAGTCCCCGATCACCGTCAGCTCGCCGGCCTGCGGCACCGGCATCGCCGCCTTGACCGCCGCCGCGTCCAGCCCGTCGGCGAACAGGCAGACCAGCTTGGCGTAGCTGGCTTCCGGCGTCATGTCATAGGCGCCGACCGCACCCACGGCAGCCAGCCCGGTGGCATAGGCGCCGGGCAGCACCGCGCCGCGCTGCACCTGGGTGTTGTCCATCAGCACGACCCCGGCCTTCACCGCCGCCGACAGCGCTTGAAGGAAGTCCGGATCGGTCGAGCCGTTGCCCTCGCCATAGGCCAGCACGATCGCCCCCTTCGCCGCCGGGCTGGTGCCGGTCAGCATCGCCGACACCGTGCTGGCGCGGATGCCGGGATAGAGCCACAGCATGATAACGGAGAAGCCCGCCAGCGCCGCCGGCAGGGCGTCCAGCGCCGCCATCCGCTTGGCCCGGTTGTTCGGCTCGGCCAGCGAAACCTGCTTGTCCGGCATCGGCAGCCAATGCGGCTCGTTGCGGGCGAACACGCTGCCGATGGTGGCGAGCGGCGGGAAGTTGGGGGAATCGAAGCCGGCGAAGCGGTTGGCGTCGACCTTCGACGACCGGTTGCCGCGCAGCAGCTTGGTGTCGAAATAGACGCAGACCTCCGGCACCGGCAGGGTGCCGGCCGCCACGATGGCGCCGACCAGATTGGCCGACGCATCGCTCAGCGTGAAGGACAGCGGCACCTGCGATCCGCTGAACACCACCGGCTTCGACAGGCCGGGCAGCAGGAAGGACAGGGCCGACGCGCTGTAGGCCATGCTGTCGGTGCCGTGCAGCACGACGAAGCCGTCATACCGGTCGTACACCGACAGCAGCCGGCGGGCGATGGCGACCCAGTCCGCCGGCGTCATGTTGGAACTGTCGAGCGTGCGGTCGAACCAGTCCATGGTCCAGCTCAGGTCCGGATAATCCTTTATCCGGTGGTCCGACAGGCCGGGCACCGACAGGGCCAGCTTTTCGAACTCCATGCCCGGCACCGGCGCCAGCGCCCCGTTGGGATTGGTCACGCACCCGATGGTGCCCCCGGTGTACAGCACATAGACCCGCGCCATCGCCCACTCCTGCCCGCATAGTTATCGGCGGCAGGATAGGCTGCGGATTGCCTACTTCTCAAGACGCTGGCGGCCCGGAGTTGCCAGCGGCAACCGCACGGACGACGGCGCGTGATCCACCGTCAGACGATAACCCAACGCGGGCACGGTCGACGGCAGCGGATTGTAGGCGAGGCGGAAGCGCCGCGGTTCCGGCATGGCCGGGGTCGGGATGGCGGGCGGCTCCATGCGGGCGGCACCGAGAACCGTGCCGGTCCAGGCGGCGAACAGCGACATGATCGGAAACTCCAAAGGGGTCGGAGGCCGACAATGGGGGGTCCGCCAATCCCTTGGAAACGAATAGGCATTATGGTGTCATCACGATTCGTAATGACCGCGCCGTTGCGGACGGGCCGGCGCTCTGCTTGAATAAGCGGCAACTTCCGGTTCCCCAGATGCCCGCCAATCTCGATACCGACCTGCTGCGCGCCTTCGTCGCCGTGGCCGACAGCGCCAGCTTCACCCGCGCCGGCGAAAGGCTGGGCCGCACCCAGGCGGCGGTCAGCCAGCAGGTGCGCCGGCTGGAGGACACGGTGGGCAAGCGCGTGTTCGAACGCGACACCCACGGCGTGCGCATGACCCGCGACGGCGAGGTGCTGCTGGCCTATGCCCGCCGCATGCTGACCCTGAACGACGAGGTGCTGGCGCTGATGCACCGCAGCCCGACGGTGGCGAGCGTGCGCATCGGCACCCCCGACGACTACGCCACCATGCTGCTGCCGGAGATCCTGGCCCGCTTCAACGCCGCCTATCCCGACGTGATGGTCGAGGTCGTCTGCGACAACAGCCCCGATCTGGTGGCGGAGATCGAGAAGGGCCGCTACGACCTGGCGCTGATCACCCGCAAGGCCGGCGAGGCGGGCGGCGAGCTGGTGCGGCAGGAGCCGGTGTCCTGGGTCGCCCCGCCGCTCGACCCCGCTTCGCCGCTGCCGGCCTACCGTCCGGTGGAAAGCCTCGATCCGCTGCCGCTGGCTCTGTTCCCCAAGGGCTGCGTCGTGCGCGACATCGCCGTCGCCGCCCTGGACGGGATCGGGCGCGACTGGCGCGTCGCCTTCACCAGCAAGAGCGTCGTCGCCGTCCATGGCGCGGTGATGGGCGGGCTGGGGGTGACGGCGATGGAGGCCTGCACCGTCCCGCCCAGCCTGCGCCGCATCGGTGCGGCCGAGGGCTTTCCCGACCTGCCGGACGTCGACATCGCCCTGCACCGCGCCCGCGGCACGGCGCCCAAGCCGGTGCGGCTGCTGGCCGACGCGATCCACGACCTCGTCGGCGGCCAGTTGCTGGGCCGCCGGAAGCCGCCGCTTGCCCCGCCGCCCGCCGCGTCACCGGTGTCCGCCAAGGAAGCCGCCCAATGATCGCCGTGCCGCCCCGTTGCCTCCTCCCGGCGCTCGCCCTTCTCCTCGCCTGTGCCGGCATCGTTGCAGCAACCCCGCCGGCCTGGGCGCAGAGCCCCGTCGCCATCGGCGCCCCGCTGACCGGCGAGGTGGTGCTGAACCGCGACATCGAGGTGCGGATCGGTCCCAGCGAGGATGCCCGCATCGTCATGACACTGAAGCAGGGCAAGGCGCTCAACGCACTCGGCACGCCGCGCGGCACCTATTGGACAGAGATCGCCATCGGCGGCCAGCCCATCGGCTATGTCCCTGCCGATTCTCTGGACCCGGCGCTGATGGTCACCGGCCGGCCGGCAATCGGCGGCGAAGGGCCGCGGCCGTCCAAGCCCGCCGCCAACCAGCCGGCGGACGCGCCCGCACCCCACCGCAGCGCCGCGGTCGTCCCGCGGGCGGCCTGGGACAAGGCGGCGCAGACCCCGGCGGAGGGTTATGTCGTCGCCGCCGGCCCGATTTCCGCGACCGAGATCCTGGCCAACCGCAAGCGGCGCAGCTTCACCCTGCGCAAGGGCGACGTGGTGGCGCTGATCGGTGCGGCCGATGGCGAGGCGACGCTGGCCCTGCCCGCCGGCACCCGCGCCCTGGCGCCGGTCCAGGGGCTGGTCGGGGTGGCCGCCCCCTATCCGCTGCCGGGGATGCCGCCGGTCGAGCCGGGCATGCTCTACGGCATCAAGCTCGGCGAATATGTCAGCTACGCCGAGGGTCTGCGCGCCTGGAAGGAGTTCACCGCCGGGCCGGGCAGCGCCTATCGCGACCTGCCTGCGATGGTCTGGCCGGTGTTCCGCAAGGGCCGGCTGCTGTACGAGGTCGGCGTCGCCCCCTTCACGCGCTTGCAGGTCGACACCGCCTGCGGCACGTTGGCACAACGTGCGCTCGATTGTACGGTGATCGAGCTGGATACGTTTTGATGAACGACCGCCATGCGGGCCGGCCAAGCCCGTCCTCATGACCCTTTCACGAATGAAGAGCCATGACCGACGCCGACCCGACCGGACCTGAGGACGCCCCCCGCACCGATCCGGCATCCGAGCCGGCCCCCGAGTCGGCAGACGAGGATCTGGTCTTCCTCGACGACACCGCCCCGGAAGACGCCCTCGGAAATGGCCCCGAAGATGGTGCCGCCGCCGGGGAGGCGCCCGGCAGCCGCTGGACCATGCTGATTGTCGATGACGAGCCGGAGGTCCATGCGATCACCAAGCTCGTCCTGTCCGACTTCGCCTTCAAGGGCCGCAAGGCCCGCTTCCTGTCCGCCCATTCGGCGGCGGAGGCCCGGCGGATCCTGGCTCGGGAGAGCGACATCGCGCTGATCCTGCTCGACGTGGTGATGGAGACGGAGGATGCCGGCCTGCGGCTGGTCCACCACATCCGCGAAGAGCTGCAGAACCGCAACGTGCGCATCATCCTGCGCACCGGCCAGCCGGGACAGGCGCCGGAACGGGCGGTGATCCTCGATTACGACATCAACGACTACAAGGCGAAGACCCAGCTGACCGCCCAGCAGCTGTTCACCACCACGGTCGCGGCGCTCCGCTCCTACGAGGACATCGTGGCGATCGACGCCAACCGCCGTGGCCTGGAGAAGATCATCGAGGCGTCGTCGTCGCTGTTCCGCGCCCGCTCGATGAAGCTGTTCGCGGCCGGCGTGCTGACCCAGCTGTCGGGCCTGCTGGGGGTAGGGCCGGACGCCATCCTGTGCGTGCAGCGCGGCGGTGCCGGACGCCGGGGTAGCAGCAACCAGCCGGTCGAGGCAGCAACCGGCAACAGCCTCTATGTGCTGGCTGGATCGGGCCGGTTCGAGGATCTCATCAACGAACCCGCCGCCGGCCATGTCGATCCGGCGGTGCTGGCCGCGGTGACCGCCTGCCTGGAAAGGCGGGCGCATGTCTTTGCCGGCGACCATTGCACGCTCTACATCCGCACGCCGAACGACCGGGAAACGGTGGTCTACCTGCGCTCCAACCGGCCGCTGTCGGAGTTGGACCGCAAGCTGATCGAGGTGTTCTGCGGCAAGATTTCCGTCGGTTTCGACAATCTGCACCATTACGAGCAGCTCTACCGCGCCCAGCAGGGCACGCTGGCGGCGCTGGCCGATCTGGCCGAACGCGGCCGCGGCGCGCTGACCGCCGACGGACCTGCCAAGGAGGGGGCCGCCTGCACTGAAATGGGCGCGGATGCAGCAGAGGACGGGACGGGGGGCGACCGGTTCAGCCGGTCGCTGCGCATCGCCGCAATCACCGAACGGATCGCCCGCCGCCTGCATGCCGACGCTCTCTTCGCCGACACGCTGGACGAATCGACGCTGGAGATCATCGGCCTCGCGGCCATTCTGCACGACATCGGCAATGCCGCGGTGAACTCGGCGATCCTGTCGAAGCCCGGACCGCTCGATGCGGCGGAGCGCAGCGCCATGCAGGCCCACACGCTGGCCGGCGCCAACCTGCTGAACCAGGCGAGCCATCTGGCCGACGGTCCGACCCATCTTCATCTGGGGGCGGCGGTGGCACGCTGGCACCACGAGAACTGGGATGGCACCGGCTACCCCGACGGCCGCACCGGGGCGGCGATCCCGCTGTGCGCCCGCATCGTCGCCGTTGCCGACGCCTATGATGCCATGACGCGCGACCGGCCCTATCGTCCGGCGCTGGGCCGCGATCAGGCCGTGGATGAAATCCGCCGGCTGGCCGGTCTGCGGTTCGACCCGGCGGTGGTCGATGCCTTCCTCGCCGTGCTGCCGGAGATCGACCTGCCCCGTTCCGCAGCAGGACCGGCCGCCTGACGGGCCGGTTGCAGCAACCTCACCTTCACTCGGAATAAATCGGCCCTACCGGCTGCACAGCGCTTCGACCGCCTCGCGCAACGGCCCGACCTGAACCGGCTTCAACAGCAGCTCGCAGCCCATCAGTTGGGCCTCGTCGCGGCGCTCGGGCGTGCTGTCGCCGGTCAGGATGATGGCCGGGACCTGCTGCCCGGTTTCGGTGCGGACTCGCTCCACCACCTCGCGGCCGGTGCGGCCGGCCGGCAGGTAATGGTCGGCGATGATCAGGTTCGGCACCCGGCCCAACCCACCGAGCTGTGCCTCCAGCGCGGCGGCGCTGAGCGCCTTGACCACCTCGTACCCCCAGCCGTCCAGCAGAATCGCCAGCCCCTCGACGATCGAGCGGTCGTCGTCCACCACCAGGATGAGTGGCCTGCCGGACTCCGGTTTGGTTGCCTGACCGCCCGCTGGATCAACCATAGACTTCCCCCGCTTCGTCGCTTGCAGTGTGATGGGCATTCGACTTGCCAAGGCAATGCACGCATCGCCTGTGCCGTAATCGTGACATCGAACACATCGTGGGTCCACCGGGGACAAACAATCCTGCCCCCCAATCTTCCCATAGATCAACGTCCTGGCGTCAAACATTGAATTGCAACAAACAGCCCCAGAGTTTTCCCTTAGCGAATGCACTCGAGATTCATCAATCAGCAATTCATCATATGATTGCGCGGTGGGCTATCTTGAAGGAGCCTTTCGTGAATCCTTCAGGTAGGACAAACGAAAAGAGCCCCCGCCGAAGCGGAGGCCCTGTCTCTTACACAACGGTAATTTCAACCCCGGAGGGTTTTTCTCAAGCGCGTAGGCTTCCTCCGGTCGCCTTGACCACCGCCGCGACGATTTTCTGGCCGACGGCTTCGATCGCTTCATCGGTCAGGGTTGCGGTGGTCGGCTGGTAGGTGACCGACACGGCGACCGACTTGCGACCTTCACCCACTCCCGGCCCGTCATAGACGTCGAAGACTGCGACATCCTTGACCAGCGCCTTGTCGGCGCCCTTGACGGCACGGAGGATCTTGTCGGCCTCCACCTTGCGGTCGACGACGAAGGCGAAATCGCGCTCCACCGGCTGGAAGGCGGAGAGCTGGACCATCGGCTTGGCGGTACCACCCTTCTTCTTGGGCAGCGGCACGGCGTCCAGCATCACCTCGAAGCCGACGACCGGCCCCTTGACGCCCAGCGCGTCCAGCACCGACGGATGGATCTCGCCGAAGCGGGCCATCACGGTGGGGCCGAGTCGCAGCACGCCGGAACGGCCGGGATGATACCAGCCCGGCGCATCGGTGGTGACCTGCAGGTTGCCGGCCGGGGCGCCGACCGCCTCCAGCACCGCCAGCGCATCGGCCTTGGCATCGAACACGTCGACCCCGCGGGCCTTCTCCGACCAATGGCGCGGCACAGCCGCACCGGCACGGATGCCGGCGGCGACCGTATCCTGCCCGTCCGGCGCCGGGGTGCGGAAGGCCGCCCCGACCTCGAACAGGCGCACGTCGGCGAAGCCGCGGTCGGCATTGCGGCCGGCGGCCTGGATCAGGTTGGGCAGGACCGACGGACGCATGACGTCGAGATCGCTGCTGATCGGGTTGACCAGCCGCAGGCCGGGCTCGCCACCGCCGAACAGCCCGGCGACCGGGCCGGACAGGAAGGACCAGGTCACCGCCTCCGACAGGCCGCGGGCGGCCAGCGTGCGCTTGGCCAGCGCGACGCGGCGCTGCTTCAACGTCAGGGCCGGGCGGGTCAGCACCGTCTCGCGCGGCAGCGGCGTCGCCGGGATGGCGTCGAAGCCATGGACGCGCAGAACCTCCTCGACCAGATCGGCCTCGCCATGGACATCGGCGCGCCAGGACGGAACGCCGACGACCAGACGGCCCTCGGCATCCTCACTCTCGATGGTGAAGCCCAGATCGGTCAGGATCTGAACCTGACGCTCACGCGGCAGATCGACGCCACCCAGCGCGGCGACGCGGCCCGGACGCAAGCTCAGGCTGCGCTTCCACTGCGGCTCGGCCCCGGCGACCACCAGTTCCGACGGCTCGCCGCCGCACAGTTCCAGGATCAGTCGGGTGGCGCGTTCCATGCCGGCGAACACGGCGGCCGGATCGACGCCGCGCTCGAAGCGGTAGCGCGCATCCGAATCGATGCCCAGCCGGCGGCCGGTCTGCGCCGTGCGCACCGGGTCGAACAGCGCCGCCTCGACGAAGACGTTGACAGTCGCCTCGGTGCAGCCGGTCGGCTCGCCGCCGACGATGCCGGCCAGAGCCTCCGCCCGCTCGTCGTCGGCCACCACGGTCATGGCGGCGTCCAGCGCGTATTCCTTGCCGTTCAGCGCCGCCAACGTCTCGCCCTCGCGGCCCATGCGGACGGTGATGTTGCCCTTCACCGTGTCGGCATCGAAGACGTGCAGCGGACGGGCGGCGTCGAAGGTTAGGTAGTTGGTGATGTCGACCAGCGCCGAGATCGGACGCAGGCCGATGGACACCAGCTTGTCCTGCAACCACTTCGGCGACGGGCCGTTCTTCACGCCGCGGATATAGCGGCCGACGAACAGCGGGCAGGCCTCGGGCACATCGATGCTAACCCCGACCGGGCTGGCGAAGGTCCCCGCGACCGGCGAGGCGTCCAGATGCCCCTCGGTCAGCGGCTTCAGCGTGCCCATGCCGGCGGCGGCGAGGTCGCGGGCGATGCCGCGGATCCCGGCGCAGTCGGCGCGGTCGGGCGTCAGGTTGATGTCGATGACCGGATCGTTCAGCCCGGCATAGTCGGCGAAGCCGGCGCCGACGGGGGCGTCGTCCGGCAGCTCGATGATGCCCTCATGCTCGTCGGACAGCTTCAGCTCGCGCTTGGAGCACATCATGCCGTTCGACTCGACGCCGCGGATGACGCCTTTCTTCAGCGTGATGTCGGAACCGGGGACATAGGTCCCCTCCGGCGCGAAGACGCCCTTCATGCCGGCGCGCGCATTCGGGGCGCCGCAGACCACTTGCAGGGTGCCGGCGCCGGTATCGACCATCAGCACGCGCAGCTTGTCGGCGTCCGGGTGCTTTTCGGCCGAGACGACATGGGCGACGCGGAAGGGCGCCAGCTCCTTCGACCGGTCTTGGATGCCTTCGACCTCGAGCCCGAGGGCGGTCAGCTTCTCCGTGATCTGGTCGAGCGAGGCGTCGGTCTCCAGATGGTCCTTCAGCCAGGACAGCGTGAACTTCATGGGTCCGGCTCCTTAGCGCGTCAGGCCGTGGGCGATGTTGGGAATGTCGAGGGCGGCGAAGCCATAATGCTTCAGCCAGCGCAGGTCGGCTTCGAAGAAGGTGCGCAGGTCGGGGATGCCGTATTTCAGCATCGCCACGCGCTCCACTCCCATGCCGAAGGCGAAGCCCTGGTACTTGGTGCTGTCGATGCCGCAGGCTTCCAGCACGTTCGGATGGACCATGCCGCAGCCGAGGATTTCCAGCCAGTCGCCGTAATTGCCCAGCTTCAGCTCGCCGCCCTTGCGCGAGCAGCCGATATCGACCTCCGCCGACGGTTCGGTGAAGGGGAAGAAGCTGGGGCGGAAGCGCAGCGGCAGGTCGTCCACGTCGAAGAAGGCGCGGCAGAACTCCACGAGGCAGCCCTTCAGGTGCCCCATGTTGGTCGCCTCGTCGATGACCAGCCCCTCGATCTGGTGGAACATCGGGGTGTGGGTCATGTCGTAGTCGGAGCGGTAGGTGCGGCCCGGTGCGATGATGCGGATCGGCGGCTTGTTGTTCAGCATGGTGCGGACCTGCACCGGGCTGGTGTGGGTGCGCAGCAGCATCTTCTTCTCATCTGCGTCGGGCAGATAGAAGGTGTCGTGCATGTCGCGCGCCGGGTGGCCGGGCGGGAAATTCAGGGCGGTGAAGTTGTGGAAATCGTCCTCGATATCCGGCCCTTCGGCGACCGAGAAGCCCATCTCGGCGAAGATGGCGATCATCTCGTCCATCGTCTGGCTGATCGGGTGGATGCGCCCCTCGGTCTCGGGGCGGACCGGCAGGGTGACGTCCACGCGCTCGGCCTCCAGCCGCGCCTTCAGGTGGGCTGCGGCGAGGTCGGCCTTGCGCGCGTCGATGGCGGCGGCGATCTCGTCCTTCAGCGCGTTCAGCGCCTGACCGCGCTCCTTGCGTTCGTCCGGCGTGAGGTTCCCCAGCTCCTTCATGAAGCCGGTGATGCGCCCCTTCTTGCCGAGCGCGGAGACCCGCACCTCGTCCAGCGCCGAGAGGTCGGCGGCGGCGTTGACCTGCGACAGAAGTTCGTCTTTCAGCGCGTCGAGCATGGCGGTTCCCGGCAAGCGTGGGGAAGAAAACGGTGCAAAAAGAAAAAGGGAGCCGGCCCAGCGGCCCGGCTCCCTTCTCTTACAACTGACGCCGTGACGGCAAGCGTTCCCTGACATGCAGGAAACGCGAGGCGCGTTACGCGGCGGCCTTGGAGGCGAGCGCGGCCTGGGCCTGGTCCACCAAGGTCTTAAAGGCCTCCGGCTCGCGCGCGGCCAGATCGGACAGGACCTTGCGGTCGATCTCGATGCCGGCCAGCTTGATGCCGTTGATGAAGCGCGAGTAGGTCAGGCCGTACTGACGGACGCCGGCGTTGATGCGCTGGATCCACAGGCCGCGGAAATCGCGCTTCTTGTTGCGGCGATCGCGATAGGCATAACGAAGAGCCTTCTCGACCTTCTCGACCGCAATGCGGAAATTCTTGGAGTTGCGACCCCGGTAGCCCTTGGCGAGCTTCAGGATCTTGCGGTGACGGGCGTGCGTCGTGACGCCGCGCTTAACACGAGCCATGGTTCAGTCCTTCCGAAATTCTATGATATGCCGAGATCAGGCGTTGCGCAGCCAGTTCTTCAGCACCGTGCGGGCGTTGGAGTCGCACAGGGTCATCATGCCGCGCGCGTTGCGCTTCATGTTCGGGGACTTCTGTTCCAGGCAGTGGCGCTTGTAGGCGGCCTGAGCGCGGACCTTACCCGTGGCGGTCACCTTGAAGCGCTTCTTGGCGCCGCTCTTCGTCTTCAGCTTGGGCATTTTCGTTTCCTGGGTGGAAATGAGGCGGAATTCCAACGGACGGGTGGGCATGCCCTGAGCCTTCCGGCCCAGCCTCGCCGCCCGTGGAAGGCTGCGCTTATACGCGCGGGGACGGCGCGATGCAAGGGGGATGTGGCGGAGAGGCTTTCTGCAACGCCATGCACCCAAGGCTCCTCTTCGGCCTTCGCGGGGATGAGACGACGTTGGGGCAGTCCCAGTTTTGCCGGTCCCCCTCCTGCGGACACGCTTTCCGTGCTAGGATTTCAGACCCACCCCATGCGATGGAGCACCGGATGGAACATCGGCGGAAAACTGTTTCACCCTGTTCCATCCTGCATCGGACGGACGGCCCGCCGCCCAACCGCACCCCGTGGAACAGACACGCAAAACTGTTCCACGCCGTTCCATCGCAGACACCTCCCGGCCGGCGCCCCCCTCCGCCCTACGCCATTCGCCGCAGCGGCTTCCGCATTGCACGCCCCCGCTGGCGCATGGCCCCTGCCCGCGCTATCTTCCCGGCCATGAGCGACCGCATCCCCGACCCGCAAAAACCCGCGTCCGGTGCCGAAGGCAACTGGTTCGGCTTCACCCCCGTCGATCCGTCCGCCAAGTCCGGGCTGGTCCGCGCCGTCTTCGACAGCGTGGCGACCAACTACGACCTGATGAACGACCTGATGTCGGGCGGCATCCATCGGCTGTGGAAGGACACGCTGATGGAGATGGTGGCGCCCAAGCCGGACATGACCCTGCTCGACGTGGCGGGCGGCACCGGCGACATCGCCTTCCGCTTCCTCAAGAAGGGCGGCGGGGCCGCGGTGGTCTGCGACATCACCGAGGCGATGGTGCGGGTCGGCCGCGACCGCGCCATCGACCGCAACATCCTGTCCGGCGTGCAATGGACGGTCGGCGACGCGGAACGGCTGCCCATCGCCCCGCGCTCGGTCGACGCCTACACCATCGCCTTCGGCCTGCGCAACGTCACCCGCATCGACGAGGCGATCAAGGAAGCCCACCGCGTCCTGAAGCCCGGCGGCAAGTTCTACTGCCTGGAATTCAGCCACGTCGTGCTGCCGGTTCTGCGCGAGCTGTACGACGTCTATTCCTTCCAGGTGCTGCCCTTCATGGGCCGCGTGGTGGCGAAGGACGAGGCGAGCTACCGCTATCTGGCCGAGAGCATCCGCCGCTTCCCGCAGCAGGCCGATCTGGCCAGGCGGATCGAGGCGGCCGGCTTCGGTGCGGTGCGGGTGCGCAACCTGTCGGGCGGCATCGCCGCCATCCATTCCGGCTGGCGGATCTAGGCTCCCGTGTTCCGCATCCTGCGCAACCTGATCCGGATGGCCGTCATCGGCCGGACGGTCGCCCGCCACGACGCCCTGCCCACCAGCCTGCTCGGCACCGCCCCCGGCCTGCTCTGGCTGTGGCGCCGGGTCGCCCGCAAGGGCGTGCCCGGCCGCGAGGGCGAGCGGCTCGCCCGCGCGCTGGCCGAACTCGGCCCCACCTACATCAAGCTGGGCCAGCTGCTGTCCACCCGTTCCGATCTGGTCGGCGAGCGGATGGCGGTCGATCTGGCCGAGTTGCAGGACAAGCTGCCGCCCTTCCCCGGCCATCAGGCCCGCGCCATCGTCGAGGCGGAGTTCGGCCAGCCGGTCCAGGCGCTGTTCCAGAGCTTCGACGACAAGCCGGTCGCCGCCGCCTCCATCGCCCAGGTGCATTTCGCCGTCACCGCCGACGGGCAGGAGGTGGCGGTCAAGGTGCTGCGTCCCGGCATCGAACAGGCCTTCGAGCGCGACATCGACCTGTTCTACCGGCTGGCGGCGCTCGCCCAATGGGTCCTGCCCAGGCTGAAGCGGCTGCGTCTGACCGAAATCGTCGACACTTTCGCCCGCACCTCGCGGCTGGAGATGGATTTGCGGATGGAGGCGGCCGCCGCGTCGGAGCTGGCGTCGAACTTCAAGGACGACGACACCTTCAACGTGCCGAAGGTCGATTGGGAACGCACCGGCGGCCGGGTGCTGACGCTGGAGCGCATCCGCGGCTTCAAGGTGGACGAGCCGGCCCGCATCTCCGCCGCCGGTTTCGACCGCGACGAGATCCTGGCGATGGCCTCGGCCAGCTTCTTCAATCAGGTCTTCCGCGACGGCTTCTTCCACGCCGACCTGCATCCCGGCAACCTGTTCATCAATGAACAGGGCACCATCACCGCCGTCGATTTCGGCATCATGGGCCGGCTGGACCGCGAGACGCGCTATTACCTTGCCGACATGCTGATCGGCTTCCTGACCGGCGACTACCGCCGCGTCGCCGTCGTGCATTTCGAGGCCGGCTACGTGCCGCGCCACCAGTCCATCGAGATCTTCACCCAGGCCTGCCGCGCCATCGGCGAGCCTTTGCAGAACAAGCCGCTGGCCGACATCTCGGTCGGCCGGCTGCTGGCCCAGCTGTTCGCCGTCACCGAACAGTTCGAGATGGAAACCCAGCCGCAGCTGCTCCTCCTGCAGAAGAGCATGCTGACGGCGGAGGGCGTCGGCCGGCTGCTCAACCCCAACATCAACATGTGGGAGCTGGCCCGGCCGCTGATCGAGGAGTGGATGCGCGAGAACCGTGGGCCGGAAGCGCAGTTCATCAACGATGCCGGCGCCATCCTGAGCACCGTCCGCCGCATTCCCGCCCTGGTCAGCGAGGCGGAGCGGGTGACCCGCGACATTTCGGAAGGCGGCGTGCGCCTGCACCCGCAGACCGTCCGCCAGATGCTGAACGGCTGGGAAACCCGCCGCCGCTCGGACCGCGCCGCCCTGTGGGTGATCGCGGCCCTGCTGGCGGTGATCGCGGTTCAGATGTTGTGATGTCGTCGAGCGTAAGCCCTGGCCTACGCTCGATAGGAGAAGGTCAGTAGCCGCGGCTGCGGTCCACCAGATTGGGTATCGGCCGGCCTTCGCGGAGCGCCGTCACCGCGGTGGCCACCTGCCCGGCGCACAGCGACGGGTGGGTGACCCCGGCGACATGGGGGGTGATGCGGACCCGCGGATGGCGCCAGAGCGGATGGTCCTCCGACAGCGGTTCCGTCGCGAAGACATCCAGGCTGGCGCCGCGCAGATGCCCGCTTTCCAGCGCATCCAGCAGGTCCGACTCGACCAGATGCCCGCCACGGGCGGCGTTGACGACCACCGCCCCCTTGGGCAGGGCGGCGAACAGGCCGGCATTCATGATGCCGCGGGTCTCGTCGGTCAGCGGCAGCAGGCAGACCAGCACATCGCACTGCGGCAGCATCGCCGCCAGCCCGTCGGGACCGGAGAAGCTCTCCACCCCCTCGATGCTCTTGGGGCTGCGGCTCCAGCCCATCAGCCGGTATTCCAGCGTCCGCAGCGTGCGGGCCGAGGCCGCCCCCAGCTCGCCCATGCCCAGGATGCCGACCGTCACCTCGGACGCCGGACGATGGTCCAGCTGTTCCCACCGCGCCTCGGCCTGGAGAGCGGCGTAGCGGTCCATCAGCCGGTGCCAGTACAGAACTTGGAAGACGACGTAGCCGGCCATGTCGGCCGTCAGCCCGTCCGCCACCATGCGCACCAGCGGCACGTCCGGCAGGGTCGGATCCAGCAGGATCGGCTCCACCCCGGCGCCCAGCGACACGATCAGCTTCAGGTTGGGCAGGGTCGCCAGCATGCCGGCCGGCGGCTTCCACACCACCGCGACCTCGATGTCGGCGACGTCGCCGGTCTCGGGCCAGACACGCATCTCCAGGTCGGGAAGATGACGGGCGATTTCCCGGCGCCAATCCTCGGCGCTGTCGCTGGCGGAGCAGAACAGAAGCGTCACGGCCGAACCCCTGCTATCTAGATCGGTGTTGGGGTGCGAACGATAGCGCCTTTCCCGAACTCCGCAAGGAAGCAAGCCAGTGCCGCGCCTGATCCTGCTGAACAAGCCCTATGGCGTGCTGCCGCAATTCACCGACGACCAGGGCCGCCCGACCCTGGCGGAGCTGGTTCCGGTGAAAGGCGTCTATGCCGCCGGCCGGCTCGACCGCGACAGCGAGGGGCTGCTGGCGCTGAGCGACGACGGCCCGCTGATCGCCCGCATCGCCTCGCCGGCCAACAAGATGCCGAAGACCTACTGGGTGCAGGTGGAAGGCGTACCGACCGACGAGGCGCTGGAAGCGCTGCGCCGCGGCGTCACGCTGAAGGACGGCCCCACCCTGCCGGCCGAGGCGCGGCGGATGGACCAGCCCGAGTCGCTGTGGCCGCGCGATCCGCCGGTGCGCTACCGCGCCGCCATCCCCACCAGCTGGATTGCGCTCACCATCCGCGAGGGACGCAACCGGCAGGTCCGCCGCATGACCGCGGCGGTCGGTTTCCCCACCCTGCGGCTGATCCGCTGGGCCATCGGCGACTGGACGCTGGACGGGCTGGCGCCGGGGCAGTGGCGGGAGATCCCCCAACCGCCCGCGACTCCCTCGACTGGGGCAAAGACCCCGGCACCAACCGGCAAGCGCGGCCCGGTCAAGCCGCGCCGAACAGCTGCTCCTCGCTCAGCGCCATCACGCTCGCGGAGCCGTTGACGACGGTCGCCCGCAGCGCCGCAGCCTTGGGCAGCACATGGGTGGCGTAGAAGCGGGCGGTCAGCGGCTTGGCCGACAGGAAGGCGGTGTCGGCATCGCCCTCCGCCAGCCGCTCCGCCGCCACCTTGGCGGCGCGGGCAAGCTGCCAGCCGCCGACGACCACTCCCATCAACTCCAGCAGCGTCACCGACGCGGCGGCCGGCAGGCGCGGATCCTGCTTCGCCGCCGTCAGCACCCAGGCAATCGCCTGTCTGGCCTCATGCACCGCGCTGACCAGTTCGGCACCGGTGACGCGCAGCGCTTCGTCAGTATGGCCTGACAGCTCGCCAGCCAGCGCCGCGATCTCGTCCAGCAACCCATTGGCCGCCGCCCCGCCATCGCGCAGGAGCTTGCGGTTGATCAGGTCGTTGGCCTGGATGGCGGTGGTGCCCTCGTAGATCGTGGTGATGCGGGCATCGCGCAGGTGCTGGGCGGCGCCGGTCTCCTCGATGAAGCCCATGCCGCCATGGACCTGCACACCGTCCGACGCCAACTGCTGGCCGGTCTCGGTGCACCAGCCCTTGGCGATGGGGGTCAGCAGATCGACCAGCAGGGCGGCGCGGCCGCGGGTGGCCTCGTCGGCATGATGGTGCGCCACGTCCACCGCGGCGGCGGCGGTGTAGAGGATGCCGCGCATCGCCTCGATCCGCGCCTTCATGCCCATCAGCAGGCGGCGGACATCGGGATGGTTGACGATGCCCTTCGACTGGCCCTCGGTCCAGCCCAGCGGCTTGCCCTGCACGCGGTCGCGGGCATAGGCCAGCGCCTGCTGATAAGCGCGCTCGGCGATCGACAGGCCCTGCATGGCGACGTTCAGCCGGGCATGGTTCATCATGGCGAACATGTATTCCAGGCCGCGGTTCGGCTCGCCGACCAGGAAGCCGGTCGCCCCGCCCTCGTCGCCGAAGGACAGCACGGCGGTCGGGCTGCCGTGGATGCCCAGCTTGTGCTCCAGCGACACGCACTTGACCTGATTGCGGTCACCCAGGCTGCCGTCCGGATTGACCAGGAATTTCGGCACGACGAACAGGCTGATGCCCTTCACGCCGGGAGGCGCATCGGGCAGGCGGGCCAGCACCAGATGGACGATGTTCTCCGTCAGGTTATGGTCGCCGTAGGTGATGAAGATCTTCTGCCCGGTGACGAGGTAATGGTCACCGTTCGGCACCGCGCGCGACCGCGTGGCGGCGAGGTCGCTGCCCGCCTGTGGCTCGGTGATGTTCATGGTGCCGGTCCACTCGCCCGAGATCATCCGGGGCAAATAGAGGTCCTTCAGCGCCTCCGAGCCATAGAGCTGAACCGCGTTCACCGCTCCCTGCGTCAGCATCGGGCAGAGTGCGAAGGCCATGTTGGCGGAATGCCACATCTCCTGCACCGCGGTGTTCAGCAGGTTGGGCAGCCCCATGCCGCCGCGTGACGGATCGAAGGGCAGCCCGTTCCAGCCGCCTTCCACCAGCGCCTGCCACGCCGTCCCCCAGCCCTCCGCCGTGCGGGCGACGCCGTCGGCGCCGAGCTTGGCCCCTTGGACATCGCCGATGCGGTTCAGCGGCGCCAGGACATTCTCGGCGATCTTTGCCGCCTCGCCCAGGATGCTGTCCACCATGTCGGGGCTGGCATCCTCGAAGCCGGGCAGAGCCGCCACCTCGGCCATGCCGGCGAGGTGGTCGAGGACGAAGCGGATCTCTTTCAGCGGCGGGGTGTAGGGGGTCGCGGCGGCGGTCATGGGGGACCTCTTCGGGTAACGGAGGGAATGAACGAAATCAGATGGCCTGCTGCAACTCCGGCAGGGCCTTGAACAGGTCGGCGACGAGGCCGTAATCGGCGACCTGGAAGATCGGCGCCTCCTCGTCCTTGTTGATGGCGACGATGACCTTGCTGTCCTTCATGCCGGCCAGATGCTGGATGGCGCCCGAGATGCCGACGGCGACATAGAGGTCCGGCGCCACGATCTTACCGGTCTGGCCGACCTGATAGTCGTTCGGCACGAAGCCGGCATCGACGGCGGCGCGGCTGGCCCCGACCGCGGCCCCCAGCTTGTCGGCGATGGCCTCCAGCAGGTGGAAGTTGTCGCCCGACTGCATGCCGCGACCGCCGGAGATGACGATGCGGGCCGAGGTCAGCTCCGGACGCTCCGACTTCGACAGTTCGGCCGAGACAAAGCCCGACAGGGCGGGATCGGCAACGGCGGCGATGCTCTCGACCGCCGCGCTGCCGGTGGCGGGTGCTGCCTCGAAGGCGGTGGTACGGACGGTGATCACCTTCACCGGGTCGGCCGACTGCACGGTGGCGATGGCGTTGCCGGCATAGATCGGCCGCTCGAAGCTGTCGGCGGCAACCACAGCGGTGATGTCGGAGATCATCGCCACGTCGAGCAGGGCGGCCACGCGCGGCAGCACATTCTTGCCGGCCGAGGTGGCGGCGGCCAGGACATGGCTGTAGCCGGCGGCGAGCGACACCAGCAGGGACGCGACCGGCTCTGCCAGGGCGTGCTCGTAGGCGGCATCGTCGGCGAGCAGCACTTTGGCGACGCCGGCCAGCTTTGCGGCCTGCTCCGCGGCCGGGGCGGCGTTGCGGCCGGCGACGAGGATGTGGACATCGCCGCCGAGTTTGGTGGCGGCGATCACCGCATGGGCGGTGGCGGGCTTCAGGTTGGCGTTGTCGTGGTCGGCAAGGATCAGGATGGGCATAGGGCGGTTCCTCTGTCGGGCGGGGTGGGGAGTGCGGGCGCCGGGGCCGGCGCTCAGATCACCCGCGCCTCGGTCTTCAGCTTGTCGACCAGGGTAGCGACGTCCGGCACCTTGATGCCGGCCTGACGCTTGGCCGGCTCGGCGACCTTCACCGTCTTCAGACGCGGCGTGACCTCGACGCCCAGGCTGTCCGGCGTGACGGTCTCCAGCGGCTTCTTCTTCGCCTTCATGATGTTGGGCAGCGAGGCATAGCGCGGCTCGTTCAGGCGCAGGTCGGCAGTCACCACCGCCGGCAGCTTCAACGACACGACCTCAAGCCCGCCGTCGATCTCGCGGGTGACTGCGACGGCATCGCCTGTCGGGGCGACCTTCGAGGCGAAGGTGCCCTGGCCCCAGCCGAGCAGCGCCGCCAGCATCTGGCCGGTCTGGTTGCAGTCGTCATCGATGGCCTGCTTGCCGAGGATGACGAGGCCGGGGGCCTCCTTGTCGACCAGCGCCTTGAGGACCTTGGCAACGGCCAGCGGTTCGGTCGTCACGTCGGTCTGCACCAGGATGGCGCGGTCGGCACCCATGGCGAGCGCCGTGCGCAGCGTCTCCTGCGCCTGGGTCGGGCCGACGGAAACCACCACGATCTCGGTCGCCGTGCCGGCTTCCTTGAGACGCACGGCCTCTTCGACGGCAATCTCGTCGAAGGGGTTCATCGAGAACTTCACGTTGGACGTCTCGACGCCGGACTGGTCGGTCTTCACCCGGATCTTGACGTTGTAGTCGACGACGCGCTTCACGGCGCAGAGGATCTTCATGGCGCGGGTCCCTTTGGAAATGGGCGGCGTGCAGGCATGGGAGGGCGTTGCCCCGCTTTCTCCTCCGTCAGGCGGTGGAGAGAGCGGGCGCTTTGGCCGACATGCAGGAAAGGGTTAGGGAGAGGGCAATGCGCCCGCCCCTTACAGCCCCTCGGTCTGCTTGCGCAGGACGTATTTCTGGATCTTGCCGGTGGAGGTCTTCGGCAGCGGGCCGAACACCACCGTGCGCGGGCACTTGAAGTGGGCCATGTGCGACCGGCAGAAGGCGATGATGTCGGCTTCAGTCGCGGTGGCGCCGTCCTTCAGGGTGACGAAGGCGCAGGGCGTCTCGCCCCACTTCTCGTCATGGCGGGCGACGACGGCAGCCTCCAGCACATCGGGATGCTTGTAGAGCACATCCTCAACCTCGATGGACGAGATGTTCTCGCCGCCGGAGATGATGATGTCCTTCGAGCGGTCCTTGATCTCGACATAGCCGTCCTCATGCCAGACGGCGAGGTCGCCGGTGTGGAACCAGCCGCCGGCGAAGGCCTCTTCGGTCGCCTTGGGGTTCTTCAGATAGCCCTTCATGACGTTGTTGCCGCGCATCATGATCTCGCCCATCGTCCGGCCGTCCTTCGGCACCGGCTCCAGCGTGAAGGGATCGGCGACGACCACCGCCTCCAGCATCGGGCCGCGCACGCCCTGGCGGGCCTTGATCGCCGCCTTCTCGTCCAGCGACAGGCCGTCCCAGCGGTCGTGCCAGACGCAGACCACGGTCGGGCCATAGCATTCGGTCAGGCCGTAGACATGGGTGACTTCCCAGCCCATGCGCTCCATCCCGGCGATGACGGCGGCGGGCGGGGCGGCGCCGGCGACCATCACCTTGACCTTGTGCCCGATGCCCTGCTTCAGCTCGGCCGGGGCATTGTTCAGCATGTTGAGGACGATGGGCGCGCCGCAGAAGTTGGTCACCCGCTCGTCGCGGATCAGCTTGAGAACGGCGTCGGGGCGGACCTGACGCAGGCAGACGGCAGTGCCGGCGGTGACCGCGATGGTCCAAGGGAAGCACCAGCCGTTGCAGTGGAACATCGGCAGCGTCCACAGATACACGGGCGCGTCGCCCATGTTCCAAGACAGCGCGTTCGACACCGCGTTCAGGTAAGCGCCGCGGTGGTGATAGACGACGCCCTTCGGGTTGCCGGTGGTGCCGGAGGTGTAGTTCAGCGCTATGGCCTGCCATTCGTCGGCCGGCAGGGTCCAGGGATGCTCGGCACCGACATCGCCGATGAAGGACTCATAATCGCGGTCGCCGATCAGCTCGCCGCCGCTGTAGGTCGGGTCATCGATGTCCACCACCGGGATCGGCGCGTCGAGCAGGGCCAGCGCTTTCCTGGCGACGCCGGAGAACTCGCGGTCGACGATCAGGATCTTCGCCTCGCCATGCTTCAGGATGAAGGCGATGGCCTCGGCATCCAGGCGTGTGTTGACGGCGTTCAGCACGGCCCCGGCCAGCGGCACGCCGAAATGGGCCTCGAACAGTTCCGGCGTGTTGGCGGCCAGCATGGCGACGGTGTCGCCAGTGCCGATCCCCACATTCGCCAGCGTCGCGGCCAGACGGCGCACACGGACGAAGGTCTCGGCCCAGGTCCGGCGCACCGGGCCATGGACGACGGCCAGGCGGTCGGGCCACACGGCGGCGGCACGCTCCATGAAAGTCAGCGGCGTCAGGGCGACGAAATTGGCGGCATTGCGCTCAAGGTCGCGCTCGTACGGATTGGCGCGGACATCGACGCCTTGAGTCGCTGCGGTGGCAGTTTCACTCATCGGACCGTTCTCCCCAGGGGTTCTTTGTTGCGCGCCGGCATTGGGCGCGGCGGTATTGGAAACAGCCTGTACCAGATCAGCTTTGCGCAACTTTCTCAGGATTATGACCAATTGTTATTGGGGTTGTTGCGGCGCAAACGCAGTGGAGGTGCCTCTTTCAGCGCAACCAGCTCACATCGCCGGCGAACAGGTAGCCGGCACCATAGACCGTCTTGATCAGCCGCGGCGCGCGGGGATCCTCCTCGATCTTCTTGCGGATGCGCGAGATGCGGACGTCGATGCTGCGGTCATAGGGAAAATCGTCGCGATCCTGATCCGGGCCCTGGAGATGCTCGCGCGACAGCACGCGCTTCGGCGCCTTCAGCAGCATGAGCAGAAGCGAGGCTTCCGCTGCGGTCAGGCTCTCCTGCCGGCCGTCGTCGGCGGTCAGCGTCAGGTTGCCGAGATCGAACACCCAGGGACCGAAACGCGCCCGCGCGGTCTCCGCTGCGGCGGTGGCGCCGGCCAGCTGTTCGCGGCGGCGGATGGCGCTGTTGACGCGGGCGACCAGTTCCCGCGACTCGAACGGCTTCACGATGTAATCGTCGGCGCCAAGCTCCAGCCCCAGCACCCGGTCGGAGGTGCCGCCGCGCCCGGACAGGATGATGACGCCGAAGCGCACATCCTCCCAAAGCTCGCGCACCAGGGTCAGCCCGTCCATGTCCGGCAGGCCGAGATCGACCAGACAGAGGTCGGGGGCCTGACGCTGGATCGCCGCCCGCGCCTCCCGCCCGTTGGCCCAGCCGGTCACCTCATAGCCGTAGCTTTCCAGCACCTCCGTCACCAGCCGCCGGATATCGGCCTCGTCCTCGATCACATAGATGCGCTTCTTCTGTCCCACGCGCGTTTCCCCTCGGCACTCGTCGCCCTGCTTTTTTCCAGGTGCGTTCTATTGGGTGCGTTCTGTCTGCCCAACTGTATCAGGCCGGCGCGGGTTCGGCGGCGTGGCCGATGGCCGCCACCAGGTCCCGCTTGTCCCATGGCTTGCGCAGTATGACGGCATCGGTGGGGACGTCGCCATACTCGACGGCGAATCCGCTGACCAGAACCACCCGCATGGCCGGCCGCAGCAGCCGGGCGCGCCGCGCCAGCTCCACACCGGACAAGCCGGGCATGACGATGTCGGAGACCAGCAGCGACAGCCCGTCGATCTGCTCCACCAGTTCCGCAGCCTCGTCGCCGCTCGCCGCCTCCACAACCGAAAAGCCGAGATCGACCAGTTGCTGGCGCATCACCTGCCGGACGTCGTCATTGTCCTCCGCCACCAGCGCCAGTTGGCCGGACCAGCCTCCGGGCTGCAGTTCGACCGCTGCCGCCGGGTCTGCCTCCTGCAGGCGGGGCACAGGTTCGGCGCGCGGCAGCAGCAGGGTGACGGCGGTCCCTTCTCCCGGCCGGCTGTCGATGCGCAGATAGCCGCGCGACTGTTTGACGAAGCCGTAGACCATCGACAGCCCCAGACCGGAGCCAAGGGCCTTCGTCGTGAAGAAGGGCTCAACGGCGCGAGCCAGCGCCTCCGTCGTGAAGCCGGTGCCGGTGTCGGTGACGCGGATTTCCAGATAATCGTCGGACCGCACCGGCTCGTCGAAGGACTGGTCGCCTTCCACCTTGCGGATGCCGACGGCGATGTCGAGCCGCCCGCCGTTCGGCATGGCGTCGCGTGCGTTGATGGCGAGGTTGACCAGTGCGTTCTCCAACTGGGTCTGGTCGGCGATGGTCCAGCATTCCCGCCCCTCCCCCGGCACACCGATGGCGATGGAGCTGGGGAAGGACCGGCGCAGCAGAACCGCCATGTCGCGCAAGAGGCCGCACAGTTCGATCGGTTCCGGCTTCAGCGGCTGCTGGCGGGAGAAGGCGAGCAGGCGGGCGGTGATGTCGGCGCCGCGCCGACCGGCGCGCTGGGCCGGCTCCAGATAGGCGTCGAGCCCCTCCACCGCCGTGTAGCGGTCGCGCGCCGCCGACAGGTTGCCGATGATGATCGACAGCAGGTTGTTGAAGTCGTGCGCCAGCCCGCCGGACAGCTGTCCGACCGCCTTCAGCCGCTGCGCCTCCACCAACTGGCGCTCGGTCTGCTTCTCGTCGGTGATGTCGAGGGTCAGGACGAACAGACCGGTGACCGCGCCCTCCTCCTCCCGGCCCTCGCCCCGCCCCTCGCCACGATGGGGGATCAGCGTGGTCTTGGTCACCATGGTGCCGCCATGGCGTGGGAAGGCATATTCGAAGGTCACCACATCCCCCGACAGGCAGCGGTCGAGGTGGGGGGCGAGTGCCGCCATCGCCCGCCGGCCGACGACCGACCCCAGATCACGGCCGATAACCGCCGCCTTGTCGCGCTCGACCAGTTCGGCCCAGCGCAGGTTGGCGAAGGTCAGCCGGCCGTCGCGGTCCAGCCCGGCGATGCAGGCGGGGATCGCATCCAGGATCACGCGCTGCCGGGTCTCCGCCTCGGCCAATGCGGCGGTGCGGTCGCGCACCCGGCTGTCCAGCGTGGCGACGGTGTCGCGCAACTGGCGGACCATGCCGTCGAAGGCGGAGGCCAGCAGCCCGATCTCGTCGCCGCGGCGGATGCCGCTCTGGGCGCCGAGGTCGCCGGCCCTTACCTGCACCGCGGTGTCGGCCAGCCGGCGCAGCGGCCGGACCAGCCGCCCGACGGCGATGTAGCCCAGCAGGCTTCCCGCCGCCATCAGCGCCATGCCGATGGCGAGGATGCGGTTGCCCAGCACCACCGACGACCGCCGCAGCTCGTCGACATAGACCGACGAGGCGATGTACCAGTCGAACCCCTCGAAATGCCGGACCCAGCTGATCTTCTCGTAGGCGTAGTTGCCGGGATCGTCGGGCTTGTCCCACAGGTAGGTCAGCGGCTCCCCCCTCGCCGCGGCGACCTTCAAATCCTCGGCGATGGGACGGCCGGTGGCGGAGTTCAGCCGGTCACCGAAGGCCGTTCCCTCGATGTTCGAATTCGGGTGGATGATCATCCGGTTCGCCGAATCGAAGATGTAGAGATAGCCGGTGCGGGCGATGCGCAGCTTGCGCAGGGCCTGGCGCAGATCTTCGATGGCGTCGGCCTTGCGCCGCTCCACCTCGGCGTCGACGTCGGCCAGATAGGCGCCGGTGCCGACGATGATGCCACGCCGGGGCAGATCCTTGAAGAAGCTCAGCTTCGGCGCCCGCTCGTCGCCGTTTGGCCGCCACCACGGATAGGTCTGGAAGCCTTCCCCCTCCCGCTTGGCGGTGGCGACGATGGTGGGCAGGATGTGGCGGCCCAGATTGTCGCGCAGATCGTCGGCCTTGCGCCCCTGATAGTCAGGCGAGGGGTGCGACAGGATCACCGAATCGTAACCGATGGCCCAGACATAGTCGCCGTTGCCGTAGCGGAAGGCGTGCAACCCATCCATCGCCTCGCGCCGCGCCTGCTCCATCGTGATCTCGCCGCGGTCGGCGCGGGCATAGACATGCTCGATATAGCCGACGGCCAGTTCCAGCACGTCGCGCAGCCGGGTCTTGTAGGAGTCGACGGTCGCCACCCGCTGCTCCTCCAGCCCGCCGCGGATGCGGCTGACCAGTTCGAACACGTTGTCGAGGATGGTGCGGCTGGCGTCGCGTTCGATCTCGTAGGCCTTCTCCTCGATGAAGGGGACCGAGAAGACGTAGGCCGCCGCGGAGAACAGCCCGAGCGAGATCAGGATCGCCGAGAACAGCCGGAGGAACAGGGGCGAACGGATCATTTTCCGGGCGGGGCTGGCGGGATGCGGGGGGCGGCGGGATCCCCGCCATCATTCCAGCTTCACCGCCGCGGCTCAACGCGAATCGGTGAGATTGTTGCCCGAATTGCACTGAAACAATTCGTCATATTTCCGGGAAATTTGCGAAACAGTGTTTTGTTAGCCGGAAGGACATAAGCCCAGCCCCATCAATTCGGGTCGGGGCAAACCAAGGACGTTCAGCGTCTGGAGGAAACATGCACTCCCCCGCCAACACTCCCGTCTACGAGAGGGTTCGCCGGAACCCCAAATTCCACGAGCTGGTGCGCCAGCGCAGCCGGCTGGCCCTGATCCTGTCAGCCGTCGTGCTGGTCGGCTACTACGCCTTCATGATGGTGGTCGCCTTCGCGCCCGACTTGCTGCACAAGCCGATGTCCGACGAGTCGTCGCTCAGCATCGGCTTCCCGATCGGAGCCGCGATCATCATCCTGTCCTGGCTGCTGACCGGCGTCTATTCCCATTTCGCCAACGGCCGCTTCCAGGACCTGACCGACGAGATCACGCGGGAGACGCTGCAATGACCGCCCGCCGGATCCTCCTTGCGGCCAGTGCCGCCACCCTGTTCGCCACCCTCGCCGCCGTGCCGGCGATGGCCGCCGGCGATGTCGGGCAGCTGGAAAAGCAGCCGATCAACCTGTCGGCCATCGGCATGTTCATCGCCTTCGTGCTGATGACGCTGGGCATCACCTATTGGGCGGCCAGCCGCACCCGGTCCACCTCCGACTTCTACACCGCGGGCGGCGGCATCACCGGCTTCCAGAACGGTCTGGCGATTGCCGGCGACTACATGTCGGCGGCGACGCTGCTCGGCCTGTCGAGCCTGGTGTTCGCCAAGGGCTATGACGGGTTCGTCTACACCATCAGCTTCTTCGTCGGCTGGCCGATCATCCTGTTCCTGCTGGCCGAACGGCTGCGCAACCTCGGCCATTTCACATTCGCCGACATTGCATCCTACCGGCTGGACCAGGGCAAGATCCGCACCTTCGCCGCCATCGGCTCGCTGACGGTGGTGTGCTTCTATTTGATCGTCCAGATGGTCGGCGCCGGCCAGCTGATCAAGCTGCTGTTCGGGCTAGACTACAACGTCGCGGTGATCGTCGTCGGCGTGCTGATGGTGGTCTATGTCACCTTCGGCGGCATGATCGCCACCACCTGGGTGCAGATCATCAAGGCAGTACTTCTGCTGGGCGGCGGCATGGTCCTGGCCTTCCTGGCGCTGTCGCGCTTCGGCTTCAGCCTGGAGGCCATCGCCAAAAGCGCCATCGCCTCGCACAAGGACGGCGTGAAGATCATGGGGCCGGGCACGCTGCTGGCCGACCCGGTGTCGGCGGTGTCGCTGTCGCTGGGCCTGCTGTTCGGCACCGCCGCCCTGCCGCACATCATGATGCGCTTCTTCACCGTCCCCAACGCGCGCGAGGCCCGCAAGTCGGTCTTCTACGCCTCCGGCTTCATCGGCTTCTTCTTCCTGCTCGTCTGCATCCTTGGCATGGCGGCGATCACCATCGTCGGCACCGACCCTCAGTTCTTCGAAGGCGGCAAGGTCGGCGGCAAGCTGATCGGCGGCGGCAACATGCCGGTGATGCATCTGGCCAAGGCGCTGGGCGGCGACCTGTTCCTGGGCTTCCTGTCGGCGGTCGCCTTCGCCACCATCCTGGCGGTGGTGTCGGGCCTGGCGCTGGCCGGCGCGTCCGCCATCGCCCACGACCTCTATGCCCGCGTCATCCGCAAGGGCGAGGCGACGGAGCGCGAGGAGATGCGCGTGTCCAAGATCGCCTCGCTGGTGCTGGGCGTGCTGGCCGTCGTGCTGGGCATCGCTTTCGAGAAGCAGAACGTCGCCTTCCTGGTCGGTCTGACCTTCGGCGTCGCGGCGTCGGTGAACTTCCCGGTGCTGATCCTGTCGATGTACTGGAAGGGCCTGACCACGCGCGGCGCGCTGGCGGGCGGCATCGCCGGCCTGATCTCCGCGGTCACGCTGGTGATCCTGTCGAACGCGGTGTGGGTCGTGGTGCTGAACAACCCGGCCCCCATCTTCCCCTACGAGCAGCCGGCCCTATTCTCGATGACGCTGGCCTTCCTCGTCACCATCGTCGTCTCGAAGCTGGACAGCAGTGCGTCGGCCCGCGCCGAGCGCGAGGCCTTCGAAGACCAGTTCGTCCGCTCCCAGACCGGCATCGGTGCCGCCGCCGCGGCCAAGCACTGATCGCCTGACGGCCCGACACTCCAATGGAAGGCGCCCTTCCCCAGACCCGGGGAAGGGCGCCTTTCTTTATGTCAGCCAGCCGAAACGCTGTTGTCCTTGCGGCGCGACAGCTGGACCTGCCCGTCCAGGCATTTGACGTAGCCGGTCTTGCCCGGTTTCAGCCCGTCCAGGATGGTGACCAGCGCGCGGGGGATCGCCGCGAATTCCTTGGAGCCGCGCGACTGGCCGTTGTAGACGGCGATGTGTGCGCGCAGCGTCTCCTTGGACACCGGCTTTCCGTCATTCCCGATCATCTCGTCCGCCTTTCGATGCTCTTGACCGCCGACAGGCTTACGCCGGCAACCCATCCGCTGCAACCGGCCGGCCGGTACGGTCGGCGGGGAAGCGGATGGTGGCGGCGGTGCCGCGGCCCGGTTCGCTGTCGATGGACAGGTTGCCGCCATGCAGGGCCATCAGGTCGCGGCAGATCGACAAGCCCAGCCCGGTGCCGCCAAACCGCCCGGAGATGCTGCTGTCGGCCTGCTGGAACGGTTCCAGGATGCGGGCCAGCGCATCGGCGGCGATGCCGATGCCGGTATCGCGCACAGTGATGGCGATTCTGCCATCCCCTTCGCGCACCGCACTTACCGTCACCCGGCCGCCGCGCGGGGTGAATTTGACCGCGTTCGACAGCAGGTTCAGCAGCACCTGGCGCAAGGCGCGCTCGTCGGCCAGCAGATTGGGCAGGTCGGGGGGGCATTCGACTGCCAGCGTCACCCCACCGACATCGGCCGGCACCGCGGCCAGCGCCCGGCAGGTCTCGATGGCTTCGGCCGGCTCCATCCAGCTTTCATCCAGCGTGTAGCGCCCGGCCTCCAGCTTCGACATGTCCAGCACGTCGTTGATCAGGTCCAGCAGGTGGCGGCCGCTGTTCTGCACATGACGGGCATAGTCGCGATAGCGCGGGCTGCCCAGCGGACCGAACAGCTCGTGCAGCATGATGTCGGAAAAGCCGATGATGGCGTTCAGCGGCGTGCGCAGCTCGTGGCTCATGGTCGCCAGGAAGGCGCTCTTGGCCCGGTTGGCGGCCTCCGCCTGATCGAGCGCCGTGGCGAGCCTTTCGGCGGCCTCGACCCGCTCGGTGATGTCGCGCGCCTCGACCACCAGCACCGTGACGACGCCCCCGTCGTCATAGACCGGCTTGATCGTCACATCCATCACGCGGGTGAGCCCGTCGGCGACCACATCGGTCTCGTAACGGACGAAGCGCCCCGAGGCCGCCTTTTCGATGGACTGGCGGAAAGCCGCCGCCAGTTCGTCAGTGCGGGCCCAGCCGCGGAACTCCCAGGCGCGATGTCCGACCAGCGCTTCGGCGGGCAGGCCGGCCAGGGCGCAGGCCGGCCGGTTCAGCGCCAGCACCCGGCCGTCCGGCGCCAGCAGCCCCATGATCTGGAAACTGCTGTCGAACAGCGCCTGCGAGCGCCGCTCGCTGGCGCGCAATGCCTGTGTCGTCGTCTCCAGCCGGCCGAGCTGCCGCAGCGCCAGCCAGGCCAGCAGCAGCACCACCACCGACACCGCGGCGGTTTCGACGATGCGCTTCCAGCGGTCGTTATACCAGCTGGCCAGCACGTCGTCGGTCCGGAGGCGGACATAGACGTAGAAGGGTAGCCCCCCCACGCGGCGGACGGTGCCGATCCGCTCACGCCCCTCGGTCGGGTCGAAGCCGGACAACGTCCGCGCGGCCTCGCCAGCGGGCAGGCGGGGCAGGATGCCGGCGAAGATGGCACGGTTCTGATCGAGAGACGCGCTGAACCGGGAATGGGCGAGGACCACCCCATCCTCGCCATAAAGCAAGATGATGCTGCGCGGCCCGATGTTCTGCGTCGCATAAAGCCGGGCGAAGCGGTCGAGGTCGAGCAGCCCCACCGCCACGCCGCTGCCGTCCGCCAGCGGCCGGACGATTGCCGCACGCCAGCCGCCGCCCTGATCCTGATAAGGCCCGATGAAGGAGGCCGACCTGCCGGCCGTCGCCTTGGCCAGCGGGGTTCCGGCAACCGATGCCGGAGCGTCCAGGCCGGAAGACTGCCGAACCCGCCCGTCCGGCTCCACGATCAGCAGGGTCCGCAGAGCCAAGCCCGGTCCGGAGCCCATGCCGGGTGCATCAGGCGCTTCGCCCAGCAGGTAGGCGGGAATCCGCCCGCTCTCCGTCATGCCTCGCAGGGTATAGCCGGCCACGGCCATGACGCGGCGGGCATCCTCCTCCAGCAGGGTCGACAGGTTCGCGGTCTGGCGCAGACCATCTTGGATTGCCCGGCCGCGCGTCCGCTCAAGGTCGGCATAGGCGACCAGCCAGAAGCCGGCGATCACCGCCACAAGCAGGCCAATGCGCAACGCAGCGACGGGCGGCAGAGACGATAAGCGCCACCACGTCCCGCGTCCGCCACCGTCCGGTTCGGAGAGATCCGTCAAAGGAAATGGTCCGCCGCGTCTGAATGCTGGAGAGGCGTCAAGCCGGAACGGCCGGACGCGACGAACTGTAGCATGCCGACACGGGCATTTTCACGTTCGCTTACCCCTGATCCGGGCAGTATCAGGGATGTGGGGACCGCCTGTCGTGCGTGGGAAGAGTTTGGGGGAAAAGTTTGGCTCGACAAAGCCCGCAGCCCGCGCTTCTCTGCCCGGCGACGATGTGAAGGAGGATCCCGTCGGGCATGCTGCAGGATTTCATCGATAGCCTGTCCCAGGGGCCGCTCCTGGGGTTGATGCTGTTCCAGGTCGCCATCGTCTGGCCGCTGTCGCGCATCCTGCGGCGGGCCGGCTTCTCGCCGCTGTGGGCCCTGTTCTCCCTGGTGCCGCTCGGGCATGTGGTGCCCATCGGCGTGATGGCGCACAGCCGATGGACGGTGCTCCCAGCACGGCAGGCGCGCAAGGTCAAGGCACGGAGGACGGCATGACGGAGACCGTGATCCAACTCGGCTTCTGGGAACTGCTGATCGGCTCCATCGTCACGATGTACATGCTGATCGCCGGCGGCTGGGTTCTGGCCAAGGCAGGGCGCAGTCCGCTGTGGATCCTGCTGCTTCTGTTCCCCTACCTCAACGTCCTGGCGGTCTGGGCCTTCGCCTTCATCCGCTGGCCCTTCGTCGACCGCGCCCCCGCCCCGACGCAGCCTGACGAGGGCTGAGCACCGGACCATCGGCAAGGGGGCAGGATCAGACCTCGTCCTCGACCAGGCGGACGATCACGTCAACGCGGGCAACGCGGGTGCCGGCGGGGGCGGCCGGCAGGTTCTGCACCGTCAGCCGGTCGGCGGGGATGTCCTCCAGCCGGCCGGTGGATTCGACGAAGAAATGGTGGTGGTCGCTGGTGTTGGTGTCGAAGTAGGACTTGCCCGCCTCCACCACCACCTCGCGCAGAAGGCCTGCGGCGGTGAACTGGTTCAGCGTGTTGTAGACGGTCGCCAGCGACACCGGCAGGTCGGCGGCCAGCGCCTCGCAGTGCAACTGCTCCGCCGTGACATGCCGGTCGCAGCCTTCGAACAGCATACGGGCGAGGCCAAGGCGCTGGCGGGTCGGGCGCAGTCCGGCGCCGTTCAGCCGGTCGAGGGCTCGCTTGAAGGGGCGTTCGGCGGTCATCATGGGCGAGGCACCCGTACTGTCGACAGTGGGATCGGACACGGAGTCCAAAACAGAACCGCGGCACTAGGCCGCATTCTGTTTAAGAGTAAAACCATTCGGAAAGCTCACGCAAGCCATTGTCGCAGCGACGTCAATGGAGACATGGTTTGGGGAGCCGCCCGAACCGGATGAATGCCCGTAATGGCCCAATGCAAAGGCCGCCGACGGTTTCCCGCCGACGGCCTTGCCCATCCGGTGGATGCGACCGGTCAGTAGCCGGTGGCGATCCGTTCGATCAACTGCTTCACCGTGGGGATAAAGCCGTCGTTGTAATAAGGATCGCTGGCGAAGCGGTATGCGTTGTGCCCCGCGAACATCAACTGGTTTTCGCAGTCGTCAGTGTGGCTGACCGCCTGGAGCGTCTTCTGGATGCAGAAGGAACGCGGATCGGCGCGCTTGCCCGTCGTGCCTTCCTCGTTCTGCGCCCAGTTGGAGAAGCCGCAGGCCGACAGGCAGCCCATGCAATCGACCTGATCGTGCAGAATCTTGTCAGACTGCTGGGGAGTGACGAAGACCAGCGTGCTGTCCGGCGTCTTCAGGGCGGTGGTGAAGCCCTGGGACAGCCACCCCTCGGCGCGCTGCTTGTCGCTCTCGGTCACGTAGACCGGACGGCCGCGCGGACCGACCGGGAATTCGGCCGAATGCTCGCCCACCGGCTTGGACAGATAGGCGACCTGACGCTCGGACCGGGCCATCAGATCCAGCAGGAAGGGGTTCTTCACCGCCGACGAGTAGAAGCCGGTGGGGGAGAAGCGGTTCAGGAAGACGTCGCCCGGCTGCAGCGCCACCAGCTTGCGCTTCCACGCCATGGAGATCGGGCTCTCCTGGGTCAGCAGCGGACGGGTGCCGAACTGGAAGGCGATAGGGCCCAGGTCGGGATTGTCGATCCAGTCCTCCCATTCCGACAGCCACCAGACGCCGCCCGCCATCACGATGGGGGTGTCGTTCAGCCCGAAGCTGTTCATCATCTGGCGCAGGGCCAGGACGCGGGGGAACGGATCCTCCGGCTTCTGCGGGTCTTCGGAGTTGGACAGGCCGTTGTGACCGCCGGCCAGCCACGGATCCTCGTACACGACGCCGCCGAGATGTTCCCGGAACTTGTGGTAGGCGCGCAGCCACAAGGCGCGGAAGGCGCGGGCCGACGAGACGATCGGATAGTAATGGACGCCGTAGCTCACGGCGATCTCGGCAACCTTGTAAGGCATGCCGGCGCCGCAGGTGACGCCGTGGATCATGCCCTGGGCGCCTTCCAGCACGCCATGCAGGATGTGCTCGGCGCCGCCCATTTCCCACAGGACGTTCATGTGGATGCGGCCCTGGCCGTTCGACGTCTCGTGCGCGATGCGCGCCTGGGCGATGCCGCCCTCGATGCCGAAGGCGATCAGCTCGTTATGGCGCTCGCGCCGGGTCTTGCCATTATAGATCTGCGGCAGAAGGTTGCCGTTCTCATCATAGCTGTCGGCGTTGACACCCGAGAAGGTGCCAATCCCGCCGGCAGCCGCCCAGGCGCCGGAGCTTTCGCCGTTGGAAACGGCAATACCCTTGCCACCCTCGACGAGCGGCAAAACCTCCCGGCCGGACATCGGCAACGGCTTCAACGCCTTCAACGAACCCTCCAAAGACCGAACGTGGCATCCCGTGGGACGCCGGACCAAAGCGGCGGACTACCGGACGACGAAAAGCTCCGCCGGAATCCGCGTGGGTTCCGGCTGGATCGCCAGTGCGGTTCTATATATGAGGAATTGGCGCGCCCGACGAGCGGATTCATCCCCCCGCGCAAAAAACGTTCATGAATTGCCGCAGTCGCGAACGGAAGCGTCAGCATATCGACCGGTCCGCCGGCGGATCATCGGGCTCCCCATCAGGCGTCCGCCGCCAGTTCGTCGGCCAGCCGGCCCGGCGCATCGGTGAAGACCGCCGACACGCCCCAGCCGAACAGCGTCCGGGCGCGCTCCGCGTCGTTGACGGTGTAGGCCAGCACCGGCCGGCCGGTGGCGCGGTACTCGGCCACGCTGTCCGCCGTCTGGCGGTCCTGGTGGACGTTCAGCGTCGCCGCGCCGATCCGGTCGGCAATGGAAGCCCAATCGGTGGGAGGGTCCCACATCAGGTAGCCGCGCGGGATCTCCGGCCACAGCCGCTGCGCCACCTCCAGGCAGGGAACCTCGAAGCTGGAGAGCAGAAGCGGCCGGTCGGACGGCCACAGCGGGCGCAGGGTGTTCAGCGCCACCTCCGCCGTAATCTCCTCCTGCCCCGGATAGGGCTTGATCTCCAGGTTCAGGCCAAGGCCCAGGTCATGGACCAGCGCCACTGCCTCCTCCAGCGTCGGCACACGCTCGCCGACGAAGGCGGCATCGAACCAGCGCCCGGCGTCGAGCGTCTGCAGTTCCGCCAGATCCAGCAGCGGGACGGCGCCGCTGCCGGTGGTGGTGCGGTCCAGCGTGTCGTCATGGATCAGCACGGGGCGCTGGTCGCGGGTCAGCATGACGTCCACCTCGACCCAGCGGGCGCCCTGGCGGGCGGCTTCGCGGATCGAGGCGAGGGTGTTTTCCGGGGCGCTTTCCTTGGCGCCGCGATGGCCGATCAGGCGGGGAAGAGTCGACAGCATGGGTCTCGCAGGAGTAAGAGCGGTCGCTTTCCTACATGACCCATTCCGTCGAAGCGGGAAAGAGCGATGAAGGCCCTGCACAGCGTTTCCGATCTGGTGGCCGCCGGGCTGATGACGCCGGAGGCCGGCGACGCCGTGCGTACGGTCGCCGACCGCTATGCCGTGGCGCTGACCCCGTACCTGCGCGAGACTCTGGCCGGACGCATGGATCCGCAGGATCCCCTCTATGCCCAGTATGTCCCCTCCCCGGCCGAGGCGTACAGCACGCCGGAGGAACTCGCGGATCCCATCGGCGACGTGGCGCGCAGCCCGGTGAAGGGCATCGTCCACCGCTATCCCGACCGGGTGCTGCTGAAGCCGCTGCACGCCTGCGCGGTCTATTGCCGGTTCTGCTTCCGCCGCGAGATGGTCGGTCCGGGCGGCGAGGCGCTGACCGCCGAGGAGATGGATGCCGCTCTGGCCTATATCCGCGGTCACGAGGAGGTGTGGGAGGTCGTCGTCACCGGCGGCGATCCGCTGCTGCTGTCGCCGCGCCGGCTGCGCGGGATCGTCCAGGCGCTGTCGGCCATGCCGCATGTCGGTGTCGTCCGTCTGCACAGCCGCATTCCCGCCGCCGATCCCGACCGTGTCACCCCGGATCTGGTGGAGGCCCTGACCGCCCCGGATCTCGCCACCTGGGTCGCCGTCCACATCAACCATGCCGACGAACTGACCCCGCCGGTGCGGGCAGCCCTCGCCCGGCTGGTCGAGGCCGGCATCCCGCTGGTCGGCCAGACCGTGCTGCTGAAGGGCATCAACGACAGCCATGCCGCGCTGGAGGCTCTGTTCCGCGGGATGGTGCGCAACCGGGTGAAGCCCTATTACCTGCACCATCCCGACCTTGCCGCCGGCACCAGCCATTTCCGCCCGACGCTGGCGGAGGGGCAGGCACTGGTGACCGGCCTGCGCGGGAAACTGTCCGGCCTGTGCCAGCCGACCTATGTGCTCGACATTCCCGGAGGCCATGGCAAGGCCCCGGCCGCCCCGGCCTGGATCGAGGAGCAGGGCGAGGGCGGCTATCGCGTGACCGACTTCACCGGCCGCGTTCACGACTACCGCGGCTGAGCGCTCGCCCTCAGATTGCTTCCGCCCGCAAAGCCGCGACCCAATGGGCGACCCGCGCCTTGAGGGCGGCGGCGCGGGCGAAGGCAAGCTCCTCGTCCTCCAGCGGTTCGACGATTTCGAACGCCAGCGACTCGGCGCCATGGGCGTTCCAGGCCGCCTGAAGGCTGCGGTGCGGACAACCGCCCATCTTCAGTTGGAACCAGAGGCGGTTCTGGATCTTGTCGAGGTCAGGCGCCCCGCCCACCCACACCGCACCGGCGGCCCCGCAACGGACAGCGAAGACGCCGGCCACGCTTTTGCGCTCCTTATAGGCGGCCAGCGCCGCCCTGCGATTCTCTTTCCCAACCATGGCCGCCATAGCCTTCGTTCCCCCGCAGGTTATCAGTCCCGACTGATTATACCCGGGTGATATTCCGCGCAAGGTTTTTATCCGGGTATTATCCCCAAAGGGCGGGTGTCCCGAACAGCGGATCGGGGTTGATGAGGGCGTTGTGGATGCCGACCACCGAGGCGAAGCCGGTCCACAGAATCAGTGGAGTCCAGATCAGCGCGATGCTTCGGTCGTCCCGCGCCACCAGCGCGATGCAGATCGACGTGATGACGAAGAAGCACACCGTCCAGGCTGCGGCGAGGATCGAGCTGCCCAGCGTGAAATAGACGAAGCTGAAGGTGGCGTAGATCAACCAAGTCACCGCCTGGAGGCCGATCAGCAGCCCGCGGCTGCGGATTTGCCGCGCCGGGTCGATCAGGCGGATGTCACCCCAGATCTGGAAGACATTCAGCGTGAACCACATCACCGGGAAGACCCAGCCCGGCGGCTGCAGGGGCGACGGATGGTGGCCGGCGAAGGGCTGCCCGCCCCGCTCGACGAAGCCCCAGGCGTTGACGATGACCCAGAACAGCAGGGGTTGCCACCAGCGGACCCGGAAGGGGGCGGGCGGTGGCGCGGTGTAAGTGGCGTCGCTCATGCTCCGCCAGATAGCGCGCCGCCCCCAACGGTCAAGTCAGCGCCATCCTTCAGCGCCGGGCTCCCAGTGAGGCGAGCTGAAACAGCACGCGGGCGCACAGGGTCTCGTCCGGCATGTTGGTGCGCTTGCAGTCGGCCTCGGCATCGACCAGCCGCTCCAGCGCCTGACGGACATGGTTGGGCGACCAGTGGCGGGCTTGGCGGACCAGCCGGGTCTTCAGCTTGAAGAAGACCGGCGGACGCAGCGACTCGACGGCGGCCTCCGGCGACTTGCCGGCAGCGACCTGAGCGGTGAGCAGTTGCAGCCGCTGGAAATGGCGCTGGGCGCCGCGCAGGATCGGCACCGGCGAGGTGCCCTCGGCGAACAGCCGCGCCAGCGAGCGGTCGAGCGTCGCGAAGTCACCCTCCGCCGCTGCCCACACCGGCTCGTCCATCGACAGGGCGGCGCTGTCGCCGATGCAGGCCTGGGCATCCTCCAGCCGCACGCGCTTCTCGCTGCCCATATAGAGCGCCAGCTTTTCCGCCTCGCCGCGGGCGACCATGCGGTCGCCGACGAGGTTGCCGGCCAGAAAGCTCAGCACGTCGGGATCGGCGGTCAGCCCATGGCCTTGCAGAATGTCGGCGATGACGCGGCCGAGCGACGCCTCCTCCTCGACATAGCAGGGAATGGCGGCGGCGGCATCGTCCCCCTCGAACAGAAGCCGCAGCTTGGAGCGGGCCGAGAGGTCGCCCGACTCGACCACCACCAGGCTGTCGCCCGGCGGCGGATTTTCCAGAAAGGCGGTAAAGGCGGCGGTGGCGTTGTCCTCGGCATCGCGGACGCGGATCAGGCGCCGGCCGCCGGTGAAGGAGATCGCCGCCGCCTCGTCCGCCAGCCGCGCCGGATCGTCGGCGATGGCACGCCCCTGGAACTCGGCGACGCGGAAGGGGTCGGACAGGTCCGGCACCACCGTCCTGCCCAGCGTCTGGGCGCGGTCGCGGACGAGCCCCGAGTCGGGACCATAAAGCAGCACCGCCCGAACCTTGCGGTCCGGGCTGCGCAGAAAACCGTCGATCGCCTTGGGCTGGAGCTTCACCCGTGCATCCCCGGCCGGTCAGGACCCACGGCCGAGAAACATGGCGACGCGGGTGGTGATATCGTTGGAGATGTCCTCGAGCGCCCGGTCATAGGCGTTCTGCACCGTCGCGATGGCGGCGTAATGCTGCTCCAGCGTGTTGTAGCTGACCATCGAGCGCGAGCTGGACTGGAACACCACCTGCCCGGTCTGGGTGTCGGTCAGCCGGTAGGGGGCGTTGACCAGCAGCTGGGCGCGCACCGCGGTGGCATCCTTCTGCAAGGCCAGCTTCTGTTCCGATGCCGTCAGCGACACATCCAGCCGGTAGCGCGGATTTTCCGGCCGCTCCGACGGGTAGAATTTGTCGATCAGCAGGTTGCGGAGCTTCTGCCCTTCCCGGTTGGGGATCGACGCGATGTCGACCTCCATCAGCCGCTCCGACGCGGCGGCCCCGATGCCCTTGCCACCATAGAGCGGCTGGAACCCGCAGCCCGACAGCGACACGGCGGACAGGCCGAGCGCGAGGGCGAAAAGCCCCCGCGCCATGGCCTGACGGAGTGGGGCCCGGCGGACCGGGCCCTGGCGGATCGATCTGGGATCAGACGACGACATTGATCACCCGGTTCGGGACGACGATGACCTTGCGCGCCGGCTTGCCGTCCATGGCGCGCTGGACGTTGACGTCGGCAAGCGCCGCCTGCTCCGCCGCATCCTTGTCCATGTCGCGCGGCAGCTCCAGCGTGGCGCGCAGCTTGCCGTTGACCTGGACCGCGACCTTGACGCTGTCCTCCACCACCAGGGCGGGATCGGCCTCCGGCCAGGGCTGGTCGGCCAACAGGCTGCCGTGGCCCAGCTGCGCCCAAAGCTCCTCGCCCAGATGCGGCATCATCGGACCGACGAGACGGACCAGCGACTCGAAGCCCTCGCGCAGGACCCAGCCCTCGCCTTCGCCCTTGCCGTCCAGCTCGCCGAGCGCGTTGGACAGCTCGCGAACGCGGGCGACCGCCTTGTTGAAGCGGAACTTGTCGAGATCCTCAGACACGCCGGCGATGGTCTTGTGGACAAGGCGGCGGGCGGCCTCGGCCTTCGGGCCGAGCGACTCGGGCTTCGGCGTGCCGGCGGCAGGCAGGTCCGCTTCGGTCATCATCCGCCACAGGCGGTTGATGTAGCGCCAGGCACCGTCGATACCGGCCTCGGTCCATTCCAGATCGCGTTCCGGCGGGCTGTCGGACAGCATGAACAGGCGGGCGGCGTCGGCACCGTAGGTGCCGATGATGTGCGCCGGATCCACCACGTTCTTCTTGGACTTCGACATCTTCTCGACGCGGCCGACATTGACCGGCGCGCCGGTATCGGCCCGGACCCAGTCGCCCTTGTCGTTCTTCGTCAGGTCGGTCGGAGCCAGCCAGGCGCCGGTGCCGGAGTCCTTGTAGGTCTCGTGGTTGACCATGCCCTGGGTGAACAGGCCGGTGAACGGCTCGTCCAGGTTCAGGTAGCCGCAGGTCTTCAGCGCGCGCGTCCAGAAGCGGCTGTAGAGCAGGTGCAGGACCGCATGCTCGATGCCGCCGATATACTGGTCGACGCCCAGCCAGTAATCGACCGCCTCGCGGGTGAAGGCCGCATCCTCGGTCTTCGGCGAGCAGAAGCGGGCGAAATACCAGGACGACTCGATGAAGGTGTCGAAGGTGTCCGTCTCGCGCAGCGCCGGCTTGCCGCACTGGGGGCAGCCGGTGTGCTTCCAGGTCGGATGATGGTCCAGCGGGTTGCCGGGCTTGTCGAAGGTCACATCCTCCGGCAGCACGACCGGCAGCTGGTCGTCGGGAACCGGAACGATGCCGCACGACTCGCAATGGATGACCGGGATCGGGCAGCCCCAATAGCGCTGGCGGGACACGCCCCAGTCGCGCAGGCGGTACTGGGTGGTCCGCTCGCCCTGCTCCGCCGCCTCCAGCCGCTTGCCGGCCTCCTCCTTCGCCGACTCGGTGTCGAGTCCGTCGAGGAAGGCGGAGTTCCGCAGCACGCCGGGACCGGTGTAGGCCTCGGTCCCGACCTCGAAGGCGGCCGGGTCGGCATCGGCCGGGATCACCACCGGGCGGACCGGCAGACCGTATTTGCGGGCGAAATCCAGGTCGCGCTGATCATGCGCCGGGCAGGCGAAGATGGCGCCCGTGCCGTATTCCATCAGCACGAAGTTGGCGACGTAGATCGGCAATTCCCAGGACGGATCGAAGGGATGCACGACCGTCAGCCCGGTGTCGAAGCCGCGCTTCTCCGCCGTCTCGATCACTTCCTCGCTGGTGCCCAGCCGGTTGCATTCGGCGATGAACTCGGCCAGTTCCGGGCTGGACGCGGCCAGTTCGGCCGCCAGCGGGTGATTCGGGGAGATCGCGGCAAAGGAGGCGCCGAACAGCGTGTCCGGACGGGTGGTGAAGACCTCCAGATCGTCCTCGCGCCCCTTGATCTTGAAGCGGAAGCGGACGCCGGTGGACTTGCCGATCCAGTTCTCCTGCATGATGCGGACACGCTCGGGCCAGCGGTCCAGCGTCTCCAGGCCCTTCAGCAGGTCTTCGGCATAGGCGGTGATCTTCAGGAACCACTGCGACAGCTTGCGCTTCTCGACCAGCGCGCCGGTGCGCCAGCCGCGGCCATCGATCACCTGCTCGTTGGCGAGAACGGTGTTGTCCACCGGGTCCCAGTTCACCCAGGATTCCTTGCGGTAGGCGAGGCCCGCCTTCAGGAAATCCAGGAACATCTTCTGCTCGTGGCGATAATACTCCACGTCGCAGGTGGCGATCTCTCGGTCCCAGTCGATGGACAGGCCCATCGTCTTCAGCTGCCCGCGCATGGTCGCGATGTTCTCGCGCGTCCAGGCGGCGGGATGGACCTTCTTCTCCAGCGCGGCGTTCTCGGCCGGCAGGCCGAAGGCGTCCCAGCCCATCGGGTGAAGGACGTTGAAGCCCTTGGCGCGCTTGAAGCGCGCGATCACGTCGCCGATGGTGTAGTTGCGGACGTGGCCCATGTGGATGCGCCCCGACGGATAGGGGAACATCTCCAGCACATAGTATTTGGGGCGGGAGGCGTCCTCGCGCGCGGTGAAACAGCCCTTGCTGTCCCACACGCCCTGCCACTTCGCCTCGGTTTCCTTGACATTGTAACGCGACATGAGCGCGACGCCGTTTTCCGTTGTACCAGATGCTCGAAAGGCCGGGATACCAGCCCGGACCGGCCGCCCGTGTCAGCGGGCGGCGGCGTTCTGCGCCACGCGAAGCTGGCGGGCGCGGGTCAGCACCGCGTCCTCCAGGGTGCCGGCGGTTTCCGGCCCGACAGCGATGTCGCGCCAGTCGTTGCCGGTCCGCTGCTGCTTGAACACCGACACCCGGACGCCGTCGGCGCGCAGTTGGCGGTCCATGATGTAGAGGTTGACCTTGAACCGTTCGTTCGGCGAGTCGGGCGGGGTGTACCAGTCGGTCAGGATCACGCCGCCGAACGGATCGGCCGAGGCGATCGGCATGAAGGACAGGGTGTCGAGCGAGGCGCGCCACAGGAAGCTGTTCACGCCGATGCCCCCGGCCGTGTCCTGGTCGCCACCACGCTTGTTCTTGCCGAACAGGTTCAGACCGCCGTCGGTGCCGAGCAGGCTGCCGAACTTGTAGTCCTTGTTCTTCATCTGCTCTTCGACGGTTTCGGTCTTGCCGCCCCAGCTTGCGCAGCCGGCGATCGAGACGGAAGCCGCGAGCAGTACAGGGACAAGGCGAAGGGCGGTCGAACGGCGCATGGTCGGGAACCCGGTTTAGAAAAGGGGTTGCCGCGCGCGAGTCACGCGCGGAATGCCGGTGAACAGACCATAAGTGGACGGCACCACGCAACAGCGGAAGCGTCTTTGCCCCACCCCGTCACAACAGGACGACAACAGGCGAAGCCTGCCGGGTTGCACTGTGACGGGCTCGCCAAGGGGGTCCTTCTTAGTGTGCTCCGTGCGACACACTGTCCCCCCAATGCAGCAATCCCGGAGATTTGCCGCTTGCTGGCGAGGGCGGGGGTGCGTACGAAAGTCTCAGCCAGGACGTCAACCAGGCTGAAACATCTGCTGCCAGGATGGAGGCAAAAATCATGACCCGTTATCTGCTGGCCGGCGCTGCCGCCGCCGCTCTCGCCCTCGGCGCTGGCGCCGCCAACGCCCAGGCTAAGTTCGAAGTCAAGGTCGGCGGCGACGCCTACTTCGAAGCCGGCTACGTCGATCAGGATCTGGACTCCGGCCTGCGTTCGACCGAATTCCGCAACCGCATGCGCATCAACATCATCCCGTCCGCCAAGGCCGACAACGGCCTGGAGTACGGTGCGCGTATGCGTCTGCGTGCCAACGCTGGCACCAACAACGCCCGCAACACCGACGCCGACCGCGCTTACATCTTCGCGCAGGGCTCCTTCGGTCAGGTCCGCCTCGGCGTGACCAACTCGTTCAACGACGAGACCTACACGACCGCCCCGCTCGACTACCTGCCGCTCGGCATCTACGACGCCCTGCCGGCCTGGATCGGCACCACGGCCAACGGCCTGAACAGCGGCGCCGCCCCGACCGTCACCAACGGCAACACGATCATCACCCAGTCGCTGGTGGCGGAAGCCAACTCGACCAAGATCGTGTACTTCTCGCCGCGCTTCGCCGGCCTGCAGATCGGCGCCAGCTACACCCCGCGTAACGACAGCTCGGCCACCGACGTCAACCGCGTCAAGCCGGTTGGCACGTTCGCCGCTGGCGGCGCTGGCACCTACACCGACATCGTCGAAGTCGGCGCCAACTACAACAACACCTTCGGTGGCGTGACCGTTAAGGCCAGCGCCGGCTACAACTGGGGCCGCGCCGTCGACGACGTCGTCGGTTCCAACTACAAGGATCTGAACGCCTGGCAGGCTGGCGCTCAGGTCGGCTACGCCGGCTTCGCCATCGGCGGCGGCTACATCGACTACGGCAAGTCGGGCCAGAACAAGCGTCCGGGCGTTGCCACCGAGAACACCCGCAACTGGGTTGTCGGCGCTCAGTACACCGCCGGCCCGATCGTTGTCGGTGCCAACTACAAGAACGGCAAGGACGCCGGTTCGTTCTTCACCGCCGGCGACCGCGAGCTGCAGGTCTACGAAATCGGTGTCGGCTACACCGTCGCTCCGGGCCTGACCGTCCAGGCTCAGTACGACCACTTCAAGCTGGACAACGACGCCTCGCTCCGCGACGACAAGGGCGACGTCGTCCTGGTCCGCTCGATCCTGGCGTTCTAATCGATCTTTCGATCGAACGTCCGGCAACGGATGGAAAGGGCGGTGGCTTCGGCCACCGCCTTTTTTCTTGCCCAGCCTTCCCCTTGCCAACTTTGTAGGCAAGCCGCCTGATTTTCAGTCCAACCAAAGAGCAAAATTCAGCCACTCTTGGATTTTTTAATCATTCCAACCAGTTATGGGTGTGTTTTTGTTGCAACTGTGTTGCGAATGCGAAGGCGCACCGCAGTTTGCCTCTTGCCGGAGTAATTGGAGAGCGGTTAAGTCTTGCTTACAAAGACAACCGACCGCTCCCGGCCAAACGGGGCGTACGCATAAGGATGGATAATCCATGAAGCGCTCTCTCGTCATCGGCTGCGCCGCCGTTGCCCTCGCCGCCGGCTGCGGCACCGCCTCGGCCCAGTCCAAGTTTGACGTCATCCTGGGTGGCGACGCCTTCTTCCAGGGCGCCTATGTCGACCAGGACAACGACAACGGCCTGCGCAAGACCGAATTCGCCAACCGCTTCCGCCTGACCGTCACCCCGACGGCCAAGGCCGACAACGGCCTGGAATACGGCGCTCGCCTGCGCCTGCGCGCCTCGGGCGGCACCAACAACAACCGCCAGACCGACGCCGACCGCGCCTATATGTTCGTGAACGGCTCGTTCGGTTCGATCCAGGCCGGTGTCGTCAACGGCCCGTCGGACGACTCGGGCGTCATCGGCCCGAACGTCGACGGCATCTCGGGCAGCCCGGACGGCTGGGTGTTCAACTACTACGGCGTGACCTCGCTGCCGTACGTTGTCGGTTCGCTGCGCACGCTCGAGTCGGGCGACGCCAGCACGAAGATCGTCTACTCGACCCCGAGCTTCGCCGGCTTCAAGCTGACCGCCGCCTACACCCCGACCTACGGCAGCAGCAACACCAACATCGAGCGCCGCAAGAACGTCACCTACAACGACATGGGTGAAGTCCAGGCCTACTATAAGGGCGCCTTCAGCGGCGTCGGCATCGAAGCCAGCGTTGCCTACCAGTTCGCCCAGGCCCCGACCGGCTTCGAAGACCTGTCGTCGATCCACAGCGGCGCCACCGTCACCTTCGGTCCGTTCGCCATCGGCGGCAGCTATGCCTTCAGCGGCGACAGCGGCTACCGCAAGGGCCACGCTGGCGTTGACGACAACCAGGTCTGGCTGGTCGGTGCCCAGTACACCATCGGCCCGGTCATCCTGGCCGCCACCTACACCGATGCCAAGGGCGCCAACGTCGGCACCGGTGCCTTCTCCGCGGCTGACTATGCCCGCGCCCACGTCTACCAGGGCGGCGTGACCTACGCCGTGGCCCCGGGCCTGACCACGGGTCTGGAATACAGCTACGTCGACAACAAGTCCGGCGGTCGCAACAACGATGCCAACATCGTTCTGTGGGACACCCGCTTCTCCTTCTAAGGGACGGGTTCCTGGCAGCAAACGTGAAGGCGGCGGAGAAATCCGCCGCCTCTTTTTTTGTCCATTTTCCAGACGACAGACAGGCCGGAGCGTGCCGAACAGGCCCACACCAGACCCCATCCGAAATAGGTAACCCCTTGGCACAGGACCACTGACCGCGACACCCATTAAGTCGGCAAGTATTTGATATATACATTTACATGATCCGGAGTTCCGTGCTTTCCACGCCACTGTTCTCGGAGTGAGGTGACTTCCACCCTTGCCGCCACTTGTCGGAGTGCCGGTTGCGGGACTAAGTCTGGAGTCACAAGATACCGCTCGCGCCCCAACCTGACGGGACGCATGCACCGAGGATGACATCCATGAAGCGTTCTCTCGTCATTGGCTGCGCCGCCGTTGCTCTCGCCGCCGGCTGCGGCACCGCTTCTGCACAGTCCAAGTTCGACATCCTGCTGGGCGGCGACGCCTATTTCCAGGGCGCCTATGTCGACCAGGACGACAACACCGGCCTGCGCAAGACCGAGTTCGCCAACCGCTTCCGCCTGACCGTCACCCCGACGGCCAAGGCCGACAACGGTCTGGAATACGGCGCCCGCCTGCGCCTGCGCGCCGCCGGCGGCACCAACAACAACCGCAGCACCGACAGCGACCGCGCGTTCATGTTCGTCAACGGCGGCTTCGGCACCGTCCAGGCCGGCGTGATCAATGGCCTGTCGGACGAATACGGCATCATCGGCCCGAACATCGAAGGCATCGAAGGTTCGCCGGACGCGCAGTTCCTGAACTACTACGCGAACGCCAACGGCGCGCCCTATGCGCTGGGCAGCCTGCGCACGCTGGAGTCGGGCGACGCCAGCAGCAAGATCATCTACCTGACGCCGAGCTTCGCCGGCTTCCAGGTCGGCGCCGCCTACACGCCGGTCTATGGCAGCAGCAACACCGACATCAACCGCCGCAAGAACAGCACCGCCTATCGCGACATGGGCGAGGTCCAGGCCACCTATAAGGGCGAGTTCGGCGGTTTCGGCCTGGAGGCGAGCGCCGCCTATCAGTTCGCCAAGGCGGCCAGCCAGCTTGAGGATCTGTCCTCGGTCCATGTCGGCGCCAACATATCCTACGCCGGCTTCAAGGTCGGCGGCAGCTACGCCTTCAGCGGCGACAGCGGCTATGCCAAGGGCACCCGCGGCGTGGACGACCAGCAGGTCTGGATCGTCGGCGCCAACTACGATTTCGGTTCGGTGATCCTGGCCGCCACCTACACCGACGCGAAGGGCATCGACAGCAACTTCGCCGGCCTGAACTCCCGCGCCCATGTCTGGCAGGCCGGCGTGACCTACACCGTTGCACCAGGCCTGACCACGGGTCTGGAATACAGCTATCTCGACAACAAGGTCGGTGGCGTGAACAACGACGCCAACATCGTCCTGTGGGATACCCGCTTCGCCTTCTGAGCGGCAGGCTCCAGCGGCGGATACGAAAAGGGCGACGGAGCGATCCGTCGCCCTTCGTCGTTTTCCGCGACCCGCTTATTTCTTGGGAGCCGTTTTGGCATCCTTGTCGGTCGTGTCGCACAGCATGAACAGCACCGACGACTCCAGCGGCGTCCAGACCAGCAGGTAGCGCTCCTTGTCGCGGTCGCCGAGGAAGACGATCGTCTCCGAATCGCTGACGGACTTGGGATGGATCTCGCCCAGCAGGTAGCCCATGCGGCCGTAATTCGCCATGGTCCCCTGGAAGATGTAGTCCAGCCGCTCCTGATCGTCCTTCGCGACCTCCCAGCCGAACTGTTCCTGCCGCACGCAGCGGCGGCCATATTCGTCCAGGACCTTGTCCATGAAGCTGCGATAGGTGCCGTCGTCGGTCAGCGGGTAGGCCGGCTCGCTGAAGCGGACCTTGGTCATCGGCGACCCCAGCATGACCTTGGCCTTGCTTTGCTTGGCACCGGGCTTCGCCGGGGCGGCGGCCTTTGGGGCCTGCTTCGGATGCTCTTCGGCATGGGCGGGGCTGGCGGCGGGAACGGCGACGCACCAGACGGCCACTGCGGCGGCGAGCAGGCCGGCAGGAACGGCCGGCGTCAGGGCGGAGAGCAGGGAACGAAACGGACTCCGCATGCGGAGGTCTCCTCGATATGCAAAACGATGACGATACCCGCGCCGGCGATCCGCCGGCGATGTGGATGCGTCGGGCATGGTCGCTTGGGGCGCTTGCGTTTCCGCGGACCGTCCGCTAACACGCCGCGGAAGCGCTGTACACCCGCAGCGACCGGATTGGGGGCGGCCATGACGACGACGCAGGGCACTGGCAAAGATACGCAAACCGGCGCCGAAGCAGGCGGTTCCACGGTTGCGGACAGCGTGACGGCACGGCTCGACTCGGTGCGTCGTGCCATTGCGGAGACGGCGTCCGCCTGCGGGCGCGACAAGAAGGCCGTGACTCTGGTCGCGGTGTCGAAGACCCATCCGGCCGAAGCGGTGGAGGAGGCGCTTGCCGCCGGCCAGCGCGTGTTCGGCGAGAACCGCGTGCAGGAGGCCAAGGGCAAGTTCCCGGCGCTGAAGGAGCGCTTCCCCGACCTGGAACTGCATCTGATCGGGCCGCTCCAGACCAACAAGGTCAAGGACGCCGTCGCCCTGTTCGACGTGATCCAGACCCTGGACCGTCCGAAGCTGGCCGAGGCGCTGGCGGAGGAAATGGCGAAGTCCGGCCGCCGGCCACGCTGCCTGATCGAGGTGAACACCGGCGAGGAGCCGCAGAAAGCGGGAATCGCTCCGGCAGAGGTCGAGGCTTTCCTGGCCGACTGCCGCGACCGGCTGGGGCTGCCGGTCACCGGGCTGATGTGCATCCCGCCGGTGGACGAGGAACCGGCCATGCATTTCGCCCTGCTGGCCGAGATGGCGCGCCGGCTGGGTCTGCCGGAGATCAGCATGGGCATGAGCGGGGATTACGAAACCGCCGTCCGCTTCGGCGCCACCCATGTGCGTGTCGGCACGGCGATCTTCGGTGCGCGTCCCTACCCGGCCCAATGAGGTCCGGACCGGGGTTCGACAGCAGCATCAGGCACCCGGGTCGGCAACGCTGAGCGCGCTGCCCGGCCCGCAGTCCTTCAGCAGCCGGAGCATGTCCTCGGGCGCCAGCGCGACGCAGCCGGCGGTCGGCGTCCGGTCGGGACGGACAAGGTGCAGGAACACGGCACTGCCCATTCCCGGCACCACCGGGTCGTCATTGTGCCCCATCACCACCACGATGTCGTAGACGTGGTCGTCCCGCCACATCTCCTCATGGCTGGCCGGATAGGGGCGGATGATGGGCCGGTTGTAGGCGGGATCCTCCGGCGCGTCGCACCAGCCATCCTGCTCGGCAATGGGATGGAGCGGCAGCCCGGTCTCCGGCGGCGGCAGCCTGTCGGCACGCCACAGCACACGGCGCAGTGGGAACCGGCCGATGGGAGTGGCGCCGTCGCCCTCCCGCTTGTCGCCTCGCACACCACCGCGCCCCAGCACGCAGGGCGCCTCCCCGCCCGGCCAGCGCAGGCGGCCGGTGGTGACCGGACCGACGCCGTCGGGTCCGACCTTGTCGGTGCCGGGGCGATCCGGCGTCACACCGATCTCGATGCTCATCCCGAAACCCGCGTGGTGCTGGTGGCCGCCTGCGCCGCTTTGCGCGACTGCTCATACTTGGCCAGATTGCGCATCATCGTCTCCGACAGCATGTCCGGCGTGACTGGAGCCGATCCGACGGCCGATGAAGCGGCCGGCGTGGCGTCGCCCGGCTGGGCGGAGGGCGGCTGCCCGGTGCCGGCCTGCGGCTGGCCGCCATTGGCCGCCGTGGCGCCGATGGCGCGGGCGGAGGCGGTCACCGCTCCCGGAACCGGCGCCGCATAGCGGGGGGCGCTGTGCTTCGCCAGAGCCGAACTGGCCAGCGGGGTGTCGCGCGCCGGCATCTTGCTGGGGTGCAGGGCGGTGCCGGCGGCAAGCTGCGCGGTGAGGGCCGGCGAGGCGTCTGCGGATGCGGCTTTGGCAGCGGCCGGCGACGCGGCGGCAAGCCGGATCGGCTGTCCGGTGGCGGCGGGAGCCGGCGACGGTGCGGAGGCGAGGTCGGCCGGCTTGGCGGCGGCCAGCGACGCGGCAAGCCCGGCGGCAGGCGCCTGCTGCGGCTCCACGGGGGAGCCGGACGCTGCCGGCCCCCCCGAGGCGTCCGCGACGGCAGTGGAGGCGGCGGGATGGTCACCTCCCCCAAAGCCGAGCGAGGCCATGACCGTTTCACCCACATCCTGACCCGTCGCCTGTTCGATCACCGCGTTGGCGATGGAGGCCATGCCGCCGATCACGCCGCCATACAGCATGTCGCCCATGATCCGCATGGAGGGCTGGATGGTGTCGCCGGTGATCTCGCGATAGACGGTGCTGACGATCGGGATGTGCTGCAGCGGGTTGATGATGTCCAGGAAGTCCCAGAAGGACATGTCGCCCTGGATTTCCACCGGGCCGCCATTGTGGCCGTCGTTGATGACCGGCGACGCCTTCTCGCGCGGCACCGCACGCTGAACGGCGCTGCTGTCGATGGTGGTGGCGTCGATGGCCATGGGCGGTCTCCCGGCTCGGTGGTCACGACAGATACAGCAAGCGCCGTGCCAAGTACCCATGCCCGAACCGGGGCGGAATCACCCGCTTCGGGAGGATCCGGACGGTCAGCACCCGGAATCCGATTCCCAGCACCGCATGAACAATAGGAGGGGCGGCAAGAACTGCCGGGCCGGCATGGCGATTCCTGCCCTGCCGGCTCAAGCCGGGCTGAAGCCTCAGAACATGTGGCCGCTGCGTTCCGCCTTGGTGCGGAGATAGGCCTCGTTGTGGCCGTTGGCGGGGAAGATGTGGGCCACGCGTTCCACCACGGCGATGCCGCAGCGGGCGAGCTGGCGCAGCTTTTCCGGGTTGTTGGTCATCAGCCGGACGGAGTCGAAGCCAAGCTGCCGCAGCATCTCCGCCGCCGGCAGATAGACGCGCTCGTCGGCCTCGAAGCCGAGGATTTCGTTGGCGTCCACCGTGTCGAAGCCACGGTCCTGGATGCGGTAGGCGCGCAGCTTGTTGACCAGCCCGATGCCGCGCCCCTCCTGTGCCAGATACAGCAGCACGCCGCTGCCCTGCCGGGCGATCTCGGCGATGGCGCCGCGCAGCTGGTCGCCGCAGTCGCAGCGCAGCGACCCCAGCAGATCCCCGGTGAAGCATTCCGAATGCAGGCGGGCCAGCACCGGCTGCGCCGGATCCGGCTCGCCGATGACGATGGCCAGATGCTCCGGCCCGCCATCGGCCGGGCGGAAGGCGTAGATGCGCGTGTTCTCCGACCCGACCAGCGGCACCCGCGCATCGGCGACGCGGCGCAGGGTCCGCACCACATGCACGCGGTAATCGGCGACGTCCGACGCCCGCACCAGCAGCAGATCATGCTCCGCCGCCCACTCCGCGGCGCTGACCGCTGCCTCACCCGGAACCGCCCCACCCGGAATCGACAACGGCAGGTCGGCGGTGATGGCGGCGGGCAGCAGGCGGGCCAGCCGGGCGAGGTCCACCGCGGCGGCCTCGCGGCTGCCGGGGCAGGCCTCGGTGGCGGTCAAGCCGGCCGGCAGCGCATCCTGGGCCTGCGGATATTGTTCGGGATCGGCCAGCGCATGGGCCTGGTCGGCCGTCAACCCGCCGGGCCGGTCGAGCGTCATGGCGCCGAATGCTTCCGCCGCCGCACCGGGCGCCTGATCGTCGGCGATGTCGCTCGCCGGCTGCACCGCACCAGCGGCGGCCAGCCCCAGAACGACGGCGCGGCGGCGGGTGACCGCCAGCCGGGGAGTGCCGCCGGTCAACGCCTTCAGCCGGTCCACCGTGTCGAGCGCCACCGACTCCACCGAGACCGCAGCGCCGACGGTGCCGTCGGCCGTCTCGATCGCCACCACCTCGCCCCGGCGCAGGGCGGCCAGAGCCCGGTCGACGGCGCGCACGGCGGCCTCGTCGATCGGAGCCGCTTTGGGAGCTGCCGCGGACGCGGACAGGGTGACCGTTGTGGTGGCGGAGGAGTGTTCGGCTTGCATCGTCAGCGGCTTTGCGTAGCGGGTGCGCCGGCTCCGGCGCGAAAAACGGGACATGGTGCGTTCGGCGGGCGAAGCAAAGCGCAGGTGGCGCGCCCCTGTCCAGCGATTCCCGCGCGCCACACCGTTGCCGAAGGCGCAACGATCCTGCCAGCCTGCCCGGCCCAGGAGCCCTTCGAGGCTGGATCGGGATGGAATGCCGAACGGAGTCGGCACCTCCAACGGGCTGCTCCGCCGCCGGAACCCTGGGCGTTAGGATGACAGCCACAGCCCTTCAACCGGGAGACCTTCCCCCGTGACCACCCGTCCGATGCCCCCTGACCAGCCCGCTTCCGTGCATCTGGTGATGCCGGCCGATCTTCCGGCCGACGCCTATGGCCGCCGCATGGTCGAAGCGCTGCGCGCCGCCGGGGCCGGCATCACCATCCATGCCCTGCCCGGCCCGCACCCGCAGGTCGATCCGTCGGCGATCCTGGCGGCCGACGTCGCGCTGGCACGGCTGCCCGACGGCGCTCCGGTCCTGCTGGACGGTAACGCCCTGGCGAATCTCGCTGCCAGCCTGACGGCCGACAGCCGACGCCTGCGCTTCACCGCTCTGGTCGAACGCCTGCACTGGGCGGACCCCGCGCTGCCCGCCGACGAGGCCGCGGCCCGCCGCAATCTGGAGCAGGGGGCGCTGGCGCTGATGCGCCGCATCGCAGTGCCGGACGACACGGTCGCCGCCACCGTGCGGGATCTGGGCGTTCAGCCTGACCGGATCGTCCGTGCCGAGCCGGATGCGGAGGGGGCGGCGGCATTGCTGGCGGTCCTCTGAGGGCCTCGGCAAGGGCCGCTACCCCTCTCGCCACAAGCCATCACGACAATCCACCGGCGCCATGCTACTAAGGCGCGGCCCCGGCACTGTCGCCGACGGCATCCGTCTCCCGATCCCGTGCCGCAGCCCCGTGCAGCCCCCATACAGCCCATGACCATCGCAAAACGCATCCTCCTGGTCGATGACGACACCGCCCTGCGCCAGTCGCTGGCGGAGCAGCTTCGGCTGCTGGAGGAGGTCGAGACAGAGGAGGCGGGCGACGGCGCGGGTGCACTGAAGGCGGTCCGCGCGGCGGCCGAGGCGGGAACCGGCTTTTCCGCCATCCTGCTCGATGTCGGGCTGCCGGACATGGACGGGCGCGACGTGTGCAAGCTGCTACGGCGCGAGGGTGTGCGCTGCCCGGTCATCATGCTGACCGCATCGGCCAGCGATGCCGATACCATCCTGGGTCTGGAGTCCGGCGCCAGCGACTATGTGACCAAGCCCTTCCGCCTGGGGGTGCTGATCGCCCGCCTGCGCGCCCAACTGCGCCAGTTCGAGCAGACGGAGGATGCGGTCTTCGCCATCGGCCCCTACAGCTTCCGCCCCGGCGCCAAGCTGCTGCTGGACGAGGCCGCCAACCGCAAGATCCGCCTGACCGAGAAGGAAACGGCGATCCTGAAATACCTGTACCGTGCCGGCGATCTGGTGGTCGGGCGCGAAACCCTGCTGGGGGAGGTCTGGGGCTACAACGCCGCGGTCACCACCCACACGCTGGAGACCCACGTCTACCGCCTGCGCCAGAAGATCGAGGCCGATCCGTCGAATGCCCGCATCCTGGTGACGGAGCCCGGCGGCTATCGTCTGGTGCCCTAACCGCCGAGCGACTGATACCGCCGAACATAAGTCCTGACTTATGTTCGGCGGTAAGGGCCGCGACGGCGGCCCCGCAGGCCTGTGCCTGCGCAGGCAAGCGGCCGGATGGCCGCGCCCGCCGATTGAGGGCGAGCGTAAAGCCTGATGTGTCAGGCTTTACGCTCGATAGTATGAGGCCGCAGGTCACCGTCCGACGGGGGCCAGCCCCCGCCGGCTTCCCCGTTCGGCGATGGTGACTTCGCCGGAGAAACCCAGCCAGCGGTGACGCTCGCCCGCCTGAGGCTTGGCATTGGGTTTGGCATAAGACTTCGTTTGTTGGTTGCCCAGCCGGGCGGCACCCAGGCCGCAGGCGGACGGACCGACCCACAGCCCGCGGCCGCGCGGCACCACCGGCAGCAGCCGCAGCTTGCGCCCGACGATCGCCATCCGGCGGCGCCAATGGGCGACGTCATGCGGCGAAACGCCGACCCGGCGCGCGATCTCGCGATCCGACAGCAGCGCGCTGCCGGGATCCTGCAGCAGTTCCAGAACGGCGCGCCGCTTGTCGGTGTCGGCATGGCGGGAGTGCTTGCGCTCCAGCGCCTTGCCCATGTCCCACAGCTTCTCCGCGGTTTCGCGCGCCAGGGTGCGCCAGCGGTCGGCCTCCTCGCGCTGGCGGTCGGCATCGCCCGCCGCCTTGTCGAGCTGCCGGCGCAAGGTGGCGAGTTCCAGTTCCAGATCCTTCACCTGTCGGCGCAGACCACGGACCAACTCGTCCGGCGGCGGCGGCGGAGCCGGCGCGGGGGCGGATTCGGATGGATGGACGGTCGGCGGCGGTTCGGGAGCGGGCGGCACCGGCGTGCGTGCGCGCTCCGCCAGATCGCGGAAGGACAGCCCGGCACGGGACAGCATGATGCGGGCGGCGCGCAGTGCGGACAGCGCCTCGCCCTGATGCTCCGACTCGGCCATGGCGAGGACTTTGGCGAGCTTGTCAGGATCCATCCGCGTCGGGTTCCGCCGGAGCCGGTCCCCACCCGCGCGGGGACCTGGGAGAAGTCATGCCGCGCACCACGCGACGAGGCCCCAACCTACCACATCTTATGGGTTTGGACAGATGCCCTTCGTAGGGTGGCGACTCGCGACACGCCGCGTTCGAAAGCCTTGGCCGCCATCCGTGGGAGTCGCCCGGAAGAGAAACGGGCGGGAGAGATTTACTAGACTTGGACAAGCTTGGCAGCCACGATGGCGCCGTCATGACCGTTCGTTCCACCATCAATCCCGCGCAACCGCCAGCCCAGGACGGGGCCGGCGACGCCTCCCCCTTTGTCATGCGCTTCTGGGGGGTGCGCGGCAGCATCGCATCGCCCGGCCCGACGACCGTGCGCTATGGCGGCAACACCGCCTGCATCGAGGTTCGGTGCGGCAGCAGCCACATCGTCTTCGATTGCGGCACCGGTATCCGGCCGCTGGGCGAGTCGCTGTCCCGCGAAAGCGTTCCGGTGAACATCGACCTGCTGCTGACCCACAGCCATCTCGACCACATCAGCGGCCTGCCCTTCTTCGCCCCGGCCTTCGATCCGGCCAGCCGGATTCGGCTGTGGGCCGGCCATCTGCCGCCGGAGCGGCCCTTCCGCACCGTGCTGGCCGACATGATGACGGCACCGCTGTTCCCGGTGCCGGTCGAGATCTTCCGCGCCGACTGCCAGTTCCGCGATTTCCAGGCCGGTCAGACGCTGGAGCTGGCACCGGATGTCGTGGTGCGCACCTGCCGCCTCAACCATCCCGACGGTGCCACCGGTTACCGGGTGGAGCATGGCGGCCGCAGCCTGTGCATCCTGACCGACACCGAGCATCCGGCCGAGGGCCGCGATCCGGTGATCCTGGACCTGCTGCGCGGTGCTGACGTGATGGTGTATGACAGCACCTACACCGACGCCGAATACCCGTCGCGCGTCGGTTGGGGCCATTCGACTTGGCAGGAATGCCTGCGGCTGGCCGAGGCCGCCGGAGTCGGCCGCGCGGTGATCTTCCACCACGACCCCGGCCGCAGCGACGACGCGCTGGACGTCATCGCGGCGGAGGCTGAGGCGATGCGACCCGGTTCGCTGGTCGCCCGCGAAGGGATGGAGTTGTCCCTCTAACAAACGGCACTGTTCTTACCGGTTGAATCACCAACAATCAGATCTAATGAACAAAAGCGCTTGTGCGTGTTCAATACGCCACAGGTTGCTTTGTCACACTGGCCTCCTGTGACAATCTTGGTATTAGATCGGTGTGCAACCCCGCCTGGATTGGGGCGGGCGGGGTCGTTGAAGCGTGCAAAGCTCGGGGGAAAGCGATGCGCATGACCGGTCGTGCCTTGGGGATGCTTGCCGTGCTGACCGTCGCGACGCAGCTTGGCGGCTGCGCCACCACACCGCCGCTGGAAAGCGCGAAGCTGAACAGCGACCCACGCAGCGTGGTGCTGCACCACCCCGCCAGCGGCGAGACGACGTCCGTCACCTACTGGCGTCCCGGCGACGGATACGATCCGGCCGCAATGCGCGAGATCGCCGTCCTGTTCCGCGACCGCCGCAGCGACGAGGTGATCCCGGTCGATCCGGGCTTGGTCGACATGCTGGTGGAACTGCGCCAGCGCGTCGGCGCTCCGCCTGAGTCGCCGATCCGCATCACATCGGGCTACCGGTCGAGCGCCAGCAACGCCAGCCTCGCCCGCACCAACCCGAACGTCGCCGAGAACTCCTACCACATGCGCGGACAGGCGGCCGACTTCTCCATCGCCGGCATCCCGCCGTCGCGTCTGGCGGAGGAGGCGGCGGCAATGCAGCGCGGCGGCTACGCGATGTACGCCCACACCGGCCATGTCCATGTCGACACCGGCCCCTTCCGCACCTGGACGCCGAAGACCGGCGAACCGCGCGCACCGCAGATCCTGGAGGCGCAGGCCCGTGCCCGCGCCAGGGCCCAGGCGCTGGCCCAGAAGAGCAGCGGCAAGGGCCACGTCCAGCTGGCCGACGCGGGGGCCAAAGCGGGCAAGCCTCCGGCCAAGCCGGCCAAGGCTCCGGGGAAAGCGGCAGCCCTCGCGCGGCCCGATCTGTCGCGCGTCCGCGTGGCCCTGGCCCAGGTGAAGGAAATGCCGGTGCAGAAGACGGCGAAGCGCTAAACTGCCGGCGCATCCCCGTCATCCGCGTCCTGGTACCGTCATGACCACTCTGTTGATCCTCCGCCACGGCCCGACCGCCTGGAACGCCGAAGGGCGCATCCAGGGCAGCATCGACGAGCCGCTGTCCGACGCCGGCCGCGCACGGGTCGCCCGCTACCGCCTGCCGCCCGAGTCGGGCGGACTGCGCTGGGTCGCCAGCCCGAAGCGCCGGGCCTGGGAAACCGCCCTGCTGCTCGGCCTCGATCCCAAACCGGAACCGCGGCTCGTCGAGATGGATTGGGGCGAGTGGGAAGGCCAGCGCACCGAGGAGTTGCGCGCCGACGGCCGCATGCCGGCCCGCCACGACCGGCTGGGGCTGGACTTCAAGGCCCCCGGCGGTGAAAGCCCGCGCGAGGTGCAGGCCCGCCTGCGCTCTTGGCTCACCGATCTGGCGGCGGAGGGGCATCCGACCGGCGCCGTCGCCCACAACGGCATCCTGCGCGCGCTCTATTCGCTCGCCACCGGCTGGGACATGCGCGACGACCCGGCGGAGGAGCTGCGCAACGGCTGCGCCCACCTGTTCCGGCTGACCAGGGACGGCACGCCGGAACTGCTGCGGTTGAACATCGGCCTGCTCGAGTAAGGCTTTACCGGAGCTAGGGGGCGTAACCGCCCCCTCCCCCCGTCAGGCAGTCAACCATCAGACATCCAGATCGACGATCACCGGCACATGGTCCGACGGCTTGGGTTCCCAGCCGCGGGCATCGCGCAGCACCTTGATGCCTTTCAGCGCGCCTTCGAGCGGCGGCGTCACCCAGATATGGTCCAGGCGCCGGCCGCGGTTGGAAGCCGCCCAGTCCTTTGCCCGATAGCTCCACCAAGTGTAGAGCTTCTCCTCCGGCGGAACGAATCGGCGCAGGGCGTCGACCCAACCGGCCGAAGCCTGCATCGCCGCCAGCTTCTCGACCTCGATGGGCGTGTGGGAGACCACGGACAGGAGTTCCCTGTGGCTCCACACATCCTGCTCCAGGGGCGCGATGTTCAGGTCGCCGACCAGCACCATCGGACGGTCGGGCGTCCGTTCCGTGCTGAGCCAGTGGGTCATCTCGTCCAGGAACTGGAGCTTGTGGGCGAACTTGTCGTTCACCGCCGGGTCGGGGATATCGCCGCCCGCCGGGATGTAGACGCTGTGCAGTTCGATCCCGCCCGGCAGATGGGCCAGCGCGTGGCGACAGTCCTGCTTGCCGCACCAGTGCTGGACGTCGTGCGAAGAGAAGGGCAGGCGCGACAGAATGGCGACGCCGTTGTAGCTCTTCATCCCGTGGATGTGGGCGTGGACATAGCCGCGCTCCGCCAACGGGCCGAGCGGGAAGTCGGCGTCCACCACCTTGGTTTCCTGCAGGCAGATCACGTCCGGCTGCTCCTCCTCCATCAGGCGGAGGAGGAGGTCCAGACGCATGCGGACCGAATTGATGTTCCAGGTCGCGATGCGCATCGGCGGCGGCTCAGGCGATGGTCAGCGTCAGGGTGCCGACGCCCTCGACCGCACCGGTCAGCACGTCGCCGGCCACCACCGCGCCGACGCCCTCCGGCGTGCCGGTGTAGATCAGATCGCCTGGTTGCAGTTCGACCAGCCCGGACAGGTAGGAGATCGTCTCCGCCACCGACCAGATGAGATCGGACAGGTCGCCCTTCTGCCGCGGCTCGCCATTCACCTCCAGCGTGACGGCACCCTTGGCCGGGTGGCCGATGTCGGCGACGGTGCGGATTGCGGAGCAGGGAGCCGACTGGTCGAAGCCCTTGCCCATGTCCCAAGGCTTGCCTTCCTTCTTGGCGGCGTTCTGCAGGTCGCGCCGGGTCATATCGAGCCCGACGGCATAGCCGAACACATGCTCCAGCGCCCGGTCGACCGGGATGTCGCGGCCGCCGGTCCCAATCGCCACCACCAGCTCGATCTCGTGATGCAGGTTGGCGGTCTTCGGCGGATAGGGGATGGTGGCGCCGTCGGCGACGATGGCATCGGCCGGCTTCATGAAGAAGAAGGGCGGCTCACGGTCGGGATCGGCGCCCATCTCGCGCGCATGGGCGGCATAGTTGCGGCCGACGCAGTAGATACGCCGCACCGGGAACGGATCGCCGCCCGTGACGGGGACGGCCGGCTGGGACCACAGGGGAATGGCGAAGGCCATGGCATCGGCTCTCTGGTTGGGACACTGTCGAACAGCTAACCCGAAAGCCGGCAACGGACCAAGCGCCCAACCATCCGCCCTGCCCTGCAAAGCGCTCCAGCTTACCGGGGCAGGTTCGGGGCGGGTCCGTCTGGAAACGAAGACGCCCGGTCTGGGGGGGACCGGGCGTCGGAAGCTCCGATTCGGGAACCCGCGCGCGGCAGGGGAAACCGCAGGGCGGGCGATCGGCGTCGAATCGGCGTCGATCACTTCTTGACTCTTCAAGATGGAATTTGTCCGCGCTCCCACCAATACGCCAGACGCATATCTGGCATGCATAGCCTATCGCCTGTGCAGTTCTTGCTGACAAACGAAAGCCATACCCGCATTTTATCCGTTCATCCGATAATTCATCCAAAATATGGCATCCACGGTGACTGACAACGAGCGTTCCACCCCCGCCGACCGGCGGTCGCGTCTGCGGCCCGGAAAGAACGGCAAGCTTGCCCTCGGCCCCCTTCCCGAGCTCGTGGGGTACAACCTGCGCAAGGCTCAGGTCGCGGTGTTCCAGAGCTTCCAGAACGCGGTCGCTCCGCATGACATCACGCCCGGCCAGTTCGGCGTGCTGATCATGATCCGGGAGAATGAAGGCCTGTCGCAGTCCGATCTGGGCACGGCGGTCGGCATCGACCGGTCGACCATGGTCGCGGTGATCGACCGGCTCGAGTCGCGCGGCCTCGTCGTCCGCGCCCCGTCGCCCAACGATCGCCGCTCCTACGCGCTGCGCCTGTCGCCGGAAGGCCAGACGCTGATGGACGACCTGATCCCGCGCGTCCAGGCTCATGACCAGGGCATGGTCAAGGACCTGTCTCCGGAAGAGCAGGCGCAGTTCATCGACTTCCTGCGCCGCGTATCGCGGTCGAAGTAAGGGGCGAGTCCCCTTCCGTTCCAGGCACCGGAAACGACTGACAGCCCGCCCCGCACCGGCAATCGCCAGGTGCGGGGCGGGCTTTTCTATTTGGGGTGCGTGGGAGCATGGCTGCGGATGATCCGCCGAAGAACAGCGCAAAACAAAAAAGGCTCAGCTTGTCAGCTGAGCCTTTTTTACGGGTCTAACCCGGAAACTTAGTGGCGGAGGGAGAGGGATTCGAACCCTCGATACGCTTTTGACGTATACACACTTTCCAGGCGTGCGCCTTCAACCGCTCGGCCACCCCTCCGTAGAGGCCCGCGTTATAGCCAGAGGTTCGCGGCGATGCAAGCCTCCGTTTCACGCAAACGACGTTTTTTTGGCAGCATACCGAACCGCACCACTCTCATCCGCCCAATCCATCCACCAGGGCGCCGACGGTGCGGCACAGCAGATCCAGATCCTGGGGACGAGACAGGCGGTGGTCACCGTCCTTCACCAGCGTCACGCGGACATCGTCGGCGGTCAGCGCCTCGGCAATGCGCAGGCTGAGCTGCCAGGGGACATCGGGGTCGCGCTGGCCATGCAACAGGCGGACGGGGCCGTCGAAGGCGATGGGACCGCGCAGCAGCAGATGGGTGCGGCCGTCCTCGATCAGGGCGCGGGTGATCGGCTGCGGCTCGGGACCGTAGTCCGAGGGGCGGTTCCAGACACCCGCCTCCATGATCTGGCGGCGGATGTCGGCTTCGAAGATATCCCACATCAGGTCTTCGGTGAAGTCGGGGGCCGGCGCGATGCCGACCAGCCCGGCTACCCGCTCCGGCCGGCGAAGCGCAGTCAACAGCATCATCCAGCCGCCCATGGAGGAGCCGACCAAGATCTGCGGCCCGGTCGTCACCTCGTCCAGCACCGCCAGCGCGTCGTCGGCCCACAGGCCGATGGTGCCGTCGGCGAACCGCCCGCTGGAAGCGCCATGGCCTTGGTAGTCGAAGCGGGTGAAGGAGAGGCCGCGCGCCACCGCCCAGGCTTCCAGCGCCGTCGCCTTGCCGCCGGTCATGTCGGACATGAAGCCGCCAAGGAACATCACGCCCGGCTTGCCCCGCCCGGACGGGCCGGCAGGGATGTGGTGATATGCTATGGTCGCGGCACCGCGCGTTAGGCTATGGTGCGCGCCGCCCGGTTGGGCTGCGGTTTCGGTCATACGGTCACCTTCGACAACGGACACCGGCACGCGGTCGGGCACCGGGCTCGATGGGGCACCGGCTTGCCGGGCTCCGCGGCCGGTCCCGGGCCGCCCCTTGCGAGCAGCCGGCATCATGGATTTCGACCCCCACCTTACCACCGACCATTCCCCGCGCAACGCGGACGCCCATCAGGACACCCCTGTTCCCGGCTGGCCCGAGCATTGGCCGGGAGGGAGGGCGCCGACGGTGCTGCAGGTGGTGCCGACGCTGGTCACCGGCGGGGCGGAGCGCGGCTGCATCGACATGGCGCTCGCCCTGCAGGCGGCCGGCGGTACGCCGCTGGTGGCGTCGCAGGGCGGGCCGATGATGCGGGAACTGGACCGCGCCCGCATCGCCCATCTGACGCTGCCGCTGGCCTCCAAGAACCCGCTGACAATCCGCCGCAATGCCCGCCGGCTGGCCGCCATCATCCGCGAGCACAAGGTGGACATCGTCCATGCCCGCTCCCGCGCGCCGGCCTGGAGCGCGTGGCTGGCCTGCCGCGAGACGGGTGCACGCTACATGACCACCTTCCACGCGCCCTATAATTTCGGCTCGGGGCCGGTCGGCGGGCGGCTGAAGCGCTGGTACAATTCGGTGATGGCGCGCGGTGAGCGGGTGATCGCCATCTCCGGCTTCATCCGCGACCATGTGCTGGGCAACTACCCGGTCGATCCGCAACGGGTGCGCGTCATCCACCGCGGCATCGACCGTGGCGTCTTCGCCCCCGACCGGGTCAGCCCGGCGCGGCTTGTGACGCTCGCCAAGCAATGGAACCTGCCGGACGACCGGCCGGTGATCCTGCTGCCCGGCAGGCTGACCCGCTGGAAAGGCCAGATCGTGCTGATCGACGCGCTGGCCAAGCTGGGACGCAAGGATGTGCTGGCCCTGCTGGTCGGCTCCGACCAGGGTCGCACCGGCTACCGGGAAGAGTTGGAGAACCGCATCGCCAATGCCGGCCTGCGCGGCGTGGTGAGGATGACCGACCATTGCAGCGACATGGCCGCGGCCTACCTGTTGTCGACGGTGGTCGTCTCCGCCTCGCGCGAACCGGAAGCCTTTGGGCGAGTGATCGTCGAGGCGCAGGCGATGGGCAAGCCGGTGGTCGTCTCCGCCATCGGCGCCTATCAGGAAACCGTCGTCGCCGGCGAAACCGCCTGGGTGGTGCCGCCGGACGATCCCGACGCGCTGGCCCGGGCACTGGACGAGGCGCTGTCCCTGACGCCGGAGCAACGGGACGCCATCGGCGCCCGCGCCATGGCGTTCGTCGCAGACCGCTACACCAAGGACCGCATGTGCGCCGACACGCTGGCGGTTTATGCGGAGTTGCTGCAACCACGCTGAGATCGGCCTGTCGATGCAATCCGATCTTTGTCCTTCCACCGAACCGACCGGACACCATGGCCGACATCCGACAGATTTCCGGCATCGCCGAGGTCATCGACCGCTATGACGGGTTCATCTTGGACCTGTGGGGCGTGCTGCATGACGGCGAACAGCCTTATCCCGGCGTGCCCGACTGCCTGGACCGCATGCGCGCAGCCGGCAAGACGATTTGCCTGCTGTCCAACGCGCCGCGCCGCACCCCCGGCGTCATCGAGAAGCTGGACGGCATGGGGCTGGGGCGCGAGCGCTACCACCATGTCATGACTTCGGGCGAGGCGACCTACGAGGCGCTGCGCAACCGCGACGATCCCTGGCACGCCGCCCTCGGCCGGCGGCTCTACCACATCGGGCCGGAGCGCGACATCGACGTCTTCTCCGGGCTCGGCTATCAGGTTGCCGCCACGCCGGAGGACGCGGATTTCGTCGTCAACACCGGCATCGTCACCTTCGGCGAGACGGTAGCGGACTATCAGCCGCAACTGGACGCCTGTCTGGCCGCCGGTCTGCCGATGATCTGCGCCAACCCCGATCTGGTGGTGATGGTCGGGCCGATGCTGGTGATCTGCGCCGGCACGCTGGCCGCCCGCTACGAGGAGATGGGCGGCGACGTGCGCCAGCACGGCAAGCCCCATGCCCCCGTCTATGAACGCTGCTTCAAGCTGCTGGGAATTGCCGACAAGAGCCGCATCCTGGCGGTGGGCGACAGCCTGCGCACCGATGTCGCCGGTGCAAATGCCGCCGGAATCGACGTTGCGCTGGTCACCGCAGGCATCCATCAGGAGGAACTGGGCGGTGCGGCCTGGGGGGCTGCGGTCGATCCGGTCAATCTGCGCGCCCTGGCCGATGCGTCGGGTCACATGCCGACCTACGCGGTTCCCAGCCTGCGCTGGTGAAACCGGTGGACGGGAGCGCATAGACCGCTCCCGTCACACCTGCCCCGCCATACCCGGTTCCGTCAATCCAGTGGAACGGCGTCGTCCATCGCCCTGCCCAGAAGAGGCGACTGGCCATCTTCCGAAAAACCGCGCTGGCCGATGGCGGTGCGGTAATAGCTGACGATGAAGACGCGGATTGAGGCTGTCAGGTTCGCCTCCCCACGTCGTTCGTCGATCTGGGTACAGATTTCGTTGAGGGTCATCTGCTCCCGCTCACAGATTTCCTTCAGCGAGTCCCAAATGTACGGCTCCATTCTTAAACTGGTTCGGCGGCCGCTCACCTTGACATTGCGGCAGAGCAGCCCCGGTCCGTCTTTACCTCCGCCCGTGCCCTCCATCGGAAACCCCGTTCCCCATCCGTTGCGTGTCCCGATCTCTCGATACGGGGCCAATACATCCATTTGTGTGACCATATTGCAAGTGGCGTGTGGCGTCCAAGTCCAATTCGACCCATGGCTGCGGATTGACGCGACAATCCGGCGCAGGCGGGTATTCCATCCAACCACAGATCGGCAGGTTGCCGGGAAAAGCCGCTTCCCTTGGCTGGAACCTTCGCTATACCAGTGCCGGACGGCGGACATTGGACGGCGGACACGGGGGAAAGGATCGGCGATGAGGCGACCGGGAAACGGACGATTCGCGGCCAGCATCATAGCCGGTGCCGGGCCAGGCTTCGGCGCACCCCTCCTCGCCGCTTGGATCGCAATCGGCATACCGGTCGAAAGTGTCTGGGCTGCGGAGACCACTGCCCCCGCCAAGCTTCCCACGGTCGAGACGATCCCGGACTCCCTCCTGCGTGCGCGGATCGAGGCGCTGCTGCCCGCTCCCTGGCGCCTCGAGTCGCTGAGCGTCGAACCGCTGCCGGAACCGCAATCTTCGGAACCGCAGGTGGCGGCACGGGTCAGCGCCAAGCTGGTTCTGGGCGGACCGACCTATCTGGTGGACAGCCGTGAAGGGCCGGTGACCTTCCTGCGCCCGGCGGCGGAGGCCGGACTGAGCAAGAGCTGGGTGGCGACGGCGCTCGCCACCCGCGGTGCCGGCGGCTGGACGGTGGCGCTGACGCCACAGTCCCCCGGCCTGCTCGACGGCATCGGCAAGCCGGTCGCCGAATTGCCCGGCCGCACGGTCGTGCTGGGCACGCCGGAAGCCAAAAGCCTGCGCGAGCAACTGGACCGCGACGCCGCCCAGCGGCTGGCCGAGGACAGCGAACGCCGGCGGCGCGAGGAGGAAAGGCTGGCCCAGCAGACCGCCGCCGCCAAGGCCGAAGCCGCCCGCGCCGAAACGGAGCGCCGGGCGGTCGAGGCGCGCATCGCCCAGGTCGCCGATCTGCGCGGCAAACTGACCGGCACGGACCGCGCGGCGCGGCTGGCCGCTTTCGAAGCGGCGCTGGGCGGCAACGACCCGGCGCTGCGCCAGACGGCGATGGAGGCGGCGCTGCAAAGCCGCGACCCGGTGGTCGCCAACCTCGCGCTGAAGGACTGGATCGCCCGCCACCGCGCCGTCCCGGTCCAGCTCTACGCCACCAAGGAGGATCCGAGTTCCGAGGTGGTGGTGCAGAATCTGGGGCCGATGACGCTGGAGATCGACGGGTTCAGCCCGGTCAACGGCGCGCTGGCCGGCAAGCTGGGGGCGCCCGGCTACAGCATCGCACGCCCGTCCAGCATCGTCGGCACGCTGGCGCAGACCGAACTGGCGGTGAATTCCTTCGGTTGCGCGTTGACCCTGCGGCTGGCCGAACACCGGACGCTCGACGGGCTTCTGCGCTGCCAGACGCTGCCGACGCTGATCGCCCGCATCACACTCGACTGAGGAGGGGGCGATGGCTGGAGCGCGGCTGATCGCCTGGCTGCGGATCGCGGCACCGGCCCTGCTGCTGGGCGGGCCGTTCGGCTGTCCGGGCGCGCTGGCAGACAGCGCGGCCGAACGGCTGACCCCGTCGCCCGCCCCCATCGTCGCCCTTCCCCGCCTGACGCCGGCACAGGCGCTTTCCCCACCTTTGACCCCCGGCGTGGTCTGGGAGCATCCCCCGGAAGCCCCCGGTCCCTTGTCGGGTCCGCTCTTACCGCCCGGCCCGCACCCTGCTCCGCCCCCGATGGCGACCGCTGTCGCGAAGGCGCCCGATCCCAAGGCCGCGGAGGCACCGCCGGCCGTCAAGGCTCCGCCGCTGCCGGCGATGAAGCCGCAGGTCGAGGCGGTGCCCCAAGCTGTCGCCAAGGAGCCGGCTTCACAGGACATCCCTGCCAGGCAGCCTTCGGTCGTTCCCGCTCAACGGCCCGCGCAACGGCCGATGACCGCCACCGCCGGCATCTATCTGCGGGCGACGCCGGACGCCAAGGGCCGGATTCTCGACACGGTGGAAAAGGGCGAGCGGGTGACGGCCTTCGGCGCTCCAGCCGACGGCTGGCAGCGGATCGGCCGAAGCGGCAAGCCGCAGGGCTACGTCACCAGCGCCTATCTGGCCGAAGCCGTGCCCACGCGGACCGCCGGCACCGAGCCCGCAACCGCCGCGAAGCCCGGCCGCTATGCCAGGGCGGACCGCGAGGACCGCGGCTGCGCCCTGCCCGACGACCTGCCCGGACGGGTGCAGCGGCCGAAGATCTCCGGCGGAACCGTCGCCCGGCTGCGGGCATCCGGCAATCTGCGGGTCGCCCCGGTCTGCGACGCCAAGGTCCTGGATGTTCTGGAGGCCGGCGAACGCGTCACCGTGCTGGAGGCCGTCGGCGGCTGGTACAGGGTGGGGCGGAAAGGCAAGGCGCTGGGCTATGTCGGCGCGCCCCTGCTGGCCCCCGTCGCACGCTGAAGCGGCGCCTTTCCACGGCCCTCTCCATGGCTGGTACGAGGCTACCCGGAAGGACCCGCCCCGGCCCCCCGTGAAGGGGCTTGTTCGGCCGTGAAAAAGGATTCTACAACAAGGGGGAGGCCGAACTTTCGCGGACGAACGGAGCCCCCGACGCGCCCGTTTCCTCCGACGGTTCGGCCACCCCCGCCGGCCATGCGGCGCCGGTCCGGCCGGGCGGGGACGCGAAGCACGACCGGAACGAGGATTCACACGATGTCGACCCAACACAAGCAAGCCATGGACGCGGTCCTGCAGGCCGCCGCGCACGACATCGTCGCCACCCTTCAGGAGCGGGACATCACCGACCGCCACAGCGAGGAAGGGGACCTCGTCGTCCTCGACGTCGCCATCCTGCATGCCTACCGCATCTTCATGCGCATCTGCGAGGAGAACGGTCTGGACGTCGATGCCGGCTATTTCGCCGACCTCGCCGCCGATCTGGCCGAGGAAGTGGCCCAGGACCAGGATTACGAGGACTGATCTGCGGCCCCCCGGGCGAACGCACCCGGGGGATTGCTCCAGCGATCCTCGGCCGAATCCCGAATGCCCCCGTCCGTCCCGGCGCAGCCACGGGACGGACGGGGGCACTTCCTTTTGTAAAGGCGTCTCCAAGTGCCCCATACCTCCCCTGACGTGGCCCTGGATGTGGCGATCGTCGGCGCCGGCCCCGCCGGGTTGATGGCGGCGGAGATCGCCGCGGCCGCCGGCCTGCGGGTCGCCGTGTTCGACCACACGCCCACCCCGGCGCGCAAGCTGCTGCTGGCCGGGCGCGGCGGGCTGAACCTGACCCATTCGGAACCGCTCGACCGTTTCCTGCCGCGCTATGGCGCCGCCGAGCCGCTGTTCCGCCGCCTGCTGGCCGGCTTCTCGCCCGACGATCTGCGCGGCTGGGCGGCCGGGCTGGGCATCGAGACCTTCGTCGGCAGCAGCGGCCGTGTCTTCCCGGTGCAGATGAAGGCCTCCACCCTGGTGCGTGCCTGGCTGCGGCGGCTGGACGGGCTGGGCGTGACCCTGCACAGCCGCCATCGCTGGACCGGCTGGGATGCGACCGGCGCCCTGACCTTCCGCCATGGTGAAGCAAGCGTGACCGTGGCCCCGCGCGCCACCCTGCTGGCGCTGGGCGGGGCAAGCTGGCCGCGCACCGGGTCGGACGGCGGCTGGGTTCCGCTGCTGGAGGGGCTGGGGGTGGAGGTCGCGCCGCTGGTTCCCTCCAACATGGGGTTCGAGGTGCCCTGGTCCGATCACCTGCGCGACCGCTTCGCCGGCCAGCCCGTCAAGAGTGTCGGCCTATCCGCCGCCGGCCGCCGGCTGAAGGGCGAGTTCGTCATCACCGAGACCGGGATCGAGGGCGGGGCGGTCTATGCGCTGAGCGCACCCTTGCGCGATGCCATCGCGGCGGAAGGCTGGGCGACCCTGACGCTGGACCTGCTGCCGGACATGGCCGAAGCGGAAGTGGTCAAGCGCCTGCGCCGCCGCGGTGCGGAGTCGCTGTCCACCTTCCTGAAGAAGTCGCTGTCCCTGACCGGCCCGCGCGCCGCCCTGCTGCGCGAGTTCGCCCCTGCCGCCGACCTGACCGACCCGGTGGCGCTGGCCCGCCAGATCAAGGGGCTGTCGATGGTGCTGACCGGCGTCCGTCCCATCGAACGCGCCATCTCCTCGGCCGGCGGCGTCCGCCTGTCGGAGCTGGACGAGCGGTCGATGCTGACCCGCCGCCCCGGCCTGTTCCTGGCCGGCGAGATGCTGGACTGGGAGGCGCCGACCGGCGGCTACCTGTTGCAGGGCTGCTTCGCCATGGGTGTGGCGGCCGGCAAGGGAATGGTGGAGTGGCTGGGGCGACGGTAAGAACGTGCTGTGAAGGGTGCCGGCATCTTCTACCGGCCTTGAGCGACCAAAGCATCGAGTGATGCAATAATGCGGAGATGCTCGGCGTCGAGGTTGCTGATCGACGGTCCGAGCATCCTGGTGGGAATCGTCGCTGTTTGCAGCGGGTTCATCAGAACTTTGACGTTTTCCACCGTGAATTCCGGATTCAGCGTCCGATCATGGTAGGAAATCTCGCTGGCCAGGACCAGCGGCACCACCACCCGATCAGAGCGATCCTCCCAACGGTCACTTTGCACGACCAGAAGATATGGAATTGCAGTCCTGCTCCGCCCCGGATTGCGATGCACATCAAACTGCGGCATCAGCGGCTCTCGTCTTCCGGCATGAAATCGCTGTTCCATTCATCGGCGAATCGCCCGTGCTTCTCGTCGAACGCATTCCACGCAGCAGCAACTTTGCGGCGATGTTCCAAATCGTTATCGCTCTTCTGGCGTTCATCCTGCATCCAGGCCGCCAACAGGGACTCGATTGTGTCCGACAGGTTGTCGGTGTAGCCCTCGGCGAGCCGCAGCAGATCCTCGTTCAAGGTGATATCGACGCGCCGCTTGGATGCATTCGCATCATAGCCCGCGTTCCCCTTACCGATATGGCTCATGCCATCCTCCGCAGCACTTCCACCGTATGGTGATGCCGCTTACGCCAAGTGGCAAGCGCCGCAAAGAAAAAAGGGCCGCCCCATTGGAGCGGCCCTTCTTCATTCAATCCCACAACCGCTTAGTAGCGGTAGTGGTCCGGCTTGTAGGGGCCGGCGGCGTTGACGCCGATGTACTCGGACTGCTTGTCGGTCAGCGTGGTCAGCTTGGCGCCGATCTTTTCCAGATGCAGGCGGGCGACCTTCTCGTCCAGGTGCTTGGGCAGGACGTAGACCTTGTTCTCGTAGTTGGAGGCGTTGGTCCACAGCTCGATCTGGGCCAGCACCTGGTTGGTGAAGCTGGCGCTCATCACGAAGCTGGGGTGGCCGGTGGCGCAGCCCAGATTGACCAGACGGCCCTGGGCCAGGACGATCAGGCGCTTGCCGTCGGGGAACACGACCTCGTCGACCTGCGGCTTGACCTCTTCCCAGACCAGATTGCGCAGGGCGTCGATCTGGATCTCGCTGTCGAAGTGGCCGATGTTGCAGACGATGGCGCGGTCCTTCATGGCCCGCATGTGGTCGAGCGTGATGACGTCGACGTTGCCGGTCGCCGTGACGAAGATGTCGCCCAGCGGAGCGGCCTCGTCCATGGTGATGACCTGATAGCCTTCCATCGCCGCCTGGAGCGCGTTGATCGGATCGATCTCCGTCACCATGACGCGCGCGCCCTGCGAACGCAGAGAAGCGGCCGAGCCCTTGCCCACGTCGCCATAGCCGGCGACGACGGCGACCTTGCCGGCGACCATCACGTCGGTGGCGCGCTTGATGCCGTCGACCAGCGACTCACGGCAACCGTAGAGGTTGTCGAACTTCGACTTGGTGACGCTGTCGTTCACGTTGATAGCCGGAACCTTCAGCGTGCCCTTCTTCATCATCTCATAGAGACGATGGACGCCGGTGGTGGTCTCCTCCGACAGGCCGCGGACGCCGTCCAGCATCTCCGGATACTTGTCGTGCATGATCTGGGTGACGTCGCCGCCATCGTCCAGGATCATGTTCGGGGTCCAGCCGTCCGGGCCGCGCAGCGTCTGCTCGATGCACCACCAGAACTCCTCCTCCGTCTCGCCCTTCCAGGCGAAGACCGGGATGCCGGCGGCGGCGATGGCGGCGGCGGCCTGGTCCTGGGTCGAGAAGATGTTGCAGGAGGACCAGCGCACGGTGGCGCCGAGCGCGGTCAGCGTCTCGATCAGCACGGCGGTCTGGATGGTCATGTGCAGGCAGCCGACGATGCGGGCACCGGCCAGCGGCTTGGAGGTGCCGAATTCCGACCGCAGGGCCATCAGGCCCGGCATCTCGGTCTCGGCGATGGTGATCTCCTTGCGGCCCCAGTTCGCGAGGCTGATGTCCTTGACCTTGTAGTCCGTGAATTCGGCGGCCATGAGGGATGACTCCTGGTGGGCGGTGACGGTCGGGCAGCGGAATTCCAGGCACGCCGGATCCCCGGCCCTGCCGCTGTCATTGGCGATGGATGTATCAGCGCTCCCGGAACCATGCAAGCATAAAGATATCTTTATGTTTGTTCGGTAGCGGAAGCAATGGCGGAGCCCTGCCTCGTTTGTTCGCTTTACGTTCCATTTTGCCCCGGCTAAGCTGCCGGCATGGATGAGATACGGCGATCCCCGATCAAGGGCCGCGGGGCGGTCAGCAACGCCACCGGGCGGTTCGAACGCGAGACCCGCGTCCTGACCGACGATGGCTGGACCGGCTATGCGGAGAGCGGCAACGAGGCGCTGTCCGATCCGGTCCGCACCAGCGTCTCGCCGGCCTCGGCCAAGTCGATCATCACCGCCAACCAGTCGCCCGACATCCCGTTCGACCGCTCGGTGAACCCCTATCAGGGCTGCGAGCATGCCTGCATCTATTGCTTCGCCCGGCCGACCCACGCGTATCTGGGCCTATCGCCGGGGCTGGACTTCGAGACCAAGCTGTTCGCCAAGCGCAACGCGGCGGAGCTGCTGGCCAAGGAGCTGCGGGCGAAATCCTATGTCTGCCAGCCGCTGGCGCTGGGGGCCAACACCGATCCCTACCAGCCCATCGAGCGGACGGAGGGCATCACCCGCCGGGTGCTGGAGGTCTGCCGCGACTTCAACCAGCCGGTCAGCATCATCACCAAGTCGGCGCTGGTGCTGCGCGACCTCGACATCCTGGCGCCGATGGCAGCACAGGGGCTGGCGTCGGTCGCGGTCTCGGTCACGACGCTGGACCGCGATCTCGCCCGGACGATGGAGCCGCGGGCCAGCACCCCGCCGCGCCGGCTGGAGGCGATCCGCGCCCTGTCGGACTCCTGCGTGCCGGTGGCGGTCCTCGCCAGCCCGATGATCCCGGCGCTGAACGACCATGAGCTGGAAACCATCCTGGAGGCGGCGGCCGGCGCCGGGGCGACTGCCGCCAACTACATCCTGCTGCGCCTGCCGCTGGAGATCGCCTCGCTGTTCGAGGAATGGCTGCGCGTCCACGCCCCCAACCGCGCCGACCGCGTGCTGAGCCTGATGCGGCAGAGCCGCGACGGCGCGCTCTACCGCTCCGGGTTCGGCACGCGGATGAAGGGCAGCGGCCCCTATGCCGAGCTTCTGCGCCACCGCTTCAAACTGGCCTGCCGGAAGCACGGGCTGGGCGGCCGGAGCTGGCAGCTCGATTGCAGCCGCTTCCGGGTGCCGCCGGCGGTGGGGGACCAGCTGTCGCTTCTGTGAGGGGATGGAACAGCGTGGAACAGGCGGACAGGCGATGTTGCATCGCCGGCCTACCGGCGCCAGGAGAAGGGACCGGCGGCGCGGCGGCTCACCGGGCCAGGGTTGAGGTTGGGATACTCTTCATACTGGTTGAGGGTATAGGGGAAGACGCCCTTCGGTCCCGTCGCTTCCGGCTGGGCCAGGACGGCGGCGACCAGGGCCGGGCTGGGCGGGGTGCGTTCGCGCAGTTCGCCGGGGATGTCGTCGTCGAGTTCGGGGACGGTGACGGCGGGCGGGTCTTCCGGACGGGGGGCGGGCCGGGGAGCAGGATTGGGAGCGGGGTCGCGGGCGGGCTGATCGAGGCCGGCGAACAGGCCGAGCCTCTCGGCCAGCCAGCGGACGGTGGCGGGGTCGCCCGACGTGACCAGCCGCTCGATCTGCTCGGCGACCAGGATGCGCAGGGAGGACAGGCGCAGTTCCGCCTCGCGGTTCAGCGCCTGCCGTTCCCACCACACCCTGTGACGGAAATCCTTGGAGCCGTAATAGGCGCGCCAGAGTGTCGTCCGGCTGCATCCCATGGCGCGCGAGACCTGAAGGAAGCTGTTGCCGCGGGCCAGCATGCCGGCGGCCATGATCCATTGTTCCTCATGGAACTGCGAACCGGGGACCAGCGAGCCTTCGGACGGAGTCGGCGGCTCTTCGGCCCAGCGTGGGAACTGGTCGTTGGTGAAGCTACGGCTGTCGAGGGGCATGGGTCGGCTCCGCAGAAAGGTGGGTCTGCGGGAAGCGTATAAGAATAATTTCCTTTATGGCGGAATTTTTGCAACGGCCGCCGGTACGGAGGGTCGAGGCATCGGGAGCAAGATTCACACGGATTTCACGGATTTAGACACGGATTTCACGGATTTTTCTTGAACTTGGCGACGCTCCGAGTTCCCCGACACAGGTCGCTTCGGAACGCCACATCCGTGAAATCCGTGCTGAAATCCGTGAAATCCGTGTCGATCTTGCCCCCGTCTCCAGGGCTCCCCGCCCGGACGGACCGCCGTCAGGGGCGGCGGAACATCCTGGTCCAGGGCGTCGGCACGTCCGGGGTCTTTGCCTGATCGGATTTCGACAGCGCCGACAGCGGCAGGCGGCCGGTCGCCAGCATCGCCATCACCAGCGCCGGATGCGACGGGCCGGAAGTGTGCTGGCCGTCGGAGCCGGACTGATCGGGCTGACGATCCCCGCCATTGGCCGGGCCGCCATCCGGGCCGGGCTCCTCGTTCAGCGCCTCGTTGATGCGGGCGAAGGCTTCGATGTCTTTGATGTGCAGCATGGTCCGTACCCCTCGGCTTCGACTTTTGTGCGTCGCAGCAAAAACGAAGGTAACAGCTCTGCCCTCGAATGGTCTCATGTGCGGCGCTTTGACACAGGCCCTTTTTTAGCGGGCCGGTTCGCGAACCGCCAGCATAAGCCCGAAGCCGATGGCGAAGAAAGCCAGAACCGTCGCCATGCCGGCGCGCTGGCTGGCGAAGGCCTGGGTCGCCAGCCCGAACAGCAGCGGTCCGAAGAAGCCGACGAAGCGGCCGGTCAGCCCATAGAGCCCGAACATCTCCCCCGCCATGCCCGGCGGGGCGAGCCGCGCCATCATCGACCGCCCGGCCGCCTGGGCCGGCCCGAAGAACAGCCCGAGCCCGAGCGCGAAGATCCAGAACCACAGCCGCTCGGTCGCCAGCAGCAGCGGCACCGAACAGGCGGTCATGCCGGCCAGCGCGATCAGGATCACCGGCTTGGCCCCCGCCCGGTCGTCCATCCAGGCGAAGCCGATGGCCCCCGCCCCCGCCACCACATTCAGCGCGATGGCGAAGACCAGGATCTCCTCGAAGCTCATGCCGAAGGTCCCGGCGGCGAAGAGGCCGCCGAAGGCGGTGATGGTGTTGATGCCGTCGCGGTAGAAGGCGCTGGCGATCAGGAAGCGCCCGACCTCGCGGTAACGCCGGGCGTGGCGCAGCGTGGCGAGCAGCGTCGCCACCCCCTCGCGCGCCGCCCGCAGCAGGCCATGGCCGGTCGCCGGCTCGTCCGGCACCCACAGGAAATAGGGCAGCGCGAACAGCCCGTACCACGCCGCGGCCAGCAGGGCGGTGGCGCGGACATTGGCCTGCTGGCCCCAGTCGGCCCATTCCATCCCGAACAGGCCGAACAGCGGGGCCGGCGCCTGGACGAAGCAGACCAGCGCCAGCACGAGGCAGGCCAGCCCGCCGAAATAGCCGATGCCCCAGCCCCAGCCCGACACCCGGCCGAGCAGCCGCGCCGGCACCAGCCCCGGCAGGGTGGCGTTGTAGAAGACGTTGGCCAGCTCGAAGGCCACGGTGGCGACCACGACGCAGGCGAGCGCGAAGGCGGCGTCGGCCGGGTCGGGACGCACCCACCACAGCGCCGCGGTGAACAGGACGGTCACCAGGGTGAACAGCGCCATCCAGGGCTTGCGCCGCCCGGCCCGGTCGGCGACGGCGCCCAGCAGCGGGCTGAGCAGCGCGATGGCAACGCCGGCCACGGTCATCGCCGCACTCCACCGCGCAGTGCCCTCGACCGGGTCGCCGACGACGCCGCGGGCGAAATAGACCGAGAAGACGAAGGTGGTGATGATGGTGTTGTAGGCCGAATTCGCCCAGTCGTAGAGGCACCAGGAGACGATGGCCCGGCGGGAGGGGATGTCGCCGGCGGGACTGTCGCTGGACGGGACGGCTTCGGTCACGCCCGCTTACTCCCGCTCGCCCCCGGCCAGCCCGTCCACTCCGAAGGAGATCTGGTTGTTGTCGTAGCGGGCGACGATGCGCAGGCGGTCGCCGGCCGACAGCGCGATCGGCTTTTCCAGGAAGGTCATCGCCTGCTTCCAATGGTTGGTGCGCGACCGGCTTTCCGACTTGTAGACCACCTCGTCGTCCATGAAGAGGTCGAACCAGAAGGCGACGCCGTGGCAGGTGCCGGCGGTGACGATGGTCACGTCGATCACCCGCTCGCCCTCCTCCGGCATGTTGCGGGTGAAGTCGAAATCGAGCGCGGTGAAGGGCTTCGACAGCGGGGTGTGGGCGTCGGCGCCGAGGTCGATCTGCTGGTAGCCGGGCGAGCGGAAGACGTCGAAGCTGCCCATGTCGAAGCCGTCGATGGTCTCGACCGGGTTGATGCGGGCCAGCTCCGGCGTTTCCACCAGCATGGCGTAGACGGTGGAGGCGCGCGGGATGACGGCGCCGCCCGGCTTCACCAGATGGGTGCGGGCATGTTGCAGCACCGACAGCATGCGCGGGGCCAGCATGCCGATGTTGATCAGCTCCGACACGAAGACGTCGGCCTTCTCCGGCAGATCGCCGCCCTCGCCCACCGTCAGCTGGGTCGACAGGCGCGGCACCACGTCGATGCGGTCGCCATAGCCGTTGCGCGCCACGGTTTCCTTGGCGACGCGGGCGAGGATCGGGTTGACCTCGCAGGTCACCACCTTCCCGGCACCGGCGCGCGCCGCCATCATGGCGACGATGCCGGAACCGGTGCCGATCTCCAGAACCAGCTGGCCGGGCTTCACCGCCCGTTCCAGCGACTGCTTGTAGGCCTCGTTCCGCTCGAAATCGTTGATCATCGGCAGGTGCCAGCCGGGCACCGCGTTGGAGTAGATCAGCCGGCGGGTGAACTTCACCATCGGGTGGTCGGGGGCCTGCTCGCGCGCCGCCTCGATCACCTCGATGGCCTCGGCGGCGCGGTCGAGGCTTTGCAGCACATGGGCGAGCCCGACCTGGGCCGGGACGAAGCGCGGGGCGGCGGCCAGCACGGTGCGGAATTCCGCCTCCGCCTCGGCCAGCCGGCCGCGGGTGGAGAGCAGCTCCGCCAAGCTGTAATGCACGTCGAGATAGTCGGGCGCCTGGGCCAGCGCGGTGCGGAAATGCTCCTCCGCCTCCTCAAGCTCGCCCAGTTCGCGCAGGGTGGCGGCGAGGAAATGGTGCATCTCCGGCGCTTGCGCCCGCAGGTCGAGCGCGGCGCGGAAACAGTCCGCCGCCTCCTCCAGCCGGCTTTGCGCCTTCAGCGCGTTGCCGAGGTTGCCGTGCAGCTCCGGCAGCCGCGGGTTGAGGGCGAGGCCGGCGCGGAACGCCTCCTCCGCCTCCGCCGGGCGGGCCTGCTGGAAAAGCAGGCTGCCGCGGCTGTTGTGGAAGGACGGGTCGTTGCCGTTCTCCGCGATGGCCTGGGCGAACAGGTCGAGCGCGTTGTCCGGATGGTCGGTGTGGGCGGCGACCAGCCCCAGCAGATGCAGCGCCTGGGCGTTGTGCGGGTCGGTGGTCAGGATCGCCCGGCAGACCTGTTCCGCCCCCGCCAGATCGTTGCTGCGGAAACGCTTGGCCGCATCGAGCAGGGTCGGGGCGGAAGTGTCGGTCATCGCGGCGGGCTCCAGGATGGGCGGGAACACGGAAAGGTCGCCGCACCATACCGGGAATTGCCGCCCTGCTACAGCCTTTCGATCCGCACAGGACGGTTGTGTGTGCGCGATTATCAGAGCATCAATACTCGCAAAAGGAGAATGTGGAGTCGGGACCATGCTTGATGTGCGAGTGATTGGACGTGTGAGGGGCGGCGTGACCGGCGCGCTGGCGGCGACGCTGCTGCTGGCGGGCTGCGCCACGGCGGAGATGGGCGGCGGCAGCGGCGGCGGCGGAATTGACGCCGGCGGGTCGGCGGCGGCGCGGCGGTTCCAGGCGGTGCGGACCAGCCCGCCGGAGCTGCGCGCCTTCCTCTACCGCATGCCCAAGGGTGCCGACCTGCACAGCCACCTGACCGGCGCCGCCTATGCCGAGACCTACATGCGGATGGCGGCGGATGCCGGGCTCTGCTTCGACGTCAAGGCGCTGACGCTGGTGGCGCCGACGGCGCAGGCACCCTGCGGCGACGCCAAATCGGCCCGGCCGGGCGCCGCGGCGGTCATCGCCGACGGCGTGCTCTACCCGGTGGCGCTGGACGCCCTGTCGACCCGCGATGCGCTGCCGGTCTCCGGCTACAGCCTGCACGACCAGTTCTTCGCCACCTTCGGGCGCTTCCGCGCCGCCAACTCCGTCCCCAACTCCACTGGCGACCTGCTGGCCGAGGTGGTCGACCGCGCCGGCCGGCAGGGCGAACGGCATGTCGAGCTGATGGTGTCCTTCGGCACCGGCCCGGCCGCCGCCATCGGCAAGTCCTTCCCCTGGACGCCGCAGGCGGCGGCCGACTTGGCCGGAACCGCCGACCGGCTGATCGCCGCCGGGCTTCCCGCCCTGGTCGCCCCGGCCCGGCAGGAGATCGACGCGGCGGAGGCGCGGATGCGCAGCGTCCTTGGCTGCGGCACCCCGGCGGCGCGGCCGGGCTGTGCGGTGTCGGTGCGCTATCTCCAGCAGGTGTCGCGCACGCAGAGCCCCGGCCCGGTCTATGCCACCACCCTGTTCAACGCCCTGCTGGAGGCGCAGGAGCCGCGCGTCGTCGGGCTGAACTTCGTGGCGCCGGAGGACAACCCGGTGGCGCTCGACGATTATGACCTGCACATGCGCATGGTGGCGGAGGCGAAAAGGCGCCAGCCCGGCACCAACGTCGCGCTGCATGCCGGCGAGCTGACGCTGGGCCTCGTCCCGCCGGAGCGGCTGCGCGACCACATCCGCAAGGCGGTGGAAATCGCTGGGGCCAAGCGCATCGGCCATGGCGTCGACGTGATGTATGAGGAGGATCCCCACGGCCTGCTGCGGACGATGGCCGGGCGCAAGGTGGCGGTCGAGATCAACCTGACCAGCAACGACAAGATCCTGGGCGTCAGCGGCAAGGCGCATCCCCTGCCGGTCTATCGCGCCGCCGGGGTGCCGGTGGTGCTGTCGACCGACGACGAGGGCGTCAGCCGGATCGACCTGACCAACGAGCTGCAGCGCGCGGTGGAGGAGTTCGGCTTCGGCTATGCCGACCTCGTCGGGCTGGCCCGCGCCAGCCTGGAGCACAGCTTCCTGCCCGGCGACAGCCTGTGGTCCGCCCCCGGCTGCACGCCGCCGGTGGGCGAGGACGCCTGCCGCGCCGTGACCGCGCGCAGCGAGAAGGCGCGGGTGCAGTGGGGGCTGGAAGAGGCGCTGGCCCGCTTCGACCGCGAGATGGCGGAGACGCGGTAATCGGCCTGACTGTGACTTCCTGAGATGGAAAACAATATTGACACGGATTACACGGATTTAGACACGGATTACACGGATTTTTTATAATAGCGGCCCGGTTCAAGCGCTTCGACAAGGCGAAAGCATCCGTGAAATCCGTGCTTTAATCCGTGAAATCCGTGTCGATCTTGCCCGCGATCTTTGATCGACTCGAGAATATCGAGCCCCTCCCCTACCCCTCCTCGGCGTTCTCCCAGCCCCAGCGGGCCCAGGCGCCGTCGAGGAAGGCGGTCAGGCGGGGACCGGCGGGAAGGCCGGGGCAGGACAGCAGCGACGGCGCGATCCGGCCGGCGCCGCGGGTCCACCACAGGCTGGCATCGGCGCGCAAGGGGCCGGACAGGCGGTCGAGCAGGGCGCGGGTGGCGGGGCTGACGCGCTCCGGTTCCGGCCGGCCAAGGATGGCGAGGCGGGCCGGCAGCCCCTCCACATCGGCACCGGCGCGGCAGGCGTCGGCGGCGAGGGACTCGGCGCGGGACAGCCAGGCGCCGCAGGCGGCGGGCGCGTCGGCGATGTCGAAGCCGGCGGGAAGGCCGGCGGCGATGGTGAAGGGATAGAGGCGGCCGACCCGGTCGGCGCTGGGCATCCAGACCCCGACCAGCGGGGTGGCGCCGCACAGGCCGGCCGACAGGGCGAAGCGCCAGACCGGGGCCTGGGCGAACAGCGGCTCCCACTCGGCACCCAGACGGCGGCCGGCCTCGCCCAGCGCCGCGGACAGCCAGCGGTCCCAGGGGCCGAGCACCGCAGACGGCAGGCCATAGCCGATGAAGTCGCCGCGGGCCGGCACCTTGCCGTGGAATCCCACCACCGGATCGGCCCCGGCGGCCAGTCCGCCGCCGCCAAGGCCGCTGCCGAAACCGGGCGCCCGCAGCAGCGCGGCCCCCGCGGCGGCCAGCATCCCGCGCGGCGTCGCGAACCCTCCCGTCATGGCTGGGCGGCCCGGCCGGGCTGGGAAGGCGTCTGGGAAGAGGCCTGGGGCGTCGATTGCGCCAGCACCTCCAGCACGCGGGCGACCAGAACCTCGTCGGGCGGGACCGGGGCGAAGCCGACGGCGAACAGGGCGGCCAGATGGTCGCCCAGCGCACGGCGCCGCGCCTCGTTGGCCGGACCGGGCAGCGTGCGCTGCCAGTCGAGCGCCAGCCATTCCGCCATGGCGCCGGCATCCATCGGCTCCGCCCCACCAGCCGTTTGCCCGCCCGCCATCTGCCCGGCGATCATGCGCCCGGTGATCATGCGATAAACGCGCAGGGTCTGGCGCAGCTGGTCGGGCACGGCCCAGTCGGCGCGCAGCCGCTCCTCCAGCCGCAGGGCGATGCGGGCCAGGAACTGGCTGCGCAGGGCGCGGCGGTAGGCCTCCTGCGCCGGGGCGGCGATGCGGCCCCCCTGGTAGAGCCCGCCGGCCAGGGCCGGACCGGCCCATAGCTCACCGGCCCACATCTGCCCGGCCCGAAGCTGCGCATCGTCGAACGCGAACGGCAGGGCGCGCAGGGCATCCAGCGCCGGCAGGATCGCCGCGGGATCGGCATCGTCCACCCGGACCAGGGAGCGCGGCGGGGTGTCGAGCGGGCGCAGCGCCGCCTCCACCGCCGCGGCGCCGGCATCGGCGCGCTCCAGCAGGGCGGCGTTGCCGCGGACGCTGACCAGCCACCAGCCGGCGACGGCCAGGGCGAGCGTCAGCGCGGCGGCGGCGGACAGCAGCGCCCGGCGGCGGCGGGCGCGCTCCACCCGCTGGTCGACCCGGGCGAGGTTGGCCTCCGGGAAGACCACGTCGGGCAGCAGCCGGTCGAGGAAATAGGTGGAGGCCCGGCTGCCGCCCTCGGGGTCGCCCTCGGGGCCGGGATCGGGCAGGGCGAGCGAGGTGTCGGTCTGGGTGGCGCTGGTCAGATAGAGGCCGCGCAGGCGCGGGGTCTCCTCGCCATGTTCGGAGCCGAAGGCGGTGTCGACGATGTCGGCCAGCGCCGGCTCCAGTTCCGCCACGCGCAGCGGCAGGGCGAAGGCGTCGCTGCGGCGGCGGATGTCCGGCTCCTGGTGCAGCCGGTCGAGCAGCCGCTCGTCCAGCCGCCGCACCAGCCCGGCATAGAGGTCGCGGAAGACGGGAAGCGGATCGCTGGCGGAGTTGGGGGCAGAGTCGGGGGCGGAGCCGGGCGCCGGCTCGTCCGCCGGCAGGGTCAGGCCCCAGACCTGCCCGCGCGCCTCGCGGTCGAGCGGGTCGAAGAAGGTGGCGAAACCGTCGAGCAGGTCCGCCTTGGTCAGCAGCAGATAGACCGGCAGGCGCACGCCCAGCTGCACCCGCAGCTCGTTCAGGCGCTGACGGATCAGAATGGCGTGGTTGCGCCGCTCGACGTCGGTCCAGCCGGTCAGCTCGGGGATGCTGACGGTGAGGAGGACGCCGTTGGCGGGCTGGCGCGGACGGTGCTCCTTCAGGAGGTCGAGCAGGCCGGACCACACCCGGCCGTCCACCGCGCGCCGGCTGTCCTGGGTGGTGTAGCGGCCGGCGGTGTCGATCAGCACGGCGCGGTCGGTGAACCACCAGTCGCAATTGCGGGTGCCGCCCAACCCCGCCAACGGCCCTGCCACCGTGCCGTCGGCCGGGCGGGCGGCGAGGCCGGCGTTGGCCAGCGCCGTGGTCTTGCCCGAACCGGGGGCGCCGATCACCAGATACCAGGGCAGCTGGTAAAGGTAGCGCCCGCCCCGGCGCGTGCGCAGCTGAGCCAGCGCGGCGTCGAGCTGCTTGCGCACCGTGCCGATCTCCTCCAGCGAGGCCTTCAGCTCCGGGTCGCGGCGGGCGGCCAGCACCTCCAGCAGGCGGGTGTTGGCGGCACGCTCGCGGGCGTCGATGCGGCGGTTGACGGCGATCCAGCCGGCCAGCGCCAGGACCAGCGGCAGCAGGCGGACGCTCCAGTCCGGCTGGATGGACGGCAGCAGATGCGGGGCGACGGAGGCGGCCAGCCGCGGCAGCAGCAGCCAGCCGGCCAGCCCCAGCGCCAGCACGCCCGACAGCGACAGCACCCAGCGGCTGCGGGCGGAGCGGTACGGCGACGGAGCGGCGGCGGGTTTCCGGCGGCGGACGGCCGTCTTCGCCACCGCCGTGGCAGCCGTCTTCGCCGCCGGGGCGCCGGCCTTGGGGGAAGGGGGTTCGGCCATGGCGGGCGCCCTAATGCGGGTAGAGGCGGATGTCGATCCGCCGGTTGGCGTCGCGACCGGCCTGCGTGTCGTTCAGCGCGACCGGCTCCTGGTCGCTATGGCCCTCGGCCGACAGGCGGGCGGGCGGCAGCGAGCGCTCCAGCAGTTTGCGCACCGCCTCGGCGCGGGCATTCGTCAGGGATTGGGCCGTCAGGGATTGGGCCGTCGGGGATTGCGCGGCGGGAAGGCGGCCGCCCGGCGGGGTCTGGTCGTCGGTGTGGGCGACCACCAGCACGCTGCCGGGTTCCGCCGCAAGGGTCTGGCCGACCCGCTCGACGATGGCACGGTGGCGCGCCTTCACGGCGTCGCCGCCGGTGGCGAACATCGCCGCCGCCGGAATGCGGATGACCAGGGCGCCATCCTCCCCCGCCAGCACCTCGACGGCGCCGGTGCGGATTTCCGGGGCGAGCTGGCCGGTGATGCGGGCGATCAGCGCAGGGCCGGCGGTGGGCGGCGGCGGCGGGACCAGCCGGGCGATCTCGATCGTGCGGTCGGGCAGCAAGGCGGCGATGCGGGCGACCACCGGCTCCGCCTGCCGGTCGAGGCTGCCGGCGAGATGGACGTAGAGGCCGGACAGGCCGAGCACCACCACCGCCCAGACGATCCAGCCCGGCACGGCGCTCAACGGATTGCCGAGCGGCCGGAACGGCTCCGCCACCCCGGTCCAGGCCGGCGACAGCTCCGCCGCCATGTCGCCGCGGGCGCGGCGCAGGATGCGGTACAGCTCGTCGCGCAGGCGGGCGAGGTCGTGGGCGCCGCCGGGCCTGTCGCGGAAGCGGCCCTCGAAGCCCAGCGACACGCAGGCGTAGAACAGCTCCAGCGTGTGGCGGTGGCGGCGCGGATCGACCAGCATGCCGTCGAGCAGTTCGAGGAAGCGCACGCCGGCATCGGGTTCGGCGACCGCGACCCCGCCATGCCCGGCGGCACGGGCGACATCGTCCAGCGTCACCGAGAGCGCGATGCGGGCGGCGCGGATGGCGGCGGCGTCGAGGCTGGCCGCAGCAGCGGCGCGGTCGAACCGCTCCAGCGCCGCGGCGGCGGCGGCGCGGGGCGGGTCGCCCAGACTGCGGTCGCGGAGCGCGCCGACAAGCGCCAGCGCCGGAGCGGCGGCGCTGAGCAGCGGGTTGAGGGAGGAGGCGGGCGGCCGTGGACCCGGGCCGTCGTGCCGGCGGGAGGACGGCGGCGAAGCGGAGGAGGGAGCGGCGGGTGCGGGGCCTTCGGACGCCAGCGCGGCAAGAACCGCGGCGAGCGGACGCTCGTCCTCCTCCGCCTTCGCCCTGTCCGCCTCAGCCACCTCCGGTCCGTCCAATCGCTCGTCCGCCTGCATCTGTCGTCCGCTCTGGAGAAATCCGGGGGGAGGTATAGCAGGGTCGGGGTGCCGGGGGGAACTTGAAGCCCTCTCCCGCCCCGGGAGAGGGAGGGGACCCGCCGCGAAGCGGTGGGGAGGGTGAGGGGCTATTCGAACATGGATCCCGATCCTTGGCTCACCCCTCACCCTTCCCATGCTCCGCATGGGCCCCTTCCCTCTCCCGGGACGGGAGAGGGAGCCTACCGCACCCCGCTGTTGCTGTAGTCGTACTGCACCCTGGGGGCGGTGCCGGACCCGCCGGCGATCTTCTCGATCAGCGAGCCGATGCCGCCGGGCCGCGCGTCGGCGGACGCCACCGGCACCCCTCCCTGCGGCCCGGCGCCCGGCGGCAGGATTGCCGGCACCACGCTTCCAGGCGGCGGGGTCCAGGCCGGGGCACCGTCCAGGCCGGGGAGCGGGCGGGCGGGCTTGCCGGCGTGGGCGTCCAGCATGAACTCGCGCCACAGCTTGGCCGGCAGGGTGCCGCCGGTGACCTTCTTCATCGCCTCGTTGTTGTCGTTGCCCAGCCAGACGCCGGCGACCAGATCGGCGGTGAAGCCGACGAACCAGGCGTCGTGATAGTCCTGGGTGGTGCCGGACTTGGCCGCCGCCGGGCGGTTCAGCTTCGCGCTGCGGCCGGTGCCGTAATCGAGCACGCCGGTCATCATGCGGGACAGCTGCACCGCATGGGCGGGATCGACCACCGGGCCGCCGCCGCCGCCCTGGCGCCGGTAGAGGACGACGCCGTCGCGGCTCCTGATCTCGGTGATGGCATAGGCCCAGACGGGGACGCCGCGGTTGGCGATGCCGGCATAGGCGCGCACCAGCTCCAGCGGCGTCACCTCGCTGGTGCCGAGCCCCAGCGACAGGTCGCGGGTGAGCGGCGAGGAGATGCCGAGGTTCGACGCGATGCGCCGCACCCGGTCGGTGCCGACCCGGTCGATCAGCCGCGCCGTCGCGGTGTTGGAGGAATGGGCCAGCGCCGAGGCCAGCGTGATGCTGCCGCGGTACTTGCCGTCGTAATTGCCGGGGCTCCAGTTGGCGAGCTGCACGGGAGCGTCGTCGATCATGCTGTCGGGGGTCCAGCCCGACTCCAGCGCGGCCAGATAGACGAAGGGCTTGAAGGCCGATCCCGGCTGGCGCAGCGCCTGGGTGGCGCGGTTGAACTCGCTGCCGTCGTAATCGCGGCCGCCGACCAGCGCCCGCACCGCGCCGTCGGGGCTCATGGCGACCAGCGCCCCCTGGCGGACGTTGGCGGCTGCGCCGGGACCGGCCAGCAGGGCCTCCAGCCGCTGTTCGGCGGCGCGCTGCATCCGCAGGTCCAGCGTGGTGCGGACGATCACGTCGCCATGGTCGGGGCCGGCGAAGCCCGGCACCAGATCGGTCACCCAATCGGCGAAATAGCGGCCGTCGCCGCCGGGCTTGCGCTTGGGCGACGGCTTGGCGGTGCGGGCGGCCTCGTACTGCGGCTGGGTCAGGTAACCGGCGTCCAGCATCGCCGCCATCACCACCCGCGCCCGCTCCGCCGACTCGTCGGGGTTGGAGCTGGGGGCGTAGCGCGACGGCGCCTTCAACAGGCCGGCCAGCACCGCCGATTCGCGCACGTCGACCTCGGTCGCCGGCTTGCCGAAATAGGTGCGGGCGGCGGCGTCCACTCCGAAGGTGCCGGCGCCGAGATAGACGCGGTTCAGGTAGGCGGTGAGGATCTGGTCCTTGGTGAAGCGGCTCTCCAGCCACAGCGCCAGCATCGCCTCCTGGATCTTGCGCTTCAGCGATTTCTCGGGCGTCAGGAACAGGTTCTTGGCGAGCTGCTGGGTGATGGTGGAGCCGCCCTGCACCGCCCGGCCGGAGCGCCAGTTGACATAGACGGCGCGGGCCAGCCCCAGCGGGTCGATGCCGAAATGGCTGTAGAAACGGCGGTCCTCGATGGCCAGCACGGCGCCGACCAGATGCGGCGGCAGGTCGCGCACGCTGAGCGTCGTGCCGTGCAGGTCGCCGAAGCGGGCGAACTCGCTGCCGTCGGCGGCCAGCACGGTGATCGAGGCGCGGCGTTCGAACTGCGCCACCTTGGAGATGTCCGGCAGGTCGAGCGCGAACCACGCCAGCACCGCACCCAGCCCGATGCCGCACCAGATGGCGGCGACGAGGCCCCACTGGACCAGACGCCTCATCCAGCCGCCGCCGTTGCCGCCGTTTTTCCGGGCCGGCTGCGGCGCCCGGCCGGGGCGGCCGGCGGGCTGGGCCGAAAGCTGCGGGGACGGGGGCTGGCTGCCGCCGGACCGACGGGCGGGCTGCTTCGGTTTCGGCAAGGAGATCCTTGGAAGGGAGATGGGCGGCAGGGTGAAGCTGGGCAACTTGAAGATGGGCAGGCCGCGGGACCGGCGGCGGGGCTGCTTGTAGGGCGTGGCCGGCGGCGCCGCCGACGGCGGCGGGGACTTGCGGCGCGGCTTGCCTTTGCCGGCGGTCGCCAGCCGGTCGCGGACAAGCTCGACCGCCTTGGCGGCGAACAGGCGCGCGAACTCTCCGGCCGTCAGCCGGTCGAGCGGCGACGGGTCTTCGCGGGTGCGGACCGGGCGGGGACCGGCGTAGAGCTGGCTGCCCCGGCGCTGGTCCGTCCCATGGTCCGTGTGGTGGTCCGGTCGGTCGGCGGTCACGGCGCGCTCGCTGGCCCTGTCAGGTCTATGTGGGGAGTGCGGGAAACGTTCCCGCTTCGATCCTCATACGCTCACCTCATACGCTCACTGCCGCCCGGCCGGAAGGCCGGTCGCGGGCCGGCGATTATTTGTCTCCCGACCGTGGCGAAAGGATGACTCTATCCGAAATTTCAGCTCCGCTCTCCCACCCCTTCTTCCCCCCTCTCCCCCCGGGGAGAGGGTCGGGGTGAGGGGGATGCACAGCGGGGATCCGATGAGGAGCGGGAAGTGCGCGATGCTTGGAAAGCCACGCCGTGCGACCCCCTCACCCTAACCCTCTCCCCGGGGGGAGAGGGGATCCGAGGCGGGAGAGGGAGTCTACAGCGGCAGCGTCACCGTCGCACGCAAACCTCCTTCCGCGCGGTTCGCCAGCGTCACGTCGCCACCATGGCCGCGGATGATGCTGCGGGCGGTGGACAGGCCCAACCCGACGCCGCCGGTGTCGCGGGAACGGGAGCGCTCCAGCCGGTAGAAGGGGGCGAAGACCTTCTCGAACTCCGCCTCCGGGATGCCGGGGCCGTCGTCGTCGATGTGGATCAGGGCTTGGGCATGCTGTCCGGTGCCATGCAGGCCGCCGTCCGGGCCGGTCTCCAGCCGGACGGTGAAGCCGCCGCCATATTTGATGGCGTTGTCCATCAGGTTGGCCAGCGCCCGGCGTAGCGCCACGGTGCGGCCCTCCGCCACCGCGTGGGCGGGACCGTCGTAGAGCGCGCGGTGGCCGGCATCGACGCGGTCATCGCACAGGCTCTGCAGCAGGTCGGCAAGGTCGAAGCGGCCGCGCGGCTCGCGCTGGGCGTCGTCGCGGGCGAAGGCCAGCGTGGCGGAGATCATCGCCTCCATCTCGTCGAGGTCGGCCAGCATCCGCCGCTGCATCTCCGGATCGTCGACCAGCTCGGCGCGCAGGCGCAGGCGGGTGATCGGCGTGCGCAGATCGTGGCCGATCGCCGCCAGCATCTGGGTGCGGTCGGCGACGAAACGGGCGAGGCGCGCCTGCATCCGGTTGAAGGCGCGGGTGGCGGCGCGCAGCTCGCGCGGGCCTTCCTCGGGCAGGGGCTCGGCCTGCCCGTCGACGCTGAGCCGTTCGGCGGCGGCGGCGAAGCCGGCCAGCGGCGCCGTCACCCGGCGGGCGGCGAGCAGCGACACCAGCAGGATCACCGCGACGATGGCGCCCATCCACAGCACGAAGCGGACGATGCCGAAGGGGCCGGGCAGCGGTTCGCCGCCGGTGAAGCTGAGCCAGGAGCCGTCGCCGAGCCGCACCGACAGCCGGACATGCGGCCCCCAGTGCCGGGGCTCGTCGCCCGCCATGAAGGGCGGCGGCGGTGGGGCGTCCTTACGGGGCGGGCGCTCGACCTCGATCAGGATGTTGCGGTCGGAGGTGTCGAGCTGCTCGCCCAGCCGGCGCTTCAGCCCTTCGAACCGGCCGCCGGAATAGGCGTTGGGCGACAGCGGCGGCGGCCGGTCGGGGCGCAGCTCCACCCGCAGGACCGGGTCGTCGATGGCGCGCACCACCCGCTCGCGCCCCTGCGGCGGCGTGCTCTCCACCAGCTGGACGATGGCGGTGATGCGCTGGATCAGCACGTTGGGACCGTGGATCGGCGGCCCCTCGCTGCGGTCGGTCAGATAGACCAGCGCGCTGATCGCCTGGGTCAGCAGCAGGGCCAGCACCACCGTCAGCGCGATGCGCGCGGCGAGGCTGTCGGGGAAGCGGAAGGGAAGCCGGCGGAAGGCGCCGCGGCGGCGGGCGAGTCTGGCCTTGGCCGTTTCCGGCTGGGACTTGGCCGTTTCCGGCTGGGCGGTCATGGCGCCAGCCCACCATTGGAGACGGTGGGGGTGAAGAGATAGCCGCCGCCGCGCACCGTCTTGATCAGCGTCGGCTCGGCCGGATCGGGTTCGATCTTGCGGCGCAGCCGGCTGACCTGAACGTCGATGGAGCGGTCGAACGGCACCGCCGAACGGCCGCGCGCCAGATCGAGCAGCTGGTCGCGGGTCAGCACGCGCTGCGGATGCTCGACGAAGGCGACCAGCAGGTCGTATTCGCCGGCCGACAGCTGGACCAGCACGCCGTCGGGCGAGCGCAGTTCGCGCTTGGTGAGGTCGAGCGACCAGCCTTCGAAGCGCAGCACCGTGCCGGCCGCCGCCGGCGCACCCGCCACCGGCGGGGCGGAGACGCGGCGCAGCACCGCCTTGATGCGGGCCAGCAGCTCGCGCGGGCTGAAGGGTTTCGCCAGGTAATCGTCGGCGCCCATCTCCAGCCCGACGATGCGGTCGGTCTCCTCGCCCATGGCGGTCAGCATGATGACGGGGGTCTGCGCCGTCTGCGGCGCGGCGCGCAGGCGGCGGCAGAGCGACAGCCCGTCCTCCCCCGGCAGCATCAGGTCGAGAACGATCAGGTCGACGCGGGCGCCGTCGAGCGTGCGCATCATCTCCGCCCCGTCCCGGACCCCGGTGACCCGGAAGCCATGCTTGGTCAGGAACTGGGCGACGAGGGATCGGATTTCGCGGTCGTCGTCGACGACGAGGAGGTGGGGCGTGCGGTCCATGGTCCCATGATCGGGCGAGGCGCCGCGGGCGTGAAGGGGAAATGTGTAACGCCCGGTTACGGGGGCGCCCGCGGTTACACTCTGTTACCAAATGACCGGTTTGCGGACATTCGACCGCAACGTTCGGCGCCCATTGTCTGGTCATCGGGACAGCGGCGGCGATGAGGCCGGCACCGTCCCAGCGGAATAAGCCCCCTCCATCCGGGGTTTAGACAGCACCGTGATCCCCAACCGTGATCCACGGTCCAAACACTGAGGAGTCGTCACCATGAAACGCGCCCTTCTGACGTCCGCCCTGCTGGTCGCCGGTCTCGGCGTGGCCGTTCCGGTCTTCGCCCAGGGTGGTCCGCAGCCCGGCGGCCCCGGCCCGGCCGGCGGTCCCGACCGCCACTTCGCCCGCATGTGCGAGGACCAGGAGGCCCGTCTGGCCGGCAAGCTGGCCTATGCGGAGAAGAAGCTGAACATCACCGAGCAGCAGCGCGCCGCCTGGACCAAGTTCGCCGACGCCGCCCGCTCCAGCCTAAAGCCGACGCAGGATCTGTGCGTCAAGTTCAAGGACACCCCGCCGCCGGCAGCCCTGCCGCAGCGCCTTGAACGCGCCGAGCAGATGATGCAGGCCCACCTCCAGCAGGTCCAGACCGTCCGCCCGGCCCTGACCGACCTCTACGCCCAGCTGACGCCCGACCAGCAGAAGCAGGCCGACCGCATGCTGAACCCGGGACCGGGCGGCATGGGCGGCCGGATGGGTCCGCATCATGGCGGCCCGATGGGCGACCATGACGGCCCGCGCCATCACGGCATGGGTCCGGGCAAGGGCCCCGGCCCGGGCCCGGCGCCGGCACCGCAGGAGCCGCCCAAGGGCTGACGTAACAGACAGGTTCCCGGCGGCGACCCCAAGCCCCCCAACGCAGCCGCCGTGAGCCCGAGGGCCGCCGACCCCCCAGTCGGCGGCCCTTGTCGTCTTTGGAAAAAATTCCCTCTCCCTCTGGGGAGAGGGGGATCTCTTGAGCTTAGGGGGGAGCGATAAAGACAAGCCGCCGCTTGCATTGCGGCCTTCCGCACCCCAAAGCTTAACCCCATGACGTCCTCTCACGCTTCGGCGGGCGGCGGTCTCGGGCGGGGGGGCCGTGTGGTCGCCGTGCTGGGGCCGACCAACACCGGCAAGACCTATCTGGCGATCGAGCGCATGCTCGGTCACCGGTCCGGAATGATCGGCTTTCCCCTGCGCCTGTTGGCGCGGGAGAATTATGACCGCATCGTCGGGATCAAGGGGAAGAACGCGGTAGCACTGGTCACGGGGGAGGAGAAGATCCTGCCCCCCAACCCGTCCTACTGGGTCTGCACCGTCGAATCGATGCCGCTGGACCGCGCCGTCGATTTCCTGGCGGTGGACGAGATCCAGCTCTGCGCCGATCCCGAGCGCGGCCACATCTTCACCGACAGGCTGCTGAACGCCCGCGGTATGGTCGAGACGATGGTGCTGGGCTCCGATTCGATGCAGCCGATGATCCGCCGGCTGGTGCCGAAGGCGGAGTTCATCAGCCGGCCGCGCTTCTCGCAGCTGACCTATGCCGGCCACAAGAAGCTGACGCGCCTGCCGCCGCGCTCGGCCGTCGTCGCCTTTTCCGCCACCGACGTCTATGCCATCGCCGAGATGATCCGGCGCCAGCGCGGCGGCACCGCCGTGGTGCTGGGCGCGCTCAGCCCGCGCACCCGCAACGCGCAGGTCGGGCTCTATCAGGCGGGCGAGGTCGATTATCTGGTGGCGACCGACGCCATCGGCATGGGGCTGAACATGGATGTCGACCATGTCGCCTTCGCCCGCATCGTCAAGTTCGACGGCTTCGCCCCGCGCCGCCTGCGCCCCGCCGAGGTGGCGCAGATCGCCGGCCGCGCCGGCCGCCACATGCGCGACGGCACCTTCGGCACCACCGACGAGGTGGGGGAGCTGGACGCCGACCTCGTCACCCGCGTCGAGAACCACGAGTTCGAGACGGTCAAGACGCTGTCCTGGCGCAACAGCGAGCTGCGCTTCGACACGCCGGGCTTCCTGTTGAAATCGCTGGAGGAACGGGCGCCGCTCCAGGAGCTGTCGCGCGTGCGCGAGGCCGACGACCATCTGGCGCTCCAGGCGCTGGTGCGCGATCCGGAGATCATGGATCTGGCGCGCGGCCGCGACGCCGTGAAGCTGCTGTGGGAGGTCTGTCAGGTCCCCGACTTCCGCAAGGTGCTGTCGGATGCCCACACCAAGCTGCTCGGCCAGATCTTCCGCAGCCTGCGCACGCCGCTGCGCCGGCTGGACGACGATTGGGTGGCGAAGCAGATCGCCCGGCTCGACCGCACCGAGGGCGACATCGACGCGCTGGTCGCCCGCATCGCCCATATCCGCACCTGGACCTACATCTCCAACCGGCCGACCTGGCTGAAGGACCCGCTGCACTGGCAGGAACGCACCCGCGCCATCGAGGACCGGCTGTCCGACGCCCTTCACGAGCGGCTGACCCAGCGCTTCATCGACCGCCGCTCCGCCACGCTGGCCCGCACGCTGAAGGACGGGCGCTCGCTGCTGGGCGGCGTGCGCGCCGACGGCGAGGTGGTGGTGGAGGGGCATGTCGTCGGCAAGCTGGAGGGCTTCCGCTTCGTGCCCGACGCGCCCGACCGCTCCGACGAGGCGAAGTCGCTGCTGACCGCCGCCCGCCGCGCGCTGCGCGACGAACTGGCCAAGCGGCTGCGCGCCTTCGAGGCGGAGCCGGACGACGCCTTCGCGCTGGGGGCCGACGGGGTGCTGAGTGCGGACGGGTTGCCGGTGGCGCGGCTGGCCGCCGGCCAGTCGGTGCTGGCGCCGCTGGTGGTGCCGTTCGACGACGGCATGCTGGACCAGGCCCAGCGCGAGCGGGTGCGGGCGCGGCTGGAGCGCTGGCTGAAGGACCACATCGCCGCCCGGCTGAAGCCGCTGTTCGCGCTGTCCGCCGCGCAAGCCCTGTCCGGCGCCGGCCGCGGTCTGGCCTTCCAGCTGGTGGAGGGGCTGGGGGTGCTGCCACGGCAGCCCGTCGCCGACATGGTCGAACGGCTGGAGCGCGAGGATCGCAAGGCGCTGACCGGGCTGGGCGTCCGGCTGGGGGTGTCTCACCTCTATCTCACCGCACTGGCCAAGCCGGCGGCGGTGACGTTGCGCGGGCTGCTGTGGGCGGTGTCGAAGGGCCATCCGCTGCCCGTCCCGATCCCGCCGCCCGGCCGGGTGTCGGTCGAGGCGCCCTTGGGGAAGGAAGGCGGCGCGCCGCCGGCCTTCTGGGAAGCCATCGGCTATCCGCTGGCCGGCGGGCGGGCGCTGCGCGTCGACATGCTCGACCGGTTGGAGACCGAACTGCTGACCGCGTCCAAGGCCAATGCGCCGATCCGCGAGGTGGCGCTCGGCCAGCGCGTCGGCCTGTCGGCGGAGGAGTTGGGGGCGCTGCTGACCGGGCTCGGCTATGTGCGGATGGTGGCCGAGGATGGGGCGGTGACCTGGAAGCGCAGGCGCCCGCAGGGGAACCGGCAGCGGCGCGAGAAGCCGACCAACGAGGACCACCCGTTCGCCAAGCTGCGGCAGCTTTCGGGGATGTGAATAAGTGTGGGGAGTGGAATGAACGCACAGCCGATCAGCGCCTATTGTCCCTCTCCCCCCCGGGGAGAGGGTCGGGGTGAGGGGGATGCATTGCGTGCCTCCCGCAAAAATCCCGCCGCGCGTCCCCCTCACCCTAACCCTCTCCCCGGGGGGGAGAGGGGATCTTCGGAGGTCATTCAATGACCGACAGCGAAGACTCCACCCCCGGCCGGCTGCGGATCGACAAGTGGCTTTGGTATGCGCGCTTCTTCAAGACGCGCAGCCTCGCCGCCAAGCTGTGCAACGACGGGGGCGTGCGGCTGTCGGGGGCGGTGGTGTCCAAGGCGCATGCGGCGGTCAAGCCGGGCGACGTGCTGACCTTCGCCCAGGGGCGGCACATCCGCGTCATCAAAGTGGTGGCGCTGGGCAGCCGCCGCGGCCCGGCGCCGGAGGCCCAGGCGCTGTACGAGGATCTCGCCCCGCCGGTGCCGGAGGAGCGCTTGCAGGATCCCTATCGCGCGCCGTTCCAGCCGCCGGGCGCCGGGCGGCCGACCAAGCGCGACCGCCGGGCGATCGACGCCCTGCACGGCGACGGCCCGATGGGCGATGTTTGGCAAAATGAGACCGATTAGGCGGCTCTGCTGATTGTTGCTCGAAAAAAGTGAGACCGCCTCTTAAACGGAGGCGGGACCACCCCCATCTGGGAAGGCTGGATAACCGACCAGATGCGACAAGCGAGCACGATCATGAGCGAGAAGACCCGACCTTCGAGCCTTTCCGCCCCCTCTTCAGCGAAGCGCGGCGCCCGCGCTGCGACCGCCGTGGCGGTTGCGCTGGTGATGGCGCTGGCCGCCGGAACCGCCGACGCCCGCGCCGGCAAGAGCAGCTCCTCGGGCAGCCGAGGCAGCCGCACGACCGAGGCGCCGGCCGCCACCAGCACCGCCCCCAACTCCGTGTCGCCGATGGAGCGTTCGACCGCCCCGGCGGCGTCGCCCGGCATGCAGCGCCCCGGCGCCGCGGCCACCGCCCCGGCGGCTGCGCCCTCGCGCGGCTTCTTCGGCGGCGGCTTCATGTCGGGCCTGATGGGCGGCCTGATCGGCGCCGGCATCGGCGCGATGCTGTTCGGCGGCGGCTTCTTCGAGGGGCTGGGCAGCTTCGCCGGCATCCTGGGCTTCCTGCTGCAAATCCTGCTGGTCGTCTTCCTGGTCCGGCTGGCCATGCGCTTCTTCCGCAACCGCTCGCAGACCGCGAACACCGCGGCGTCCGGCGGTCCGCTGGGTGGGAACCGGCCGGCCTATGCCGGCGGCCCGCAGGCTGACCAGATGAACCGCGACGCGGCCGACGCCGGCTACAACCCGATGGGCAACCGCGGCCTGGGCGGCGGGATGGGCGGCGGCAATGCCGGCCCGGCCCAGCGCCGTCAGGCCGCCGACGAGATCGGCATCCAGCCGGCCGACTTCGAGTCGTTCGAGCGGCTGCTCGTCACCGTCCAGACCGCCTACGGGCGTGAGGATGCCGACGCGCTGCGCGCCGCGACGACGCCGGAGATGTTCTCCTACTTCAGCGACGATCTGGCCGAGAACCGCAGCCGCGGCGTGGTCAACAAGGTCAGCGACGTCCGCCTGCTGCAAGGCGATCTGGCCGAGGGCTGGCGCGAAGGGGCGCAGGAGTACGCCACCGTCGCCATGCGCTTCGCGCTGGTCGACGTTACGGTGGACCGCGCCAGCGGCCGGGTGATCGAGGGCAACGCCTCGCAGCCGACCGAAGCGACCGAGCTGTGGACCTTCGTCCGCCCGCGCGGCGGCCAGTGGCAGCTGTCGGCGATCCAGCAGGCCAGCTGACGCCTGCGGGTGAAGGAATGCGAAACGCCCCGGCCAATCGGCCGGGGCGTTTTCGTTTGTGCGGAGTGTGTTGTTTTTCGCCCCGGGATCCCCTCTCCCCCCCGGGGAGAGGGTTAGGGTGAGGAGGGCGCGTGGCGAGGATCTTCGAGAATCGCCCAGCTCCCGCTCTCTTATCGAAGCCACGCTGTGCATCCCCCTCACCCCGACCCTCTCCCCGGGGGGGAGAGGGGGATATTGGAGGGAGTCTCAAGCCGTCGGCAGCACCACCGCGTCAGCGGCGCGGAAACCCAGCCGGGCGGTCTCGCCGGGGACGAAGGCAGGCTCCTGGCCCAGATGCGGCATCTGCACGGTCAGGCCGCCGTCGAGGAAGGCGTTGACGAAAGCGCCTTCGAAGTCGCTGTGGCTGACGCGGGCGGTCAGGCTGTTGTCGCTCTCGCCCGCCCCCAGACGTTCCGGGGCCAGACGCTCCGGCCGGACGAACAGGGTGGCGCGGTCGCCGACCGCCAGTCCGCGCGGGTTGCGCCCGCGCAACGGCCCGAAGGCGCTGTCGAGCACCGCCCAGCCGTCGGCCGTTTGCGTCACCCGCCCGGCGAAGCGGTTCGCCTCGCCGACGAAGGAGGCGACGAAGGCGGTCTCCGGATGGTCGTAGATGGTCTTGCCGTCGCCCACCTGCTCCAGCACGCCGCGCGACATCACGCCGATGCGGTCGGACATGGTGAGCGCTTCGCCCTGGTCGTGGGTGATGTAGATGAAGGTGACGCCGGTGCGCTTCTGCAACTCGCGCAGCTCGGCGCGCATGTGCTGGCGCAGCTTGAGGTCGAGCGCCGACAAGGGCTCGTCCAGCAGCAGCACCGCCGGCTCCACCGCCAGCGCGCGGGCAATGGCGATGCGCTGGCGCTGGCCGCCGGACAGGTCGGTCACCCGCTTGTCCGCCGTGTCGGGCAGCGCCACCAGCTCCAGCAACTCGCGCACGCGGCGCTTGCGGTCGGCCGACGGCACGCCGCGCACCTCCAGCCCGAAGCCGATGTTGTCCGCCACCGTCATCAGCGGGAACAGGGCCAGGTTCTGGAAGATCAGCGCGGTCGGCCGCTTGTTCGGCCCGATCCCCTTCATGTCGCGGCCGCCGATGCGGACAGCGCCGTCGGTCGGCTCCATGAAGCCGGAGATCATGCGCAGGATGGTGGTCTTGCCGCAGCCCGAGGGCCCTAGGAAGCTGAAGAACTCCCCGGCCGCGATGGTCAGCGATACGTCGCGGACGGCGACGGTGTCGCCGAACCGCATGGTGACGTGGTCGAGTTGGACGTCTTGGCTCATGGCCCCTGCTGTGTGCGGATCACGCCGCCAGGAAACGATCCTGGTACTCGTTGCGGATGGAGACGTACCACGCCTCCTGGATCGGCCACCACCACAGCTTCTGCAGGGCGTCGCCAGGATAGGCGTCGGCGAAGAACTGCTTGTTCAGGTCGGTCAGGTGGGCCTCGGCGCCGACCGCAGTGCTGGAGATGCCGGAATGGTTGGTGTAGAGCGCGCCGGCCTCGGGCGTGTAGAACCAGTTGATCCAGGCATAGGCGTTCTCCAGGTTCTCCGCCTTCTTCGGAATAGCGAAGCCTTCCATCCAGGCCAGCGCACCCTCCTTCGGCGCGACGAAGCGGACCGGCAGCCCTTCCTTGCGCAGCGTCACGGCGCTGCTGTCCCAGGTCTGGCCGATGACGCAGCCGTTGGTGCGGAAGGCGCCCTGGGCCTCGTTCTCGTTGGTCCAGAACTGGGCGACCGACTTCTTGTTGGCGGCGGCCACCTTCAGGATGGCGTCGAAGTTGGCGCGCGCCTTCGCCTCGTCCTTGAACTGGTCGCGGACCGGGTGCGGCAGCTTGCCCTGGCTTTCCAGCCACAGCGCGATGCCGATCAGCGAGGAGTGGCCGCGCACCGTCACCTTGCCAGCGTTGGCCGGCGCCCAGAGGTCGCCGTAGCTGGCGGTGCCGTAGGCGAGCGGCGCCTTCTTCATGTCGTAGGCCAGCGCTTCCGTGCCCCAGTCGGCCGGGGCGAAATAGCGCTTGCCACCGACGACGCCGCCCATGCCGGCGGAGCCCTCGACCGACGACTTCAGGCAGCCGTCCCACTTCACCTTGGCCTCGTCGATCGGCTGCACCAGCTCGAACTCGACATAGTTCGGCACGCGGTCGACGGTGGGGTGGATGATGTCGAAGCCGGCGCCGCCGGTCGCCTTCAGCTGGTTCAGCAGCTCGTCGTTGGTGCCGTACTCGGTCAGGGTCGCCTTCACGCCGGTCTTCTTCTCGAAGTCGGCCAGCATGTCCGGGCTGATGTAGCCGGCCCAGGAGAAGATCTTCACAGAACCCGACGCCGCGTGGCCCTCGCGCAGGACGAAGGGACCGACCGAGGCGACACCGGCGGCGGCGGCAGCGCTTTGCAGCAGCAGGCGGCGGGTGAAGCTCTTGGCGGCGCGCTGGGTCTCGGCGCTGGACCGCTGGGATTCGGTCTGGGCGTGATCGAGCGTGGTGTGAACGATCTTGGACATGACGTCCGGTCTCCCTGGCTCTTGGATGGCGTTTGGACGGGCGGCGTTTCGGCGCGTTGGCGCAGCCCCGCTCAAGACGCAAAGTGTGCCTGAGATAAAAGCCGCCCGTCCATGGGGGAAGATGAAGCTCCGCCAAACTTCATAGAGCCGTCACATGGAAAAAAGGAGATCCTGGGAGGAGGATCGTCACATCACATAGAAGCGCGCCTTCACCGTCACGCCCTCGGCGCCGCGCAGGACGGTGCGGTTGCGGCCGCTGCGCTTGGCGAAATAGAGCGCCTCGTCGGCCTGGGTCATCAGGTCGTTGACCGAGACGGTGTCCTGGTCCAGACACATGCCGATGCTGACGGTGAAGCCGAAGCTGGCGCCGCTGCCGGTCTCCACCGTCAGCTCGGCGGTGGAGCGGCGGATCGCCTCCACCCGCGCCAGCGCCCCCTCCAGGTCGCCCGACGGCAGGCACAGGCAGAACTCCTCCCCGCCCAGCCGGCCGAGGAAGCCGCCGTCGGGCACATGGGCGGCGCAGTGGTCGGCGAAGCGCTTCAGCGCGAAATCGCCGTTGCTGTGGCCATGGGTGTCGTTGATCGCCTTGAAATGGTCGATGTCGAACATGGCGACCGCCATGGGCGAGCCGGTCTCCTTCGCCACGCGGTAGGCCTGCTCCAGCTTTTCCATGAAATGGCGGCGGTTCAGCACCCCGGTCAGGTAATCGGTGTTCAGCATCTCCACCATCACCCGGTGCATGCGGGTGATGCGCTCGCCGGCCCGCACACGGGCGCGCAGCATCGGCAGGTCGATGGGCTTGGCCAGGAACTCGTCGGCACCGGCCTCGAAGGCCTCGACCCGCCGGGCGGTCTCGCTGTCGCCGGTCATCAGGATGGTGAAGGTGCGGTGCTGGTCGTCCGCCGCCCGGATGTGCCAGCACAGTTCCATCCCCGTCATCACCGGCATTTCCAGGTCGGTGACGACGATGTGGATGTCGTGGCTGCGGTAGAGGGCGAGCGCCTGCCCGCCATCCTTGGCAAGCAGAACGCGGTACCCGCTGCTTTCCAGCTCTTCCCGGATCAGTTCGCGAAAGAAATTGGAATCGTCGGCGACAAGAATAGTCGTTTCCACCAGCACACCCATGTCGTCGGCGAAGAGTCCGTGCGCGCGGACCCTAGCAGACTTCACAACACGATGGCATAGCGGCGTGGCAACACACCGGGACCGGTGAATGGGATGTTTTTCAGCTTTCCAGCATGCGGCGCAGCAGCTCGACGTCTTCGGCGAAGGACGGATCGGTGGCGCGCAGCTCGTCCACCTTCTTGACCGCATGCATGACCGTGGTGTGGTCACGGCCGCCGAACTTGCGGCCGATCTCCGGCAGGGAGCGGGCGGTCAGCTGCTTGGCCAGATACATGGCGATCTGGCGCGGACGGGCCACCGCACGGGCGCGGCGGGCGGAATGCATGTCGGCGACGCGGATGTTGTAATGCTCCGCCACCCGCTTCTGGATCTCGTCGATGGTGACGCGGCGGTCGTTGGCGCGCAGCAGATCGTGCAGCACCTCCTGCGTCGTCTCCAGCGAGATGGAGCGGCCGACCAGCTCGGCATGGGCGACGATGCGGTTCAGCGCCCCTTCCAGCTCGCGCACGTTGGACGTGATCTTGTGGGCGAGGAATTCCAGCACCTTCATCGGGATGCTGGCCTGGAGCGCGTCGGCCTTGGCCTGGAGGATGCCCAGCCGCAGCTCGTAGGTGGTCGGGTGGATGTCGGCGACCAGTCCCCAGCCGAGGCGGGAGCGCAGCCGCTCCTCCATGCCTTCCAGGTCGGACGGGCTCTTGTCGGCCGAGATGATGACCTGCCGGTTCTGGTCGACCAGCGCGTTAAAGGTGTGGAAGAACTCCTCCTGGGTTGAGTCCTTGCCGCTGATGAACTGCACGTCGTCGATCATCAGCACGTCGACCGAGCGGAACTGCTGCTTGAAGGCCATCGTGTCCTTGAAGCGCAGCGCCCGGATGAACTGGTACATGAACTTCTCGGCCGACAGGTACAGCACCTTGCGGTTCGGGTCGTTCTTGCGAATCTGCCAGGCCAGCGCGTGCATCAGGTGGGTCTTGCCCAGCCCGACCCCGCCATAGAGGAACAGCGGGTTGAAGGTCACGGTGGTGGCGTCGGCGACGCGCCTTGCGGCGGCATGGGCCAACTCGTTCGGCTTGCCGACGACGAAATTCTCGAAGGTGAATCGCGGGTCGAGCGCGGCGGACAGGTCGGACCGGTCCTCCAGAATCGCAGGCACCGCGGTCGGCGATTCGTCGGACGCCCCGCCATAGGAGGCCGAGGTGTAGACGGTGGACGGGGCCTGCTCGCCTGAGAATCCGGACGGCGCCCCCTGCTGCGCCCCCTGCGGAGGGGCGGGGCGCGGCGCCGGGCGGGAGTCGGCAGCGCGAGAATCGAAGCCTCGCGCCTCGAATCCACGCGAATCGAAACCGCGGGACGGGGCGGGACGGTCGTCGATGTCGTCATTGTCGGCGACGAGCGCCGCCGGCGGATTCGTGGAGGCGACGATGACGTCGATCGACTGCACCTCCGGATTCTCGCCGGACCAGAGGGCGCGGATGCGGTCGGCATAGTGGGTCAGCACCCAGTCGCGCATGAATCGCGTGGGCACGACGATGCACACCTCGCCGCCGATCAGGCTGGCGACGGACAGCGGCTGAAGCCAGCTCCGATAGGCGATCTCGCCCACCTCTTCCTTCAGGCGTCCGCGAATGCGCGCCCACTGCTGATCCAACGACACGCCGACCGACATGCTCCCTTACCCCCGCTCCTTCCGCCGGCCGGCCAAAACCGGATGGCCGCCGTCTGGTCCAGCCCGAATGACTCCGGGCAAGGAAAAACCGAACGGAACACTATATCCAAAAGGCACACGCAAGAGTCGACGGGATTGAAAATCCCGCCCCAGGCGCGACAGCTTGTAAGTAAAAGAAGATCGTGCGAACGACCGGGACTCAACAAGCCCTGATCCGGCGTAAGACCTTCAGTATTTCTCTGCTGTGTTCAGACGGACACAGAGTGTTGCATCACCCTATTTCGCCCGACCGAATGGACCAAAAGTCTAACCATGCTGCGGAAATCTGGCAATGGGACAGATGGCGAACGGGCCAAAAAGATAAAAACGTTCGCATTGCCCGCATGACCGATCCCGAATCTCATACACGACTCTCAGAACAATCTAAGACAATTGTCGAGCATCCGCATATTTACTTTAAACGCAAAAAGCCGCGCCCCGAGTCACGGGCGCGGCTTTTTGAAAGCAGCGGATGCTGGCTCTATCAGAGAGACTTGATAGCAGCCGACAGACGCGACAGCTTGCGCGACACGGTGTTCTTGTGCAGCACGCCCTTCGACACGCCGCGCATCAGCTCCGGCTGAGCGGACTTGAACGCCTCGGCGGCGGCGGACTTGTCGCCGCTCTGGATCGCGCCCTCGACCTTCTTCACGAAGGAACGGATGCGGCTGATGCGGGCACGGTTGACTTCCGTGCGACGCTCGGTCTGACGAATGCGCTTTTCAGCGGACTTATGATTGGCCATGGAAACCCTACTCCGAACGACACGGCTGTCGTGATGCGAGCGCGCCTTATACGCGGCAGCGCACCGCGAGTCAAGGCGTGGACGCCCGATGATTTTGACTAATCGTACTTGAACGACATCTTGATGGGATCTGGACCGTCCCCCGCAAGATGCAGGGGACGGCTCCAGCGGCAGAGTCGAAGCTGGCGCGACGACTCAGCGATGCTTCCAGCCGGCCTGGCGCTTCTCGGCGAATGCGGCCATGCCTTCCTTCTGGTCTTCGGTGGCGAAGGTCGAGTGGAACAGGCGGCGTTCGAAGCGGATGCCCTCGGCGAGCGTCGACTCATAGGCGACGTTGACCGCCTCCTTCGCCATGGCGATGACCGGCTGCGACAGCGAGGCGATCTTGGTGGCGACCTTCACCGCCTCCTCGACCAGCTCGGCGGCCGGGACGATGCGGGAGACGAGGCCGCAGCGCTCGGCCTCGGCGGCATCGATCATGCGGCCGGTCAGGACCATCTCCATCGCCTTGGACTTGCCGACGAAGCGGGTCAGGCGCTGGGTGCCGCCGGCACCGGGAATGGTGCCGATGGTGACCTCGGGCTGGCCGAACTTGGCGGTGTCGGCAGCCAGGATGAAGTCGGCCATCATCGCCAGCTCGCAGCCGCCGCCGAGCGCGAAGCCGGCGACCGCGGCAATGGTCGGCTTGCGGCACTTGGCCAGCCGCTCCCACTTCGCCGTGATGAAGTTGGAGTTGTAGACATCCATATAGGAGAAGCCGGCCATCTCCTTGATGTCGGCGCCGGCGGCGAACGCCCGCTCCGACCCGGTGACGACGATGGCGCCGATGGCGCTGTCGGCCTCGAAGGCGTCCAGCGCCTGGCCCAGCTCGGTCACCAGCTGGTCGCAGAGTGCGTTCAGCGCCTTCGGACGGTTCAGCGTGATCAGGCCGACCGGGCCGCGCGTCTCGACGAGGATGGTTTCATAAGACATGGCTGCAGCACTCTCCCGATGGGGCGAGCCCGGTTGCTTCCGGGACTCGTGGTTGTTGAGGGTCGTTCGATGGCTAGGTTGCCGCGAGTATGGCGGGTGTTCCCGCGATCAGCGCGGCGTCAAAGTGAAGCGGACGGCGGTGCCGGCGGCGGTCCCGGCGGCGGCTTTCGCCTTTTGGGCGGCCTGCGGGAACTCCAGCCGCAGTTCCTCGCCCTCGCGGACGAAGACGCGGTCGGCGGTCCGGCGCCAGCCCAGCTGCGGCAGGGTCTGGTCGTAGAAGGCCAGCACCGCCTGTCGCGGCACGTCGCCCGACAGCACGGCCTGGACGATCCGTCCGCCCGGCTTGTCGAAGACCAGCGGTTCCGATTCGGCGGACGCCAGCCCCGGCATCACCGGCACATCGGTGGTGCCGGGGACGAAAGGCCCGGACTCGGCTGCGGCAAGCTGGGCTGCCAGTGCCGAAGGAATGGGAATGAGGAAGCTCCCCAGGCCCGCAACTGCGGGGCCGGCAAGGAGGAAAGCGGCGGACGCCGCCCGGAGCATGGCCGGTAGAGCCGTCATGCCCCAGCTATATCACCGTTGGCGCGCCGCACAAAAGAAAGTCGAGCGGCCCGACTGTACAATCCGCTGAACGCCCCCCGTCCGTGCCCGGTCGCAGTCGCACTCGGGGCAGCCCTCCCCCTCCCGGTCGTAGACGGCGAACTGGTGCTGGAAATAGCCCAGCTCCCCCGATGCCTGCCGGTAATCGCGCAGCGAGGAGCCGCCGGCGGCGATGGCGCGCTCCAGCACCTCGCGCACCGCGACGGCGAGGCGGTCGACCTCCCCGGCGGTCAGGCTGGCGGCGGTCCGGGTCGGCAGGATGCCGGATCGGTAGAGCGCCTCCGACACATAGATGTTGCCCAAGCCGGCGACGATGCTCTGGTCGAGCAGGGCGGCCTTGATCGGCGTGATCTTGCCGGCCAGACGGCGGGCGAGGTCAGGGCCGGAGAATTCGTTGCCGAGCGGCTCCGGCCCCAGGTTGCGCAGCAACGGGTGGTCGCCCAGCGCGTCGGCCAGCGTCAGGTCCATCAGCCCGAAACGGCGGGCGTCGTTGAAGGTGACGATGGTGCCGGCATCGGTCTCGAACACCACATGATCGTGCTTGTCGAAGACGTCGGGCCGTTCCGGCGCGATGATCATGCGGCCGGACATGCCGAGATGGGCGATCAGCACGCCGCCGTCATCCAGATGCATCAGGATGTATTTGGCGCGCCGCCGCACCGACGTGACCACGCGCCCGGTCAGCCTTTCGCAGAAGCGCGGCGGAAAGGGGGTGCGCAGGTTCGGCCGCCGCTGCTCCACACGGACCAGCCGCCGGCCTTCGAGATGCGGGGCGAGACCCCGGCACACCGTCTCGACTTCGGGAAGTTCAGGCATCGGCAGAGTGTGGGGTGGGAGGGGGATCGGCGCAAGGGCGGTTGCTTGGAGAGTGCGGGAGCGGCGGGCAAGATCTCCACGGATTTCACGGATGTGGCGTCCCGAAGCCGCTGCTCCGGGAAATTTGCGGGCGCCGCCAAGCTCAAGAAAAATCCGTGTAATCCGTGTCTAAATCCGTGACATCCGTGTTCATCTTGCTCCCGCCTCAGCGACTCCCCGAAGCTCCCGTCACCGATATTCCTTGAAGCGCTCCGTCGCCTGGATCAGCGCGGCGCGGATGCCGGGCTCCATGGCGGAATGGCCGGCGTCGGGGACGATGCGGTAGTCGGCTTCCGGCCAGGCGCGGTGCAGCGCGTCGGCGGAGATCACCGGGCAGACGATGTCGTAGCGGCCCTGCACGATCACCGCCGGCAGATGGCGGATGCGGTCGACGTCGCGCAGGAGCTTGTCCTCCGGCGTGAAGCGGTTGGAGCGGAAGTAATGCGCCTCGATCCGCGCCAGCCCCAGGGCGTGGCGGTCCTCGCCGCTCGCCGCGATCAGGTCGGGCGACGGCAGCAGCGAGGAACAGCTTCCCTCATAGATGCTCCACACCCGTGCCGCGGCCATGCGCACCGTCGGGTCGGACGAATCGAGCCGCTTCCAGAAGGCCTCCAGCAGGTCGCCGCGCTCGTCCTCCGGGATATGGCCGGCGAAGGCGGCCCAGGCCTCGGGGAAGAGGATGCGCATGGAATAGAGGAACCAGTCGATCTCGCTCTTCCGCATCAGGAAGATGCCGCGCAGGATCAGGCCCAGGCAGCGGTCCGGATGGGTCTGGGCATAGGAAAGCGCCAGCGTCGAGCCCCAGGAGCCGCCGAACAGGTGCCAGCGCTCGATGCCGAGATGGCGGCGCAGGGTCTCGATGTCCTCGACCAGCCGTTCGGTGGTGTTCTCGCGCGTTTCGCCCAGCGGCGTGGAGCGGCCGGCACCGCGCTGGTCCATCACGACGATGCGGTAATGGGCGGGATCGAAGAAGCGGCGGTGGGTGGGCGAGGCGCCGGCCCCCGGACCGCCATGCAGGAACATCACCGGCACGCCGCGCGGGTTGCCCGCCTGCTCCCAATAGACCGTGTGGATCCCGTCGACGGCAATCGTGCCGGTCTGGAACGGGTCGATGGGCGGATAGAAGTCGCTGCGGGGCATGGCCATGCATCCAGTGGTGCGGGCCCCGAGTGTAGAGGAGCCACCGGGGCTTGCGCCAGCGCGACGAGGCTCATCAGCGGAACCCCAAACGACAAAGGCCGCCCGGAGGCGGCCTTGCATGTCGAACACTGTGCTTTTGAAGAATGGCGCGCCCGAAGAGATTCGAACTCCTGACCCTCAGATTCGTAGTCTGATGCTCTATCCAGCTGAGCTACGGGCGCCTTATCCACAGAACTTATCTGCCAAGCATCTCGCCGTCGAAGTATCCCCCGGCGTCGAGGCGCGCAACCTACTCAAATCCGTCATCGAAGGCAAGCGATTTTCGCGAAGAAAAACACCGGCGCCGAGCGGCGGATTTCGACGATGTCCCAGACGACAAAGGCCACCCAGGAGGTGGCCCCTTGTGTCGAACGGGAAGGATGGCGCGCCCGAAGAGATTCGAACTCCTGACCCTCAGATTCGTAGTCTGATGCTCTATCCAGCTGAGCTACGGGCGCTTTATCCATCGTCTGTCCCGGCGTCGGCGGCAGGCCGTCGGCGTCGAGGCGCGCAACATACTCAGAAGCCCCCTGCCCCGCAAGCGCTTTTTTCACGAATTTTCGCCCCGCCCGGAAGCTCCCTGCGACGCCCCCTGCGACCGTGGGTCCCGAACAGCCGAATCGCCCCGGATTGCCGGGCGGCGGCGGCTGGGTTATACAGTCCACTTGCTGTTTTTGGAGAGTCAGTACCGTGGCCGAAGCCCCCTTCAACAAGCATTTCCCGGTGTCCTGGGAAGAGCTCCACCGCAATGCCAAGGCGCTGGCCTGGCGCCTGATCGACCGCGGCCCGTGGAAGGGCATCATCGCGATCACGCGCGGCGGCATGGTTCCCGCGGCGATCATCGCGCGCGAGCTTGAGATCCGCATGATCGACACCGTCTGCGTCTCCAGCTACGACCACCAGCAGCAGCGCAACGCGACGATCCTGAAGGGCGTCGAAGGCGCCAAGGCCGGCGACGGCGAGGGCTGGCTGATCATCGACGATCTGGTAGACACCGGCAAGACGGCGGAGATCGTGCGCAAGATGCTGCCGAAGGCGCATTTCGCCACCGTCTACGCCAAGCCGGCCGGCCGCCCGCTGGTCGACACCTTCATCACCGAAGTCAGCCAGGACACCTGGATCCACTTCCCCTGGGACATCGAGCTGCAATTCTCGCAGCCGATCGCCAAGCAGCGGAACGGCTGACCGGCGCCCGACCGGCCCGAACCGGGGCGCGCCCTTTCCGTCCGGCCCCATCCGGCCGGGGAGGGCCCGCCCGGTTCATTACATAAAAATTTACGGTTTGCGTCCTAAATGACGCGCGGTGGAGCGCCTGCGCCCGCCGACGCCTTCAACATCGCGTGGCGGCCCGCGCATGAGCGACGAATTGACCGGCGATCTGCGCCCGGATGAGCTGCACCAGGAAGAGCTGCGCCAGAAGATCGACGCCCTGGTGACGCGGCTGCCGGCCAGCCTCGTCTACAGCCTGCTGAGCGAGATCGAAGGCATGGACAGCGAGCCGACCGACCGGGTCCAGCTCGTCCGCCAATATGTCATCGAGTATCTGAACCGCCAGCGCACCAACCGCGCCCGCCGCCTGTTCACCAACCTGTTCGAAGCCTTCCTGATCGACGACGACGTGCTGTACCATTCCGGCGTCTCGATCCCCGGCATGCTGCAACGGGTCGATGTCGGCGCCCTGTGGGAAGCGCTGAGCCGCGACGCCTTCCCCCTGCTGGCGGTCGAGGCGCAGGAAACGCTGGACGAGATGGCGCGCGGCGACGTGATCGACCGCATCCTGCGCTCCCCCGTCGCCATGGTGATGAAGGAGCGGATGCGCGTCGCGTCGGTGAAGCATCTCGACGCCGTGCTGGCGAACAAGAAGGCGGCGGACGAGCTGCTGGCCGGCATGTCGCGCAACCGGCCGCGCCGCACCCGCCTGATGTCGGGCTTCCTGGAAAAGACGCCGCACATAGACCTCGCCACGCTGCGGCTGATGCATCTGATCCTGACAGGAGCCGAGGGGCCGGTGAAGCCGGTCGCCGACCGGCTGGAGGATTTCCCCGCCAGCTGCAGCGGCGAGATGGAGGCGAACCGGCTGGCCGACCTGCTGCTGGACGCCACCGAATCGCTGCGCGACCGCTGCGGCGACGATCTGGCGGCCATGCTGCCGCTGTCGGTGCTGTCGGTGAAGCGCAACTATCCGGTGGCGGCGCTCTATATCCGGCAGAGCGGCGTCGATCCCGGCCGCGGCGACGCCATGACCGCGGCGCTGACCGGCCATTTCATCGGCGTCACCCGCGCGCTGACCGCGGCGCTGAGCGTCGTCCTGAAGCTGAACGAGCGGGTTCCCGGCTCCGCCATCCGGCCCAGCGCCAAGGAGAAGGCGCGGCTGGAGGCGCTGGTGCAGCGGCTGGACCAGCTGGTCCACGCGGCGATCTCGGCCGGGCTGATGGAGGACCGGCGCAGCGAGCCGGCCTTCCGCAACGCCTGGACCCAGGCGGCGAAGATCATCGGCAGCCGCGTCGCCGCGGTGGCGATGGAACGCTCCGCCCAGGCCGCCGCCGCCCGGCGCCAGCCGGTGATCGACCATGCCGACATCGTCTGGCTCGACCGGCTGCTGTGGCGCTGGCAGGCGATGTCGCGCGACTTCGGCTTCGAGACCTACGATCTGGTGAAGTGGCGCGAGACCCTGCTGGAGGAGCTGCGCGCCAACGTCGAGAAGGCGATGAAGTTCGAAGAGAGCGATCCGCTCGACGAGCGGATGGAGCATCTCCTGCGCATCAACGCCATCGCCGGCGTGTTCGGCCAGCGGGTCAGCGCCTGGATTCCCACCTTCAGCCACAACATGACCCGCCTGCTGTCGCACCGTCTGGAGCGCGGCGGCGAGCTTGGCGACGACGAGCAGGCGATCATCGACGACCTCGTCGCCACGGCACGCACCGAGGTGGGCAAATCGCGCTATTGGAAGAGCAACGAGCTGATGGACCTGATCGAACTGTCGGAGCGGACGCGGCAGGTAGGGTGAGCGGCCAGCCCCTCCCCTTCACATCACCCCCGACGACCGGTGCCGCGGGTCGAGCCAGTCGCGCAAGCCATCGCCCAGCATGGTCAGCCCCATGACGCTCAGCGCAATCGCCACACCCGGAAAGACCGCCTGCAAGGGGGCGGTGAACAGGTAGGTCTGGGCGTCGCCCAGCATCTTGCCCCAGCTGGGGCTGGGCGGCTGGATGCCGAGGCCGAGATAGCTCAGCGCCGCCTCGTTGACGATGGCGACGGCGAACAGGATTGTGGCCTGGACCACGACGATGCCGGCGATGTTGGGCAGCACATGCACCAGCGTCACCGACAGCGGCCCCCGCCCCAGCGCCAGCGCCGCCCCGACGAAGGGACGCCGCCACACCGCCAGCGCGGCGCCGCGGGTGACGCGGGCCAGCACCGCGGCGTTGAACAGGGCCAGCGCCACGACGACGTTGACCGCCCCGGCACCCAGGGCGGCGGTCAGCAGGATCGCCGTCAGCACGGCGGGAAAGGCGAAGACCAGATCGCCCAGCCGCGCCACCGCCTCGTCCCCCCAGCGTCCCAGCGCGGCGGCCAGCAGCCCCAGCGGCACCCCGCCCAGCAGCCCCAGCCCGACCGCCGCCGCGCCAACGGCCAGCGAGTTGCGGGCGCCGACCATGATCATCGACAGCACGTCGCGCCCAAAATGGTCGGTGCCGAGCCAGTGGGCGGCGGTGGGCGGCTTCAGCCGGGCGATCACCCGCACCTGCTCCGCCGGGTAAGGCGTCCACAGCAGCGACAGCAGGGCGATGGCGACCAGCAGCAGGGTCAGCCCGGCACCGAGATGGAGGGAGAGCGGAAGGCGGCGCTTCACGACGCTCCTCCTTTCGGCCGCGGATCGGCCAGCGCGCAGGCGATGTCGACCAGGGCGTTCACCAGCACGACGAACAGCGCCAGCAGCACGACCACCCCCTGCACCACGATCAGGTCGCGCTGGCCGATGGCCTGATAGAGCAGCCGGCCCAGCCCCGGCAGGGTGAAGACATTCTCCACCACCACCGCGCCGGCCACTAGGAAGGAGATCTGCAATCCAAGCACCGTCGCCACCGGGATCAGGGCGTTGGGCAGGGCATGGCGCAGCAGGACGGCCATGCGGCCCACCCCCTTGGCGCGGGCGGTGCGGATATGGTCCTCGCCCAGCGTGTCGAGCACGGCGGTGCGGGTGACGCGGGCGAGGATGGCGGCCTCCGGCACCGCCAGCGCCAATGCCGGCAGCAACAGCGCCTGCAACGCCGGGCCGATGCCGGCGCTCCAGCCGGGAAAGCCGCCGGCCGGAAACCAGTGCAGGGTCAGCGAGAACAGCAGGATCAGCAGGATGGCGATCCAGAAGCTGGGCATCGATACGCCGAGTTGCGCGAAGCCCAGCACCGCCCAGTCACTTCCCCTGCCCCGCCGCGCCGCCGCCAGCAGCCCGAGCGGCAGGGCCAGCATTGTGCTGAGGACGAGCGACAGCAGGGACAGCGGCAGGGTCACCGCCAGCCGCTCCGCCACCAGATCGGCCACTGGGCGGGCATAGGTCAGGCTGACGCCAAGGTCGCCGCGCGCCAGCCCGCCGACCCAGTGCAGGTAGCGGGTAAGGATGGGCCGGTCGAGCCCCATCTGGCTGCGCAGCGCGGCCAGCGTGTCGGGCTGGGCATCGATGCCCAGCATCAGCAGCGCCGGGTCACCGGGAACCAGTTGCAGCACCGTGAAGACCACGATGCTGGCCAGCCAGACGGTGACGATCAGGCTGACCAGCCGTCGCAGCAGGAACGCAAGCACGCGGGGGCTATCCTTACTTGGCCAACTCGATTTGCCTCGCCGTCACTTCCAGGAAACGCCGGTGACGTCGTTGGCCTGGACCGGGCGGTTCACCCACATGCCGGTGAGGTTCGCCTTCTGCACCGTCACCGACGGCAGCATGAAGAGGAAGCCGTTGACCGCATCCTCCGCCAGAACCTTCTGCTGCTCGCCGTAGAGGGCGTTGCGCTTCGCCGGGTCCTGGGTGCGGTTCAACTCGTCGTTCAGGGCGTTGAAGCGCTCGCTCTTGTAATTGAAGTAGTAGTCGGGCCGGGCGTAGATGTCGATGTCCAGCGGCTCGGTGTGGGCGATCATGGTCAGGTCGTAATCCTTGCCCTTGAACGTCTTTTCCAGCCAGGCCGCCCACTCCACCGGCTCGATCTTCGCCCGGATGCCGACCTCGGCCAGCATGGCGGCGACCAGTTCGCCGCCGCGGCGCGCATAGGGCGGCGGCGGCAGGCGCAGCGTGGTGTCGAAGCCGTTGGGATATCCCGCTTCGGCCAGCAGCGCCTTCGCCTTGGCCGGGTCGTAGGGATACATCCCGGTCAGGTCGACATAACCCTCGCGGTGCGGCGGGAAATGGCTGCCGATGGCGACGCCGTTGCCGTAGAGCACGCCCTCGATCAGCATCTGGCGGTCGATGGCGTGGGCCATGGCGCGGCGGACGCGGACATCGTCGAAGGGCTTGCGGGCGTTGTTGGTCGACAGCAGCGTCTCGCCCTCCGTCGAGCCGACCATCACCGTGAAGGTCGGGTCGTTGCGGAATTCCGACAGCGCCTCGTAGGTGCTGAACAGGGTGAAGGCGTCGATGTCGCCGGCCTTCAGCGCCGCCACCTGGGCGGCCGGATCGCTGATGAAGCGGAAGGTGACGCGGTCGATCTTCGGCTTCGCCCCGTCATAGTCGGGGTTGCGCACCAGCACGACGCGGTCGCCTGCAACCCAGCGGTCGAACTTGAAGGGGCCGGTGCCGATGGGCTTCTGCTTGTTGGTCGCCGCCGATTCCGGGGCGACGATGGCGGCGTCGCCGCTCGCCATGTGGAACAGGAACAGCCCGTCGGGGCGCGACAGGGTGACGACCGCCGTCTGCGGGTCCGGCGTCTCCACCTTGGCGATGGGGGCGAAATAGGCCTTCTGCGCGTTCACCGACTCGGCGGCGCGGGCGCGGTCGAGCGTGAACTTCACGTCGGCGGAATCGGCGGTCGTGCCGTCGTGGAACTTGGCGTTGGGGCGCAGGGTGAAGCGGTAGGTCAGCCCGTCTTCCGACACGCTCCAGCGCTCCGCCAGTCCGGGCACAAGCCTGCCGTCGGCATCGACGCGCAGCAGCGGTTCGAACAGGTTGGCGTAGGTGACTTCCTTGATCGCCCCGGCCGCACCGGCGCTGGGGTCCAGATGCGGCGGCTCCAGCGCCATGCCGACGACGAGGTCGGTGCGCGGCTGGGCCAGCGCCGCCTGCGATGCGGCGGCCAACGCCAGCGCGGCGGTGGCAATGGCGGCGGCAGCAAGGGTGAAGCGCGGCTTGGCGGTCGGCATGGTTGGCAAACTCCCCCGTCTCGTCGTTACCGACGGTCTCTTTGCCGCGATGATGCGGTGCGGCGAGGGAGAGCGCAAGGGAAGCCGCCGGTGGTTTTCATTGTCCCGTCAGCTATTCCACCCACCAGCTTTCCAGCATCGGACCATAGAGCGGGGTGACGGCGGGACGGTGCAGGGTCGCCCAGCGGGCGATGCGGTCGACCGGGCTGTGATAGAGCGGGACCATATAGTGTCCCCACAGCAGGACGCGGTCGAGCGCCCGCACCCGGCCGACCAGAGCGTCGCGCGTGGTGGCGGCGGCGATGGAGCGGGCCAGCGCATCGACCACCGGATCGCGGATGCCGGCAAGGTTGCGGCTACCCTCCTGTCCGGCCGCATCGGATCCGTAATAATAGAGCTGCTCGTTGCCCGGCGACAGGCTGGACGCCCACCAGCGCATGGTCATGTCGAACTCGAAACGCTCCAGCCGGGCCTGGAACTGGGCGCTGTCCACCGTGCGGACGCGGGCCGAGATCCCCAGCGGCTCCAGCGAGCGGGCGAACTCCAGCGCTACCCGCTCCTCCGACGGGTCAGACAGCAGGATTTCGAAGGCGAAACGGTTTCCGGCATCGTCGGTCAGCCGGCCGTCGCGCACCCGCCAGCCGGCCTGCTCCAGCAGCCGCAGCGCGTCGCGCCGGTTGGCGCGCAGACCGGCCGGCCCGTTGCCACTACCATTGCCGTTGCTGCTACCGTTGCCGGTTTCCGGCAGGGTGAAGGGCTTGGTGAAGAGATCGGGCGGCAGGCGGTCGCGGAAGGGCGCCAGCGCCTGCAACTCCTCGCCCTGCGGCAGTCCCCGGGCGGCAAGCTCGGAGTTGGGATAGTAGCTGGCGGTGCGGGTCAGCAGACCGTGGAACAGGCTGCGGCCGATCCAGTCGAAATCCGGCGCCATCCCCAGCGCCTGGCGGACCCGGACATCGGCGAACAGGGGGCGGCGGGTGTTGAAGATCAGGCCGCGGGCCGGTTCGGGGCGATGGTTGGGCAGTTCCTCCCGGACGATGCGGCCGTCCCGCAAGGCGGGACCGTCGTAGCCGGTGGCCCATTTGGCCGGATCGCTTTCGTAACGAACGTCCCCCTGCCCCGCCTTGAAGGCTTCCAGCGCCACCGAATCGTCGCGGTAATAGTCGAACTCCAGCCGGTCGGCATTGAACTGCCCGACACGGACCGGCAGGTCGCGGCCCCAATAGTCGCGCACCCGCTCGTAGACGATGCGGCGGCCGGGATCGACCGAGGCGACGCGGTAGGGGCCACTGCCCAGGATCGGCTCCAGCGTCGTCCGGCTGAAATCGCGCCCCGCCCAGAAGGCCTTGGAATGGATCGGCATCAACCCCATCAGCAGCGGCATCTCGCGGTCGATGGTTCCGTCCGGGTTGGGGGCGAAGGTGAAGCGGACGGTCTGCGGGTCGGGCGCCTCGGCCGCCGTGACCTTGGCGTAGAACAGGCGGCGGTTGGGGGTGCCGTCCCGTCGCTGCGCCTCCAGCGAGAACAGCACGTCGGCGGCGGTCAGCGGCGTGCCGTCGTGCCAGCGCGCCTTCGGGTCGATGTGGAAGGTGACGGCAGAGCGGTTGTCTGCCACCTCGACCCGGTCGGCTAGCAGGCCGTAGAGCGAGAAGGGCTCATCCCACGAGCGCGTCAGCAGCGTCTCGAAGACATAGCCCATGCCCAGCGCCGGCACGCCCTTGACGATGTGCGGGTGCAGGCTGTCGAAGCTGCCGGTCACCGCCTGCCGGATGGTCCCGCCCTTGGGTGCCGCCGGGTTGACATAGGGAAGGGCGGTGAAGTCCGCCGGCAAGGCCAGATCGCCATGCATGGCGATGCCATGGTGCGGCTGGCCGGCCAGACCCGGATGGGGCGCCAGCACGGCCAGAAAGGTGAAAAGAAGGAGGATCGGACGGGCCATGACCGGCAGGGTTGCCGCTTTGCCGCACCTGCGCAAGAGCCCGCGCAAGTTCCTTGGACTCAGGGTGCGTTCCGCCTAAACTCCCGCCCCGCGTGGCGCCGGACCGGGCATCGGCGCCAAAACAAGAACGTGCCCTGAATACGCCAGTCGAAGGAACGCGATACATGGATCTGAGCAAGCTCGCCGCGGGCAAGAATGTGCCCTGGGACGTGAACGTCGTCATCGAGATTCCGATCGGCGGCCAGCCGGTGAAGTACGAGGTCGACAAGGACTCGGGCGCCGTGTTCGTCGACCGTTTCCTGCACACCGCGATGTTCTATCCCTGCAACTACGGCTTCATCCCGCACACCCTGTCGGGTGACGGCGACCCGGTGGACGTCTGCGTCGTCGGCCAGCACGGCGTCGTCCCGGGCGCGGTGCTGCGCTCGCGTCCCATCGGCGTCCTGTACATGGAGGACGAGGCCGGCGAGGACGAGAAGCTGCTGGCCGTTCCGGTCGACAAGCTGCACCCGTTCTACACCGACGTGAAGAACTACACCGACCTGCCGGCCATCGTGACCGAGCAGATCGCCCACTTCTTCGAGCACTACAAGGATCTCGAGAAGAACAAGTGGGTGAAGGTCCGCGGCTGGGGCAACGCCGAAGAGGCCGCCAAGAAGATCGAGGAAGGCCTCGCCCGCGCCCTGGAAGCCAACAAGGGCAATCCGGGTCCGGTGGTCTGAGGGTTATGTTCTACCAGCCTCTCTCCCCTTGCGGGAGAGAGGCTCTCCTCCATATGTTCGGTTGATCTACGATAACGGCCAAGTCGGCCGCCCGTCATGAAAACCAGCTACGATCCCAGCACCGACAGCCTGTACATCGAGGTCCGTCCGCTGCCATCGAAACGGACGGTCGAGATCGAACCGGACGTCATGGTCGATTACGGCGCCGATGGCGAACCGGTCGGTTGTGACATTCAGCACGCTTCAGCCAAAACCGACCTGATCGGCCGCCTGATCCTGATGCCGATGGCTGCCGAATAAGGCTGGACCGTTCTCTCGATCCGCTGCCTGCACCGCGAGATGCCCCAGCCCTTCAAGGGTCCGGCGCACTGCAAGCTCCAGCGGCGTGTGCGGTTCCTCGCCCAGGAAGGCCAGCAGGCGGCGGTTGTCCAGCCGCACCGGGCGTTGCCAGAGATAGCGCATCTCGCCGAGCTCGCGGAACAGCGGCACCGCCACGCCGGCCAGCCGCAGCAGCCACCAGGGCATCCGCCGCACCGGCAGGCCGGGCTTGCCGAGGGCATGCGCGATGGCCGCGACCATCCGGCTTCCATCGGCATCCCAATGGCCGTCCATATGGAACATCGCGTCGTCGCCCAGCTCCGCCTCGCGGTCGAGCAGGCGCATCGCCGTTTCCGCCACGTCGGGCAGATAGGCCCATTGATGGCCGATCCCCGGCCGGCCGGGCTGGTTGATGCGGGTCGGCGGCTTGCCGGGCGTCAGCAGGCCCTGGCTGAACCAGTTGTTGGCGGCCTTGGGTCCGAAGAAGTCGCCGCAGCGCAGGATCAACAGTTTAGCCCCCTGCTCCACCGCGCGGTGCAGGCGGCGCTCCATCTCCACCCGAATGACGCCCTTGCGGGTCAGCGGGGTCTGCGCCGCGGTTTCCGGGATCAGCGGGAAGACGTCGGGGCCGTAATTGTAGACGGTGCCGGGCAGCAGGATGCGGGCGCGGTTGGCGATGGCGGCAGCGATGCTGTTGTCGACCATGGGTAGAACCAACCGGTCCCAATCCTTGTAGCCGGGCGGGTTCACCGCATGGACGATCAGCGCCGCCCCCTCGGCCGCCGCTGCCACGTCGGCGGCGTTCATCGCGTCGCCGACCACCCACTCGATGCCGTCCGGCTGCGGCTGCTGGGCTGGCTTGCGGCGCAGGCCACGGACGGTCCAGCCACGCGCCGCCAGCGCCCGCGCCAGTTCGCCGCCGACCCCGCCGGTCGCCCCCAGAACCAGAGCGGTCCTACCCATGCCGGTCATTTGTCCTGCCATCGCCGCCTCCATCGCCTTTCGCTTGGTGATGGGGACAGGATGGGCCCGACGGACAGCTGAACGGAATTGTCGAACTGCGGCTAACCACTATACTGAAATCGATGAACCAGCCGCCGCCCAGTTGGGACCTTTACCGCAGTTTCCTGGCCGTGATCCGCGAGGGGTCGCTGTCCGCGGCGGCGCGTGCCCTTGGGTTGACACAACCGACGCTGGCCCGCCATGTCGCGGCGCTGGAGGAGGCTGTCGGCGGCTCGCTGTTCGTGCGCTCGCCGCGCGGACTGGACCCCACCGACGCGGCGCTGGCGCTGAAACCGCAGGCGGAGGCGCTGGACGCGGCGGCGGCCAGCCTGTGGCGCACGGCGTCAGGCTATGGCGGGAAAGGTGACGGGACGACGGGGGGCGGGGCGGAGGTGCGCGGCACGGTGCGGGTCACCGCCAGCGAGGTGGTGGGCGCCCGCATCCTGCCGGCGATCCTGGCGGACTTGCGCGACCGCCATCCAGCATTGGAGATCGAACTGGTGCTGTCGAACGCCGTCGACGATCTGCTGCAACGCGATGCCGATGTGGCGGTGCGGATGGTGGAGCCCGACCAGCAGGCGTTGCTGGTCAGGCGGATCGGCGTCGTCAGGCTCGGCATGCACGCCCGCCGCGACTATCTCGACCGCCACGGCAGTCCGCAGTGTCTGGAGGATCTCGGCCATCACAGCCTGATCGGCTTCGACCGCGAGACTCCCGACATCCGTTCCATGATGCGGCGGGCGCCGGGCCTCACCCTGCCCCGCTTCGCCCTGCGGTCCGACAGCCATCTGGCCCAACTGTCGGCCATCGAGGCCGGGTTCGGCATCGGCATCTGCCAGGTCCCGCTGGCGCGGCGGACTCCCGGTCTGGTCCGGCTGCTGGCCGACGCCTTCGACATGCCGATGGGCATGTGGGTCGCCATGCACGAGGATCTGCGCTCCACCCCCCGCTGCCGCGCCGTCTTCGACGGGCTGGCGGCGGGGCTAAAGGATCATGTGTCGGCGGATCCTGTGACGTAGCGTCAACCGGTCCAGCCCATCCGGCGTTCGACGCCGTCAGCCGCTTCCTTCAGGATTTCGGCGCTGCGGCGGAGCGCCGTCTCCTCCTCCGCCGACAGGTTGGGCAGGATGGTGTCCACCACGCCGCCGGCGCCGATGACGCGCGGCAGCGACAGCACCAGCTGCGGCACGCCGCAGACATCGTCGGTCAGCATGGCGCAGGTCGCCACCATCCGTTCGTCGGCGCCGATGGCCGAGACCAGCCGGGCCAGCCCGCCGCCGATGCCGAAGGCGGTGTGGCCTTTGCCGTTGATGATGCGGTAGGCGGCGCGGCGCACGCCCTCATCGATGGCGGCGCGGTCGTCCGCTGTCAGGCTGCGGCGGAGCTGGCTTGCCGCCTGCTCGACGGACAAGCCGGCGACGGTGGCGCTCGACCACAGCAGAACCTCCGAATCGCCATGCTCGCCAACCACATGGGCGTGGACGGAGCGCGGCGTCACCGCAAGCTGTTCGGCCAGCAGGGCGCGGAAGCGCGCGGTGTCCAGCACAGTGCCGGAGCCGATGACCCGGTTGCGCGGCAGGCCGCTGATCCGCGTGGCGATCTGCGTCATCACGTCGACCGGATTGCTGGCGACCAGCAGCACGGCGTCGGGGGCGGCCTTCAGCACCTCCGGAATGATGGCGCCGAACACCTTGGCGTTGCGTTCCAGCAGCTCCAGCCGGGTTTCGCCCGGCTTCTGGGCGACGCCGGCCGACAGCACGACCACCCCCGCCCCCTCCAGCGCGGCGTAGGGGCCGGCGCGGACGGTGACGGCATGGGTGAAGGGCACGGCATGGGCGATGTCCTGGGCCTGGGCCTGGGCCAGCGCCTCGTTCATGTCGACCAGCACGACCTCGCTGGCCGCGCCGGTGGTCACCATGGCGAAGGCGGCGGTGCTGCCGACGAACCCCGCCCCGACGATTCCGACCTTCATGCAGTCCTCCCCGAACCCGTTTCACGGTGAATTGTGCTGGATCAATGATGGAAATAAAAGAACTCAAATAATGGCGGGGTGTGTCGCGGACTGATTTCCGCCCCCCTGCCTGTCAGCCAGCATTCCCATCAGCGGTTTTCCAGCCAAACAGGCGAAATTCACTAGAATTTTAAGGATTGACCGATCATGTCCACTGGAATCGCAAACGCTAGAGGGTCCCATGCCGCCGATGGCGCATCGCCGCTCGCCGCCCTGATCGGCCCGGCGGTTCTGCCCGACCGCTTCTCGCCGACGCTGGCGATGAACGGGGTGCGCATTCTGCTGGGTCTGTTCTACACCCCGCATGTCTACCAGAAGCTGAGCGGCATCGACGCCTCCCTGGTCTTCTTCGCCAAGGCCGGGCTGGAACCGGCACCGCTGTTCCTCGGCCTCGCCATCCTCTGCGAATCCCTGGCCCTGGTGACGCTCGTCGGCGGCTTCTTCACCCGCTGGACCGCCCTGCTGTCCGCCGGCTGCATGGTGGTGGCCGCCTATGCCACCTTCGCCACCAAGGGGATCAACTGGTACTGGGCCAAGGGCGGGGTGGAGTATCTGGTGCTGTGGGGGCTGCTGTCCCTGGCGGTGGCGGCGGACGCCTGGCGCCGGACCTCGAAGTAAGGACGGCGCGACGAAACGCCTCTTGCCCAATGGTCATACCGGACCTTAGTGTTGCGGCGCAGCAAATGGCGGGGATGAAAGTCCGGTCCTGTGCTGTTCGTCATCAAAACCGTCGGTAGCCCATGGCACACTGGGGGCCGGCGTCTTTCCCCGCACCGGATCCGGTCATGACCGTTCGCAACCTCGACAAGCTGTTCAAGCCCGCCTCCATCGCCCTGATCGGCGCCAGCCGCAAGCCCGGCACGGTGGGGGCGGTGGTGGCCCGCAACCTGTTCCAGGCCGGCTTCGACGGGCCGGTGATGCCGGTCAACCCGACAGAGCGCGCGGTGGAAGGGGTGCTGACCTACAAGACGGTGGACAGCCTGCCGATCACGCCGGACCTGGGCGTCATCTGCACCCCGCCCGACACGGTGGCGGCGACCATCGACGCGCTGGGCAAGCGCGGGACCAAGGCCGCCATCGTCATGACCAAGGGCATGTCGGCGGACCAGACCCAGGCGATGCTGGACACCGCCAAGCCCTATCTGATGCGGGTACTGGGCCCGAACAGCCTGGGCGCCATGGTGCCCGGCCGCGGCATGAACGCCAGCTTCGCGCCGGTGGCGCCGCGCAAGGGCGACGTGGCGCTGGTGGCGCAAAGCTCGATGGTGCTAACCTCGGTCGCCGACTGGGCGACCTCGCGCGGGATCGGCTTCTCGCATCTGGTGTCGCTGGGCGACCGCGGCGACGTCGATTTCGGCGACCTGCTGGACTATCTGGCCTCCGACGTCACCGTGCGCGCCATCCTGCTCTATATCGAGAGCATCACCCAGGCCCGCAAATTCATGTCGGCCGCCCGCTCCGCCTCGCGCCAGAAGCCGGTGATCGTCATCAAGGCCGGCCGGTCGGACGAGGCGCAGGAGGCCGCGGCCAGCCACACAGGCGCCCTGGCGGTGTCGGACGCCGTCTATGACGCGGTGTTCCGCCGGGCCGGCGTGCTGCGGGTCAACGATCTGGCCGAGCTGTTCGACGCCGCCGGCACGCTGGGCACCGGGGTGCCGATCACCGGCGACCGGCTGGCGATCCTGACCAACGGCGGCGGCATGGGCGTGATGGCCACCGACAAGCTGATCCAGGCCGGCGGCCGGCTCGCCGCCATGGCGCCCGAGACGCAGGAGGCGCTGGCCAAGGCGCTGGGGCCGCAGCCGGGCGGGGGGCAGCCGGGCGGCGCCCCCTTCCGCAACCCGCTGCGCATCGGCGCCGACGCCACGCCCAAGCGCTATGCCGAGGCGCTGAACGCGCTGATGCAGGACACCGGCAACGACGCCGTGCTGGTCCTGCACTGCCCGTCTGCCCTGACCGACAGCGAGGCCATCGCCCAGGCGGTGGCGGAGACGGTGCAGGCCAACAAGGCGCGCCGCCACCCGGTGCTGACCAGCTGGATCGGCGACCAGTCGGCGGTGGAGGCGCGCAAGCTGTTCGCCGACGGACGCATCCCGACCTACAGCGGCCCGTCCGACGCGGTGCGCGCCTTCATGCATCTGGTGCGCTACCGCCGCAGCCAGCAGCTTCTGATGGAGACCCCGCCGTCGGTGGCTGAGGATTTCCAGCCCGATGAGATCACCGTGAAGAAGGTGATCTCCCGCGCCATGGCCGAGAAGCGCGAGTGGCTGAGCGAGTATGAGGCCAAGCGCGTGCTGGCCGCCTACGGTATCCCGGTGGTCGACACCCGCGTCGCCCAGACGCCGGAGGAGGCCGCCGCCGCCGCCCGCGTCATCGGCGGGCCGATCGCCCTGAAGATCCTGTCGCACGACATCACCCACAAGTCGGACGTCGGCGGCGTCGCTCTCGGCCTGACCAGCCCGGAGGACGTGAAGGCGGAGGCCGAAGCCATGCTGGCCCGCGTCGCCGAGCTGGCGCCGGAGGCGAAGATCGAAGGCTTCACCGTGCAGGAGATGGCCGTCCGCCCCGATGCTTACGAGCTGATCGTCGGCATGACCGAGAACGAGATGTTCGGCCCGGTCCTGCTGTTCGGCGAGGGCGGCATCGGCGTCGAGGTGGTGGAGGATTACGCGCTGGCCCTGCCGCCGCTGAACATGAAGCTGGCGGCCGAACAGATGAGCCGCACCCGCATCCACCGCCAGCTCCAGGGCTACCGCTCGCGCGCCGCGGTCGATCTGGACGCGGTGGCGCTGACGCTGAACAAGGTCAGCCAGCTGGTCGTCGATTTCCCCGAGATCGCGGAGATGGACATCAACCCGCTGCTGGCCGACGCAGAGGGCGTGACGGCGCTGGACGCCCGCATCAAGGTCGGCGTGCCGGCCCTGGCCGGGGCGGCGCGGCTGGCGATCCGCCCCTATCCGAAGTCGCTGGAAGACCGCATCACCATCAAGGACGGCCGCCAGTTCTTCGTCCGCCCGATCCTGCCGGAGGACGAGCCGCTGGTGCACCATCTGGTGGAGAACCAGACGGCGGAAGATTTGCGCCTGCGCTTCTTCGCCCCGCTGAAGCGGCTGTCGCACCAAGCGGCAGCACGGCTGACCCAGATCGACTATGACCGCGAGATGGGGCTGATCGCCGTCGGTCCCGACCCGCAGACCGGCGACACCATCATGTATGGCGTCGTGCGCATCACCGCCGACCCCGACAACCGCCGCGCCGAATATGCGGTGATGGTGCGGTCCGACATGAAGGGCCAGGGTCTGGGCTATATCATGATGAACAAGATCCTCGATTACGCCCGCTCGCGCGGCATCAAGGAGGTCTATGGCGAGGTTCTGCGCGAGAACACCAACATGCTGAACATGTGCCGCGCGCTGGGTTTCGTCCGCAAGGAGAACCTGGACGAGCCCGGCGTGGTGGAGGTCCGCATCGAACTGGGCGGCGGGCTGGCGGCGTAAGAGTTTCTATACCGGCGGTTGACTACAGGCACGGATGGGGCAATATCAGGCTTGGCGGGCAGGGGGATTCCGGCCCCCTGTCCGCCAGCCCGATGCTAGCTGAAGAGATCAAGCAAGCGCTTGACGATCTCCAACGCCAGGATCAGGAGTTGGAGGATTTCCTTCATCCTCTGTTCTCCTTGTGCGCAGCGGGGATGGCGGCCAGTCCGCCATCCCGTCCGCACCGCCACCTTGGCGCACGCATAGGTATTGCGGAAGCGCTTTCACTCGCAAAATCAGGAATTTCAGGGATTGCGGCTCGCTGCCGCAGTCTTCGCCGTTACGCCGGCCCCAGCAGTACCTTCACGTCGGCGGGCTGACCGAAGAAGGGGGCCGAGGTGATCAGCAGCCGGCAGCCGGCCGCAGCATAGGCGGCGGCGTTCGCCTCGGTCACGCCACCGGCCGGGGCCACCACCGGCGGCGGTGTCAGGTGCCTTGTCGCCTCGATCACCGCGCGGGCGGCGGCGGGCGGCAGCTTTTCCAGCTGGATCACGTCGGCGCCGGCCTGCGCGAAGGCCAACGCCTCCTCCATCGACCCGACCTCCACCACGATCTTCTTTTCCGGAGCCTTGCGGCGCAGCGCGGCGATCCAGGCCTCCGGAGAGTCGCTCAGGAAGGCGCGGTGTTCGGGGAAGACCAGCAGCGTTTCCGACAGGCCCAGCCGGTGCATCACCGCCCCGCCCGCCTGCACCGCCTTGACGCTGAGGTCCTTGGCGCCGGGGAAGTTCTTGCGGGTGCAGGCGACGGTCACGCCGGGGGCGGCCTCGACGATGCGGCGGGCGCGGGTGGCGATGCCGGAGGCGTATTCGACCAGCGTCTGCGCCACCTTCCAGGCATGGTGCAGCGCCCCGGCCGGGCCGTCCGCCTCGAGGAAGAGCGCTCCGGCCTCGACGGCGGTGCCGCTGGGCTCGACGCGCAGGACCCGGCCGCCGGCCCTCTCCACCAGACGCGCCGCCTCCTCCGTCCCCGCCAGCACCATGGCACCGCGGGCGGCGAAGCTCATGCGGGCATGACGGGCGGCGATGCCGAGCGAACCGGTGGTCAGGTCGCCGTAGGGAACATCCTGCGCCAGAAGCGCATCGAGGGCGGCGTCGGGCAGGATGGTCGTCATCGGCGGGATTTCCCTGTTGTAAGGTGGGTTTACAGCCAGCCGCGCCGGCGGAAATACCAGAGCGGGACCACCGCCGACAGCACCATCAGCAGGATGGCCATCGGGTAGCCGAACTCCCAGTCCAGTTCCGGCATGTGCTTGAAGTTCATGCCATAGGCGGACGCGATCAGCGTCGGCGGCATCAGCGCCACCGAGACGACCGAGAAGATCTTGATGATGGCGTTCTGTTCGATGTTGATCAGGCCCAGCGTGGCGTCGAGCAGGAAGTTCGCCTCGTGCGCCAGGAAGCCGGCATGTTCGGTCAGGGACCGCAAGTCGCGCGTCATCGTCTTCAGCGCGGTCTTCTGGTCCTTGTTCAGCCGCCCGCCGCTGACCGAGGTCATGAACACCACCAGCCGGTCGAGGCCGGCCAGGCTGTCGCGCACCTTGTGGGTCAGGTCGCCGGCCCGGCCGATGCCGCGCAGCACGTCCTGCAGCTCGTCCGGCTTCTTGGCCGCCTTGCCGAAGCCGCCGCCGTCCAGCGAATCGTCGAAGACGCGGGCCGACAGTTCGTCGATGCGGCCGCCGACCAGCTCCAGCACGTCGGCGACCCGGTCGATCACCGCATCGAGCAGACCGAACAGCGCGCTCTCTCCCGTCGCCAGCAGTTCCGGCTGGCGGACACAGCGGGCGGCGAAGGTGATGACCGGCAGCGGTTCGGTGTAGCGCAGCGTGATCAGGTGGCGCGGGGTCAGCACGAAGGTCAACTCGCCCTGCTCCGGATGGGGCGAGGTGGCGCGCGAGATGATGGGAGAGGTCATGTAGATCCCCTCGCCCTCGACATAGAGCTGGCTGGAGGCCTCGATCTCCTTCATCTCCTCGCGCGTCGGCAGATCGCAGCCGGTCAGCGCGCCGACATGGGCACGCTCCGCTTCGGTCGGACGCAGAAGGTCGATCCAGACCGCACCGCCCGGCAAAGGCTCGCCGAGTTCCAGCGGCTGGCGCACCACCCGCCCGTCCTCGGCACGGGCATGGACGGTGATCAAAGGGCAGCCTCTTCGGGCACCGGCGCGCCGGCGGCGCGGCAGGCCGCGGCCAGCGTGTTCAACATCAGGCAGGCGATGGTCATCGGGCCGACGCCGCCCGGCACCGGCGTGATGGCGCCGGCGACCGTCACCGCCTCGTCGAAGGCGACGTCGCCGACCAGACGGGTCTTGCCGGGCTCCGCCGCCGGGACGCGGTTGATGCCGACATCGATCACGGTGGCGCCCGGCTTGATCCAGTCGCCGCGCACCATCTCCGGCCGGCCGACCGCCGCCACCAGGATGTCGGCGCGGCGGCATTCGCCGGCCAGATCGGCCGTGCGGGAATGGGCCAGCGTCACCGTGCAGTCGGCCTGGAGCAGAAGCTGCGCCATCGGCTTGCCGACGATGTTGGAGCGGCCGAGCACCAGCGCACGCTTGCCCTTCAGGTCGCGGCCCAGCGTGTCGCGGATCAGCAGCAGGCTGCCCAGCGGCGTGCAGGGGACGATGGCGCCCGGCTGGCCGGTGGCGAGCAGGCCGGCATTGACGACGTGGAAGCCGTCGGCGTCCTTTTCAGGGACGATGCGGGCCAGCACCTTCTGGGTGTCGATGTGCTTGGGCAGCGGCAGCTGGACCAGGATGCCGTGCACGGCGGGGTCGGCGTTCAGACGGTCGATCAGCGCCAGCAGGTCGGCTTCGGCCATGTCGGCCGGCTCGTGATGGTCGAAGCTGTTCATGCCGAGTTCGACCAGCGCCCGCTCCTTGGAGCGGACATAGACCTGGCTGGCCGCATCCTCGCCCACCAGCACGACGGCCAGACCGGGGGTGACGCCATGGCTGGCCTTCAACGCCGCCACGCCATCCGCCACCCGCGCACGCAGGCCGGCCGCAAAGGCCTTGCCGTCGATGATCTTCGCGTCCGCCATGCTACTCTCCACCCTCGCTGCCCACATCGTCGATCAGGGGCGACAGCCGCGCCAGCAATGCCGCCGGGTCGCCCGCCACATGCAAAATCTTGTTCCGGTCGGTGGCGCCGGCCACCACGGTCAGGCTGGTCTTGGGCAGTTTCCACGCCTTCGACAACAGTTTTATGACGGCCTCGTTCGCCTTGCCGTTTTCCGGCACCGCCGTGACCGCCAGCTTGAGAACCCGTTTCCCCTCCCCCTTCGCATCGACCGTATCGGCCGTGCCGGTCACCGCGTTGCGCGACGCCTTGGGCGTCACCCGCAGCGCCACCCGCAGCCCGTCGGCCACCGCCTCGAAGGGGGAAGAGGACGCCACGGTCAGAAGCGCGGCCAGTATTGGGCCATCAGGTTCTGGATGAAGGAGATCGCCAGCAGCACGACGATGGGCGACAGGTCCAGCCCGCCCAGGTTGGGCAGGACGCGGCGGATCGGGCGCAGCACCGGCTCGGTGATGCGGTACAGGAAATCGCCGATCAGATAGACCGCGCGGTTGCGCGTGTTCACGATGTTGAACGCCACCAGCCAGCTGAGGATCGCCGACAGAATCAGGACCCAGAAGAACAGATCCAGGATGGTGTTGATGAGCAAATACAGCGCGATCATGCCGGGCCAGCTCCAGTGCGGTTTTGCGACGGCCGCGCGCAGAGGGTTGCGCAGCGGGCGCCAGCCTTTTCCGGGCACCCTAAGCATAAGCGGAGAGGCCTGTCCAGTACGGCGGCCCGCCGATCGGCCGGGCGGCCTGCGGCGGATCGGCCGTCCTATGCCCCGCCCTGCGCCCGACCCTGCGCCCCATCCCAAGCCCCCTCCCACGTCATCGCACGCACACGTCATTTTTTCTGAATCAGGCGCTTGACAGCACCCCCCGCGATGGACAATATCCGCGCCACGCCGGGGCGACGAAGACGCAACGGTGTGAGTGTGGGGCCGTAGCTCAGCTGGGAGAGCGACGCGTTCGCAATGCGTAGGTCGGGAGTTCGATCCTCCTCGGCTCCACCAATCACCCCCAAGATATTGATACGACACAGGAATTCGCTCGGAAGCGGCGGAATTCCCCGCGGTGTGACACCGCCCTGTCGCACGCGGCGTCGACCGAATCGCCTCCATCCCCTTCAATATCCGCCGTTTCAGCCCGCCCAGGGTGTCGCACATCCCTGTCGCCCAAGCGGCGTTCCATGGGGCTGTGGCTGCGGGGAGCCGTCTGGCAATTCCGAACCCGTGTCCCCGCCGACCTCCAGGGGGTTCTGGGCCGGACCCACATCAACCGATCCCTGAAGACCAGCAGCTACCCCGACGCCATCCGGGCGGCCCGTAGGGTGGCATTCGAGATTGAGCAGGACTTCGAGGCGGCCCGTGGGGGCACCGGGGGCGACCCGGCCCACGCCGCGTGCGACAGGCCCTGTCCGTCGCCGCCGGTCCCCTCGGTGACGGCCAACACCGTCCTGCCCGATTTCATCGGCCCGGCCATCCACATCGACCTGGACCTGCTGGCCAGCCGCATCGCCGAAAAACTTCAGGCAACCCAACAGGTCTTCGTGGAGACGGCTGTGCCCGCCGCTGAACCCGCCAAGGCGAAGACCATCCAGCAAGTCTACGACGCCTACATGGCCGATCCCGGCGTCATTCGGTCCGGCAAGACCGTCCTGGCTTACGAGACTGTGTTCGGCCTGCTGATCGAGATCATCGGCCAGGACACGCCGGTGTCCGACATCGGCCGGGAGACCTGCCGCGAGGTCATGGACACCCTCCGGTGGCTGCCTCCCAACTCAACCAAGCGGTACCCCAACCTGACCGCCCGTGAGATCGCCCAAAAGACACGCGACGCCGGTAAGGCATCCGGCCTCAGTCCGGCGACCGTGAACGGCTATATGACGAAGCTGTCCGCTCTCCTGACCTGGGCGGTCAACGAAGGGTTCATCGACCGGAATCCGGCGAAGGGGCTTGGCGTCGTGGACACCACCAATCGCAAGGACAAGCGGCAGCCGTTCACCCCGAAGCAGCTTCAAGCCATCTTCACCGCCCCGCTCTACACCGGTTGCCAGGACGACGACTACGGCTATGCCAAGCCTGGAGACGCCCGTCCCCGGCGGGGACGCTTCTGGGTGCCGTTGATCGGCTTGTTTTCGGGCATGCGGCTCAACGAGATCTGCCAGATGAACACTGAGGATGTCCGGGTGATCGACGGCACCCTGTGCTTCGTCGTCACGGCCGAGGCGATCAAGGGGACCGACGATAAGCGGCTCAAGACCGGCAGCAGCGAGCGGGTCATCCCGGTCCATCCGACACTGCTCGCAGCGGGATTCGAGGAATACGTCAGCGAGCAGCGGCGGAAGAAAAACGCCAAACTGTTTCCCGAGCTACTTCCGGCAAAAACCGGATATTATTCCGACGTTTTCTCGAAGTGGTTCCGCCGGTTCCTACAGAAGGCGGGAGCGTCGGCGGGCCGGACTTGCTTCCATAGCTTCCGTCACAATTTTCGCGACGCTCTCCGAGAGGCTCGGGTTGACCGTGAGCTTGCCCTGGCTCTTGGCGGTTGGGCCGGCGACAACGGCGACATGGGCTCGGAAAGTGCCGAGTTCTATGGCCGGGGGTTCCGGGCATCCACCCTTCTGGAGGCCATCTCAAAAGTCCGCTACCCGGAACTGGACCTTGGCCACCTGATGCTCGCCCCATTCCCGGCGTAGGCCCGGCTGCTACTCGAAGAAGTCCTCGTCCACCCTCTTGATGTGCAGGGTCTCCTCGATCCTGCATCCAACCTCGTGCCGGATCATCAACTTGGCAAGTTGGATTCCGTCGATCAGCACGATGCGGGTGCCCAACCGGTCGGCCGTCTCCCTGGCTGACGCGGTGAAGGCCGAGGTGGTGACGAACAGCCCCTTGGTCGCCTTGAACAGGTTCAGGCTGCCGAAGAAATCGCGGATCGCTCCCGCCCCGACGGTATTGCCGTCGGCATACCGCTTGGCCTGTACATAGACCCGATCCAGCCCGAGCGGGTCCTGGTCGATGACGCCGTCCACGCCGTCGTCGCCGGACTTGCCGACCAGAGCCTTGTCGAGTTCCGTGACCGAACCGCCATAGCCCATGGTGATCAGCAGGTGGACCACGGTTTTCTCGAAGAAGGCCGGCGTACCGGATCGCACCCGCTGAAGGATCTCTTCCGCCAAGGACGCCTCGATCCGCAGATGGGCCTGCCGCATAACCTCATCTGGAGTCAGCGGACTTTCGGCAACCGGCAACACGACCTCGGCACTCTCAGCAGCCCCAGCCGTCTCGGCCTCGCCGTCGCGGAAGCCCTTGAAACTCGGGAATTGCTCCAGGAACCGGATGGTGATCCGCTCCGGTGGTGAGTTCAGCACGTCCCGGCCGGTCGGCGTGATGCGGAAATGTGCCCGCCGGGTGAGGTCCACCAACCCGGCTTTCGTCAAGTAGCTCTTCGCCCAATGGACCCGATTGGCGAAGGTCGTCTGCCGCCCCGAGGGTAGAAGCTGGGCTCGCTCCTCCTCGGTCAACGCGAACACGTCGGCAAGCTGGTCCACCACATCGCCGATGCGGACCTCGCCACCCCCGGCGGCGGTCTTCAGGACGGGGAGCATCAGGGTCTGGAAATCGGGAATTGCCATAGCGTCATCCATTCCGATACTCGAAGGCCAAGCCAACAAGCTCTTTCAGTACATCGCTATGCTTCTTCACATCCCCTCTTCCGATTCTAATTCGATACTTCTCCCATCGAGCATCATATTCGAGCTTGTCGAGGCCGGCGTTATCGATCTTGGCATCAATTTCCTCTGACTTTTTTAATTTGATCTCAAGTGTCATATGGCCTTTCTTGGGCCTGAAAGTAATAAAATTGTTTGGTTGACCATTTCTGGCGAGACCAATGTAGAATTTATTGTACTTTAACTCCAAAGAAGGATCGAACTCCCTTACGATTTCCAAAGCATTATCTGCCATGGCAACCGTCTCTTTAGTTCCCTTTATCTGCTCCCAGTAAGAACGGTCAGTTGGAACTGCTTCTGCATCCTCATCTTCGTCGACAAGCCCTCTCGTCAGCTCGTCGAGCACCTTCGTGAAAACCAATGTCAGATGCTCACCAACCTTAAACGCCTGCATCTGAACTGCTATGATAGGCACTGTACCGTTAAACAAGGAAACAACATTCAGGAATCTGCTTGTTATGTCTTCTGCTACCAAGACGGCACAATGCTCATACTGAGGATATCTCTTTCTTTCGATATCCCAATACTCGATTGTCCGAATGATATGTGCTTCGTCAGTTGCTCCAAGTTGGAGCTCAACTTCATAGCGGCGTTTTGTCTCTGAATCTTGAAGAAGCAGGTCAAGCCGTCCAGCACGCGGCCGAATCCTCTCACGGTCCCTGAGAACCAAGTCCCCAAGCCCAAGTATGTTTGGATCATCTGCTATGCGATCCTGCACCCACTTCTCACTGTATTCTCTGTTGGATTTCAAAAGAATACGCTCTGGCTTCACGTAGCTATTCATTATCAAATTCCCTCTTAAATTTCTGGCTCCACGCGTCGCAACGTCAGGAAATGTTCGTTCTGGTCCAGCCACGCCTTCCGGGCCTCCCAGTCCGGCAGGATGGTTCCGACCAGCCCCCAGAAGGACCGGTCGTGGGTGCGGTGCCGCAGGTGGCAGAGTTCATGGACCACCGCATATTCCAGCACCGTCCGGGGGGCGAAGACCAACTGCCAGTTCAGGTTCACGACGCGGTCGATCCCGCAGCTTCCCCAGACATGCTTTTGGTCCTTGACCCGGACATCCTTTGGCTTCAGCCCGTTCGGCTCGCCGTGCCGGCGGACGAGGTCGGCGACATCCTGGCGGAGCCGCTTCCTCAGCCACAGCCGCAACGCCGATTCGATCAAGTCGTCGTGAGAGGCGAGAGCCACGGACCGCGGGCAGCCGACCAGGAAGCCGTTGCGGTAGGCGACGCTCACAAGTGTGTCGTCGCACGGCTCCACCCGCAGCCGCATGAGCCGGCCGCGGTAGGGGATCTTGGCCCCGCTGACGAACCGCCGGACTGCGTTGGAGCGGGCCATCCGCTCGGCCATGTGGCGGGTCTGCTCGTACAGCCACGCCCGACGGCGATGGAGCACGCCGGCAATCTCGTCCTCGGTGGCAGCGGTGGGCACGACCACCTCAACGCTGTCCGGGGTGACGGTTATGCGTGCCCGCGTCGCCGCGTCGGAGCGACGCAGGACATAGGGGATCTCGACGCTGCCGACCGTCAGCATGGGCATGGGATCAGACCTTGGCGAACTGCTTGAGGGCGAATTCCTCGACCTGTTCGGAGACCTCCTTGAGGTTCCCCAGGCCGAACTCGTGGACCAAGCCGCGGACCTGCTGCCGCAGCGACCGCCGCAGCCCCTCCTTCTCCTGCCACAGCCGCGGGGCGGTCGCATCATCCTCGTAGAGGGCGGCGATCCGCTCCGCCAGCCCATTCGCTCCATCCCCGGCGTCGAAGGCCAGGAGGACCTGGAGGATGCCATAGGCCCCCTGCGACATCCCGGCGTCCTCATGGGCGGATGCCTCGGCTTCCAGGTCCTTGGCGAGGTCCTCCGCCATCTTCAGGGTGTCGGCCCAGGAAAGCTGGGCACCCTCCAGCTTCTCCAGCAACTCCCGCAGCCGGTCGGAGAATTTGCCGTACTGGTGGGCGTTCTGTCCCAGCCGCTCGTAGACGACCTTGCGGAGTTCGGTGGTCTTGCGGATCGCCGCCGTCCTGAGGTCGTCCTCGGTCTTGCCCTCGACCTTGAAGTCCTCCCAGAACTCCGGGTCGGTGATGTGGCGGAGCTTCACCGTCACGCTCAGCCCGGTGGCGTCGAGGTGGCGTTCCAGCATGTCGCGGATCTTGCGGCTGTAGGACCGCTGGTCGAACGCCTCCCGCTTCTCGATGGCCTGGGTGGCGTACTGGAGGAACAGGGCCACCCACTTCAGGTCAGCGGTGAACTCCAGCACGCAAGGGTCCGGGCTGACGGCCTCGTACAGGCCGATGAACTCGCGGGCCGCCTTGCGGAAGTCGATCCACAGCTTCTCGTCGGGTTTCAGCCGGGCGACAAGCTGGTCGAACTCGGCCTTCAGGCTGTCCTTGTCCAGTCGCCCGCCGGCCCGCTTCACCCCCTTCATCATGTGGAGCACGGCGGCGTGGGCGGCCCGAAGCTGGTTGCGGAGGTCGTCGAGGTCCCGCATGGCGTTGCGGACATCGTCGGTCCGGTAGGAGGCCAGAGCCCTGTCCAGATGGGCCGACACGCCGATGTAGTCGACGATCAGCCCGTTCCGTTTGCGGGCGTCGGCAACCCGGTTGGTGCGGGCGATGGCCTGGAGCAAGCCGTGCTCCTTCAGCGGCTTGTCGAGATACATGACGGATTCGGCGGGGGCGTCGAACCCGGTCAGCAGCTTGTCGCAGACGATCAGGAAATCCGGCCGGACGCCCTTCTTGCCGAACGCCTTCTTCACATCGATCTCGGCCTTGTCGTCCAGATAGTGGGCGACAAGGTCGTCGCGGATCGACTGGGTGTACGCGTCCTCGCTCGGCTTCCCGTCCTCCTGCGATGACGAGTAGACACAGGCCGACATGTCCGCCGCCATCGCCTGGGCGTCCTCGACGGGCATACCCTCGGCGGCCAGATCGGCGGCGATGACCGCATCCAAGGCCCGCTTGTAGAGGATGACCGCCTCGCGGTCGAAGGCGACGACCTGGGCCTTGAAGCCGTCGGGTCTGGCGTATTCCTTGAAGTGGGTCCAGATGTCGTAGGCGATCAGGGCGATCCGCTTCGGGTGCTTGACCAGATCGGCGACGGTCACGCCCCGCTTCTTCAGTTCCGCCAGCTTGTCGTCCGGCAGGTCGGCGAACCACTGGTCGAACAGGATGTCGATCTTGGCCTCGTCGATATGCCAATCCGTCTTGCGGCCGGTGTAGTAGATCGGCACTGTCGCCCCATCGGCCACGGCGTCGTCGATGCCGTACTTGTCGAGATAGCCCTCCCCGACCACGCCGAAGTTGGCGTAGGTGTCCTTGTCGTCCTTCTTGATCGGCGTGCCGGTGAAGCCGAAGAAACGGGCGTCGGGCAGCGTCTTCCGCAGGAAGGCCCCGAGGTCCTTTTCCTGGGTGCGGTGGGCCTCGTCCACCATGACGATCCAGGTGGCGGAGTTCGCGACCGCCTCCTCGGACCCCTGGAACTTGAAGATGGTCGAGAGGGCCATCAGCCCGTCCGTCTTGCCGTCCATCAGGGTCCGCAGATCGCGGATGCTGCCGATGTCGGTCGGGTTCGGCAGGCCGCAGGCGGTGAAGGTGGTGGTGATCTGGGTGTGCAGATCCACCCGGTCGGTCAACACCAGGATGTTGGGGTTGGTCAGTTCGGGCGAGTCTACCGTCCGGTGGGTCTTCAGCTTCAGGGCGGCGAAGGCCATGGTCAGCGACTTGCCCGACCCCTGGGTGTGCCAGACCAGCCCCCGGCGGTGCCGGTTCTCCACCACCCGCTCGACAATCTTGTTGACCGCCCGGAACTGCTGATAGCGGCACATCTTCTTGACGATGCCCTCCTCGGTCTTCTCGAACACCACGAAGTGGGCGATCAGGTCGAGCAGGCGGGACGGCTCCAGCAGGCACCACAGCCCCTTGGACAGCTCGTCGGTGAAGTCGGCCTCCCGGCGGGGCCACGGGTCCCGCCACGCCGCGAAGAACTTCGACGGGCTGCCGGTGGAGCCGTAGAGGCAGTTGGTGCCGTCTGTGACGATGTTGAAGACGTTGGACAGGAACAGCCGGGGGATGTCCCACTCATACTGGCGGATCTGGTCGAACGCCTCGCCGGTCTTGTCCTTGTGGTTGATCGGGCTCTTGCACTCGATCACCACCACCGGGATGCCGTTCAGGTGAACCACCACGTCGGGGATCCGGGTCCGTTCGGCCTTGACGCGGAACTGGTGGGTGACGGTCAGCCGGTTGTTGGCCGGGTTGGTGAAATCGACCACCCGCAGGGTCCGCCGCGTCGCCTCCCCCTGCACCGGCCGGCTGAAGTCACCGCGGAGCTTTTTGAGCCACACTTCGTTGTCGGTGACCGACACGAGGTCGGCGTAGGCGGCTTGGGCGTCGGCCAGGGAGACGCCGTTGATCCGCTGGATGGCCTCGACGAGGTGGGGGCGGAACAGCACTTGGTTCTCGCCGTCCCGCAGGGCGGCATTCTCCTCCGGCGGGACGAAGCGGTAACCCATGGCCTCAAGGCAGGCGATGGTGGGTTGCTCGGCGAGATGCCATTCCATGCCCTGGGCCACGGTGCTGCTCCCTGTGGTCGTGCGTTATAAAGCGGGGGATAAGGCGTCGGCGGAGACCCGCTTCCGGCCGGTCAGGAGGTCGGACATAAGGGCGGACTTCAGCCGTTGCAGCCTAGAAATTTCCGCCTCCGCAAGCCAAAGTTGTGCGTTCAATTCAATAACACGACTAGAAATCACTTCCTGTTCAACCATGCTAGGCAGAGGAACCAGCATTTTCTTCATAGCAGAAACATTGAAGTGCTTTTGTGCCATCCCACCCTCAGACCGGAGAACCTGCTCTCGCCCGATTGGGCTGTTAATTAGGGCAGACAAGAAGTGAGAGTTCACCTCTTTTTGGTTTGGTCGAGCAAAAATGATGTCAATGCAATTTGCTCCCGCAAATTCAGGGGTAACTACGCAAGATGTTCCCGTATAGCCACTCCTGACAACCAGTACATCACCAGCTTCAAGTCGCGACTTCGCAAGCTGTTCGTTTGCCTCAGGCGAGATATAAACCCAATTTGAGTCTTCAACGCGACCTTCACGAACATTTGCAGAGCGGAAGCATTTCACGCCTTCCGGCACATAGTACTGGGCTGGCTGCACAACGATGCCAACACTGATACGCTGGCAGATATCGTCTACAGTCACGACCTCCCAAGCCTCGGGAAGCACCCCGATTTCCGTCTGCTTGAAGCGGGTATGCCTGATGCCCTTGGTCAGCAAATGGTTCAGCACGCTCTGCTTGACCGTGCGGGTCTGTTCGATAACCGCCTGCGTCGCGGCGATGGCTTCGTCCACGCTGGACAGGATTTCGGCGATGCGGCGTTGCTCGGAGAGCGGCGGCAAAGGGATCTGGAAATCGAGAATATCCTGCTTAGTGATATTAGGATCTTTGCGACTACTTGCAGCAATTTTCTTCCAAGCCGGTCGGCTATATACAAGACAATAGTTAAGGAAATGTGGAATTACGCGTTGACGGTTAGCTATAATTGCAGAGACAGCTTGGTTTGTTGCGGCATATACTTGCAATATACCTGTCCTACCAATCTGTTGGAATCCACCATACATGGCAACAAGAACTGTTCCCGGAGGGTGTATTTCACACGACGTATCAGCGACAGCTTTTTCTGTAATTCTCTCGGCGGTTTCACACAACAGCCCGTCTGTCAGATCGCCCGTCTTTACCCACGGATGGCCAAATTCGCTAAAATATAGCTCCTGCTTTTCTCTTGAAGGCGTCGCTCCTGCCTTCACACGTGCAATATCGCCTATCTTCACCAGCGGCCAGGATGCGGGGCTACCGGACATGTCCAAGCTCCTTCAGGAAGCCCATCATCCGGGCCTCGGCGGCGTCCCGCTGCTCCCGTAACTCCAGAAGCTTCTGGACCTCCTCACCCACGTCCAAGTCCTCCTCCTCCTCGGTCAGGTGGACATAGCGGTTGATATTGAGGTTGTGGTCGTTGCCGGCGATCTCCGCCATTGGCACCACGCGGGCGAGCCGATCCAAGTCGGCGTAGTCGTGATACGCCTTGGCGAGCGTGGCGACGTTGGCGTCGGACAGGTGGTTCTGGGCCTTACCCTCGATAAACTGCTCAGCCCCGTTGACGAACAGCACTTTCCCCTTGCGGTCCTTCGGCTTCGACTTGCGGACGATCACGATGCAGGCGGGAATACTGGCCCCGTAGAACAGGTTCGGGGCGAGGCCGATCACCGCCTCGATCAGGTCGTCCTTCAACAGGCCCTCGCGGATGCGGCCCTCCGCCCCGCCACGGAACAGGATACCGTGGGGCAGGACCACCCCCAACATGCCGTCCTGCCTCAGGCTGGCGATCATGTGCTGGACGAAGGCGAGGTCGCCGTAGGATTTGGGCGGGCAACCGTAACGGTCGCGGCCGAACCGGTCGCCCTTGCTCCACACCTCGTGGCCCCAGTCCTTCAGGGAAAAGGGCGGGTTCGCCAGCACCCGGTGGAAGGTCCGGATCGCCTTGGTGCCGTCGCCGGTCAGATGCTTCGGATCTAGCAACGTGTCGCCACGGGCGATGTCGAAGTCCTGGATGTCGTGCAGGAACAGGTTCATCTGGGCGATGGCCCAGGTGTTCAGGTTCTTTTCCTGCCCGCACAGGGTCAGGCTGCGGGCGTTCCTGCCCTGCCGCTCCAGATGGTGGAAGGATTCCAGCAGCATGCCGCCCGATCCGCAGGTCGGATCGTAGATCGACGTGCCCTCCTCGGGCCGCAGGCACTCCACCAGCAGCCGCACCACCATCTTCGGCGTGTAGAACTCCCCACCCTTCTTCCCGCCATCGTCGGCGAACCGTTCGATCAGGTATTCGTACGCCTGCCCCAGAACGTCCGGCTCCACGTCGGCGTTGCGGAGACGATGCTTCTCGAAATGCTGGAGCAGCTTCTCAAGCTTGGCGTCGGGGAACCGCTCCTTGTTGTTGAAGTCCACATCCTGGAAGACGCCCCGCAGGCGGTGATTGGCGTCTTCGACGGCGTGAAACGCGGCGTTCAGTTGTTCGCCGATGTTGGTCGTGTATGTACGCACATCCTTCCAGAACCGTCCCTCGGGGATGTGGAAGCGGTGCTCGTCCGGGTCGGCGGCCAGTGCGGCGTCGCCGTACTTGGCCAGCCGCTCCTCGTATTCCTCCTCCCACACGTCGCAGAGCCGCTTATAGAACAGCAACCCGAAGATGTAGTGCTTGTAATCCGACGAATCGATGGAGCCCCTGAGGATATCGGCGGCCTTCCACAGATGGGATTCAAGCTGGTCCAGGGTCAGAACGGCCATCGCAAGCCCAACGTCTCTTCAAAAGTGTGCAAGTCGGCGGCACTCTATCAGACCGGGTGCGGCAGGCAACGGCGTTGACCGGGAGCGGGGCTGCGGCAGGGTGGCCGGCTCAGTCCTCCTCGTCGAAATCCTCGTCGGGGTCCGGGTACTGGGGCGGGGCCTTGCCGACCGACGAGACCACCCTCGGGTAGCGTTTGCGTGGTTCCCGCTCGCCGACGGCCAGGACCTCGACCCGGAACCGCCACTCGTCCCCGTAGTCGAACAGGAACGTCATCGCCTTCCCGACCTTCGGGAACACCTGGGCCACCGTCGTCTTCTTGACGCTGAAGGAGTCGCTGCCCTCGCCCATGTCGGCGAAGAGTTCATACCGGGGCTTGGCGTCGTAGATGTTGCCGGTGAGCTTGGGGAAGAACCCGAAGGCGTGGTCCAGGTCGAAGGCGTAGCCCCGGACGATGGCCTCGGCGAGATCGTAGAGGGAGCGGTCGCTCGGGATCTCGATGTCCCGGTAAAGCTTGGGCCGAAGGGCGGCCCGGACGATGTGGGTGGCGGCTTCGGCCATGGTATTGTCCTCCTGTCGGTGCGGTGGCCCGCCGCGTTACGCCTGCGGCAGGCTTTCGCGGATATCGGGGACGCCGGCCAGAAGATGGCGTCGGGCTGGTGGTTGACGTAGGCGAGGGAAATGTACTCGTTCCAGTGATTGGCGGTCGGGCCGACCTTCAGCAGGGCTTCTGCATCCGCAGCCTTCCGGCCCCCGGCAGCGGCCATCCGGGCAACCTCGCGGGCGATGTAGTCCAGGAACCGCTGCTCCACCCCGTCCAGCACCACATAGGGCGTCGTTACCACCACATGGTGGCCGATCTCCGGGATCGGCGGCGGCAGCAGGCGGGTGTACCAGAGTTGGCCGGTTTCCCCGAGATACCCCCTCGCCGAATGGCACCGCAGGACCTGCTGCGTGACGATCTCCTTCAACAGCACCAGCAGTCCGTTCAGGCCCATGTGGACATAGAAGCCCATGCGGGACTCCTGCATCGGCCGGACGATGTCGTCGACCTCACCTGTGACTTGCATCCAAATGTGATTATGCGATTCTGCGATGCCCGTGTGCTGCTCCTGAGGTTCCGGATGATTAATAACATTCCCGTCGCAGCGGAACTAGAAGAGACTTCGCTAAGACTGTATTTTACCGCTTGGTCATCGCTGTTTGAGATCATCACGGAAAAGTCATGGGAGTATTTAGATGCCGACGACCATGACGCGATTGAGGACTACATCAGGTTGGCTCAGCCAGATCTTCAAATGGTATATTCATTGATACAGCAGTCTCAGGAGTTAGGCCTGAAGGCAAAGTTGTGCAGTGTTAGCCCGTTCCTTTTGCTTCTTGGCCAGGACGTACGGTCTTGGGCTAAATCCAACGCAGACTTCTCTTCATTTCGTACGATTGATGCATCAGACCTCATGAGGGTAGCTGATGCAATTTTCCCCGGCGTATTCTCAGAAAATTTCAAGCAGCAGTACGAGAATGTGCGAGGTAATCGGAACAAGATCCAACATCTCGGTGCTTATAAGGACAAAATTGATCCCATGGTTCTAGTTGACATATTGGCAAACCAGTATGCCGAGTGTTACCCGAATCGGAAATGGCTCCCCGACAGGCTTTCACATCAATCGAGAACAAGGTGGTCCTCGTTCTATGATCGTCGTTGGAATGAACGTTCCACCGTTATGACCGAGTTGCCGAAAGTTTTTGAGGCACTAACGAACCATCAATACAAAAAGTTGTTTGGGTTTTCTAAGAAAACACGTCGCTATGCCTGTATATCGTGCATTAGTGATGCAGGAGAAATGTCAGAACGGGGCGATATACACACGGCTACCCTGGTGGAAGGGGTGAATAAAGTCTACTGCCATCTATGTGAGAGCGAGTACGAGGTTCGAAGGATGCAGTGCAAAAATCCAGAATGCAAAAGTGATGTTATTGGGGACGACACAGAAAACGTGGACACGTGCCTGCTGTGCGAAAGCCACAACGAATCAAGCGATCACAAGGGCGATCTCACGGGCGGTCAGGTTGGGGTACCGCTTGGTTGAGTTGGGAGGCAGCCACCGGAGGGTGTCCATGACCTCGCGGCAGGTCTCCCGGCCGATGTCGGACACCGGCGTGTCCTGGCCGATGATCTCGATCAGCAGGCCGAACACAGTCTCGTAAGCCAGGACGGTCTTGCCGGACCGAATGACGCCGGGATCGGCCATGTAGGCGTCGTAGACTTGCTGGATGGTCTTCGCCTTGGCGGGTTCAGCGGCGGGCACAGCCGTCTCCACGAAGACCTGTTGGGTTGCCTGAAGTTTTTCGGCGATGCGGCTGGCCAGCAGGTCCAGGTCGATGTGGATGGCCGGGCCGATGAAATCGGGCAGGACGGTGTTGGCCGTCACCGAGGGGACCGGCGGCGACGGACAGGGCCTGTCGCACGCGGCGTGGGCCGGGTCGCCCCCGGTGCCCCCACGGGCCGCCTCGAAGTCCTGCTCAATCTCGAATGCCACCCTACGGGCCGCCCGGATGGCGTCGGGGTAGCTGCTGGTCTTCAGGGATCGGTTGATGTGGGTCCGGCCCAGAACCCCCTGGAGGTCGGCGGGGACACGGGTTCGGAATTGCCAGACGGCTCCCCGCAGCCACAGCCCCATGGAACGCCGCTTGGGCGACAGGGATGTGCGACACCCTGGGCGGGCTGAAACGGCGGATATTGAAGGGGATGGAGGCGATTCGGTCGACGCCGCGTGCGACAGGGCGGTGTCACACCGCGGGGAATTCCGCCGCTTCCGAGCGAATTCCTGTGTCGTATCAATATCTTGGGGGTGATTGGTGGAGCCGAGGAGGGTCATGAGGGGGCGATCCGCTGGTCGGGATGGCGACATTGTCCGGCACTGCCTACGCGGCGTCGAGACGTAGCTGAATTCGACCGGAAACGGTCACGTCCGCCAATGTTCCAGAGCCGTCTGGATCGGCCCCTCAAGCGGCCGGGACGCCGCTGCGGAGGGCACGTCGGGCAGGGGCAGAATCGAGCCAGACAAGCGAACGTTGCCCGACAGCGTGCGGGGATAAGGGGGCAAAACCTTATCTCTCTGAGAGAGATAAGGCTTGGCCGACTCCCTTATTGCCCGTCACCCTCCCGGACAAAGTCCGTTGTAATCCGCGACCGGCCGGCTGCGGGTTTGCTGCGGCGGAGCCGCCGGGGCCTTGCACAAGCCTTCGGTTGGCTTGATCGGCGGCGGCGAGCCGCCGCCGTGCGGAGCGACTGGGTTCGGGCTCGCGATGCTCGCCCGAGCCCGCGTCGCTCCGCGGTCTGCTTCGCAAGGATGAGACGGGAGGTATGGGCCGGTTTCGACCCTGGCCGGCCGTCCAGCCCGGTTGCGGTTTCGCCCCGGCTTGGGGCGGATCGGGGCCATGCCGAACCTTGAAGCCGACGCCGGTCTGGCCGAGGCCGATGAAAAGCCGGGCCAGGATCGGGTGCCGCCGTTGAATTTTGCCCCAGCCCAGGCCGGGCTGGTACCAGTGGAGGCGGAGCCCAACCGGAGACGCCGATGTCGAAGCCAGCCCAACCGGTCGAGGACCGGATCGTCGAACATGTCGAATACGACGCCGAGACGTGCTGCTGGCTCTGGACCGGGCCGATGAGCAGCAGCGGCTACCCGGCCTTGAAGATCGAGGGCCGGAAGGAACTGCTCCGGCCGTTGATGTACCGGGAGGCTTTCGGGGAGCCGCCGCCGTCGAAACACACCAGCCGCCCCCAGATCCGGATGACGTGCAGGCAAAGGACCTGCATCTGCCCGGAGCACATGATCGTGCTGACCGACGAGGCCCGCGAGCTTCAGCGGCTTCGCCGGCAGATCTTCCAGGAGGGCTTCCGGCAGTTCCAGCGAGACCCGAACAACCCGAAGCTCCGTCGGCTGGTGTCGGCGGGCTACATCACCTGGAAGGCCAACACGATCATGGCGGAACGGCAGCAGGCCCGCGAAGCCGCCGAGAGCCCGGAGGTCCAGGCGATCATCGACAGCGTCCGCCGCAGGGCGACCATCACCGGGGTGACCTGAGGCCAATCAGGCCCAGGCGGTATGCAACTGGTCCAGAACCTCCTCGGAGGTGCAGCCGGCCTGCACCACGATGCGGTCAGGGCCGTCCAGACGGGCGTCTAGGATGGTGACGCCTTGGTCTGCCGGTTCGAAGAAGGAGCGAAAGCGGACCCAGTTCGGGCCATCCAGAACTAGGACGGCGACATGGTCGTGGGGCTGGAGGGATCGGTGGCTGCGGTTGAAATAGACCTCGCTGGCCTTCATGGCGGAACCTCTGATTGGCTGGTTGGCGGGCGGCCCCGTGACGGGCTCCGGGTATTTACCGACCGGGTTCCCGGCGGCCGTCCCGCCCGTCCAGGACGGCCTGCATCGCCGTGGCCATGCCGCTCCGCATCGGCGTCGAGCCGGCGGACGCCGCATCCAAAAGGTCCTGGCGACCATCACCGGGTCGGCCCCCACCTGATGGGATGGGGGCCTTTGAGGGTCAGACCTCCTGCGGAAGGACGCGGATATCCCTCCAACGAAACTTAGCGTATCCCATGCCGCCGGGGTGGTCGCACCCCAAGGCAAACACGCAACAGAGCGTATCCCCGTGCGACAGCACCTTCCAGCGGGTGACCGAATAGAGCTTGTTCATCTGATGAACTTCGGCCCAGAACCGGTCCATGTACTCGGCCAGGATCTGGATGAAAAAGACATACTTCCGCTGGGTGACGGCGTCCCACTCGGCGGCTGCCTGATTCCCAAACTCTTTGTCGAGCCCCCGCATCCGGCTCACGATGTCCTGGTTGATCATCTCCATGATCTCCTCAGTGGTTGGTGATGAGGAGATTTTGCGTGACCCGGAACAGGGAAAGCGAAATACAAATATGACCCGACAGAAGAATCTCAGGCCCCCACAATCGCCAAGCCCCCGGCACCAGCCGTTGGACTTGTTCTGATCGACCTCGCCACCTTGCCATCAGCGTCGAAGCACCGGCGGCCCTGATCCAGGAGGTCCTGGACTTGCCCCGTTGCCCCGCCGACCGCCGTCAGACCAGATCGACGAGCCGCCGCTTCGCCTCGGTGTCGGCCTCGATGTACCGGCTGGTGGTCTGGAGCGACCGGTGCCCGGCAAGCTCCATGACATCGCGGAGCGACCCACCGACCGTGCTGGCCTTGCGGGCGGCGTGGGTGATGAAGGTGCGGCGGCCGGAGTGGCTGCTGCACCCGGTGAAGCCCAGCCGGCCGTAGAGGTCGTGGAACCATCGGACCACCGACCCCGCCGACATCGACCGGCCCCGCTCACTGTAGACCACCGGGTCCTCGGGCCGCGGCGTCCGGACCCGGTGCAGTTCGACCAGGGCGACGCGGAGGTCCCGGTTCAGCGGCACCAGCCGGCCCGACCCCATCTTGGCCGCCCGGTCCTCCAGGTGGAGCACATCGGCGATGTCGCCGTTGGCGTCCATCACCATCGACCACGTTACCGACGCGACCTCCTTGGCCCGGAGCCCCGCCTTGGCCGACAGGAGGAACATGACCGTGTCGCGGGCCGCGTTGCGGGTCCCCGACAGGTAGGCCAGGACCGCCTTGGCCTGGGTCGCCGTCAACACCTTCGCCTGCCTGCCCGCCATGCCAAACTCACCAGAAAAGCCGCATCTCAGGCCAGACTATGCCAAGTCCGGAACCTGTCAACGCGACCCCCAGCGTGGACCCGTTGGGAATCCTGGACTCACCATACTTCCCGGAAAATATGGTGAGAGGACAACGGGGGCTCCGGACTCCGGGCCGGCAATCCCGACCGGAGCGACAGGCCGGAGGCCCAACCCTGGAATCTCCAACGAGATGGTCGCCAGGATCTTCGAGCGGCACCGCCGATGAGCCGAACCGTCAAGGCCGACCCGATACCGGATCGAATGGCTCGTCGCAAACGAGGTCATCGTGCCTCTAGTCGCTTAACTGGGGACCGCCGGTCACATTGCGGTCACCAACGCCCTGATGAGAACAATGTAGCACCGGCCCCCCTCAGGATGCAGGACCAGACGTAGTACCGACATACCGCAGCGTCGAAGGGGGCTCGCTTGACAGGTTTCGAATCGGGTGTAGTCGAATGGGATCAAGGCAGGAGTAAACCATGCCCGATCCTCTCGATTGGCTCTTTGACCGATACGGCTGTCGCCCTCGTTCCCTCCAGAAAATGATCGAACTCGCGGATCGGCTCCCCACTCGATGGAACTCCGTGCAGGAGGGCCGCTACCGCGACCGCATGATCCGGCTGGCCAACACCGTGCTGGAGGTCTCGAACGACACCACCATCACCGACAGGCTCGCCGCGTTCCGTGAGCGGTTCACCGACGCTACCGCCCTGGAGATTCAGCGGTTCGTCATCTACTTGGTCTACTTATCGCTGCCCGACCAAGGTTGGCCGCAGCCCGTGGGGTGGGACTCCGAGGCCGGGTGCCCGCGGGTGTACCACATCGACTCGCTGCGGGAACACGCGGAAAGGCTCGTGCTGACATTGGTCGCACTTCGCCTTCGCGACGAAGCGTAACAGCCCGACCCGTACACCTCCTCTGCTCCACCGATGCGGTGCTGTGCGGGACCGAACGATGAAGCGGTTGTGGAAATTGGTCGAGTACTCCATCGGGTCCTGGGTCGTCGCCATCGGCATCGATCTCGGGTCTGGGAGTATCGGCGTCGGCTTTGACCTACGACCGACCTACTTCTGGGTTGAGGTTGGCCCACTATACTGCGATTTCTGTCATGACGAGCCCTGGCCATTCAGTCCGGATGAGATCCCAAACTGGACCTTATGCCTTCGCAGGTGGGTCGTGGGGAAGCTCGAAGCCCGACTCCAAATCGACTGGAATATCTGGCGGCTCGGTGTCTGCATGGCCGACACCTGTGACTGGGGCGTCTATGTCGGGCCGGCCAATCTCCAGCTAGAATACGGAAAACGCTACGCTGAAGACCGCTGACGCGGGGCACCTCGTCTTCAGCAGCCGTCCACTCGTTAGAACCCCGCGACTAAACTCCAGGTGGGATGGTTGTCGCCGACTTGCGACATCCGAACCGACTCTCCTCATGACAATGCCGACCACATTGAATTCCCGCCCGCCGGTTCCCGGTCGAGAACCCAAAAGCTCAACCGCAACACAGGGGCGTCGCCCGGCACTGGTAGGTCATCCTGGCCGGGGTCGCCGATGGCGATGATGTGTCGGCCTCCCGGAGGCCGCAGACCCGGATGCCAAACGGCACGACGGCGGTCGAGAAGCCTTCCCTCCCCATGTTGTGGTTTCCTTGGTGAAATATTATCTCGTCATCATGGTAGCTTCATGGTGCCTACCTCAAGGAAACCTGAACCTGCCCCGGTGTAAACCAGGGGTAAGGCATGGGTGGCGAACTCAAGGCTCAGATGGCAGCCCTGATCCGGGCAAGTCGAACTGGTCATGGCATGACCCAGGAGGACCTCGCCGACCGGGCGAACCTCAGCGTGCAGTCAGTGTCCGCGTTGGAGAATGCCAAGTACCTGCCGGCCCTTGACACCCTCGTGGATCTGGTTGAAATCCTTGGCCTCGATGTCACCGACGTGGTCTCCCCGTCGCACGTTCCGGAACACCGCCTTGCTCAAGAGGCCAAGGCCAAGTCGCTCCTCCGCCGGCTCGACGACGACCTCCTGATGGTCGCGATCCGGCAGATCGAGGCCCTCGTGGAACACGCGGAACGGGCCGGACGGTCGGCGAAACGGCCGTAACTCTCAACAGCGTCGAGTACCGTCGCGTCCTCCGGGCGTGATCTGAACACCATCGCGTCATTGCCTCCAGGTTGAAACTACCTGCCATCGGTTGGGCGGTAACCCGATGACGCTTCTTCCGTCGGTTGAGGTTAATGCTTGCTTTAACTTTCTGTGCTATAACACAATGGAAAGCAGGTGTTATGAGCGGGGTATGTATGCTCACTCAGGCCGATGGCGTTGAGGAGCCCCCCTGCCAGCCCACCGACGCCATTGAACCGCGAGCACGTCATGAAGATCCAAATGGTGAATCCCACCACGAAGGACATCAGAACCCTCACCACCGAGTTCGACTGGGTAGCCCTGCTGTCAGTGTTCATCTTCGGCATCCCTCACTTCCTCCGCGGCCTTGCCATGCAGGGGTGGATCATCGTTGGCCTGAACGTCTGTTCGCTGGTGACGGCTTTTCTGCCTCTGACGCCCGACGGGATGCTCATCATGAGCATCGTCGAACTCCTGATCTCCATTGGCGTTGCCATCGTGTTTGGCCTGAAGGGCAGCGAGCAGTACGCCAAGTCCCTCTTGGTCCGCGGGTATGGGTTCCGGAATCCGGACGGCGAACTGGCCCAGGCGGCCCGCACGAAGTGGTCCATAGCGACCTGAACTTTCGCTCCATTCCGCCAAAGGGACCAAACATGCGGGTAGTGTCGATCATGGTGATCCCCGTCCTGGCCGGCGTGGTGGGTATTACCGCCCCGGCCATCGGCCAAGACAAGTACCACCGTCCCGAGGTCCTGAACGCGATGCTGAGCGGGGACACAGGATCGGTGAAGCCGCGGAACGAGACCGAGAACACCGCGATGATGGGCTACACCATCGGCTTCCTGGGCAAGCTGGACAAACGATGCTCCGTATTGAACGACGCCGAGAAGTTCACCCTGGGCGTTGCCGAAGTCCTTGGAACGGCGGGCGGCATACCGCTGATCCTGTCGGCGGCGAACGGCGAAAGCGACGCAAACAAACTCGCCAACGACTACGGGTGCCGGTCTCGCGAAGTTCAGAAGATCGTCAAGGCGATGCTGAGTGCCGACCTGATCAAGTGATCTGGGTCGGCTCAGAGGGAGTCTCATCAACGATAGGGCCGACTATGAGAATTTTGATCGTCCTGATTTCCCTTCTGATCGCCACTACCGTTCAGGCCCAGGGCTTACCCTGGGTGACCGGCAATGCGAAGGGGTGGTTCGTCGCGACCAAATTCGACCAGAAGGGCAACAAACTGATCATCACCTGCGATGCGGCTACACAGGAGCGGGCGGCGGTGCTGTACCTGCCAACGATCCCTGTCCGGGGCTCTGGCGTATTGGATGTCACGCTCGGACTGAACGGCACGCTGGTTCCCGCCGGGTCCTGGCAGATCTTCCAAGGTGGGGTGGCCGCCAAGGACTACGCCGCAGTCGTCGATCTGGTCGAGAAGATGAGCGACGCATTCGTGATCGATGTTTATCTAGCTTACCAACCCGGAGCCAGTTTCGATAACATCGGCTTCGACGAGGTCAGCAAGGGGTTGGCCCAGGCGTGCGGCCGATAGGCGGGAGCCCGGCGGTGATGCACCGGATCACGGCGACCTCGGCAGTGCTGATGGTCATGCTGGCAATCGTGCCCGGCTGCCGGCAGGCAGGGCCAGGAGTTGGGATCCGCCAGCCCTACGACGGAGCGACGCCCTACCGTGACGTTGCCATCCCATCGGGGCGAGGCGGTGACCCTCCGGCCGAGGCGACCGGCCGTACGACTTGCCCGAACGACGATGTCGTCTACGACGGCTGCCTGCGGAACCTGCACCAGCAGCCCCGCGAGTTCTGGGAGCAGTACCAGCGGGAAGCCCCGGCTCTCCGCGACGGCTTCCTGACCTGTAGCCGGCTGCGGGATGAGTTCGGCGACTGGGTCCGGTTGAAGCGGAACGAACTCCGCCGCAAGGACCGCCAGTGGAACATGGAGACCGGCTACCTGCCGCACTCGGTGGTCGATCAATCGAGCCATACGATCCAGCAGATGGCTTCGGCCTTTTCAGTGACCGAGTACACCCAGATCGTCAACGCCGGGGCTCGCCCTGAACTGTGCCGCGAGCGGGTTCTGTTTTGGAAGGCCCAGATCCTCGGGATTACGGAGAAGTTTCCGCCGCTTCAGCGGTAGGCTCGGGGTTAGCGGATTTCCTGTACGGTGTCATCGGCCATCCGGCATTGCCATGCCGTCGTCCTGCCGGTCTGCTGATCGAACACCGGCTGGCACAACGTCTGCTGCATAAGCTTCCAGCGGTGAGGAAAGTCCCGATAGGCCGGAATCGGATCGGGCCGCAGGTCAGGGGCCACGCCCCCTCCCGGCGGAGCGTCGCGACCGAATGGATCGGCGAGGTGCTGGATCTGCGGCGGACGGTACACGGGTTGCTGAGCCGCTGTCGATGTCGGCATCCCGCATCCCATGGCAATTATCAGACCGATCATCAGCCCAATGGTGTAGCCCCGCCGGGCCGATCAGCCGGGCTGGATAGGCAGCCTTTTCTCTGTTGGGAAATTCCTGCATAGCGTCCCCGAACACAAAGTTTCCTTGATATCAATCGTGGAGTGATCGCGATAATATCCTAAGTAATTCACGAATTGCATCAAGTTCACTTGTTGCATTGATGAGTCGCAGCAGCAAAGCTTTCGCCCCATGGCCGCAACCGACCTTCAGTTTCCCGCCGCTATGCGGGCGAACCTGCTGACCCTCCAGGTCACTGGGCAGAAGCTCGCGACGGCCCAGGAGCAGCTTGTGACAGGGCTGAAAGTTAACACCGCCCTCCATAGTCCGCAGGTGTTCTTCGCCGATAGGACCCTGACCCAGCGAGCCGGCGACCTCACGGTCATGAAGGACGCCATCGGGCAGGCGATCAGCACCATCCGGGCTGGTGACGCAGGCATCACCGGCATCGACAAGTTGCTCCAGCAGGCACGCGGGCTCACGACGGCAGCCTTGCGTAGCCTCGGCATTGATCCAGCATCCCTGGCGGATCGAAAGAACCTCGTGGGCCAGTTCGATACCCCGCTGGAACAGATCAACGGCGTAGCCCGCGACGGCCAATACGGAGGCAAGAACCTGCTGCTTGGCGATGGATCCCGGCTCTACGCTACTCCGGAATCCAAAGCGAAGATTCAGGAGTTGATCGGAATCCGTCGGGCTCGCGTGACCAACGTCTCGGAGCCGGACGAATACCAGATGGTGGTCACCGGCAGCGGCCGGATCACCGGTGCGGTCAGTGACATCGTAGACGCAGAGCAGAACTTGGGACTCAGCAGCGTGCGGAAAAAGTCTCGTCGGAGGTCAGGAGCCACATTATGCGGTGTTCACCTTGGCGATTGGGCCGCAATCACCTACCTCCTTTGCCTGCTTTTTTTCCGCAGCCTGTTAAGGCTCTGAGGGTCAGCGACGTTCAGAGGCCGTCGAGCGGGGACTTTAACCCCATTTCGGTCAGCATCTCCGGAGGGACGGGCACGGACAAGACCGTCACGGTGACCAGCCCCCTGACAGCTACACCCAGCGATTCCTATCCCGCGTCATCCGTCGACCTCGGGGTTGACAACAATCTTGTGTTCGACCCTGATCCCTTAACCAGGACGCTCACAACATTTAGCCGGGCAAGCCAAGCAACGGGGCCAGCCTCAAGACCGCCCTCATTGAACCGGCTAATCACTCAAACGACATGCTGGTGGCCTTCGACGCATCCCATATGGATGTGGTCACGGTCGAGAGTCAGAACCTCCAGGTCCATGGGAAGGGCCTGTAGGTCGATTGGGCCAGAATGGTGGACGGCCGGACCGACATCGAGACGCCATCCAGGGCCTCGACACGGCCGACCAGAGGCTACGGGCGGCCTCCCAGACCCTCACGACCGGGCTCAGCATCTTGACGACCCGCGAAGACTTCACGAAGGGGTTCTCGGAGGTGCTGCAGGAGGGCAACAAGCTCACCCAGGCGGATCAGAACGAGGAGGGATCGAAACTACTGACTCTGCAGATCGCCAGCAGCTTGGCCAGACGGCGTTGAGTTTCGCCAACCAGCGTCAGAAGGCAATTCTGTCGCTATTTCGGTAAAACATTCGTCTGACGAGTCTCATCATTTCCAAGATCCATTTGACCAATTGCCCGGTGAGAAACCTGGATCTCCAACCGTATAAGGTGAATTCGGTCGTCCGATAGTAGGAGAAGCTAATTCAAAGAAATAACTCAATCTGCGTTGATCAGAATATTCCATCTCGCCTTGGAAGTAACGCTCCCTCAATTGGGAAAATGCTTCTTGATCCACGGCAGGCCAGAAATGAATCATACGGTTTATCAGCATAAGCCGGTTCTTGATAGATTCGTCTTCGCTACTAGGCTTATTTAAGATGTCTGACCATTGCAAATTACTTTTTTTTATCATTTCTGAAGCTGATCTTCCTGCATTCAATACTTCTCCATCCGCGTTACTCCCCAGCATTCCTAATAATTTTGCCAGCCTATCGAGGTTTATATTCATATACTCTGCTTCCCTTTCGGCTATTATATTTTTTCGGAGTTGGTAGCTACTTCACATCCCGGGCGGCTCGAATCATAGAATCCATCTGTCCGGCTTCAATATGCCGCAGAATCAGGTTTACTAATGCATTGCGGCTTTGACGCTTTGATGTAGTTATGCCGAGGCGAGCGGCCAAACGTGTCAAATTGTTTGTTGTAAATATCTGCTCATTTTCCGAGAAAAACTGATCAATCTCGGTGAGTGACATTGCTTTGAGTTTTTCTTCTATGCCTTCTGGAAGCTCATCCACGCCAGTTGACATTTCCAATTTTGAGGACTGTTTCTTTCCTCCTTCTATTGAAGAGAGCACGCTGTCAAGCGTAGAGCTAATACTACTGTTAGGCATCGATCGCAATATTTTTGCAACAGCCTCAAGCATTTCAGCCAAATCGTGGGAATTCATCTGTATCCCTCTTACTTAATTCTGGAGACAAACTCATTGACAACGCCTTCAAGGTACTTGGCTTGCTTCTGTGCATTCGCATGAGATCTGGGAAGGTCTTTGTAGGCGAACACGGGCAGATTCATTTGAGCCGCAGTGGTAATGCCATCACCGTCAGTTACATAGTTGTCGAAAACGGCATGGATGCCTTGCTGTGCAATCGTTGACTTAAAGATTTGATTGTGTCCATCTTTGGGGCCGCCGCCATACTCGTCAACCATGTTGAAGATTATACCACCGAACTTCGTATCGGTATACGAGCCAGGAAGTCCGGCATAGGTCCACATTGACCTATAATCGTTGTTAAACTGATCCATGTACTGCTTGATGGAAGAGATTCCAACAGTGGACAGAAAGTCCGGTATGGCAGGTATTACATAGTAATCGCTTGAGAAGAATGCATTCTGGGTAACAAGATTGACGTTTGGAGGGCAATCGAGCAACACATAATCGTATTCGCCCGCTACAGCACCGATCAACTCCTTAATAATAGAAAGTTTTTCGATCTCAAATTTCGTTTCTTCCCTATGATCCTTGCCAACCCTTTTTTCTCTTGCCAGCTTCATATCCAACAATGTTAGTTCTTGGTGAGACAGAACAATGCCGATGTCCACAAAAACGTGGCCGGCACTATGATTAACCTTTTTTTGCTGGATTATGTTATGGGCGTTTGTGGAGCTTCGAGAGAAGTAATTGTCAAACACACTTTTCAATGTTTCTCCCTTTTTTGTGTAAGTGTGGTTGATGTAGTCAGTGGCACCAATAGCAAGAAATGATAAATTACATTGAGGGTCAAGATCGACCAAAAGAACTTTCTTGCTATGTTGCAGAACGAGCCCAGCTGCGAGGTGAAGAGTTAATGTTGTCTTTCCAACGCCACCTTTCCAATTGATCATGCTAACAACCTTTGGCATTGCCGTCTCCCAGGAATTAAGTTGTGTAAGTTAGAAAGTGCGGAGAAATATCACGTGGCCCATCCCTGCAGCAAGCGGGTTTGAACGCGAGTTCATAGAGTTTTCCTCGCATGGTAGTGGGGCATCGGTGTGGGGCCTCTACAAGCAACATATGCTCACCCTCACCACCCCCCTCTGCCATGTGGCTGCCTACTAAATGACACCTAACTTGACTCGCATTTGAGGAAGGGTATATCAGAACATAACAGGAACGCTTGAATGGACTGATGAGCCGTTGCGTTGCCACAGCCGCTCTCAGAGTGGCGATCCAGGCCATCGAACGCATGGGAGACCAAGTTGGTAGTCGTGCTCTGCCCATCGGCCTCTCATCTATCGACACGGATCTGCCCAATCCCGGCCTGCGAGCGGGTGTCGTTCACGAGGTCCTGAACGACGACGCGGCTTAAGTAGGGTTCGTAGCGGCGGTCCTGGTCCGACAGGAAGGTCCCGTTTTCTGGCTCTGGTCCCAGACGGCCGGTTCGTCGCTCCATACCATGGTCTCCACCAATTCGGCTTCGATTCTCGTCGGATGCCGCTAACGGCCAGCATTGGCGACCCCTTGTGGTAGTCGAGTGCAAGTATGGCGGCGTGAACACGCACAACCTGATCACGTACTCGCAGAAGGCAGCCGCCCACCGGACCCTGCATCCGTACCTGAGGTACGGCCTTGTAGTCGGCGGGTACCAGGGCAGCATCCCCGGCCGTATGCTCGCGGGCCGAGTTTGACTTCCTGGCTGTGGTGCCGGCGACCGCTGAGGAGGAGCATTTCGGGAAGCTGGCGGCCCTGCTGGCCCAGGAGGTCGGCTTCGCCCGCACCCTGTCGAACGCGACCAAGAACGGCACGTTGGGTGACGGGGGTCAGGTGATCCACCGGCCGCTGGTGACGAACTGGCCCATGTCGTAGCAGTCGGCAGGGCCAAGTTCACGGTAGCTGGCGGTGACATACCCGTATATCCTCTCACCGGTTCAACCGCTAAGATACCTCATATCCGACAATCTCCAAAACCTTCACGCCAATGTCAGGGGTCCGAACTCAGGTTAACGGGTCACACCAAATAAGCGAGCCGTGTCAGTCCCACTGCGAACCAGCATTCCTCGGGATTGTTGATCCGGCTTGATCACAGCCGAGAACGTTCACGATTCGCTCGCAAAAATTAACCTGAGTTCAGAGCCCTGGCCAATGTGGCCCGAGTGGTCTCGGCCTACCTGACCAATAACCGGGTTTCCCCCCGGCGATCTGCCCAGCTTGATCCAGACTACCGCCCTCTCCAGCCACTTCGCCAGCCGGCTTCGGTTGCCCAGGCGACGCCCGCCATAAGGCCCGCCGTGCCGATCAAGCGGTCGGTGACCCCGACGACCATCACGTGCTTGATCTGCGGTCAGGTCGGCCGAATGCTCAAGAGGCACCTTGCGTGCGAACACGGCTCGACCCCGGACGAATACCGGAAGGTATTCGGACTTCCATCCGAGTATCCCAGATCAGTACCCGCCGTGCAGGATTGGCTTTAGTAGCCTAGCATCACCTGTCTGATGCGGTGAATTAGACATACTGAATGGAGCAGTCCCGCTGGAATTCATCCCAGTCAATTCGCCCAATGATTTTTCCGAACTTCTGCTTTTCCTCTTCAAAAATTGGAAGCAGAGAGGCACTGCCCGCATTAGCTTCAACTTCAATCCCACAGCCGTCTACGTTGAACTGCACCCAATGGGTATCCGTTGGGTTCCACGGACAAGTGAGAATGTCAACGAGAAGCTCGTACGGAAGGGATTCACCGTTCATCTCGTGGTTAAATCGGTAGGACAGCTTAACCTCAGAATAGCAACAACGAGAAAACCCGGCTGCGAATGTTTGAGCCAGAAATTTCGAAGCACTGAGGCAGGCATCGATGTTCATTGGTGGCATCCTTGTATACGCATACAGAGCGAGTTTCACTGCATCAAAGATCGAGCATAGCTCGGATCGGCCATTTCCTCCGCCAGCATGGACAGGATCTGGAAGTCGAGATCAATGGCGTCGTCGTTCACGGCGAGATCCGTCACGGCGTTGAACAGCAGGCTGGAGATCCGCTCGGCAACAATCGGTGGGATGTTTTCACCGAAAATTCGGTAGGCTTTCATCTGCTTGCCTCTTTGGCTGAGTTGACGTTGGTCCTGACAGAAGCACTACAGGCTCGAAAATGCTGAAGTCAAAATTCCAGATTTGATTTTCGGGCGGCTGAATGGATCGGATTTAGAGTAACGCTCCCTAATTCGAACATTTCCGGTCCAACTTATGTGACGATGGCAAGGTTGATCATGATGGAAGTCGCGGTTCCATCCACAGGTACCCATGTTCATCAGGGAGCATCATCTCGGCTAGCTTGCGAAAGTTCATTATTTTCTCTCTCTCAACGGTTGGTGCGGTTGGGTTATTGATCCCGAGCCTACGTAGGTGGAATTGCTCAAGTCAAAATTCCCGACGATGCCGGAAGGCCGCATGGGGGGATGAGCGACAGGCTGATGACCACCGTAGAATGGTCAGGCAGCGGGCAGGCCGGCTTCGATGTGCCCGCCCTGGAGCGGCTCGGGCATGCTGACGCTTGGCAACCCATTGGATTGGGCCGCGGGGAAGCCCTGTTGCAAGGCCGAGCACTGGGTATCGAACCCTTGCCGCTATTCATAGCAGCCAACGCCAGAGCCCAGCCGGGGACAACCGCGGACCGGTCGAGCGGGGGACGAACCCGACTTGGACCTGCTGGCGACGCGACTACTCAGCAGCATCTGGAGCAGCCACCGGGCGAGGTACGCTGGATCGCTCGGGTAATTTCCTTGCTCTGCTCCAGGTCGTTCTGCCTCGCCCCGAAGGCCGCCGGGCCAAGCGGGTCTGGCCGGAGGTTTTCGCCCTCGGGGGCTTGCTGACAATGGTATGGCGGCCCCGGCTCGACTTGTCGGAAACCGGCCAGGAAACGATCTGGATAGCGGTCACGGCTGACATTGACCTAACGCCCGGCCAGGGGTCGGCCCTGCCATCGCCCCAGGCACCCCTCGCCGAGCCCAGCCGGCGGGGGTCGGCTGCTCGGGAAGCATGCCCCGCTTAATCTGCGAGACCGTCGTCGGGGCTAGTGCCGGTCTGCCGAGTGACCGCTCGGACGCCCGTGTTCGCGGCTAGGGACTCTTGGACGTGCCGGACCAGATTCGCCTCCATCGGCGGCCAGCCGATTCGTGTAGCTTTCGCCCGAGCGGCACACGACACATCGCATCCGTACCCGGATTGGAGCCTGTTCATGCATTCGGAGGTCGTAGCCGAGACTAATCGCGACGGCCTCCCAGACCTTCTCCGGCGTGCTTCAGGGCCAGATGGATCGCCATCGTCTCGGCCTCGGCTCTACAGATCGCTTTCGGGTGGTTATAGGGATAATGACGGGCTGACCAACGATTCTCATCGCCTAATCGAAATCTGAGGCAACGTGGGCGTCCGGGGCCTCGACGCCGATGGCGGAGAGCGATTCCTAGCGATTCATGCCGTCCTGAACGGGTGGGACGGCCGTCTGGAACTCTACCGATATATACTGGGACGCCGCCGGGGCGGTCATCGCCAAAGAGGCCATTACGACCGCCACCGAGATCACTTGGAACCGCTCCGGTCATTCGGGCCAGGAGTACCCGCATGTGTTTGTCCTGACTTTCGACCCCATCGAGTGGCACCCCTTCCGCTCCATCTTCGAGCCAACTACTGGCAAGTCGTCACCCGACCCCGCGTCAGCAAGGATGACAAGGAATCTGTGGACCCTGTATGGGGTGTGCCGCGACGCGGCCTTTTCGCTTGAAATTGAGCGGCCTCCCAAATACTCGTATTCACAATAAGGTACCACCCCATAGAGGAGAGAAGCGTGTCCATTTTTGATGATTTATTAACCTTAAAAGGGCTGATCACAATCTCGGTTGGTACCCTAATTTCGATCCGAACTGCTAGGGTAAGCATTTCATCGACCAGGATAACTGGCAGCGTGATTGTCAACGGAAACGGAAATTTTGTAGTTAATTATAATAATTCACTTGATCACGAACGAGATAGTTATGACGCATACTGGAAAATTGCTGGCGTTTTATTCATTGCAGCCTACATATATCTAGGAGAATTTGTTAACGGCATTATCGGCCCAATTTCTGTATTTGGACCGGTGCTCGCAGTATTTGGAGCTTGGCTGATGCTCAAAAGGCTGTCATGGGCAGGGTTACAGGGGACATTCTTCGTTATTCCAGCCGTAATAGCTGTGCATTTTGTTGATGCTTCCGCTCCATATCTTCCGGTGACGGCCAAGCTGGCATCAGGGATACCAGACGGTATCGTCCAAGGCTTTCGCACCATTGGAACACATCCAACCTACTTTGGAGGAGTTTTGCCATACCTGAAGTCCATCGGGCAAATCTTGGAACCAGTCTTTTATGGAATGATTCGGGTTCTTGGTATTACGACTCTACTTTTCTCATCACTTCATGCTGGACTATGCTTCCTGGAACACCGTAATCCGAATAACGCACTAAGTGTGACAGTATCTCATACGGTTGTAGCATTGATAGGATTCTACTTAGCGGTCGGGTTCTACGAAGCGGCGATGTACGGCGATCTCCAGTACCTTATCGATGTGACGAAGAGAGCATTTCCATTTTTCTGACAGCAAGATTAGCTCGACCAGCCGAGTGGAAGCTCCGTGAGATAAATGGTTTTAGTACAGCCTGCGACTCTCCAATCTTCTCTAGGTGAATTTGGAGGAATTCCACTACCCACAGCTTAACCATCAGAAGGTCAGCGTCGGGCAGAACAACAGATCGCAGGGGGCGGATAGCTGACGAGATGGTTTATCTCAATCTTATGGCATCCGGAGAGATTGCTTCCGCCCCCCAGTACTGCTCTTGGTCTTCGCCCTTTCGATGCCATCTCGCGTAGACAACGGAGTCCCACCGCATCGCAAACTCGCTGGCAGTTCGCTTAACAGGCATCTGATCCGTGAGATTGTCAATTTATGAGATCAAGACGTTGACCCTGATCACATTCGCAGCGGGCCAAACAGCCGATGCAGCTTGGGTCACATGCGTTCAAATCAGTGAGCAGATATCGGTCTGCTGGTCGGGGGGACCTGTGGCATCATGTTTACATGATCACCAATTAGGGCGGGTTTCGCTGGTGTCCCGTTCCGTGGAACTTGTCCAGTGGCAATCAAGAGACCTTTGTCAATCCGGCCTGCGGCTTCTTGGGACATGTCGGAAACTTCAGTGAAGTTGGCGGCAAAATCGTAGCTTCGACCGGATGACCTGATCGTGATGAGTAAAAGGCCCATTTCCACAGCCGAAGAGATTCGGCAATCTCAGTGCCCGTCACAGGTAAATAAAACGTTATGAATGCAGTCGACAATATGCCAACCCTCTTTTATAATGGCCCTCTATCTTAATCAGTAACGATCCTATGGAAATTTGTGTTGCTTCGATACGTCTTGATGTGTTCGACCTTGCAGGTTCTCAGGTAATGCCTCCAGTCGATATACTTGATTATTTTCTCGAAATGCTCTTTACTCCCCTTCCCACTTCCGTACTCCTCTACTTCATCGTCACAGACACAAAAGCTCATGCCATGGGTCTCCCTGACGCTGTCAATGCAGTATTCCACAATACAGCGGCCACCATCCCCCAGATCCAGTGGCGTGATCCTCACGTTAAGCCCACGAAAGACCTCTTCGCTCCCATTCACGAACTGGTACAAATTCTTGAGCACGATCTCCGATTCTACATCGAGCAAGAAGGTGCTCATATACTGATCTGCGAGAGATTTTGCAGAATAGGCACACTCGAAGATATTCATCGGCTTTCTCCTCTCTTCGTTTGTCTAGACGTTGCTTCCTGTTAACTCGATCTTTCGCCACACCTTAGCTGTAAGTAGTGCCGTATGGTTCCGCTCAATAGGTGGCGTAGGCTATCGCGATGACCTTGTTGAATACGTCCGCGGTAATCAAGGTTATCCAAGTCATATCAACGACGACCTGAACCAGTCGCAGTTACTTCAAAATGCGGCCTGCCTACAGGATGCTGGAGTGCTGGGTATTCATGTCCCTGGGATCGACGTTCAGCGTATGAACCGGCGAGATCAGCGGGGCATTCCCCAGCAGGACGGCACAAGGCCGGCCATTCTTAATCCCGCAAGTCTCGGGTGGCGATGCCGCGAGTACGACCATACCGAGCGACGCCAGGGCGTTTGAAAGCTTGGGCAGTGCTCTGGGATCCGGAACCCCATAGATTAAAGACTGGGCCCGCAGCCCCCTTCTTTACGTGAACTCCGTCGCCATGCACATCCTGACGCGGCTCTGGGCAGCATCCGCCAAGCTCCACCACTGGAGACCCTGAGGGGGGCGGCGACCTGGATAACTACTGCCGCCCTGACGATATGACCGGCTGTTCCATCTTTGATGCGGATTTGGACACCGACCGAATGATGGCGGGCTTCTTACAACCCGCTACGCCACAAATTGCCAAGAAGGCTTCCCAGTCGTATCGAGCTGACGAATCTTTAAAATCGAGTTGTTCTTTGATGATGTTAAAACCGTCTTCCGTTGTTATCGCAGCAGCAGAGCCAACACCGTTGGTCATGTCATCAATGGCCATGAAGGTCACCTCAAGCTGCCCCGGCATGGCCTTGCTCCTGCTTATGCAGCCGCTCATGGATATATTTCTGGATCCAGCTTCCATATCGAAAACAAGATAATCGAAAACTCCGTAATCAATCAAATATCGGAACCGCTTGACCATTTCATCTGCCGCATAAAGCCAAGTTTTGCTTAACATAGTGTACCCTATCTCGTCTTTTGGAGAGGCACTCTCGCACGGAGGTCTGATGAGAGTGCCTCTTACGGCCGAATGTCAAAAAGTGATTCTTGAAATTCAGCTAGTTTTTATTGTTCTGCTCCCTAATTACCTGCATTGAACAGGCACTGAATGAGCTTTCCCACCGCATCCTGGATGGCGTATTTGGCCGGATTGGGCAGGCCACACCCGGTTCCCCGATTTGCAGCAGCCATCAGGACTTTGGTCGCCACCGGATTGAACTGAATGGTCAGTTGGCCGTCGGCGATAACAACCATACCATCGCCGTAAGGGAGACCCATTGTTCCACCGGTAATATAACCGTCGTTGATCTCACCAACGAAAATGTGGTCAACAATTTCTTCGTCTGTCATTCCAGACGCAATCATCTGCATTTCGTTCACGTTGCTTAATCCTTTTGCTTTTGACCGGTATTTTTGCCGATCAATGTGGGACAGTGCTGAACTCCTTCGCGGTCACCCGAACCTTATCTTGGGCCGGTCTGCCGCTTGGTTCGGAAGTGATGATCTCGCAGGCTCAACCAAAATGGCATACCTTGCCTTCAATAAATTTTTCCTTGGAAATACAGTAAGATAAGTACATAAAATCCATCAATTTTATGCGGAGGATCTGCAATGGCTCGCAGGCCAATTATTCATACCCTGGTTGTGGGCTATATCCGTAGCGGCTCGACCATCAAGAGCAGCATCCTCAGTGATGAACAGGAGGAGCTAATTTGCGAGTGGTCAAGAGAGCAAAAAGCAAAGGTCCTGGGAATCTATGCAGATGCTCAATTCGATCAGTACGGAATCAAGATTAGTCTTCCATCCCTGGAGCAAGCTCTCGAATGCTGCGAGAAAACAGGGGCAACATTCGTTTACGTGACCCTTGGTCAAAAACGAAAAAGTGCTATCCTTAACAGACTGATAGATGAAAAGTCCCGTGGCGGGGCTGCGTTTAAGGTTGTTTCAATATCACAGAATTTCTCTTATGCGGTGAAGAAGAAATTCATATCTGCAAGGCCAAGAATATTCATTGCAGAAAATGGCAAAAAAATAGTGCGTTTGCCACCGGATACTCCTGACGCTGGAAGCCCCCTCTCTTCGTGGGTGAGGGAACGGAAAATGTCGTCTAAGCGTTACAAGAATTTTGTTCATTTTCTGAAAAATCATCTTGAAACAAAGATAGAAGCATACATGCAAATCGGCTTAACTGATAGGGAGATAGCCGATGAATTAACAAAAATGGGCGTTCGATCAGCTTATGGAAAAATTTGGACAAAGCAAAACATTCAAAAACTAAGAGAGGCTATTAAATCTGAGTCGTTCAAGGAGTTCAAGGACGTTTGGAATATGCAAAAGGATATTGAAGAATGCTGGCTGAATGAAAGCGACAATACCGATCTGTAGAATTTCTTTGAATATGTAACCTAAGCAAGCAGGACGTTACGGCCGTGGGCGTCGCTATAATTTGCGATGACCACATCCTAGTACAGGTCGACTATGCTGCACGGGAGATCATGGAGTGGCTCCGCAACGAATGGACCTGACTTCAACTCCATTAAAGCATTGCCCATTTGCCTACCCAGTCCTCCAGTCCTCCTTTCGGCGGCTGTTTCGAACCCCCTTCCGGAATCGGTCCCCCAATCCCGTTGGGAATGCTGGTTACAACCGCCCTCTACGGCCCCATTCGGGAATCATCAGCACCGGAATATCCAGTGTTCAGCAATGAGTGCCACCGGGGCCGGATTTGACAGTTTTGGAACCCATGGTTCACTGAGGCCTTGAGTTGTCAGGAACCGAGGACGCCATGCTGGTCGGCTATGCCCGCACATCTACCCATGATCAGGTCGCCGGCTACGAGGACCAGATCGACTGCCTGAAGCGGCTCGCCGTCGAGAAGGTCTTCGGCGAGCAGGCATCGGCCATGGGAGAACGGCCCCAGCTTGAGGCGTACCTGGATTTCCTGCGGGAGGGCGATACCCTGATCGTCACCCGCCTGGACCGGCTGTGCAGGTCGACCGCTCACTTCTGCGAGGTGTTCGACCGGCTGGAGCGGAAGGGGGCGGCGATCCGCGTCCTCGATTTGGGCATCGACACCAGCAGCCCCACCGGCAGGATGATCGCCGAAATCGTCGTGGCGGTGGCGACGTTCGAGCGACGGCTCCTGCTGGAGCGGCAGAGGGTCGGCATCGCCGCAGCCAAGGCCCAGGGCAAGTACCAGGGCCGAGCCCCCACGGCCCGGCGGCGATTCCCCGAGGTGCTCGAATTCCGCCGGGCCGGCGTGCTGCCGGCTGAGATCGCCACCCGGCTCGAGATCAGTCGGTCCAGCGTCTTCCGAGCCCTGCGGGAGGCGAAGGCATCCGCCTGATCCACCACGCCGTTCCCGCGGCAGGTCCGTGAGGAGCCTCAGGCCGCGAGGCAAGTTCCGGGCAGATGCCTTTTCATCGCGATGCCGACGCCGATGCGGAGCGGCATGGCCACGGCGATGCAGGCCGTCCTGGACGGGCGGGACGGCCGCCGGGAACCCGGTCGGTAAATACCCGGAGCCCGTCACGGGGCCGCCCGCCAACCAGCCAATCAGAGGTTCCGCCATGAAGGCCAGCGAGGTCTATTTCAACCGCAGCCACCGATCCCTCCAGCCCCACGACCATGTCGCCGTCCTAGTTCTGGATGGCCCGAACTGGGTCCGCTTTCGCTCCTTCTTCGAACCGGCAGACCAAGGCGTCACCATCCTAGACGCCCGTCTGGACGGCCCTGACCGCATCGTGGTGCAGGCCGGCTGCACCTCCGAGGAGGTTCTGGACCAGTTGCATACCGCCTGGGCCTGATTGGCCTCAGGTCACCCCGGTGATGGTCGCCCTGCGGCGGACGCTGTCGATGATCGCCTGGACCTCCGGGCTCTCGGCGGCTTCGCGGGCCTGCTGCCGTTCCGCCATGATCGTGTTGGCCTTCCAGGTGATGTAGCCCGCCGACACCAGCCGACGGAGCTTCGGGTTGTTCGGGTCTCGCTGGAACTGCCGGAAGCCCTCCTGGAAGATCTGCCGGCGAAGCCGCTGAAGCTCGCGGGCCTCGTCGGTCAGCACGATCATGTGCTCCGGGCAGATGCAGGTCCTTTGCCTGCACGTCATCCGGATCTGGGGGCGGCTGGTGTGTTTCGACGGCGGCGGCTCCCCGAAAGCCTCCCGGTACATCAACGGCCGGAGCAGTTCCTTCCGGCCCTCGATCTTCAAGGCCGGGTAGCCGCTGCTGCTCATCGGCCCGGTCCAGAGCCAGCAGCACGTCTCGGCGTCGTATTCGACATGTTCGACGATCCGGTCCTCGACCGGTTGGGCTGGCTTCGACATCGGCGTCTCCGGTTGGGCTCCGCCTCCACTGGTACCAGCCCGGCCTGGGCTGGGGCAAAATTCAACGGCGGCACCCGATCCTGGCCCGGCTTTTCATCGGCCTCGGCCAGACCGGCGTCGGCTTCAAGGTTCGGCATGGCCCCGATCCGCCCCAAGCCGGGGCGAAACCGCAACCGGGCTGGACGGCCGGCCAGGGTCGAAACCGGCCCATACCTCCCGTCTCATCCTTGCGAAGCAGACCGCGGAGCGACGCGGGCTCGGGCGAGCATCGCGAGCCCGAACCCAGTCGCTCCGCACGGCGGCGGCTCGCCGCCGCCGATCAAGCCAACCGAAGGCTTGTGCAAGGCCCCGGCGGCTCCGCCGCAGCAAACCCGCAGCCGGCCGGTCGCGGATTACAACGGACTTTGTCCGGGAGGGTGACGGGCAATAAGGGAGTCGGCCAAGCCTTATCTCTCTCAGAGAGATAAGGTTTTGCCCCCTTATCCCCGCACGCTGTCGGGCAACGTTCGCTTGTCTGGCTCGATTCTGCCCCTGCCCGACGTGCCCTCCGCAGCGGCGTCCCGGCCGCTTGAGGGGCCGATCCAGACGGCTCTGGAACATTGGCGGACGTGACCGTTTCCGGTCGAATTCAGCTACGTCTCGACGCCGCGTAGGCAGTGCCGGACAATGTCGCCATCCCGACCAGCGGATCGCCCCCTCATGACCCTCCTCGGCTCCACCATTTTCCCCTTCCCTGGAAGGGTGAGACAAGTCGGTAGAAGGTCAGCGGGCGTTGCCGGGAACGGCATCTGGCCCGCTTTTTCGTTTTGGGCCTTGCGCAGCCAGCAGACGTTGCCGACGGACCCGATGGCCCGCCGGCATCCATGATTGGAAAACTCGAAAGGCTCACCCGTTCTCCGCCAGCACCGTCCCGGCAAGGTAGAGCGAGCCGCAGATCAGCACGCGCGCCGGGCTCTGCCGGCCGGCCACCAGATCGGCAAGGGCGGAGTCCACCCCGTCGGCGGCGGCGTGGTCGCGGATGCCGCAGAGATTGGCGGTCTCGCAGGATTCCTCGGCGGTGAAGCTGGCTTCCTCGCCAGGGATCGCCACCGCGCGCAGGGAATGGGTGAAGGGAGCCAGGGGCCCCAGGAACTCGAACGGATCCTTGCTGGACAGCATGCCGTAGATCAGCAGCAGCGGCAGAGGAGAGCCGCCATCCGATCCCTCATCCGCTTGCCCGCGCGACCAGTCGACCGCCTGGCGGGCCAGAACCTCGCCTGCCGAATCGTTGTGGCCGCCGTCCAGCCACAGCTCCCAGCCCGCGGGCAGGCTTTCGGCCAGCGGGCCGCGGGTCAGCCGTTGCAGGCGGGCCGGCCATTCGACGCCGGCAAGGCCGCGGCGCACCGCCTCGTCGTCAACCGCCAGCGGCAGATGGTCGAGGCAGGCGATGGCGACGCCGGCATTGGTGATCTGGTGGGCACCGGCCAGTCCGGGCATCGGCAGGTCGATCCGGCGCCTAGCGCTCTCGAAGCGGAAGCCGTCCGGACGCTCTTCCACCGACCAGTTCTGGATCGGCGCGGCGATGGCGTTGGCGCGCAGGTTCAAGGCCTTCAGCGCGTCGGCTTCCGGCTGCGGCGCCAGGACCACCGGGACGCCGGGCTTGAAGATGCCGGCCTTCTCGCTGGCGATCTCCAGCAGCGAGTCGCCGAGGAACTGGCGGTGGTCGTAGGAGATGCGGGTGATCGCCGTCACCGCCGGCCTGTCCACCACATTGGTGGCGTCCAGCCGGCCGCCCAGCCCGGTTTCCAGCAGCACGACGTCGGCCGGCACGCGGGAGAAGGCGAGGAAGGCGGCAACCGTCGTCACCTCGAAGAAAGTGATCGGGTTGCCGGCGTTGGCGACCTCGCACTCCTCCAGCAGGGCGGCCAGATGATCGTCGTCGATCAGGCGTCCGGCAAGGCGGATGCGCTCGTGGAAGCGGACGAGATGCGGCGAGGTGTAGACATGGACGCGATGGCCGGCCGCCTCCAGCATCGCGCGCAGGAAGGCGACCGTCGATCCCTTGCCGTTGGTGCCGGCGACATGGACCACCGGCGGCAGCTTCCGCTCCGGATGGTCCAGCGCCGCCAGCAGACGGTGCACCCGGTCCAGCGACAGGTCGATGATCTTGGGGTGAAGCCCCTTCAACCGATCCAGAACCGGGTCGGAACGGGTCGCCGCCAGCCTTGCGGACGGGTTGGCCAGCGGGGTCGGGGCGTCGCTCATGATCGTCTCTGGTCGGATGGTCGCAGGAGTGCTGCCGCTGGGGTATGGCCGGTCAGTCGTCGCCGGCCTGGACCGGCTCCGCCGTGGAGGCCGGCTGGGCCGCGGTCGCCTGGGTGACAGGCGGCAGACCCGGCTGCGGCGTGCCCGGCTGGGCCACCGCCGCCTGAGGCAGCTGGGCCGGTTCGCCACCAGCGCCCTGGGCAACACCCTGGGCGGCGGTCAGGTCGAGATCCTCGACCACCGCGTCGATGCGCGGCGTCATCAGCAGGCCGATGGTGCGGACCAGTGTCGGGCGCAGGTCGCGGCGGTGGACGACCATGTCGACCATGCCGTGCTCCAGCAGATATTCGGACCGCTGGAAGCCTTCCGGCAGGGTTTCGCGGATCGTGCTCTCGATCACGCGGGCACCGGCGAAGCCGATCTGCGCGCCCTTCTCGGCGATGTGGATGTCGCCCAGCATGGCGAAGCTGGCGGTGACGCCGCCGGTGGTCGGGTCGGTCAGCACCACGATGTAGGGCAGGCCGGCTTCCTTGACCATCTCCACCGCGATGGTGGTGCGCGGCATCTGCATCAGCGACAGGATGCCTTCCTGCATGCGGGCGCCGCCCGAGGCCGGAACGACGATCAGCGGGGCGTTCTTCGCCACCGCCAGACGGGCGGCGGTCAGCAGCCCTTCGCCGACGGCGATGCCCATCGACCCGCCCATGAAGCCGAAGTCGAAGGCGGCGACCACGGCGGCATGGCCGCCGATGCGGCCCTCGCCGACGACGATGGCGTCGGTGCGGCCGGTCTTGGTCTGGGCCTCCTTCAGGCGGTCGGTGTAGCGCTTCTGATCGCGGAACTTCAGCGGGTCGGCGACCGACTTCGGCAGCTCGACGCCCTCATAGGCGCCGTCGTCGAACATCGTCTCCAGCCGCTTGACCGGGCCGAGCCGCATGTGGAAGCCGCAATGCTGGCAGACATGGAGATTGTCCTCCAGCTCGCGGTGGAACAGCATCGACTCGCAGCTCGGGCACTTGTGCCAGAGGTTGTCGGGCACTTCCTTCCGGGCATAGAGCGCGCGGATCTTGGGACGGACGTAGTTGGTAAGCCAGTTCATGGAACGCCTTTCAACGACATGGCGGTACGCCGAAGCCCGGCGGCGGCCGGACATCGGGTCCGTGCCGCACCGGGCTCTTCAGCCGGTCGTCGCGCCATGAGCGATCGTGTTGCAGGTGTCGTAAAGCGGTTTGCCGTCGTTGTAAACCGTCCGTCCCTCACCCCCGCGCCGCGCGCACGCCCTTGGCCAGTTCGCCGACGAAGCCCAGGACATCCTCGACCGTGCCCGACTTGACGCCGCCGGACGCGTCGAGCCCGTCGGCCAGACGGGTGACGATGGCGGAGCCGACCACGGCGGCGTCGGCGACGCGGGCGACCTCGGCGGCCTGATCCGGCGTCTTGATGCCGAAGCCGACGGCGATCGGCAGGTCGGTGTGGCGCTTCAGCCGGGCGACCGCCGCGTCGATGGCGGTGTTGGACGCGCTGGCGGTGCCGGTGATGCCGGCGATCGACACGTAATAGACGAAGCCCGAGGTGTTGCGCATCACGGCGGGCATGCGCGCCTCGTCGGTGGTCGGCGTCGTCAGGCGGACGAAGCTGACGCCGGCCTTCACCGCCGGCAGGCACAGCTCCTCGTCCTCTTCCGGCGGCAGGTCGACGACGATCAGCCCGTCGACCCCGGCCTCGCGCGCGGCGGCCAGGAAGGGCTCCACCCCATAGGCATGGATCGGGTTGAAATAGCCCATCAGGATGATCGGGGTGTCGGCATCCAGCTTGCGGAAGCCGCGGACCATCTCCAGCGTCCTGCGCACCGTCATCCCGGCCTTCAGCGCGCGCAGCGAGGAGGCCTGGATCGCCGGGCCGTCGGCCATCGGGTCGGTGAAGGGCATGCCCAGCTCGATCAGGTCGGCGCCGGCGGCCGGCAGGCCGTTCAGCACTGCCTGCGACACGGCCGGATCGGGATCGCCGGCGGTGATGAAGGTGACCAGACCGGCGCGGCCCTCCGCCTTCAGCGCATTGAACCGGCGGGCGATGCGGCCGTCGGCCAGGACGTCCACGCTCTTCATGACGGCACTCTCCACGGCGCTCACAGTTCCACTCCCAGATGCTTGGCGACGGAGAAGATGTCCTTGTCGCCGCGGCCCGACAGGCACAGCACCATCAGGTGGTCCTTGGGCAGGGTCGGCGCGCGCTTGATCACCTCGGCAAGGCCGTGGGCGGATTCCAGCGCCGGGATGATGCCCTCGGTGCGGGCGCAGATCTGGAAGGCGTCCAGCGCCTCCTGGTCGGTGGCATAGGCGTATTCGACGCGCCCCACGTCATGCAGCCAGCTGTGCTCCGGCCCGATGCCGGGATAGTCGAGGCCGGCGGAGATCGAGTGGCCTTCCAGGATCTGGCCGTCCTCGTCCTGCAGCAGATAGGTGCGGTTGCCGTGCAGCACGCCGGGACGCCCGCCGTTGATCGAGGCGGCATGGTCGAGCGGCCCCTTCTCGATGCCGCGGCCGGCGGCCTCGACGCCGATCATCTGCACCGTAGGCTCGTCGAGGAACGGATGGAACAGGCCGATGGCGTTGGAGCCGCCGCCGACGCAGGCGACCAGGCTGTCGGGCAGGCGGCCTTCCAGTTCCTGCATCTGGGTGCGCACCTCGTCGCCGATCACCGACTGGAAGTCGCGGACCATGGCGGGATAGGGGTGCGGGCCGGCGGCGGTGCCGATGATGTAGAAGGTGTCGGAGACGTTGGTGACCCAGTCGCGCAGCGCCTCGTTCATCGCGTCCTTCAGCGTGCCGCTGCCGGACGTCACCGGGCGGACTTCGGCGCCCAGCAGCTTCATGCGGAAGACGTTGGGCTGCTGGCGGGCGATGTCGGTCTCGCCCATGTAGATGACGCAGGGCATGTTGTAGAGCGCGCAGACCGTCGCGGTCGCCACGCCATGCTGGCCGGCGCCCGTCTCGGCGATGATGCGGGTCTTGCCCATGCGCCGGGCCAGCAGGATCTGGCCGATGCAGTTGTTGATCTTGTGCGCGCCGGTGTGGTTCAGCTCTTCGCGCTTGAAGTAGATCTTGGCGCCGCCCAGCTGCTCGGTCAGGCGTTCCGCGTAATAGAGCGGGTTGGGCCGGCCGACATACTGCTTCAGCTGCTGGCGCATCTCCCCTTCGAAGGCGGGATCGGCGCGCGCCTCGCGATAGGCCTTCTCGACTTCCAGGATCAGGGGCATCAGCGTCTCGGCGACGAAGCGGCCGCCAAAGATTCCGAAATGCCCGCGCTCGTCGGGACCGGAGCGGTAGGTGTTCAGTTTGGTCATCGTCTGCGGCACTGCCTGAAGTCGAAGGGAAGCTGTTTGTCAGGTGGGCGGCATCGGGTCCGGACACCGGCCAAGCGCGACACCATACCGGCGGGACGCGCCGATTTGAAGCGCCGGACGGCGGGACTCCGTGAATACCACCCGTCCGCATACATGGAGCGGGGCTTTGCAGCGGCAAGGCCGCGCCCTATACACTGGCGCCTTCTTCATTGCGGAGCATGCTTGCGATGACTGAGCGGACGCCGCCGTCGCTTCTCCCCACGGACGGTCAGCCGGCGCCATGCCGGATTCTGGTGGTGGAGGACAGTCCGCTGAACCAGATGCTGGTCACCGCCATCCTGGCGCAGGCCGGGCACCGCGCCGACACCGCCAACAACGGGCTGGAGGCGGTGATGGCGGCGCAGGCCGGCGGCTACGACCTGATCCTGATGGACCTGTCGATGCCGGAAATGGACGGGCTGACCGCCACCCGCCTGCTGCGCGACCTCCCGGGGCCGGCCGGCCGGGTGCCGGTGGTGGCCATGACCGCCGACACCGACGAGGCCGACCGCGTCCGCTGCCGGCACGCCGGCATGAACGACCATGTCGCCAAGCCGGTCGACCGGGTGCTGCTGCTGGAGACGGTGGAGAAATGGTTGCGGGCCTCGGCGGTGCAGGCATCGGCGGCCCCGGACATGCCGGCCGGCTTCGGCCTCTGCGCGTCGGCCGCGCCGGCGGCGGCGGGGGAGGTGCTGGACTGCGAGGTGCTGGCCCAGCTGGCGCAGGATCTGGATGCGGATCTGCTGACCGACGTGCTGCGGCAGTTCGTGGAGGAGACCCGCGAACGGGTGGCGCGCATCGCCGGGGAAACCGACCGCGCCGTCCTGATGCGCGAGGCGCACACGCTGAAAAGCACCGCCGGGACCTTCGGCGCCACCGCCCTGTGCAGCGCCGCCCGCGCGCTGGAGATGGCGTGCCGGGCATCCCTGGCGGAGCGGGAGGAGGCCGGAAAAGCGGATGGGGACGGGGAAGCGGACGGGTCGGCGGACACGGTGGAAAGGCTGTGCGGCGATATTCCCCGGCTGGCCGGGGATGCCATCGCGGCCTACCGCGCCGCCGGGTATCCGGTCTGACTGTATCCGGTCCGACTTTAGCGCGGGCCCGTCACTCGACGACGCTGATGTTCACGGCGGAGTCCTTGCCGTTGTCGCCGCGTTCCACCTCGAATTGGACACGCTGGCCCTCCGACAGGGCATGCAGGCCGGAGCGCTGAACCGCGGTGATGTGCACGAACACGTCCTTCGAACCGGCTTCCGGCGCGATGAAGCCGTACCCCTTGGTGGTGTTGAACCATTTTACGGTGCCGTTGGTCATGGGCCTCCCCCTTAGTCACTGCAAGACAAGTCTTTGGCAAAACGACTGGGTCCAAGATCGCCGGCATCGGCCGCGCCGTGAGGCCTGCCGGGCAAGCGGAACCAAGACATTGTGCGGGGAGGCTAGCCGCATGCTGTGGTTGCGGGCAATTCCATCTCACGGCATAGGACTAACGACGGCCAAGTCCGGAGTGGAATTACGACCAAGGCGTCGAAGCTTTGTCGAAGGGTATTAGCCCGTTTCTTGACGGATTCCGGGCATGACGTGGATTTTCTTGCCGAAATAAAGGGTTAGATCGAAGCCGGACTGACGCGTCGATCCGGTCGCCAGCCGGGGCTACAGCTTCCCCTCGGCCTGCCAGGCCAGACGCTTGCGGTAGATCGTCGAGGCGCTGATCTGCAACAGGGCGGCGGCGCGCGGAATGTTGCCGTCGCAGGCCGCGATGGCGTCCTCGATGGCGTCCTTCTCGACCTCCCACAGCGGCTTGATGGCGTCGGGGGAGAGCGGGACATGGGGCCGCGGGGCGGCGCCGGCGCCGGCCGGCGCGGCGGCGGCCAGGACCTGCAACGGCTGCGGCGTGCCGAGAGGCGACGGCAGCATCTCGGGCGTCACGGTGTCGCCGTCATGCAGGACCGCGACGATGCGCACGACATTCTGCAATTGGCGGACGTTGCCCGGCCAGTGGTAGTGGCGCAGCGCATGTTCGGTCTGGGGCGAGAAGCGGGTGAAGCCCTTCTTCTCCTCCTTGGCGAACTCGGCCAGATAGTGGCGGGCGATCTCCAGCACGTCGTCCTCGCGCTCGCGCAGCGGCGGCAGATGGATGGGGATGACGTGCAGGCGGTAATAGAGGTCCTCGCGGAACCGTCCCTCCTCCACCTCGCGCAGGGGATCGCGGTTGGTGGCGCAGACGATGCGCAGGTCGACCTTCTCCAGCTTTGAGCCGCCGACGGGGGTGAAGGTCCCGGTCTGGATGAAGCGCAGCAGCTTGGTCTGGAGATCGGGCGCCAGCTCGCAGATCTCGTCCAGGAACAGGGTGCCGCCGTCGGCGCGCGCCGCCGCGCCCTCGCGGTCGGACACCGCCCCGGTGAAGCTGCCCTTCACATGGCCGAAGATCTCGCTTTCCATGAGATCCTTCGGGATGGCGCCGCAGTTGATGGCGATGAAAGGGCGGGCCGCCCGCTGGCTCTGGCGGTGGATCGCCTCGGCGCAGACCTCCTTGCCGGTGCCGGACTCACCGGTGATGAAGACGGTGGCGCGCGAGGAGGCGGCGCTGTCGACGATGCGGTAGACCGCCTGCATCGCCAGCGACGAGCCGATGAAGCCGTGGTAGCGGGCGCGGTTCAGATCCTTCTCGAAGGTGTCGACCAGCTGGGCCAGCCGCAGCCGCTCCATCGCGTTGCGGACCGTCACCACCAGCCGGTCGGCGGAGAAGGGCTTCACCAGGAAATCGTAGGCGCCGTAGCGCATCGCCTCCACCGCCGCCTTCACCGAGCCGTGGGCGGTGATGACGATGACGGCGCAGGGCAGCGCTTGGGCGTCGATGCGTTTCAGCACCTCCATCCCGTTCATGTCCGGCAGCTGCAAATCCAGCAGAACCACCATCGGCGCGCCGCCGTTCAGCTGCGCCAGCGCGTCGGCCCCGGTTTCAACCGAGATGACGGTGTGGGATTCCTTTTTCAGGTATTCCGCGTAGACACGGGCCAGCGAGGGCGTGTCTTCGATCAGCAGGACGGGGATGGAACCTGGCGGCATGCTGTGTGCGACACGCGAAGGTAGGGACGGGACAGCTCCTATTGTCTAACAGATAATTCTGAAAATCCCACCCCTACGCGCATGGGGCAGCCACGAACATATCGAAATCGTCAACGGACCGAATCTGTCGCGGCCCGGCCGCTTGCCGGGGGCGGCGCGATGAACTATCAGCAACGGTCATGAGGCGTCGGGACGACAGCGTCTGAAAGAGGGGGTTCGCATGGCCGATCACGCCATTCTGGCCGGCAAGCGCGTTCTGCTGGTCATCGCCGGCGGCATCGCCGCCTACAAGAGCCTGGATCTGATCCGCCGCCTGCGCGAGCGCGGCGTGACGGTGCGGGCGGTGCTGACCGAGGCCGGCGCCCGCTTCGTCACCCCGTTGTCGGTACAGGCGCTGACCGAGGATACCGTCTACCGCGACCTGTGGTCGCTGACCGACGAGTCGGAGATGGGCCACATCCGCCTGTCGCGCGAGGCCGACCTGCTGGTGGTGGCGCCGGCCACCGCCAACCTGCTGGCGCGGATGGCCGCCGGCATGGCCGACGATCTGGCCGCCACCGTGCTGCTCGCCACCGACAAGCCGGTGCTGGTCGCCCCCGCCATGAATGTGCGCATGTGGCAGCATGCCGCGACCCAGGCCAACATGGCGCTGCTGGAAAGCCGCGGCGTGCGGCGCGTCGGCCCCAATGAGGGCGTGATGGCCTGCAACGAATACGGTCCGGGCCGCATGGCCGAGCCGATGGAGATCGTCGACGCCATCGCCGGCCTCTTCGCACAGGACGCCCACCGGCCCCTGGCCGGACGCCGCGCCATCGTCACCAGCGGCCCGACCCACGAGCCGATCGACCCGGTGCGCTACATCGCCAACCGCTCGTCCGGCAGGCAGGGGCACGCCATCGCCGCGGCGCTGGCGACGCTGGGAGCCGAGGTGACGCTGGTCAGCGGCCCGACCCGCCTGCCCGACCCGGCCGGATGCAGCGTCGTCCATATCGAGACGGCGCGGGAGATGCTGGCCGCCTGCGAGGCGGCCTTGCCGGCCGACATCGCCGTCTGCGCCGCCGCGGTGGCGGACTGGCGCGTCGACGGTGCCGGCGACCGCAAGCTGAAGAAGGACGCGGGCGGCCCGCCCGCCCTGGCGCTGACCGAGAACCCCGACATCCTCGCCACCCTGTCCCGCCCCGGCGACCGCCGCCCGGCCCTGGTCGTCGGCTTCGCGGCGGAGACCGGCGACGTGCTGGCCTATGCCACCGCCAAGCGCGCCCGCAAGGGCTGCGACTGGATCGTCGCCAACGACGTCTCCCCCGGCACCGGCACCTTCGGCGGTAGCGACAACACCGTCCACCTGATCCGTGCCGACGGGGTCGAGTCCTGGCCCACCATGGCCAAGGACGCCGTCGCCGCCCGGCTGGCCGGGGCGGTGGCGGAGCACTTCACCAAGGATTTCAAGGCGGAGTAGCGTCTACCCGGCGCCCGTCCCGCCATCCGAACACGAGGAACCGTTCCATGTCCTCCACCCTGTCGCCCACCGTCGCCTTCCTCCGCCTGCCCGGCAACGACGACCTGCCGCTGCCCTCCTACGCGACCGATGGCGCCGCCGGCTTCGACCTGCGCGCCGCGGTGCCGGCGGACGCCCCCGTCACGCTTGAGCCCGGCAAGCGGGTGCTGGTGCCGACCGGCTTCGCCGTCGGGCTGCCGGCGGGGTGGGAGATGCAGATCAGGCCGCGTTCCGGGCTGGCGGTGAAGAACGGCGTCACCGTGCTGAACACGCCGGGCACCGTCGATTGCGACTATCGCGGGCCGGTCGGCGTCTGCCTGATCAATCTGGGCGAGGAGCCCTTCACCATCGCCCGCGGCGACCGCATCGCCCAGGCGGTGATCGCCCGGGCGCCCCAGGCGGCGCTGGTCGAGGTCGCCTCGCTGGACGAGACCGCACGGGGTGCCGGCGGCTTCGGGTCCACCGGCGTCGCCTGAAAACCCTTCCCTTGACTTATACCAGCGGTTCTTGATCCTGACCTGTCAGGATCAAGGGCTTCGGCGGCATGGGCCGCCGCCGTGCCGGTCGGTACGGATACCAGCGGTCATCATCAATGACCTCTGGTATTAAACCGCCCCCGACTTCGCCCCACCCGTCCTCCGCTTTCTATGGCATGATCGCCCACCCGATAGAGGTAAGTTTGGCGACAGGCGAGGGGGTGGGCATGCGAAGTCCGCGGCTGAACCCGGGGCTGCCCCTGGGGCGGAGCGTGGCGTTCCGCATCCTGGCGGGGTTGACGGTCATCGGCGGGCTGGCCGCGGCGACCAGCGTCGTCGCCGTCTCGCTGTTCTCCCGCTTCCACCAGGGGTACGAGCAGATCGCCACCGCCAAGGTGCCGGGGCTGGTCGCCGCCGCCCAGCTGGTGCAGCAGAGCGGCGCCGTCGCCGCCGTCGCCCCCGCCCTGGTCGCCGCCCAGGACCAGACCGCGCGCGAAGCGGTGATGGCGCGGATGGGCGACCAGATCGTCCGGCTGGAACAGCTGATGGCCCGGCTGATCGCTCATGGCGGCGCCGTGCGCTTCGCCGATCAGGCCGGCGGCACGGAAAACCGCCGCGCCGAAAGCAGCCGGGCAGATTTGGGCGAACTGGACCGCCGCAAGAACGAGCTGGTCGGCACGCTGCTGACCCTGAACGCCCAGGTCCGGCAGCAGCTGGCCCTGACCGCCGAGACCAGCGTCCGCGCCCAGGCGCTGGCCTCCCTGACCGGCCGGCTGGGCGCCGCCGAGTCGCAGGAGGCCGAAGGCACCTGGCAAATGGAACTGCGCGCGGGTCTGCCCGACGCCGAGGCGGCGGAGCGCGGCCGCGCGGCGCTGGAACGCTGGCGCCGCGAGCTGACCGGCGCGGCGACCACCCTGCTGGCGGCGCTGCGCGCCGACCGCGACGGCCAGCTGGACCGTCTCCAGGCCGACACCCGCACCGCGCTGGACAATGCGGCGGAGGCGCTGGCCCTGCTGCCGGCCGAACAGGCCGCCCGGCTGGAACCGTTGCAGCGCGAGCTGGTGGAGCAGGCGTTCGGGCGCTCGCCGCTGTTCTCGCTGCGCGAGGCGGAGCTGTCGCTGCAACGGTCGATCAAGCGGTCGGCCGCACGCAACCAGGCGGTCTCCGACCAGCTGGTCGGCATCGTCTCCGACTATTTCCTGGCGGTGGAGCAGGATGTCGCCCACCGGTCCGGCGAGTTCGAGCGGGTGATCCGCGACGGCGAGCGGGCGGTGATCGCCATGGCCGTGCTGTCGATCCTGGGCGCCGCCGCCATCTTCGCCTACATCCACCGCAATGTGGTGGCGCGGCTGCGCCGCCTGCGCAGCGCCATGCAGGCGGTGGAAACGGCCGGGCCGGCCAAAATGCCGGGCCTGGCTCCGGACCCGATGCCCGATCCGCTGTCCGATCTGGACCTGCCGGCCGCCACCCCGTCCGGCAGCCGGGACGAGATCGGCGAGATGGCGCGCGCGCTGTCCTATTTCGTCACCACCATCCGCGCCCGGGAAAGCGCGCTGGCCGACGGCGAGCGCCGGCTGCGCACCATCCTGGAACAGAGCCCGGTCGGCGTCTCGATCGGCCGCGCCGACGGCACCGTCGCCTTCGCCAACGCCCGCGCCGCCGAGCTGGCCGGCCGGCCGCTGGAGGATTTCGTCGGCAGCCGCCACGCGCTGGCCCTGCCCGGCGCCAGCATCAGCCGGGGCGGCACCGGCCAGGACTGGGAGGCGGAGAGCGGCGGCGTGCTGGTGCGCGATGCCGAGGTGGCGGTCGACCGCCCCGACGGCAGCCGGGTCTGGGCCTTGCAGACGCTCCAGCGCACCAGCTTCGAGGGCGAGCCGGCGGTGCTGGCCTGGAGCTACGACATCACCGCGCGCAAGCAGGCGGAGGAGGCGCTGCGCAGCGCCAAGGAGCAGGCGGAGATCGCCGCCCGGTCCAAGGCGGAATTCCTGGCGACGATGAGCCACGAGATCCGCACGCCGATGAACGGCGTCCTGGGCATGCTGGAGCTGATGGCCCTGACCCCGCTGGACGAGGAGCAGCGCACGCTGGTCTCCACCATGCGCGACAGCGGGGCGGCCCTGCTGCGGATCATCGACGACATCCTGGATTTGTCGAAGATCGAGGCGGGCAAGCTGGAGCTGGAGGAGCTGGAGCTGCGCCCGGCCGATCTGGTGGAGGGGGTGTCCGACCTTCTGGCGCCCCAGGCCCACCAGAAGGGGCTGGCGCTGATCTGCGCCATCGACCGGTCGGTGCCGGAGCGGCTGCGCGGCGATTCCGGCCGGCTGCGCCAGATTCTGTTCAACCTGACCGGCAACGCCATCAAGTTCACCGACCGCGGCCGGGTGGTGCTGCGCGTCGGCACCGCGGCCCCGGACAACGCCGACCCGGTCCGACCCGGCCATGTCCGCCTGCATGTGGCGGTGGAGGACACCGGGATCGGCATCGGGCCGGAGGGGCAGGCCCGGCTGTTCCAGCCCTTCAGCCAGGCCGACAGCTCCACCACCCGCCGCTTCGGCGGCACCGGGCTGGGGCTGGCGATCTGCACCCGGCTGATCGAGCGGATGGGCGGGCGGATCGGCGTCACTTCGGTGCCGGGCAGCGGATCCACCTTCTGGTTCACGGTGGAGCTGCCGCGTGCGCCGGACGCCCTGCCGACACCATCCTCCACACCGCTGGACGGCCTGCCGGTCCTTGTCGCCGACGAGGACGAGGTGCAGCGCGCGGTGCTGGCCTGCTATCTGGAGCAGGGCGGCGCGGCGGTGACTGTCTCCTCCTCGGTGGCCGACGCGGCATCGAAGCTGGGGCGGGGCGGCTTCGGGCTGCTGGTGACGACGACGGCGCTGGCCGGCCGGCTGGACCCGCTGGCCGGTGCCTGCGCTCCGGGATTGCCGCGGCTCCTGCTCGGCGACGGGCGGACGGCAGGCGGCGGGGTGGCGGGCAGTGGAGCGGCAGGCGGCGGGGCGGTCGCCTCTCCCCACACCGTTTCAGGATCGGCGGCCGGACTGGTTCAGCCGGTCCACCGCGCCGCCCTGATCCGCGCCGCGGCCACGCTGACCGGCCGCACGCCGCCGGATGCCGCCGGCGCGGAGCCGGCCGGCCAGCCGCCGGCACGCGGTGCCGATTCCGGTGCCGCGGCGTACGCACCGGCGGACTCGGCCGGCCACGGCCCCATCCTGGTGGCGGAGGACCATCCGACCAACCAGCAGGTCGTGCTGCGCCAGCTGCGCCGTCTCGGCTATGCGGCGGAACTGGCGGCCGACGGCGAGCAGGCGCTGGCGGCCTGGCGCGTCGGCCGGCACCGGCTGATCGTCACCGACTGCCATATGCCGGTGATGGACGGCTATGAGCTGGCCCGCCGCATCCGGGCGGAGGAACGGGACGAGCGGCGGCGCACCTCCATCGTCGCCATGACCGCCAATGCCCTGTCCGGTGAGATGGAGCGCTGTCTGGCCGCCGGGATGGACGACTACCTCGCCAAGCCGGTGACGCTGGCGCAGCTGTCCCAGATGCTGGGCCGCTGGCTGGAGGCCCGCCCCCTGCCGGCGGAAGCATCGGCGGAGGCTCCCGCACCCGCACCGATACCCGCTCCGGCCGCCGTGGAGGAGGCGCTTCCGGTTCTCGACCTCGGCCATGTGCGCGAAACCTTCGGCTGCACGGCGGAGAACGGCTTGGATGACGGCACGCTCGACATGATGGATTTCTTCATCGAGACGACGCGCCCGACGCTGGAGCGGGTGCGGCAGGCGCTCGACTCCGGCGACCGCGAGGAGGCGCGGGCCGCCGCCCATTCGGCCGCCGGGGCGGCGCGGACCGCCGGGGCGAAGGCGCTGGCCGCCGCCTGCACGGCGCTCGAACGCGCCGTCGTCGAGGGGCGCGAAACCGACGCGGCCCGCCATGCCCAGGCCATGGCTGCGGCCTTTCCCGAGGTCGAAAAGGCGATTTGCGCCCTGCGCCACACGAAAGAGACGGTGCCCAGCCCGGAAGAGAGCATGGCGTGACCGGACGTGTCGGAGCGAAATCTACCTTGACGGGAACGGCAATCCGAAAAGACGCAAGGTCGGCGGGTGTCGCTTGTCGGTGGGAAAGGGCTGAACTACTCTGCACATCTTGAATCATTTCGACAGATTCAGCCGGGCAGTTACCAAGCACCGGCAGTCCCGGGGGTGAAGAGCGTGGTCGGTCTCGCTGGCTTCTTTTGGAACAAGGAACCCCGGCGCCAAGCCGATGACGCCGCCACAGACCGCGACCGCTGGCGGGCGATGCTGGCCGCGACCCCGCAGCCCTGGTGCGCCTGGACCGACCGGGGCGAATGCCTTCTGTCCGACGAGGCGGCGGCCCTGCTGGGCATTTCCGATTGCGCGTCATTCGCGGACACCCTGACGGCCCCCGACCTCGGCCCCGCCCTGGCCCGTCTGCGCCGCGACGGCGAGCCCTTCCGCTGCGAGGCGGCGGTCCCCGACGGACGGCGGCTGGTGCTGACCGGCCGGCGCGGGCGGGCGGGCGACACCCACTGCGACGTGGTGTGGATCGAGGATGTGACCGTCGCCCGCGACGCCGCCAAGGATGCCACCCAGCGCCAGGAGCAGGCGGCCGGGGTGGCGCGCTCCCGCCTTGCCGATTTGCAGGCGATGGCCGACGCGCTGCCGCTGCCGGTGTGGATGCGCGACCGCTCGTTACGGCTGTCCTGGTGTAACCGCGCCTATGCCCGCGCCGTGGACGGCGACCCCGACACGGTGGTGGCGGAGGGGCGGGAGCTGACCGCCACCGGCCGGGCGCTGGCCGAACGGGCGCGCAGCGGCGGCTTCGCCCAGTCGGACCGCGCGCCCGTGGTGATCGGCACCGAACGCCGCCTGCTGGAGGTGACCGAGGCGCCGCTGCCGCTGACCGACGGCGGCGGCACGCTGGCGGTCGGCTACGCCCTCGACCTCACCCCGCTGGAGGAGCTGCGCGGCGAGCTGGACCGCCATCTGACCGCCCACGCCGAGGTGCTGGAACGGCTGGGCACCGCCATCGCCATCTTCGGCCCCGACACCCGGCTGACCTTCTTCAACCAGGCCTATGCCCGGCTGTGGGACCTCGACGAGGCGTGGCTGCGCGGCGAGCCGACCAACGCCGAGCTGCTGGAGGAGCTGCGCGCCCGCCGCCGCCTGCCGGAATATGCCGACTACCAGACCTTCAAGCGCGAGCGGCTGACCCGCTACACCCATCTGGTCGAGCCGGTCGAGGAGATGCTGCATCTGCCGGACGGCACCACGCTGCGCCATCTGGCGGCGCCGCATCCGCAGGGCGGGCTGATCACCATCCTGGAGGACGTGACCAACACGCTGGCGCTGGAATCCTCCTACAACACCCTGATGGCGGTGCAGCAGGAGACGCTGGACAATCTGGCGGAGGGCATCGCCGTGTTCGGCGGCGACGGCCGGCTGAAACTGTCCAACCCGGCCTTCGCCCGCATCTGGGATCTGGAGGACGGCGACCTGCATGGCGAACCGCACATCGCCGACGTCATCGAGCGCATGCGCCCGCTGCTGGAGATCGCGGCGGCTGACAGGGGGGCGGACAAGAGCGCCGACAGGCCGGGCGAGGCCGCCACCTGGGAGGCGGTGAAGGAGGAGCTGATCGGCGCCACGCTGGAGCGCAGCGTCCGCTCCGGCCGGGTGGAGCGCAGCGACGGGTCGGTGGTGGAGTTCTCCACCCTGCCGCTGCCCGACGGGGCGGTGCTGAACAGCTATCTCGACGTCACCGACGGCGCCCGGCTGGAGACGGCTCTGCGCGCCTCCAACGCCGCGCTGGAGGCCGCCGACCAGCTGAAGAGCGAATTCATCGCCAACGTCTCCCACCATCTGCGCACGCCGCTGAACGGCATCATCGGCTTCGCCGAGGTGCTGGCGAACCAGTATTTCGGCGAGCTGAACGCCCGGCAGATGGAGTATGTCCGCAGCATGCTGGCGGCCGGCCAGCGCCTGCTGGAGCTGATCGACGACGTGGTCGACCTGACCAGCCTGGGCGCCGGCGTCACCACGCTGGAACGTGGGGCGATCAGCCTGCCCGACCTGCTCGACTCGGTCGCCGGCCTGACCCGCGAATGGGCGCGGCGCGAGGGGCTGCGGCTGGAGGTGGTGGCGCCGGACGCGCTGGGCGAGATGGAAGGCGACGGCAAGCGGCTGAAGCAGGCGCTGTTCACCCTGGTGGTGGGCGCCATCCGCAACCCGCCGCCCGACCGCCGCATCCGCCTTGCCGGCGAGCGGCTGAACGGCAGCATCACCCTGTCGGTCAGCGGCGCGGCCCCGCCCGATGCCGACCCGCAGGGTGCCGCGGCGCTCGGCATCTCGCTGGCCCGCAACGTGATGGAGCTGCATGGCGGCCGGCTGGAACTGGACGAGACCGGCAGCGCCGGCTACCGCAGCGCCCATGTCCGCTGCATCATGCCGGTGCGGGCGCCGGCGAACGGGGTGAGGGCGGGGTGAGAGCCGGATAGGCCCCCGCCCCGCCGGGTTTCCTACGCCGCGCCCGGCACGCCCTTCGAGGTGGAATATTCGAAATGCAGCGCCTCGCCCGGATAGACCAGCGGGCGGATGGCGTGGGCGGCCTGGGCCGCTTCGGCGAAGCCGCAGAGGATCAGCTTCAGCTTGCCGGGGTAGGTCGCGATGTCGCCGATGGCGAAGACGCCCGGCACGTTGGTGCCGCAGCCGGGCTGGGCCACCGCAATGTGGCTGCGCTCCAGATCCAGACCCCAGTCGGCGATGGGGCCGAGATTCATCGACAGGCCGAAGAAGGCCAGCAGGGCGTCGGCCGGCAGCGCCTTTTCCTCGCCGTCCAGCGTGGCGACGCGCACGGCGGTCAGCCGGCCGTCCGCGCCGTCCAGCCCGGACAGCTGATAGGGCACCACCATCTCGACCCGCCCCTCGCGCACCAGCGCTTCCATGCGGGCGACGCTTTCGGGGGCGGCGCGGAACTTCGGGCGGCGGTGGACGACATAGACGCGCTCCGCCACGTCGGCCAGCGAGATGGCCCAGTCGACGGCGCTGTCGCCGCCGCCGGCGATCACCACCTTCTTGCCGGCAAAGTCCTGGCGGCGGCGCACCATGTAGAAGACCGACTTGCCCTCATAGGCCTCCAGCCCGTCGAGCGGCGGGCGGTTGGGGCCGAAGGCGCCGCTGCCGGCGGCGATGACGACCGCCTGGGTGTCGATCTTCGTGCCGATGCTGGTCTCCACCAGCCAGCGCCCGTTGTCCTGGCGGGTCAGCTTTTCCACCTGCTGGCCCAGGTGATAGGTGGGCGAGAAGGGGGCGGCCTGCTCCGCCAGCCGGTCGATCAGGTCGGCCGCCTCGATCGAGGGATGGGCCGGGATGTCGTAGATCGGCTTTTCCGGGTAGAGCGCGGTGCACTGGCCGCCGACCATGTCCAGCGCGTCCACCACATGGCAGCGCATCTTCAGCATGCCGCATTCGAACACGGCGAACAGCCCGACGGGGCCGGCGCCGACGATGACGACATCGGTGGTGAGGACATCGTTGCTGGAAGCGGTCTGCGACATGAAAGCCAATTCCTTGAGACGGGTGCCGGGAGTGAGGATGGGAAAGGGACGATGGGAGAAGGAGGGCGACCCCTTCCATTGTCCGCATTTCCCGGCCGGGTCAACCCCCAGCAAGGGAAAGGCGGTGCTGTGCCGCAAGAGGGGCCGGCCCATGGTCTCGCCAAGGGGCGGAAGGGTCAGAGGTTTTACAATTTTGTATAAATTCGCTTAAATTTGTCGATTGCGCACTGGAGCGTGCAAGGCCGACAGTGGAGAGGTGCGGCGGATGGCCGGGACAGTCGGCCCGGACGCCGGCCTGCACGCCAGTCGGGTGGAGGCCCGGGATGAAGGAACTTCGCTGTCTGGTCTTCACCGACCAGGAGGTCGTGCGGGCCGTGCTGGATCGCCGGCGCCGGGTGAAGGATACGCTGCCGGTCGGCACCGTCTCCAAGGTCGCTTACCACCGTACCGAAGGGCCGGACCAGACCGGCATCGAAACCCGTCTGACCATCACCGACGACGACGGTGCGGTGACCGAACTGGGGTTGCCCGAGGCCGAGGTGACGGCGGCGCTGGTCGGCCACTGCATGGGCCGGCGCATCCCCCTGCCGGTGGCGTCCGACAAGATGCTGCACCTGATCAACGGCGCGCTGACGCTGATGATCACCATGAACTTCAACAAGGCGCCGCGGCTGGTGGTCACCGCCGGAGCGGACGGCGGCGGACCGGGGCCGGCACCGGGCTCCGACCGGCTGTCGCCCAAGCGGCGGATCGGACGCTAACCCACTCTTCTTTCCGGCTTGCGGGCGGGCGGCGGCTTCGCACAGTATCCGCGCCATGCCGGACACTCCCCTCCACACCGTCATCCTCCCCCTGCCCGACGAGGCCGCCACCGCGGCGCTGGGCCGCCGGCTGGGCGCCGTCCTGCGGCCGGGCGACCTCGTGGCCCTGCGCGGCGACCTCGGCGCCGGCAAGAGCGCGCTATCGCGGGCCTTGATCCGCAGCGTCACCCATGAGGACGCCGAGGTGCCGTCCCCCACCTTCACCCTGGTGCAGACCTACGACACCGCCATCGGCCCGGTCTGGCATTTCGACCTCTACCGCCTATCGGGACCGGACGAGGTGTATGAGCTGGGCTGGGACGATGCGCGGGCCGAGGCGGTGGCGTTGGTGGAATGGCCGGACCGGCTGGGTCCGCTGCTGCCGCCCGACCGGGTGGAGGTGACGATGGAGCATGACGGTCCGGACGCCCGCCGCGCCACGCTGACCGGCCATGGCACGCTTTCGGCGCGGGTGGCCGCCGCCGACTGGACGCTGCCATGACGGATGTGACAGCGGCGCGGCAAGCCGAGATCGCCGCCTTCCTGGCCGCCAACGGCCTGTCCGATGCGGTGCGGCAGCCGCTGGCCGGCGATGCCTCCGCAAGGCGCTACGAGCGGCTGCGCAAGGCCGATGGCGGCACGCTGATCCTGGTCGATACGCCCGCCCCGGCCGAGGACCTCGTCCCCTTCATCGCCATCGGCGCCGAACTGGCGGCCATTGGGCTGTCGGTTCCCACCGTGCTGGCGGCGGATGTGGAGCGGGGGCTGGCGATCCAGGATGATTTCGGAAGCGAAACATTCACGCGCCTGCTGGCCGGCGGTGCCGATCCGCAGCCGCTCTATGAAATGGCGACCGACGCGCTGATCGCGATCCACCGCGGCTGGCCGGAGGGGGCAGCGCAACGCCTCGCCCTGCCCATCTACGACCCGGACCTGTTCATCGCCCAGACCCGGCTGTTCCTCGACGCCTATATGCCGGTGGTGCTGGAACAGCCCTTGAGCGACAAGGATCGTTCCGATTTCGATACGGCCTGGCGGGCGGCGCTGGAGCCGGTCTGCGCCGGGGCGCCGTCGCTTCTGCTGCGCGACTACCATGTCGACAACCTGATGCGGCTGGACCGGCCGGGGGCGAAGGCCGCCGGGCTGATCGACTTCCAGAGCGCCGGCTGGGGGCCGCGGGCCTACGACCTCGTCTCGCTGCTGGAGGATGCGCGGCGCGACGTGGCGCCCGCTCTGGCCGAGGCGATGGTCGCGCGCTATCTCGCAGCCTTCCCCGACACCGATGCCGCCGCCTTCCGCCGCGCCATGGCGGTGCTGGGGGCGGTCCGCCACACGCGGATCGTCGCCATCTTCGTCCGTCTGGCGCTGAGCCAGGGGCGGCGGTCCTACCTTGTCCATCTGCCGCGGGTCTGGCGCCTGCTGGAGGCGCAACTGGCGAAGCCGGAGCTTGGGCCGGTCGCCGGCTGGTTCGACCGCCATCTGCCGCCCGCCGCCCGTTCCGCCTTCGTCGTTCCGGAGACGACCTGACATGACCGTGACCATTCCCGATACTGCGCCCCAAACGGCCATGGTGCTGGCCGCCGGCCAGGGCCTGCGCATGCGCCCGCTGACCGACCACCGGCCGAAGCCGCTGATCCCGGTGCTGGGCAAGCCGATGCTGGACCATGCGCTCGACCGGCTGGCCGAGGCCGGCGTCGGCCGCGCGGTGGTGAACAGCCACTATCTGGGCGCGATGATCGGTGAGCATCTGAAGGACCGGACGGCGCCGGCCATCGCCCTGTCGCCGGAGGATACGCTGCTGGAGACCGGCGGCGGGGTGAAGAAGGCCCTGCCCCATCTCGGCACGGCGCCGGTCTATACGGTGAATGCCGACATCTTCTGGCTCGACGGCCCGGTGCCCGCCCTGCGCCGACTGGCCGCGCACTGGAACCCGGCGGAGATGGACGCGCTGCTGCTGATGATGGCGACGACCAAGTCGGTCGGCTATGACGGGCTTGGCGACTATCACATGGACCCGCTGGGCGGGCTGACCCGCCGGGCCGAGCGCGAGCTGGCGCCCTTCGTCTATGCCGGGGTGCAGATCGTCAAGCCGGAGCTGTTCGCGGCGGACACCCCCGACGGCGCCTTCTCCACCAACCTGATCTGGGACCGCGCCCAGGCGGCAGGCCGGCTGTACGGCCTTGCCCATGACGGGCTGTGGTTCCACATCGGCACGCCGGCCGGGCTGAAAGAGGCGGAGGATCTGCTGTCCATCGGCGGCACGCGGGCGGTGGCGCATTGAGGGCCGGGCTGGCGTATACTCAATCGGAAGTGGCCCATCCCCGGAACTGATCGCAGGCTCATGACCCTCCCCAAAGTCTACAGCATCCCCGCGGGCGCGCCCTTCGTCGACATGCTGGCGGCGGGGATCATGGAGCGGGTGGGTGGCGACCCGATGGCCCTGGCCGGGGTCACCGTGCTGCTGCCGACCCGGCGCGCCTGCCGGGCCTTGCAGGCGGCCTTCCTGCGCCGCTCCGGCGGGCAGCCGACGCTGCTGCCGCGGATGGCGCCGCTGGGCGAACTCGATGCCGGCGACCTCAGCCTGACCGAGGAGGAACTGCCCGACGTGCCGCTCGACCTGCCGGAGGCGATCTCGCCCTTGAACCGGCAGATGACGCTGGCGCGGCTGATCCTGGGGGCCGAGGGGCTGTCGGCGACCACGGCGCAGGCGGTGCGGCTGGGCGCCGACCTCGGCCGTCTGATCGACGCGGTGTGGACCGAGCGCGCCGGCTTCGAGAAGCTGGAGTCGCTGGTTCCGGCGGATTATGCCGAGCACTGGCAGGTCACGCTGAAATTCCTGCGCATCATCACCGAGGTGTGGCCTGCCATCCTCGAATCGACCGGCCAGACCGACCCGGCCAAGCGCCGCAATCTGGCGCTGGAGACGCAGGCGGCCCTCTGGCAGGCCGCCCCGCCGCCGGGCATGGTGATCGCCGCCGGCTCCACCGGCTCCATCGTCGCGACGACGGAACTGCTGGCGGTCATCGCCCGGCTGCCGCACGGAGCGGTGGTGCTGCCCGGCCTCGACACCGGGGCCGACGACACGATCTGGGACGCCATCGCAGGGGACGAATCCCATCCGCAGCACGGGCTGTCGCAGTTGATCCGCCTGCTGGAGGTGGAGCGGCACGAGGTGCTGCCCTGGACCGATGCGCCGGAACCGCGCGGTGCCCGCGCCCGCCTGATCGCCGAGGCGATGCGCCCGGCGGCGACCACCGAAGGCTGGCGCGAGTTGTCCGGGGTGGACGCCGCGGCGCTGGACGGGCTGACCCGGATCGACGCCGCCACCTCGGAGGAGGAGGCGCAGGTCATCGCGCTGCTGATGCGCCATGCGCTGGAAACCCCGACGAAGACCGCGGCGCTGATCACCCCCGACCGCAATCTGGGCCGCCGGGTCGCCATGGCGCTGGCGCGCTGGGGCATCCTGGTCAACGATTCCGGCGGCCAGCCGCTCGCCCACACCGCGGTCGGCACCTATCTGCGGCTGACGGCGGAGCTGGCGGCGAGCCGCGTCCATCCGCTGGCCCTGCTGGCGCTCGCCAAGCACCCGATGGCGGCGGGCGGACGCGACTCGGCGGATTTCCGCGCCGCCGCCCGTGCGCTGGAGCGCGTCGTGCTGCGCGGCCCCCGCCCGGCGGAGGGCTTCGACGGCGTGCTGGCGGCGCTGGAACAGGCCGAGCGCTTCGACCATGAGGAGCAGCAGGAGTTCCTGCGCACATGGCTGGTCGACATCGGCCAGCGCGCCGCCCCCTTCCTCGAGGCGCTGGCCGGCGAGACGCCGCTGGCCGACCTCGTGCGCGCCCATGTCGCCTTCTGCGAATCGCTGGCCGCCGACGACGAACTGACCGGGGCGGAGCGGCTGTGGCGCCAGGACGACGGCGAGGAGGCGGCGCGCTTCATCCACGACCTGCTCGATGCCGCCGACGGCTTCCCGGCGATCCCGGCCAAGGATTACCCGGCCCTGCTCGACGCGCTGATGAGCGCGCGGGCGGTGCGTCCCCGCTATGGCCTGCACCCGCGCCTGTTCATTCTGGGTCCGATGGAGGCGCGCCTCCAGCATCTCGACCTGACCATCCTGGGCGGGCTGAACGAGGGAACCTGGCCGCCGGCCGCCTCCGCCGACCCCTGGATGTCGCGGCCGATGCGGCGCGATTTCGGCCTGCCCAGCCCGGAACGGCTGGTCGGCATGTCGGCCCACGACTTCGCCCACGCCTGCGGCGCGCCGCAGGTGGTGCTGACCCGCGCGGCACGGGTGGAGGGCACGCCGACCGTGCCGTCGCGCTGGCTCCTGCGGCTGGAAACCGTGCTGAAGGCGCTGGATCTGGACGGCGTGATCGAGGAGCGCGGGGCCTGCTGGCTCGGCTGGGCGCGCGAGCTGGACGAGCCGGACCGCGTGCAGCCGGTGGCGGCGCCGGAGCCGCGCCCACCGCTGGCCGCCCGGCCGCGCAAGCTGTCGGTGACCGAGATCGAGACCTGGATGCGCGATCCCTACGCCATCTATGCCCGCCACGCCCTGCGGCTGCGCGCACTCGACCCCATCGCCGCCGATCCGGGCGCGTCGGACCGCGGCCAGATCATCCACGACACGCTCGACGCCTTCGTCCGCGAGCATCCCGGACTGCTGCCGCATGACGCGCTCAACCGGCTGATCGCGCTGGGGCGCGAACGCTTCGGCCCGCTGCTGCGCAGTCATCCCGACGTCTGGGCCTTCTGGTGGCCGCGCTTCGAACGCGTGGCCGGCTGGTTCGTCGATCTGGAGCGCGAGCGCCGCCCCCGCATCCGCCCGCTGGCGACCGAAGTGCCGGGCCGGCTGGAGCTGTCCGGCCCCGGCGGCCCCTTCGCCCTGACCGCCAAGGCCGACCGCATCGACCGCGGCCCCGACGGGCTGGTGGTGATCGACTACAAGACCGGCACCCCGCCGAGCGCGCGGGAGATCGAGCTTGGCTTCGCCCCGCAGCTGCCGCTAGAGGCCGCCATCGCCGCGGCCGGCGGCTTCAGCGGGGTGGACAAGGGCGCGGTGGCCGAGCTGACCTTCTGGCGCCTGTCCGGCGGCGATCCGGCCGGCGAGGAGAAGCCGGTGAAGGGCGACCCGGCGTCCCTGGGCGAGGAGGCGCGGGCCGGTCTGGAGGCGCTGATCGCGCAGTTCGACGACCCGAACACGCCCTACCGCTCCCGCCCACGGCCGGCGATGGCGCCGCGCTATACGGACTATGCGCATCTGGCCCGCGTCCAGGAATGGTCGTCGGGCGGCGGGGAGGGCGAGTGATGGGGTTCGCTCGATCCGGGGACAATCTCCCTCTCCCCCCCGGGGAGAGGGTCGGGGTGAGGGGGAAGCGTGGCGTGCCTGCCCCAAAGTTCCTGCGGTGCATCCCCCTCACCCTAACCCTCTCCCCAGGGGGGAGAGGGGATAAACGCCTGCCCCGGCACCGGAAGCATCGCCCATGACCATGACCGACCTGTCCCCCCGCACCCTACCGCTCGATCCCAATGTGGCGCAGCGGCGGGCGTCCGATCCGACGGCGTCGGTCTGGGTCGGGGCCTCGGCCGGCTCGGGCAAGACCAAGGTGCTGACCGACCGGGTGCTGCGGCTGATGCTGTCGGGCACGCCGCCGGCGCGCATCCTCTGCCTGACCTTCACCAAGGCCGCCGCGGCGGAAATGGCGATCCGCATCAACCGGACGCTCGGCCTGTGGGCCACCCTGCCCGACGACGCGCTGGAGGACCGGCTGGCCGACCTGTGCGGCGAGCGGCCGTCGATGGAGGCGCGGCTGAACGCAAGGCGGCTGTTCGCCCAGGTGGTGGACTGCCCCGGCGGCATGAAGATCCAGACCATCCACGCCTTCTGCCAGTCGCTGCTGCGCCGCTTCCCGCTGGAAGCCGAACTGGCGCCGCATTTCGACGTGATGGACGACCGCACCGCCGACGGGCTGCTGACCGAGGCGCGCGACGCCGTGCTGCATGCCGGCCGCACCGAGCCGGACAGCCCGCTCGGCCGTGCCATGGGCCGGCTGACCGGCGAGCTGAACGCCGAGGATTTCGCCGGGCTGCTGGCCGAGCTGGCGAGCCAGCGCGGGCAGGTGGAGAAGCTGTTCGAGCGTTTCCACGGGCTGGACGGTCTGATCGACGCCATCCACGACACGCTCAAGGTGCCGCCTGGCGTGACCGAGGAAACGATCCTCACCCATGCCTGCCATGACGACCAGTGCGAGCCGCCGGCCCTGCGCGAGGCCTGCCGGGCGCTGTCGGGCGGCAGCGCCAGCGACCAGGAGCGCGGCATCGCCATCCAGCACTGGCTGGACGCCGCCGACCGCCGGGTCCGTGCCTTCGAGGCCTACAAGCGCCTGTTCCTGACCGCGGAAGGCAGCCCGCGCAAGACGCTGATGACCAAGAAGCCGGCCACCGCCTACCCGCAGGCGCTGCTCTCCCTGCAAAAGGAGGCAGAGCGGCTGGTCGAGATTTCGGAGCGGGTCAAGGCCGCCGGGGTCGCCGCCTCGACCACCGCCCTGCTGACGCTGGCGCAGGCGATGCTGGAGGCCTACCGCGAGCGCAAGGCGGCCCGCGCCCTCTTGGATTACGACGATCTGATCCTGGCGGCCAACCGGCTCTTGAGCGGCAAGGACGGCACGCCGCGGGTACCCTGGGTGCTGTACAAGCTGGACGGCGGCCTGGACCACATCCTGATCGACGAGGCGCAGGACACCAACCCCGACCAGTGGGCCATCGTCGCCTCGCTGGCCGGCGAGTTCTTCGTCGAGCTGGAGGCCGCCGCCCCCGACGGCAAGATCCGCACCGTCTTCGCCGTGGGCGACGAGAAGCAGTCGATCTTCAGCTTCCAGCGTGCCGATCCCGCCGAATTCGCCCGCATGCGCCGCCATTTCCAGGACAAGGCGGAGGTGGCGCAACGGACATGGGCGGGGGTAGACCTCGACATCTCCTTCCGCTCGACCTCGGCGGTGCTGGAGACGGTGGACGCCGTCTTCGCGCTCGACCATGCCCGCGACGGCGTGGCGTCGGACGCCAGCCCCGTCATCCGCCACCGCGCCTTCCGCCGCGGGCAGGCCGGGCTGGTCGAGCTGTGGCCGCCGGTGAAGCCGGCGGAGGCCATCGAGACTCCGGCCTGGGCGCCGCCGGTGGCGCGCGAGACCGCCGACTCGCCGTCGGCCCGTCTCGCCTCGGTCATCGCGGCGACGGTGCACCGCTGGATCGACGGCGGCGAGACGCTGGTGGCCAAGGGCCGGCCGGTGCAGCCCGGCGACGTGATGGTGCTGGTCCGCCGCCGCACCGCCTTCGTCACCGAACTGGTCCGCGCGCTGAAGGACCGCGGCGTGCCGGTGGCCGGCGTCGACCGCATGGTGCTGACCGAGCAGCTCGCCGTCATGGATCTGGTGGCGCTGTCCGACTTCCTGCTGCTGCCCGACGACGACCTGACGCTCGCCACCGTGCTGAAGGGGCCGCTGATCGGGCTGACCGAGGAGGCGCTGTTCCGCGTCGCCCATGGCCGGCGCGGCACGCTGTGGCGCTCGCTGGTGGCGCTGGCGGAGACGGAACCGGACTTCCGCCCGGCCCGGCGCTATCTCGGCGACCTGCTGGCGCGCACCGACTTCTCGGCGCCCTATGAGCTGTTCGCCGGCCTGCTGAACCGGCCCTGCCCGGCCGACGGCCGGTCGGGGCGGCGCGCGATCCTGAAGCGGCTCGGCCCCGACGCCCAGGACCCGCTGGAGGAGTTCCTGGCCGTCTGCCTCGCCTTCGAGAAGACCGAGCCGCCGTCCCTGCAGAATTTCCTGGCCTGGCTGGCGGCCAGCGACGCCGAGATCAAGCGCGAGCTGGAACAGGGCGGCGGCACCGTGCGGATCATGACCGTCCACGGCTCCAAGGGGTTGCAGGCGCCCATCGTCTTCCTGCCCGACACGCTGGGCAGCCCGACCCAGAGCCCGCCGATCCTGTGGCCGGACGACGACTGCCCGGTGCCGCTGTTCGCCGCCCGGCGCAGCCAGGAGGACGGGCTGTGCGCCGAGGCGCGGGCGCGGGCCAACCGGCGGCGCGACCAGGAATACCGCCGGCTGCTCTATGTCGCGCTGACGCGGGCCGAGGACCGGCTCTACATCTGCGGCCACCAGGGCAAGCGCGAACCGTCCGACGATTGCTGGTACCGGCTGGTCGAGGAGGCGATGCGCGACAACGGCGTGCAGCATCCCTTCGACTTCACCGGCCTCTGCCCCGACGGCTGGGCGGGCGAGGGCTGGCGGCTGGTCGGCGCCCAGACCGCCGTGGTGCCGCGCCATGTCGAGACCGAGGAGAGCGCCGCCGCCGAGCCGCCGCCGCCCTGGATCGGCGAACCGCCGCCGGGCGAGCCGGAACCGTCGCGCCCGCTGACCCCGTCGCGGCCCGACGGCGAGGAGCCGGCGGTGCGCTCGCCGCTCGGCAACGACGACGGCCAGCGCTTCCGCCGCGGCCTGCTGGTCCACCGGCTGTTGCAGACGCTGCCCAACCTGGCCGAGGCGGCGCGGGAGGCCGCCTGCCGCCGCTTCCTCGCCCGCCCGGCGCACAAGCTGACGCCGGAGCAGCAGGATGCCATCGCGCGGGAGACGCTGGCGGTGCTGAGCCATGCGGAGTTCGCGCATCTGTTCGGCCCCGGCTCGCGGGCGGAGGTGCCGCTGATCGGCGTGGTGGCGCTCGGCGACGGCAGCCGGGCGCTGGCCGGCCGCATCGACCGGCTGGCGCTGACCGGGGATACGGTGTGGATCGTCGACTACAAGACCAACCGGCCGCCGCCGCGGGATCTGGAAGACGTTCCAATGGTTTACCGGCGCCAGATGGCGGCCTACCGCGAGGCGTTGCGCGCGGTCTATCCGGGGCGGCGGGTGCGTTGCGTGCTGCTGTGGACCGACGGTCCCTACACCATGGAGCTGCCGCCCTCGGTGATGGACGCGGCGGCGGCCGGACTGGCACCCAGGGTGGGGTGAGGAGCGGCCGGCGGCTCACCCGAAAGATGGGGTGACTTGACCGGCCGGGCGCCTCCGCCCTACATTTTGCTCAATTCCACTGACGGGGCGATGGCCGCCGGCCTTTCACAACCGGTCCGCGGCGCTTCCGAATCCAGCACGAGGTCACATGAGCACCACCATCAAGGTTACCGACGACAACTTCGAGCAGGACGTCCTGAAGGCCGGCGGCCCGGTCCTGGTCGATTTCTGGGCGGAATGGTGCGGGCCCTGCAAGATGATCGCCCCGGCGCTCGACGATCTGGCCGGCGAGTATGCCGGCAGGGTCACCGTCGCCAAGCTGAACATCGACGAGAACCCGGACACCCCGACCAAGTATGGCGTGCGCGGCATTCCGACGCTGATGCTGTTCAAGGGCGGCAGCGTCGCCGCCACCAAGATCGGCGCCCTGCCCAAGGGCGCCCTGTTCCAGTGGGTCGATTCGGTCCTGTAAGCGGCCCAACCGGTCGCTGTTAAGAAAAAGCCCCGCCCGCGGTCACCGCGGCGGGGCTTTTTCTTTTGGAGGCCGTAGGGGGAATCCCCCCTCACTGCACCTTCTTTTCCTTCGCCTTGTCCTTGCCGGCATCCCCCGCGACCTCCGCGGTGCGGGCGAGGTTGTCGGCGGCGGCGCGGCCCCATTCGCTGTCGGGGGCGACGCGGCGGGCCAGCGACCAGTCGTCGCGCGCGGCCCCCAGATTGCCGCCCAGCGCCTTGACGTTGCCGCGCAGCAGGATCGCCTCCGGATCGCCGGGCTTCAGCTCCAGCGCCTGGTCGATGTCGGCCAGCGCCTGCCGGTAGTTGGACAGCGCCTTCTGCGCGCTCGCCCGGTAGAGGTAGGCGTCGGCCCGCTTCGGGTCGCGGGTCAGCGCCGCATCCAGATCGGCGACGGCATCCCAGAAGCGCTCCCCCTCCGCACGGGCGAAGGCGCGGTCGATCAGCAGGTCGACGTCGCCCGGCGTCTTGTCGAGCGCGGCGCTGTAGAGCCGCTCCGCCCGCCCCTGGTCGCCGGCCCGCAGCCATGCCCAGCCGGCGCGGCCGAGCAGCGAGGCGGCGGCCCTGGGATCGTCCTTGCCCAGCGTCGGCACCAGCGCCTCCATCTGGGCGCCGGCCGCCTTGAAGTCGCCGGCATGGAACAGCGCCAGCGCCTCGCAGAGCTTCGCGGAGTCGCCGCCACCCTGCTGCTGCCAGCGCCTGGCGTCGGCCATGGCGGCGTCCGGGTTTGCCTCCGCCTTGGCGGCGCAGGCCTGAAGCTCGCGGTTGCGGTCGAGGGTGGAGGGCTGTCCGGAGGATGAAGGCCCGGAAGATGAGGGCCCGGCCTGGGCGGCCGGCAGGGGGGCCGGCACGGCGGCGAGAAGCCCAAGCGCGAGAGCGCCGGAAAGGTAAAGATTGCGTCGGGTCATGGTGCCTTTACACTCCGCCATCGCCGGGCGGGGCGCAAGTCCGCAGGCCCGGTCCCGGTGTTACACAGTTCGGTGCTACACAGTTTGCCGCCCCTCCGCCGCTCCAACCGGAACCGCCCGCGATGACCGATCCCCGCCTGTTCGTCTTCGGCCTCGGCTACAGCGCCCGCGTCTTCGCCGACCGGCTGCGCGCCGAGGGCTGGCGCATCGCCGCCACCTGCCGCAGCGAGGAGAAGAAGGCGGAGCTGGAGGCCCAGGGCATAGAGGCCTTCCTGTTCGAGCGCGGCCGGCCGCTGGCCGATGCGACGGCGGCGCTGGCCGGCACCACCCATCTGCTGGTCAGCATCCCGCCGGACGGCAAGGGCGACCCGGTGCTCGACCAGCATGCCCGCGATCTGGCCGACCTGCGCACGCTGGACTGGGCCGGCTATCTGTCCACCACCGGCGTCTATGGCGACACCGGCGGCGAGTGGGTGAGCGAGGCATCCTGGCTGAAGCCGACCGGCGAACGCCAGAAGCGGCGGGTGGAGGCGGAGCGCGGCTGGCTGAACCTGTACCGGCAGTATGGCGTGCCGATGCATCTGTTCCGGCTGGCCGGAATTTACGGCCCCGGCCGCAGCGCCATCGATTCGGTGCGCGACGGCATCGCCAAGCGGGTCGACAAGCCGGGTCAGGTCTTCTGCCGCATCCATGTCGACGACATCGCCGGCACGCTGCGGGCGTCGATGGCACGGCCGACGCTGGGCGCCATCTACAACGTCGCCGACGATCTGCCCAGCCCGTCGCACGAGGTGGTGGAGTATGCCTGCCGCCTGCTGGGGGTGGAGCCGCCGCCGTTGGTGCCGTTCGACCAAGCGGAGATGTCGCCGATGGCCGCCAGCTTCTACGCCGATTGCCGCCGGGTGAAGAACGACCGCATCAAGCGCCAGCTCGGCGTCGCCCTCTCCTATCCCGACTATCGCGCCGGGCTGGACGCCCAGCTGGCGGCGGGGCTGTAGCGAAGACCAGGGGCAAACAGTAAAGCTAAGGTTACAAAGCAATTCCCTGACATATACCGGTAATCATAAGACTTTTCCGAAGACACGCGTGGAATTAGCAGAAGATATTTAATAATCTCGCGGGATCATAAGCGCCCAGGCGACGACCATCCCGCGAGGTGTTGTGCGCATGAACAGCACGCCGACGGCCACCCTCTCCACAGCATCCCTTGCCGCATCCCCGGCCTCTTCGCCGGGTGGGCCCTCGCCGGGCGGGAGCGCCACCGATGTCGCCGCCTTCCGCCGCCAGATGGACGAGGTCGTCGCCCGCATCCCGATGCACGCCATCCGGTCGGTGCTGGACGCGGTCGAAGGGACGCCCAGCCCGAACGGCGAACGGGCGCGGCACCTGCGCGATGCGCTGGTCGACCATTTCAACCGCCTGCGGCCGATGAAGGCGCGCCGCCTGTTCACCAGCCTGTTCGAACCCTTCCTGGTCGACGACCCCGTTCTCTACCGCTCGGCCGAGTCGGTGCCGGCACTGATCCAGCGGGTGGACATGGGCGGCATCTGGTCGGCGCTGACCCGCTATGCCTTTCCGGGGCTGGCGGCGGAGGTGCAGAGCCGGCTGGACGGCATGGCGCGCGAGGCGATGCTGGATGCCGTGCTGGCAAGCCCCGACGCGATGGCGATGCGCGAGCTGATGCGCAAGGAGGCGCTCGACTTCCTCTACGCCATGGCCGGCGACCGCAAGCTGACCGACCGCTTCCTGGCGCTGGCCAATGACGAGGCTCATCACGACGCGGCGCTCCGCACCCAGTATCTCGGCCGCAAGGCGCCGATCGACGGCGACCTACTGGGCTTCGTCCGCGCCCTGCTGGAGCACAACGCGGTGCTGGTGCCGCTGACCGAGCGCATGCGCCGCGACATCGACGAGATGCGGATGGGGGACGTGCAGGGTGCCGGCGACCCGCGGTCGGCCGCGCCATCGTCCGCCATCCCATCGTCCGCTGAGGTGGACTGTCAGTCGGCGCTGATGGTCGGCTTCGTCCGCCGGGTGCGCGACCTCGGCCTGCCCTTCCGCGACCAGTCGCAGCTGCTGGCCTGGTTCGCCCCGCTCTACGGGCTGAACGTCAAGCGGCGCTACGACGTGTTCCTGCGCCATGTGCGCGAGCATGGGGGGCCGGCGGTGCGCGAGTCCCACCCGCTGCTGCGCGCCCTGCTCTGCCATTTCACCGCCGCCTGCACCACCATCCGCGAGGTGGTGGACGGCATGTTCGGCGACATGGACATCCCAAATGGAGAGATTGGGGATGGCGGAGTCCTCTCCGCCCCCGCCCCGACCCGCGCCCTGCTCCACGAGGCGGTGGAGCGCTTCGACCGGGCGCTGACCGCGCTGTCCGGCACCGGCTTCCTCGCCAGCCGCTCGACCGGCCCGGCCCTGCGGGCGGAACTGGCGGCGGTCAGCCGCGAACTGACCGGCACGGTGATGCCGGCGCTGGCCGCCCGGATGCAGGCGGCGATGAACGCCCGCCACGCCCCGGTGCCCGACCATGAGGACATCGTCTGGCTGCTGGAGCTGGTGTGGCGCTGGGGCCGCACGCTCGGAGCCGCCGGCTATGCCAACCCGGAGCTGAAGTCGCTGCGCCTCTATGCGGTGGAGACCGGCCGGCTCGCCTTCCTCCAGGCGATGAAGGCCGAGCCACAGGAGAGGCCGGCCCACCGCATGGCCCACATGCTGCGCATCCGCCGGCTGATGGCGGCGATGGGCGAGACGGTGGACGGCTGGATCAGCCCGGTCAGCCAGGGCCTGCAGCGGGTGGTCTACAGCTATCTGGAGACGGATGGCGAGATCGCCGGGGACGAATGGGCGGTGATCGACGCCTTCGTCGCCAGCGTGCGCAGCGAGTTGAGCCGGTCCCGCAACTGGCAGAGCGCCGATTTCGTCGATATCCTGCGCCTGCATGAGGCAAGACGGCGCGCCGAGGCGTGAATCCCCTTCGGCCAAAGGCCTTAGCCGCAACAATTTGGTTCGACGACCCCGTCGATGTGGTATGATGCGCGCCCGCTCGGGGCGGGACGGCCGGACGACGGCCGGCCTCCCGGCGGGCTTCGCAAACTCAGCCCCGCCGAGACGACGCCAGCATGAACATCACCATCGAACGCGCCGCCCTTCTCCGTTCCCTGGGTCACGTGCAGAGTGTGGTCGAGCGGCGGAACACCATTCCGATCCTGTCCAACGTCCTGCTGCGCGCGGGCGACGGCGAACTGTCGCTGGCCGCCACCGACATGGACCTTGAGATCGTCGAGACGGTCCCGGCGACGGTCGGGCGCCCCGGCGGCACCACCGCCCCCGCCCACACCCTGTTCGACATCGTCCGCAAGCTGCCCGACGGCAGCCAGGTGGAGCTGGACATCGGCGGCGACGGCACCATTCTGACGCTGCGCGCCGGCCGGTCGCAGTTCAAACTGTCCTGCCTGCCGGTGGAGGATTTCCCGCAGCTGTCCAGCGGCGAGCTGAAGCACAATTTCTCGGTCGCCGCCGCCGACCTGCGCGGGCTGATCGACCGCACCCGCTTCGCCATCTCCACCGAGGAGACGCGCTATTACCTGAACGGCATCTACCTGCACGCCGCCAAGAGCAAGATGGGCAGCCTGGAGACGCCGGTGCTGCGCGCCGTCGCCACCGACGGCCACCGGCTGGCGCGGGTCGAGATGCCGCTGCCGGACGGGGCCGAGGGCATCCCCGGCGTCATCATCCCGCGCAAGACCGTCACCGAGATCCGCAAGCTGGTCGACGAGGCCGCCGACCGCATCGAGCTGTCGATGTCCGACAACAAGATCCGCTTCGGCTTCGACAGCGTCGTCGTCACCTCCAAGCTGATCGACGGCACCTTCCCCGACTATGAGCGGGTGATCCCGGTCGGCAACGACAAGGTGATGGAGGTGGACGCCAAGCTGTTCGCCGCCGCCGTCGACCGCGTCGCCACCATCTCCACCGAGAAGAGCCGGGCGGTGAAGCTGTCGCTCGTCCGCGGCGCGCTCACCCTGTCCGCCACCAGCCCGGAATCGGGCAGCGCGACCGAGGAGCTGGAGGTCAGCTACGCCGAGTCCCCCCTGGAAATCGGCTTCAACTCTCGCTATCTGCTGGACATCACGCAGCAGATCGAGGGCGAGGGCGCCCAGTTCACGCTGGCCGACGCCGCGTCGCCGACCATCATCCGCGACGTCGCCGACTCGACCGCGCTCTACGTCCTGATGCCGATGCGCGTGTGATGGGGCTGCGGGGATCCTCCCCGCCCCAGGCGGAACGGACCAGTTGCAGCACACGGCAGTTTCGATGAGCGGCGGCGTGTCCGCCGCAACTCCGGCTTTCGCTCCGGCCCTGGCGGTCAGGCGGATGACGCTGACGCGCTTCCGCGGCTACGACTCCGCGCGGCTGGAGCCCGACCGCCGGCCCGTCGCCCTGATCGGCCCGAACGGCGCCGGCAAGACCAATCTGCTGGAGGCCGTCAGCTTCCTCGCCCCCGGCCGCGGCATCCGCGGCGCCCGGCTGGCCGAGGTGGAACGGCTGGGCTCGCCCCCCGGCGCCGGCTGGGCGGTGGCGGCGACGCTCGACACCCCGCTGGGACCGGTGGAGATCGGCACAGGCCGCGAGCCGCATGACGGAAGCCGCAGCTCGGAGCGCGACCGCCGGCTGGTGCGCATCGACGGCCACCCGGCCAAGGGCCAGACCGCGCTCGCCGACCATGTCGCCATGGTCTGGCTGACCCCGCAGATGGACCGCCTGTTCCTCGAAGGGTCGAGCGGACGGCGGCGTTTCCTCGACCGTCTGGTCTTCGGCTTCGACCCCGCCCATGCCGGCCGGCTGTCGCGCTACGAGCATGCCTTGCGCGAACGCGCCCGCCTGCTGCGCGACGGCCGCTTCGACGAGGGCTGGCTCGGCGCGCTGGAGGATCAGATGGCGACCACCGGCATCGCCGTCGCCGCGGCAAGGCGCGAGGTTGTGCAGCGGCTGCGCGCCGCCTGCGCCCGCTCGGTCGGCCCCTTCCCCGGCGCCGACCTCGCCGTCGCCGGCACGGTGGAACGCTGGCTGGACGAGGGGCCGGCGCTGGCGGCGGAGGATGCGCTGCGCGACAGCTTGCGTGCCGGACGCCGCGCCGATTCGGACGGCGGCGGCGCGTTGGTGGGACCGCACAAGAGCGACCTCGCCGTCCGCCATGCGCCCAAGGACATGCCGGCGGCGCTGTGTTCCACCGGGGAGCAGAAGGCGCTGCTGATCGCCATCGTCCTGGCCAACGCCCGGCTGCTGGCGGCCGAACGCGGCGCGGCGCCGATCCTTCTGCTGGACGAGGTGGCGGCCCATCTCGACCCCGAGCGGCGCGCCGCGCTGTTCGGCGAAATCCTGGCATTGGGCGCCCAGGCCTGGATGACGGGCACCGACGAGGGGGTTTTCGACCCGCTTGGGGACGACGCCCGCCGCTTCCACATCGAAGACGCGCACATCCGCCCCGGATAGGGGTGGAAATCCGGGAAAAATCCCGGAAAAAAAGCATGCTGACGCACGCTAAACCGCCGTATCCGCAACCGAATCTGTTATAGTCGACGCATGGCACAGGAAGCACTGAAGAACGACCTCCCGCAGTCGGAGCCCCAGCAGGCGGACTACGGGGCGGAGTCGATCACCGTTCTGCGCGGGCTCGATGCCGTGCGCAAACGCCCCGGCATGTACATCGGCGACACCGACGATGGATCCGGCCTGCACCACATGGTGTACGAGGTGGTCGACAACGCCATCGACGAGGCGTTGGCCGGCTATTGCGACAAGGTCGAGGTCGTGCTCAACGCCGACGGATCGGTCACGGTGCGCGACAACGGCCGCGGCATCCCGACCGACATCCATTCGGAGGAAGGCGTCTCGGCGGCCGAGGTCGTGATGACCCAGCTCCATGCCGGCGGCAAGTTCAACCAGAACAGCTACAAGGTCTCCGGCGGCCTGCACGGCGTCGGCGTCTCGGTGGTGAACGCGCTGTCGGAAACGCTGGATCTGCGCATCTGGCGCGGCGGCCGGACCTGGACCATGCGCTTCCGCCATGGCAATGCCGAGGCGCCGCTGGCCGACGTCGGCGAGGCGCCGATGGTGCCGGAGAAGGGCAAGCCGCTGTCGGGCACCGAAGTCACCTTCATGCCCTCGACCGAGACCTTCACCAACATCGAGTTCGATTTCGCCACGCTGGAACACCGGCTGCGCGAGCTGGCCTTCCTCAACTCCGGCGTCCGCCTGCTGCTGACCGACGCGCGCGGGGTGGAGCCGAAGGTGCAGGACCTGCATTACGAAGGCGGCCTGGAAGCCTTCGTCAGCTGGCTCGACCGCTCCAAGACGGCGCTGCACAAGCCGGCGATCACGCTGAAGAACGAGCGGCCGACCGAGCATGGCGGCGTGGTGACGGTGGAATGCGCGCTCCAGTGGAACGACAGCTACCACGAGACGACGCTCTGCTTCACCAACAACATCCCGCAGAAGGACGGCGGCACCCACCTCGCCGGCTTCCGCGCCGCGCTGACCCGCGCGATCAACAACTACGCGACCGAATCCGGCATCGCCAAGAAGGAGAAGGTCAGCCTGTCGGGCGACGACGCCCGTGAAGGCCTGACCTGCGTCCTGTCGGTGAAGGTGCCGGACCCGAAATTCTCCAGCCAGACCAAGGACAAGCTGGTCTCGTCGGAAGTCCGCCCCGTCGTCGAGGCGGTGGTGGGCGAAGCGCTGGCCCAGTATTTCGAGGAACATCCGGCCGACGCCCGCCGCGTCATCCAGAAGGTGGTGGAAGCCGCCGCCGCCCGCGAGGCCGCCCGCAAGGCGCGCGACATCACACGCAAAAGCTCGCTCAGCATGTCGTCGCTGCCGGGCAAGCTGGCCGACTGCCAGGAGCGCGACCCGGCTCTGTCGGAACTGTTCATCGTCGAGGGCGATTCGGCCGGCGGTTCCGCCAAGCAGGGCCGCTCGCGCCAGTCCCAGGCCATCCTGCCGCTGCGCGGCAAGATCCTGAACGTGGAGCGGGCGCGGCTGGACAAGATGCTGGGTTCGGCGGAGATCGGCACGCTGATCGCGGCGCTGGGCACCGGCATCAGCGACGAGTTCAACGCCGACAAGGCGCGCTACCACAAGATCATCATCATGACCGACGCGGACGTGGACGGCAGCCACATCCGCACCCTGCTGCTGACCTTCTTCTTCCGGCAGATGCCCGACCTGATCGAGCGCGGCTATCTCTACATCGCCCAGCCGCCGCTCTACCGCATCAAGCGCGGCAACGCCAAGGAACGCTACCTGAAGGACGACCGGGCGCTCGAAGAGTATCTGGTCGAGGCGGCGCTGGGCGACCTGTCGGTCCGGCTGTCGGACGGCTCCCTGCTGATCGGCGAGCAGTTGGCCGCTCTGGTCGAGCAGGCCCGCACCGCGCGTCCGGCGATCGACACGCTGTCGCGCAAGGTCGGCAACGCCATGGTGGTGGAGCAGGCGTCGGTCGCCGGCACCCTGTCCGCCGCGCTGGCCGACGACAAGGCGGCCGCCGAGGCGGCGGCGCAGGCGGTGGCCGAGCGGATGAACGGGCTGGACGCCGACGGCGGCTGGCGCGGCGAGGCGCTGCCCCAGGGCGGCTATGCGGTGATCCGCGCCCGGCGCGGCGTCACCCACCGCCACCTGTTCGACACCGACCTGCTGAAGAGCGGCGAGGCCCGCCGTCTCGACGGGCTGGCCGCCGACCTGAAGCGGGTGTTCGGCACCGCTGGCAAGGCTTTCGAGAAGCAGAAGGAAAGCCGTGCCCTGACCGGCCCGGTCGCCCTGTTCGACACGGTGATGGAGCTGGGCCGCCGCGGCGTCACCATCCAGCGCTACAAGGGCCTGGGCGAGATGAACCCGGACCAGCTGTGGGAAACCACGCTGGACCCGACCAAGCGCTCGCTGTTGCAGGTCCGCGTCAGCCACGTCGATCAGGCGGAGGAGGTCTTCTCCACCTTGATGGGCGACGTCGTCGAACCGCGCCGCGAGTTCATCCAAGACAACGCCCTGAAAGTGTCGAACCTGGACGTGTGATCGGGGTTGAAGGATCTCACATAAGGTGAGGCCGTCGCGGATAAAGCGAGGCGGATTAGAAAGTTGGTGATATTCGGCAGCGCAGATCGGATATCGCCAACTACTTTTCCGGTGTGTCTTCCAAGAAATTAGCAACCTTTAATCTGGTCGTACCATGGCTTGGGTGCCAAGCATCAATCAAACCCTGCCGCCTTTCCCCAGGAACTGCAAACATAACATTCACTGAAATGTCACCGACGTGATAAAGCCAGGTCGCGAAGCGGACTTGGTTATCGTGCGATGTAAGCGCAAGCCACATATCGGACATCCCGGTAACAGGCTGACTTGTAAACATCGCCCCGCAACCAAACCGTAAGAAAATTTTTGGATGGGCTACGCCATTCTTAATTGCCTCAGAAAATTCACCCAAACTTATTGGAACATCATTTCCAGCGATATGGCATCCAAATAACTTTGTAAAATACAAGTGGACATTAAGCATTTCACGCTTAGTATCGTACCGAAATATTTTCGTGGTTCGTATAAATTTTCCCGGCTGGATATGACGATCATGCTCTCGGAGAGCGAGTGACAACTTCTCCCATGCGCGGTCGTGAGACTGAGTTCGCGCGTTATTACAATTAGCGCATAGACGCCCTGGTGATTTGAGCGCAACTACGTTAAGACCTTTTATTACCTGATTTACCTCGTTGGCATCGTGCTTATAGAGTGGATTGTTCTGTGAGACGTGACCAAAAACGGAACGCAGGTCAGAGCGTTTGTTCATATGCTCGCCTGTGGTCGCAATATTTCCGCAAATCCAACATGTTGAAGACATCAAAGCCCCCAAATTCGTCATTTTCACGAGCGGACTGTCCGTTTCCGTTTTTGCTCTACTCGCCTCATGATATGCGCGTTTGGATGCCCAACGCCTCATTTTATGCGGGACACAGCTTCAACTTATCTAAAAACGACGATCAGTAGATCAAAGTCTTACGATGCGCTAGGCCTCAGGTTATGTGGAATCCTACAGGGTGGCTTCGGTCAGTTAAGCGACAAGAAAAAGCGGAGCCTTCGCGGCTCCGCTTTTTTACATCCAAACGGCGTTGCCCTTTCCGCATCCCTACTGCTGCGCTTCGCGCGCCTTGCGGGCCATCTCGTTGAGCGTGGTCACCGCCTCGTCGAACCGGTGCTCCGCCTCGGCCTGGCGCTGGAAGGCGACGCGCTGCACCAGGATCTCGCGCGGGGTCGGCTGTTGCTGGAACAGCGCCATCACCTCGTCGATGAAGTCGGCCAGCGGCAGATAGCCCGGGCGGGTGGCCTGCCCGGGGGTGAGGTCGGTCTGGACCGCCGGCGGCACCAGTTCGATGACCTCGATCTTGCCCTTCAGCGCCTCGCGCAGGGCGACCGTGTAGAGGTGCATGGCCGCCTTGGTCGCCGAGTAGGTCGGGGCGGACACGAGCGGCACGAAGGCCAAGCCGGAGGTGACGTTGACCAGGGCGGCATCGGGCTGGCGGCCCAGATGCTCGACCAGGGCGTCGGTCAGCCGGATGGGGCCGAGCAGGTTGGTGGCGACGGTCGCCTCCGCATCGCCAAGGTCGCGCTGCCGATCGAGCGCCTCGAAGCGCATGATCCCGGCATTGTTGATCAGCACGTTGAGAGCGGGATGCTCGGCCGTCACCCACCGGGCGAAGTCGGCGACTCCCGCGGCGCTGTCGGCATCGAAGGTCATGGCGTGCATGTCCGGACGGCCGGAGATCGCGTGTTGCAGCACATCGTCCCGGCGGCCGGCGACGATCACCCTGTTGCCGAGATCATGAAAACGGTGGGCCAGAGCCTTGCCGATCCCTGAGCCGCCGCCCGTGATCAGGATGGTGTTTCCTTCGGTCTTCATGAGCGTGACTTTCGCTGTTGTCCGCCCGAAAGCTATCGCCCACACTCTCCAGACAAAAGTAGGCACCGGAAAGATTTATACGCACCGAAAGGAGAGCGTAGGATGCGCAAGGCTTTGCCTGACCCGCAGATCGAGGCACGGCGCCGGCAGCCGCCTCCCGAGACGGTCGATCCGGCCATCGAGGCGCTGGTTCACGACATCATCGGCAAGGTGGCCGACAAATGGACCATGTTGATTCTCGAAGCCCTGCATGAGCACGGCACCTTGCGCTTCACGCAGCTCGGCAAGGTCGTCGGTCGGATCAGCCAGAAGATGCTGACCCAGACCGTGCGCCAGATGGAACGGGATGGCCTCGTGCGGCGGACGGTGCATCCGGTCATTCCGCCGCATGTGGATTACACGCTGACGCCGCTCGGCGAGAGTTTGGGAGCGGCGTTCTGCGGCGTGTGGATCTGGGCGGAGACGCACCACGCCGAGATCGAGCAGGCGCGGGCCTCCTTCGCCGAGCGAGAGGCGGTCCCTCAGGTTTCGGAGAGCGCCTGATTTTTCGATATCCGTCTGCGCCCCAGCATAGGCAACAGGACGGGAAGATGCTGGATTCATGAAATAATCCAGATGGAAATCCCGGTTCCGTCGATTGGGAAAATCTTCGGAAAACAAACTCTTTACAATACGCATTGTAAATCTTCGACCGGATTACCATTTGGAGTATACCGAAGGCCACCCCAGGCTTGCTTGTTTTCCGCCAAGGATCTCTCGTCCGAGGCTCTTCCTGGCGTGACTCGATCCGGATGGCATGGCCATCGCCTCTGGCGATACCGACCATCGCCGGAGAACACCCACGGAGAACAGCCATGGATGCCAGGACAAGCCTTGCCATCCTCGTTCCGAACCGCCACGCCGGCTGGATAGCCCGGACGAACGGGTTCGTCTCTCCGTCCTCGACATCCTGATCGGAGGACCGCCATGACATCCCTGTTGCACTCCATCGCCGGGCAATCGCCCCTTGGTGCCGACGTGCTGCGCGAACAGCTGCGCTGGACGGACGCCGAGCGCCGCTGGCATCCCGCGCCGCACGGCGCGCCGACAAATCGGCTTCCCCACGACTTTCCGCCCCCCGGCAATGCCAGCCTGTTGCGGGGCGCCATGCTGACCCGTCTCACCATGGCCGGCGCCGCCGCTGTCAGAGCGTGATCGGCTCGGGCCGACTGGCTCGAGGCATGACTCTCGCGCGAGAAATCCACAAACCGACCTCCATCCGATGCCCGACAAGCAGCCGATAGACGTCAAGGAGCAGTGACTCATGAGCCTCGCAGCCCATTACCTCGTGTCGTGCCGAAAGGATGGCTGGTTCGTCGGACTGGAGGGAGAGCGCTACGGCCCCTTCCCCAACGGCAAGACCGGCGCGCTGATCGCTGCGGTGCAGCACGCCAACCATGCCGGAAAGGACGGTCATGACGCCCGCGTGCTGCTCCGTGCGCCCGACGGCGCCGTCAGCACCGTCTGGGTCTTCGGCACCGACAGCTATCCGTCGCCCTGGGTGGAGGATTTGCACCGGATCGCGCAGCAGCCCCGCCGCCAACGCGCCCGCGCCTCCGCCGTTCCCGACCTTGCCGCCGCCCCTGTCCCGCAGCCTTCCCTGGCGCTGTGAAGTCCCCGGTGCCGGACACCGGGCGGGGTCCCGACCCCGGCCCGGCTTGACCGAAGGGACAGGCGTCGATTACGCGCCGATCTCGTCCGTCCAGACCCGGAACTCTGTCAGCGTGTTGGGGCCGAAGGTGTGGGTGAGCGGCACATCGGCCGCATCGCGCCCCTGCGCGATCAGGATGCGTCCGATCCGGGGCGCATTGTTGCGCGGATCGAAGACATGCCAGCGGCCGCCCAGATAGACCTCCATCCAGGCCGCAAAATCCATCGGCCCGTAGGGCGGCGGCTGGCCGATGTCGCTGATGTAGCCGGTGCAGTAGCGCGCGGGAATGTTCATCGCCCGGCAGAAGGCGACCGCAAGGTGGGCGAAGTCGCGGCAGACCCCGCGCTTCTCGGCATAGGTCTGGGCGGCGGTCCGCGTCGGGCGGGAATGCTCGTAGCCGAATGTCACGTGGTTGTGGACGAAGTCGCAGATCGCCTGAACCCGCGCCCAGCCCGGCGCCGTGCCGGAGAACAGCCGCCATGCCTCGTCCGACAGGACGTCGGTCTCGCAATAGCGGCTTCCCAGCAGGAACAGCAGCGTGTCGGCCGGCAATTCGTCGACGCGGTGCTGGACGGCGCCGTAATCGACCGGGTCCTGCGCCCCGCTGTCACGGATGATGCTGTCGGCGCTGATGGTCATGGCACCGGCGGGCGCGACCAGCCGGCTGCACCAGTTGCCGAAGCTGTCGCGATAACCCTGGATCGGCGCCGGAACGCTGGTGACGATATGGTCTGGCCGCTCCAGGTCGCCGACGCGGGAGTAATGCACGTTCAGCATCACGATCATGGGGGTGGGGGCCGGAAAGCTGAAATTCAGCTGGTAGCCCAGGCGTATGCGCATGAATGCCCTCCGATGAAAAAGCGTGCTGGCGCTGGCGGTTACAGGTGTCGTTCCCGAGGCTGAAGAAGATCGAGGGAAAAGGATACTTATTTTATGGTATCGGCCAGCCAGCCCGGCAGGAATGGCAAATAAAAAAGAGCGGACCCACACCGGATCCGCCCATTCTTTTCGCGACCTGCCTGAAAAAAGAGCAAACTACCCGCAACGGCGGCCCTGCGCACGCCCGGCCGGCATCAGAAGATCACGCCGTGATCCTTGCCGAAAGTCTTCAGCTTGTCGCGCAGGCTGTGGTCGGCACCGGTGTAGAGCCCGCTCATATATTGCCGCAGGGCGGCGACGTCGAGCGAGCGCAGCATGGTCTTCACCGGACCGACGGACGGCGGCGACATCGACAGGGTGCGGAAGCCGACGCCGATCAGCGCCATGGCATCCAGCGGCCGCCCCGCCATCTCGCCGCAGATGCTGAGCGACACCTTGTGCCGGCTGCATTCGTCGACCAGACGGCGCAGCACGCACAGCATCGACGGCGACAGCGGGTCGTAGCGGGTCGAGGTGCGCGGGTTGCCGCGGTCGGCGGCGAACAGATACTGGGTCAGGTCGTTGGAGCCGACCGACAGGAAGTCCAGCTTCGGCAGCAGGGCCGGGAGTTGCCACAACAGCGACGGCACCTCCAGCATCGTGCCGACGCGCAGGCTGCTGGGCGCCTCGATCCCCTGGGCAGCAAGACGCTTCAACTCCAGCTCCAGCAGGCGGCGGGCGCCGTCGAACTCGGCGACCTCGGCGATCATCGGGAACATCACCGACAGCGGCCGGCCGGCGGCGGCCAGCAGCAGGGCCCGCAGCTGCTGGCGCAGCAGCGACGGGTGGTCCAGCCCGATGCGCACGGCACGCCAGCCCAGCGCCGGGTTCTCCTCCTCGCCGCCGGTCATGTAGGGCAGCATCTTGTCGCCGCCGACATCCAGCGTGCGGAAGACGATCGGCTTGTGGCCGACCTCGTCCATGATGCGGGAATAGAGGGTCGTCTGCGCCGTCACGTCGGGATATGACGCCCGGACCATGAAGGGGATTTCGGTGCGGTAGAGCCCGACGCCCTCCGCCCCGCTGGCGGTCAGGTGCGGCAGGTCGATCAGCAGGCCGCAGTTCAGCTGGATGGAGATCGGCACGCCGTCGCGCGTCACCGAGGGCAGGTTGCGGATTTCCGCATACATCTGCTCCTTGCGGTGCTGCAACGCCACCGCCTCGCCGAAGGCCATCTGGATGTCTTCGGCCGGGCGGATGAAGACAGAGCCATGGTCGCCGTCGACGATCAGCTGATCGAGCGGCTCGATCCGGTTCAGCGCGTCGGCGGCCTGAACCACCGGGATGTTGAGCGCGCGGGCGACGATGCAGACATGGCTGGCCGGCGACCCCTCCTCCAGCAGCAGGCCGCGCAGGCGGGTGCGGTCGTAATCCAGCAGCTCCGCCGGCCCCATCGAGCGGGCGACCAGGATCATGTCGTCCGGCAGGGTGGCGCCGTCGGTGGTGCCGGTCTTGCCGGCCAGATGTTGCAGCAACCTGTTGGTCAGATCCTCGAAATCCATCAACCGTTCCCGGATGTAGGGATCGGTCAGATGGCTCATGCGGGCGCGGGTGTCGTTCTGGACCTGCTGCACCGCCGCTTCCGCCGTCAGCCCGACGCGGATCGCCTCGCGGATGCGCGACAGCCAGCCGCGGTCCTCGGCGAACATCCGGTAGGTCTCCAGGATGTCGCGCGGTTCGCTGAGCCCCGCCAGCGACGCAGCTTCCAGCAGATCGTCGATGGCGCTGTGCATGGTCTGGAGCGCGGTGTTGAAGCGCTCCAGCTCGGCATCGGCATCCTCCGCCACCATCTGGCGGACGGTCAGCTGCGGCCGGTGGATGACGGCGAGGCCCATGGCCAGCCCGGCGCTCATCGCCGTGCCCGACAGGCGGGCCGGCGCCAGCACGGGATCGCCGGTGGTGGTGACCTCCACCGGGTTGACCAGCTCGCTCTGGGCCACCAGCTCGGCGACGACCATGGCGATGGTCTGGAGGGTCTCGACCTCCTCCTCGACATAGCGGCGGCGGTCCTTGTGCTGGATGACCAGCACGCCGCGCACCTTGCTGCCGCGCAGGATCGGCACGCCGGCCAGCGACTGGAACGGGTCCTCGCCGGTTTCCGGACGGTAGGCGAAGCTGGGATGGGAGGGCGCGTTGTCCAGCGCCACCGGGCGGGCATGGCCGGCGATGTAGCCGACGATGCCCTCGCCCACCCGCAGGCGGGTGTTGTGGACGGCGGTCTTGTTGAGGCCCTCGGTGGAGAACAGCTCCAGCACCTCGCCGGCGCGCATGACGTAGCAGGAGCAGACGTCCGCCTTCATCTCCGCCGCGATCAGCGTGACGATCTTATCCAGCCGATCCTGCCCCGACCCCGACCCGGCCATGATGTCGCGCAGCCGGGCGAGCAGCCGGCGCGACGAGGTGCCGTCGAAGCGGGGATGCACACCCCCGCCCATACCGCCGTCACCGGCTGCCGTGTCGAGGGTGTCGGTCATCGCTACAGCGCTCCCACCGTCGGCTCCGTCATCACGCTTAACGATGCCTCATCCATCGCCCGCCGTGCCAGCGCCGATTCGGCCTGGGCGATCAATTCGGCCAGGATTTCGGCCACCGGCTGTTCGCGGGTGACCAGCCCGACGCTCTGCCCGGCCATCAGGGAGCCGCTCTCCACGTCGCCCTCGATCACCGCGCGGCGCAGCGCGCCGGCCCAGAAATGCTCGATCTCCAGCATGCCTTCGTCGCGGCTCATCGCGCCGGAATCGACCCTGGCGATAACGTCGCGCTGGAATTCCATGAAGCGCTTGGACGCCTCGTTCGCCAGCGCGCGCACCGGGATCACCGGGAAACGCGGGTCGATCTGCACCGACGGCTGGGCGTCGCGGGCGGACGCCCGGATGAAGGCCTGCTTGAAATTGGGATGGGCCACGCATTCGGTGGCGCAGACGAAGCGGGTGCCGACCTGCACGCCGGCGGCTCCCAGCTCCAGATAGGACAGGATCGTCTCGCCCCGGCCGATGCCGCCGGCGACGAACACCGGGACATCGCGCAGGTCGGGCAGGATCTCCTGCGCCAGCACGGTGGTGGAGACCGGGCCGATGTGGCCGCCGGCCTCGGTTCCCTCGATCACCAGCGCGTCGGCGCCCTGCTTCACCAGCCGCCGGCCGGCCCCCAGCGTGGGGGCGAAGGCCATCGCCCTGGCGCCGCCATCCTTGATGCGGCGCAGGGTGGCGCCGGTCGGCAGGCCGCCAGCGACGACCACATGGCCGACCGTCTGCTCGCGGCAGACGTCGATCAGCTGGTCCAGCGCCGGGTGCATGTTGATCAGGTTGACGCCGAACGGCTTGGTCGTAAGCGCGCGGGTGCCGGCGATCTCCACCGCCAGCTGGTCCGGGGCCATCGAGCCGCAGGCCAGCACGCCGAAGCCGCCGGCGTTGGAGATGGCGGAGACCAGATGCCGTTCCGACACCCAGCTCATCGCACCGCCCATCACGGCGGTGCGGGTGCCGAGAAAGTCCCGGCCCCGCTGCCAGAGCCGGTCGAGCCGGGCCGATGCTGCCGCCGCGTATGATGTGGCGTCGGTCATGGCCGGCCCTCTCCTGATGTTCCCGTCCCCGGCACCCGGGTCCCGCCTGCGATCAGGCGGCGTCCAGGCCGTAGGCGGTGTGCAGGGCACGCAGCGCCAGCTCGGCATACTCTTCGGCGATCAGGACCGAGATCTTGATCTCCGAGGTCGAGATGACCTGGATGTTGATGCCCTTGTCGGCCAGCGCCTTGAACATGCGCTGGGCGACGCCGGCATGGCTGCGCATGCCGACGCCGATGACCGACACCTTGACCACGTTGGCATCGGAAATGATGCGCTTGTAGTTCAGGGTGGACTGCGCATCCTCCAGCACCTTCACGGCGCGGGCGATGTCCGCCTTGCCGACGGTGAAGGTCATGTCGGTCGACTTGCCGTCTTCCGACACGTTCTGGACGATCATGTCGACGTTGACGGCGTTGTCGGTCAGCGGACCGAAGATGGCGGCGGCGACGCCCGGCTGGTCGGCGACGCCCACCAGGGTGATCTTCGCCTCGTCGCGGCTATAGGCGATGCCGCTAACAACTTCCTTTTCCACGATCTCGTCCTCGTCAACAACCAGGGTTCCGGGAAGCGAACTGCCCGCAGCGGCTTCGAAGCTCGACAGCACCTGCACGCGCACGCGGTGGTTCATCGCCATCTCGACCGAGCGGGTCTGAAGCACCTTGGCCCCCTGCGAGGCCATCTCCAGCATTTCCTCGTAAGTGATCTTGTCGAGCTTGCGCGCCTTGGTGACGATGCGCGGGTCGGTGGTGTAGACGCCGTCCACGTCGGTGTAGATGTCGCAGCGGTCGGCCTTCACCGCCGCCGCCAGCGCCACCGCCGAGGTGTCCGAGCCGCCGCGGCCCAGCGTGGTGATGCGGCCATGCTCCGACACGCCCTGGAAGCCCGCGACCACGGCGACTTCGCCGGTCTGCAGGGACTTTTCCATTTCGGTGGTGTCGATGGAGACGATGCGCGCCTTGCCGTGCGTGTCGTCGGTGCGGATGGGAATCTGCCAGCCGGCCCAGGAGCGGGCGGGAATGCCGAGCGACTGCAGGGCGACGGCCAGGAGACCGGAGGTCACCTGCTCGCCCGATGCCACGACCGCGTCATATTCGCGGGCGTCGTGCAGCTTGTCGATTTCGTTGCAGTATTTGACGAGCTGGTTGGTCACGCCGGACATCGCCGACACGACGACGGCGACCTGATGCCCCGCCTTCACCTCTTGCTCGACCTTCCGGGCCACGTTCTTGATGCGGTCGATGTCGCCGACCGACGTGCCTCCGAACTTCAGGACGATCCGCGCCATACCTCACACCATGTCTGGCCGCCCGGTCATGCCGTCTGGATCTCGCCATCTGGGTCATGCGGGTCGGCTGTGCGCACCCCCGCTCCACCGTTGCCGGCGCGGGGCGGCGTATCCATACTCCGTCGCTGGAAGCGAGGCAAGTTGCCCGCGCCCGTCCCGCCTCACAGTTTACGGATTTTCACCATGACCGCCTCATCCTCCGCCTTCCCGCACGCGTCCGCAACCGCCCCCATTGGCGGAATGGGCGGCGGAACCGTGGATCCGGAGGATGTCGCCCGCTTCTCCGCCATCGCCGCCGAGTGGTGGGACCCGGCCGGAAAGTTCAAGCCGCTGCACCGGCTGAACCCGCTGCGCCTGACCTACATCCGCGATGCGGTGTGCAAGCGGCTGGGCCGCGACCCGCTGGCGCCGAACCCGCTGGCCGGCCTGCGCATCGTCGACATCGGCTGCGGCGGCGGCCTGCTGGCCGAACCGCTGGCGCGGATGGGCGCCACGGTGGTCGGGGTGGATGCGTCGGAGAAGAACATCAAGACCGCCGCCACCCATGCCGCCGAGACCGGCACCGCCGTCGATTACCGCGCCACCACCGCCGAGGCGCTCGCCGCCAGCGGCGAGACGTTCGACGTGGTGCTGGCGATGGAGGTGATCGAGCATGTCGCCGACGTTCCCCTGTTCGTGAAGTCGCTGTCCGATCTGCTGGCGCCGGGCGGCGCGCTGTTCCTGGCAACGCTGAACCGCACGCCGAAGTCCTTCGCGCTCGCCATCGTCGGGGCGGAGTACATCCTGCGCTGGCTGCCGCGCGGCACCCACAATTGGCGCCAGTTCCTGCGCCCGTCCGAACTGAACGCCATCGTACGCCCGTACGGCCTGAGCGTACGCGACCTGACCGGCATCACGTACAACCCGCTGAGCGACGAGTTCCGCCTGAACGCGCGGGATTTGGACGTGAACTACATGGGCTGGGCGGAACGGGGGTGAGGGGGCGTGATCGCCCCTCAATCCTCGTACACCGCGTCCAACGGCAGAGAGAGGTCCAACGCGGCCAGTATGACTGGACCGTCGCGCACGACATCGACGGTCCAGCCGACGCCGTCGCGGCGGTAGATCTCGACCAGACGCTCGCTCTGGGAGACCAGGACGATCTCGCGCAGGGAGGTGATCTTCTGGTAGTTGGTCCGCTTCTCGCGGCGGTCGATGGCCTCGGTGCTGTCGGACAACACCTCCACGACGAGGACCGGGTCCTTGACCACATAGGGGTCGTCGTCAGCGGCACAGGTCGCCACGATGTCGGGATAGTAGTAGGCGTTCGCCGCCTCCACCCTGACCTTCACGTCGTTGGTGAAGGCGTCACATCCACGACGCAGTGCCGCCTGCCGGATCGCATATCCGAGACGTGCAACGATCCGTGCATGGTTCAGGCTCGCTCCGACCATGGCGAAGACCTCGCCGTCGACATATTCGTGCCGCACCTCAGCGGTCCGTTCGGCGGCGAGATAGTCCTGCGGCGAAATCCAGGGCTTGCGCTGTGCGTTTCCCATGGCCTTGGCCCCCGTCAAACAAGTCGGCTCGGCCCAGTGTACCAGCCCGGCCGTCGCGACACTAATTGGTGTTCAAGCGCCAAAGAAAAAGGGCCGCGCACGAGCGTGCAGCGGCCCTTTGGCTGTCTGCCCCTCACTGGCGGCCCGTCAGTTGGACGGGCTCGGCTCGTGCTGGGTCAGGAGCGCGTACATCGCGTCGCCCGACTGGGCTCCGCGCAGCTTCTCGCACATGGACTGGTCCCGCAGAAGGCGCGAGACGCGGGCAAGGGCCTTCAGGTGATCGGCTCCCGCCTGTTCCGGGGCGAGAAGGAGGAAGATCAGGTCGACCGGCTGCTCATCGATCGCATCGAAATCGATGGGCCGCTCCACACGGGCGAAGACGCCATGGACGCGGTCCAGGCTGGACAGCTTGCCGTGCGGGATGGCGATGCCATGGCCCACGCCGGTCGTGCCCAGCCGTTCGCGCTCCAAAAGCACGTCGAAGATCGCCCGCTCGTGCTGACCGGTCAGCTCGGACGCTTTGCGCGCCATCTCCTGCAGGGCCTGCTTCTTGTTGCCGGCCTTCAGGTTCGGGAGGATGGCGTGCGGAGAAATGAGGTCGAGCATGACGCTTATTGACCGGCGAGACGGGTCGGCGCCGTCAGGCGCCGGCCTTCTCCGCCGGGTCGACCCAGCCGATGTTCCCGTCGGCGCGGCGGTAGACCATGTTCAGGCGGCCATGCGCACCGTTGTGGAACATCAGGGCCGGAGCCTGCGCCAGCTCCAGGCGCATCACCGCCTCGCTGACCGACAGGGTGGCGATGCTTGTCTCCATCTCGGCGACGACCATCGGGTTCGCGGCGCCGTCGGCGGCAGCCTCGACCTCCTCGTGATGCTCCTCGGTCTCGGCTTCCAGCACCCGGTAGCTCGCCGGGAGGGCGGCGCCGTTCTCGGCCGCGTGGTGGTCGCGCAGGCGGCGCTTGTAGCGGCGCAGGCGCTTGGCCAGCTTCTCGCAGGCGATGTCGAAGGCCGGATAGGGTTCGGTGGCGTCGCCGGCGCTCTGCAGGACGATCCCGCGGCCCACATGGGCCTGGATATCGGCCTTGTAGAGGTGCGCATCCTTGGTCAGGATCACGTTCGCCTCGATCGGCTTGTCGAAGTACTTGCCGACCACGGCGTTCAGGCTGTCGGCCACATGGGTGCGCAGAGCGTCACCCACATCGAGCTGCTTGCCTTTGACGGAGAGTTGCATGGTGGAACGTTTCCAATATTGGTCCGCTGGGGACGGTGTAGACACGACGTCCGAAGATGTCGGGCTCATAGATGCTGATCCGCCGCTTGCGGGCCGGGACGATAGGCAAGGGTCACCGGACTGTCAATCGAGCCCTCCCCCGCCCGAACCGCTTACATGCGTGACATCTTGGCACGGCGTCGCTGCACCGATGACGGTATTTTCATCGCTTCACGATACTTCGCGACCGTCCTTCGCGCAATGTCGATCCCTTCCGCACGGAGAATCTCCACCAGTTTGTCGTCGGACAGCACATCGTCCGGCTTCTCCGCATCGATCATGGTTTTGATGCGGTGCCGAACCGCTTCTGCGGAATGGGAGGCCTGCCCGTCCGCACCCTGGATTGCGGAGGTGAAGAAGTATTTCAGCTCGAAGACGCCGCGCGGGGTCGCCATGAACTTGTTGGTGGTGACGCGGCTGACTGTGCTTTCATGCATGCCGATGGCCTCCGCGATGTCACGCAGGATCAGCGGTCGCAGATGCGAGACGCCATGGATGAAGAACGCATCCTGCTGGCGGATGATCTCGCTCGCCACCTTCAAAATGGTGGTGGCGCGCTGGTGCAGCGACTTGACCAGCCAGTTGGCCGACTGGAACCGCTCGGAAATGTATTCCTTGTCGGCCTTGTTGCGGGCGCCGTCGGAGATGCGGGCGAAATAGCGGTGGTTGACCAGCACCCGCGGCAGCGTGTCCGGGTTCAGGTCGATCAGCCAGCCGCCGCCGGGATTGGCGCGCATCAGGATGTCGGGGGTGACCAGCTGGGCCGGGGTGTGGTCGAAGGCCAGCGCCGGCTTCGGGTTCAGCTTGCGGATGTCGACGACCATGTCGGCGACGTCCTCGGCATCGACGCCGCAGACCTTCATGATGGCCGGCAGGTTGCGGGCGGCCAGAAGCTCCAGATTGTCGAGCAGCGCCGCCATCGCCGGATCGAGCCGGTTCTTCTCGCGCAGCTGGATCGCCAGGCATTCCTTCAGCGAGCGGGCGAAGATGCCCGGCGGGTCGAAGCGCTGGCAGGCGGCCAGCACCCGCTCCACCCGGTCGGCGCCGCAGCCGAGCTGCTCGGCCATCGCCTGGGCGTCGAAGCCGATCAGCCAGCCGGCCTCGTCCAGCATGTCGATCAGGGCCAGCCCGATCAGCTGGTCGCCCAGGTCGGGCAGGTCGATCTTCAGCTGTTCGGTCAGATGGTCGCGGAGGTTCTTCTCGCTGGTCAGCGTCGCTTCGAGGTTGCTGTCGTCATCCTCGAAACCGCTGCGGCCGCCGCGCTCGCCATAGGAGCCGTAGACCTCGCTGCCGCCGTCCGAGCCGTCAGAGAAGCGGTCGTCGCTGTAGACATTCTCGAAATCGGTGTCGAGCGGCGATTCCGACGAGGAGGCCATCGTGTCCGACGAGGTCATCTCCACCGTGTCGCGGGTGCGCCCGTCGCTCATCGGCAGGGCCGGCCCGTCGTCGCGGCCGTTCAGCCCGTCGATGCTTAGGCCGTTGGCCTCCATGCCGCCGGGGCCGTCCAGCCCGCCCGGCGCATCGCTGCCGTCCGCCGGCCCCACCGGATCGCTGCCGCCGTCGGCCGCTCCGCCGTCGCGCTCCAGCAGCGGGTTCTGCTCGATCTCGCGGTCGACGAAGTCCGACAGTTCGATGTTCGACAGTTGCAGCAGCTTGATCGCCTGCTGCAGCTGCGGCGTCATCACCAGGGTCTGGGCTTGTCGAAGGTCGAGACGTTGAGCAAGCGCCATGGCTGTGGAACCGGAACCAGTGGAAACGGAGGGCTACAGACTGAAGCGGTCACCGAGATAGACCCGGCGAACCCCCTCGTGCGCCACGATCTCGTCGGGCCGTCCCTCCATTAGTACCACACCGTCGTGCAAAATGTATGCCCGATCGACGAGGTCCAATGTTTCACGCACATTGTGGTCGGTGATCAGCACGCCGATGCCACGGTCGCGCAGATGGCCGACCAGCTCGCGGATGTCGTTCACCGCGATGGGGTCGATGCCGGCCAGCGGCTCGTCCAGCAGGATGAAGTGCGGCTGCCCGGCCAGCGCGCGGGCGATCTCCACGCGCCGCCGCTCGCCGCCCGACAGCGCCAGGGCGGGGGATCGGCGCAGATGCGTCACCGAGAATTCGGCCAGCAGCTCGTCCAGCATCGCCTCACGCGCGTCGCGGTCGCTCTCGACCACCTCCAGCACCGAGCGGATGTTGTTCTCCACCGTCATGCCGCGGAAGATCGAGGCTTCCTGCGGCAGATAGCCGATGCCGAGCCGGGCGCGGCGGTACATCGGCAGCGCGGTGATGTCCTGGCCGTCCAGCGTGATCGTGCCGGAATCGGCGGCGATCAGCCCGGTGATCATGTAGAAGCAGGTTGTCTTGCCGGCGCCGTTGGGGCCGAGCAGCCCGACCGCCTCGCCGCGCTGGACGCTGATCGAGACGTCGCGCACCACCGGCCGCTTCTTGAACGACTTGCCGAGATGCTGGGCCACCAGCCCTTCGGTCGGGACGGCGGCGGTGGGGATGGTGCCGGCGGGAGCGGCGCCGGGCCCGTTCGCGGTCAGCACGGTCACTGCTTCTTGCCCGCGGGCGCGCCGGGCCCGTTCTTTTCGCCGGGAATGAGCAGGCCGCTGACCCGGCCGCCGGCGTCGCGGCCGGCGATGACGCGGTTGATCTTGGTGTTCATGTTCATCTCGGCGGCTTCGCCGTTCAGCTGGTTGTCGCCGCGGGTGATCTTCACGTTGCCGATCAGCACCGCGACATTGTCGGCGACCGAATAGACCAGCTTTTCGGACAGCGCCACATCGGTGGGGGTGGTGACGACGATGTTGCCGGAGCCGTCGATCCGCTCCATCTGGGTGGTGCCGTCCGGCATCTTCTTCAGCCGGCCGATCAGCACGTCGGCGCGCAGCCGGTCGTTGCCGCGCACCGCCACCGCGTCGCCGCGCGCCACGGTCAGGTCCTGCGCCTCGTAATATTCCAGGCTGTCGCGGGCGGTGACCACGTCCTTGTTGGTGATCAGCCTCAAATCCCGGCCGGTGACGACGGCGACCTGCTTGTCGACGTCATAGACGCCATGGTCGCCGAACACCTGCTGGTTCGGGCTGACGATGCGGACGTTGCCGTCGGCCACCAGCTGGAACACCTCGTTGCCCTTGCCGGGAACCTCGCGGTAATAGGCGGTCAGCACGTCGGCAAAGACGGTCGAGTCGTTGCGCTTGGCCGACGCGTTGCCGCGCGCGACATAGGCGCGGACGTCCTGGTGCCATTCGATCGCCTGATCGGCGTTGATCTCCACCGGCTGCTTGCCGCCCATGCCGGGCAGCCCCTGGGCGAAGGCCGGCCCTGGAACCAGGGCTCCGAAAGAGAAAAACCCGCCGGCCAGGATGGCCGACAGGGTCAGGGCAATACGGAACGGGGCAATACGGAGTGTAGGGGGACGGAATGGCGACCGTTTGGACGTCACGGCTTCTTGCTCCCGGGGCGCTCGGCGGCCTGGACCTCGGCCTTCGACTGGTTGAGGAAGACGACATTCTTGCCGCGGTCCGTCATGCGGAAGCCGACGGCGTTGATCTCGCCCTGCGGACCCTGGCCGGTCACCGCCTTGTCGCCCCAGGCGTTGCCCTTGCGGATGTCGGCCTCGGCCTCGCTGGTGGTGAACTCGTTGCCGTCGTCGCGCAGCACATGCACGTTGCCGCGCATCAGCAGGATGCCGGTGGCTTGGTTGTACCAGCCCTTGTCGGACCGCATGGTCACCCAGGTGCCGGCGGTCTCCGTCATCTCCGCCTGCGGGTCGTCCAGCAGGACGATGTCGGGCTGGTCGGCCGACTTGTCGGCCTTGGCCGCCACCAGCGAGAAGGGCTGGTTGTGTTCGTCCAGGCTGAAATAGCGCGGCTTCAGCATCTCGCTCTGCCCGGCGTCGGCGCTGACGCGGGCGCTCTGCGGGCTGTTCAGCGACGGCCAGGCGGCCAGCAGGGCCACCATCGCCAGCGCCGCCGCCGGCAGCACGAACTTCATTGCGGAAACGAAACGGCTGTAGACCCGGCTGACCGGACGGGTGTCGCGCCGCCGGTGCGCCCGCAGCGCCGCCGGCGGTTCGGCGGCCGCCGCCGGCATGCGGCGGTCCGGCGCGCGAAGATCCGGCCCACCGGCGGACAGGCCGCCGATGGAGGTCTGCCCGGCGCTCGGGGCGGGGGCGGGGCGGCCGGCTGTCGTACGATCAGGGCTGCGCAGGTCGTCCAGGCTCAAATTTTCGTCCCTCCGGCTCGGCGCTTCGCTTCCATCATGGACAGAACAATCGTCAGGCCGCACCGGCGCGCAGGACATCGTGGATGTGCACGATGCCGAGCGGCCGGTCGGCCTCGATCACGAACAGGGTGGTGATCTTCTTGTCGTTCATCTCGCGCAGCGCCTCGACGATCAACGCCTTGGGGCGGATGGTCTTGGGCCGCGGCGACATGATGCTGTCCGCGCGTTCCGCCAGAAGCTCCGGCGTCAGATGACGGCGCAGGTCGCCGTCGGTGATGATCCCGGCCAGCGCCCCGGCATCGTCGGTCACCCCGACGCAGCCCAGCCGCTTGGCCGTCATCTCGAAGATGACGTCGGACAGCGGCGAGTCAAGACGGCACAGGGGCAAATCCTCGCCCTTATGCATGATGTCGGTGACCTTCAGCAATGCGCGGCCCAACTGGCCGCCGGGGTGGAACTCGCGGAAATCGGCGGCGGAGAAGCCACGCCGTTCCAGCAGGGCCACCGCCAGCGCATCGCCCAGCGCCAGCATCATGGTGGTGGAGGTGGTGGGCGCCAGACCCAGCGGGCAGGCTTCCGGTTCCGGCGGGATGACCAGCGCCACGTCGGACTGTTCGGCCAGCGCCGAGACGGCCCGCCGCGTCATGCCGATCAGCGGAATGCCGAAGCGGCGGGTGTAGGCGATGATGTCGGCCAGCTCGTGCGTCTCGCCGGAGTTGGACAGCGCCACCACCGCGTCGATCTTGGCGATCATGCCGAGGTCGCCGTGGCTCGCCTCGCCCGGATGGACGAAGAAGGCCGGCGTGCCGGTGGAGGCCATGGTGGCGGCGATCTTGCGGGCGACATGGCCCGACTTGCCCATGCCGGTGACGATCACGCGGCCTTCGATGCCCTGCAGGATGTCGAGCGCCCGCAGGAACTTGCCGTCGAGGCTGTCGGCCAGCGCCAGCAGCGCATCGGCCTCGGTCCGCAGGACGCGGGTGGCGCAGGCGAGATCGCGGTTCTCCACCGGGCTGGACCCGGTCGAGGCCGCAGCACTGTCGGTCAGGCTGGACGTGATAACACTGGTCAAGGCTGTCATGCCTTCCATTCGCAAGGCCCGGCGATGGGCCGTTCACAAACACGGCGCCTGCCCGGAGGACTCCCGGCAGGCGCGTCGTGCAGTATGCCCACCGGCGGACGCCGGGTCAAATCAACGCCCGGTCAGGGGCGGTTGGTCGCAGATCGCCGCCCTCTCCCGCCCCGGTCAGGGAGCGATCATCTCGCTCTTAGTGCGCCAGAATGTCCGGGGTTTCCCAGCCGCCGAGATCCAGCTCGCCGCGGGCGGGCAGGAAGTCGAAGCAGGCCCGGGCCAGATGGGTGCGGCCCTCGCGCGCCAGCATGACGTCCAGCTTCGCCTTCAGGTCGTGCAGGTGCAGCACGTCCGACGCGGCGTACTTCATCTGGTCGGTGGTCAGTTCGGGCGCGCCCCAGTCGGAGGACTGCTGCTGCTTGGAGATTTCCACGCCCAGCAGGTCCTTGCACAGATCCTTCAGGCCATGGCGGTCGGTGAAGGTGCGGACCAGCTTGGAGGCCACCTTGGTGCAGTAGACCGGCTGGCAGCCGACGCCCAGGTAAGCCTTCATCACCGCCACGTCGAAGCGGGCGAAGTGGAACAGCTTGGTCACAGTGGGATCGGTGAGCAGGCGCTTCAGGTTCGGCGCCTCGTACTGGCCGGGGCGGAACTGCACCAGATGGACGGCACCGTCGCCAGCCGACAGCTGCACCAGGCAGAGGCGGTCGCGGTGGGGGTTCAGCCCCATGGTCTCGGTGTCGATGGCGACGCAGTTGTCGCGGGCGCCGGCGCCGAGGTCGAGGCCGTCGGGGAGGTCGCCGTCATGAAGGTCGATGGGCATGGTCGCGTCCCGGGGTGGTCAGGCCCCCGGCCATGGACCCTAGAAACGACGAACGCCGCTCTGCACGTCCTCCTTCTCAATCGAAGGAGCTGTGCATGCGGCGCAGCCGGGTAGAAAGAAATGGTGCCCAGGAGAAGACTCGAACTTCCACGACATTTCTGCCACAGGTACCTGAAACCTGCGCGTCTACCAATTCCGCCACCTGGGCTCGGTGCTCGGTGTGTGGGCGGTTGTTTAATGATCCTTCCGGGGGGCGTCAACAGCTTTTTTCCGGCCCCTTCATTTTTTTGCCACATCGCGGGTTTTCGCCCCCAGGCGCCCGGCCGCGACGATGCAGTCCCTAGATTGGGGGCGGTCCATTCGCTATAAGCATGGCCGCAGTTCCAGCAGTCCTCTATGGCGACACACAGTCGGACGACGCGCGGGGGCGCGCGCTAAAAGCGCGAAGACCCCGGTTTCGGCGCGCAACGGCACGGGAGACGGTCGATGTCCTATCGCACTCAGGTTATCACGGTGTTCGGCGGTTCGGGCTTCATCGGCCGCCACCTGATCCGGCGCCTCGCCAAGTCGGGCGCCCTCATCCGCATCGCCACCCGCAACCCGGGCAAGGCCGGCTTCCTGAAGACGGCCGGCGCCGTCGGCCAGATCGTGCCGTTCGCCACCGACTGCGCCGACGACGTGTCGGTCGCCCGCGCCCTCCAGGGGGCGGATGTCGCCATCAACCTGCTGGGCGTGCTGTACGAGCGCGGGAGCCAGAGCTTCCAGGGCGTGCATGTCGACGCCGCGTCGCGCATCGCCCGGCTGGCCGCCGCCGCGGGCGTCAACCGGCTGATCCAGATCTCCGCCATCGGCGCCGATGCCTCCTCGCCGTCGGTCTATGCCCGCTCCAAGGCGGCCGGCGAGCAGGCGGTGCTGTCCGCCTTCCCGGCGGCGACCATCCTGCGCCCCAGCATCGTCTTCGGGCCGGAGGACAATTTCTTCAACAAGTTCGCGGCGATGGCGCAGAAGGCCCCGGCCCTGCCGCTGATCGGCGGCGGCAAGACCCTGTTCCAGCCGGTCTATGTCGGCGATCTGGCCGACGCCGTGATCGCGGCGCTGGACAGCGACGCCAGCCGCGGCAAGACCTACGAGCTGGGCGGTCCGCGCATCTACACCTTCCGCGAACTGCTGGAACTGACCCAGAAGAACATCCAGCGCCACCGTCCGCTGGTGACCATCCCCTGGAGCGCCGCCGAGTCGCTGGCAGGCATCCTGGAGAAGGTGCCGGTGCTGGCCCCGGCCCTGACCCGCGACCAGGTGGCATTGCTGAAGCAGGACAACGTCGTCTCGCCGGGCGCGCTGGGCTTCAAGGATCTGGGCATCGCCGAGCTGGCGGCCTGCGAGGTGATCGTGCCGACCTACCTGTCGCGCTTCATCGTCGGCGGCAAGTACAGCGGGCAGACCAATAACGCCCATTGAGGCAACTCCCGCCTACGGGCGGGTCCGTTCCCCAGTGCCTTCCGAAAGCCCCGGCCGCCGCGCCGGGGCTTTTGCGTTGAGGAGACCGGGGGGCCGCCGCCGCTCCCGTCGCGGGCATGGCACGCCTGCCCCATCGCCGCTTGAATTCCCCCGCCGCCGCCGTCATGTGGGCGGTTCAACCACGGCGGGAACGGTGATGACGGGAGCAGAGGATATCCGGGGCGTGTCGGGCCGGATGGCGGAACAGGCATCGGCCGCGCGCTGGGCGACCGTCGCCGCCTTCTTCCTGAACGGCACCGTCTTCGGCGTGTGGGCGACGCAGATCCCGCTGCTGAAGAACCGGCTGGACCTCAGCCCGGCGGTGCTGGGTGCCGCCCTGCTCTGCCTTGCCGTCGGCGCCCTCACGGCGATGATCGCCAGCGGGCCGCTGCTGGGCCGGCTGGGCAGCGCGCCGGTGACGCGGGTGACCGCCCTGCTGTTCGCCGGGCTGCTTCCCCTGCCCTCCCTGGTGCCGGACGTGGCGACGCTGTGCATCGTGCTGGCGCTGTTCGGCGCGTCGGGCGGCACCATGGACGTCGCGATGAACGCGCAGGGCGCGCTGGTGGAGCGGCGGATGGGCCGGCCGATCATGTCGTCGCTGCACGGGATGTGGAGCCTCGGCGGGCTGGCCGGAGCGGGCCTGGGCGGGCTGCTGCTGCCGCTGATGGCGCCGGCGGTGCAGGCCGGGCTGGTGTCGGCCGGGCTTCTGGTGCTGTTCCTGGCCTTGCAGGGGCGTTTCCTGCCCGACCGCAACGCCGGCGGCGGCGGGCTGGTGCTGCCCGACCGCAAGACCCTGCTGCTCGGCCTGCTCGCCGCGATGGCCTTCATGGGCGAGGGCGCCATCCTGGACTGGAGCGCCATCCATCTGCGCGACGATCTGGGCGCGCCGGCCTCCATCGCCGGCATGGGGTTCGGCGTGTTCTGCGCCGCGATGGCGGCCGGGCGTTTCAGCGGCGACCGGCTGCGCCACCGCTTCGGCGGGGCGACGCTGATGCGTGCCGGCGGGCTGCTGGCCACGGCCGGACTGGGCTGCGTGCTGGCCGGGGGGATCGTCGCGGGGGGAGCACCGGTGCTGGCGATGGTCGGCTTCGGACTGACCGGGATCGGCCTGTCGAACGTCGTCCCGGTGCTGTTCAGCACGGCGGGGTCGGTGGACAGCGGTCATCCCGACCATGCGGTCGCCGCGGTGTCCACCATGGGCTATGCCGGCGTGCTGGCCGGTCCGCCGCTGGTCGGCTTCATCGCCGAGGCCACCAGCCTCGCCACCGCCTTCGCGATGATCGCGCTGCTGGCGCTGGGCATGGCCGCCGCCGCGGCCCGTGCGGTGCCGCGGCGGGTGGTTTAGCTTTTTTGCCCTCAATCGGCGGGCGCGGCCATCCGGCCGCTTGCCTCCGCAGGCATGGGCCTGCGGGGCCGCAGTCGCGGCCCTGGGCCTGCGGCCATTACAGATAAAGGAACGCCAGCATGCCGGTGCCGACGGCGATGCGGTACCAGCCGAACGGGGTGAAGCCGTAGCGGCCGACGAAGTCGACCAGCGTCTTCACCACCAATGCTGCTGCGATGAAGGCGGTGACGAAGCCGACCAGGATCAGCAGGCCGCTGTCCAGGCTCATCACCGACCAGTTCTTGTAGAGGTCGTAGACGGTGGCGCCGGCCATGGTCGGCACCGCGAGGAAGAAGGAGAACTCGGCCGCCGCCTTGCGGTCGACACCCATCAGCAGGGCGCCCAGGATGCTGGCGCCCGAGCGCGACACGCCCGGCACCAGGGCCAGGCACTGGCAGAAGCCGATCTTCAGCGCCAGCGGGGCGGAGAAATTCTCGATCTTGTGGTAGCGGGCGACCGGGATCAGCCGCTCCACCAGCAGGATGGCGATGCCGCCGACGATCAGCGCGATGCTGACCACGGTGGGGTTGAACAGCACCGACTTGATGATGCCGTGCAGACCGGCGCCCAGCACCATCGCCGGCAGGAAGGCGATGATTACCGCCATCACGAAACGCCGGGCGCCGGGATCGTCCTTCAGCCCTGTGGCGACATGCCACAGCCGCTGGAAATAGACGACGCAGATCGCCAGGATGGCACCGAGCTGGATCACCACTTCGAACACCTTGCCGGGCGGGCCCTCGAAGCCCAGCAGTTCGTCCAGCATGATCAGGTGGCCGGTGGAGGAGACAGGCAGGAACTCGGTCAGCCCCTCAATCAACCCCAGGAGAGTGGCGTCCAGATATTGATCGATCATCATCGCGGCACGTAGCCTTCGGCACGGTGAATGTTGCAGCGCTTATAGCAGGCGGCGGCCGGGGTTGGCGATGGCGTGGCGTCGGTACCCCTATTCGGGCGATAGTCCTGAATTGGGACTAATTTTCTGTCGTGTTTTTGTGACACCCCACCGCCACGCCCACGCATTACAGCCTTGCGGAAGAAAAGGTCAACAAACCGGACCTATCGGTGTTTTTGTGCTTCCGCGGGGTGGGCGCATGCGTTATATGACGAGCGTCCGCCACTTCGCGGACGTTCGATTTCAACCCAGCCGGTCGGTGTAGGCCATAGCCGCAGCCCCCGGTCAGGCCCAGCAAGGCGATGCCCCCGCGACAGCGGGCGGGGCCGCGAAGCAAGGAGCAGACGTCATGGCGAACCAGAAAATGTTGGGCTTCGTGCACACCGCGCAGAAGATGCCCGACAAGCGGTCTGCCGCCGACCGCCGCCAGGACTTCGCCGAGATCTACGCCCGCTTCAGCAACGAGCGCGCCGGCGAGCAGGCCAACCGCTGCTCGCAGTGCGGCGTTCCCTTCTGCCAGGTGCACTGCCCGGTCTCGAACAACATCCCGGACTGGCTGAAGCTGACCGCCGAGGGCCGTCTGGAGGAGGCTTACGAGGTCTCCCAGGCCACCAACAACTTCCCCGAAATCTGCGGCCGCATCTGCCCGCAGGACCGGCTGTGCGAGGGCAACTGCGTCATCGAGCAGTCGACCCACGGCGCCGTCACCATCGGCTCGGTCGAGAAGTACATCAACGACACCGCCTGGGAAAACGGCTGGGTCAAGCCGCGCACCCCCGTCCGCGAGCTGGGCCTGTCGGTCGGCGTGGTCGGCGCCGGCCCGGCCGGCCTCGCCGCCGCCGAGGAACTGCGCGCCAAGGGCTACGAGGTCCATGTCTACGACCGCTACGACCGCATGGGCGGCCTGCTGGTCTACGGCATCCCCGGCTTCAAGCTGGAGAAGGACGTCGTCGCCCGCCGGGTCCAGCGTCTGGCCGACGCCGGCGTCATCTTCCACTCCAATTTCGAGGTCGGCCGCGACGCATCGCTGGCCGAGCTGCGCGAGCGCCACGTCACCATCCTGATCGCCACCGGCGTCTACAAGGCCCGCGACATCCAGGCCCCCGGCTCGGGGCTGAAGAACATCGTCCCGGCGCTGGAATACCTGACCACCTCCAACAAGGTCGGGCTCGGCGACTCCATGGAGGCCTATGAGGACGGCTCGCTGAACGCCGCCGGCAAGAAGGTGGTGGTGCTCGGCGGCGGCGACACCGCGATGGACTGCGTGCGCACGGCGATCCGCCAGGGTGCGACCTCGGTCAAGTGCCTGTACCGCCGCGACCGCAAGAACATGCCGGGCTCGCAGCGCGAAGTGGCGCATGCCGAGGAAGAGGGCGTCGAGTTCGTCTGGCAGGCGGCTCCCGAAGCCTTCACCGGCAACGACGTGGTGACCGGCGTCCGCGCCGTCCGCATCCATCTGGGCGTCGCCGACGCCACCGGCCGCCAGACCCCGCAGGTGATCGAGGGCTCCGACTTCACCGAGCCGGCCGACCTCGTCATCAAGGCGCTGGGCTTCGAGCCGGAGGATCTGCCGGGCATGTTCGGCTCGCCCGACCTGACCGTCACCCGCTGGGGCACGCTGCTGGTCGACCACCGCACCAAGATGACCAGCCTGGACGGCGTCTTCGCCGCCGGCGACATCGTCCGCGGCGCCTCGCTGGTGGTGTGGGCCATCCGCGACGGCCGTGACGCCGCCGACGCCATGCACGCCTACGCCCAGACCGTCGGCGCATCCAAGCTGGCCGTCGCGGCCGAGTAAGCCGCTCCTTCTTTCCGCTATCAGAACACCGTCTACCCCAGGGGGCCTTCCCTTCGGCCCCCCAGGTCAACGTCCAGACTGTGAAAGGGTCGTTCCATGACCACCGAATTGAACCAGGGTGAGCAGTTCGTCGCTGATTTCCGCGCCAACGCCGCGGCGCTGACCACTGCCCACGCCTACAATCCGGCCGACGAGCACGACGCCTGCGGCGTCGGCTTCATCGCCGCGATCGACGGCAAGCCCCGCCGCTCGGTGGTCGAAAAAGGCATCGAAGCCCTGAAGGCGGTCTGGCACCGCGGTGCGGTGGACGCCGACGGCAAGACCGGCGACGGCGCCGGCATCCATGTCCAGGTGCCGCAGAAGTTCTTCAAGGACCACGTCAAGATCATCGGCCACCTGCCGCCGGAGAACAATCTGGCGGTCGGTCAGGTCTTCCTGCCGCGCATCAGCCTGGACGCCCAGGAAGCCTGCCGCTGCATCGTCGAGACCGAGATCCTGGCCTTCGGCTACTACATCTACGGCTGGCGCCAGGTGCCGATCAACGTCGACATCATCGGCGAGAAGGCCAACGCGACCCGGCCCGAGATCGAGCAGATCATCATCGGCAACGCCAAGGGCGTGTCGGACGAGCAGTTCGAACTCGACCTCTACATCATCCGCCGCCGGATCGAGAAGGCGGTGCAGAACGAGCGCATCAACGACTTCTACATCTGCTCGCTGTCGGCGCGCTCGATCATCTACAAGGGCATGTTCCTGGCCGAACAGCTGTCCACCTTCTACCCGGACCTGACCGACGACCGCTTCGAGTCGTCCTTCGCCATCTACCACCAGCGCTATTCGACCAACACCTTCCCGACCTGGCCGCTGGCCCAGCCCTTCCGCATGCTCGCCCACAACGGCGAGATCAACACGCTGAAGGGCAACGTCAACTGGATGAAGGCGCACGAGACCCGGATGGAGCATCCGGTGTTCGGCGCCAACATGGGCGACCTGAAGCCGGTCATCGGCGTCGGCCTGTCGGACTCGGGCGCGCTCGACAGCGTGTTCGAGGTGATGGTCCGCGCCGGCCGCACGGCGCCGATGGTCAAGATGATGCTGGTGCCGCAGGCGCTGACCAGCTCGCAGACCACGCCGGACAACCACAAGGCGCTGATCGCCTACTGCAACTCCGTCATGGAGCCGTGGGACGGCCCGGCCGCGCTCGCCATGACCGACGGCCGCTGGGTCGTCGGCGGCATGGACCGCAACGGCCTGCGCCCGATGCGCTACACCATCACCACCGACGGCCTGATCATCGGCGGCTCCGAGACCGGCATGGTCAAGATCGAGGAGAACCAGGTGGTCGAGAAGGGCCGCCTCGGGCCTGGCGAGATGATCGCCGTCGATCTCCAGGCCGGCAAGCTGTTCAACGACCGTGAGTTGAAGGACCATCTGGCCAGCCAGAAGCCGTGGGGCCAGTGGGTCAGGAACACCACCCATCTGGACGAGCTGGTCAAGACCGCCGCGCTGAAGGGCGAGCCGTCGAACATGGAGAAGGAGGAGCTGCGCCGTCGCCAGATGGCCTTCGGCCTCGCCATGGAAGACATGGAGCTGATCCTCCACCCGATGGCGGAGGACGGCAAGGAGGCCATCGGCTCGATGGGCGACGACAGCCCCATCGCCGTGCTGTCCGACAAGTACCGCGGCCTGCACCACTTCTTCCGCCAGAACTTCTCCCAGGTCACCAATCCGCCCATCGACAGCCTGCGCGAACGCCGGGTGATGAGCCTGAAGACGCGTCTGGGCAATCTCGGCAACATCCTGGACGAGGATGAGAGCCAGACCCGGTTGCTGCAACTCGACAGCCCGGTGCTGACCACCGCCGAATTCCACGCCATGCGGGACTATATGGCCGACACCGCGGCGGTGATCGACGCCACCTTCCCGGTGGACGGCGGCCCCGACGCCCTGCGCGACGCCCTGCGCCGCATCCGCCAGGAGGCGGAGGACGCCGTGCGCGGCGGCGCCAACCACGTCACCCTGACCGACGAGGCGATGGGCCCGGCCCGCGCCGCCATCCCGGCGATCCTGGCGACCGGCGCGGTCCACACCCACCTGATCCGCTCCAACCTGCGCACCTTCACCTCGCTGAACCTGCGCACGGCGGAGTGCCTGGACACCCATTACTTCGCGGTGCTGATCGGCGTCGGCGCCACCACCGTCAACGCCTATCTGGCGCAGGAAGCGGTGGCCGAGCGCCAGCGCCGCGGCCTGCTCGGCTCGCTGTCGCTGGAGAAGGCGATGACGAACTACAAGAAGGCCATCGACGACGGCCTGCTGAAGATCATGTCCAAGATGGGCATCTCGGTCATCAGCAGCTACCGCGGCGGCGGCAACTTCGAGGCCATCGGCCTCAGCCGCGCCCTGGTCGCCGAGCATTTCCCGGCGATGGTCAGCCGCATCTCCGGCATCGGCCTGAACGGCATCCAGAAGAAGGTGCTGGAGCAGCACGCGCTGGCCTATGCCGGCGAGGCGCTGCCGCTGCCGGTCGGCGGCTTCTACCGCTTCCGCAAGTCGGGCGACCGCCATGGCTGGGAGGGTGGGATCATCCACACCCTGCAGCAGGCCGTCACCAACGACAGCTACACCACCTTCAAGAAGTATTCCGAGCAGGTAAACAAGCGGCCGCCGATGCAGCTGCGCGACCTCTTGGAGTTCCGCACCACCAAGGCTGCCGTTCCGGTGGACGAGGTGGAGAGCATCACCTCGATCCGCAAGCGCTTCATCACGCCGGGCATGTCGATGGGCGCGCTGTCGCCCGAGGCGCACGGCACGCTGAACGTCGCGATGAACCGCATCGGCGCCAAGTCCGACTCGGGCGAGGGCGGCGAGGATCCGGCGCGCTTCCGTCCGGACAAGAACGGCGACAACTGGAACTCCGCCATCAAGCAGGTGGCGTCGGGCCGCTTCGGCGTCACCGCCGAGTACCTGAACCAGTGCCGCGAGCTGGAGATCAAGGTCGCCCAGGGCGCCAAGCCCGGCGAGGGCGGCCAGCTGCCCGGCTTCAAGGTGACGGAGATGATCGCGCGGCTGCGTCACTCGACGCCGGGCGTCATGCTGATCAGCCCGCCGCCGCACCACGACATCTACTCGATCGAGGATCTGGCGCAGCTCATCTATGACCTGAAGCAGATCAACCCGGACGCCAAGGTCACGGTGAAGCTGGTCAGCCGGTCGGGCATCGGCACCATCGCCGCCGGCGTGGCCAAGGCCAACGCCGACATCATCCTGATCTCCGGCAACTCCGGCGGCACCGGCGCTAGCCCTCAGACCTCGATCAAGTTCGCCGGCCTGCCCTGGGAGATGGGCCTGTCGGAGGTGCATCAGGTCCTGACGCTGAACAAGCTGCGCCACCGCGTGCGGCTGCGCACCGACGGCGGCCTGAAGACCGGCCGCGACATCGTCATCGCCGCCATGCTGGGTGCGGAAGAGTTCGGCATCGGCACCGCCAGCCTGATCGCCATGGGCTGCATCATGGTCCGGCAGTGCCATTCCAACACCTGCCCGGTCGGTGTCTGCGTCCAGGACGAGAAGCTGCGCGAGAAGTTCGTCGGCTCGCCGGAGAAGGTCGTCAACCTCTTCACCTTCCTGGCCGAAGAGGTCCGCGAGATCCTGGCCAAGCTGGGCTTCCGGTCGCTGACCGAGGTGATCGGCCGCACCGACCTGCTGCATCAGGTCAGCCGCGGCGGCGCCCACCTCGACGATCTCGACCTCAACCCGCTGCTGGCCCAGGTCGATCCCGGCGAGAACGCGCGCTACTGCACGCTCCAGGGCCGCAACGAGGTGCCGGACACGCTGGACGCCCGCATCGTCGCCGATGCCCGCCCGCTGTTCGAGGAAGGCGAGAAGATGCAGCTCGCCTACAACGCCCGCAACACGCAGCGCGCCATCGGCACGCGGCTGTCCTCGATGGTGACGCGGAAGTTCGGCATGTTCGGGCTGCAGCCCGGCCACATCACCGTCCGTCTGCGCGGCACCGCCGGCCAGTCCTTGGGCGCCTTCGCGGTCCAGGGCATCAAGCTGGAGGTGATGGGCGACGCCAACGACTATGTCGGCAAGGGCCTGTCGGGCGGCACCATCGTCGTCCGTCCGGCGACCAGCAGCCCGCTGGAGTCGAACAAGAACACCATCATCGGCAACACGGTGCTGTACGGCGCCACCGCCGGCAAGCTGTTCGCCGCCGGCCAGGCCGGCGAGCGGTTCGCGGTGCGCAACTCCGGCGCCACCGTGGTGGTGGAGGGCTGCGGCTCCAACGGCTGCGAGTACATGACCGGCGGCACGGCGGTGATCCTCGGCAAGGTCGGCGACAATTTCGGCGCCGGCATGACCGGGGGCATGGCCTACATCTACGACCCGGAGGACTCGCTGCCGCTCTTCATCAACGAGGAGAGCGTCATCTTCCAGCGGATCGAGGTGCCCCATTACGAGGCCCAGCTCCGCGCGCTGATCGAGGAGCACGTCGCCGAGACGCAGAGCCGTTTCGCCGCCGAGATCCTCAACGACTGGCAGCGTGAACTCGGCCACTTCTGGCAGGTGGTTCCGAAGGAGATGCTGCACCGTCTGGCCGTGCCGGTGACCCTGCCGCGCGCCATCCCGGCGGAGTGACGACACCCCCCCTGCCCCGCCCTCACCGGCGGGGCGGCGGGCGGATGCGGAAACGGCGCGCCATCCGGCAGGACGGCGCGCCGTTTTCCGTTTCAGCGGGTCGGAACAGGCTACAGATCTCGCTCCATCACGATGCTGTCGAAGCGGTTTCCGGGTGGGAACTCCATCGAATTCCGACCGGTCGCCACGAAGCCGGCGGAGGCATAGAACTCCTCCGCCACCAGACTGGCGTAGCACATCATCCGCGATGCGCCCGCCCCGGCGGCATCGGCGAAGCAGCGGTCGAGCAGCGCCCGTCCGACGCCGCGGCGCAGCCAGCCGGGATGGGTGGCGAAGTGCCGGACATGGGCCAGCCCGGCTTGCTGTGGACGCGCCGGCTCGCCCGGCCAGTCGAAGCTCCAGCCGCCGCAACCCGCCGGCGTGCCATCCGCGGCCTCCGCCAGATAATAGGTGCCGGCGCCCAGCAGCGCCGGATTCGAGCGGGTGATGATGGGCAGCACCCGGTCCATCACTTCGGGCGGATAGCCGGCCGGCATCAGGGTCGGGTAGCAGGCCGACAGCACCGAGTTCACCGCCGGGGCGTCCTCCGGCCGCGCGATGCGGATGGTGACGCTCACGGTTGCAGGTCCCACGGCTCGTCCTTGGCAGCCGCGGTCCACTCCCGCATCGCCGGCAGCGCCAGCACGGCGTCCATATAGGCGCGCGACACCGGCGACACCGCGACGCCATAGGTCTCCAGCCGCGTCACCACCGGGGCGAACATGGCGTCGGCGATGGTGAAGGCGCCGAACAGGAAGGGCCCGCCGGCCGGGCCGCCGAAGCGGGTGCGGGCATCTTCCCACAGCGCCTCGATCCGGGCGATGTCGGCGGCGGTCGCCTCGGTCATGCCCTGGCCCTTGCGGTCGCGCTTGAGGTCCATCGACATGGTGGTGCGCAGCGAGACGAAGCCGGAATGCATCTCCGCCGACACCGAGCGCGCCACCGCCCGCGCCGCCCGGTCCGCCGGCCACAGCCCGGCCTGCGGCGCCAACTCCGCCACATACTCGCAGATCGCCAGCGAATCCCAGACGGTCAGCCCGTCATGGATCAGGGCGGGCACGCGGCCCGACGGCGACTGTTCGGCGATGCGCGCGGCGGTGTCCGGCTGGCGCAGGACAATCACCGTCTCGGCAAAGGCGACCCCGGCCTGCCTGAGGGCCAGCCAGGGGCGCAGCGACCAGGACGAATAGGCCTTGTTCCCAATCACCAGGGTCGGATCGGACATCGGACGGCACCTTTCGCGCGGGAGAAATACGGTGGGAACAGTTGGAGCGACGGATTGCGCCTTCACGCAACCGCCCCCCTTCTTACGCCGGCACGAGGTCCTGGGGAACCCGTGGCGCGTGCGCGACGCGGTTGCGGCCGTCGCGCTTGGCGTCGTAGAGCGCCATGTCCGCGGCATGGACGAGGTCCGGCCAGCGTTCCCCCAGCCGGGCGACCTGGGCGACGCCGATGCTGGCCGTCACCCCCAGCGCGCTTCCCTGATGCTGGAATGGGATCGCCTGGATGGCCTCGCGGATCCGCTCGGCGACCGGCAGCGCGTCGGATGCCCGCAATTCCGGCAGGAACAGCAGAAACTCCTCCCCGCCCATCCGCGCCAGCACATCGTCGGGGCGCTTCAGATTGCGCAACGTCGCCGCCACGGCGACCAGCACGGTGTCGCCGGCGGCATGGCCGAACCTGTCGTTGATCCGCTTGAAATGGTCGAGGTCGATGCAGAAGACGGTGTCGCCCGGACGCAGGTGGTCCGGCACCATCCGTTCCAGCCAGCGCCGGTTGCCGACCCCGGTCAGGCTGTCCAGTTCCGCCATCAGGCTCAGCTTGCGCTCCGCCCGGTCGGTCGCGACGCTGTAGATCAGGATCGAGACGGCGAAATTGCCCAGGATCTGGATGAAGAACTCCCAGGCCAGCCAGGGCACGAAATCCGCGACGAAGAGAATGGCCACGGCCCCCAGCAGGAACGACACCCCGCTGAGTGCCAGCACGGCCGCCAGCGGCCGGCAGGACGGCAACGGCTCGACCCGCCGGAGCCGCGTCACGATCCGCGCCGCCAGCAGCAGGCAAAGCGCCGCATTCAGATGGAAAACGATGGCGCGAAGCGTGTTATCCAGGTGGAAGCCGGTCGCCCAGGCGACGATCCAGACCGAAACCGGATAGAGCGCCAGCAGGCGCCACCCCCGCGGCAGGCGCCCGGACCGCAGGCGTTCGATCCCCAGCGCCAGCAGCCCATGCCCAACCACACCGAGCAGCAGGCTGCCCAGGGTCCAGACGGTCTTCGGCAGCATGGCCTGCTCGCCGAAGCCGGCCAGGACGCCGCCGATCCCCACCAGGGAAAACGCCGCCGCCAGCATGCCGAACCCCGATGCGGGAACGTCCCGCCACCGCGCGAGCAGAAAGACGGCCGCCCCCACCAGAAGTGACGACTGGTACAGAAACAGCACCGTGGCGATGTCGAGCACAATCATGGACGGCAACGCCGGTTGATGATCACGGGGTCTTATACCGTGAACGTCGCTGTTGGTGAACCGGGTCGACGAACCGGACACCCGACGCCCATGCAGATCGACGGAAACTGCTCCTCGCAAAGCGTTTCACGCCACCCCTTTCCACCCGGCTCCAGGCGCGCCATCCTTGGGGGATGGGCATCCGCATCGGATGCGTGACGTGATCTCGTAAAAAGGAACCCCCCGTCTTGCTCGCCACCCTGCTTGCCGTCGACGGTCCCGACACCGTCGCCCTCACCCCCGTGACCAAGGCCGGGCTGGCCGACTGGCTGGCGGCGCAGTCGCCGGCCACAGCCTCCTGGGTCAAGGCCGTGGGCTTCACCGGCGAGGCCGGATCGACGGTCTTCCTGCCCGGGCCGGACGGCGCCGTCGCCCGCGTGCTGGCCGGCGTGTCGGCGGTCGACGATCTGTGGGCCTTCGCCGGCCTGCCCGCCGCGCTGCCGGCCGGTTCCTACCGGATCGACACGGCGCTGGACGCGCGGGCGGCGACGCGGGCGGCGCTGGGCTGGGCGCTCGGCAGCTACCGCTTCAGCCGCTACAAGAAGCCGCCGGAAAAGGGCTTCGCCGCCCTGGTCTGGCCGGCGGAGGCCGACCGCGGCGAGGTGGAGCGGGCGGCGACCGCCACTTGGCTCGTGCGCGATCTGGTCAACACCCCGGCCTGCGACATGGGTCCGGCCGAGCTGGCCCAGGCGGCGCAGGATCTGGCGGCGGAATTCGACGCGGCGGTGGAGGTCATCGTCGGCCAGGATCTGCTCGACCGCGACTATCCGGCCATCCATGCCGTCGGCCGCGCCAGCCCGCGGGCGCCGCGGCTGGTCGATTTGCGCTGGGGCAACCCGGAGCACCCGAAGGTGACCATCGTCGGCAAGGGCGTCTGCTTCGACACCGGCGGGCTGGACCTGAAGCCGTCCTCGGCCATGCTGATCATGAAGAAGGACATGGGCGGTGCCGCCCATGCGCTGGCGCTCGGGCGGATGATCATGATGGCCGGGCTGCCGGTGCGGCTGCGCGTGCTGGTGCCGGCGGTGGAGAATGTCGTCGCCGGCGACAGCTTCAAGCCGCAGGACGTGCTGAAGACCCGCAAGGGCCTGACCATCGAGGTCGGCAACACCGACGCCGAAGGCCGCCTGATCCTGTGCGATGCGCTGGCCGAGGCGGATTCGGAGAAGCCGGAGCTGCTGATCGACTTCGCCACCCTGACCGGTGCGGCCCGCGTGGCGCTCGGCCCGGACCTGCCGGCGCTGATGTCGAACAACGACGCGCTGGCCAACGACCTGGCCGAGGCCGGGACCGCAATCGACGACCCGATGTGGCGGCTGCCGCTGTGGGCGCCCTACCGCAAGGGGCTGGACAGCAAGGTGGCCGACATCAACAACGTCACCGCCAACGGCTTTGCCGGCGCCATCACCGCCGGGCTGTTCCTTCAGGAATTCGTGTCGAAGGAAACGCCCTGGGCGCATCTGGACACCTATGCCTGGAACGGCTCGGCCCGCCCCGGCCGTCCGGAGGGTGGCGAGGCGCTGGGCCTGCGCGCCGCCTACGCGGTGATCGCCAATCGGTTCGGCTGACCGTCCACGGCGGTGGAGACTGGGGAAAAGGGCGGGAGGCGGCCAACGCTGTCCCCGCCCCTTCACCCCTCGGGGAATGGAATGGGATCGCACCACAACGCAGGAAGCGCCGGCGGACAGGACAACTGGGTGGCGGTGCGCCGCGATGCGGAGACCGGCATCGAGACCATCCGCGCCCATTTCCGCGGCCATGCCTATGACCTGCACGACCATGACGAGCTGCTGGTCGGCGTCACCGAGCAGGGGGTGCAGGCGTTCCGCTGCCGGCGGCGGCTGCACACCAGCGTTCCCGGCCGCGTCATCCTGATCGAACCCGGCGAGGCCCATGACGGCCACAGCCCGGGGGAGGATGGCTTCACCTACGCCATGCTCTACCTGCCGGTGCCGCTGCTGACCGCCCGCAGCGAGGCGCTGCGCAGCCTGACGCCGCAGGGAGCCGGCCTGCCGCTGGGCTTCCGCGACACGCTGGCCGACGATCCCGGCCTCGCGGCGACGATCCGCTCCGCCTTCCTGGCCCTGCACCAGCGCGAGGGGCGGCTGGCCCGCGACCTGTCGCTGGACCGGCTGGCGGCGAGGCTGGCCGGCCATTTGGCACCGCCTGAGGAGCGCCGGGCGCTGCGTCCCGACCGCGCCGCCGCCGTGGTGCGCGACCTGCTGCATGCCCGGATGGCCGAGGATGTCGGGCTGGACGAGTTGTCCGCCGCGGCCGGCGTCGACCGGTTCCGGCTGAACCGCGCCTTCCGCGCCGCCTTCGGCCTGTCGCCGCATGCCTATCTGGTCCGGCTGCGCCTGCGCACCGCCCGGCGCCGGCTGGCCGAGGGCGAGGCGCCGGCCCTGGTGGCGGCGGAGGTGGGGTTCGCCGACCAGAGCCATCTCGGCCGCTGGTTCCGCCGCGCCTATGGCCTGACACCGGCCGCCTACCGCGATCTGTGCACGAACGTTCCAGACTGAGGCGCCGCCGTCGGGCATCTGAAGGGGCAAAGGAGATGATTGCCATGCCCGACAGCACAATGCCCGCCAGCCTGATACCCGATAGCCCGATTCCCGATAGCCCGATGCCCGAAACCGATCCCGCGGATGCGCCCGTCCGCTTCGACACCAAGGTCGCGCTGGTCGTCCGCGCCGATCTGGCGGTCTGGCAGAAGCTGAACGTCGCCGCCTTCCTCGCCACCGGGATCGCCGCCGCGGCGCCGGACGCGCTGGGCGAGGCGTATGTCGACGGCGCCGGACGCCGCTATGGCCGCATGCTGGGCCAGCCGATGCTGATCTTCACCGCCGACAGCGACCGGCTGCGCGCCGTCCGCGATGCGGCGCTGGAACGGGGGCTGACGCTGGTGCCCTATGTCGCCGCCATGTTCGCCACCGGCCACGACGCCGCCAACCGCGCCGCCTTCCAGGCCGAGGATGCGGATGCCCCCGATCTGGTCGGGTTGGCCCTGCGCGGGCCGAAGAAGGCGGTGGACAAGACGGTGAAGGGCCTAGCCCTGCACGGGTGAGGGCGGCGGATGAACGCCCGAGGTAGCGTCAACCCGCGCGTCACAGCTCCTGCGGAACGGTGATCGTCACGCTGGTGCCGCCGCCCGGCACGCTGTCGATGGCGAGCCGGCCGCCGAGCGGGCCGGTCACCGTGTTGAACACCACCGCCAGCCCCAGGCCCTTGTGGCCGCGGTTGCGGGCGGTGGTGAAGAAGGCGTCGGTCAGGGTCGGCAGGTTGTTGGCCGGAATGCCGGCGCCGCGGTCGCGGACGATCAGGCTCCAGGCAGGGACCGCATCCAGCGTCGCCGGCTCCACCGTCACCTCGACCTCGCCCGGACCGCCGCCATAGCCATGGGCGGCGGCGTTGGCGAACAGATGGTGCAGCACCCGCTCCAGATGCGGGGCATAGCCGATCCACGGGCAGGCGGCGCCGGAGACGATCCGGACGGCCAGCGGCAGGTCGGGATGCTGGACCGCGAACAGGCTCGCCGCGTCCTCCGCCATGCGGCGCAAATCCAGCGCCTCCAGCGGTTCGGCGGTCTGGCAGGCGGCGATGGCGGAAAACGCCTCCACCAGTTCCACCGCGCGGGCGAGGTTGGCGTCGAGCAGGGCCGCCGGCTCCCGCAGCTCCTCGGTCGACAGCGGGCCGTTGCCGGGACGGGCCAGATCCCGCAGGTGGCTGGCGGTGGTGACGCAGACGCCGAGCGGCGTGTTCAGCTCATGCGCCAGCCCGGTCACCGCCTGGGTGATGGCGCGCTGGCGGGCCAGCGCCGATTCGGCGATGCGGGCGCGCCGCTCCAGATCCTCGCGCACCACCCGCTCCGACACCTCGCGGATCATGCGGCTGAGTTCGCGCAGCAGCTTCGCCAGCAGGTCGGGCGAGGGCGAGATCAGCGCCAGGAACAGGTCGCGTTCCAGTTCGAACACCGTGACCGGCGTGGCGGCGATGACGGAGGCGGAGCGGGCGCCGCCGTCGATCAGCGCCATTTCGCCGAAACAGTCGCCGGCGCGGCGGAACCCGACCTCCACCTGACCGCCGAACGGATCGTCGCGCACCACGCGCACCGTGCCGTCCAGCAGGACGTAGAGCGAGTCGGCGCTGTCGCCCTCGCGCATCAGGACGGTGCCGGCCGGGGCGGCGAACACCCGCCCGCGCGAGGCCACGGCCGCGCGCTCCTCCGGCGAGAAGGCCTCGAACAGGACGATGCCGTCGAGGATTCCGCCGGGCGCGGTCGTGCCGGTGGTGGCGCTGGTCATGGTGACGGGATGCTCCGAATGGGCCTTGTCCCGACAGCATAGAGCAAGCAGCCGGGAAACCGCGAGACGTTACCCGAGGCTTTCGCGAATCGGAAACCGGCTTTCGCGCGACAGGCGGTCCAGCAGGCCGCGCGCCCCGGCCTCGCACAGGTCCAGCACCTGCTCGAAACCGTCGGGGCCGCCATAATAGGGATCGGGCACCTCCCGCCCTTCCACCCCCGCCGCATCGTCCAGGAACAGGCGGAGCGCCGCGGTGGCGCCGGCCGGGGCGATGCGGCGCAGCTGGGCCAGATGGCCGTGGTCCATTGCCAGGATATGGTCGAAGCGGGTGAAGTCGTCCGCCGCCACCTTGCGGGCGCGCAAGTCCGACAGGTCGACGCCGCGTGCCAGAGCCGCACGCACCGTGCGCGGATCGGGCGGCTCACCGACGTGATAGCCGTGGGTGCCGGCGGAGTCGGCGCTCACCAGGGCGCCGAGCCCGGCGCGCTCGGCCAGATGGCGGAACACCCCCTCGGCGGTCGGCGAGCGGCAGATGTTTCCCGTGCAGACGAACAGGACCTTGAGCACCCCTGGCATCCCTCTTCCTCGTTTCCTGCGGCTTTACTTCCGGACGTGACGGGCGTACGCCGCAACAGTTTTCCACATGACCGGTTTCCGAACCGCTAAGGGGATCCCATGCCCGCTCCCGCGCTGACCAACCGCCTGCGTCCGACCGACCGGATCGTCATCCTGACCGGGGCCGGGATTTCCAAGGAGTCGGGGCTGGACACCTTCCGCTGCGCCGGCGGCATCTGGAGCCAGGTCGATCTGGAGGATGTGGCGACGCCGGAAGGCTTCGCCCGCGACCCCGATCTGGTCCATCGCTTCTACAACGACCGCCGCCGCGGCCTCGCCGATCCGGCGGTGCAGCCCAACGCGGCGCACAGGGCGCTGGCGGAGCTGGAGCGGCGCTGGAAGGGCAACGTCCTGCTGGTGACGCAGAACATCGACGATTTGCACGAGCGCGGCGGGTCGAAGGCACCGCTGCACATGCATGGCGAGCTGCTGAAGGCCTTCTGCCTGCACTGCCGCACGGTGGTGGAGGTGCAGGGCGACCTGTCGGTGCACGACCATTGCCTGACCTGCGGCCGCAAGGGCGGCATGCGGCCCGACGTGGTGTGGTTCGGCGAGATGCCCTATCAGATGGAGCACATCCAGCAGGCGCTGGAGGAATGCGACCTGTTCGTGTCGGTCGGCACCTCGGGCCATGTCTATCCCGCCGCCGGCTTCGTGGCGGAAGCACGCTCGGCCGGCGCCTATACGGTCGAGCTGAACCTGGAACCGTCGGAGGGCGCGTCCTATTTCCACAGCTCGATCCACGGCCCGGCGACCCAGGTGGTGCCGGCCTTCGTCCAGGATTTGCTGACGCTTGTCTGATGAACCGGTATCCGATGACTGGGATGAGGGCGGTTCGGATCTCGACCGCCTGTTCGCGAAGGTGCGCGCCTGCACGCTGTGTGCGGGGGTGCTGCCGCATGGCTGCCGGCCGGTGCTGCGCGGCAGCTCCGCCGCCCGCCTGCTGATCGTCGGGCAGGCGCCGGGCGCGCGGGTGCATGCCAGCGGCATCCCCTGGGACGATGCCTCCGGCGACCGGCTGCGCAAGTGGCTGGCGATGGACCGTCCCGCCTTCTACGACGAATCCCGCATCGCCGTGGTGCCGATGGGGCTGTGCTATCCCGGCACCATGCCGAAGGGCGGCGATTACCCGCCGCGTCCGGAATGCGCGCCGCTGTGGCACCCGCCGCTGCTCGACGCGCTGTCGGGCGTGCGGCTGACCCTGCTGATCGGGCAGTACGCCCAGGTGCGCTACCTGGGCGAGCGGCGCAAGGCGACGATGACCGAGACGGTGGCGAACTGGCGGGACTACGGCCCGGCCTTCATGCCGCTGCCGCACCCGAGCTGGCGCAACACCGCCTGGCTGAACCGCAACTCGTGGTTCGAGGAGGATCTGGTGCCGGCCCTGCGCCGCCGGGTGGCGGACGCGCTGGACGGCTGAACCGCCCTCCCCTCGCCTGCTCCCCCTACTCCATCGTTTCGATCCGTTCCATGTCCTCGTCGGAGAAGCCGAAATGGTGGCCGATCTCGTGGATCAGGACATGGCGGACGATGGCCGGCAGTTCCTCCCCCGTCTCGCACCAGTAATCGAGGATCGGGCGGCGGTAGAGGAAGATCATGTCCGGCCCGCCGCGCAGGTCGGCGACGCTTTGCCGCGTCAGATCCACGCCCCGATAGAGGCCCAGCAGGTCGAATGGGCTTTCCAGCTCCATCTCCCGCTCGGTATCCTCATCCGGGAAATCCTCGACATGGATCACGAGGTTCCCGACCGGGGCGAGCAGCTCCGCCGGGATGGTGTCGAGCGCCTCTTCGGCCATGCGCTCCAGGTCTTCGACCGTGGGCGGAACCGTATGGGGACCTGAAGGTTTCCGTATCATGCCGCAGAAGGTAGCGAACCGCCGCCCGTTCGCCAAGAAGCTGCGGGCGGCAAAAGAGAGACTTAGGAAAGGGAGGTCATCATGTCGGATCGTCTCGTCGGCGCGCATCGCCAGACGGCGCTGAAGGAACTGCACGGCTGGGCGGAGGTGCTGGAGCGCGACGCCATCCGCAAGACCTACCATTTCGCCGATTTCCCCGCCGCCTGGGGGTTCATGAACCAGGTCGCCCTGCTGGCCGAGAAGACCGGCCACCATCCCGAATGGTTCAACGACCTGGGCCGGGTCGAGGTGATCCTCTACACCCGCAACAGCGACGCGGTGACCCAGGCCGACGTCGACTTCGCCCATCGCCTGGACCAGATGGCGCCCCTGCACGACCGCTGAGTGACCGCCGGGGCGGGACCCATCGCCCGCGCCCGGCGTTATTCCTGTTCCGCCGCCGACCGGGCGGCGGGACAACACCGTGCAGTGCGGAGCCGCCGACCATGCCGAAACCCCTGACCCTGTCCATCCCCCATTCGCTCGGCCGGGCGGAAGCCAAGCGCCGGCTGGTCGACGGCATGGGCGAGGTGCGGGCGCGCCTGAGCGCCGTGTCGGCCAGCGTCGACGACAGCTGGACCGACGACCGCCTGAACTTCCATGTCGTGGCGCTGGCCCAGACCATCGCCGGCCACATCGACGTGCTGGACGACCGGGTCGAGATGGAGGTGCAGCTGCCCTGGGCGCTGGCCCTGCTGGCCGACAAGATCAAGAACAAGGTCTCGCGCCAGGGCACGCTGATGCTGGAGAAGAAGTAAGGATTGCGGGGAAGGTTGCGCGCTGCGTCAGCCGACATTCCCCCCTATCCTTACCTGCCCCATCCTTACCTGCCCTACCCCTCCGACGCCTCTTCCACCTTGCGGCGCGCCAGCGGGTGGTGGTCGTGCATGACCCGCTTCAGACGTTCCGTCACGACGTGGGTGTAGATCTGCGTCGTCGCGATGTCGGCATGGCCCAGCATCTTCTGGACGGAGCGCAGGTCGGCGCCATGGTCGAGCAGATGGGTGGCGAAGGCGTGGCGCAGCACGTGGGGGCTGACCTTCTCCGGATCGATGCCGGCGTCGATGGCCAGTTGCTTCAACAGCTGGGCGAAGCGCTGGCGCGTCAGGTGCCCTTCGGCGGAGATGCGGGACGGGAACAGGAAGGGGCTGTGCCCGGCCTCCCCCCCTGCACCGGCGGCCGGCGGGATGAAGTGGCCGCGGAACGGGATGTAGCCGGCCAGCGCCGCCAGCGCCGGGTCTGACAGCGGCACCATCCGCTCCTTGCCGCCCTTGCCGCGCACCAGCAGGCCGCGGCCGTCGCGCATGATCGCGGTCATCGGCAGGCCGACCAGCTCCGACACGCGCAGGCCGGTGGCGTAGAGCACCTCCAGCAGGGCCACCAGCCGCAGGCCCTCCGGCCCGCCGCGCGCCTCGGCGGTCGACAGCATGGCGCCGACCTCCGCCTCCGTCAGGATCTTGGGCAGCGGACGGCCCTGCTTGGGGCTGTCGAGCGGCGAGGCGGGATCGTCGGTGCGGCGGCCTTCGGACAGCAGGAAGCGGTAGAACTGCCGCATCGCCGACAGCCGCCGCGCCACGGTGCGGGGGGCGCCGTCCTTGCTCTGCACCGCCAGATAGGCGCGCAGATCCTCGGTGCCCGCCGCCTCCAGCGCCACGCTGCGCTGGGCCAGCCAGCGGCCGAGGTCGGCGAGGTCGCGCTCATAGGCCAGCCGCGTGTTCACCGCCGCCCCGCGCTCCGCCGTCAGCATGTCGAGGAAGGCGTCCAGATGCGGCGAGGTGGCGAGCGGGCGCGGCTTGCACGGCCGGCCGCGCCGCTTGGCGCCAACTTTTGTGGCGGCTTTGGTAGCGGCCTTCTTGCTGCCGGGGCTTTTGCTGCCGGTCATTGTGTCGGCGTCATGGTGGTGGCGGGCTCCACGGGGCGGAAGGTCATTCGGATGTCGATGTGGCGGGGCCGATGACGGCGGCCATCGCCTCGCGAACCAGCGCGCGGGCGTCGGGTTCCAGCCCGACCGCCTTCAGGTTGGCCGCGACGCGGGCGGTGACGACGGGCGGCAGGGTCGCCGGTCCGGCCTCCCCAAGCAGGATCAGGGCGACGGCCACCGTCTCGCCGATGCGCCCGCCGGCCGCGGCGTCGCCCAGCCGCTGCCAGAAAGCGGGATCGACGCCGGCCTCGCTGCCGCTGGGCGGGCCGGCACCGTCGGTGACGGTCATCCAGGCCTCGTCCGGGACGGCGACCCCGGTGGCCTGGAGAAGCGCCAGCTGGCCGGCGATCCGGCTGCGGGCGGCGGTGTCGGCGCCGCGCAGCGCCTCATCCAGCCATTCGGTCAGGGCCCTCGGGTCTTGAGCCCCCTGCCCTGTCGCCACCACCGCCAGCGGCCACAGCCAGGCGGTGTCGGCGCTGCGGCCGCTGCGCAGGGCCAGATCGTGCCAGCGCCGCGCCTGATCGAGCCGCCCCTGCGCGTAATAGAGCCGGGCCGCCGCCGGGGCCAGCGCCGCGGCGTCGCCGGTCGGCGACACGCCGTCGAGCAGACCGGCGGCGGCACCGCCGACCGGCCCGGCGCGCAGACGCGGATCGACCAGCTCCATCGCCAGCGCGGCCAGCGCGACGCGCCGACGCCCATCCATCGCCGCCGCCATCGCCTGATGGACCAGCGCGCGGGTGCGGGCGCCGCGGTCGCGCCGGGCGATGTCGCGGACCCGCAGCAGCTCGTCCCCCACCGCCGGCACCTGGGCGTAGAGATCCTGCAGCTGGCGGGCATCGAGGAACAGGGATGCCGCCGCCCGCTCGCCGGCGGCAGCGCGGGTGGCGGGATCGACGGCGGGGTTGGTGGCGATGGCGGCCAGCGCCGGCAGATTGTCCAGCGGCAGCCGGTCGGGCGGCACGCCGATCCGCGCGATGCGCAGGGCGGCGAGCAGCAGCGCCAGCCCGTCCGCATCGGCTTGCAGCGACAGCGAGCGGGCCGGCGGCGGGGTGGCACCGGCCAGCGCCTCGGCAACCGGCAGGAAAGGGTCGGACCGGCGGCTGTCGCGCAAGACCGCCAGCGCCTCGTCCGTGCCGGCACGGTCGCCGGAGCGGGCACGGCAGAACAGGCCCAGCTTGGCCCAGTAGGCGGAGGCGAAGCTCTTGCCGCGGGCCAGCGCGCGCGGGCAATCCAGGCCGCCGCGCACCAGCTCCGCATCGGTCAGCGCCCTGGCCGCCGGCTCGTCCGCCACCAGCGCCGCCGGCAGGCGCCCGGCCAGCTCGGCCGCCCCGGCGGGATCGCCGAGCCGCGCCAGCTTCTCGATGCGCAGGGCGCCGAGGCGGCGGGGCGGCGGGGCCTCCCCGGTCGCGACCGCCGGAGAGCCGGCGCTCAGCAGCAGACGGCGCTCCAGCGCCTTGACGGTGGGAGACGGGGTATCGACCGGCAGGGCGGCGATCAGCGCGAGAAGCTCTGCCCGGCCGATGCCGCGCCAGGGGTCGCCGCCCAGCCCCTGCAAACCGTCGAGGAGGCCGGCACCGTCCGGGTCGGGCGCCCCCAGCGGCGCGCGCGCGACCGGCGCCGGCCGCGCCACCACCGGCGAGACGGCGGGCGGCGGCGTGACGATGGGCGGATAGGCCGGCACGATGACCGGAGCGGGGGCGGAGGACCGGGGCTGGACGGGGGTTTCCACCGCGGCGTCGGGCGTCAGCCGGACCGGCGGGCCGAAAGCCTGGGCGGCGGCTTGGGCGGCGGTCATGGACCAGCCGGCCGCCAGCAGCCCGGCCAGCAGCGGTACGGTTCCCTGTCGGGCACCCTGGGGTCGGGCGCCCTGGGGCCGGCCACTCTGGAGCCGGGCGGGGCCGGGTCGGACGCTTCCGGCCGATGGTCGGGGTTCAGCGCGGGAAGCGCTCATCCGGCAGAACCTTCTCCACCGTTTTCGACGGAGCCGGCAGGTCCCACGAGGCGAGGAACACCATGCCACCGGCGATCACCAGCAACAGCAGGACGAAGAGGATCGAAAGAAACCGGCTCATGGCACCAGGGACGTGTTGTGTCGGAAAACGGAGGATCGGAGCGGAGCTACCATGTCCTGCATCCGCAGGGCTTGGGACAAGCAAGGGCTTTTCTGCTAAAGCATCCGCGGCCCCGGCCGGTGGCCGGAGGACGGCGCAGTGTAGCCACAGGTTGGACCGCGGCGCAACCCGTCCACCGGGCCATTCACCGGCTCTGCGGCAGGATGCGGGGCAGGGATTGGCAGAACCGGAGCGCTTGTGCCGGCCAGCTTTCGGCGGGTATGAGTGTTGTCTGTTGCAGCGGTGTGACGGCCGGCGAAGACGCCGGCATGCTGGCGCCGGGAGTGCGGGTGGCGGATCGGATGGATGTGATGGGACTGCGCAAGGCGATGACGGCCCAGGGCCCGGGGACAAGTCCGGGAGCAGGCCCGGGCACGGGTGCGGCGGAGGATGCGGTGCCGCTGCTGCCGCGCACCGTGGTGCTGGTCGGGCTGATGGGGGCCGGCAAGAGCGCCATCGGGCGCCGGCTGGCTACGCGCCTGCACCTGCCCTTCCGCGACGCCGACACCGAGATCGAGGCGGCGGCCGGCTGCACCATCGCCGAAATCTTCGCCCGCGACGGCGAACCGGTCTTCCGCTCCGTCGAACGCCGCATCATCACCCGGCTGGTGAAGGACGAGCCGGTGCATATCCTGGCGACCGGCGGCGGCGCCTTCATGGATCCGGAAACCCGCGCCGCCATCCGCCAGCACGGCGTGTCGGTCTGGCTGCGGGCCGAACTGGACGTGCTGGTCGCCCGCACCGCCCGGCGCACCCACCGCCCGATCCTGAACCAGGGCGATCCGCGCACCATCCTTGGCCGGCTGATGGAGCAGCGCTATCCCGTCTATGCCGAGGCCGACCTGACCGTGGTCAGCGACGAACGGCCGCCCGACGTGACGGTGGAGCTGGTGATCGACGCGCTGGAGGCGCGTTTCGGCGTCCAGCTTCCCCACCGCCAACCCCAGGGGCAAGCTCAGGGGCAAGGCCAGCGCGGCGCCCGGCCCGGAAAGCCCGACGCCCCAAAAACCGATACCGCCAAAACCGACACGCCCTGATCCCCGCCTCCCGCCCCTTGTCATGAACCACCAGCTTCGCGGACTGCCCCGATGACCTCCGTCAACGCCACCACCCCGGCCGCACTCGACACCGTCCGCCTGGAGCTGGGCGCCCGCAGCTACGACATCCTCGTCGGCGACGGGGTGCTGGCCGATGCCGGCGAGCGCATCGCCGCCATCACCCGCGGCCGGGCGCCCATCGTGGTGACCGACGCCAACGTCGCGCCGCTGCATCTGGACATGCTGAACGCCGCGATGCTGGAGGCGGGGATCGCGCCGCAGCCGGCCATCGTCCTGCCGGCCGGCGAGAAGACCAAGGACTTCGCCCATTTCCAGCAGCTGATGGACGACATACTGGGCCGCGGCATCGAGCGGTCCACCGTCCTGCTGGCGCTGGGCGGCGGGGTGATCGGCGACATCACCGGCTTCGCCGCGGCGTCCGCGCTCCGCGGCATCGACTTCATCCAGGTACCGACCACGCTGCTGTCCCAGGTCGACAGCTCGGTCGGCGGCAAGACCGGCATCAACAGCCGTCACGGCAAGAACCTGATCGGCGCCTTCCACCAGCCGCGCCTGGTCATCGCCGACACCGCCACGCTCGACACCCTGCCGCGGCGCGAGGTGCTGGCCGGCTATGCCGAGGTGGTGAAATACGGCCTGATCCGCCAGCCCGACTTCTTCGCCTGGCTGGAGCGGCACGGCCGGCGGGTGGTGGACGGCGACAGCGACGCCCGGCGCCATGCGGTGACGGTCAGCTGCCGCGCCAAGGCCGACATTGTCGGTGTCGACGAACGCGAGAGCGGTGACCGGGCTCTGCTGAACCTGGGCCACACCTTCGGCCATGCGCTGGAGGCGGCGACCGGCTTCGGCCAGACCCTGCTGCATGGCGAAGGGGTGGCGATCGGCATGGTGCTGGCCTTCGACCTGTCGGTCCGGCTCGGGCTGTGCCCGGCCGAGGACGCGCGGCGCGCCCGCGCCCATCTGGCCGATGTCGGCCTCCCGGTCCGCCCGGCCGACATCCCCGGCGTCGCCTGGGACGTCGACGGGCTGGTGCGGTCGATGGCGAAGGACAAGAAGGTGCAGGACGGCCGCATCACCTTCATCCTGGCCGACCGCATCGGCAACGCCTTCACCCGCCGCGACGTCGATGCCGCCGCCGTCCGCGCCGTTCTGGCCGAGTCGGTCCAGCCCGCCTGATCCTCGCCTATCACGGATAATCCGTCTTTCGCACAATAGCAGCGACAGCGGTTGCCCGCCCATACTTCCTCCAAGACCGCGGCCATCCGGCCGCGGCAGCGATGAAGACCGCGGCCATTCCGTCCGCGGCGCGGAAGGGGAGGATGGGCGATGAAGGCGATGCTTGGAATGACGGCGGCGGTCGGGCTGCTGCTGGCGGCGGCGCCGGCCATGGCGCTGGAGGTGCGCGAACAGGCGACGATCAAGGCGCCGATCGAGCAGGTGTGGAAGCAGATCGCCCCCTTCTGCGCGATCGGCGACTGGCATCCCGCGGTGGAGGGCTGCACCCTGCGCAAGACCGGTGACAGGCAGGAACGCGACATCGCGCTGAAGGGCGGCGGTGCCCTCCAGGAACGGTTGACCGGCCTTTCCGCCGCCAAGCACCGGCTGCGCTACACGCTGCTGACCGGGCCACTGCCGGTTAAGAACTACAACTCCACCATCCGGCTGAGCGCGGTGGACGCCCACACCACCCGCATCACCTGGTCCTCGCGCTTCCAGGCCAGCGGCGCCTCGGACGCGGACGCGCGCAAGACCATCGCCGGCATCTACACCAGCGGCTTCGACGGGCTGCGCAAGCGGCTGGAGTCCGGCCAGTAACGGCACCGCCGCCAGCAGTGACCCGGCGCATGCGGGAAGTTTCAAACAATCAGTTCTATTGACGATTGGTCCATCAAGCTGACAGGATCGTGTATGCCGCGCTGCGAAATCGCGGTCGAGTGCATCGTTCGTCCACAAAACCTGCAATCACGAGGGAGATGGGACACATGCCGACACGCCGACTGATGCCCGATGTCATCAAGAACCAGGAACTGACCTGCCTGCCGCCGGGCGCCACCGTGCGCGACGCCGCCACGCTGATGGCGCAGAAGCGCATCGCCGCGGTGCTGGTCACCGAAGGGAGGACGCTGAAGGGCATCGTCACCGAGCGCGACATGACCGCCCGCGTGGTCGCGGCCGGGCTCGACCCCGACACCACCCTGCTGTCGTCGGTGATGACCGCCGATCCCGACACGCTGGAGCCCTCGGCGACCGCGCTGGAGGCGCTCGACCTGATGGAGCGGCACCATTACCGCCACCTGCCCATCGCGGTGGACGGCGAGGCGGTCGGCATGGTGTCGATCCGCGACCTGTTCGCCGTGGTGCGCACCCATCTGGAGGACGAACTGCGCAGCCGCGAAGCCTACATGTTCGGCAGCGGCTATTCGGCCGAGGCCACGCTGGGCTGACGGCAAGCTTGACCCATAGGTAACGCTGCGTTGCGGTGGGGTCGGGTTGACCGGGCGCCCGGCCCCACCGATAGTCGAGGGTGAGCCATCCTCTTTGCTGAACTGGAAAGCCCGATGTCCGCGCCCTCGCTGTCCGCCCCCGCCGCGCGCGAGCCGATCCACACCCGTCGTGTCACCTGCCAGGGCTTTCGGCGTGCCGACGGGCTGTGGGACATCGAAGGCCACCTGACCGACGTCAAAAGCTATGGCTTCCACACGGAGGAGCGCGGGCATCTGGAGCCGGGAACCCCGATCCACCAGATGTGGATGCGCCTGACCGTCGACGACAAGCTGACCGTCCAGGCGGTGGAGGCGGTGACCGAACACAGCCCCTACAAGGCCTGCGGCAGCATCACGCCGCAGTTCCAGCAGCTGGTGGGTTTGCGCATCGGACCGGGCTGGACCCGGGCGGTGAAGGACCGGCTGGGCGGAGCGAAGGGCTGCACCCATCTGGTCGAGCTGCTGGGTCCGCTGGCGACCACCGCCTTCCAGACCGTCTACCCGATCCTGGCCCGCGAGGCGGCGGACCGCGCGAAGGCGTCCGGCAAGCCGGCCCAGGACGACGGCAAGCGGCCGGTGCTGCTGAACATGTGCCATATCTTCGACAGCAACGGCGAAGTGGTGCGCAGACATTGGCCTGCGCACTACACCGGCCATGATCACGCCGGCCCTCAAAACGAAGACCAAAACGAAGACGCCGCCCGGGAAGAGGCGGCGGAATAGGACGGCCTTCGCCCCGGGCGCCCGCCGGACTTCAGCCGGGCGGGCGTCGGGTGGTGCCGCTCAGCCGTCCAGACCGGGCTGGCCCGGACCTGCGGCCTGGGTCGGACCGGGGGTCTGAGCAGGCGTGGGGAAGCTGCCGCCCGCGGCGACCGCGGCCTTGACACCGTCCTCCTCGTCAGCCATCGGCAGCTCGAACGGCGTGCCGACGAACGGGTCGCTGCCGCCATGGCCGGCACGCAGATGACCGTCCTCGGTGCAGGCCCGCCGGTAATAGGACGCGATGAAGACTCGCACGGCCGATGTCAGGGTGACATCGGCGTCTTCCGGCTTGATGCCCTTGCGGCGCGCCTGTTCCTCGATCCGCTCCTTGATCTGGGTGCAGAGGCGGTTGACGGTCAGGCCTTCCCGACGGCCGATCTCCTCCAGAGCATCCCACATCGACGGTTCCAGCCGCATGCTCGTGCGGTGCCCGCCGATCATGATGTTCTGGCTCCTCAGCGGTTCCACCCCCGCATGGGAAGTGATCACGCGCTTTTTCTTCGGCCCACGCTTCGCCATCCGCAGCCCCTTCCACGAAGCCGCCGGCGGACATGCGAAGTTTGTGTCCGCCACGGCGCGATAAATGGTTGCATATATCATACTTTACTAAACGCAGCGGGAAATGCAACCACGCTAGCGTCTCTCATTCTTACAAGTTTTCCTAAAATCGACTCTTGGTTGCATCCATATGTATGCTATTTCAGCCGCTCAACCGCTCGTTATTTGAAGCGCACGAACGACCGGTATGAGCGCCCTTAAGGACGGGATGCGTGCAGGCTTTCCGGCCCCGGTCAGGCCCCGGCTTCACCGGGGGCGTGGGTGGTCAGCCCCAGCGCATGCACCCGCTCGCGCAACTCGTCGGCCAGCAGCGCATAGACCATCCGCTGGCGCTCCACCCGCGACTTGCCGGCGAAGGCGGCGGAGACGACGGTGACGTGGAAGTGGGTTTCCCCGGCGGCGTCCGCCCCGGCATGGCCGGCATGGCGGGCGCTGTCGTCGACGACCTCGAGCCGGTCCGGCGCCAGTCCGGCGGTCAGCTTTTCGCGGATGCGGGTGGCGTATTCCATGGCGGATCCTGATGTCTCGTCGCTGGTCGGGGAGGGATTGGAGCGGCCGCGGCGGGACGTCGTGACCCGGCCGGCGCGCCAACGGTCAGGAGACGGTGCGATCCCTGCCCTGTCAAGCGTCTGTCAAGCCCGGCGACCCGCAGATTGCGGATGACGGAAGCTCGATTCGGCGTGCTTGCCAGAGGCACCGGCTCTTCCCATACTTGGCCGATGACCAGGAACCGCGCCCGCTCCAGTTACGACAGCTACGCCGCCCCGCGCGCGGCCACCCGTGTGTGCGACCATCCCGATTGCGTCGCCGCCGGCGAATTCCGTGCGCCGAAAAGCCGCAGCAGCCTCAACGAGTACTGGTGGTTCTGCCTGGAGCATGTCCGGGAGTACAACCGGGCCTGGGACTATTACGCCGGCATGTCCACCGACCAGATCGAGGCGGAGGTGCGCCAGGACACGACCTGGCAGCGCCCGAGCTGGCCGCTCGGCAAATGGGCGACGCAGGAGCGCTTCATCCGCGACCGCGTGGTCAACGGCTTCAGTTTCGAATTCGGCCAGGATACCGGCAAGACGAAGAACGAGGAAAAGGCGCACCGGCGCCACCACGCCCGCACCGAAGAGGAAAAGGCGCTGGCGGTCCTTGAACTGACTCCGCCGGTGGACTTCGCACGGATCAAAGCACGCTATCGGGAGCTTGCGAAAAAGCATCATCCCGATGCCAACGGCGGCGACAAGGCTGCGGAAGAACGCCTGAAAGAAATCAATCAGGCCTACAATACGCTGAAAGCCTGTTATGCTGCCTGAACCCCCGTTGGCGGGCCGGGTCAATCCCGCGGCCGCTGGACAACCGACACTCGCTGGAACGTAAGAAACCACCCATGGCTTCCCAAGGAGCGACCCAGGCCAGCTCGGCCCTGTTCGACCACAAGCCCGACACGACGGTCTCGGTGCGTGAGGTCTTCGGCATCGACAGCGACATGCAGGTGCCGGCCTTCAGCCAGCGCTCGGAGCATGTGCCCGACCTCGACAGCGCCTACCGCTTCGACCGGGACACGACTCTGTCCATCCTCGCCGGCTTCGCCTACAACCGCCGCGTCATGGTCCAGGGCTATCACGGCACGGGCAAGTCGACCCACATCGAACAGGTCGCGGCCCGGCTGAACTGGCCCTGCATCCGCGTCAACCTGGACAGCCACATCAGCCGCATCGACCTGATGGGCAAGGACGCCATCGTTCTGCGCGACGGCGTGCAGGTCACCGAATACCGCGAGGGCATCCTGCCCTGGGCCTTGCAGCATGCCTGCGCCCTGGTGTTCGACGAATATGACGCCGGCCGCCCCGACGTGATGTTCGTGATCCAGCGCGTGCTGGAGGTGGAAGGCAAGCTGACGCTGCTCGACCAGAACCGCGTCATCCGCCCGCACCCGGCCTTCCGCCTGTTCGCCACCGCGAACACCGTCGGCCTCGGCGACACCACCGGCCTCTACCACGGCACCCAGCAGATCAACCAGGGCCAGATGGACCGCTGGAACATCGTGGCGACGCTGAACTACCTGCCGGTCGACGCCGAGATGAAGATCGTCCAGGCCAAGGTCGCGTCCTACGACGACGCCCGCGGCCGCGACACGGTGGCGTCGATGGTGCGTCTGGCCGACCTGACCCGCGCCGGCTTCATCAACGGCGACATCTCCACCGTCATGAGCCCGCGCACGGTGATCACCTGGGCCGAGAACGCGAAGATTTTCAGCGACGTCGCCTTCGCCTTCCGCATCACCTTCCTCAACAAGTGCGACGAGGTGGAGCGGCCGACGGTGGCCGAATACTACCAGCGCTGCTTCGGCGTCGAGTTGCCGGAGACGGGGGTCCAGGCGAACCTCGTGTGAGGGGTCGGCTGATAGACCGGGCGGCAGACCGGGCGGAGGAGAGCGATGGGATACGCATGGATCGGACCGGACGGGAAACTCACGCTTCCGCAAAGCGTGCGTGACCGGCTTCGGCTCGGTCCCGGCGAGTCCCTGCGGGTCGAGGTGACCGGCGACGATCATGGCCTCGCGCTTTCCCCTGCCTCGCCGCCTCTGGAGCCTTTCCTGTGGGATGCCCTGGCGGACATCGCGAAGCGGGAAGGGCGCTCTGTCGAGGAGCTGTGCGATCTGGTGCGCGAGCGGATCGCCGCCATCGCCCGCCGGGGTGACCGGGCACCGGACGATGGACCGCAGGCCTTGGCGTCGGCATTGCGGGTCTACATCACCGGCTACTACCGCCGGGCCTGTGAGGGGGGGGAAGCGACCGCCGCGGACCCGTTCGCCGGCACGCCTCTGGCCTTGCCAGGGATTGCGGCAACCGCGACACCCTCCCCTCCACAACACCGGATCGAGGATCTGTTCGGCATCGCCGGCCGGTTCCACCCGCCGGTGTCGGTCGAGGAGATGGACGAGGCCATCCAGGATGCCGCCGCCGAGAGATTCCGGCGGACATGATCGGACTGGACACGAACACGCTCGTCCGCCTGATCGTCGACGATGACCAGGAACAGGCCGCCCGCGCCCGTAGCGCCGTCAGCCGTGCGGTGGCGGAAGGCAAGCGGCTGTTCGTGAACAGGATCGTGCTGGCGGAGGTCGTCTGGGTGATGGAGCGGGCCTACAAACGCCCGCGTGCGGAGATCTGCTCGATCCTCGACCGCCTTCTGAACACCGTGGACCTGATCGTCGAAGACCGCGAAGTGGCGCTTGAGGCCCTGGAGCGTTACCGTGCCGGCCCGGCCGGTTTCGCCGACGGGCTGATCGCCGTGGGCAACCGGGTTTCCGGCTGCGCCTGCACATTGACATTCGACCGGAAGGCCGCGCGCCTGCCCGAATTCCAACATCCGGCTTGATGAAATGACCACCCAGAACGACACCCCCGTCGAAGCCTTCAAGCGGTCCACCACCGCCACGGTGCGCGCCATGTCCCGGCGGGCGGAGGTGCAGGTGGGCTTTTCGTCCGACCCGCCGGGGCTGTCGGGCCAGCGCGTGCGGGTGCCGCTGCCGGCGCGCGACCTGAACCCGGTCGAGGTCGCCAAGCTGCGCGGGGCGGCCGACGCCGTGGCGCTGCGGCTGCGCCATCACGACGCCACGGTGCATGCCCACCGCATGCCGCTGGGCGACGCCGCCCGCCAGGCCTACGACGCGATGGAGCAGGCGCGCTGCGAGGCGCTGGGCAGCCGCGACATGGCCGGCGTCGCCCACAATCTGGAAGCGGCGCTGGAGGATCGCTACACCCGCCAGGGCTTCGACCGCTTCGACGACCGCGGACAGGTGCCCTTGTCGGAGGCGCTGCGGATGATGGCGCGCGAGGCGATGACCGGTGCGCCGCCGCCGCCCGCCGCCGCCCGCGCCGTCGACCTCTGGCGCCCCTGGATCGAAGAGCGGCTGGGCAAGGACATGAAGGGCTTGGCCAGTTACGCCGGCGACCAGGAGGCCTACGCCAAGGCCGTCCGCCGCCTGCTGGCCGACCTCGACATGGAAGTCGGGCAGGAAGCCGACCAGGAAGAGGAGGAGGACCAGCAGACCCAGTCCTCCGAGGACGAGGAGTCGCCCCAGCACGGCCAGACCCGCGGCCAGGACGAGGACCAGTCCGACGCCGAATCGATGGCCTCGTCGGAGATGCAGGACTCGTCGGAAGCCGGCGAGAGCGCCGAGGAGGGCGCCGGCGAGGAAGGCGACATGGAGATGGGCGAGGGCGAGGGGGCGGAGGAGCCCGCCGGCCCCGGCCAACCCTGGCGCAACGACCTCAACCGCCGCAACGAGCCCGATCCCAACGCCTACAAGGCCTTCACCACCCAGTATGACGAGGTGGTCGACGCCGCCGACCTCTGCGACCCGGCGGAGCTGGAACGGCTGCGCCATCTGCTGGACCAGCAGCTGCAGAATCTGCAGGGCGTGATCTCCAAGCTGGCGAACCGGCTGCAGCGGCGCCTGATGGCCAAGCAGCAGCGCTCCTGGAACTTCGACCTGGAGGAGGGCATCCTCGACGCCGCCCGGCTGGCCCGCGTCGTCGCCAACCCGGTCCTGCCGCTCTCCTTCAAGGCGGAGAAGGAGATGGATTTCCGCGACACCGTGGTGTCGCTGCTGATCGACAATTCCGGCTCGATGCGCGGCCGGCCGATCTCCATCGCCGCGATGAGTGCCGACATCCTCGCCCGCACGCTGGAGCGCTGCGCGGTGAAGGTGGAGGTGCTGGGCTTCACCACCCGCGCCTGGAAGGGCGGGCAGGCGCGCGAGGCCTGGGTCGCCGGCGGCAAGCCGCCGCATCCCGGCCGGCTGAACGACCTGCGCCACATCGTCTACAAGGCGGCCGACATGCCGTGGCGCCGGGCCCGCAAGAACCTGGGCCTGATGCTGCGCGAAGGCATCCTGAAGGAGAACATCGACGGCGAGGCGCTGCAATGGGCGCACAACCGGCTGCTCGGCCGGCCGGAACAGCGCCGCATCCTGATGGTGATCTCCGACGGTGCGCCGGTGGACGATTCGACCCTGTCGGTGAATGCCGGCAATTATCTGGAGCGCCATCTGCGCCAGACCATCGAGCAGATCGAGACCCGCTCGCCCGTCGAGCTGGTGGCGATCGGCATCGGCCACGACGTGACCCGCTATTACCGCCGCGCCGTGACCATCGTCGATGCAGAGCAGCTGGGCGGCACGATGATGAACAAGCTGGCCGAACTGTTCGACGAGGACGACCGCCGCGGCGGCCGTCGTGGCTGGCGCTGAGGTAAGGAAGCGGGCAGGGGCGTTTCCAGATTTTCCAATGACTTAACTGGAAACGCCGGCCTGTTTCAGGGTGTATCCTTACCTGCGAACACCGGCTTGGCCGTCTCACCCGCCACCGGCGGGGGTGCGGCGGACGGCGCCGCCGTGCCGGCTGCCGGGGATGGCGCCGACACTGGCGTCGCCGCCTTCGCCGCGTCCTTCTTCTCCTCCTCCAGCACCAGGCGCCAGAGTTCGGTCATCCCGGTGCGGCCGCGCAGCGACCGGCCGCCCTGGCGGACCAGCGGCACGGCGTCCTTGCCCTTGGCGGCGGTGACGCCGCTGGTCAGGACGATCACCTCGGACTCGCCCTGAAGGGCGGCCGACAGCTCCTCGATCCGGGCGGCGACGTTCACGGTGTCGCCGACGATGGTGTAGTTGATCCGGCTGTCGGAGCCGATGTTGCCGACCACCACCGGGCCGCTGTGCAGCCCGACGCGGACATGGATCGGCGCCCGGCCCTCGGTGAGGCGGCGGCGGTTGTCGGCGCGGATGGCGTGGTGGATCGCCAACGCCGCGCGCAGCCCGCGGACGGCATGGTCCTCCTGCGCCTCGGGCGCCCCCCAGAAGGCCATCAGCGAATCGCCGATGAACTTGTCCACCGTGCCGCCCTCCGCCTCGATGCAGGCGGCGAGCAGGGTGAAATGCTCGTTCAGCAGGGCGGCGGTGTCGGCGGCGGCCATATGCTCGGCCATGCGGGAGAAGCCGCGGATGTCGGTGAACATCACCGTCACCTCGCGCTGCACCGAATCGAGCCCGCCCTCGGTCTCGCGCTGGCGCATCAGGCGCAGGACCAGCGCCTTCGGCACATAGGTCTCGAACCAGCGCAGGCCGGCGACCATGGCGTTGAAGGCGGTGGCGGCGCGCGCCATCTCGCGCAGGCGGGAGTCGGGCAGGTCGGGAATGGCGCGGAATTCGAAGGCGCGGACGCGGTCGGCAGCCTCGGCCAGCCGCGCCACCTGCCGGCTGATCCGCCGCCCGACCAGCAGCGCCACCCCGACCGACACCAGCAGGATGGCGAGGCCGACGGCGCCGGTGATGTAGAGCCGGCGGACCTCGACGTTCAGCTCGCCGTCGCGATAGCCGATGCCGATGATCCAGTCCTGCTGGCCGTAGCCGGCCATCTTGCGGGTCAGGAAGATGTAGTCGCTGCCGAGAACCTGGACGGCGCGCGCCTCCACCCGCTTCTTCAGCGACTGGACGGGCACGCCGCTGGACCACAGCGCCGCCAGCGCCGGGTCGTCGACCTGATCGGTGCGCGGCAGCGGCGGACCGTCCAGCTTGCCAGAAAAATCGAAGCTGCGGCCGACCAGCGCCGGATGGGCCAGCACATGGCTCTGGTCGTACAGCACGAAGGCGTTCAGCCCCTGCTCCACATACAGCACCGACAGGAAGCGCGACAGGTCGCCCAGCGACACGCCGACCGCCACCTGCCCCAGATAGCGGCCGTCGCGCCGCACCGGCTGGTAGAGGGTGACGAAGCTGTTCTGCGCCTCCTTCAGCCAGCGCGGATCGGCCCAGGTGGCGGCGCTGCGGTTGGGGCCGTCCAGAATCTCCGGCGGGATGTCGCTGTCGCCCTGCATGTCGAAGGGATCGGCGACCAGCCCGCCGTTCAGCCGGCCGACGCGGACGCCGGTCAGGTCCGGGCGGACGAAGGCGAGGCCGGTGACGTCGGGCGCACCGGCCAGCGCGCCGCGCAGCGTGTCGATCATCGCCGTGTTGTCGCCGGCGCGCAGGTCGCCGCGCTCGATCAGTCCGGCGACGAAGCGCGCCATCTCGCGCGCGGGGTCGAGCTGGTGGCGGACCCGCACCTCCACCCCGGCCAGCGCCAGATCGGCCTTGTCGTTCAGCAGGGCGAAGGTGTTGGTGCTGGCGCTGACCAGACCCAGCACCAGGACGCTGGCGACCGCCGCCAGCATCAGCGAGCCGAACCCCGCCACCAGCACCGCGGCGATGGGCAGCCGCAGGCGCCGGCGCCCGGCGGGCTTCGGGCCGGCTTTTCCCCCGTTTTTCCCAACAGCCTTCGCCGCCGCCTTGCCGGCCGGCTTCACGGCCGTCGCCGGAAGGGGCGGAGCAATCTTGGGGCGCGCTGACGGGGTATCGGACATGCGCGGCAGCCTACCCGCCCATCCGGCCGGCGGCAACCCGCGGGGCTGTATCCTTACGCGGATTTCATGCCGTCATGCTCATGCTGGGGGTTGCCGCTACCCCAGCCCTATTCCCCGACAATCACCTTCACCCGCTGGCCGGGTTGCAGCGGCGTGCCGGGCGGCAGGTCGTTGATGATCCGGAACAACTCTTCGGCGTAGGGTTCCTGCGGCATGCGGCGGACGAGGCCGGCGACGCTGTCGCCGGGCTGCACCGCCGTCACCTGCACGCGGCGGGGACGGAAACCGGCGGCCTCCTCCGCGGTCATGCGGTGGAAGCTGTTGGCCGCCGCCTGGAAATCGCTGTCGAAACGAGCCAGCGATCCGGCGGGCGCCAGGAAGGTGAAGCGGTACATCTTCCCGTCCGGCGCGCGGATCGCCACCAGACGGATGTCGGCGCTGGTGCCGTCGGACTCGCCGCGCGTGGTCGCGGTGGCCGCCGCCATGCCGCCGATGGTGAGGCGCTGGAGGTTGGACAGAGTGGCGGTCTTGCCCCACACGCCGGTCAGGAAGCTGGCGGGGTCGGACACGCCGGCCGCCGATCCGCCGTCGAAGGCCATGGCGGTGCCGTTCGGCCCCTTGGCGACCACCTGATCGGCGCCGTTCAGCAGCGAATAGCCCTGCGGCACGGTGAAGGCGATGCCGAGCTGCGGGTGGGCGAAGGTCCGGCCGCGGACATAGCCGTTCTCCGGGCTGTCGCCATAGATCATGCCGTCGACCGCCGCCAGGTAAGGATCGCGTGGGCGGGCGCCGCCCGGCGGGATGGCGCGGGCGAGGTCGGCGGCGCGGCGAACGCGCTCCTCGGTCGCCGGATGGCTGGCGAGGAAGTCGAAGCCGTCCCCGCCCTTGTTGCCGGCGCGTAAGCCCTCATACTGGCTGTCGCGGCGCAGCGTCTCCAGGAAGGTCGCCATGGCGAAGGGGTCGTAGCCGGTCCGCCGCAGCGTCTCGACGCCGAGCTGGTCGGCCTCCAGCTCCTGCTCGCGCGAATAGCTGGCGACGACGGCGGTGCCGCCCAGCCCGGCCAGCTGCGCCAGCGTGTCGTTGCCGAACACCAGCCCGACCCCGGCGGCGAGCAGCCCGGCGATGGTTTGCCGGGTCTGGCGCTGCGCCGAATGGTGGGCGGTGACGTGGCCGATCTCGTGCGACAGCACGCCGGCCACCTCGGCCTCGTCCTTCGCCAGCGCCAGCAGGCCGCGGGTGACGTAGACATAGCCGCCGGGCAGGGCGAAGGCGTTGACCACGTCGCTGTCCAGCACGGTGAAGGTCCAGGGATCGCGCGCCAGCGCCGTGGTGGCGGCGAGCTTGCGGCCGAGCTGGTCGATGTAGCCCTGGAGCCGGGCATCCTTCACCGCCCCGCCGAACTGCGCCAGGATCTTCGGGTGTTCCTGCGCCCCCAGCGCCGCCTCGTCGCCGCCGGACAGCACGGTGTCGAGCAGCCCGGCGCGGGCCGGCGCGGGCGCGACCAGGGTGGGCGTCACCGCCGCCAGCATCAGGGTGGCCAGTGCGGCGCGGAGGGACTTGCGGAAGGGGAGATCGGTCGGCATACCCGTCAGAACCCCGCTCGGCGGCGGATGTTCCGCAAGGACGGCCTTCCCGATGACACTTGTCACGCTCCAGCTTGTGCGCCTGCCGGTCTTATACCAGTGCCGGAAAGTTCCGACCTGCGGTCGGCACTTTCCAGCCCCTCAGACGCCGGGCGGCCCGCGTCCGCGGGCCTTGGCTTCGCGGGCATGTGCCCGCGCGGCCGCCGTCGCGGCCGATACCAGGGTCAAAAGTCAAAACTTTCTGACCCTGGTCTTATTGCTGATTGGCCTGCTGCTGTGCGGCCTGTTGCCGGTCGCCGCCTCGGCGGACGGGCTGCGGGTCACCGCCGTGCTGGACGGCGACACGCTGGAGCTTGAGGACGGCCGCCGGGTCCGGCTGGCCGGGATCGACGCGGCCAAGCCGCCGCGCAACGCCAACCCCGCCGATGGCCGCATCTGGCCGCTGGCCGAGGCGGCGAGCGCGGCGCTGACCGATCTGGCGCTGGGCCACCGCGTCGTCCTGCACGGGCCGGCGCCGACCGACCGCCATGGCCGGCTGCTCGCCCATCTGGTGCGGGAGGACGGGCTGTGGCTGCAATCGGCGCTGCTGGTCCGCGGGCTGGCGCGGGTCCACACCCGGCCCGACGCCCGTGCCTATGCGGCGGAGCTGCTGGCCGGCGAGGAGACCGCGCGCAATGCCGGGCGCGGGCTGTGGCGCAGCCGGGTCTATGCGGTGCGCGACGCCGCCGACCCGGAGGAGCTTTTCCGCGACCGCGACAGCTTCCAGCTGGTGGAAGGGGTGGTGCTGGCGGTGTCCAAGAGCGGCGGCGAGAGCTGGCTCGATTTCGGCACCGACTGGCGCAGCGACGTCACCGTCCATATCGGCCGCGCCGCGATGCGCGAGGTCATCCGCGCCGGCATCGACCCGCTGTCCTACGAGGGCCGCCGGGTGCGCGTGCGGGGCTGGATCACGCTGCGCAATGGCCCCATGATCGAGATCACCCATCCCGACCAGATCGAGCGGCTGGAGCGGGAGCCGGCCTCCGCCGCCCCGCAGCACACCGGCGCCGATGACGAGTCCGGGGATGACGACGAAGGGGAGGACGATCTGGAATGAGGAAGCCGTCGCTTGGGCCTGTGGCTGGACGCCTGCTTGCCGCCCTGTCTTTGCTGCTCGTGGCTCTGCCGCTGCATCCGGCACTGGCAGGCGGGCCGGCGCTGACCATCGCCATCGCCGGAACCGAGCGGGTGTTCGACCGCGACACCCTGCTGGCCCGGCCCGACGCGGTGACCGTCGACATCCCGGCCGACATCTCCTACGGCCGGCCGATGAGCTACCGAGCCGTGCCGCTCGCCAGCCTGCTGGGCACTGCGGACTTCCCGCCCGGCACGGTGCTGGAGGGGGTGGCGTCGGACGGCTTCACCGCGCAGTTGCCGCCGGAGCTGTGCCTGCGCAGCGGTCCCGACGGCGCCGTCGCCTTCCTGGCGGTGGAGCCGGCCGACCGGCCCTGGCCCAACCTGCCGGGCAAGGAGGTCTCCGCCGGCCCCTTCTATCTGGTCTGGGTGCGGCCCGAGGCGTCGGGGGTGCGCAGCGAACAATGGCCCTATCAGCTGGCCCGCATCGTCAGCTCCGACGATCCGCTGCGCCGCTGGCCGCAGCTGGCGGTCGAGCCGGGCCTGCCCGCCGACTCGGCCATCCGCGCCGGACAGGCGGTGTTCATCACCCAATGCATGGCCTGCCACACGCTGAACGGCGCCGGCAGCGCCACGATGGGCCCTGACCTGAACCGGCCGATGAACCCGACCGAATACCTGACGCCCGCCGGGCTGAAGACGCTGATCCGCGACCCCCGCTCGGTCCGGACATGGCCGGGCCAGCAGATGCCGGGCTTCGACCCGTCGATGCTGAGCGATGCCGATCTGGATCGGGTCGTCGCCTATCTCGGCCATATGGCGGGGCGGAAGGCGCCGTGAGAGGGGGGCTTTCGCCCCCATCCCACCGGTCTTACCTCACAGGGTCGCGTTGAAATCGTCCAGCAGCGTGGCGATGCGGCCGCTGTCGCTCTGGTCCATGATGACGCGGGCGCGGCGGCCCGCCTCCACCAGGTCGAGCGAGCGGATGCGCTTCTTCACCGCCGGCACCGCCAGCGGCGCCATCGACAGCTCGCGCACGCCCAACCCCAGCAGCAACGCCGTGTAGCGCGGATCGCCGGCGATCTCGCCGCAGACCGACACCGGGATGCGGGCGCGCAGGGCGGCCTCCACCGTGAACTGGATCAGCCGCAGCACGGCCGGATGCAGCGGGTCGTAGAGGGTGGCGACCTGTTCGTCGGCGCGGTCGATGGCCAGCGTGTACTGGGTCAGGTCGTTGGTGCCGATGGAGAAGAAGTCGGCGGCATAGGCCAGCGCGTCGGCGGCCAGCGCCGCCCCCGGCACCTCCACCATCACGCCCACCGGCGGCAGCGGGTCGGCGATGGCGACGCCGCGGCGGCGCAGCCGGCGGGCGACCTGCCCCATCATCTCGCGCACCTTCTGCACCTCGGTGACCGAGGCGATCATCGGCAGCAGGATGCGCAGCGGACCGTGGACGCCGGCGCGCAGCATGGCGGCCAGCTGCGTCTCCAGCAGCTTCGGTTCGCGCAGGCCGAGGCGGATGGCACGCAGCCCCAGCGCCGGGTTGGCCGGCTCGCCATAGCGCCCGGCCATCCAGCCGGCCAGCTTCTCGCCGCCCAGATCCATGGTGCGGGCGGTGACGGTGCGGCCGCCCATCCCCTCGATCATGGTGCGCAGCACGGCGTACTGCTCATCCTCGTCGGGCAGATGGTCGCGGTTCATGAACATGAACTCGGTCCGCAGCAGGCCGATGCCCTGGGCGCCATGTTCCAGCGCGTGGTCGAGATCGCGCGGCAGCTCCAGATTCGCCATCAGCGTGATGGCGGTGCCGTCGCGGGTGACGGCGGGCAGCTTGCGCAGGCTTTTCAGCCCCTGGCGCTCGCGCTCGCGGGCGGCGCGACGCTCGCTGTAATCGGCCAGCACGTCGGCCGGCGGGTCGATCAGCACGCGGCCCTGCAAACCGTCGACGATGACCGTCACGCCGTTGCGCACGCCGGCCAGCAGGCCGGGGGCGCCCAGCACCGCCGGCAGGCCGAGCGAGCGGGCGAGGATGGCGGTGTGCCCCTCCGCCCCGCCCAGCACGGTGGCGAAGCCGCCGACGACGGTGGGGTCGAGCAGGGCGGTGTCGGCGGGGGTCAGCTCCTCCGCCAGGATGATGCTGCCGGGGGGCAGGCTGCTGAAGGCCCGGTATTCCTGCTTCATCAGGTTGCGGGTCAGCCGCCGCCCGACCTCGCGGATGTCGTCGATGCGGGCGGCGAGATAGGCGTCGTCCATGCCGGCGAAGGTCGCGGCGATGGCGGCGATCTCCGCCTGGATGGCGGCCTCGGCGTTGATGCGGTCCTGCTTGATGCGATGCTCCACCCCGCGGGTCAGGCGCGAGTTGGTGACCATCGACAGGTGGGCGTCGAGCAGGAAGCCGATCTCCTCCGACGCCGAGTCGGGCAGGACGAGCGCCTTGCTCTTCAGCTTCTTGATCTGCCGGCGCGCCTTGGTCGCCGCCTCGTTGAAGCGGGCGACCTCAGCCTCTACCGCGTCGGGAGCAACGACATATTCGGGGATGGCGACGGCGCCGCTTTCCACCACATGGGCCGGGCCGATGGCGATGCCGGGCGACACGCCCAGGCCGCGCAGGGCGCGCGCCGCAGCGCTGGCGGCCGTGCTGGCGGACGCGCTTACCGGCTCGGGCGACGGGGTCCCGCCGGAACCGCCGCGGTCGGGGCCGGATACCGGGCCGCCGGTCTGGCCGGCGGGGGGCAGATCATTCTTCATCGAACTTGCGGTTGATCAGGTCCAGGAGGGCGTCCATCGCGGCATCGGCCTGGGCGCCGCTGGCGCGCAGCTCCACACTGGTGCCGGGACCGGCGGCCAGCATCATCAGCCCCATGATCGACTCGCCGGACACCACGGATTCGCCGCGGCGCACCGAGATCTCGGCATCGAAGGTGGCGACCAGCTTGACGAACTTGGCCGAGGCGCGCGCGTGCAGGCCACGCTGGTTGGTGATGGTGGCGGTGCGGCGGATTTCGCCGTCGGCGGATGCCGTGTCGTCGGGGGGGCTCATTGCAGGCGGTCAGTCCGACAGGAGGGTGGAGGCGACGTTGATGTATTTCTGTCCGGCATCGCGGGCGGCGATCACCGATTTGTCCAGCGGCTCGGTCTTGCGCACGCTGGCGAGCTTGATCAGCATCGGCAGGTTGACGCCGGCGATCACCTCGACCTTCGCCTTGTCCATGATGGAGATGGCGAGGTTGGACGGCGTGCCGCCGAACATGTCGGTCAGCACCACGACGCCCGACCCGTCATCGACCTCCGCCACCGAGTTCAGGATGTCCTGGCGGCGCTGTTCCATGTCGTCGTCCGGGCCGATGCACACGGCGCGCACCTGCTGCTGTTCGCCCACCACGTGGAACAGTGCGGCGATGAATTCCTCGGCCAGCCGCCCGTGGGTGACAAGAACCATACCGATCATGGGACATCCTTCAAGGTTGGGTCCTCCCCGGAGACCTGCGCGAGGGCCGCCGCGGGGCGGCAGCGCTCATCGCATCTGGATCGTTGGTTGGACGCATGGTCGTCAAGGCGCAATTTGCATCATCCCTGATGGTTGGCCTGCTGGTTGGCCTGCTGGCTGCCGGCTTGCTGGTTGTTGGCCTGCTGGCTGGAGGCGGGGCCGGCCCCGGCGGTCCGCAAGCCCAGCCGTTCCAGTTCGCGGTGGCTGAGATTGACCCGCAGCCCCTGGTCCTTCAGCCACGCCGCCAGCCGTTCGGCGATGAAGACCGACCGGTGCTTGCCGCCGGTGCAGCCGATGGCGATGGTCAGGTAGCTCTTGCCTTCCTGGTTGTAGCGCGGCAGCAGCGGGCGCAGCAGCTCCGTCAGGTTGCCGAAGAAGGCGGGGAAATCGGGGTCGCTCTCCACCCGCGCGGCGACGGCCGGGTTCAGGCCGGTCAGCGGCCGAAGCTCCGGGTCGTAATGCGGGTTGGTCAGGAACCGCACGTCGAAGACCAGATCGGCTTCGCGCGGCAGGCCCTGGCGGAAGGAGAAGGAGGTCACGAACACCTGCAAGGCTGCCTGGGCGTCACGCCGGAAATGCCCGGACAGGATGCGCCGCAAATCGTGAATGGACAGTTGCGTCGTGTCGATGGTGACGTCGGCTTCCTCCTTCAGCGGGAACAGCAGGGCGCGTTCGCGCTGGATGCCGTCGGGTACCGTGCGGTCCTCCGCCAGCGGGTGGCGGCGGCGCGTCTCGGTGAAGCGGCGTTGCAGCACCTCGTCGCCGCATTCCAGGAAGACCAGCCGGACGTCGAGATCGCCGTCGCGCCGCAGCTCCTCAAGCTCGTCGAGGAAGTTCTGCGCGGAAAAGTCGCGGGTGCGGCTGTCGATCACCAGGGCCAGCGGCCGGCGCTTCGGATCGGCCTGCCGGATCAGCGCCGGCACCAGCGACAGGCGCAGATTATCCACCGCCTCGTAGCCCAGATCCTCCAGCGCCTTCAGCGCCACCGACATGCCGGCCCCCGACATGCCGGTCACCAGAACGATGCGCCCGCGGGCGGAAGGGGCGGCAGGGTCGGTCGGCACGTCGGACATCAGAGTGTCGGGAGGTTTCATGATAGGGCCGAGAGGCTGGCGGGCACCCGGTCCAGCCGTCCGCCGCACAGGCTGGCGGCGGCAAGGCGGATCTTCGCGGGTGTGGAGGCATCGAAGGCGTGCAGGCCCAGGCGGGGCAGGGCGACGCCCAGCAGCGTGTCGGTCTCCGCCTCCGGCAGGCGGTCCACCGCGTCACGCTCGAGCAGGTCGACGACGAGACCGACGGGGGCCGGCCCGGCCGACGGAACGGGAAGAATGCCGACGCCCCGCACCTCCAGCAGCCCGGCCAGGGCGGGCGGGGGAGAGGCGGTCAGGCGGCCGGATTCGCAATGCAGCGCCACCCGGTCATCCGCGACCAGCAAGGCTCCGCCATCGATCAGTCGCAAGGCCAAATCCGATTTTCCCCGTCCGGACTCCCCACGCAGCAGCACGCCGATGCCGGAGAGCAAGACGCAGGTGCCGTGAATCGTCACCATAGTCTGGCGAAGGTGAGACGTGGCGCAGGTTCTGTCAATGGGAACGGAACGGTGTCCCACAAGGTCAGGCGGGGAAACCTGTCCGGGATCCCCCATCCGCTTCCAACCGTTCTTTCGGTGCGGACAATGACCGGGCGAACGGTCGGGCGGAGAGCGCCGGCGCGGATGGTGCCGATGCTGGCCGGGGTGGGCGCGCCGTCAGGCGCCCGCGGCGCCGCGGGGGGTACGGCGGATCGCCTCCAGCTCCATGGCGAGGGCGTCGCGGCGGCGGATCATCTCGTCCAGATCCTCCAGCTCCGCCGCCTCCTGGCAGGCGTCGCGGAAGTCCTTTTCCCGCTTCAGCCGAACCAGCAGGACCTTGTAGTTGTCGGCGATGCTGGCGAGGTGGCGCTGCGCCCCCTGGAGGGCCTCGGCGAGCTGGGTCCGCTCCCGCGCGGATTGCCGCATCATCCTTGCCAGTTCGCCCTGCTGCCGGCCGGCATCCCGGATCAAACGGGCCAGACGGTAGCGGCGCAGGTCGACGACGTCACCCGGCGTGGCACCGGCAACAGCACCCGGGGTGGCGGAACGGCGGCCGGTCGGGGACAGGGTATGCACGGAGGAGGATTCGGGTGGAACGCACTCAGGCATGACAACCCCACATCTTTGTCCCGGGGTATGGCCACCCTCCCGTTGCCACATGGTGCAGGCCCATACAACCGGACCGGCATGGTCCGACCGACCCAGCAGCCGACAAGCGAGAACGACCGGGATCATGATCGATGCTTGGACAGGGCTTGTCTAGCCGAGAGTGGGAAGGAAGTCTGAAATTCCGCAGAGTTTCTCACAACAAAGGCAGAGTCACCACGAAGTCGGCGCCCTCGATGGTCCCGTCCGATACATGACGATTTTTCGCAAATACAGAACCATTGTGTGCACTGACTATCTGCTTAACGATCGACAGACCGAGACCGGAGTGGGTTCCGAATTTCTCGCCCGCCGGACGTTCGGTGTAGAAGCGGTCGAAGATCGCCTCCTCCTTGCCGTCGGGAATGCCCGGCCCCTGGTCCGACACCACCACCTTGACGCTGCGCCCGCTGCGCCTTGCGGTCAGCCGCACCGTGCCGCCGGGCGGCGAGAAGGAGAGGGCGTTGTCGATCAGGTTCTGGAACAGCTGGGTCAGGCGCCCTTCCAGCCCCGGCACCACCAGCCGCTCGGCGGCCGGCAGGTCGAGCACGACCCGCGGCGGCCGCGTCCCGCCATCCTCGCCATCGCCGTCCCCGGCCGCCACCCGCTCGTCCAGGGTTGCGGCAACCGTCTGGCGCAGTTCCGCCAGCATGGTCAGCAGCAGGCCGATGTCCACCGGCTCCGGCTCCGCCCGCGACAGTTCGGCATCCAGGCGGGAGGCGTTGGAGATGTCGCTGATCAGCCGGTCCAGCCGCTGCACGTCGTCGGCGATGATCGCCATCAGCCGGTCGCGGTGGCGCGGGTCGCTGACGCGCTCCGCCGTCTCCACGGCGCTGCGCAGCGAGGTCAGCGGATTCTTGATCTCGTGGGCGACGTCGGCGGCGAAGCGTTCGATGGCGTCCATCCGCGTCCACAGCGCGTCGGTCATCTCGCGCAGCACGCCGGACAGCTCGCCGATCTCGTCGCCGCGGCGGGTCAGGTCGGGGATTTCGGCGTGGCGCCCGTGGCTGGTGCGCAGCCGGTCGGCGGCCTGGGCCAGCCGGCGGATCGGTCGGGCGATGGTGCCGGCCAGATAGAAGGACAGGCCGATGGTCACCAGCAGCGCCACGCCGAACACCCGCAGGATGTCGAAGCGGACGGAGCGGATGGCGCGGTCGATCTCGCCGCCGCCGCGGGTCAGCAGAACCGCCCCCAGCACCTCGCGGTAGCGCTGGACCGGAACCGCCACGGTCAGCAGCAGTTCCGGGTCGCCGCCGGCCCCGTCGACGCGCCAGACGGTGGCCGCTGCCTCGCCGACCAGCGCCCGCTCCACGTCGGGGTTGGGCTGGCCCGGCTGTTCGCGGTAGACCGGCAGCCCTTCGCGGCTGGGCACCACGTCGATCAGGCGGGTGTAGAGGTCGTTGATCGCCCGGCTGACCGGATCGCCGGATGGCGGGGTAGGCAGCTCGCGGATTTCGATGCGGCCCTGCGATCCTACCAGCACCCGGCTGTCGGACAGCATGTGCCCGTCGATGTCGAAGAGGCGGGTGCGGGTCGAGGTCGCCTCCGCCAGCCGGCGGATCATCGGCCGCGCCAGTTCGGGCGCCAGTTCGAACCGCTCGCCGCTCTCGTCGCCGGTGGGGGAGGGGGCGGTCAGGATGCGGTTCACCGCCCCTTCGCCGAGCGCGGAGGCGAAGATGCGGGCCTCCGTCGCCAGCGCCTCGGTCTCCGCCTGGATCAGCCGGTCCTGGTAGCGCCCGAGATAGAGCAGCCCCGCCAGCAGCACCAGCAGCGCCAGCACGTTCACTGCGAGGATGCGCAGGGTCAGCGGCGAGACGCCGCCCAGCCTCCGCCGCCTGCCGCCCCTTGCCCCGCCCCCTGCTCCGCCGAGCGTGGACACTGCGTTATTCCTTGTACCGGTAGCCGACGCCATAGAGCGTTTCGATCTGGGAGAAGTCGGCGTCGACGGCCTTGAACTTCTTGCGCAGCCGCTTGATGTGGCTGTCGATGGTGCGGTCGTCGACATAGACATGCTCGCCATAGGCCGCGTCCATCAGCTGGTCGCGGTTCTTCACATGGCCCGGCCGCTGGGCCAGCGCGCGCACCAGCAGGAACTCGGTCACGGTCAGGTCGATCGGCTGGCCCTTCCAGCTGCAGGCATGGCGGGCGCCGTCCAGCAGCAGCGGGCCGCGGGTGATGATCTGGCCGGGATCGACCTCCGGGCTCTCGCCGCGCAGGGCCTCGCGCCGCAGCAGCGCCCGGATGCGCTCTATCAGCAGGCGCTGCGAGAAGGGCTTCTTGATGTAGTCGTCGGCGCCCATGCGCAGGCCCATCAGCTCGTCCAGCTCGTCGTCCTTGCTGGTCAGGAAGATGACGGGCATCTGGCTGGTCTGGCGCAGGCGTTGCAGCAACTCCATGCCGTCCATGCGCGGCATCTTGATGTCGAGCACGGCGAGGTCGGGCGGGCGCTGGCTCAATCCGCGCAGCGCCTCGGCGCCGTCGGTGTAGGTGCGCACGTCGAAGCCCTCGGCCTCCAGGGCGATGGAGACCGAGGCCAGGATGTTGCGGTCGTCATCCACCAGGGCGACGGTGTGGGCCATGGTCGTAACTGATCCTATCGAAGCGGGGCAGGGACAGTGGGAAACGGACAGTCGGGAACAGGTTGCAGCGGTCGAACTGCCGGGACCCGGTAATGTTAGCGGAAACATCAGGCATAGGACGAGTGGTCATTCCAATACTTTATGCCAGAGTCCAGGTACCAGCGGCAGTTTTCTCTTTTCCCGCAGCATTTGTATGGGCCAATATGGCGGCAATGCGGCGCCGAACAACGGTGCCGCGCGGGAGAACGCGCTCGTTTTGGAATGAGTTTTTCGAACGCCCTTTCCGCGTCCTCTCCGACCGGCGCCACTGCGGACGGCCAGGGGGGCGCGACGCCGCCGGGCACCGACCGGAGCGGTGCGGCTCCGGCGACCATGGCTCCGGCCCTGCGTGCCCGACGCCTGATGCGCGCCTGCGACCGTGCCGCGCTGGCGACCGCTCAGCGGCCGCCCGACGAGGGCGCCGGCGCGATGGCGGACGCCGCCGGCTGGCCCTACCCCTCGCTGGTGCTGGTGGCGTTCGACCATGACGGCAGCCCGCTGCTGCTGCTCTCCACCCTCGCCGATCACACGCGCAACCTGCTGGCCGACGGCCGGGTCGGGCTGCTGTTCGACGGCACTGCCGGGCTGGCGCAGCCGCTGACCGGCGCGCGCCTGTCGGTTCAGGGCCGGGCCGGGCGGTCGGACGATCCGGAGCACCGCGCGCGCTACCTGCGCCGCCATCCCGACGCCGCCCTCTATGCCGGTTTCGGCGACTTCGCGATCTACCGCGTCGCGGTGGAGCGCGCCCATCTGGTCGCCGGCTTCGGCCGCATCCACTGGCTGTCCGCCGCGGAGCTGGACCTTCCCGCTGCCGCCCCTGCCTTGGCGGCGGGCGAGGCGGCGCTGCTCGACCGTCTGAACGGCGAGGGGTACGGCCCCCGGCTGGCGCCCGCCGCCGATGGTGAAAAGGACGGCTGGAGCGTGACCGGGATCGACCCGGAGGGATGCGATCTGCGACGCGGGGGGTACGTCGCCCGCGTCGATTTTGAGCAGAGAATCCATGACCCCGAATCGGCTAAACTGATGCTGGACACGCTGGTCCGGCCGCCGGACGGGTCGGGACAACCCGGAGGATCGACATCCGGGACAACAACGGCTGGAACCCCACCGGACGGCGGCGGAGGCACCTGACAGCCGTGCCGCCGCACAAGAACAAGAAAAAGATCGAAGAGAACAAAAAGAACGGTCAGCGAAAAACGAAGCCGAGAGAGACGAGAAGCCAACCGTCAGCCTGCCAACCGTTAGAATGAACGACCAGCCGAGAGGTCGCTTCGACACCACCGGGCGCCGCACCAAAAACAAAAACGCGGCGCGCGGGCACGCGCAACCAGGAGAACACTTCAGTGGACCATAACGGATCGACCCGTTTCCCGTCCGGGCCATTGGCCCCCAGACCTGTCGCCTCAGGACCGCCTTTTGCACCGTATCGTCGCCGCACCCTGCCGGTGCCACGCATCGCGGCGGGTTCGCAGCCCGGCCGCCCGTTCGGACCGGCATGCCGCTGATGCGGCGGATGCCATCCATCTGACACGACAACGGACGAAAGAACGGCCGGACCGGCCGCGGGATCCCCGGACAGGGGCATGCCCGGCGCGGCGACACCGGCCCAGCCTTCGAGAGGGACGATATGACTGGTAACACACGGACGCGGAACAAGAAGCTCCTGGCCTGGGTCGAGGAGATCGCCCTGAAATGCAAGCCGGAGCGCGTTCATTGGTGCGACGGGTCGCAGGAGGAATATGACCGTCTCTGCAACGAGATGGTCGAGGCCGGCACCTTCATCCGCCTGAACGAGGCCAAGCGCCGGAACTCCTTCCTCTGCCGCTCCGATCCGGGCGACGTCGCCCGTGTCGAGGACAGCACCTACATCTGCTCGAAGACGCGCGAGGAAGCCGGTCCGACCAACAACTGGATGGACCCGGCCGAGATGAAGGCCAAGCTGGACGGCCTGTTCGAGGGCTGCATGCGCGGCCGCACCCTGTATGTGGTGCCGTTCAGCATGGGTCCGCTGGGCTCCGACATCTCGCACATCGGCGTGCAGATCTCCGACAGCCCCTATGTCGCGGTCAACATGCGGATGATGACCCGCATGGGCCAGAAGGTGCTGGACATCCTGGGCGACGGCGACTTCGTTCCCTGCCTGCACTCCATCGGCGCCCCGCTGGAGCCCGGCCAGCCGGACGTGGCCTGGCCCTGCAACGCCGATAACAAGTACATCGTCCATTTCCCCGACGAGCACCGCATCGTCTCCTACGGCTCCGGCTATGGCGGCAACGCGCTGCTCGGCAAGAAGTGCTTTGCGCTGCGCATCGCCTCGGCGATGGGCCGCGAGCAGGGCTGGCTGGCCGAGCACATGCTGATCCTCGGCGTGGAGAGCCCGGCCGGCGAGAAGACCTATGTCGGCGCCGCCTTCCCGTCGGCCTGCGGCAAGACCAACTTCGCCATGCTGGTCCCGCCGAAGGAGTTCGAGGGCTGGAAGGTCCGCACCATCGGTGACGACATCGCCTGGATCAAGCCGCAGCCCGACGGCACGCTGCGCGCCATCAACCCGGAGGCCGGCTTCTTCGGCGTTGCCCCCGGCACCAGCGTGAAGTCGAACCCGAACGCGCTGAAGACGCTGGACCACAACGTCATCTTCACCAACGTCGCGCTGACCGACGACGGCGATGTCTGGTGGGAAGGCCTGACCGACGAGACGCCGGCGCACCTGATCGACTGGCAGGGCAAGGACTGGACGCCCGGTTCCGGCCGTCCGGCCGCCCACCCGAACAGCCGCTTCACCGCCCCCGCCGCCCAGTGCCCGTCGATCGACCCGGCCTGGGAGGATCCGGCCGGCGTTCCGATCAGCGCCTTCATCTTCGGCGGCCGCCTGTCGAAGACCTTCCCGCTGGTGTTCGAGGCCTACAACTGGCGCGAAGGCGTCTATTGGGCGGCGACCATGGGCTCGGAGGCGACCGCCGCCGCCGTCGGCCAGGCCGCCATCCGCCGCGACCCGTTCGCCATGCTGCCCTTCTGCGGCTACAACATGGCCGATTACTGGAACCACTGGCTGTCGATGGAAGGCAAGGTCGAGAGCCTGCCGCGCATCTACCGCGTCAACTGGTTCCGCAAGGACGAGAACGGCAAGTTCGTCTGGCCGGGCTTCGGCGACAACATGCGCGTGCTGAAGTGGATCGTCGACCGCGTCCGCGGCCGCGCCACCGACGTGGCGGAATCACCCTTCGGCTATTCCCCGCGCTACCAGGATCTGAACTGGTCCGGCCTGAACTTCCCGGCCGACAAGTTCGCCAAGATCATGGACATCGACCGCAAGGAGGCCGAGGCCGAGGCGAAGGACCAGGAGGAGCTGTTCAACCGCTTCGGCGACCGCCTGCCCGAGGAGATCGAGCAGCAGCGCGTCGCCGTCCTGAAGCGGCTGGAGAACAGCCCGGACGTCTGGCGCATCGGCTGACCGCCCCGAGCGGGTCGCAGGTAAGGCCCATCGGTCAGGTAAGGATAGGGGCTGCCGCAAGGCGGCCCCTTTTCCGTTGGCGCTGGCCGTTCGGGGCGAAGATGAACCGGATTTCATCTGGATTTGCCCGATGGACAGCCAATGCGAGGGGCATCGCCGGCCCTGTCCAGTCTTTGCAAGGCGACCGCTTCCTTACCCGCGGTCTTCGCCTTTCGGTGATTTAACCGGATTGTCAAAATAATCAGGCATAAAGTCGCCCGCGCCGGAGTGTGCATGCAGGGAGGGCGACATCATGGCCGATCATCAGTTTCCACCGGAGGACGGTGACGAGCCCGCGGAACCGACCTATCCGTCCGGCGAGGAGGAGGCCGGCGGCCTGCTGGCGTCCAAGCGGCAGCCCTGCGCCATCAGCGGCAAGCGCCGGCCGAAGCGCGACCTGATCGCGCTCGACGCGCTGCGGCCCAGCCTGGCCGACCGCATCCGCCACGACCACCCGCATCTGGAGCATGACGCGCAGATCAGCCGGCAGGAGCTGGCGCGCTACCGCTCGCTCTATGTCGCCGAGCTGCTGAAGGAGGAGCATGGCGAACTCAGCGAGCTGGACCGCGAGGTCGCCGAAAGCCTCGCCCGGCACGAGACGCTGGCCGAGAACCCGGAGGAGGAATACGACGACCACCGCACGCTGGGCGAACGGCTGTCGGACGGCCTCGCCACCTTCGGCGGCAGCTGGGCCTTCCTGCTCTCCTTCGCCTTCTTCCTCGGCGTGTGGATGCTGATCAACATCATCGAGGGCGATGCGCGCGCCTTCGATCCCTATCCCTTCATCCTGCTGAACCTGCTGCTGTCCTGTCTGGCGGCCATCCAGGCGCCGGTCATCATGATGAGCCAGAAGCGGCAGGAGGCGAAGGACCGCCTGCGCTCCGAAAACGACTATCGCGTCAACCTGAAGGCCGAGCTGGAAATCCGGCACCTGCACGAGAAGATGGATTATCTGATCCAACGCCAGTGGCAGCGGCTGACCGAAATCCAGCAGCTGCAGCTGGAAATCATGCAGGAAAAGCGCCTGCGCAAATAAGCGGCCTCCGGCTGGAGGGGACGGCGCGTCAGCGCTTGCGCCGGCCGTCCAGCTCCAGCATGCCGCGCAGCGCCGCGATGGTCTTGCTGAGCGGCGTCGGCTCGCCGGCGGGTTTGCCGGACATGTCCTCTTCCGGCGGCGCCACATCCGGTGCCTGGATGCTTTGCGGACGGACGGCGTCCGGCGCCGCCGGTCCGCCGCGGACCTGGCGTGGCTTGCCGGCACGGGGCTTCGGCTGGGCCGGCGGGGGCACCGGGGGAGATGCCGGCGGGTCGGCGTTCACCTCGTCCTCGATCAGCCCGCGCAGGGCCTTCATCGCCTCCTCGATCTCGCGCTCCTGGGCCGAGCGGCGCCCGGCTGGGGCCGTGTCGAGGGAGGCGGACTCCGGTGCAGCCGACTCCGGCTCCGGGTCGGGATCGCCCCAGCCGGCCGGCAGCGACCAGCCATCGTCGTCGTCCCGCCCGGCCGGCAACTCGTCATCCTCCTCATGAGGAAGAGGCTTGTCCACCGGCTTTGCCACGGACCTGTCGGCCGTCTGGCCAGCGCCGCGCGACGACCTGCGCGGCGGGGGCGGAGCCTCTTCCTCCTCCGTCCCGCTCGCCGCATCCTCGATCATCGACCGCAGGGCGGCCAGGGTGCGGTCGAAGCCTTCCTCATCCTCCGGCGGCGGCGGGCGCAGGGCGCGGCGTTCGGCGCGGTGCTGATCGAAGTCGAGCGGTTCGGCGGCCGGCGGCGGCACAGGCTTGGCGGGACGGGAGGCTGTGGCGGGCTTTTCCGGGTCGCGGATGGCGAAGGACAGGATGTCCTCCTCCGACGGTTCCTCGCCGTCCGGTTCCTCGTCGTCGAAGCCGTCCTCGTGGTCGTCGTCCTCCGCGTCCGCTGCCCAGGGGTCGGCATCGGTCTCGCTATCGGGATCGGTATTGGTATCGGCCCACTCGTCCTCGAAATCCCGGCGCACCAGAACCTTGTGCGAGAAGACCGGCGGTTCGTCATCGTTGGGAGCGGCGGTCGGCTGCGGCATGGCGCCGTCCCGCTTGTCCCCCTGATCGTCCCCCCGATAATCATCGAACTCGTCATCCGACCCATAGGCCTGCGCCAGCAGCTGGCGCATCGCCATCAGCGTCTCGTCGTCGCCATCATCATCATCGTCCGGAATGCCCGCAGGCCCCGGTTCCGGCACCGCGTCGTTGGCCGGGAATTTGGCCGTACCCCTCGGATCGGCCGCAGTCGGCTCCTCATCCGGATCGTCGTCCCACTCGTCGGCCGGCGAGCTGCGGCCAAGCCGGGCCGCCATGTCGGCGAGGGAAACCGGCTCCCACAACGGTTCGGCCTCGCCGTCTCCCGGCCCGTCGGCCACGAGGTCGGACAGCGGAAGCTCCGACAGGGGCTTGGCGCGAGTGGAGGCGGGGGGAGGCGGCGGAGCGGGCGGTTCCCTGTCCACGGCCTTGTCCGGACCATTGTCTCCCCGTAGCGACGCGAGCAGCCCGTTCAGCGCCGCCAGCGGCGCGTCGAAGGACGGTTCGTCAGCGGTGGGGGCAGCGGCGGGGGCCTCCGGAACGATCAGGATCGGCCGGCTTTCGATGTCGCGGGAGTCGCAGCGCGAGCAGCGGTAATGCGGCGCGATCGACAGGACCGGGTAATTGGGGCCGAAGCGCCGTTCCAGCATGGCACGGGGCAGCACGCCGCCATGTCCGCAGGCGCGGCAGCGCAGTTGCACGTCGGCGTCGATGTCGCGGAGGAACAGCATACGGGCCATGCCGCGCAGTATAGCGGCGGCCCCGCAGCTTTCCCATTCGTTTCAATCCGCAATCCGTCGGTGCTGACGGCTTGCCGCAGCGGCGGAGCTGGCAGACGGAAGCGGGGTGGACGGCGCCCGGAAAGCGGTCGCCCAGGCGGTCGCCGGGCCGGGCACCGTCCACATAACGCTCAGACCGCGCGGGTGACGGTCAGCCCCTGTTCGGTCAGGCTTTCGAAGACGTCCTTGAACTTCCGCAGGTAACGGGTGCGGTAGGCGTCGAAATCGGCGGCGATGGCCGCCTCGGCATTCTGGGACTTCTCGAATTCGGACACGCGGTGGGCATTCTCGGCGCGATACAGGGCGAAAGCGCCCTTCGTCACCAGATCGTTGCCGGTCAGGTCCGCAGTCTTCGGTTTGTCGCTGTTCATCAATCCATGTCCAGGTGGAGTGGACATCCGGCCACCGGAGCCGGATGATCGGCAATGGCAGCGGCACAACCCTGCGGCCGTACCGGTTCGTTGCAGCCATTGGAAAAAGCCTACGCCCGCTTTTCCACACCCGCAATGCTGCGACGCACCATCAAGCCACCACCCCACGCAGGGCCGCCATGCGGTCCCGGTCGACGCGGATGCGGTCGAGATGCTGGGCGATCACCGCGGTGATCGGCAGCGGAAGCTCCTTCGCCATCGCCTCGTCATAGCGGCGCAGGCATTCGCTTTCGCCACGCTCGACCTCGGTGATGATGGCGGCCCGGTCATGGCCGAGCACGGTGGATTTGAGTTCCAGGAAGAAGCGGTGGGCACCGCCGAACATCGTGCCGCCCATGTCCGGCGCCCCGCCCTGTTCGGCGACCAGCCGCTGAATCTCGCGCACGATGGCGCCGCGCTGGGCGGCGAGATCGTTGAACAGGGCCTTCAGATCCTCGTCCTCGGCGGATTCGGCAGCCTGCCGGTAGCCTTCGTGGCTGTCCTCGACGATCCGGATCAGCTCGTTCAGCGTATCGACGATCTCGTCCTTTTCCATGACGGCAAGCCCTCCCATGCGTCCCCTACGCTGCCACAACCAATGCGCAGGGCCGAATGTTCCCACCAGCCACCGGGAGCACTCCGGGAGAGACAGGCCAGACGATGACGCCTTTATGCCGTCACTTGGCCGGAGGGGTTGCGCGTGTGGAACGGACGGCCGCGGAAGATCCCCGCCCGCCACAGGCCGATGCAATGACCGGAGAGACCCATCGCGTCGGACACCAGCCCGAAGACCGAGCCGGCCAGCAGATTGTGTCCCGACCCGACCAGGGTCGCCAGGATGAAGAACAGGCGCATCCGCCCGACCTCGCTCTGCCAGCGGCCGAGCGTGGCCAGCAGGAATCCGGTCGCCGACAGCGCCGACATCGGTCCCTGCCAGCTCAGCACCGCCACCGCCAGCGCCGCCGGAACGGTCAGCCCATAAAGAAGACCGAGCGCCCGGCCGGGGTGCCGGCGCAGGCGCACCGCCATCTGGATCAACCCCAGCCCGCACATCAGCATGCCGGTCTGGGCGCCCAGCAACAGGAAGTGAAGCAGGAAGAGGGAGGAGGCTGTCGCCTGCGCCAGCAGGATCGCCCGCCGGCCGCCGAGCAGCGTCGACAGGGTGGCCGCCGACAGTCCGGCGATGCCGGTTGCCGCAACCGGCGACAGCGTGACGGAGTGGGAGGTCAGGGTCGGAAGATAATCCAGCAGAAATGCCGTCATGGAACGCCTTCGCACGAAGAACATGCCGCAGTGCAGCGAAGGCGGCGGACGCTAGTCCCGGACGGTTAACCAGATATGAACATCGATGTGACCGGAAACAGACCAAAAGACGATCGGCTGGCAACCACCGAAAGTTGGGAAGCGCAATCATGTGTCTCCCGTCGTCAAAGCCGGTGATTATTGTGTGTCCTCTGTCCTGGCGCCCTGTGACGGAAATGGTTTTGAAAGATTGCACAGGTGCGGGCCCGGCGATTTCGGGTTGGATCCTGTCCATCCTTGTCGTTGGCAAAGCGGACCGCGGACGGCATTCTCGCCCCGTCACGGCGGCATCGTTATCGACGGCCTCGTTTTCGGAGGATTCGTTGCCGGGGCCGCCGGACCGGGATCGGGGGATCATCCGCAATCAGGGCGAACGCAATCAGGGCGAACCGGGGGAACCACCATGGCGCTGTATGGACGGCATCCCGCCTCATTGGGCTGGGAACCGAAGCCGAAGTCGACCAAGACCGGCGCATCGCGCGCGCATGCTGGCCGTGCCGGACGCAACGGGCCGCTGTGTTGTTCCTGCGGCCGGCCGATCCGTGCCGGCGACCCCCATTGGGCCGGACATGGCGATCAGAACCCCTGGCATTATGCCTGCGCCGAGCGCGCCGGCCTCACATGGTCATGGGCGGGCCGTCCGGCCGAACCGCCGCTTCCGGCCGTTGAACTGGACTGACCGCACCGGCGGCCAGCCCCGCCTGTGCTTCTTCACGCCCGCGCCGGTAGGCGTCGCGTTCGGCCTCGACGATGGCGTCGGCCAGACGCCGTTCGAACTCGCGCTCCACCAGGGCGGAGAACAGGTCGATGCGGAAGCGCGCCTGCAGCGAGCGGCTCAGCCTGCGGGCTCTTTCGATCGGCGGCATCGGCGGTTCCCCTCTCTCTGCTGAACGGCGTCGCCCAGCTTCAGAGATCGGGGCTCTTCGAGCAATTGCGCCATCGGCGAAGCGCCCACGCAAAAGAGAGCGCCCATCCGCACCCATCGGTGCGAACCGCCCGTCTTTGAAATTTCAAATTTTCAGGAAATGAAGCGGCCCAAGGCCGTATGCCATGCAGCCGGCATGGCGTTTGGAGCGGGTGAAGGGAATCGAACCCTCGTCGTAAGCTTGGGAAGCTTCTGCTCTACCATTGAGCTACACCCGCGCGCCCGCTGTTTATAGGCGAGTGCCGCATCGGATACAAGAGCGGAATCAAGCACTCGCGGCGGTGGGAGCGGGGGCCGGAGACGTGGCCTCCGGGGCCGGGGCGGGGACGGACGGACGGCCGGAAATGGCGCTGGCGACGCCGTCGGAAATCACCCGGTGGCAATGCTCGGCCAGCGCCTTGCGGCTGCTGAAGCCGTCGATGGTCACCGGCGGATGGAACTCCACCTCAACCGTCATGCCGCCCAGGCGGAAAACCTGCCACAGGTGCGGCGCCAGATCCATGTCGCCGTACCAGGCATAGAAGGGGCGGAAGGCGAAGCCCATCGGGATGCCGTCCAGACGGGTGGCGGCGACGCTGACCGGCTGCACCGTCACCGGACGGCCGTCGATGCGGCGGGCGGCGACGGCGAACAGGGCGGTCTTGAAGGGCAGGGTGCGGTTGCCGTCGCTGGAGGTGCCCTCCGGGAACAGGATCAGGCTGTCCCCGGTATCCAGACGGCTGCCGATATCGTCGCGCTGCTTGTCGACCGAGGCGCGGGCCTTGCGTTCCACGAACACCGTGCGTTGAAGCCGGGCCAGCAGGCCGAAGAGGGGCCAGGTTCCGACCTCCGACTTGGCGATGAAGGATCCGGGGATCTGCGACCCCAACGCTATGATGTCGAGGTAGGAGGAGTGGTTGGACACGAACAGCACCGGCCCGTCCGACACACGCTGGCCGCGCACCACCACATCCAGCCCGATCAGCCGGGCACAGGTGCCGTGATAGAAGGAGGGCAGGGTGCGGCACAGACGCCAGTTCCGCGCCACCGCCAGGGCCTGCAGCGGGATCAGCAGCAGCGTCCACAGCAGATAGACCGTCAGGCGCAGGGCGCCGCGGCCGGAGGAGCCCAGGGCGCGGGCGGTGCGGGTCATGGGGTCCTCAGCCGGCTTGGCTGTCGCGGCTGCGACGTTCGTAATGCTTGGCGTACTTGTCGGTGATCAGATCGCTCTTCACCACGATGCAGACGTCGGTGGTGTTGAACTGGTGGTCGATCACGGCACCGTCGCCGATGAAGCCGCCCAGCCGCAGATAGCCCTTGATCAGCGGCGGCAGGATGTTCAGCGCGCGGCGCGGATCGATCTGGTCCTTGGGCATGCGGTCCAGCGACACGAAGCGTTCCGGCAAGGCCGTCGCCCGCAGCTCCGGCGGGGCCAGATGATGGTGATAGAGGTAGGACAGCGGCTCCGCCAGCGCATCCGGATCGGTGCCGGGCAGGCTGGCGCAGCCGAACATCAGGGCGATGTCGTGCTGGAACACATAGGCGGCGATGCCCTGCCACAGCAGCTGCATGCTGCCGCGCGACCGATAGCCGGCATCGACACAGGAGCGCCCGAGTTCCAGCACCTCGCCGGGATAGCTGGCGAGGCGGCCGATGTCGTATTCGTCGCTGGAATAGAAACGGCCGACCTTCTCGGCGGCGGGCCGGCGGATCAGCCGGTAGGTTCCGACCACCATGTCGGGGCCGTTGCCGCGGGCATGGTCGATGACCAGCAGATGGTCGGCCACCCCGTCGTAATCGTCGAAATCACGGGAGCGGGCCTGCATCGCCGGCGAGGGAACCGCCGCCATCTCGTCATAGAAGACCCGGTAGCGCAGCGCCTGCGCCCAATCGATCTCTTCCGCCGAGCGGGCCAGCCGCACCTCCAGGGTGCCCAGGCGAATGCCGTCCGTCAGCTTCTCGCCACCGACACCGGGGTCGGGTGCGGACGCCTCGCGCCGCTCCGGGCTAGTCCGGGTCATGCCCGGCTGGTCCAAGCTTGCATCAGCCATGTCGAGGGTCCGCTGCGATGATGGTTCGGGACTATGCGCTGCGCCTCCCTGCCTGACGCCGCCGGACTGTAACGGCCGGGCCACGGCGGCCGGGCCGCAGCGGCTGGGTCGGGACGACAGAGTCGCGCGCGCCACAAGGCATAACACGATCCGCCGGTTGCCGGTCAACCGACATCGTAGCCGACAGCGCGGCACGCGGTCAGCCGACAGCCTTGACCGGCAGCGGATCGGCCTGCGTGAATTTGGCAGTTATGGAGTCTGGAGCGCCGGAGCGTGCGTCGGCGCCGATGCCCTGCCGGACGGGCCACCCGCAGCGAAGGCGGGAAGGACGGACGCGGAAGGGAAGGGAAGGGGGCGGAAAGGGCGGCGGCGCCGGCACGGCACCGGTCCGCCCTGCGGGACCCCCAATCCTCAGGCGCCGCGGCGGGCGCGGGTACCGAGACCGATCTGCTTGGCCAGCGAGCTGCGCTGGCGGGCGTAGTTCGGCGCGACCATCGGATAGTCGGCCGGCAGGCCCCAGCGGTCACGGTATTCTTCTGGGGTCATATTGTACGCCGTCTTGAGATGGCGCTTCAGCATCTTCAGCTTCTTGCCGTCTTCCAGGCACACAATATAGTCCGGCGTGACCGACTTCTTGATCGGCACGGCGGGCTGCGGACGCTCTTCCGCCACCACCGGTTCGGTGCCGACATTGGCCAGCGACTTGTAGACCTGCTCGATCAGAGTCGGAAGATCGGTCAGTGCGACTGTATTGTTTGAGACATGCGCCGCCACGATCTCCGTGGTCAGAGACAACAGCGCGTTGGAAGGGGACCCGTTGCTCATGTAAGCTTGCTCCGCGGCATTCGTACCTCACCATATAAAGAGGTTTCCTGCATCGTGCAATATCCATCCTTTGGAACAAAGAGGAATCGGTGACCGAAAAAATCTCCACAGACTTGTTTCTGGACATCACCTCGCAGGTTTGTCCGTTAACCTTCGTCAAGACCAAGTTGATGGTGGAGCGGATGGACGCGGGGCAGACCCTCGAAGTCCGGCTGAATGCCGGCGAACCCTTGGAAAACGTTCCACGATCCTTGATCGAGTTGGGTCACAGCATTCTGTCTGTCCACCCCGAACGAATGGATGAGCCGGATGGAGTCCACCGCCTGATCGTGCAGAAAAATTAACCCCTATGCCCCGTCAAGATTGCGGCGCAGGACAAGTGCGGCGACCCGTCCATCCGGTCGTTTGTAGTATCCAGGGCGGCGCCCGACGGAAAAAAAGCCGCTGGCCTTGTATAGACTCGAAGCTGCCGGGTTATCCTCGGCGACTTCAAGAAACAACGCAGTCGCGCCCAGGTCCTGCGATCCGCTGACCGCGGCCTCCACCAGCAGGCGGCCGATGCCGGCGCGGCGGGCCTGCGGCAGCACGCCGATGGCGAGGATCTCCGCATCCTCCGCCGCGACCCGGGCCATCACGAAACCGAGCGGCCGGTCCCGGTCATCGAGGGCGATGGCGGCGAAGCCGGCCGGCGGGACGATCAGGGTGGCGACCGACGCCTCGTCCCATGGATCGTCCGGAAAGCAGGCCTGCTGCAGGGCCGCCACCACCCCCGCCTCCAGCAGGCCGGCGGGGTGGAGGCGGACGGCGGCGGCGGTCATGCCGCGGCTCCTCCGCCCGGTACGGCTTTGCTCCCTGGCCTGGCTGCCGCGGTCTTCGGATCCCCGGTCTTCGACCCGCCCGTCTTCGGCCCCCCAGTCTTCGGCAGGGTGACGTCGGGCGGACGGAGATAGAAGGGTTCGGACGGCAGGCCGGTGGGGCGGACGGCCCCGAGCGCCGCCACCACGGCGGCATCCGGCAGCCCATCGCCGGACGCCAGCGCCAGATCTGCACGCCCGGCCAGCAGCGGCGCCACCGCCGCCGCCGCGTCACCGGCCAGCAGCAGCGGCCCGGGCGGGTAGAGCCCGTCGAGCCAGCCGGGGATCGCCGCCGGATCGGGCATCGCCGGATCGCCGACGGGGGCCAGCGCCGCGTCGTAGAGTTGAAGGAAGGGTTCCGCCCGCCGGCTGTCGACGGCAACCAGCAGGAAGCGGCCGGCACGCTCGGCGGCCGGCACGCCATGGGCGATGGCGTCGAAGCTGGTGATGCCGATCACCGGCAGATCCTGGGCGACGGCGATGCCGCGCGCGGCGGCCAGCGCGATGCGCAGCCCGGTGAAGGCGCCCGGCCCGACGGTGACGGCGATGCGGTCGAGTTCGGCGAAACCGGCGCCGGCATCGGCCAGCACCTCCTGTGCCAGCGGCACCAGCACTTCAGCCTGCCCGCGCGCCATGGGCGGGCTGCGCCGGACGGTCACGCGCGCGCCGTCATCCTGACCGGCCGTTCCATCCCATAAGGCCGCCGAACAGCCGGACGTGGCCGTATCCAGACCCAGAACCTTCATCACCCCACCTTCCCTGCCGCCGCAACCCGCGGACGGCCCGTTCATAATACGCAAGCCCGGCCGCCACGGATTTCCATCCCGCCCGGCATTCTCACAAAACGATACTCCCCCGAAACGGAACCCGTCCGCATGGGAATGGCAGACCCGCGACCATGGCAGACGGCGCCGCGGCCATGCTACAGGACGATCGTCTTCCTCATACGCCGACGGTTGCCCTGTTCATGCTGACCGAGATCACGCCTCCGGCCTTCGACATCGACCTGGAGCTTCTCTACGCCACCGCCGACAACCTGTCGGGCGTGCCGATCTACCGCTCGGCGGTGTGCATGCTGCACCCCGATGCGGCCCGGCGGCTCGCCGACGCCATCCGGCTGGCCCGCGGCATCGGCTGCCGGCTGCGGGTCTACGATGCCTTCCGCCCGGCGGAGGCGCAATGGAGGCTTTGGCATGCCTTCCCCGACCCCACCTATATCGCCGACCCGCGGCTGGGGTCCAACCACACCCGCGGCGTGGCGATCGACCTGACGCTGGTGGATGCCGCCGGCGTGCCCCTGGACATGGGCACCGGCTTCGACGCGATGACCGAGCGGTCGCACCATGGCCGCAGCGACCTGACCGCCGAACAGCAGCGCAACCGCGCCCTGCTGCTGGGCGTGATGGTGGGGGCGGGCTGGGAGCACTACCCCTCGGAATGGTGGCACTACCAGCTGCCGGATGCCGAACGCTACCCGCTGCTGACCGACGCCGCGGCCGGCGGCCGGCTGATGTAGGGACAGGGGCGGCCGGTACTGGCCCGAACTCAACTGCCCAAGCTCGTTTGCCCAAGCTCATTTCCACGTGTGCTGCGCCGCAGGCGTTCCATTGTTGCACGCGCGCACCGCATCTCTGCTCTCCGCAGGAAAGCGGCGGACAGCGCTTGTTCGCAGGACGGGGACTGTGGCACATCATTTGCGTTGGGGCGGAGGTCGCCCCGATCAGCCTTTTCCGCAAGGGCGCCATGCCGTTCCGTCGTGCCGTCTCGGTAGTCGCCGCCGCCGCGCTGTCCATCTGGACCGCGTTCGTGCCGGTGTCCCGGCCCGCCGCCGCCGAAGCCGCCTCTCCGCAAGGCGCCAGCGCGGTGGTGTTCGCCTATGACCGCTTCGGCGAGGACCAGAACCCGTCGATCAGCATCCGCATCGACCAGTTCGAAGCGCATCTGGACGAGCTGACCGACGGTGATTACACCGTCCTGCCCCTGCCGAAGATCCTGGACGCCCTGCGCACCGGCAAGCCGCTGCCCGACCGCACCGTGGCGATCACCATCGACGAGGCCAGCCGCTCCGCCTTCACCGAGGCGTGGCCGCGGCTGAAGGCGGCCAATCTGCCCTTCACCCTGTTCGTCGCCACCGACGCGGTGGACCGCGGCTCCCCCGCCCACATGACCTGGGGCGAAATCCGCCAGCTGGCGGCGGCCGGCGTCACCATCGGGGCGCTCGGCACCTCCACCCAGTCGATGCTGGCGCGCAGCCCGGATCAGCTCGCCGCCGACCTGCGCCGGATGTCCGACCGCTTCCAGGCGGAGCTGGGGCGGCGCCCGGCGGTCCTGGCCTATCCGCAGGGCGAATATTCGCTGGCGGTGCGGCAGATGGTGATCGACCAGGGCTTCACCGCCGCCTTCGGCCAGCAGTCCGGGGTTCTGCATCCGCAGGCCGATCCCTGGAGCCTGCCGCGCTTCGTCATGAACGAGACCTACGGCAGCGCCGACCGGTTCGAACTGGCGGCCAACGCGCTGCCGCTGCCGGTGTCGGACCTGACGCCCGACGATCCGCTGGTTACCGTCAACCCGCCGCCGCTGGGCTTCACCATCGCCGACGGGGTGGGCGACAGCTCCAAGCTGGCCTGCTTCGCCACCGGCCAGGGCCGCACCGCGCTGGAACGCATCGCCGAGGACCGGGTGGAGGTCCGCATCCGTGATCCCTTCCCGCCGGGCCGGGCCCGCGTCAACTGCACGCTGCCGGCCGCCGACGGCCGCTGGCGCTGGCTGGGCGTGCAGTTCCTGATCCCGGAATAACCGGCCGCATCGGCAGTTTCCGGGGCCGAGTCCGGGGCATCTCCGACCGCATCAATCGGGCATTGGCGGCCGGTTCCGCCGCGCCTATGGTGCCGCTTCCGGCGTGCCGCCGCGCGGCGCGCTGCGGTTTCCGGAACTGGGCGTTTTCACAAGCGGGCGATTTTTCGGGAGCGGGCCATGGCCGACGACACCTATTCAGCAAGCGGGCCGGGGGGCGGGCAAGGCGGCGCGCAGGGCTCCGACATCGGCTGGGCCGACACGGTGCGGTTCCGGCTGCCGGCCGGCTGGGCCGTCGATGTGGAGGAGCATGAAGACCAGCCGGTGGGCACCTTCCGGCCGCCGCCGCCGGCCGCCGGCGTTCTGCGGCTGGTGACCGACCGGGTGGTGCCGCGACCGGACTCCGGCGGCACCGCCGCAACCCTGCAGGAGATGGCTCTGCGCTTTGTCCGGCCGCAGGACCAGCGGGCAGGGGACCGGACCGTGGACAGCCGGGCCGACGGCGCCGTGATCGCCCAGGCGATGATGCGGACGGAAGAGGACGGCCGGGCGGAGACGCATTATCTGTGGCTGGTCGGTGCGGAGCGCGCCGATGCGGCAGGACCTGTCGCCGCGGTCGCCATGTTCAGCTTCGCGCTGCCCGACCTGATGGATGGCGACGAATCCTGCGCCGAGATGCTGGGCCGGATCGACGACGCCATCCGCAATGCGGAGATTTTGTGAGGCGGCAGGTTTTGTGAGGCGGAAAGCCATCCGCCTCTTCGAAACAAGGGTGCTGCACCAGGGTCTGCTGCAACACGGTCACGGGGGAGCGCCGGTCAGCAGTGGCCGGCCCCGGTGGCCATCAGCGCCTTCATGTGCAGCGCACGCGGGTCGTGGGCGACGGCGGCCTCCTCGGCCGCAAGGGCGGCGAGGCTGAGGAAGCGCACCAGATCGTCCAGATCGCATCGCGTGGCATCGCTCATCAGGCTGTCGAGGCAGGACTTGATGGCCAGGGCCACATCGCGTCGTTCGTCCATCATCGCGCTTCCCTTTCACACCTGTGTGACCAGCATCGCAATTGAACCGCATGGTTGGGCGGCGGCAGCGGCAGCATTGCCGGCCCCGTCCCTTGCGGTCATCCCCAATGGACAAACGAGATAGCATATTCCTTTTGAGTTTTCACTATTAGATTCTCCAAAACTTGAATAATCACAGCAACTGCGAATTGATTGCACACCGCTTTGCACGCGGTTGCTTGTTAATGAAAGGTTAACTTCCTTGACTAGTTCATGAGCTAAGGATTTATCTCTTGTAACACCTGTGACGATTTGAATCATCGCGCTTGAATATCGGGATACTCGTCCTTGCGTACTTGAATACGCAGGTATTCTATTGCCAGGCGCAACAGGACGGCGGCGGTGTGGCAAAGGATGTCGGGGACGCGTTTTTTCCCCGCTTTTGCAGGCCGAAAGGCGCGCCACCCTGTTGCAGCCCGAAACGGCTCCGCCTATATCTCCGCCAGCACGGGCCGGACCCGGGGGCATCGCTTTGATGTGTCGCCCCCGGACACCAGGACCCCAAGCGCTCCACCGACGTTTCACCGACCCTATGGGGATCGCGGCGGTGCCGGACCAGACGGGCCGCCACGCATCTGCCGAACGAAAGAGGCTGAACATGAGCAAAGTGATTGGTATCGACCTCGGCACCACGAACTCGTGCGTCGCCGTGATGGAAGGCGGCAGCGCCAAGGTGATCGAGAACGCCGAGGGCGCGCGGACGACGCCGTCCATGGTCGCCTTCAGCCAGGGCGGCGAGCGGCTGATCGGCCAGCCCGCCAAGCGCCAGGCGGTCACCAATCCGGAAAACACCCTCTTCGCCATCAAGCGTCTGATCGGCCGCCGCTTCGACGATCCGCTGACGAAGAAGGACCAGGGCCTGGTTCCCTACCGCATCATCTCCGGCGACAACGGCGACGCCTGGGTCGAGGCGCACTCCAAGAAGTACAGCCCCAGCCAGATCAGCGCCTTCATCCTCACTAAGATGAAGGAGACCGCCGAGAACTATCTGGGCGAGAAGGTCACGCAGGCGGTCATCACCGTCCCGGCCTACTTCAACGACAGCCAGCGCCAGGCCACCAAGGACGCCGGCAAGATCGCCGGGCTGGAAGTCCTGCGCATCATCAACGAGCCGACGGCCGCGGCACTGGCCTACGGCATGGAGAAGAAGGGGTCCGGCACCGTCGCGGTCTATGACCTGGGCGGCGGCACCTTCGACATCTCCGTGCTGGAGATCGGCGACGGCGTGTTCGAGGTGAAGTCGACCAACGGCGACACCTTCCTGGGCGGCGAGGACTTCGACAGCCGGATCATCGAGTATCTCGCGGACGAGTTCAGCAAGGAGCAGGGCATCGACCTGCGCAAGGACAAGCTCGCGCTGCAGCGTCTGAAGGAAGCTGCCGAGAAGGCGAAGATCGAGCTGTCGTCCACCACGCAGACTGAAGTCAACCTGCCCTTCATCACCGCCGACCAGACCGGTCCGAAGCACCTGAACATCAAGCTGACCCGCGCCAAGCTGGAAGCCCTGGTGGACGAGCTGGTGCAGCGCACGATCGAGCCCTGCAAGGCGGCCCTGAAGGACGCCGGGCTGAAGGCCAGCGAGATCGACGAGGTGATCCTGGTCGGCGGCATGACCCGCATGCCCAAGGTTATCGACGCGGTGAAGCAGTTCTTCGGCCGTGAACCGCACCGCGGCGTGAACCCGGACGAGGTGGTCGCCATCGGCGCCGCCATCCAGGGCGGCGTGCTGAAGGGCGAGGTCAAGGACGTCCTGCTGCTCGACGTCACCCCGCTGTCGCTGGGCATCGAGACGCTGGGCGGCGTCTTCACCCGCCTGATCGACCGCAACACCACGGTGCCGACGAAGAAGAGCCAGACCTTCTCGACCGCCGAGGACAACCAGAACGCCGTCACCATCCGCGTCTTCCAGGGCGAGCGCGAGATGGCGGCCGACAACAAGATGCTGGGCCAGTTCGATCTGGTCGGCATCCCGCCGGCCCCGCGCGGCGTACCGCAGGTCGAGGTGACCTTCGACATCGACGCCAACGGCATCGTCAGCGTCACGGCGAAGGACAAGGCGACCGGCAAGGAGCAGCAGATCCGCATCCAGGCCTCGGGCGGCCTGTCGGACGCCGACATCCAGAAGATGGTCAAGGACGCCGAGGCCCACTCGGCCGACGACAAGAAGCGCCGCGAGCTGGTCGACGCCCGCAACCATGCCGACGCCCTGATCCACACCACCGAGCGGACCATCAAGGAGAACGGCGACAAGATCCCGGCCTCCGACAAGACCGCCGCGGAGGCTGCCGTCGCCGAGCTGAAGTCGGTGCTGGACAGCGAGGATCTGGACGGCATCAAGGCGAAGACCGAGGCCCTGGCCCAGGTCTCCATGAAGCTGGGCGAGGCGATGTACAAGGCCGGCCAGGGCGAGGCCCCGGCTGCGGGCGGCGAGGCGCCGGGCGCCCAGCCGAACGAGCCGGGCGTCGTCGACGCCGACTTCGAAGAGGTCCAGGACGACAAGAAGAAGTCGGCGTAAGCCCGACGCCAGCTTCTTTTTGATACGGACCTGACGCGAGCATCGATGGCCCGCCGCCTTTCCCCGGCGGCGGGCCTTCGGTATGCTGGGGTCAGGCTCCGACGCGACGCGGACAGTTTGGACCAGAACGACTCAAAGGCGGTCGGCCCCCATGGCAAAACAGGATTATTACGAGCTGCTCGGTGTGGCGAAGAACGCCAGCGCGGATGAGCTGAAAAAGGCTTATCGCAAGATGGCGATGCAGTACCACCCGGACCGCAACCAGGGTGACAAGGACGCCGAGCAGAAGTTCAAGGAAGTCAGCGAGGCTTATGAGGTCCTGAAGGACGATCAGAAGCGCGCGGCCTACGACCGGTTCGGCCACGCCGCCTTCGAGAATGGCCGTGGTCCGGGCGCCGGTGCGGGCGCCGGCGGCTTCAACTTCGACTTCGGCGGCGGCGGCGGCTTCGCCGACATCTTCGACGAGATGTTCGGCGAGTTCATGGGCGGGCGCCGCGGCGGCGGCGGTGCGTCCGGCCGCGGCCAGGACCTGCGCTACAATCTGGAGATCGGGCTGGAGGACGCCTTCAAGGGCACCCAGACCACCATCCGCGTGCCCACCACCGTGCAATGCGACGGCTGCAACGGGTCGGGTGCCGCGGCGGGAACCCAGCCGATCACCTGCCCAACCTGCCAGGGTCACGGCAAGGTGCGGGCGCAGCAGGGCTTCTTCACCATCGAGCGGACCTGCCCCGGCTGCCACGGCGCCGGCAAGGTCATCAAGGACGCCTGCAAGAACTGCGGCGGCTCCGGCCGGCTGCGCAAGGAGAAGACCCTTCAGGTCAACATCCCCGCCGGCGTCGAGGACGGCACCCGCATCCGTCTGGCGGGCGAGGGCGAAGCCGGATTGCGCGGCGCGCCGGCCGGCGACCTCTACATCTTCCTGGCGCTCGCCCCGCACCCGATCTTCCAGCGCGACGGCGCCAACATCCATTGCCGGGTGCCGATCCCGATGACCACGGCGGCGCTCGGCGGGGCGGTGGAGGTGCCGACCATCGACGGCAGCCGCACCAAGGTGACGGTGCCGCCGGGCACCCAGTCGGGCCACCAGTTCCGCATCAAGGGCAAGGGCATGTCGGTGCTGCGCAGCGCCCAGCGCGGCGACATGTACATCCAGGCGGTGGTGGAAACCCCGGTGAACCTGACCAAGCGCCAGCAGGAACTGCTGCGCGAGTTCGAAGGCGCCGCCAAGGAAGGGTCGAACCCGCAGTCGGAAGGCTTCTTCGCCAAGGTGAAGGAGCTTTGGGAAGACCTGAAGGACTGATCCCGGCCATCGCCTGGGACAAACCCGACCTGTCTGGACGGGCGGCGCGTCGATGATGCGCCGCCCGTTACTTTTTGTCGCATACTGGGATCTTTGCATGTTTTCGACGGCTGCCGGGCGGTTTATGCGCAAAAGCCGTTGAAGGGGCGGTCATGCACGTGTAATCACCCAGCATGGCTAATCCATTGGCGACACGTCCGGCCGGTGCCGGGGGCAGGCTGCCGCATGCGGGTTGAGAGGCTTCTCGCCGCGCTGGTCGACGCCTTCGTCCGCAGCGACGAACTGCCCGATCTGATCCTGCCGGCGGGCCACTCGCCGATCCTGCAACGCCGCCGCGCCGCGATGATCCAGTCGCGCGTCCGCATGGTGGCGCTGATCTTCGGCATCCTGACGCCGCTGTGGATCGCCATCGACGTCACCGTCTTCGAATGGTCGCTGGCGATCTGGCTGATCCTGCTGCGCCTGACCGCCAGCGCCGCCTTCCTGGCGCTCGCCTTCGACCGCCGGTCGTGCGAGGACATGAGATGCGCCTGGTGGCGGCTGGCGGCGCTGCTGGCGATCCCGACCGTCTTCTTCGCCGTCTCGCACCCGCTGCTCTACAACCAGGGGGTCGACGACCTGCGCATCGCCGTCAGCGCCGGCTACGGCTATCTGCCCTTCGTGATGGTGGCGGGGCTCAGCGTCTTTCCGCTGACCGCGCTGGAAGGGGCGCTGTTCGCGGCACCGATGCTGGGCGCCCATCTGGCCGCCGGCTTCTACGGCTCGCTGGTGATGCCGTTCCCCTCATACATCAGCGCGCTGTGGCTGCTGGCGCTGATCGCGGTGGTGGCGACGCTGGCGGCGATCAGCCAGCTGCATTTCATGATCGCGCTGCTGGAGCAGGCGGCGCACGACGCGCTGACCGGCGCCTTCTCCCGCCGGATCGGCGAGGAGTTGCTGAAACTCCAGGTCGCCCATGCCGAACGGGCGGCGCAGCCGCTGACGGCGATCTTCGTCGATCTGGACGACTTCAAGGCGGTCAACGACCGCTATGGCCATGAGGAAGGCGACCGCGTCCTGCGCCATGCCGCCAACACCATCCGCAGCCTGCTGCGCCAGTCCGACGCCCTGATCCGCTGGGGTGGCGAGGAGTTCCTGGTCGTCATGCCCGACACCCCGCTGGACGGCGCGATGATCGCGGTGGAGCGCATGCGCCGCGCCGGCTTCGGCAAGCGGCCGGACGGCAGTTTGCAGACCGCCAGCATCGGGGTCGCCGAGCAGACCGCCGACCGTCCCGCCGATTGGGAAGCGCTGGTGGAGCTGGCCGATCAGCGCATGTACCGCGCCAAGCAGGACGGCAAGGACCGGGTGGTCGTCACCGGCACCGGAATCAAGCCGGACGCCGAGACCGATCCCTGGGACAGCATCACCGCCTGAGCGCAGTCAGCCGTCCACGGCGCCGTCCAACGGATAGTCCCGCAACGCCTCATAGACGGCGCCGCCGTTGCCGAGATGGCTGCGGTAGAGGGTGAGGCGGTCGACCGGCATCGGGCCGGCGCGGAACAGGCCGCGGTCGGACAGGAAACGGCCGATGCGGTCGGCCGGCGCATCCCTCAGCCGGGCCAGCGTGATGTGGGGGGAGAATTTCCGCTCCTCCGCCGGCAGGCCGCAGCGGACGATGGCGGACTCGACCTTGGCCTGGAGATGGGCCAGCGCCTCGTTGCGCTCCACCCCCGCCCACAGCACCCGCGCCTTGCGGCCGGCGCCGAACACGCCGACCCCGTCGAAGGTGAGCGCGAAGGCCGGCGCCCGCAGCTCCGCCAGGGCGGCATCGATGTCCATCGCCTGATCCTCCGGCACCTCGCCGATGAAGCGCAGGGTCAGGTGCATGTTTTCAGGTTCGGTCCAGCGCGCGCCGGGCACCCCACCGCCCAGACCGGCCAGCCGGCGGCGAACCTCCTCCGTCAGGTCGAGCGCGACGAACAGGCGGAGCATGGGGCACCTCCAGAGTTGCAGGACCGGTTGCTGCAACCACCCGCCCCCAGTCGATAAAGGGGGCGGGCAGCAAGGCGGCTTACGGGCACGGATCCGGCATGCGGTTGTGCACGGCGTCGATCTCCGCCATCACCTCGGGCGACAGGGTCAGGTCGAGGGAGTCGATGTTGGAGATCAGCGTCTCCATCGTCGTCGCCCCGATCAGCGAGGAGGTGACGAAGGGCTGCTGCAGCGTGAAGGCGATGACCATCTGGTTGGGCGCCAGACCGTGGCGGCGGGCGATGTCCAGATAGGCCTCGGTCGCCGCGTCGGCATTGACCGTGTTGTAGCGCGACGGCCGGTGGTCGAGCGAGCGGCGGCTGCCCGGCGGGATGGCGCCGTTCAGATACTTTCCGGTCAGCGTGCCGGCGGCGAGCGGCGAATAGGCCAGCAGCCCGACATCCTCGCGCAGGGCCACCTCCGACAAGCCGTTCTCGAAGGTCCGGTTCAGCAGGTTGTAGGCGTTCTGGATCGAGGCGACCCGCGGCAACCCGGCCACCTCAGCGGCGCGCAGGTAGCGCATGACGCCCCAAGGGGATTCGTTGGAAAGCCCGACATGGCGGATCTTGCCGGCCTGGATCAGCTCGGCCAGCGCCGCCAGCGTCTCCTCGATCGGAACGGCGTCCTGCTCCGGCTTGTGCTTGTAGGTGCGGACGCCAAAGCGGTTGGTGACGCGGTCGGGCCAGTGGATCTGGTAGAGGTCGATGTAGTCGGTCTTCAGCCGCGACAGGCTGGCCTCCACCGCCGCGAAGAGGTTGGCGCGGTCGAGCCGCGACTTGCCCTCGCGGATCCAGCCGAAGCCGCCGGCCGGCAGGCCGATGATCTTGCTGGCCAGGATCACCTTGTCGCGCTTGCCGCGCGACTGGAACCAGCTGCCGATCACCTCCTCCGTCTTGCCATAGGTGTCGGCGGTGGGCGGAATGGCGTACATCTCCGCCGTGTCCCAGAAATTGATGCCGCGGTCGAGCGCCGCGTCCATCTGGGCATGGCCTTCGGCCTCGGTGTTCTGGCGGCCCCAGGTCATGGTGCCCAGGCCGATGGCGCTGACCGACAGGCCGGTGCGGCCAAGCGGACGATACTGCATCCGGAACGTTCCTTATTCGAAATGATCTTTACAGGAAGAGCGTCAGCACGCCGGTGTAACCGTAGAGCCGGTTGTGCGACACCTCGCCCGAGGCGAAGAAGCCGGTCAGCGGGATGTCGCCGAAGACCTCGCGGATCATCGACAGCTCGGTATTGGCGGCACCGAACAGGCTGGGGCCGCGGGCGATGCAGCTGACATAAACCGCCCCCTTCGGCGTCGCCTTCACCCGTTTCTTGAGGCTGTCCAGCATCCTGCGCATGTCGGCGGCGGCGGTCTCCGCATCGCGGCGGGTGAACATCACCGGCTGGCCGGTGGTGACCCGGTCGGCGATGGAGAGCCAGCCGGCGCGCGGATCGATGGCGATCAGGTCGCGCACCAGATAATCCTGGGTGTCGGAGCCGACGATGGGCAGCCCGGCGCAGATCAACCCGGCGACCTGCCGCAGGTCGGCGGCAAGCTCCGGCCCGATGTCCTCCTTGAACACGTCGAGCGCCGGGCGGCCGTCGATCTCCAGGATCACGTTGTCGTCGCTGGCGGTGACGGTGCGCGTCGGCCCGATGGGGCGGCAACCCTGGGTCAGCGCGGTGGCGACCGGCAGCTGCGGCGCAAACAGCACGCCGGACACGCCGCCCTCGGTGACCGGGTCGGCATCCTCCGCCCCGGCGGCGATCTGCGGGAACTCCCCGCGCGAGGCGGTCAGGCCGCCGACCAGGAAGACGCCGGCCTCCTCCGACAAACGGGCGACCAGCCCGGCCATGTCGGCATGGTGCGGGTCGACATGGACCAGCGCCAGCGCCGCGCCATGCTTGTCCAGCCAGCCGCCGGCACTGCCGCGCAGCGGTTCAAACCCATCGGTCAGGGTGGGGAACAGGCGGAAGCTGTCCTCCGGCAGGCGGGCGGCCATGATCGCCAGCCCCGGCTCGTCGAACAGGGCGGCGCCGTTCGCCATCACGCCGATGCCGGCGGTGCCGACCCAATGGCGGATGCCGGTGACGCCGCGCAGCAGGGTGACGATGCTGGTGGCATGCTCCGCCAGCCCGTCGGTCAGGTAGAGGAAACCCAGGTTGCAGCCGGCGACCGGCCCCAGCCGGTCCAGGCAGGCCTTGACCGTCGGTCCCCACTCCGCCCCGGCGGCGCAGGCGGCGGCAAAACGGGTGTCGCTGTCCAGGATCGCGTTCATGGGGGTTACGGTCATGGCGGGTCAGCCTCCGGTCTTTTCTGTAGTCTTCTGGATTTGCGGCAGGCTGTCGAGCAGGGCGGCGACGGAGGGCAGGATGCGCTCGACGATCACCGCCACGCCCTGGGCGTTGGGGTGCAGCCCGTCCGGCTGGATCAGCGCCTGCTGCAACGCCACCCCATCGAGAAAGAAGGGATAGAGCGGCACATCGTAGGTCTTCGCGAGATCCGGATAGATGGCGTTGAAGCTGTCGGTGTAGGGCTTGCCCAGGCTGGGCGAGGCGAACATGCCGGCCAGCAGGGTCGGGACCTTGCGCTCCTTCAGCGTCTTCAGGATGGCGTCGAGGTTGGCCCTGGCCTGACCGGGATCGAGCCCGCGCAGCATGTCGTTGGCGCCCAGCTCGACGATGGCGGCGTCCGGCTTGTCGGCCAGCGCCCAGTCCAGCCGCGCCCGCCCGCCGGCGGTGGTGTCGCCCGACACGCCGGCATTGACGACGGTGACGCTGTAGCCCTTCGCCGCCAGCGCCTTTTCCAGCTGGCGGGTGAAGCCCTGCGGTTCCGGCAACCCATAGCCGGCGGTCAGGCTGTCGCCCAGCGCCAGCAGCTTCAACGGCTGCGCGGCAACCGCGCGGGTCGGAACGGTCATCGATGCCCCTGCGGCAACAAGAAAGGCCAGTGCGGCGCCAAGGGCGCCCGTGTTGAAAGCCCGGCGGGTCGTGCCATATGGCGATGGTCCATTCCGCTTGTGCGAGTGTCGCATGTCCAAGGCTCAGTCCCCTGCAACGTCGTCAAATTCCATCGCCCGCTCTTCAAACGAAATCATCGTTGAACTCGACGACGTCCACCTGAAATTGGACAGCGGCGCCGGACCCGTCAACATCCTGCGCGGCGTGAATCTTCAGGTAGCGGCCGGGGAGCGGGTCGGCGTCGTCGGCCCCAGCGGCTCCGGCAAGTCGACCATGATGATGGTGATGGCCGGGCTGGAACGCCCCAGCGGCGGCCTCATCCGCGTCGCCGGCCAGGATCTCGGGCGGCTGGACGAGGACGGGCTGGCCCGCTTCCGCCGCCAGCATGTGGGGATCGTCTTCCAGGCTTTCCATCTGGTGCCGACCATGACGGCGCTGGAAAATGTCGCCATCCCGCTGGAGTTCGCCGGGGTCGCCGATGCCTTCGACCGCGCCCGCGTCGGGCTGGAGCAGGTGGGGCTGGGCCATCGCATCCACCATTATCCCGGCCAGCTGTCGGGCGGCGAGCAGCAGCGCACGGCGCTCGCCCGCGCCTTCGTCACCGAGCCGTCGCTGCTGCTCGCCGACGAGCCGACCGGCAACCTCGACATCGACACCGGCGCCACCATCGTCAAGCTGCTGTTCGATCTGGCCGAGCGGCGCGGCACGACGCTGGTGCTGATCACCCACGACCAGAGCCTCGCCGCGCGCTGCGACCGCACGGTCCGGCTGGCCGACGGGCGGATCGCCGACGACGGGCAGGCAGCCCGGCGCGCGAAGCTCCAGGCGGCGGGGGAGTGAGGGGGATGACCGACCTCCGCCTCGCGCTCCGGCTTGCCCGGCGGGAGCTGCGCACCGGCCTGAAAGGGTTCTGGGTCTTCCTCGCCTGCCTCGCCCTTGGCGTCGCCGCCATCGCCGCCGTGCAGTCGGTGTCGAGCGGGCTGCTCGACGGGCTGGCGAGCGACGGGCGCTCCATCCTCGGCGGCGACGTCGCGTTGCGGCAACTCTACAATCCGCCGGCCGAGGAGCAGATGGCGGCGTTGAAGGCCGGCGGCCGGGTGTCGACCTCCGCCGAGATGCGGGCGATGGCCCGCGCGGATGACGACGTCCGGTCATCGCTGGTCGAGCTGAAGGCGGTCGACGATGTCTATCCACTCTACGGCGCGGTGACGCTGGACGGTGGCGGCGACCTGCGCGACGCGCTGGCGCAGAAGGACGGCCGCTGGGGTGCCGTGGTCGAAGCCAGTCTGGTCGACCGGCTGGGCATCAAGCCCGGCGACACCATCCATGTCGGCGAGGGCGCCTACCGCGTCGCCGCCGTGCTGGACCGCGAGCCGGACCGCGCCTCCTCCAACGCCTTCTCGCTCGGGCCGCGGCTGCTGGTGGCGCTGCCGTCGCTGACGAACACCGGGTTGCTGCAACCCGGCAGCCTCACCTGGTGGAGCGCCAAGGTGGCGCTGCCGCCGGAGACCGACCTGAAGGCGTGGCAGGAGGGGTTGCGCAGCCGCTTCCCCGACGCGCCGTGGCGGATGCGCGACTACACCAACGCCTCGCCGCAGATCGAGCGCTTTATCGACCGCATGACGCTGTTCCTGACGCTGGTCGGGCTGACCGCGCTGCTGGTCGGCGGTGTCGGGGTCGGCAACGCGGTGCGCAGCCATCTCGATTCGCGCGCCCGCACCATCGCCATGATGAAGTGCATCGGCGCACCCGGCGCCCTGGTCTTCCAGCTCTATCTGGCGCAGATCCTGGCGCTGGCATTGCTGGGCATCGTCATCGGGCTGGCTTTGGGCGCCGTGGCGCCGCTGGCGCTTGGCCGGCTGCTCGACGGCGTGCTGCCAGTGTCGGCCCACATCGGCGTCTATCCCGGCGCCCTGGCGCTGGCCGCCCTCTATGGCGTGCTGACGGCGCTGACCTTCTCGCTGTGGCCGCTGGGCCGGGCGCGCGAGGTGCCGGCGGGCGCGCTGTTCCGCGACGTGATCGCGCCGGCCGGTGGCCGGCCGCGCACGCCCTACACGGTCGCGATGATCGTGTCGGCGCTGGCGCTCGCCGGGCTGGCGGTGCTGACCGCCCACAACAAGATCTTCGCCCTGTGGTTCGTCGGCGGCTCCATCGCCACCTTCCTCGCCTTCCGAGCCGCCGCTGCCCTGGTCACCTGGGGAGCCGCCCGCGTCGGCCGGGTCAAGCGTCCGGGCCTGCGGCTGGCGCTCGCCAACCTGCACCGGCCGGGCAACCCGACGGCGGCGGTGGTGCTGTCGCTCGGTCTCGGCCTGACCGTGCTGGTCGCCATCGCGCTGATCCAGGGCAACTTCTCCCGCCGGGTGTCGGAGACCATCCCGCAGGATGCCCCCGCCTTCTTCTTCGTCGACATCCAGCGCGACCAGTTCGATCCCCTGCGCGACCTCGTCACCGCCGTCCCCGGCGCCAGCGCCTTCGAGGCGGTGCCCAGCCTGCGCGGCCGGATCGAGCGGGTGAACGGCCAGGACGCCGAACAGGCTCTGGTCAACCCGGAGCAGGCCTGGATCCTGGCCGGCGACCGCGGCATCACCTATTCGGCGACGCTGCCGAAACACTCAACCGTCACCGCCGGCAGCTGGTGGCCGACCGACTATGCCGGACCGCCGCTGATCTCCATCCACCAGAGCGTCGCCGAGGCTTTCGGCATCGGTCCCGGCGCCACCATGACCGTCAACATCCTGGGCCGCAGCTTCGAGGCGAAGGTCGCCAACGTGCGCTCCGCCGATTTCAGCAGCATGGCGATCAACTTCACCATGGTCTTCGCCCCCGGCACGCTGGAGGGGGCGCCGCAGACCTGGGTCGCCACCGTCCGCGCCACGCCCGACGCCGAAGCCCAGGTGCAGCGCGCCGTCCTGCAACGCTTCCCCAACATCACCATGGTGCGGGTGAAGGACGCGCTCGACACCGTGGCGGAGATGCTGGGCCACATCGGCACCGCGGTGCGCATCGTCGCCGGCATCACGCTGGCCGCCGGGACGCTGGTTCTGGCCGGGGCGGTCGCCGCCGGCCACCGCCGCCGGGTCTACGACGCGGTGGTGCTGAAGGTGCTGGGCGCCACGCGCGGCGACGTGCTGCGCGCCTTCCTGCTGGAATACGGGCTGCTGGGCCTGCTGACCGCGGTCATCGCCGGCATCATCGGCACGCTGACCGCCTGGGCGGTGCTGAAGTTCCTGATGCATTGGGAATGGAGCTTCCTGCCGTCGGCGGTCATAACCACCGCTTTGCTGAGCACGGCGATCACGCTGGCTTTCGGGTTCTATGGTACTTGGCGGGCTTTGGGCCAGCCTTCGGCGCCATTGCTTCGGAACGAGTGATTCCCGCGTCATGAAGCCGCAGGAAAAACGAAACGTGAAAGCTATTTCATCTGGAAAAACCGCTGCCGATTCCTATTGAACCGCCTGACGGACTCGCCAATATGTCCTGGCACGGGATCACCCTATTCCATCGAGGAAACCAAACCATGGCAGACCCGACCTATAACCGCTTCGCGACCGCAGGCCGCGCGACAGATCGGGGATACTTCGACGAAGGCCTGCGCCAGCACATGCTGCGCGTCTACAACTACATGGGTGCCGGCCTGATCCTGACGGGTCTGGTCGCGGCACTCGTGTCGTCCAGCCCGGCCATGATGGCCACCATCTTCGGCACGCCGCTGAAGTGGGTGGTGATGCTGGCTCCGCTCGCCTTCGTCATGGTGCTGTCCTTCGGCATCCAGCGCCTGTCCTTCGCATCGGCACAGATGATCTTCTGGGCCTATTGCGGCGCGATGGGCCTGTCGATGTCGGCCATCTTCCTGGTCTTCACCGGGGCGTCGATCGCGCTGACCTTCTTCGTCACCGCCGCGACCTTCCTGGCGATGAGCCTCTACGGCTACACCACGAAGGCCGACCTGTCGAAGATGGGCTCGTTCCTGATGATGGGCGTCATCGGTCTGGTGATCGCCGGCTTGGCGAACATCTTCTTCCAGTCGCCGGCCCTGCACTTCGCGATCTCCGCCATCGGCGTGCTGATCTTCACCGGCCTGACCGCCTATGACACCCAGGCGATCAAGGAAAGCTACGCCGAGGGCTACGATCACGAGAGCACCGGCAAGCTGGCCCTGATGGGCGCCCTGACGCTGTACCTGGACTTCATCAACCTGTTCCAGTTCCTGCTGCAGTTCCTGGGCCAGCGCAACAACGACTGAGCCTAAAGACATTCGACCCGAGACGCCTGATCGGACAAGCATCGGATCACGCGCCAGCCGCCCGGAAGCACCCGCTTCCGGGCGGTTTTCTTTTGTCCGGCTTTTCTCAGGACTCCACCGTCACCGGGTCGCCGACCGCCAGCCCCAGCACCCGGTCGGCCCGCCCGCGGTTGACGGCGATCTCCACCAGCCCGTTGGAGTTCTCGTACCACAGCGGCTCTCCCGGCCCGACGGCACCGAAGGTGCGGGCGCGGGCGATGCGGGCGCCACCGGCGGTCAGCACCGCATCGGCGGGCAGGGCGGAGGCCCGCAGGCCGGTCATGGCATTGCCGTAGACATCGACATAGACGATGCGCGGCAGTTCGTCCGGCCAGTCCGGACGGTCGATGGCGGCGGGATCGAGCGGGCTGCGCGCCACGGCATGCCCGGTGGCGAGGCAGGCGGCGACGGGGGCGAACAGGTCGCGGCCATGGAAGCTGGCGGACAGCCGGTCCGGGATCCAGTCGATTGTCCAGGCGTTTAGCGACGTTGTGCGGCGGGCGATCAACGCGAACAGGCCGTTGTCGGGACCGACGAACCAGCGCCCGTCGGCCTCCACCATCACCGGCCGCCTGTCGGTGCCGACGCCGGGATCGACGACAGAGAGAAAGACGCTGCCGGCCGGGAAGGCCGCAGCGTAGGCAGCCAGCAGATAAGCGGAAAGCTGCGGGTCGAAGGCGGGGGCGTCGGCGAACAGGTCGATGACCGGCACGGCCGGCGCCTGTTGCGCCAACACCGCCTTCATCTGGCCGGTGTAGGGACCGGAAAGCCCGAAATCGGTGAAGAGCAGGATCATGGGGGATATGGGGGAAGGCATGGGGGCCAGTCTCACCAATGCTGCGGTGGTTCTGCCCCCATCCTACCCCCATCCCAACCCTGGGCTCACACCGACTTGGTATCCAGCGCGTAGCCGGCCGACCGCACGGTGCGGATCAGGTCCAGCTCGTCCTCCTCATTCATCGCCTTGCGCAGGCGGCGGATGTGTACGTCGACCGTACGCGGCTCGACGTACACGTCATGGCCCCACACCAGATCGAGCAGCTGTTCGCGCGAGAACACCCGGCCGGCATGCTGCATGAAATGGCGCAGCAGGCGGAATTCGGTCGGGCCGAGGTGTACGTCCCGGCCGTTGCGGCGGACGCGGTGGGCGGCCAGATCCATCGTGACGTCGGCGAAGGTCAGCACCTCATCGGTCATGCCGGGCGACGCGCGGCGCAGCACGGCGCGCATGCGCGCCACCAGCTCGGTCGGGGAGAAGGGCTTGGTGATGTAGTCGTCGGCGCCGGAATTCAGGCCGCGCACCCGGTCGCCTTCCTCGCCGCGGGCAGTCAGCATGATGATCGGGATGTCGCGGGTCTTGGCGTTGCGGCGCAGCTGGCGGCAGACCTCCAGCCCGCTCATCAGCGGCAGCATCCAGTCGAGCAGGACGATGTGCGGCGTCTGCTCGCCGGCGGCCAGCAGGGCCTCCTCGCCGTCGCTGGCAGTGGCGACGCGGAAGCCTTCCTTTTCCAGGTTGTACTTCAGCAGCGTCAGGATGTCGGCCTCGTCCTCGACGATCAGGACGAGCGGCTTCAGGGCCGCGTTCATGGTGGCTCCGTTCACAGCGCGCGTCTCGACGTTAACCGGCATGGCACAGCCTTTTCAACAAAGGAGGGAAGAGGGGCGGGCATTGGGAAAGACAGGGGGCACACAGGGCGGATCTCAGCCATAGCGGCCGGTGATGTAGCCCTGGGTGCGCTCGTCGCGCGGGTTGGTGAAGATGTCCTCGGTGTCGTCGCACTCCACCATCTCGCCGAGATGGAAGAAGGCGGTGCGCTGCGACACGCGGGCGGCCTGCTGCATGTTGTGGGTGACGATGACGATGGTGTAGTTGGCCCGCAGCTCGTCGATCAGCTCCTCGATGTGGGCGGTCGCGATGGGGTCGAGCGCCGAGCAGGGCTCGTCCATCAGGATCACCTCGGGGCTGACGGCGATGGCGCGGGCGATGCACAGCCGCTGCTGCTGGCCGCCGGACAGGCTGGTGCCCGGTTCGCGCAGCCGGTCCTTCACCTCGCCCCACAGCCCGGCGCGCTTCAGCGAGGTCTGCACCACCTCGTCCAGCTCGTCGCGGCCGGAGGCCAGGCCGTGGATGCGCGGGCCGTAGGCGACATTGTCGTAGATCGACTTGGGGAAGGGGTTCGGCTTCTGGAACACCATGCCGACACGGGCGCGCAGCTGCACCGCATCGACCGCCTTGCCATAGACATCCTCGCCGTCGAGCGCGATCCGCCCGTCGACCCGGCAGCCCTCGATGGTGTCGTTCATCCGGTTCAGGCAGCGCAGGAAGGTCGACTTGCCGCAGCCGGACGGGCCGATCAGCGCCAGCACCCGGTTTTCCTGGATGTCGAGGTCGATGCCCTTCAACGCCTGCTTGGCCCCGTAGAACACCGTCACCCCGCGGGCGGTCATCTTGTTGGGCAGCGCGGCGCCCGCGTGTTGACCGGCACGGTCGCCGGCGCGGGGCCGCAGCTTCAGCGGGTTCTGAATGCTCATGACGCTCACCACCGTCTCTCGAAAATCTTGCGCAGGATCACGGCCGCGCCGTTCAGCAGGATCAGGACGCCGAGCAGGATCAGGATCGCCGCCGAGGTGCGCTCGGTGAAGGCCCGCTCCGGACTGTCGGCCCACATGTAGATCTGCACCGGAAGCACCGTGGCGCTGTCGGTCAGCCCATGGGGCACGTCGACGATGAAGGCGACCATGCCGATCATCAGCAGCGGCGCCGTCTCGCCCAGCGCACGGGCCATGCCGATGATGGTGCCGGTCAGGATGCCGGGCATCGCCAGCGGCAGCACATGGTGCAGCACCGTCTGCAAGGGCGAGGCGCCGACGCCCAGCGCCGCCTGACGGATCGACGGCGGCACCGCCTTCAGCGCGACGCGGGACGCGATGATGATGACCGGCAGCGTCATCAGCGCCATCACCAGCCCGCCGACCAGCGGGGCGGAGCGCGGCATGCCGAAGAATCCCAGGAACACCGCGAGGCCGAGCAGGCCGAAGATGATCGACGGCACCGCGGCGAGGTTGTTGATGTTCACCTCGATCAGGTCGGTCCAGCGGTTCTTCGGCGCGAATTCCTCCAGATAGACCGCGGCGGCGATGCCGGTCGGCACCGACAGCGCCATCGTCACCAGCAGGGTCAGCAGCGAGCCGGCGATGGCGCCGCCGATGCCGGCCTGTTCCGGCTCCCGGCTGTCGCCCGCCGTGAACAGGGTGGTGTTGAAGCCCTGCGCCAGCGCACCCGAGGCCAGCAGCGCGTCGGCGGCGGCGATCCTGGCGTCGCCGATCCCGCGCTCGCTCTCCGGCAGGTCGCGGCGGTAGGCGCCCTTCACCAGCTGGTCGATCTGGTCGTCGGCGCGGACCCAGATTGTCTGCGTCGTCCCGGCCAGCGCCGGGTTCTTCGCCACCATCGCCTCCAGCTCGTAGGGTGCGCCCGACGACAGCAGGTCGTTCAGCACGCGGCGGCCGGCACGGTCGGTCACCTGGGGGAACTGGGCGTAGAGCGCCCGGCGCAGCAGGGCGGTGTAGTTGCGGTCGGCGACCTCCGCCGGGTCGAGCGTCACCTCCAGCCGGATGCGGGCCTCCAGGAAGGCACTGGCGCCCTTCGTGACGATGGATCCCAGCAGCAGCACCAGCATCAGCGCCGCCAGCGCCACCGCGGCGGCGCCGGCCAGCCGGAAGCGGCGCTCCGCGGCATGGCGCGCGCGCAGGCGGCGGGCGAAGGCCTCGCTGCGCAGGCGCGACTTCGGTGGCGAGGAGGTAGGGGCGGAGGAGGGCGTCACGGCCGCCGCGTCCCGCTCGACGAGGTCAGTCATATTTTTCCCGATAGGTCCGGACCACCCGCAGGGCGACCATGTTGAGGCAGAGCGTGACGAGGAACAGCACGAGGCCGAGGCCGAAGGCCGACAGCGTCTTCGGGCTGTCGAACTCCTGGTCGCCGACCAGCAGCGTGGCGATCTGGGTGGTGACGGTGGTGACCGCCTGCAACGGGTTGGCGGTCAGGTTGGCGGTCAGGCCCGACGCCATGGTGACGATCATCGTCTCGCCGATGGCGCGGCTGACCGCCAGCATCACCGCGGCGACGATGCCCGGCAGCGCCGCCGGCAGGACCACCTGCCTGATGGTTTCCGACTTGGTGGCGCCGAGACCGTAGGAGCCGTCGCGCAAGCTCTGCGGCACCGCGTTGATGACGTCGTCCGACAGCGAGCTGACGAAGGGGATGATCATCACCCCCATGACGATGCCGGCGGCCAGCGCCGATTCCGAACTGACGTCCAGCCCCAGCGCCTCGCCGACCGAGCGCACGAAGGGCGCCATGGTCAGCGCGGCGAAGAAGCCGTAGACCACGGTCGGAATGCCGGCCAGGATCTCCAGCGCCGGTTTCAGCCAGGTGCGCACGCCGCGGCCGGCATATTCCGACATGTAGATCGCCGCCATCAGCCCGACCGGCACCGCCACTGCCATGGCGATCACCGTGATCAGCAGCGTGCCGGCGAACAGCGGGATCGCGCCGAAGGAGCCGCTGGATCCCACCTGATCGGCCCGCATCGCCATCTGCGGGCTCCAATGGGTGCCGAACAGGAAGTCGAGCGGCGAGACGACGGTGAAGAAGCGCAACGCCTCGAACAGCAGCGACAGCACGATGCCGACCGTGGTCAGGATGGCGACCAGCGAGCAGACGACCAGCGCCACCCGCACCACCCGCTCCACGGCCGGGCGGGCGCGCAGGTCCGGGCCGATGCGGTGGCGGCCCCAAGCCAGCCCGGCGACGGCGAGGCTGGCGCCGACCGCCAGCAGGCTCCAGCCGGCAAGATCGCGCAACGCGGCGTAGCGGCGCGCCGCCTCGACCACCAGCGGATCGGCTTCGCGCCCGGTCGAGATGCCGTGGGCGAGGTTGAGGATGTCGGCCTTCAGCAGGGCGACCGACTGGCCGTCGCCGGTGGTCAGCCGCTCCGGCAGGGCCGACAGCACCAGCTGCATGGCGAGCCAGCCTTCCGATGCCGTCCAGGCGATGAACAGCAGCAGCGCCGGCAGCCCGGCCCACAGCGCGACATAGACGCCGTGATAGGAGGGGACCGAATGCAGCTCCGCCACCCGCCCGCCGACGGACGCCGCGGCGCGCGACCGGCCGATCATGAAGCCGATCACGGTGAGCAGGGCCAGGATCAGGGCGAGGAGGGTCAGGTGCATGCGGGTTGCTCAGACAGGAGAGGTGTTCAGAACTGGAGCGGCGTCAGGTTGACCGCCTCGACGCGGGCGGTGTCGCGCAGCGCCTTCGGCTCCGGGATCAGGCCCTTGTCGACCAGATAGCCGTCGTCGCCCATCGCCCGTTCCGAGGTGTATTCGCCGATGAACTCGCGGATGCCCGGAATGACGCCGGCATGGGCGTTCTTGACATAGATGTAGAGCGGGCGGGCCAGCTCATACTTGCCGGCGGCCACCGTCTCTGCCGTCAGCTCCACCCCATCCATCTTCGCCGATTGCAAGGTGTCGCGATTCTGGTCGAGGTAGCTGTAGCCGAAGACGCCGAAGGCGTTGGGGTTGGCGAGCAGCTTCTGGACGATCAGATTGTCGTTCTCGCCGGCCTCGACATAGGCGCCATCCTCGCGGATCGTCATGCAGGCGCGCTCGCGCGCCTTCTCGTCGGGAACGGCCTTGGCGACCTCGGCCACCTTCTTGCAGCCTTCCAGCATCGCCAGCTCGTTGAAGGTGTCGCGCGTCCCGGAGGTGGGCGGCGGACCCAGCACCTCGATGGCCGCCTTGGGCAGCGACGGGTCGATGTCGGACCACAGCTTGTAAGGATTGGCGACCAGGGCGCCGTTGACCGGCACCTCCTTCGCCAGCGCCTTCCACAGCACGACGGTGGACAGCGACACCGGCGCCGCCTTCCGGGAGGAGGCGAGCGCGATGCCGTCATAGCCGATCTTCAGCTCGGTCATCGTGGTGACGCCGTTGCCGGCGCACTGGTCGATTTCCGACTTCTTGATCCGGCGCGAGGCGTTGGCGATGTCGGGATGGGCCGGGCCGACACCGGCACAGAACAGCTTCAACCCGCCGCCGGTGCCGGTCGATTCGACCACCGGGGTCTTGAACTTGCCGGTCTTGCCGAAGGCCTCCGCCACCGCGGTGGTGAAGGGGAAGACGGTGGAGGAGCCGACCGCGCGGATCTGGTCGCGCGACTGCGCCCGGGCCGGGGCGGCAAGGCTCAAGGCCAGGGTCAGGCCCAGGGCGGTCGCGGCGACAACATGGGTCCGGGTGGTCACGGGTGCCCCTCCTTGAGGAAACGGAGACTGGTCCAGCGGAATGGCGCGGACCATAGACCCGGAGGGCGACCGATTGATTACGTTTTTATGACGCTTTCATGACAGCGTCACAGAGCACCCAACCCCTCTCACACCCCGCCATATCCCCTCTCCCCCCCGGGGAGAGGGTTAGGGTGAGGGGGACGCGCGGCGGGAGCCTTGGGAACGATACGCAGCGTCTCCCCCTCACCCCGGCCCTCTCCCCGGGGGGGAGAGGGAGATTCAGCGGGCAGATAAACCGTGAAGGCGCTGCCCACCCCGACCTCGCTTTCGATGGTCAGCCGGCCGCGATGGCGGTTCAGGATGTGCTTGACGATGGCAAGCCCCAGCCCGGTGCCGCCCATGGCGCGCGACCGCGCGGCATCGACGCGGTAGAAGCGCTCGGTCAGGCGGGGCAGGTGGGTGCGGGCGATGCCGTCGCCGCGGTCGCGCACCGACACCGACACCATGGCGGTGCCGCCGCGCCCGGCCCGCTTGTCCTTCGCCACGCCTCCCGGCGCCGGCAGGCCGGCGAAGCCCACCGCCGCACCGTCGGCCAACGCCACGCTGACGGTCACGTCGGTGTCCTCGCGCGTATACTTGATCGCGTTGCTGACGAGGTTCTGGAAGACCTGGGTCAGCTGGTCCTCGTCGCCGACGACCGGCGGCAAATCCTCCGGCGCCTCCATGCGCAGGCGGATGCGGCGCTCCGCCGCCTTCAGCTGAAGCGCGGCGATGACGTTCTCCAGTTCCTCCACCACATCGACGCGCCCGTTGGGCTGCATGTGCTCGTCCAGCTCGATGCGCGACAGCGACAGCAGGTCGTTGACCAAGCGGGTCATGCGGCTGGCCTGATCGTGCATGATCGCCAGGAAACGATCCTGCGCCTCCGGATCGTCGCGGGCCGGGCCGCGCAGCGTCTCGATGAAGCCCAGCAGGGAGGACAGCGGCGTGCGCAGCTCGTGGCTGGCGTTGGCAATGAAGTCAGCCCGCATCTGCTCCGACCGGCGGGCGGCGGTCACGTCATGCAGGGTCAGGATCGCCATGCGGGCGACGGTGGGCGGACGCGGCGCCGGCTCCTCCTCGATCTCGCCATCCAGCAGCGAGGGGTCGGGTTCCTGCACCAGCCGCTGGAAGGGCTTCACCTGCGCCTCGAAGCTGCGCTCCACCGGGACCGGCAGGGTGAACTCGATGATGCGGGAGGCGCCGCCACGCAGCACCGAATCCACCGCCTCCAGCACCGCCGGCGTCCGCAGGGACGAGGCGAGGTCGCGGTCGACGATCTTGTCGCCGAACAGCTCCCGCGCGGTCTGGTTGGCCCGCACCACCTGCCGGTCGGCATCCATCAGCAGGAGAGGGGCGGGCAGGGCGTCGATCACCGCCTCGTCGGCATCCAGCTGCATCCGCACGCTTTCGGCGCGGCGCAGCCCGACCCGGTGCAGGCGGCCGATGGTGGCGGCCAGCGCCTTCAGCGCGGGCGGCGTGCCGGCCGGGGCCAGCGGCTCATCGGTTTCGGCCAGACGGGCAGCATAGTCGGTCACCGCGTTGGCGTCGCGCCGGTAGGTCCGCAGGATCTGGACCGCCCCCGCCAATGCCGCGATGCCCGCCGCCAGCGCTAGCCCGCCATGCAAGGCCCCGCTATAGACCGCCCAGGTCAGCACGCCGGCAAGGGGGGCCAGCATCAGGAGGATGGCGGTCAGAAGCGGGGTGGGCGGCGACGCCTTCTGGCGCATGGGGTGGCACCGGATTTGAGGGTGGAGACGGACCGGGAAAGCACGGGTCCGGCCCTTCTACACCATCGCCGCGACGCTCGCGCGACGGTCATAAAAGATTCATGGCGGAGACTGTGCGGCTGGCCGTTGACTCCAATATCCTAGAGCTTCATTCTATCTTCATGGAAAAGACGGAAAACGACATCGACAGCCGGCTTGCCACCCGGTTGCGTGCCCTGCGGGCGGACCGCGGCCTGACGCTGGACGGCTTGGCCGAACGGTCGGGCGTCAGCCGTTCGATGATCTCGCTGGTGGAGCGGGGGCAGAGCAGCCCGACGGCGTCGGTGCTGGAGCGGCTCGCCGCCGGGCTCGGCGTGACGCTGGCGACGCTGTTCGCCGAGGCCGAGCGCGCGGACGCCGACCCGGTGGTTCGCCGAGCCGACCAGATCGCCTGGACCGACCCGGCCACCGGCTATCGCCGCCGCAACCTGTCGCCGCCGGGCTATCCATCCCCCATCGAGCTGGTGGAGGTGGAGCTGCCGCCGGGCGCCCGCGTCTCCTACGACAGCGGCACCCGCGCCGCCATCGTCGAGCAGCAGATCCATCTGCTGGACGGCACCATCGAGCTGAGTGTGGGCGAGGTGACGCACCGGCTGGATACCGGCGATTGCCTCGCCATGCGGCTCGACCGGCCGACCGGCTTTCACAACCCGACCGACCGCACCGCCCGCTACATCGTGGCGCTGACCACCGAGGGGCGCGGCGGTTCAAACGCCGTCAAACGTTGAAGGAGCGAGCCATGGATGCTGCCGGCCTGGACCTGAACCGACAAAGCGGAGACGGTGCAATGACGGTCCGCGTGCTGACGGCGGACGAGGCCGGCGCCGCCGTGCCGGGCCTGAGCGACGTGCTGCTGGATTGCGTGGAGGGCGGTGCGTCGGTCAGCTTCATGGCCCCCCTCGACCGCGCCACTGCTGAAAATTTCTGGCGAAGCGTGGCGGCCGGGGTGGAGCGGGGAGAGCGCATCCTGCTGGTGGCGGAGGATGGCGACGACGTGCTTGGCACCGTCCAGCTGGTGGTCGCCCAGCCGCCCAACCAGCCGCACCGCGCCGACCTGTCCAAGATGCTGGTCCACCGCCGCGCCCGCTGTCGCGGCGTCGGCGCCGCCCTGATGCAGGCGGCAGAGGATGCGGGACGCGCCGCCGGCAAGACCCTGCTGGTGCTGGACACCGCCTCGCCCGAGGCCGAACGGCTCTACACGCGCGCCGGCTGGGTGAAGGTCGGCGTCATCCCGAACTTCGCCCTGTGGCCGCAGGGTGGGCTCTGCGACACGGCCTTTTTCTACAAGGCGTTGGGGTGAAGCTGTGAGTTCATGGGCGCTTCTCTCGACCGTCATCCCCCGCAAAGGCGATAGGCGCTAACTTGGAGTTTTGATTGTTGTCGAAGCCAAGCCCGTCCCTGATCGACTGTCATCCCCGCGGCGGCGGGGATCCAGGCTGATCGGCAACTAAACCTTTGGAACATCTGGATTCCCGCCTCCGCGGGAATGACGGTCGAGAAGCGCTCGATATGAGGCCGATGCGAAGTGGTTCAAACTTCAAGCGTCTCTCAGCAAGCCTCATAAAAGCTCACGAACTCTTGGTGACGTTCGGATTATCTGGACCGCAGAGAGAAGAATGTTGGTGACGATGCCAACGTCATCGTGAATGCACATCGTCGCGATCAATGTTGCCCTGGAAGTCAAGGGGCAGCCCTTGCGCAAGCAACTCCATCATCCGCCGATGCTGAATTCTGCGATCAACATCCGCTGATATGTCATCGCGGTTCGCTTCCGCCGCACCGACGAGACCATCCGGCATGGGCATCCCCTCCCAACACTTGGTGTCTGGAATAAACTATAGGATGCCCAGGCCAGCAAGGTCACGCCTCTTCCTCCACCAGGGCGGGAGAGGCGTCTTACCTCATCTCACCACGGCAGCGAGTCATGCGCCGCCAATGCTGCGGCGGTGACGATGTCGTTGACCGAGGCGCCCATGGTGACGATCTGCGCCGGCTTGTCCAAGCCGATCAGCAGCGGGCCGATCATCTGGCCGCCGGCCATCTTGTTCAGCAGCTTGGCCGAGATGTTGGCCGAATGCAGGCCGGGCATGATCAGCACGTTGGCCGGGCCGGACAGCCGGCAGAACGGATAGACCCGCTTCATCAGCTGGTAATCCAGCGCCACGTCGGCCGACATCTCGCCGTCATACTCGAAATCGACCCGGCGGCTGTCGAGGATCGACAGGGCTTCCCGCAGCGGATCGGTGTTCGGGTGCGGCGTCTGGCCGAAGTTGGAGAAGGACAGCATCGCGATCCGCGGCTCGTGCCCCATCTGCCGCGCCTTGGCCGCCGCACCGACCGCGATGTCGGCCAGCGTCTTGCCGTCGGGACGGACATGGACGGTGGTGTCGGCGATGAAGACGGTGCGGTTGCGGGTGATCGAGAGGTGCAGGCCGAACACCGGCTCGCTCGCCTTGGGATCGATGACGCGGCGGATTTCCTCGTAGGCGACGCCGAAGCTGCGGGTCAGGCCGGTCACCATGGCGTGGGCGTCGCCCTGCGCCACCATGCAGGCGGCGAAGACGTTGCGGTCCTGGTTGACCATCCGCTGGCAGTCGCGCAGCAGCGCGCCCTTGCGCTGCAGGCGGCGGTAGAGGTGGTCGGCATAACGGCGGTTGGCGTCCGACAGGCGGGCGTTGTGGATCTCGAACTGGACGTTGGGCTGCCCCATCGCCGTCAGCTGTTCGCGGATGACCTCTTCCCGGCCGATCAGCACCGGCGTGCCGTAACCGTGGGCGCGGAAGGCCATGGCGGCGCGGATCGTCCGCTCCTCCTCGCCCTCGGCGAAGACAACGCGGCGCGGGTTGGTCCGCACCTTTTCCAGGATCAGCTCCAGGCTGTCGGCCGTCGGGTCCAGGCGGGTGCGCAGGCTGTGCTTGTAACTGGTCAGGTCGAGGATCGGCTTGCGCGCCACGCCGCTTTCCATCGCTGCCTGGGCGACGGCGGCCGGGACGGTGACGATCAGGCGCGGGTCGAAGGGCACCGGGATGATATAGTCCGGGCCGTAGCGCAGCCGGCGCCCGGAATAGGCGGCGTCGACCTCGTCCGGCACATCCTCGCGCGCCAGCGCCGCCAGCGCCTTGGCGGCCGCGACCTTCATCGCCTCGTTGATGGTGGTGGCGCGGACGTCGAGCGCGCCGCGGAACAGGTAGGGGAAGCCCAGGACGTTGTTGACCTGGTTCGGGTAGTCCGACCGCCCGGTCGCCACGATGGCGTCGCCGCGCACCGCCTTGACCTCTTCCGGTGTGATCTCCGGATCGGGGTTGGCCAGCGCGAAGATGATCGGCTTGGCCGCCATCGACTTGACCATCTCCGGCGTCATCGCCCCCTTGGCCGACAGGCCGACGAACACGTCGGAGCCGGCCACCGCCTCTTCCAGCGTGCGCTTGTCGGTGTCGACGGCGAAGGACGACTTCCATTGGTTCATGCCGTTGGTGCGGCCGCGATAGACCACGCCCTTGGTGTCGCACAGGATGATGTTTTCACGTGAAACACCCATCGTGCAGAACAGCTCGGCGCAGGCGATGCCCGCCGCGCCGGCGCCGTTCACCACCATCTTCACGTCCTCGACCTTGCGGCCGGTGATGTCGCAGGCGTTGATCAGGCCGGCGGCGGCGATGATCGCGGTGCCGTGCTGGTCGTCGTGGAAGACCGGGATGTCCAGCAGTTCGCGCAGCCGCTCCTCGATGATGAAGCAGTCGGGCGCCTTGATGTCTTCCAGGTTGATGCCGCCGAAGCTGGGGCCGAGGAAGCGCACGCAGTTGACGAATTCGTCCACGTCGCGGGTGTCGACCTCCAGGTCGATGCCGTCGACGTCGGCGAAGCGCTTGAACAGCACCGCCTTGCCTTCCATCACCGGCTTGCCGGCGAGCGCACCCAGGTCGCCCAGCCCCAGCACCGCGGTGCCGTTGGAGATGATGGCGACGATGTTGCCCTTGGCCGTGTAGTCGTAGGCGAGCGACGGGTCTTCGGCGATGCGCAGGCAGGGGGCGGCGACGCCGGGGGAATAGGCCAGCGCCAGATCGCGCTGGGTGGTCAGCGGCTTAGTCGGGGTGATTTCCAGCTTGCCGGGCCGGCCGCTGGAATGCAGCAGCAGGGCCTCTTCATCGGTGACGCGCTTGGTGTCGGACATGGATGTCGTGTTCCTCAACGGAGTGTACAGCCCGTCGGTCGTCGTTGATGCTTTTTGTGCGGTGCGCTGCCGACGGTGGGGTCGCGATGGTACACGCCACACGCGCAACTCGCCAAGCCTCCAAAGCCCGCTTTTTGTACGAATCATGCATTTCTTTGACGATCAGAGACACATTCAGTTGGGATCGCGTCCTATCTGCTGCGCTCGCCTTGCATGACCATGGCGTTTGGGCAGGCCGGGCGACGGCTGTTACCATGCGGTGCACCCCCGCAATCCGCGCTTTTCCGCCTCTGCCGGAGCCTCCATCTTGTCCCAGGCCACACGCCCTGCGGCCCCCACCGCCCTGACGCCTGACGAACGCCGCATCACGCTGGTCATCGCGGCGGTGCAGTTCATCAACATCCTGGATTTCATGATGGTGATGCCGCTCGGCCCCGACTTCGCACGGGCGCTTGGCATTCCGGCGGCGCACATCGGTTACATCGGCGGCAGCTACACCGCCGCCGCCGCGGTGGCCGGGCTGATCGGGTCGATGCTGCTCGACCGCTTCGACCGGCGCCGGGCGCTTGCCGTGGCGATGGCCGGGCTGATCGTCTCCACCGCGCTCGGCGGTCTGGCCTGGGACTTCCCGTCGCTGCTGGCGGCGCGCGTGCTGGCCGGACTGTTCGGCGGCCCGGCCGTTGCGGTCGCCATCGCCACGCTGACCGATCAAGTGGCGCCGCAGCGCCGCGGGCAGGCGATGGGGGCCGTGATGTCGGCCTTCTCGCTGTCGGCCATCGCCGGGGTGCCGGTCGGGCTGGAACTGGCGCTCTATGGCGGCTGGCGCCTGCCGTTCTTCGCGGTGGCCGCCGCCGGGCTGGTCGTCGCCGTCGCCGCCATCGCCATCCTGCCGCCGCAGCGCGGTCATCTGGCTGCCGGGGCAGGGGCGGGAGTAAAGACCGGCGCCTGGGTGCGGATGACGGCGCTGCTGTCCCGCCGCAAGGTTTGGCTGGCCTACGCCACCGTGGCGCTGGTGCAGGTCCAGCAATTCATGATCGTTCCCAACATCGCCGCTTATGTGCAGGGCAATCTGGGCTTCCCGCGCGACCATCTCAGCCTGGTCTACATGACCGGCGGCGCACTGAGCTTCTTCGCATCCCGCTGGGCCGGCCGGCTGGTCGACCGCCATGGCTCCAGCGCCATCACCTTCGCGGCGACCGTGGGGTTGAGCGTCGTGATCTTCACCGCCTTCATCGGCTACCGTCCCTGGATGCCGGTGCTGGGGCTGTTTCCCTTCTTCATGACCTTCGTCGGTGTCCGCATGGTCGCCAACGGCGCCGCCTTCTCCCGTGTGCCGGACCCGCAGGAGCGCGCCGGCTTCATGGCGCTGGTGTCGGCGGTCCAGCATCTCAGCTCCGCCTTCGGCGCCTTCCTGTCGGCAGAGATCCTGACCAACGCGCCCGACGGCCGGCTGGAGCATGTCTCGACCATGGCCACGGTCTCCATCGCCATCGGGCTTGCCATTCCCTTACTGACCCTGTGGCTGGAGCGGGCGACGCGCCCAGCGGCGACGCTGTCGCCCGCCCCGATGGTCACGGACACCGTGCTGGACGGGGCGGGGCAGAGCCGTTAGCTTGCCGCCGATCTGCAAACGACCTTCGGAATGATGCCCATGCGCCCCTCCGGCCGCGCCTTCGACCAACTGCGCACCGTCTCCCTCGAACCCGGCTTCAGCCGCTATGCCGAGGGGTCCTGCATGGTGCGTTTCGGCAACACGCATGTGCTGTGCACCGCCAGCGTCGACGAGACGGTGCCGCGCTTCCTGAAGAACACCGGGCTGGGCTGGGTCACCGCCGAATACGGCATGCTGCCGCGCTCCACCCACAGCCGCAGCGACCGTGAGGCGGCCAAGGGCAAGCAGTCCGGCCGCACCCAGGAAATCCAGCGCCTGATCGGCCGCGCGCTGCGCGCCGTCACCGACCGCTCGGCGATGGGCGAGAAGCAGATCAAGATCGACTGCGACGTGATCCAGGCCGACGGCGGCACCCGCACCGCCGCCATCACCGGCAGCTATGTCGCCCTGCATCTGGCCTTCCAGCACCTGATGCAGATCGGCGCCCTGAAGACGATGCCGCTGACCGATCAGGTCGCCGCCGTCTCCTGCGGCCTCTATCAGGGCAACGCCGTTCTCGACCTCGATTACGACGAGGATTCCAAGGCGCAGGCCGATGCCAACTTCGTCCTGACCGGCAAGGCCGGCATCGTCGAAATCCAGGGCACCGCCGAGGAAACCCCCTTCTCCGAGCCGCAGTTCATGGAACTGCTGGCGCTCGCCCGCAAGGGCGTGACCGAGCTGGTGGCGTTGCAGAAGCAGGTCCTCGGCATCAAGTAATACCAGAGTCATAAAGTTTCGACTTTTGACCCTGGTATCGGCCGCGACCGCGGCCGCGCGGGCACATGCCCGCGAAGCCAAGGCCCGCGTCCGCGGGCCGCCCGGCGTTTGAGGGGCTGGAAAGTGCCGACCACAGGTCGGAGCTTTCCAGCGCTTATATAAGGCCGTTTCAGTCAGAGGTTCATGACCATGTCCGCTCCCCGCCGCTTCACCGGCGACACCCTCGTCATCGCCAGCCACAACAAGGGCAAGGTGCGCGAGATCGCCGACCTGCTCGGCCCCTATGTCGCCACGTTCACCTCGGCCGGGGAGCTGGGCCTGCCCGAACCCGAGGAAACCGGCACCAGCTTCATCGCCAACGCGGAGCTGAAGGCCAAGGCCGCAGCCGCCGCGGGCCATATGGCGCTTGCCGACGACAGCGGGCTGGTGGTGCCGGCGCTGAACGGCGATCCCGGCATCTACTCCGCCCGTTGGGCCGGCCCGACCAAGGACTTCGCCATGGCGATGCAAAAGGTCGAGGACGGTTTGGTGGGCAAGACCGACCGCAGCGCCTATTTCGTCTGCGCCCTGTCGCTCGCCTGGCCGGACGGCCATGTCGAGACGGTGGAGGGCCGCTGCTATGGCACGCTGGTGTGGCCGCCGCGGGGGCCGCAAGGCTTCGGCTACGACCCGATGTTCCTGCCAGACGGGCACGGGCTGACCTTCGGCGAGATGGACCCGGCCAAGAAGCACGAGATGAGCCACCGCGCCGACGCCTTCCAGCAGCTGGTGGAGCGGTGCTTCCGGTGACCATGTCCGATCCCGGCTTCTCCAGCCCCGGTTTTGCCATCTACGTCCATTGGCCCTTCTGCAAGTCGAAGTGCCCCTACTGCGATTTCAACAGCCATGTCCGCGAGCGGGTCGACCATGACCGCTGGCGGGCCGGGCTGCTGCGCGAGCTGGACCATTACGCCGACCTGACCGCCGGCCGCACCGTCACCTCGATCTTCTTCGGCGGCGGCACCCCGTCGCTGATGGAACCCTCCACCGTCGGCGCCATCATCGACCGTGTCGCTAAACGCTGGCCGGTCGCCGAGGGGCTGGAGGCGACGCTGGAGGCCAACCCGACCTCCGTCGAAGCCGACAAGTTCCGCGCCTTCCGCAGCGCCGGCATCAACCGCGTCTCGCTGGGCATCCAGGCGCTGGACGACGCCAGCCTGAAGTTCCTCGGCCGCGAGCACAATGCGGCGGAGGCGACCGGCGCCATCGAACTGGCGGCGCGGATTTTCGACCGCTTCTCCTTCGACCTGATCTATGCCCGTCCGGGCCAGACGGTGGCGGCGTGGCAGGCGGAGCTGGCGCGGGCGCTGGACTACGCGGTCGGCCATTTGTCGGTCTATCAGCTGACCATCGAGCAGGGCACGGCCTTCTATCCGCTCCATGCCCGCGGCGATCTGGTGCTGCCCGACGAGGATCTGGCCGGCGATCTCTATGAGGCGACGCAGAGCCAGCTGACGGCGGCCGGGCTGCCGGCCTACGAGATTTCCAACCATGCCCGTCCAGGCGAGGAAAGCCGCCACAACCTGACCTACTGGCGCTATGGCGACTATGTCGGCATCGGTCCCGGTGCCCATGGCCGGCTGACGCTGGACGGCGAGAAGTTCGCCACCCGAGCCCACCGCGCCCCGGAGATTTGGCTGGAGCGGGTGGAGCGCGACGGCCATGGCGCTGCCGCTCCCGATCCCATCGACCGCGACGCCCGCGGGACCGAGCTGCTGATGATGGGGCTGCGCCTGAGCGAAGGCGTGCGGCTTGCCCGCCTGACGGAGGAAACCGGCCGGAATTTGGACGATTTCGTCGATCCGGCAGCCCTGTCCCGCCTGATTGACGGCAATTTCCTCACCCGCGATGCCGACCGTCTGGTTGCCACACCGGAGGGGCTACAGCGTCTGAACGCGGTACTCGGCGCAATTCTGGCGTAAAATCGGTCAGCTCCAGCAGGGAAAGGGCATGGAATGCTCATCACTCTGATCGTCGCCGCCGCAACGAACGACGTGATCGGCCGCGATGGCCGGCTTCCCTGGACCCTTCCCAGCGACCTGCGCCGGTTCAAGGACCTGACGATGGGAAAGCCGATCCTGATGGGTCGGAAGACCTGGGAGTCCCTGCCGCGCCGTCCGCTTCCCGGCCGGGACAATCTGGTGATCAGCCGTCACGCCGAAGTCGGCGAAAAGGACGGCGCCCGCTGGTTCAGCGGGCTGGGTGCGGCGGTGTCGTGGGCGCAGGCGTCCGGCGCCGCCGAACTCTGCGTCATCGGCGGTGCCGCCCTGTTCCGCGAGACGATGCCGATTGCCGACCGCCTGCACCTGACCCGCATCGAAAGCGCGGTCGACGGCGACACGCTGATGCCGCCGATCGGGGCGGAGTGGGCCGAGGTGTGGTCGAGCGCGCCCATGGAAGAGAACGGGCTGATCTATCGCTACATCGACTTCGGGAAGGTGAGGGGGTAGGGGGCGAACGCCCCCGATAAAGCCCCGTTACTCTTCGCCGCCCAGCCGGTGCAGCACATCGTCCAGCTGGTCGAGCGTCTGGTAATGGATGGTGATCGTCCCGCGCTGCCCCTGCGGATTGATGGCGACCTTCAAGCCGATGCGGGCGGAGATCTCCTCCTCCAGATTGATGAGGTCGACGTCCTTCATCGCGGGCGCGGATCCGGCTCCGCCGGCCGCGGCCTTGCCCTTCTTCGCCTTGGGCTGATCGCCGCGCATCAAATCTTCGGTCTGGCGCACGTTCAGGCCGCGGGTCACCACCTCGCGGGCGACGGCGGCCGGATCCGGGGCGGTCAGCAGGGCGCGGGCATGGCCGGCGGTCAGAGCGCCGTCCTGCACCATCGACTTGACCGGCTCCGGCAGGGCCAGCAGGCGCATCATGTTGGCGACATGGCTGCGGCTCTTGCCGACAGCGCGGGCCAGATCCTCCTGCGTGTGTTCGAACTCCTCCATCAGGCGGCGATAGCCTTCCGCCTCTTCCAGAGGGGTCAGATCCTGGCGCTGGATGTTCTCGATCAGCGCGATTTCCAGCGCCTCGCGGTCGCTGAGATCGCGGATGATGACCGGCACTTCATGTAGGCCGGCGATCTGCGCCGCGCGCCAACGGCGTTCGCCGGCGATCAGCTCGTAGGAATTGGCGTCCTCGGCGTCGCGGCGGACCAGCAGCGGCTGGAGGATGCCCTTGTCCCGGATGGACTCGACGAGGCCCTGGATCGCCTCGTCGTCGAACTTCCGCCGCGGCTGGTACTTGCCGGGATGGACGAACTCGATCGGCACCTGCTTGGACTGCCGCACCTTGTCGAGCGCCGAATAATCCTCGGTCGCCTCGCCGAACAGGGCGGACAGGCCGCGGCCCAGGCTGGCGCGGCGGGCGCCGCCTTGTTTGGTGTCGTCGATCATGCGGTCAGTCTCTTCTCACGGCGGAGCACCTCGCCCGCCAGATGGATGTAGGCCTGCGATCCGGGGCAGCGCATGTCGTAGATCAGCACCGGCTTGCCGTGGGACGGCGCCTCCGACACCTTGACGTTGCGCGGGATCACGGTGTCGTACACCTTCTCCCCGAAGAAGCCGCGGACGTCCGCCGCCACCATGTCCGACAGATTGTTGCGCTTGTCGAACATGGTCAGCACGACGCCGTGGATGTCGAGGTTGGGGTTGAAGGCGCGCTTCACCCGCTCGATGGTGCGGACGAGATGGCTGAGACCTTCCAGCGCGTAGAACTCGCACTGGAGGGGGACCATCACCGCATGCGACGCGACCAGCGCGTTCAGCGTCAGCAATCCCAGCGCCGGCGGGCAGTCGATCAGGACGTAATCATATTCCAGCGCGCTGTTGGCGACCGCCTCGCGCAGGCGAAACTCGCGGCGCTCGGCGCCGACCAGTTCGATCTCGGCACCCGACAGATCGACCGATGACGTGATGATCGACAGGTTCGGCACCGAGGAGGGGGTGGCCGCCTCCTCCAGCGACACGTCGTCGAACAGCACGTCGTAGATGCCGACGCGGCGGTCGGAGCGGGGGATGCCGAGACCGGTGGACGCGTTGCCCTGCGGGTCGAGGTCGATCACCAGCACCCGCTTGCCGATGACGGCGAGCGCGGTGGCGAGGTTGATCGTCGTCGTGGTCTTGCCCACGCCGCCCTTCTGGTTGGCAATCGCAACCACGCGGGCAAGGGGACGGGTGACGGCAGACATGGCAGCCTCTCGGGAGTCCGGTTGGCGGGAAGAGGGCGGGGGAACGGTGTCAGGCACGGTCTTCACGCACGCTCAAGATGGCTCACACGCAGGATGGTCCCGCTCGGATCGGTGCGGCTGTCGAATCGCTCAGGAACCAGTGTCCAATATTGCGTTGCAGCGGTCAATTCGTCGTCCAGTGCCGCGCCCTTCAGGAACAGGCACTTGCCGCGCGATCCGATGAAGGGATGAGCCCAGCCGAACAGGTCGGCCAGCGGCGCCAGGGCGCGGGCGGTGACGACATCGGCCTCGATGCCGGTGACGGTCTCGATCCGCTTGGTGTGGACGGTGACCGGCGCCTCGCAGACGCGGGCGACCTCGCGCAGGAAGGCGCATTTGCGCACGTCGCTCTCGATCAGGTGCACCTGCGGCACGCCGAGGATGGCGAGCACCAGACCGGGGAAACCGGCGCCGCTGCCGAGATCGACCAGCATCCGCGTACCCTCCGGCAACAGCGGGAAGAGCTGGGCGGAGTCGAGAAAGTGGCGCTTCCAGGCATCCGACAGGGTGGAGGGGCCGACCAGATTGATCTTCGGCTGCCACTTGCGCAGCAGAGCCTCATAGGCGATCAGGCGGTCGAGCGTTTCACGTGAAACACCCGTGGCCTCCTGAAATGCAACCGCATCGAACCCGCTCATTCGGCAGCCACCCCTGACGGCTCCACATCGCGCCGCTTCACGTGGCGGAGCAGGGCGACCAGCGCCGCCGGGGTCATGCCGGGAATGCGCGCGGCAGCGCCCAGCGTCGCCGGACGCGACTGGCGCAGCTTCTGCCGGATTTCGGCGGACAGGCTGCCGATGCCGTCGACATCGAGATCGTCGGGCAGGGCGAGCGACTCGTCCTTGCGGAAGGCGCGGATGTCGGCCTCCTGCCGGCCGAGATAGCCGGCATATTTGCCGTCGATCTCCAGCTGCTCGGCAATCTCGGGCGCGATTTCGCCAAGCTCCGGCCACAGGCGGGCAAGGGCGGCGAGGTCGATGTCGGGGTAGCGCAGCAGGTCGGCGGCACTGCGGCGCACGCCGTCCTGGTTTACCGCGACGCCCTGGCGGGACAGCTCGACCGGCGTCGCCTGCAACGACGCGACCAGGGCACGTCCGGCGGACAGGGCGGCGCTCTTGGCGGCAAAGACATCGCGACGCTCGGAGCCGACGCAGCCGATGGCGACGCCCTTGGCGGTCAGCCGCTGGTCGGCATTGTCGGCGCGCAGCAGCAGCCGGTATTCGGCGCGCGAGGTGAACATGCGGTAGGGCTCGTTGGTGCCCCGGCCGATCAGGTCGTCGATCAGCACGCCGATATAGGCGTCGGCACGGTCGAGCACAAAACCATCCTGGTTGCCGCTCGCCGCCAGCGCCGCGTTGATGCCGGCCATCAACCCCTGCGCCGCCGCCTCTTCATAGCCGGTGGTGCCGTTGATCTGGCCGGCCAGGAACAGGCGCGGCGCCCGGCGGGTCTCCAGCGTCGGCTTCAGCTCGCGCGGATCGACGTAATCATATTCGATGGCGTAGCCGGGACGGATCATCACCACCTTATCCAGCCCCGGCATGCTGGCGAGGATGCCGAGCTGCACGTCGCGGGGCAGGGAAGTCGAGATGCCGTTCGGGTAAACGGTGGGATCGTCCAGCCCTTCCGGTTCGAGGAAGATCTGGTGCTTCTCCTTCTCGGCGAAGCGGACGACCTTGTCCTCGATGGACGGGCAATAGCGCGGACCGGTGCCGGTGATCTGGCCGGAATACATCGGGGCGCGATGCAGGTTGGCGCGGATCAGCGCATGCGCTTCCGGCGTCGTCCAGGTGATCGCGCAGTCGATCTGCGGCGTGTCGATCCGCTCGGTCATGTAGGAGAAAGGCGGCGGCGGCAGGTCGCCGGGTTGCTTCTCCAGCGCGTTCCAATCGATGGTGCGCCCGTCGAGCCGCGGCGGGGTGCCGGTCTTCAGACGGCCGAGCGGGAAGCCGAGACGGGCCAGCGTGTCGGACAGGCCGATGGACGGCGCCTCGCCGACGCGGCCGGCGGGGGTGCGTTCCTCGCCGATGTGGATCAGCCCGCGCAGGAAGGTGCCGGTGGTCAGCACCACGGCACCGGCACGGATGGACTCGCCGGCGCCGGTGACGACGCCGGTGATCCGCTGCTCGCCATCGACGATCAGGTCCTCGGCACCGCCGGCCTCGATGAACAGGTTCTCCTGGTCCGCCAGCAGAGCCTGCATCGCCTGCCGGTAGAGCTTGCGGTCGGCCTGGGCGCGCGGTCCGCGGACGGCTGGGCCTTTGCTGCGGTTCAGGATGCGGAACTGGATGCCGCCACGGTCGATGGCCTTCGCCATCACCCCGTCCAGCGCATCGATCTCCCGCACCAGATGGCCCTTGGCCAGACCGCCGATGGCGGGGTTGCAGGACATCTCGCCGATGGTTTCGACCTTGTGGGTCAGCAGGAGCGTGCGCGCACCCATGCGCGCTGCCGCCGCGGCAGCCTCACAGCCGGCGTGACCGCCGCCGACAACGATGACATCATAGCTTCGCATGTGCGGGACCATAGCGGAACGGCGGCGCGGATCCAAGAGGCAGGCGGGGAGGCGCAGGTCTTCGAAGTCAGGTCAAGAAGGCCGCCTATAAGCTCTCTCCCCCCTGGGGAGAGGGTTGGGGGGGCAGCGCGGGCGGAACGCCCGTGCCAGGGGATTGCCAAGGGGCAGTATGCCCCTTGGCGGCGCGCAAAGCGCGCCGGCCCCTCACCCTCCCCACGCCTTTGGCGTGGGTCCCCTCCCTCTCCCCGGGGGAGAGAGGGCCTTACATCGCGTACCGTTAACCCGATGGGAAGCGGGCGGGGACAAGTGCCGCAGGTCAGCCCTGTTTCACGTGAAACACGCCCTCATTTCTCCCCTTACTTGCCGATGCAGAAGTCCCGGAAGATCACGTCCAGCAGATCCTCGACATCGACCCGCCCGGTGATGCGCCCCAGCGCCCGGCTGGCGAGACGCACATCCTCCGCCGCCAGCTCGGGCAACGGCGCGTCCAACGCCCGCAGCAACGACTCCCGGCAGTCGGTCAGCGCAGCCCGGTGACGGGCACGGGTCAGCGACGGCGCGCTGCCGATGGCTAGCCGGTCGGCGCTGAACTCCGTCAGTTTTTCTTCCAACAGTTTCAGCCCCTCACCGGTCTGGGCGGAGACCAGGACCGGAGACAGATGCGGCCGCAGATCGGCAGCCTTCGCAAGGTCGGTCTTGTTGAAGACCACCACGGTGTCGCGGTCGATCAGGTCCAGCGTCGCCGGGTCGAGATCGGGCAGGGTGGCGGCATCGAACACCGCGACCTTCACGTCGGCGCGGGCGGCCCGGTCCCGGGCACGGCGGATGCCTTCCTCCTCAACCTCGTCGGCGGCGGCCTCCCGCAGGCCCGCGGTGTCGGCCAGCACGACCGGATAGCCGCCGAGGTCGAGATGCACCTCGATGATGTCGCGGGTGGTGCCGGCGCGGGCGGAGACGATGGCGGCGTCCCGGCGGGCCAGCGCGTTCAGCAGGCTCGACTTGCCGGCATTGGGTGCGCCAACGATGGCGATGTGCAGGCCCTCGCGCAGCCGCTCGCCACGGCCGCCGTCATCGAGATGGCTGGCGATTTCCCCAGCCAGCCCGGCGATCACCGGACGGACGGCATCGGCGACACCGCCGGGCAGGTCGTCCTCGGCGAAGTCGATATCGGCCTCGATGTGGGCGAGCGCGCGGGTGAGCCGCTCGCGCCAGCCGTCATAGAGCTTGCCGAGCGCACCATCCATCTGCCGCAGCGCCTGCCGGCGCTGCGCGGTGGTCTCGGCGTCGATCAGGTCGGCGACCGCCTCGGCCTCCGTCAGGTCGAGCTTGCCGTTCTCAAAGGCGCGGCGGGTGAACTCGCCGGGCTCTGCCAGCCGCAGGCCGGGCAGGGTGGCCAGCGCCTCGATCACGCCGGTGACGACGGCGCGCCCGCCATGCAGATGCAGTTCCACCACATCCTCGCCGGTGAAGCTGGCGGGTGCGGTGAAGCGCAGGACCAGCGCGTCGTCGAGCGCGTCGCCGCTCTTCGGATCGCGCAGCTTGGTCAGCACGGCACGGCGCGGTGCGGGCAGGGTACGGCCGGTCAACAAGGCGAGAGCGGATCCGGCCTCGGGTCCCGAAATGCGAACCACCGCCACACCGGATCGGCCGGGGGCGGTGGCGAGTGCGTAGATGGTGGTGACGGACATCGGCGGAGGATCAGCCCTGCTGCTCGGGCCGCAGCGCGCGCTGCTCCGACGTCAGCATCAGCCGCTCGACCCGGCGGCCTTCGACCAGATGGGTCTGGAGGATTTCGTCGACGTCGCCGGTGCTGCGATAGGTGTACCAGACGCCTTCGGGATAGATCACCAGCGTCGGCCCCAGCTCGCAGCGGTCGAGACAGCCGGCGGAATTGATCCGCACCTTGCCGTCGAAACCGAGTTCGCGGGCACGGGCCTTCATATAGTCGCGCAGCTTCTCCGACCCGTGGGCGGCGCAGGATCCGCGCCGGTGCCCGTCGGGGCGGCGGTTGGTGCAGCAGAAGACATGGGCTTCGAAATAAGGCTTCTGGGACTCAATTGAACGGTCGGTCACTTTCTTCCTTCCTGGCCCAGGGCGGACGCCATCTGGGACCAAAACATCTTCTGCATCTGCTCCATGCCCTGGATGCCGGCGGGCAGCCAGGTCTTGAGCATGGTCTCCGGGTCCATCGCCTGGAGGTTGGCACGCATCCGTTCCTGGATCTCGTGCATCATGGCATCCTGCATCGGCTTCACGTCGGGCAGGCCGAGGAAGTGCCGGGCCTCGTCCGGGGTGCAGTCGATGTCGACGGTGATTTTCATGGGGACCCCCTCCAGAGCCGGAGCCGGCCTCTCCCCCTCGAAATCGAAGGATCGGGCACCGGTCCAGCCATTGGCCGCGTTGATTTTGGGGTTGAGCGCCGCGGCGGCTCATGCCCCACTATACAGATAGGATGCACTGGCGCAACGCCACCCCGGCGCCACCTATTGTCCAACGACACACCAACAGATCGGACACCGCCATGCCCGCCACTCCGTTGGGCGCGAACCTGCTAGGCCGGGAGACCAGCCCCTATCTGCTGCAGCACAAGGACAACCCGGTGCACTGGATGCCCTGGGGTCCGGAGGCCTTCGCCCGTGCCAAGGCGGAGAACAAGCCGGTGCTGCTGTCGGTCGGCTATGCCGCCTGCCACTGGTGCCACGTGATGGCGCATGAGAGCTTCGAGAATCCCGAGATTGCCGGGCTGATGAACGAGCTGTTCATCAACATCAAGGTCGACCGGGAGGAACGTCCGGACCTCGACACCATCTACCAGTCGGCACTGGCGCTGCTGGGACAGCAGGGCGGCTGGCCGCTGACCATGTTCCTGACGCCGGATGCCGAGCCCTTCTGGGGCGGCACCTATTTCCCGCCGGCGGCGCGCTATGGCCGCGCCGGCTTCCCCGACGTGCTGCACGGCATCGCCGACACCTATGCCAACGAGCAGGACAAGGTGGTCAAGAATGTCGACGCGCTGAAATCGGCCCTGGCCGGGATGGGCGAGAACCGGTCGGCCGGGGCGGTCGATGCCGCGGTGCTGGATCAGGTGGCGCAACGGCTGCTGCGCGAGGTCGACCCGATCCATGGCGGCATCGGCAGCGCGCCGAAATTCCCGCAGGTGCCGCTGTTCGAACTGCTGTGGCGGGCGTGGCAGCGCACCGGCCGCGAGCCCTTCCGCGAGGCGGTGACCCACACGCTGGCCAACATGGCGCAGGGCGGCATCTACGACCATCTCGGCGGCGGCTTCGCCCGCTATTCGGTCGATGAACGCTGGCTGGTGCCGCATTTCGAGAAGATGCTCTACGACAACGCCGAGCTGCTCGACCTGATGACGCTGGTCTGGCAGGAGACGCGCGACCCGCTGCTGGAGACCCGCATCCGCGAGACGGTCGGCTGGCTGCTGCGCGAGATGATCGCCGACGGCGGCGGCTTCGCCGCGACGCTGGACGCCGACAGCGAGGGCGAGGAGGGACTCTTCTATATATGGCAGGAGCATGAGGTTGACCGGCTGCTCGGTCCCACCCTCGGCGACAACGGGCTGGCGACGTTTAAACGCGTTTACGAGGTGCTGCCCCAGGGCAATTGGGAAGGCGTCACCATCCTGAACCGGCTGGGCGGCCTGACGCTCGCCGACGACGCCACCGAGGCGATGCTCGCCAAGGGCCGGGACATCCTGCTGCGGGCGCGGGCCAAGCGGGTGCGGCCGGGCTGGGACGACAAGGTGCTGGCCGACTGGAACGGCCTGATGATCGCCGCCCTGACCCATGCCGCCCTGGCGCTCGACGAGCCGGAATGGCTGGACACCGCCGGCCGCGCCTTCGCCTTCGTCCGCGACCGCATGGACACGGACGGGCGGCTTTGCCACAGCTGGCGGCACGGGCAGGGCAAACACACCGGCATGCTGGACGACTATGCCCACATGGCGCGCGCCGCCCTGGCGCTGCATGAGGCGACCGGGGATCCGGCCGCCCTCGACCGGGCCAGGCTCTGGGTGGCGACGCTCGACGCCCATTTCTGGGACGGTGCCAACGGCGGCTATTTCTTCACCGCCGACGATGCCGAGGGGTTGATCGTCCGCACCAAGAGCCCTCACGACAACGCCACCCCCAGCGGCAACGGCACCATGCTGGCGGTGCTGGCCATTCTGTTCCAGCGCACCGGCGAGGATGCCTATCGCGAGCGGGCAGAGGCGCTCGCCGCCGCCTTCTCCGGCGAGCTGACGCGCAACTTCTTCCCGCTGCCGACCTTCCTCAACGCGGTGGAGCTGATGACGGCGCCCTTGCAGATCGTCATCGTCGGCCCGCCCCGGACGGCGGAGACGGAGGCGCTGCGGCGAACGGTGCTGGAGCGCTCGCTGCCCAACCGCATCCTGACCGTGCTGGCACCGGAGGCGGATCTGCCGGCCGGTCACCCGGCGCAGGGCAAGGGGATGCGCGACGGGGTTGCCACCGCCTATGTCTGCCGCGGCATGACCTGTTCGGCCCCGGTGACGGCGCCAGCGGATCTGGCGGCGCTTCTGACGACGAACAGCTGACTTACCGCGGGAGGACCCCTATGGCGCGCCTTTCCATCGACAGCCCGCTCGGGCCCCTGATGCTGACCGGGGACGGATCCGCCCTGACCGCGGTCGGCTGGGGCCGTTTCGACCAGGACGAGCCGGACGCCGTGCTGGTCGAGACGGCGCGCCAGCTGGACGCCTATTTCACCGGACGACTCCAGCGCTTCGATCTGCCGCTGAAGCCGGCGGGCACCGCCTTCCGCCAAAGCGTCTGGGAGGCGATGCTGGCGATCCCCTATGGCGGCACCGCCACCTATGGCGGGATGGCGAAGATGCTGGACAGCGGACCGCGCGCGGTCGGCGGTGCCTGCGGCGCCAACCCGATCCCCATCGTCATCCCCTGCCACCGGGTGCTGGCCAGCGGCGGCGCGCCCGGCGGCTATTCCGGCCATGGCGGGCTCGACACCAAGGCGTGGCTGCTGGCGCTGGAGCGCCGGCATGCCGGTGTCGGCCAGGGCAACGGCGCGGCGGCGGAGCAGTTCGCGCTGCTCTGAGACGCCTGAAAACTCAAAAGAAGGGAGACCAAACCACCATGGTTCACGCGATCCGCATCCACGAGCACGGCGGGCCGGAGGTTCTGCGCTGGGACGAGATCGAGGTGGGAGAGCCCGGTCCGGGACAGGTGCGCATCCGCCAGACCGCGGTCGGGCTGAACTACATCGATACCTATCACCGCTCCGGCGCCTACAAGCTGCCGGATCTGCCGGCGGTGATCGGCATGGCAGGATCCGGCGTGGTGGAGGCGCTGGGACCGGACGTCACCACGCTGAAAATCGGTGACCGCGTCGGCTACGCCATGTCCATCGGCGCTTATGCCGAGAGCCGGCTGATCGCCGCCGACCGGTTGGTGCCGCTGCCGAGCTGGCTCGACGAGCAAGCGACCGCCGCCACGCTGCTCCAGGGCTTGACCGCGCAGTATCTGCTGCGCAGCACCTATGCGGTCCAGCCCGGCGACACCATCCTGGTGCAGGCCGCCGCCGGCGGGGTGGGGCTGCTGCTGTGTTCCTGGGCGCGGCATCTCGGCGCTACGGTGATCGGCACCGTCGGGTCGGAGGAGAAGGCCGAACTGGCGAAGGCCCATGGCTGCCACCACACCATCGACTACACCCGCGAGGATTTCGTCGTCCGGGTGAAGGAGCTGACAGGCGGGCAGGGCGTGCCGGTCGTCTATGACGGCGTCGGCAGGACGACCTTCCTCAAAGGGCTGGATTGCCTGCGGCCGCGCGGTCTGATGGTCCTGTTCGGCGCCGCGTCGGGCGCGCCGGAGCCGCTGGATCTGGGGCTGCTGGCGGCGAAGGGGTCGCTCTACGTGACGCGGCCGACGCTGGCGACCTACACCGCCAAGCGGGAGGATCTGATGGCCTCCGCCGCCGATCTGTTCGACGCGGTGAAGACTGGCGGGGTGACGTTCACCGTCAACCAGCGCTTCGCGCTGAAGGACACCGCCGACGCCCACCGGGCGCTAGAATCGCGGGCGACCACGGGGTCGACGGTGCTGGTGCCCTAGAGTGTGATCGGTTCAAGCGGAATTGCTTGAAGCGTGAATCACACGGAAAACCAAAAGCCTAGAGTTTGTCTGGTGCTTCAATAAGCACCAGACAAACTCTAAAAGTTGGAACCGGAGACCCGGATCCGGCCCTCCCTCACTCGACCGCCCACAGCGGGTTCTTCATCTTCTTCAGCATCTCCGCATGCGCCGCGGCCTCATCGTCGCTGACGGCGAAGACGCGGGCTTCGCGGAAGGGGCGGTCGATGCGGACCGGGCTGGCGACGCCGCCCTTCGAAGCCGGACCGCCGGCGAAGGACAGGCCGGTCTGCCGGCCGCCCAGCAGCTCCAGATAAACCTCGGCCAGCAGCTGCGCATCGAGCAGCGCGCCGTGCAGGGTGCGGTTGGAGTTGTCGACGCCGAAGCGCTTGCACAGCGCATCCAGGGTGGCGGGCGAGCCGGGGAACTTCTGCCGGGCCATCAGCAGGGTATCGACGGCGCGGTCCTTCGGCATCACCGGATAGCCGGCGATCTTCAGCTCCCAGTTCAGGAAGTGCATGTCGAAGGCGGCGTTGTGGATCACCAGCGGCGCGTCGCCGATGAAAGCGACGAAGTCGGCGGCGACATCGTTGAACAGCGGCTTGTCGGCCAGGAACTCCGTGCTCAGCCCGTGGACGGCGAAGGCCTCCGGCGGCATGTCGCGCTCGGGGTTCAGATAGACGTGGAAACGTTCGCCGGTGGCGAGGTGGTTGACCAGCTCGATGCAGCCGATCTCGACCAGCCGGTGACCTTCCTCCGGCTTGAAGCCCGTGGTTTCGGTGTCGAGAACGATTTCACGCATGATGGATTTGCCCTGGTTGATAGCCGCGCAGCGGCCAGTGCCTTCCGGTCCGCCGTACCACGTCGCGCACAATGCCCTGAAGCGCGCGCCGCGTCACCAGCCGACCGGCGCCGGTCGGAACGACATAGTCGGCGCGGCGGCGTTTTTCCGCGTCCGGCATCTGGCGGGCGAGAATGCCGGCGAACTTCTCCGCCGTCATGCCCGGCCGGGCCAGCACGCGGGCGCGCTGGACGGCGAAGGGGGCCGAGACGACGATGGTCGCATCGACCCGCCGCTCGCCCCGGGTTTCGAACAGCAGCGGGATGTCCAGCACGGCGATCCCGGCACCGCGACGGGCGGCACGGGCGAGGAAGTCGCGCTGCGCCGCCTGGACCATCGGATGCAGGATCGCCTCCAGCCGTTTCAGCGCGTCAGGATCGCGGAACACCGCCGCCCCCAGCGCCGGCCGGCTGACCGCTCCATCGGCCACCACGCCGGGAAAGGCGGCGTCGATGACGGGCACCGCCCGGCCGCCGCGGCCGAGCAGCCCATGCACCACCGCGTCGGAATCGCAGACCGGCGCACCCATCGCCTGCAGCATGCGGGCGGCGGTGCTCTTGCCCATGCCGATGGAACCGGTCAGGCCCAGCACGATCATGGCCCGTGCCTCAGCCTTCCAAAACGAAGCGGGTCAGATCCGGGGTCACCTGCGGCTCGACGCCGAACCAGGCTTTGAAGCCGGGACGCGCCTGATGCAGCAGCATGCCGATGCCGCCGGCCACCGGGTTGCCGCGCGTCCTGGCCTCGGCCAGCAGCGGGGTCTCCAGCGGCACATAGACGATGTCGTTGACCACCGCCGAGGCGGGCAGGGCGCGCAAGGACAGCTCCAGCGCCGGCTGCCCGGCCATGCCCTGGGTCGTGGTGTTAACCAGCAGGGATGCACCGTCGAGCGCGGTTTCACGTGAAACCCAATCGACCACCGCCACGCCGCTGCCGAGCCCGACCGCGGCCAGATCCGCCGCCAGCTCCTCGGCACGGGCACGGGTGCGGTTGACCAGACGGACCTCCGGCGCACCGGCGTCGAGCAGCGCGACCACCACGGCGCGGGCGGCACCGCCGGCACCGATCACCGTCGCCGGACCGCGCTCCGCCGTCCAGTCCGGCTGTTCCGCGCGCAGATTCTCGATGAAGCCGAAGCCGTCGGTGTTGCCGCCTTCAAGCGCGCCGTCCTCCGCCACCACGATGGTGTTGACCGCTCCCATCCGCCGCGCCGTCCCGTCCAGCCGGTCGACGGTGCGGAAGGCGATCTCCTTCAGCGGGACGGTGACGTTGCAGCCGCGGAATCCCAAAGCGGGCAGGGCGCGGATCGCCTGCTCGGCGCGCTCCGGCGCCACCGCCAGCGGCACATAGGCACCGTCGATTCCGTACTGCCGCAGCCAGAAGCCATGCAGCCGGGGCGAGCGCGAATGGCCGATGGGCCAGCCCATCACACCGGCGATCTTCGCCTTGCCACTGATCGTCCCAGCACTGCCCGAAGAACCCGCCGTCATTCCCTGCCCACTCCATGCACGCGCAGAAAGCCGAGCAGCGGCAGAAGCGGCAGCCCGAGGATGGTGAAGAAGTCGCCCTCGACCCGCTGGAACAGCTGTGCCCCCAGCCCTTCCAGCTGATAGGCGCCGACCGAGTGCAGCACGTCGTCGCCAACAGAGGTCAGGTAATCGTCGAGGAAGGCTTCGCTGAAGTTGCGCATGGTCAGGCGGGCGCTGTCGGTCTTGTGCCACATCCGCTCGCCGTCGCGCACGACCACGGCGCAGCTGACCAGCCGGTGGGTCTTGCCGCGCAGGTCGAGCAGCTGGGCGCGTGCCGCGGCGCGGTCGCCCGGCTTGTCGAACCAGCGCCCCTCGCACTCCAGCATCTGGTCGGCGCCGACCACCAGCGCGCCCGGATGGCGGCGGGTGATGCGCTGGGCCTTCAATTCGGCCAGGGCTTCGGCGACGGCGTCGGCGGGAACGCCCTCGGCCCGGCCGGCGGCCTTCACCTCGTCCTCGTCGACCAGCGGCTTGTCGAGGAGGGCGGGCACGCCGGCCTGTTCCAGCATCGCCGCCCGCGTGCGCGAGCCGGACGCCAGGACGAGCTTGGGAGCCGCGCTCACGTCTTCTTCCCTTCCGGGCTGAAATTGGCGCTCTGGCGGCGGGCCAGCAGCATCATGATCTCGGCCGCGGTCTCCTCGATGGAGCGGCGCGACACGTCGATCACCGGCCAGCCGCGCCGGCTGAACAGCCGCCGCGCCTCCTGCACCTCGGCACGGACCAGCTCGGGGTCGGCATAGCTGGAGCCCTCGCCCTGGTTCAGCAGCTTAAGCCGGTTGCGGCGAATCTGCACCAGCCGGTCGGGATCCTTGGTCAAGCCGACGATCAGCGGCCGGGTCAGCAGGTCCAGCTCCGCCGGCAGCGGGCTGCCCGGCACCAGCGGGATGTTGGCCGCCTTGATGCCGCGGTTGGCCAGATAGATGCAGGTCGGCGTCTTGGAGCTGCGCGACACGCCGATCAGCACGACGTCGGCCTCGTGCAGGTCCCAGTTCGACTGGCCGTCGTCATGCGACAGGGCGAAATCGACGGCGTCGATGCGGCTGAAATATTCGGCGTCGAGGACGTGCTGGCGACCGGGCTGGCGCTGCGATTCCACGCCCAGGAAGGCGGCGAGCGCGTTGATCAGCGGATCGAGCACGGGGATGCAGGGCACCTGCATCTCACGGCAGAAATCCTGGAGCCGGCGGCGCAGCGTCTCGTCGACCAACGTGAACATCACCAGCCCGTGATTGTCCCGGATTCCCTCCAGAACGAGGTCGAGCTGGCGGTCGGTCCGCACCAGATTCCAGAAATGTTCGATCGGCCGCACGTCGTCGAACTGGATGACGCAGGCGCGCGCCACGCTGTTGATCGTCTCGCCCGTCGCATCGGATACGAGATGTAGGTGGAACTCTTTCATCCGTCCCCAACATTCTGTGGAGAATCCGGCCCAGATCTGTGGACAACCGGATTCACCGTCGTTTCGTCCCGGCTGGGGGACTCTTCCTCCCCGATACGGCCAAGCGCGGAACAACTCCGCCGACCGCTTCGGAAGCTGGGAAGATCCGGTCCCGTCCGCCCGGTTATCCACGGGACTCCCGCTCGTCCAGCTATAGCATTTCCGCCGTTTCCGGCGGTAGTGCTCCGAATCGTCCACAGATCCGCACACATGCCCGCACAAGCCCCCGGATCTGTGGACAGATTCTCCAGAATCGGGGATCACCGTTATCCACAGCCATCCACCTCATCCTCTTCCTTTCTCCCTTTAAAAAATATAGTGAAGAAGAGGGGATAAACCCGTCCCGGATTCTGGCGCGGAATCGGTGCCGGAATCGCACGGGGCTTTTCGGATTCGCATGTCAGGGGAACGCACCGTCTTGTCCGCCACCAGCTCCGACGTCCAGAATCGGGCTTCCAAGCCTGCCCTGAAGCCGATGCTTGCCGCCCTGGCGGGAGAGGTGCGGCCGCGCCCGCCCTTCTGGCTGATGCGTCAGGCCGGACGCTATCTGCCGGAGTATCGCGAACTGCGGGCCAAGGCCGGCAGCTTCCTCGACCTCTGCTACAATCCCGACTTCGCGGTCGAGGTCACCTTGCAGCCGCTGCGCCGCTACGGCATGGACGCGGCGATTCTGTTCTCCGACATCCTGGTGGTGCCGCATGCCCTGGGGCAGCCGCTGGCCTATCTGGAAGGCGAGGGGCCGAAGCTGGATCCGGTCCGCAACGTCGAGGATTTGAAGCGCCTGTCGCGCGACCGCTTCCACGAGACGCTGGCGCCGGTCTACGAGACGGTGCGCCGGCTCTCCACCGCGATCCCCGCCGAGACGACGCTGATCGGCTTTGCCGGGGCTCCCTGGACCATCGCCTGCTACATGGTCGAAGGGGCGGGCTCCAAGGAGTATGCCCACGTCAAGCGCTGGGCCTACGGCGACCCTGTCGGCTTCGGCCAGCTGATCGACCTGATCGTCGAGGTGACCGCGGATTATCTCTGCCGCCAGATCGAGGCCGGGGCCGAGACGGTGCAGCTGTTCGACAGCTGGGCCGGCGTGCTGCCGGTCGCCGAGTTCCGCCGCTGGGTGATCGAGCCGACGCGGCAGATCGTCGCACTGGTGAAGGCGAAGCACCCGAACACGCCGGTCATCGGCTTCCCGCGCGGCGCCGGCCACGCCTATGAGGAGTATGTCTCCGGGTCCGGCGTGGATGCCGTCGGGCTCGACACCACCGTTCCGCCGGTGTGGGCGGCGCAGACCCTCCAGACGCGGCTGCCGGTGCAGGGAAACCTCGATCCGATCATGCTGGCTGCCGGCGGCAAGGCGCTGGAGACGGCGACCCACGACATCCTGGCGGCGTTGGCCGGTGGGCCCTTCGTGTTCAACCTGGGCCATGGCGTCATCCAGTCGACCCCGCCGGCCCATGTGGAGGCGCTGACGCGCATCCTGCGGGACTGGCCGGGGCAGGGCTGAACGGCTTATCGGACGGACCGGTGCTAAGCGGCTGAAAAAGCGACGGCGGGGGTCTGGACAGAGTGGCGGCGACGCTCCAGTTTAGCGGGCACCATGAGCCAGCCATTCTCCCAGCCCTCCGCCCCGACCGATGCAGCCGCCGGCAGCCCGACTTCCGGGGTCCGGCCGCGCCGCGTTGCCGTCGTGCTGTTCAACCTCGGCGGTCCGGATGCGCCGGAGGCGGTGCGGCCCTTCCTGTTCAACCTGTTCGCCGATCCGGCCATCATCCGGCTGCCGAACCCGTTCCGCTTCGTGATCGCCAGCCTGATCAGCGGGCGGCGGGCCAAGCCGGCGACGGCGATCTACGCCCAGCTCGGTGGCAAGTCGCCGCTGCTGGAGAACACGGAGGCCCAGGCGGCGGCGCTGGAAGGGGTGCTGGGGGCGGAGCCGGCTGTTGCCGGTGCCGAGACCAAGGTCTTCATCGCCATGCGCTACTGGCACCCGATGAGCGCCGAGACGGCAGCAAAGGTGAAGGCCTACGACCCGGATCTGGTGGTGCTTCTGCCGCTCTACCCGCAATTCTCCACCACCACCACGGCGTCGAGCGCCAAGGCTTGGGCCGAGGCGGCGCGCACCGTCGGGCTGTCGGCGCCGACGAAGCTGCTGTGCTGCTACCCGACCCAGGCCGGCTTCATCGACGGCGCAGCGGACCTGATCCGCCCGCTCTACGAGGCCGCCAAGGCCCATGGCAAGCCGCGCGTCCTGTTCTCCGCCCACGGGCTGCCGAAGAAGGTGGTGGCCGCCGGCGACCCCTATCAGTGGCAGTGCGAGCGGACGGCCGAATCCATCGCCGCAGCGCTGGGCATCGACGATCTGGACTGGATCAACTGCTACCAGAGCCGCGTCGGCCCGATGGAGTGGATCGGTCCCAGCACCGACGCCGAGATCCGCCGCGCCGGCCAGGACGGCGTGCCGATCCTGGTGGTGCCGATGGCCTTCGTGTCGGAGCATTCCGAGACGCTGGTGGAGATCGAGATCGAATACCGTCACCTCGCCGAGGAGGCCGGGGTGCCGCACTTCACCCGCGTGCCGACGGTCGGGGTGCATCCCGGCTTCATCGACGGGCTGGCCCGGCTGGTGCGGCAGACGGTCGCGGGCAAGGCGGCGATCTGCTCGCAGAAGGGCGACCGGATCTGCCCGTCCAACTTCTCCGGCTGCCCGCAGGCGCGGGGCTGAGCCGCGACGGCCGAACCGAAACGGCTGAACAGTCAAGAAAAAGGGGACACGCCCGGTGTTGTACGATTGGATCAAGGCGCTGCACGTCATCAGCATCATCGCCTGGATGGCGGGGCTGCTCTATCTGCCGCGCCTGTTCGTCTACCATTGCCAGGTGCAGGCCGGATCCGAGGCGTCGGAGACCTTCAAGGTGATGGAGCGCCGGCTGCTGCGCGCCATCATGAACCCGGCGATGATCGCGGCGTACGTGTTCGGCATCGCCATGATCGTGCTGACGCCGGAATGGATGAAGCAGGGCTGGCTGCACGCCAAGCTGCTGTTCGTCCTGCTGCTGACCGCCAGCCACATGATGATGGCCCGCTGGCGCCGGGACTTTGCCGAGGACCGCAACACGCGGCCGCAGCGCTTCTACCGCATCGCCAACGAGGTGCCGACGCTGCTGATGATCGGCATCGTCATCTTCGTCATCGTGAAGCCCTTCTGACCGGCCCCTTCCGAACCAGGGGTCAGGTGAATCGCCGGTCTTCCATCTCCCGGAAAAAGCGGAATCCGCGACCTTTGCCGGTTTCGCTTTCGTTTGACTTGCGTCCGCCGATCCGATAACCATGTCAGGACCACGGGGTTTTCGCCCCGCGGCCTCCCACGCCCACATCTGCCGATCCGACGCTCTGATCTTGAGCCGGGCCTGGTGGCTGGCGAATCGCTCCCGTGCGGCCATTTTCCGGACGCCCTGGCGCGCCTTCGCCGAAGCGCCACCCGCTGCCCACCCGACGCGACCGCGTTGCGGCGTCCGCCGCCCCCAGCCGCCGTCGGCCGGACCCTCCGGCACTCCCCACCTCCAAGGCCATTCCCCCGCATGACGATTTCACAGGCAATCCGATGCATCTCCAAGAGCTGAAGTGCAAAAGCCCCGCTGAACTGCTGGCGTTCGCGGAGGAGTTGCAGATCGAGAACGCGAGCACGCTGCGCAAGCAGGACATGATGTTCGCGATCCTGAAGCAGCTGGCCGAAAACGACATTCCGATCTTCGGCGACGGCGTGTTGGAGGTGCTGCAGGACGGGTTCGGTTTCCTGCGTTCGCCGGAATCCAATTATCTGCCGGGTCCCGACGATATTTACGTCAGCCCCAGCCAGGTGCGCCGCTTCGGCCTGCGCACCGGCGACACGGTGGAAGGGCAGATCCGCTCGCCCAAGGACGGTGAGCGCTATTTCGCCCTGCTGAAGGTCAACACCATCAATTTCGACGCGCCCGACAAGGTCCGTCACCGCATCAACTTCGACAACCTGACGCCGCTCTATCCGGAAGAACGCATCCGGATGGAGGTCGAGGACCCCACCAAGAAGAACCTCACCGGCCGCATCGTCGACCTGGTGGCGCCGCTCGGCAAGGGGCAGCGCGGGCTGATCGTGGCGCCGCCGCGCACCGGCAAGACGGTGATGCTGCAGAACATCGCCCACTCGATCGCCACCAACCACCCCGAAGCCTACCTGATCGTCCTGCTGATCGACGAGCGTCCGGAAGAAGTGACGGACATGGCCCGCTCGGTCCGTGGCGAGGTCATCAGCTCCACCTTCGACGAGCCGGCGACCCGCCACGTCCAGGTCGCGGAAATGGTGATCGAGAAGGCCAAGCGGCTGGTCGAGCACAAGCGCGACGTGGTCATCCTGCTGGACAGCATCACCCGTCTGGCCCGCGCCTACAACACCGTCGTGCCGTCATCGGGCAAGGTGCTGACCGGCGGTGTCGACGCCAACGCCCTGCAACGGCCCAAGCGCTTCTTCGGCGCCGCCCGCAACGTTGAAGAGGGCGGGTCGCTGACCATCATCGCCACCGCGCTGATCGACACCGGCAGCCGCATGGACGAGGTGATCTTCGAAGAGTTCAAGGGCACCGGCAACTCGGAAATCGTGCTGGACCGCAAGCTCTCCGACAAGCGCACCTTCCCGGCCATCGACATCTCCAAGTCGGGCACCCGCAAGGAGGAGCTGCTGGTCGACAAGGGCACCATGTCGAAGATGTGGATCCTGCGCCGCATCCTGATGCCGATGGGCGTGACCGACGCGGTGGACTTCCTGGTCGACAAGCTGAAGCACACCAAGTCGAACAACGAGTTCTTCGAAAGCATGAACCAGTAAGGTCGTGCCGGATCCGCCCTCTCCTCTGCGGAGGGGGCGGCCATCTGTCGCGGCACAGAAAAAGGGCGGGGACCTTCCGGTCACCCGCCCTTTTTCTTTTCAACTCAACTCAATCCCTGACTGGGATCAGAAGGGCGGCTGCTGCGGCTGTTCGGCCTGCTGGGCCGACTGGCGGTGGTACAGCTCGGCGAAGTCGATCGGGTTGATCATCAGCGGCGGGAAGCCGCCTTCGCGGGTCGCGCTGGAGACGATGGCGCGGGCGAACGGGAAGATCATCCGGGCGCCTTCGATCATCAGGACCGGGCGGTGATGCTCTTCCGGCAGGCCGGGGAACTGGAACAGCGCGCCATAGGCCAGCTCGACCAGGAAGGCGACGGTCTCGCCCTGGCGGGCTTCGCACCGCAGGTTCAGCGTCAGCTCGTAAATGTCGTCGCCGACCTTCTGGCCCTGGACGTCGACGCCGATGTTGACCTGCGGCTGCGGCTGGTTCGGCAGCAGGCTCTGCGGGGCGTTGGGGTTCTCGAAGGAGAAGTCCTTCACATACTGCGCGAGGACATGCATCGGCAGCGAAGACGTCTGCTGCTGCTCGGCGCCGTTGCTCATCTGATCGGACATAACGGACTCCTAATCGCCGGCCCGCTTTCCATCCCCGATTCCGCTATGGACGGGGGGCAGGGGTCGCAGGCCGACCCGGATGTGAGGTGACAGGGTTTGGTTCGCGACGGTTGTGCCTTCGCCCAACGGGCTGGCTATCATGGATCGGCCGTCCTGCCAACGGAAACCGCCGACGGGAAACCGGCTGCTGGCCGGCAGCTCAGCGCCGCTCGTCCGGACGCTGCTTGCCCCATTGGGAATCGGTCAGCCGCGGCGCGTCGCGATCCTCGCCGCTCCTGTCCTCCGGGGTGACGTCGCGGAAATCGCCGTCGATGACGCCGGGCACGCCGGGAGTGGGGCGGAAGGGATCGTCGCCGCGTCGGGGACCGCCGGTGCCGAATTCGGCACTGCCGAAACCCTGCTCGCTGGCGGTGGGACCGCCGGCCGCGCCGCCGAAACCGGCTCCGAAGCCGCCCCCAAGGCCACTCCGGCCCGTGGTGGTGAAGACCGGCATGCCGGCGCCGATGCGGCTGAACAGCCAGCGGCCGATGCCGCGGCGCAGCGGCCGGATCAGCAGCAGGATGCCGAGGATGTCGGTCAGAAAGCCGGGGATGATCAGCAGGACGCCGGCCAGCACGGCGCAGAAGCCGTCGAGCACGGTGCCGATGGGTGCCTCGCCGCGCGCCGCCGCCGCCTGGGCTTTGCTCAGCGAGGCCAGCCCCTGGTGACGGACGATCAGCATGCCCACCACCGCCGACAGGGCCAGCAGCCCGATGGTCGGCCCGGCGCCGATCCAATCGCCGACCTGGATGAATCCGACGATCTCCAGGATCGGCAGAAGAAGGATCAACAACAGGGGATTCATGGTGTCCTTGCTCTTCGGGCTCGCTGCCCCTATCTAGGTTTGGATAGGTCGTCCGGTCGAAAGACCGCCGGCCTTACCCAATTGGCGGTTCAATCGGCAATTACTGGCGGGCAAGCAACACGTAATGCCGACCGGCCGCAAGGTCCAGAGGCGGGCCGGATCCGCCGGCGATTTCGCCGCGGCAAATGCCAAGACAACAAGACGTTCACGACAAATCGTATCGGAAGGAACAGATGATGGGAGACGGGTTCGTGTTCATCGAGATCGTGATCTTCGCGATGATCGCGGCCTTCCTCGTCTATCGGCTGCGCAGCGTCCTCGGCCGCCGGACGGGGGAGGAGCGGCAGCGGTCCAACCCCTTCACCTCGGCTCCGGGGGCCGCGAAGCCGGACAATGTCGTGCCCTTGCCGGAGCGCAACCGGACGCGACCCGATGTCGCACCGGGCGCCGATGTGGTCGCTTCGGACGAGCCGCTGTCGCTGGCCGCGTCGATCGACCAGATCCGCGCCGCCGATCCGACCTTCGACGAGAAGCATTTCCTCGAAGGTTCCAAGGCCGCCTTCGCCATGATCGTCGATGCCTTCGCCCGCGGCGACACCGCGACGCTGCGCCCGCTGCTGGCCGACGATGTCTATGACAGCTTCGCCCAGGTCATCCGCGACCGTCAGGCCGCCGGCGAGCAGCACGAGGCCCGCATCGAGCAGGTCCGCGAAGCCGAGGTGGTGGAGGCGAAGCTGGATGCCGGCCGCACCGCCCGCGTCACCGTGCGTCTGGTCTCCGATCAGGTGAATGTGGTGCGCGACCGCAACGGCGCCATCGTCGATGGCGATCCCAAGGCGCTGGTGGAGAACACCGACGTCTGGACCTTCGCCCGCAACCTCCGCTCCCGCGATCCGAACTGGGCGCTGGTCGAGGTTCGTCCGGTCCAGTGAGGAACGACCGCCAGCAATGACACATCGTCACCGTACCGGTTTCAGCGCCATCGCCCTCTTCGGGGCGGTGGCGTTGCTGTTTTCGGCCTGCGCCCCCAAGGAAGAGGCCAAGCCGCCGCCCGACGCCCTGACCCTGGCGCCGCTGTCCTTCGCCGATCTGTCCGGCTGGCGCAGCGATCCGGTGGCGCAGGCGGTGCCGGCGCTCACCCGGTCCTGCGCCCGCTTCAAAAGCCTGCCGGCCGACCGGATCGTCGGGCCGAACGGGGTGGCCGGGACCATTGCCGACTGGCAGGGCCCCTGCGCCCGTCTGGCGGATCTGCCCGCCGGCGACGATGCTGCGGCCCGCGCCTTCTTCGAGCAGAACTTCACCCCCTACGCCGCCGGCAACAACGGCAGCCGCGAGGGCCTGTTCACCGGCTATTACGAAGCCGAGCTGGAGGGCAGCCCGCGCCCGGATCCGGCCTATCCGGTGCCGCTCTACCGCCGGCCGCCCGATCTGGTGATGGTCGATCTCGGCGATTTCTCCGACCGCTGGAAGGGGGAGCGCACCGCCGGCCGCGTGGTCGACGGCAAGCTGAAGCCTTACGAGGATCGCGCCGCCATCGTCGCCGGATCGCTGAAGGGCAAGGGGCTGGAACTGGTGTGGGTGAAGGACCCGATCGGTGCCTTCTTCCTGCAAATCCAGGGCTCGGGCCGGATCCGGATGGCCGATGGCAGCGAGACGCGCATCGGCTACGCCGCCCAGAACGGCCACAAATACGTCGCCATCGGCAAGGAGCTGATCGACCGCGGCGCGCTCAAGCGCGAGGAGGTCTCGTTGCAGACCATCCGCAGCTGGCTGCTGGCGCATCCCGATCAGGCGGCGGGGGTGATGAACGTCAACCCGTCCTACGTCTTCTTCCAGACGCTGACCGGCGATGGCCCGAACGGCGCCCAGGGCGTGGCCCTGACGCCCGGCCGCAGTCTGGCGGTCGACTCAAAGTTCATGCCCTACGGCGTTCCGGTGTGGCTGGATGCCGAGGACCCGGTCGATGCCGGACAGCGGCTGCAACGGCTGCTGGTGGCCCAGGACACCGGCGGAGCGATCCGCGGGCCGGTGCGCGGCGACGTCTTCTGGGGCCATGGCGCGGAGGCGGAGCACCGGGCCGGACTGATGAAGAGCCGCGGGAGCTATGTGCTGCTGCTGCCGAAAAGCGTGAAGGTGGCGGCAGGAGGATAAGCGGGCAGGGCAGCGGCGATCCCGCGCAATGTTTCACGTGAAGCAGAGGGGCGCCGTCTCGGGCGCCCCTCACGCGTTTACAGGATGAACTTCGACAGGTCCGCGTTCTTCGCCAGCCCGCCGACCCGCTCCCGCACCAGCGCGGCGTCGATGGTGACCGTCTCGCCGGCACGGTCGCTGGCGGCGAAGCTGATCTCCTCCAGCAGCCGCTCCAGCACCGTGTGCAGGCGGCGCGCGCCGATGTTCTCCACCGAGCCGTTGATCTCCGCCGCCAGCCGGGCCAGCTCGTCGATGCTGTCGTCGGTGAAGACCAGATCGACCTCCTCCGTCTTCATCAGCGCCTTGTACTGGCGGATCAGGCTGGCCTCCGGCTCGGTCAGGATGCGCTTGAAGTCGTCCTGGCTCAGCGCCTTCAGCTCGACGCGGATCGGCAGGCGGCCTTGCAGCTCCGGCAGCAGGTCCGACGGCTTGGCGACGTGGAAGGCGCCCGACGCGATGAACAGGACATGGTCGGTCTTCACCGGACCGTGCTTGGTCGACACCGTGGTGCCTTCGATCAGCGGCAGCAGATCGCGCTGGACGCCTTCGCGGCTGACGTCGGCGCCGCGGGCGTCGGAGCGGGCGGAGATCTTGTCGATCTCGTCGAGGAAGACGATGCCGTTCTGCTCGACCGCGCGGATCGCCTCGGCCACCACCTTTTCCTGGTCCAGCAGCTTGTCCGACTCCTCGGCCATCAGCACGGTGTGGCTCTCGGCAACCGTCATGCGGCGGGTCTTGGTGCGGCCGCCCATCATCTTGCCGAACATGTCGTTCAGGTTCAGCATGCCCATCTGGGAGCCCGGCATGCCGGGGATGTCGAAGGTCGGCATGCCGGCCGGCGCAGCGGTGTCGGCGACCTGGATTTCGATCTCCTTGTCGTTCAGCGTGCCCTCGCGCAGCATCTTGCGGAACTTGGCGCGCGTCTCGGCACTGGCGTTGTCGCCGCACAGCGCGTCGAGCACGCGCTCCTCCGCCCGCAGCTCGGCCTTGGCGGCGACCTCCTTGCGCAGCCGCTCACGGGTCAGGCCGATGGCGGCCTCGACCAGATCGCGGACGATCTGCTCGACGTCGCGGCCGACATAACCGACCTCGGTGAACTTGGTGGCTTCGACCTTGAGGAAGGGAGCCTGGGCCAGCCGGGCGAGGCGGCGGGCGATCTCGGTCTTGCCGACGCCGGTCGGGCCGATCATCAGGATATTCTTCGGCAGCACCTCTTCCCGCAGCCCCTCGGGCAGCTGCTGCCGGCGCCAGCGGTTGCGCAGCGCGATGGCGACCGCGCGCTTGGCCTCGTTCTGGCCGACGATGTAGCGGTCGAGTTCGGAGACGATCTCGCGCGGGCTGAAGGCGGCGGTGTCGGCGGACACGGATGCGGTCTGGCTCATGGCGCTCACAGCTTTTCCAGGGTGACGTTTTCGTTGGTGTAGACGCAGATGCCGGCGGCGATCTTCATCGCCTTGCGCGCCACGGCCTCCGCATCCATCCCGTCGATGTCGATCAGCGCGCGCGCCGCCGACAGGGCGTAGGAACCGCCGGAGCCGATGCCGATCAGCCCGTCCTCCGGCTCCAGCACGTCGCCGTTGCCGGTCAGCACGAGGCTGACGCTCTTGTCGGCCACCGCCATCATCGCCTCAAGCCGGCGCAGATAGCGGTCGGTGCGCCAGTCCTTGGCCATCTCGACGCAGGCGCGGGTCAGCTGGCCGGGATACTGCTCCAGCTTGCCTTCCAGCCGTTCGAACAAGGTCATCGCATCGGCGGTGGCGCCGGCGAAGCCCGCCATCACCGTGCCGCCAGCCAGCCAGCGGACCTTGCGCGCATTGGCCTTCATCACCGTCGGGCCGACCGAGACCTGCCCGTCGCCGGCGATCACCACCTGACCGTTCTTGCGCACCGACAGGATCGTGGTGCCGTGCCACTGGATGGGATCATGAGGATTGGACGCTGGATAGGTCATGCGGGAACCACGCTGGAGAATGGGAAACGTCCCCGCCGCCCCGGATCCGGGGCGCCGTCGCAGGCGCATGGAGCTTGCAAGTCGTGGCGGCAGGGCATCCGGTCTATGTGGGAGGGGCGCTGTCGCCGTCAAGCATATCGCCGTTTGGCCCATCCTCCTCCCACAGGGACTCTACCGGGGCGTTCCGGCGCGTTTTGCCCGGTTTGGTCGGGGTGACGGACGGCATGGGGCCGGCCGGATCCGCCCCCAGCCGGTCGAGCAGCGGACCGAGCGCCAGGAACTCCACCAGACCGGCCGGGGTGGCGGCCAGAGTGGGGGCGGAACGGCCGGCGGAGGGCGCGATCCCGACAAGCGCACCGCTGCCGTCGAGCAGCGGGTCGCCCGCCTCGGTCACCGCGGTCAGCAGGGCGGCCGAGCCCAGATCCGCCTGGACCACCGAGGGGGCATCCCCCTCGTCGGCCGGCAGCCCGCCGACGATGCCGGCGACCTTCCGTCCCCGTCCGCCGGGGATCGCCCGCACCGGCTCGCTGACGCGCAGGGCCGCGGTGCGGACGGGCAGGGCGGGCAGCCGGGCCGGTACCCGGACCAGGGCGAAGCCGCTGGCCGGGTCGCGCCCGACCACCCAGCCGGTCAGCTCCACCCCGCGGGCAGGTCGGACGGTGACGGTGGGGTCTGATCCGGGCAGCGGGGCCAGCAGCACCGCCTGCACCTCGCCGGCCGCATCGGTCTCGCCGATCACCAGCCCATGCGACCCGCCGACCGGGACTCTCGCCGCTGCCGGCCGGCCGGATCCGGCCCCGGTCCGCAGCAGCAGGCGGCCTGGACGGGACGCCGCCGACCCCGCAGCCAGGGCAGGGGGGGCGGCGTCCGGCGTCAGCGGGGTGGGGCCGGATCCGGCCGGCGCCGCCACGGGAAACACCACCGACGAAGACTGAGACTGGGGCAGGTCGCCGCCCGACAGCAGGGTGCGGAAGCCGCCGTCGGCGGCGAGCGCCTCGACCGCGGCGGCGAAGGCCTCCTCGACCAGCAGGGTGTCGCCTTGCGGCACGCCGCTCTCCTGCGCGATGGCGCCGGTGGTGACCACCCGGTGCACCAGCCCGCCGCCGCGCGCGTCGTAGACCGTCCATTCCACCTTGACGCTGCCGGTGCCGGAACTGCCCTTGCTGCTGCCGGTCAGCCAGTTGGTGCGGTGGCAAAGCTCCAGCTGCACGTCGCGCAGATCGCCCTGCACGGTGAAGCGGGCACGGCTGCGGTTGCCGTCGGGATTGTCGGGACCGCCGGGCCGGCCGACCACGTCGAAGCCGGCGGCGGTCATCGCCTCGGCGAAGCGCTCGTCGAAGGTGGAGCCGCGCCGCATGTTGACGCCGCTGGTCCAATAGACGTCGTCATAGGGCGGGGCGCAGTCGATGCCCCAGACATAGCGGCCGATCTGCATCCCGCGCCGCATCGACCCGATGGTCAACTCGCCGAAGCGGAACGGCGCCGTGGTCCCGGCGGCCACCGGCGGCGCCGTCCTGGCGACCGGCGGCGGCGGGGACAGGCCGGCACATCCGGCCGGCAGCAGGCCGGACAGGAGAACCAGGACTGCGACGATTGGGCGCGGATGGTCGGTCATAAGCGGATATGCACGCAGGAAGTGTAAACAACTCTATCCTGCACACGTCCGTAGGACAATCGTCGGAATGGACGGGCCGCGCATCAATCGTGCCGGGTGCTGGCGCGGGGGGATGCTTCCTGCTACAAAACCGCCATGGACCAGACCCCCATCAATGGCGGCCGCCGCGCCTCGATCGAGCGGAACACCACGGAGACCCGGATCCGGGTCGCGCTGAACCTTGACGGCACCGGCGTCTACGACGTCAAGACGGGGGTCGGCTTCCTCGACCATATGCTGGAACAGCTGTCGCGCCACAGCCTGATGGACCTGACGGTCCTGGCCGACGGCGACCTGCACATCGACTATCACCACACCACCGAGGACACCGGCATCGCCATCGGCATGGCGGTGGCGAAGGCGCTGGGCGACCGCAAGGGCATCCAGCGCTACGGCCATTCCTATGTCCCGATGGACGAGACGCTGACGCGGGTGGCGCTGGACTTCTCCAACCGGCCCTACCTGATCTGGAAGGTGAACTTCACCCGCGACAAGATCGGCGATTTCGACACCGAGCTGTTCCGCGAGTGGTTCCAGGCCTTCGCCATGGCCGCCGGCGTGACGCTGCACGTCGAGAACCTGTATGGCGAGAACAACCACCACATCGTGGAAAGCTGCTACAAGGCGCTTGCCCGCGCGCTGCGCGCCGGGGTGGAGATCGACCCGCGCAAGCGCGATGCGGTGCCCTCGACCAAGGGCACGCTCGGCGGATCGCTCTGACGGCGGGGACCGCGGTCCAGTCCTCCCCCTCCGCCGTCCTATCGGAAGGTTTGTCACGTTCATGGAAACGGTCGCGCTGATCGATTACGGCTCCGGCAACCTGCGCTCCGCCGCCAAGGCGATCGAGCGCGCGGCCGGCGAAGCCGATGCGTCCTACACTGTCCTCGTCACCTCCGACGCCGATGCCGTCCGCCGGGCCGACCGCGTGGTCCTGCCCGGCGTCGGCGCCTTCGCCGACTGCAAGCGCGGCCTGTCGGAGGTTCCCGGCATGCTGGAGGCGCTGGAGGAGGTGGTGCACCGCCGCGGTCGCCCCTTCCTCGGCATCTGCGTCGGCATGCAGCTGATGGCGGAGCGCGGCCGCGAATATGGCGTGACCGAGGGTCTGGGCTGGATCGCGGGCGAGGTGGTGAAGCTGGAGCCGGCCGATCCGGCCCTGAAGATCCCGCACATGGGCTGGAACGAGCTGAACATCCGCCACCCGCACCCGGTGCTGGCCGGCCTGCCCGAGGGCAGCCACGCCTATTTCGTCCATTCCTACCAGTTCAGGCTCGCCGATCCCGACACGCTGATCGCGTCCGCGGATTATGGCGGGCCCTTCGCCGCGGTGGTCGGGCGCGACAATCTGGTCGGCACCCAGTTCCACCCGGAGAAGAGCCAGGCGACCGGCTTGGCGCTGATCGCCAATTTCCTGCGCTGGAAGGTCTGACGAGATGGCCGAGATCGCCATCGACAAGGTCGATGCGCTGAAGACCGCCGACCTGCACGACCTGTGCGACGCGGCCGATGACGCCATCCGCGCCGGCGGCGGCTTCGGCTGGGTCGAGCCGCCGCCGCGCGATGTGATGGAACGCTATTGGAAGGGCGTTCTGGTGGTGCCGGAACGGGTGATGTTCGTCGCCCGCCTGGACGGGGTGGTGGCCGGATCCGCCCAGCTGGTTAAGCCGCCGCGCAACAACGAGGCGCAGGCCCACGCCGCCCAGCTGACCACCAGCTTCGTCGCCCCCTGGGCGCGCGGCCACGGCCTTGCCCGCCGCCTGACCGTGGCGGTGCTGGAGGAGGCGCGCGCCGTCGGCTTCAAGGTGCTGAACCTCGACGTCCGCGTGACCCAGGATGCGGCCATCGCGCTCTATGAATCGCTCGGCTTCAAGCGCTGGGGCACCCATCCCTTCTACGCGCTGGTGCAGGGAAAGCCGCTCGCCGGACATTACTACTGCAAGGATCTCGAGCCTGCGCAACAGCCGCCGGCACAATAACCGACAGCCCAATGACCGCCCGCCCGACAACCGCCAGCCACGCCATAGGAAGACGCCCGCGATGATCATCTACCCCGCCATCGACCTCAAGGACGGTGCCTGCGTCCGCCTGCTGCGCGGCGAGATGAGCCAGGCCACGGTCTTCAACACCGATCCCGGCGAACAGGCCCGCCTGTTCCAGAGCCAGGGCTTCGAATGGCTGCATCTGGTCGACCTCAACGGCGCCTTCGAAGGCAAGCCGGTCAACGGTGCGGCGGTCGAGAGCATCCTGAAGTCGGTCACCATCCCGGTGCAGCTCGGCGGCGGCATCCGCGACCTGACCACCATCGGCATGTGGCTGGAGAAGGGCATCAGCCGCGTCATCCTGGGCACGGTGGCGCTGCGCGATCCGGAGCTGGTGAAGGCGGCCTGCCGCGAGTTCCCCGGCAAGATCGCCGTCGGCATCGACGCGCGCGAAGGCTATGTCGCCGTGGCCGGCTGGGCCGAGACCTCCGACATCAAGGCGCTGGATCTGGCGTTGAAGTTCGAGGATTGCGGCGTCGCCGCCATCATCTACACCGACATCAACCGCGACGGCGCGATGGGCGGCGTCAACGTCGAATCCACCTCCGATCTCGCCTTCCACCTGACCACGCCGGTCATCGCGTCCGGCGGCGTCTCGTCCATCGAGGACTTGAAGGCGCTGAAGGTCGAGGAGGACACCGGGATCGAGGGCGTGATCTGCGGCCGGGCGCTGTACGATGGCCGGATCGATCCCAAGGAGGCACTGGCCCTGCTGTCCGCCCCCGCCGTCGAGGACGCCGACTGATGCTGAAGATGCGTGTCATCCCCTGCCTGGACGTCAAGGACGGCCGGGTGGTCAAGGGGGTCAATTTCGTCGATCTGGTCGATGCCGGCGATCCGGTGGAGCAGGCCCGCGTCTATGACCGCGAGGGGGCCGACGAGCTGACCTTCCTCGACATCACCGCCAGCCACGAGAACCGCGACACCATCTTCGACGTGGTGCGGCGGACGGCGGAGCAGGTCTTCATGCCGCTGACCGTCGGCGGCGGCGTGCGCACGGTGGACGACATCCGCAAGCTGCTGTTGGCCGGCGCCGACAAGGTGTCGATCAATACCGCGGCGATCCACCGTCCGGAGTTCGTGCGCGAAGGCGCGGAGAAGTTCGGCGCCCAGTGCATCGTCGTCGCCATCGACGCCAAGAAGGTGGCTCCCGGCAAATGGGAGGTCTTCACCCATGGCGGCCGCAACGCCACCGGCATCGACGCGGTGGAGTGGGCCAAGCGGATGGAATCGTTGGGGGCCGGCGAAATCCTGCTGACCTCGATGGACCGTGACGGTACCAAGAGCGGCTTCGACCTGGAACTGACGCGCACGGTGGCGGACTCGATCCGCGTCCCGGTGATCGCGTCGGGCGGCGTCGGCACCCTCGACCATCTGGTGGAGGGCATCCGCGAAGGGCACGCCACCGCGGTGCTCGCCGCCTCGATCTTCCATTTCGGCACCTACACCATCGGTCAGGCCAAGGCCGCGCTCGCCACCGCCGGCATCCCGGTGCGCCCGGCCAAGACGCTGGAGACGACAAATGGGTGACAAGAAGGCCACCGAGAAGGCCGCGGAAAAAGCCGGCGAGAAGTCTGCCGATAAGGCACTGACCACCCCGTCGGCCACCCCGTCGGCGGAGGTGCTCGACCGCCTGTTCGTCACCGTGCAGGGCCGCAAGGGCGCGGATCCGGAAAGCTCCTACACCGCGAAGCTCTACAGCCGCGGCACCGCCAAGATCGCCCAGAAGGTGGGCGAGGAGGCGGTGGAGGCGATCCTGGAGGCCGTGCGCGGCGACAAGGCGGCGCTGGCCGCGGAATCCGCCGACCTGCTCTATCACCTGCTGGTGCTGTGGGCCGATCTCGGGCTGGACCCGGCGGAGGTCTGGAGCAGGCTCGCCCAGCGCGAGGGCACCAGCGGCATCGACGAGAAGAAGTCCCGTAAAGCCTGATCGGGGCCTCCCCAGCAAGAGGACGCATGCGATGGCCAAGAACTATGACGCCAACAACGTGTTTGCCCGCATCCTGCGCGGCGAAATCCCGTGCAAGAAGGTCCATGAGACCGAACACGCGCTGGCATTCCACGACATCGAGCCGCAGACCCCGACCCATGTGCTGGTGATCCCGAAGGGCGCCTACATCGACCTGGACGACTTCACCGCCAAGGCGTCGGAGGCGGAGATCGCCGGCCTGTTCCGCGCGGTGGGCGAGGTCGCCCGCATGGTCGGCGCCGACGGCCCCGGCTACCGCATCCTGTCCAACTGCGGGGAAGCCGCGCATCAGGAAGTGCCCCACCTGCACATCCACCTGTTCGCCGGCCGCGACCTCGGGCGGATGATCGGCAAGGCCTGAGGGAAAGAATTCCCTCTGCCTTCGGGAAAAGGGAACCGTCTACCGCCGCCGCATCCCCACCCGGCGCCGTGTCCCCTTTTTTGGCGGCACGGCGTCGAGGATCGCCAGGATCGCCGCGATCCCGTCCTCGTCCAGATCGTCGATCCGTTCCGACAGAAGGTTGGCGAGTTCCGTCGCCCGCGCGCTCAGGCCGGAGGTGTCCACCGTCACGCGCGGGTGGGACAGATCCGCCAGCCGCTCCAGCTCCTCCGCCTCGTCCCAGATGATGCCGAAATAGGCGCAGATCTGCCGGACCAGCTGGGGGGAGGGCTGGCCGCGCTTGCCATGCTCCAGCGCCGACAGATAGGCGGACGAGATGGACAGGTCGGTCGCCATCTGCTTCAGCGTCACGCCCCTGGCGTCGCGCAGCGACCGGACCCGTTCGCCGAACGGGGTCATGTGGAGTCCCTGACTGTTTGGGACCTAGTCCTTACGGTCGCGCCGCCGTTTGATCAAGACATACAGCGCGCCGTCGCCGCCATGCTTGGGCTGGGCCGGCTGGATCGCCAGCACCATCGGCCGCAGGGCCGGATCGGCCAGCCAGCGGGGGGTTGCCTGACGCAGCACGCCCAGGCTGCCGAAACTGCCCTTGCCGGTGATCACCAGCACACAGCGCCGCCCCTCGTTCCAGGCGCGGTGGACGAAGCCGGCGAGCGCGTGGTGCGCCTGCGCCTGGGTCATGCCGTGCAGGTCGATGCGGCCGTCGATCTCCAGCTCTCCGCGGCGGAACCGGTCGCCGGTGCGGCGGTCGATGTTGGCGGTCGATCCGGGGGTCAGCGGCGGATGGGCCGCCCGCGACGGCCGGGCCGGGGAGAGGAATTGCTTGGCGGTCGGCGGCGGGGCGAGGCTGGTCGCCACCGGCTCCTCGACCAGCTCGGCCATGGTCGCCAGCGGTTCCGGCTCCGACTCGACCTGCCGTCCGGGCATCGGTTCGGCGTCGCGCATGGCGATCCGCCACAGGCGCCGCTCGTCGGGCGTGGGCAGTCGTCTGCGGGTCATCGGCGCGGAACCTTCTGCGGCAAAGAAAAGGGCGGTGCCAACGGATAAAGCCCGTCGGCCCGCCCCTGTCAATGTGTGTTGCCGCGCCGCAAAGAAAAAGGGCGCCGGCGAAAAGGCCGCCCACGAGGCGGCACGTTGCCGAAGCCTGGGCTCAGCCCTGCGACCAGGCGGCGGCGGCGGCGATCTGCTCGTCGGTCGGACGCACGCCGGTGTAGAGCACGAACTGTTCGAGCGCCTGGAGGGCGATCACTTCGGCGCCGGTGATCACCGGCTTGCCGGCCTCCCGCGCGGCGCGGATCAGCGGGGTTTCGGCCGGCATGGCGACGACGTCGAACACCTGCGCCGCCGATGCGATCAGCGCAGGCTCGAAGGCGAGGGTGTCGGCTTCCGGCCCGCCGGCCATGCCGAGCGGCGTCACGTTGACCAGCAGCGATCCCTCGGCAATGCCGGTGGTGTCCGGCTGCCAGGGCAGGCTGTACTCGTCGGCGAGCCGGCGGCCGGCCGCCTCGTTGCGGGCGATCAGCGTGCCGTTGGTGAAGCCGGAATCGCGCAACGCACACACGACCGCGCGGGCCATGCCGCCGCTGCCGCGGAGCGCGAAGGGCAGGCCGGGCGAGACGTCGTGACGGTCCAGCAGCGTGCGGACCGCGAGATAGTCGGTGTTGTAGCCGCGCAGCCGGCTCCCGCCATCTTCTGCGCTGTCGTTGACGATGGTGTTGACCGACTGCAACCCGGCGGCCGACGGGTCCAGCTCGTCGAGGAAGGGGATGCAGGCTTCCTTGAAGGGCATCGACACGCCGCAGCCGCGGATGTTCAGCGCCCGGATGCCGGTGATGGCCCCCGGCAGATCCGTGGTGGTGAACGCCTTGTAGACGTAATTCAGCGAGAGGGCTTCATAGAGGTGATTGTGGAAGCGCGTGCCGATGTTGCTCGGGCGGCCCGAGAGCGAAATGCACAGGCGCGTGTCTCTGTCGATCTTGTGGGGCAACCAAGCCTCTCCTTGCCGCAGTCTGGTTCCGGACGTTGTCGCCCCGGCGGGTCAGCCGCCCGCCTTCAACGCGTCCAAACGTCCTTTCAGCAGAGTGTATTCCGGATCGCTCGGCTTGAACTGGGCGATCAGCTTACCCCAATGGGCGGCGGCTTCATCCTTGCGGCCCGACATCATGGCGTCGAGGCCGAGCAGCCACAGCGCATCCTTGTTCTCCGGCTCTGCCTTCAGCGCCAGCCGCAGGGCGGAGGTCGCCTCGTCCGGCAGGGGCTTCGGCGTTTCGTTGCGCGGCTGGGTCTGCAACACGGCGTTGGCGTAGGCGATCTGTACGTCGGCGCGGTCCGGCGCCCGTTCGCGCGCCTTGCGGGCGGCGTCCAGCGCCTTGGCGGTGTCGCCCAGCACGCCGTAGGAGCGGGCGAGCTTCAGCCAGCCATCGACGTCCGACGGGTCGGCCTCCAGCCGGGCGGCGAGGTTGGCGACCATGCCACGGATCATCTCATCCTGGCCCGCTGCGTTGCCTTGGGCATTGCCCTGGGGGTTGGCCTGAGCCTGCGCGTTCGGGGCCGCCTGCTGGCTGCCCTGCGCCGCCTGCTCCTTCTGCTCCGGCGGCAGCGGCTGCGGCGTGACCTTGGCGGGGTCGAGGTTCAGCGCCACCGCGGCCTCGCGGATCTGGTCGCGCACCACCAGCACCCACGGCGCGTCGGCGGGGGACTCCGCCATCAGCGCGCTCCAGCGGTCGAGCGCCCCCTGCTGGTCGCCGGCCTGGAAGCGGGCGAGCGCGGCGAAGAAGCGGGCGCGCGGGTCCTTCGGCTCTTTCGCCAGCACGGCGTCGAAGGCGGCCACCGCCTCCTCCGGCACCATGCCGTCGTTGGCGGACACCAGCGTCTCGGCGAACAGCCCCTGCACCTCGACATCATCCTTGTTCAAGGCGACGGCATGGCGCAGCGCGTCGGCGGCATCGCCGTTGCGGCCCATCTTGGCATAGGCCTGCCCCAGGATCAGCCAGCCCTGGATGTCGCCGGGATTCTCGGCCAGCTGGGCCTTCAGCTTGTCCATCGCCGCCAGGACGCTCTTCGGCGGCCCGCCGCGCTCCTGCTCGATGTTGCGCGAGGCCAGCGGCTGGGCCGGCAGATCTGGGCGGCCGACCGATCCATAGACCGCAAGCGCGCCGACCGGCAGCACCAGCGCCAGCAGCACGGCCAGCACGCGGGCGCTGCGCGGGGCGCTGCTGCCGCCAGCGGTCGCCGCGGTCTTCTCGGCGGTTGCCAGCATGCGCCGGGCGATCTCCGCCCTGGCCGCCTCGGCCTGGGCGTCGTTGATCAGGCCGCGCGTACGGTCGCGCTCCAGCTCGTCCAGCTGGTCGCGGTAGACCTCGCGGTCGAACTCCTCGCGGTCGGGGCCGGATCCGGCCGTGCGCAGAAGCGGCGGCACGATCAGCAGCAGCACGGCCGCGGTCAGGACGGCGGCGAAAATCCAGAACAGCATCAGTCGTCTTTCCGCAGCAGGGCGTCCAGCCGCCGCCGCTCATCCGCGCTCAGGGGCGCGGTGTCGGCACCGGCGGCAACGCCGCGCCGCCCGCGCAGGAACAGGAAGGTGCCGGCCGCACCCAGCAGCAGCACGGCGAAGGGACCGATCCACAGCACCAGCGTGGTCGCCTTGAAGGGCGGCCGCAGCAGCACATAGTCGCCGTAGCGGTCGGTGACGTACTCCATCACCTTGTCGTCGCTGTCGCCGGCCTTCAGCCGGTCGCGCACCAGGAGGCGCAGGTCGCGGGCCAGCGGCGCGTTGCTGTCGTCGATGGACTGGTTCTGGCAGACGAGGCAGCGCAGCTCCTGGCTGATGGTGCGGGCGCGGGTCTCCAGCGCCGGATCCGGCAGCACCTCGTCCGGCTGGACGGCCAGGGCAGGGGAGAGCGTCGACAGCGCCAGCAGGGCGGCGAGGAGGATGCGCGTCATCAGCCCTGCCTCAGATGCTTGACCATCGGGAGGATCTGCTCCTCCACCACCTGCGGGGTCAGCGGGCCGACATGCTTGAAGCGGATGCGGCCCTTGCGGTCGATCAGGTAGCTCTCCGGCACGCCATAGACGCCCCAGTCGATCGACACCCGGCCGTCTTGGTCGGCGCCGATGGCGGCATAGGGGTTGCCGTTGCGCGACAGCCAGGTCAGCGCATCCTCCGGCTTGTCCTTGTAGTTGATGCCGTAGACCGTCACCCCCTGCTCGCGCGACAGGCGGGTGATGACGGGATGCTCCGCCTTGCAGGGGATGCACCAGGAGGCGAAGACGTTCACCAGCGTCACGTCGCCGACCAGCTTTGCCGAGGACAGGCCACTGGCGGCCGGCTGGCCCTGCACCATCTGGCCCGGAATGGCGGGCAGGTCGAAGGTCGGGGCCGGCTTGTCGATCAGGGCCGACGGGATGTCGCGCGGGTCGCGCTCGAACCCCAGGAAGAAGGCGACGCCCACCCCGATGAACAGCAGGAAGGGCAGCAGGTACAGAAGGCGGCGCATGGTGTCTCGTGTCCTCATTCGGCCGGCAGCGGAGCCGACTTGCCCCCGGTTTTCCCGGCCGTGCGGCGGCGTTCCGGCGCGCCGATGCGGAAGCGGCGGTCGGTCAGGCTCACCAGCCCGCCCAGCATCATGCCGACGCCGCCGATCCAGATCCACGGCACCAGCGGGTGGTGGTAGATGCGGACGATCCAGGCGGTGCCGTTCTGCGTCGGGTCGCCCAGCGCCACATACAGGTCGGAGAAGACCGTGGTGTGGATGGCCGATTCCGTGGTGGTCATGCGGGTGGTGCTGTAGCTGCGGCGCTCCGGCTCCAGCGTGGCGACGCGCTGGCCGTCCTTGGTGACGGTGAAGGTGCCGCGCTCCGCCTTGAAGTTCGGGCCGTCGACCAGACCGACGCCGTCGAACTGGAACTCGTAGCCGGCGACGCTGGCCCGGTCGCCCGGCTTCATCGCCGTGATCGATTCCGTCTGCCACGCCGAGGTGCCGGTCATGCCGAGGATCGACAGGCCGACGCAGGCATGGGCGATGGTCATGCCCCAGGCGCTGCGCGGCAGATGCACCGCGCGGTTCCAGCTGTTCTTGAACGAGGTGCGGAACAGGGCGATGCGGTCGGCGAACTCCACCAGCGAGCCGACGAAGGCCCAGGCGGCAAGGCCGATGCCGACCAGCGCCAGCAGCGGACCGCTGCCCGCCTTGACATAGGCGGTGACGGCGACGGCGGCCACCACGGCGACGCCGGCAACCCACAGCCGGGTCAGAGCCGCTCCCAGATCCGCCCGCTTCCACGACAGATAGGGGCCGACGACCATGGCGACCACCATCGGGATGGCGACCGGAACGAAGGTGGCGTTGAAGAAGGGGGCGCCGACCGACACCTTGCCCAGCTTCATGATGTCGAGGAACAGCGGATAGAGCGTGCCGATGAACACCGTCGCCGTCGCGGTCGACAGCAGCAGGTTGTTCAGCACCAGCGCGCCTTCGCGGCTGATCGGCGCGAACAGGCCGCCCGCCTTCAGCGTCGGCGCCCGCAGGCTGTAGAGCAGCAGCGAGCCGCCGGTGGCGATCGCCAGCAGCACCAGGATGAAGATGCCACGCTTGGGATCGACGGCGAAGGCATGGACCGAGGTCAGGATGCCGGAGCGCACCAGGAAGGTGCCCATCAGCGACAGCGAGAAGGTGACGATGGCGAGCAGGATGGTCCAGCTCTTCAGCGCGTCGCGCTTCTCCACCACGATTGCCGAATGCAGCAGGGCGGTGCCGGCCAGCCAGGGCATGAAGGAGGCGTTCTCCACCGGGTCCCAGTACCACCAGCCGCCCCAGCCCAGCTCGTAATAGGCCCACCAGGAGCCCATGGCGATGCCCATGGTCAGGGTCGACCACGCCGCCAGCGTCCAGGGCCGCACCCAACGCGCCCAGGCGGGATCGACCCGCCCCTCGATCAGCGCGGCGACGGCGAAGGAGAAGGCCATCGAGAAACCGACATAGCCGGCATAGAGGAAGGGCGGGTGGAAGGCGAGGCCGGGGTCCTGCAACAGCGGGTTCAGGTCGTTACCGTCGATGGGCGCCGGAATCACGCGGATGAAGGGGTTGGAGGTGATCAGGATGAACAGCAGGAAGCCGACCCCGATCAGCCCCTGGACCGCCAGAACGCGGGCTTTCAGCGTCGGCGGCAGGTTGCGCCCGAACACGGCGACGGCGGCGCCGAAGATCGTCAGCATGACGATCCACAGCATCATCGAGCCCTCGTGGTTGCCCCAGACGCCCGACACCTTGTAGAGCATCGGCTTGGCCGAGTGGCTGTTCTGCACCACGTTCAGCACGCTGAAATCGGACACCACATGCGCCCAGGTCAGCGCCGCGTAGGCCAGCAGCACCAGCAGCATCTGGGCGATGGCCGCGGGCACCGCGACGTTCATCCAGGCGCCGTTGCGGGTGGCGGCGCCGACCAGCGGCGGCACCGACTGCACCAGCGCCACGAACAGCGCCAGCACCAGCGCGTAATGGCCGAGTTCGGGGATCACGGGTCCGCTACTCCTTCTTCGCCGTCTTCGTCGCGGACTCCGCCGGGTTCTTGTAGACGCCGGCCTGCTTCAAGGCCTCCGACACCTCGGGCGGCATGTAGTTCTCGTCATGCTTGGCCAGCACCTCGCGCGCGACGAAGACGCCGCCGGTCATCCGGCCCTCGGCCACCACCCCCTGGCCCTCGCGGAACAGGTCGGGCAGCTGGCCGCGGTAGCGGACGTCCACCGTGTGGGCGGTGTCGGTGACGCGGAAGGCGGTGGTCACGCCGTCCTGCTGCTTCTGGACGCTGCCTTCCTCGACCAGCCCGCCCAGGCGGAAATTGCGGTCGCCGACCTGCTGCGTCTGCAGCTGGCTCGGGCTGTAGAAGAAGACGATGTTGTCCTGGAAGGCGGTCAGCGCCAGGGCGGTCGCCGAACCCAGCCCGAGAAGGGCGAGGCCCAGCATGTAGAGGCGGCGTTTCTTGCGGGTCATCCTTCGCTCGCTTCCGCCGGCGTTCCGGCGTTCTGATCGGCCGCTTTCCGGCCAGTGCTGTTGGAGCTATTGCGGGTGCGGCGGCGGGCGGGGCGGGCGCTTTCCAGCGCCTTCAGCGTCGCCTCGGCGTTGCGCAGCCCCTTCCAGGTGGCGACCAGCAGCCCCAGCAGCACGATGGTGGCGATGCCGTAGGCCGGCCAGACATAGGCGGCATACCCGCCCATATGGAGAAATTCGCTCATCGTCCTTACCCCCGCATCCCGTCCGTCACGGTACCGTCACCGGCAACCCCACCGGCGACTGCCAGCCGCAGCGTCTGGATCTTGCGCTGGGCGATCTCGGTGCGCACGCGCAGCAGGACCACCGACAGGAAATAGGCGGTGAAGGCGCCGGCCATCACCAGCAGCGGCGTCAGCATGCTGGGGTCGATGCTGGGGCCGCCCATGCGCACGACGCTGGCCGGCTGGTGCAGCGTGTTCCACCAGTCGACCGAGAACTTGATGATCGGCACATTGACGATGCCGACCAGCAACAGGACGTTGCCCGCCTTCATGCCGCGCTGCGGATCGTCGAAGGCGTTCACCAGGGCCATGTAGCCGAGATAGAGGAAGAACAGGATCAGCACGCTGGTCAGCCGGGCGTCCCACACCCACCAGGTTCCCCACATCGGCGCGCCCCACAGCGACCCGGTCACCAGGCAGACGAAGGTGAATCCGGCGCCGATGGGGGCGGCGGCCTTGGCGAACAGGTCGGCCAGCGGGTGCTTCCACACCAGGCCGCAAGCCGCGGCGATGGCCATGTTGGTGTAGACGAACAGGCTCATCCAGGCGGCGGGGACATGGATGTACATGATCCGCACCGTCTCGCCCTGCTGATAGTCGGGCGGCGAGCTGAACAGGCTGAACCACAGACCGAGGATCGTCAGGATCACGGTCGCCCCGGCGCACCACGGCAACAGCAGGGCCGACAGGCGCAGGAAGCGGGCGGGGTTGGCGAAGCGATGCATGGAACGATGGCCCCGGTACGGGATGACCTTGGTCAGGCTTGCGGACGATATAAGCGCATGTATGGCGGACTGCGAGGGGTTTCGCCTTGATCTCGGTCAGGCCGATCCGCCATTCGTTCGTACTCTGACACCAAGGTATGAGGTGCCCCGGACCTCCGGCGGCACCTGTCTTCCCGTGTGTGGGACGCCCGAGGCGGGGCGTTTCATCCCCCGCGCGCCGGTGATTTTTTCCCGATCAGGCCGCCATCGCGTTCCGCGCCGCCGCCCCCATCGCCTCCGCAATCAGGTCGAAGTCGCGCAGGCTGACCGGCAGCAGGCCGAAGCGGAAGGGATAGCCCCAGTTCCGCACCCCGGCGGTCAGCTCCAGCCGGTCCAGCAGCGGCTGGATCGGCGCCTCCTCCGCCGGCCACCAGGACACGTCGCGGCGGAAGGGACTGAAGCCGCCGCCCATGTCGAACCGGTAGGGCTCGCCCGGCAGGATCGTGCCGATGGCGGTGAAGGATTTCAGCCCGTCCGCCGCCCCGAACCTGTCGGTGGGGGAGTAGTACGCCACCCGGTCGCCCGCCCGGATCCGCCGCAGCGGGGCGGCCTTGCCGTGGCAGACCTGCATGAAGCCGCCGGCCCGGCCGCGCCGGACATGCTCGGCGCTGGCGACCGCGATCCAGGCTGCGAACGGGGCGCCGGTGTATGTGCTGCCGCTCACGACCGCACCTGCTCGGACTGGGCTTCCTCACCCCGGTTGGGGGCGAACACGCGCAGACGATGGCCGTCCGGGTCCAGTGCAACGAAGGTATGACCGAAATCCATCGCGGTCGGCGGTTGCAGGATGGTCAGGCCGCGGCCGCTCCAGTCGGCGTGCAGGTCGCGCACCACGACCTCGTCGGCAACGGTGAAGGCGATCTCGCCGCCGCCGGGCGCGGTCGCCGCCGGCTCCACCGTGTGGCGCGACCACAGGCCCAGCATCAGCCCGTTTCCCGCCTTGAACATGGCGAAGGTGGGCGAGGCCTCCACCGGCGGCCGGCCCAGCAGCTCGGCGTAGAAGGCGGCGCTGGCGGCGGGGCTGTCGACATAAAGCAGGACGAAATCGAGGGCGAGGGCGGCGGCGGGGTTGGCGGCAGCGGTCTGGGTGGCGGTCATGGTCGGCTCCGGTCTTGAGCGGTTGGGGTGGGGCGGTTCCGTTCGGCGCCCTCACCGGCAAAGCCAAGACTAGGCGGGCATGCTGACAGTTTCCGTCAGCATGCCGTCAACCCCGATCATCCCTTTTGCGGGATGCCCTCGGCCGCGCGCCACTCCTTCAGCATCGCCTGCCGGCGGCGGGGATAGCGGATGTCGCTGGCGGTCAGCGCCAGGATGCGGTCGGTGCGGAAATGGCGGAAGGACTGGCGCAGCTCGCACCACGCCACCATCACCCGCACCCGGTCGAAGAAGCCCAGCGCGAAGGGCCAGACTGTGCGCCGGCTTTCCGAGCCGTCACGGTCGCGATAGGCGATCTCCAGCTTGCGCTCCCCACGGATCGCGCCGCGGATGGCCGCCAGTTCGGCGTCCCCCGCAGGAATGGGTTCGCCCGGCCCGACCAGCAGGGTCGAGCCGTCCAGCCCCTCGCGCTTGTCGGCCGGCAGCACCGCCGCGATCTTGGCGAGCGCGTTGCGCGCCGCCCCGCCCAGCCGGCTGTCGCCGCGCTCCACCACCCAGCGCGACCCCAGCACCAGCGCCTCGACCTCCTCCTCGGTGAACATCAGCGGCGGCAGCAGGAAGCCGGCGCGCAGCAGATAGCCGACCCCCGGCTCCCCCTCGATCATCGCGCCCTGCGCCTGGAGCGTGGCGATGTCGCGGTAGAGCGTGCGCAGGCTGACCCCCAGCTCGCCGGCAAGCGACTTGCCGCTGACCGGCTGGCGATGCCGCCGCAGAACCTGCATCAGATCGAGAAGACGTTCGGCGCGGGACATCGGGAACTGCGGAAAGGGAAGGGACACCCATAATGACAAGGGGCGCTCCCCGATGGGAAGCGCCCCTCTTCATGGCAGGAGTCACCGGGCGGTTGCCCGGCGGTCCCGAACCTTAACGACGGATCACTCCGCCTTCTTGGTCAGGTCCTCGCCGGTGGCCTGGTCGACCTGCTTCATCGACAGCTTGACCTTGCCGCGGTCGTCGAAGCCGATGACCTTGACCTTCACCGAGTCACCCTGCGACACGACGTCCGACACCTTGCCGACGCGCTGCTGCGCCAGTTCGGAGATGTGGACGAGGCCGTCGCGCGAACCGAGGAAGTTCACGAAGGCGCCGAAATCGACGACCTTCACCACCTTGCCGGTGTAGACGACGTTCATCTCCGGCTCGGCGACGATGCCCTTGATCCACTCGATGGCGGCGTCCGACTTCTTCTGGTCGACGGCCGAGACCTTGACGGTGCCGTCGTCCTCGATGTCGATCTTGGCGCCGGTCTGCTCGACGATCTCGCGGATCACCTTGCCGCCGGAGCCGATCACGTCGCGGATCTTCTCCTTCGGGATGTTGATCACGGTGATGCGCGGGGCGTTCTCGTTGACGCCTTCGCGGGCGCCGGTCAGCGCCTTCGACATCTCGCCCAGGATGTGCAGGCGGCCGTCCTTGGCCTGGCCCAGCGCGATCTTCATGATCTCCTCGGTGATCGAGGTGATCTTGATGTCCATCTGCAGCGCGGTGACGCCGACCTCGGTGCCGGCGACCTTGAAGTCCATGTCGCCGAGGTGATCTTCGTCACCCAGGATGTCCGACAGGACGGCGAAGCCGTGGTCTTCCTTGATCAGACCCATGGCGATGCCGGCGACCGGACGGATCAGCGGCGCGCCGGCGTCCATCAGCGACAGCGAGGTGCCGCAGACGGTGGCCATCGAGGAGGAACCGTTGGACTCGGTGACTTCCGACACGACGCGCAGCGTGTAGGGGAAGTCTTCCTTCTTCGGCAGCAGCGGGTGGATGGCGCGCCACGCCAGCTTGCCGTGGCCGATCTCGCGGCGGCCCGGGCTGCCCATGCGGCCGGCTTCACCCACCGAGTACGGGGGGAAGTTGTAGTGCAGCATGAAGTGCTCGCGGTACTCGCCCTCGAGCGCGTCGATGATCTGCTCGTCCTGGCTGGTGCCCAGCGTGGTCACCACCAGCGCCTGGGTCTCGCCACGGGTGAACAGGGCCGAGCCGTGGGCGCGCGGCAGGATGCCGACTTCCGACACGATCGGGCGCACGGTCTTGGTGTCACGGCCGTCGATGCGGCGGCCGGTCTTCAGGACGGCGCCGCGCAGGATGTCGGCTTCCAGCTCCTTGAACTCGAACCCGATCGACTGGGCGTCGAATTCCTCGGCCAGCGTCTCGAGCGCCTTCGCCTTGGCGGCGCCGACCTTCTCGTAGCGGCTCTGCTTGACCGTCTCGGTATAGGCGGCCTCGACGGCGGCGCCGACGGTCTCGCGCAGGCGGGCCTTCAGGGCCTTGCGGTCATAGGCCGGCTCCGGCAGGTCCCACGGCTCCTTGGCGGCTTCCTCGGCCAGGTCGATGATCAGGTTGATCACCGGCTGGAAGTTGGTGTGGCCGAACATGACGGCGCCCAGCATGACCTCTTCGGTCAGCTCCTTGGCTTCCGATTCGACCATCAGCACGCCTTCGACGGTGCCGGCGACGACCAGATCCAGGTCGCTGTCGCCGACCTCGTCCCGGGTCGGGTTCAGGATGTACTGGCCGTTCTTGTAGCCGACGCGGGCGGCGGCGATCGGACCCAGGAACGGGATGCCGGAGATCGTCAGCGCGGCCGAGGCGCCGACCATCGCGACGATGTCCGGATCGTTCTCCAGATCGTGGCTCAGCACGGTGCAGACGACCTGCGTCTCGTTGCGGAAGCCATCGGCGAACAGCGGACGGATCGGACGGTCGATCAGGCGGCTGACCAGCGTTTCCTTCTCGGTCGGACGACCTTCGCGCTTGAAGAAGCCGCCGGGGATCTTGCCAGCCGCGAAGGCCTTTTCCTGGTAATTGACGGTCAGCGGGAAGAAATCGATGCCCGGCTTCGGCGCCTTGGCGGCGACGGCGGTGCACAGGACGGTGGTGTCACCATAGGTGACCAGAACCGCGCCGTTGGCCTGACGGGCGATCTTGCCCGTTTCCAGGACCAGCTTGCGGCCGCCCCACTCGATTTCCTTGCGATGAACAGTAAACATGGATTCTTTCCTTCCATCCGACACCCTGGAACGGCCGGATTGCCGCCCAAGGCCGGGGCCATCGGTCGTAGGACCCCGCGAGAAAACTGGAGATACGGTGTTCGACAACAGGACCAAATCAATCGAGGTAGAGGCGCTGCGGATGCAAAAAAGGCCGGTCCCCGAATAAACGGGCCGGCCTGTCCATCACGAAACGCTCAAGATCGAGTTTCTATTGCCAATAACCAATGAGGTGTTCCGAAACGGTACAGGTGAACGAAGACTTGCCTTGTTCCGCTGTTCCGGTGGGTAGCCCCCGGCCGGTGGCCGGCCAGGGGAACCCGAACCCGTCAGCGGGACGGCGCAGCTTAGCGGCGCAGGCCCAGACGCTCGATCAGCGCGGCGTAGCGCGGATGATCCTTCTTCTTCAGGTAGTCGAGCAGACGGCGGCGCTGACCGACCATCACCAGCAGACCACGGCGGGAGTGGAAGTCCTTCTTGTGGCCCTTCAGGTGATCCGTCAGGTTGCTGATGCGCTCCGTCAGGATCGACACCTGGACCTCGGGCGAACCGGTGTCGTTGGTGCCGCGGGAAAATTCCTTGATCAGCTCTTGCTTGCGCTCGGGCGTAATCGACATCGGGGTCTCCTAAATCACGTGAGGTTGAGCACGCGCACCGGACGGACCTCCGCCCCCTCGACACGGGCCAACGCCACCGGCGTTCCGCCGAAAAGCGCAATGACGGTGCAATCCCCCCCTTCAGCACCCTGAACCGCCATCAGCCGTTCACGATCCTGCCGGGTGAGGAGAGCGACCGTCTGGCCGTGCCTCAGTCGGTGCGCTTCCGCTTCCGTCAGGGCCAGCGCCGGGATGTCGTCCAGCGCGGTCTCGATCGGCAACAGAAGTCGTTCGACGGCCGCACCTTGCTCCATGGCGGCCAGTTCGTCCAGGGAAATCGCCCGGTCCAGCGTGAAGGAGCCGACGCGCAGGCGGCGCAGAAGCCCGACATGGCCGACCGTGCCGAGCGCCTCCGACAGGTCGCGCGCCAGCGAGCGGACATAGGTGCCCTTGCCGCAATCGACCTCGAACACCGCATGGTCGGCGTCGGGTTCCTCGACCAGCTCGAAGCGGTCGATGCGCACGGTGCGGGCGGCCAGATCGACCGCATCGCCTTCGCGCGCGATGTCATAGGCGCGCTCGCCGTCGATCTTGATGGCGCAGAACTGCGGCGGGACCTGCTGGATCTCGCCCAGGAAGGCGGGCAGGGCGGCGCGGATTTCGTCGGTCGCCGGACGGTGGTCCGAGCGGGCGATCACCTCGCCCTCGCGGTCGTCGGTGCTGGTGCGCTCGCCCCAGCGGATGGAAAAGCGATAGGTCTTGGCACCGTCCATGGCATAGGACACGGTCTTGGTCGCTTCGCCCAGCGCGATCGGCAGGATGCCGGTCGCCAGCGGGTCCAGCGTGCCGCCATGCCCGGCCTTCTCGGCGTTCAGCAGGCGGCGCACCTTCGACAGCGCCTGGGTGGAGGTCATGCCTTCCGGCTTGTCCAGCACCACCCAGCCATGGATCGGCGTGCCCTTGCGCTTACGAGCCACGACGGCCGCCCTTTTCCCCGCTATTTTCCCCGCTTTTGTCCTCGTCGTCGAGCATGGCGCGGTCCTCGTCGAGGTCGTCGTCCCCGTCCAGTTCGTCGTCCGCCGCGTCGGGATCCTCGTCCTCGCCGTCCTCATCCTCGTCCCAGGAATCGTCCTCGTCCTCGTCATGGTCGTCGTCGCCATTGACGCGGCCCAGCGGATGGCCGCTCAGGTCGCGGGCGACCTCCGGGCTGTGCAGGATGCTGTCGATGCGGTGGGCGTAGTCGAAGGAGGTGTCGCCCTCGAAGCTCAGCGTCGGGGCGTGGCGCAGGTTGACCATGCGGGCGACCTGCCCGCGCAGGAAGGCGGCGGCCCGTTTCAGGGCGACCTGGGCCTCCTCCATCCGCTCGCCGCCCAGCGTCGCATAGAAGACGGTGGCGTTGGACAGGTCGGGGCTGATCCGCACCTCGGTGACCGTGACGTTCAGCGAGGCCAGTTCCGGATCGTGGAAGTCCCCGCGGCGGAACAGGTCGGCAAGGGCGTGGCGCACCTCCTCGCCGACGCGCAGTTGCCGTTGGGACGGGGGCTTGCCGGCGATGAACGCGCCGCGCTTCTTGCTGGCCATGGTACGTGTCTTTCGTCGATGTCTGGCACCCGCGGCGGCCTGACCGGTGTCAGGACCAGAGAACGGGCACGTCGTAAAGTCTGATGGTTCGGTCGGCGCTGACCAGCGTCAGGCCATCGGCCTGGGCCTGGGCGATCAGCATGCGGTCGAAGGGGTCGCCGTGATGCCGGGGCAGATTGTCCAGCCGGTCGATGTGACGGACGTCGATGGGATGGATCGTCAGACCGTTTTCGACCAGAAGGCGATGAAACCCGGTGGGCAAGGTCAGTTTTCCGAGGCCGGTCTTGATGGTGAGTTCCCAGAGCGACGCGATGCTCGCCAGCACGGTGTTGGAACCGTCGGCGATCACGGTCCGGACAGCGGAACCGAGCTTCGGGTCGTCGGTCGCCAGCCACAGCAGCACATGACTGTCGAGCAGCAGCCTCACCCCGGCACCCCTTTCCACTGGTCCGGCCACTCCTCGTCCGGAGCGAGACCGTAGAAGCTCTTCAGCAGGTCGTCGGGCAGCGGAGCGTCGAAATCCTCGGCGATCCGGATTTGTCCCTTGGCGAAGCCGAACAGCACCGGTCGCTTGCCGGACGGCGTTCGTGCGGGCGCCCCGTCTTCCGCGAGGGGATCTTCTGCGACGGGCACCAGCTTAACCGCAGGCTTCCCATCGCGAAGAATGACGATCTCCTCGCCATTCTCCACCCGGTCGATCAGTTCGGCCATATGCCCGTCGGCTTCGGAAAGCGGAACGCGATCCATAGCGTCACCTCCAGGTTGGCGTCACCCTCACCCTGTCCGGAAAAACTATCCGGAAAACGAACCGCCCGGCCCCGTCCGGTAGAACACCGGAAGGGGCCGGGCGGACCGTCGGTCTCAAAGCTCGCGAGCGATTTCGTCGATCTCGAAGGCTTCGATCTGATCGCCGGCCTGGATGTTGTCGTAGTTCTCGAAGGCCATGCCGCACTCGTAACCCTCGCGGACGTCCTTGACCTCGTCCTTGAAGCGCTTGAGCGTCTTGAGCGTGCCTTCGTGAATGACGACGTTGTCGCGCAGCAGGCGGACGCCGGCGCCGCGCTTGACGGTGCCCTGCGTGACCATACAACCGGCGACCTTGCCGACCTTCGTGATGTTGAACACCTCGCGGATGGTCGCGTAGCCGATGAAGCGTTCCCGCAGCGTCGGAGACAACAGACCGGTCAGCGCCGCCTTCACGTCGTCGATCACGTTGTAGATGATCGAGTAGTAGCGGATTTCGACGCCGTCGCGCTTGGCGAGATCGCGGGCCTGCGGGTTGGCGCGGACGTTGAAGCCGATGATCATCGCGTTGGACGCATTGGCCAGCGTGATGTCGGACTCGTTGATCGCACCGACCGAGTTGTGCAGGACGCGGACCTTGACCTCGGTGTTCTCGGCCGTGAGCTTCTCCAGCGAGCTGGCGATGGCTTCGATCGAGCCCTGCACGTCGCCCTTGATGACGACCGGCAGTTCCTTGGCCTCGCCGGCCTGGATGCGGCTGAACATGTCCTGCAGCGAACCGCGGGCCGAGGCCGCCACCGCCGCTTCGCGCTTCTTGCGCTGGCGGAACTCGGCGATCTCGCGGGCACGGGCCTCGGACTCGACGACGGAGAAGTCGTCGCCGGCCATCGGCGTGCCGTTCAGGCCCAGAACCTCGACGGGCACGGCCGGGGCCGCCTCGTTGACGTTCTGGCCGCGGTCGTTGATCAGGGCGCGGACGCGGCCCCACTCGGCACCGGTGACGAACACGTCGCCGACCTTCAGCGTGCCGCGCTGGACCAGCACGGTGGCGACCGAACCGCGGCCACGCTCCAGCTTCGCCTCGATGACGACGCCTTCGGCGGCACGCTCGGGGTTGGCCCGCAGCTCCAGGATTTCGGCCTGGAGGAGGATGGCCTCCTCGAGCTTGCTCAGGTTGCGCTTGGCCTTGGCCGACACTTCGACGTCGAGCACGTCGCCGCCCATCTCCTCGACCACCAGCTCGTGCTGGAGCAGTTCCTGGCGGACGCGCTCCGGCTTGGCATCGGGCAGGTCGCACTTGTTGATGGCGACGATGATCGGAACCTTGGCCGCCTTGGCGTGGCGGATGGCCTCGATCGTCTGCGGCATGACGCCGTCGTTGGCGGCGACCACCAGCACGACCACGTCGGTGACGTTGGCGCCGCGGGCACGCATCTCGGTGAAGGCGGCGTGACCCGGCGTGTCGATGAAGGTGATCTTCGCACCCGACTCCAGCTGCACCTGATAGGCGCCGATGTGCTGGGTGATGCCGCCGGCCTCGCCCGACACCACGTCGGTCTGGCGCAGCGCGTCGAGCAGCGAGGTCTTGCCGTGGTCGACGTGGCCCATGATGGTGACGACCGGCGGACGGGACACCAGGATGGCGCCCTCTTCCTCGGTGGCACGCAGGCCGATCTCGACGTCGGACTCCGACACGCGGCGGACGCGGTGGCCGAACTCGGTGATCAGCAGCTCGGCGGTGTCGGCGTCGATGGTCTGGTTGATGGTCGCCATCACGCCCATGCGCATCAGCGCCTTGATGACGTCGGCGCCACGCTCGGCCATGCGGTTGGCCAGCTCCTGCACGGTGATGACCTCCGGCAGGACGACGTCGCGGGTGACCTTGGCGGTCTCCTGACGGCTCATCTGGCGCAGGCGTTCACGCTCGCGGGCACGGCGCACCGCGGCCAGCGACCGGGTGCGGTCGCTGCCGTCGTCGCTGAGCGCCTGCGAGACGGTCAGCTTGGTGCCCTTGCGGCGGTCGGCGCCGGCGGGAGCCTTGGCGGCCGGACGGGCCGGCGCGGCCTTGGCCGGAGCGCCGCCGCGACCACCCTTGCGGCGGTTGTCGTCCTCTTCCTCGGCGCGGGCCGGCGGGGCGCCGACGCCCGGCGGGGTGCGGCCGGGAGCGGCGTCGGCGGCCGGACGGGCTGTCGCGCCGCCGGGGCGCTGGTCGCCGGCCGGACGGGCACCGGCCGGACGCGCGCCGTCACGGCCCGCACCGTCGCGGGCGCCATCGCGGACACCGTCGCGGCGCGGGGCCGGCTCGGCGTCGCGACGCTTGGCGTCCTCGGCTTCCTTGCGCTTGGCCTCTTCCTCCTTGCGGCGGCGTTCGGCCTCGGCGGCGATCTTGCGATCCTCCTCCTGGATGGCGCGCATCTCGTCCAGCTCGCGCTGGCGCAAGGTATCGGCATCCAGGATGATCGGCGGCATTTCCGGCGCGGCCGGCGCCGGAGCGTCGGAGGGGGCGGCGGCCGGAGCAGCGGCTTCGGAGGGGGCGGCCGGAGCGGCGGCCTCATCTTCGGCGATCTGGGCGGCGCGGGCTTCGGCCTCGGCGGCGCGGGCTTCGGCGCGGGCCGCGTCTTCCTCGGCGTCGATCCGGCGCTGCTCTTCGAACGCCGCGGCGCCACGAAGCGCGCGCAGGCGGGATTCCAGCTCCTCGCGGGTCAGCTGGCGCCCGGCAGGGGCACCGCCGCCACGGGGGCGCTGGCCCTGGGCGCCGCGCATCGGCAGGCCCTGGGCAGCTTGACGCGCGGCGGCGCCGCCGTCGGCAACGCCGGGCACGGCGCCCTTTTCAACATGACGCTTGCGCTTGACCTCTACGGTCACCGCTTTTGACCGGCCATGGGAGAAGCTCTGCCGGACCTGGGTCTCGACCGGCTTCTTCGACTCCAGCTTTCCTTTGCTGGCGCCGGTTAGGTGCAAGACTTTTTTCTGGTCCTGGTCGTTGCTGTCGGTCATCGGTTCCCGAATGGTCAGACGTTACATCGCAGGCCGGCCGGCCGTATCGCCGACTCCCAAGCCCTTATCAGATTCCCGGTGCGCGTCCCGGTCCCCTTCGGGACCTGTCGAGCCCAGCTGCCCCTGGGGACCTTTCAGCCCCCTCAGGCGTGCCGCATCGCGGGCCAGCCCTGCGGCCAGCCTGCCCCGCGCCACCACGGCGTGCACCGCGTGATCGCGTCCCAGCGCCGCGGCCAAGGCCGGGGACTGGAACAGGTCGATCACCGGCAGCGACGGCGCGAGCGCCGTCACCTTGCCGCGCTGGTCCAGCGAGCCGTCCGCGGCTTCAACCAGCAGGGCCGGCGGGGGACCCGCACGGCCGACCTGGTTGGCCCTCAACGCCTCGCGCACCTTCTCGTATCCCGCCAGAACGTGGCCGGCACGGCGGGCAAGGCCCAACGCGTGCAGACAGCGCCGCTCCAGCAGCCGTTCCAGCCTCTCGGCCAGATCGGGCGGTACTTTCACCGCCCGGCGGGCCGCTTTGGCGAAAACGGATTTACCCATGGCTTTCGCCAGGGCATCCCGGTCGGCCGTGACCCAAAGGCCGCGGCCGGGCAGACGTTCCTCCAGGTCCGGAACCACCTCGCCGTCGGGGCCGATCACGAAGCGGATCATGCTCTCCTTCGGCCCCACCGTGCCCGACGCGATGCAGCGGCGCAGAGGCCCCTTCTCGTCGTCGGCCGGCAGGCGGTCCGTACCGGCACAATCGTCCTGTGCCAAATCCTGTTCCGGCACCGCATCCGCGGTGGCGGTCGGTGTCCGTTCGTCGTTCCGTTCGGTCATCCGATCGTCATCCGCTCGCGCGGTCCCGAATAATCGTTCCTCTCGGGCGCAGTTCCAACCGGCATTGCTGCCGGTCAGGCCTGCGCGCCCTGGCCATCGGCCGAACCCGCGGCAGCGCCGTCGGCGGCGGGAGCCGCAGTGGCGCCGTCCTCGCCCTCACCCTCGAACCAGTGGGCGCGCGCGGCCATGATGATCGCGTTCGCCTCCTCTTCCGAGGGAGCGTCCTTGGCGCCGTCCTTGCCCAGGATCTCGACCAGCTCGTCGCCGGCCAGATCGGCCAGGTCGTCCAGCGTCTTGACGCCGTTCTCGCCCAGCTTCACCAGCTGCGTGGCGCTGAAGCCGGTCAGCTCGGCGATGATGTCCTCGACGCCCAGCTCCAGCCGGCGCTCGTTGGCCTGCTCGTCCCGGACTTCCAGGAAGGCCAGGGCGCGCTGCTTCAGCTCGTCGGCGACCGACTCGTCGAACCCTTCGATCTCGGCCAGCTCCTCGGTCTCGACATAGGCGATCTCCTCGACCGAGGTGAAGCCTTCGGCGACCAGCAGGTGGGCGATCACGTCGTCGACGTCCAGCGCCTGCATGAACAGGGCGGAGCGGTTGTGGATTTCCTCCGACCGGCGCTCCGACTCTTCCTGTTCGGTCAGGATGTCGATGTCCCAGCCGGTCAGCATCGAGGCGAGGCGCACGTTCTGGCCGCGGCGGCCGATGGCCAGCGACAGCTGGTCGTCGGGCACCACCACCTCGATGCGGTGGTTGTCGTCGTCGAGCACGACCTTGGCGACCTCGGCCGGGGCGAGCGCGTTGACGACGAAGGTCGGCGCCTCGCCGTTCCACGGGATGATGTCGATCTTCTCGCCCTGCAGCTCGCCGACGACCGCCTGGACGCGGCTGCCGCGCATGCCGACGCAGGCGCCGACCGGGTCGATGGAGCTGTCGTGGCTCAGCACCGCGATCTTGGCGCGCGAACCCGGGTCACGGGCGACCGCCTTGATCTCGATGATGCCGTCGTAGATTTCCGGCACTTCCTGGGCGAACAGCTTCGCCATGAACATCGGATGCGTGCGCGACAGGAAGATCTGCGGCCCGCGCGGTTCCTCGCGGACGTCGAAGATGTAGGCGCGCACACGGTCGCCGTTCTTGAAATGCTCGCGCGGCAGCAGCTCGTCGCGGCGCAGGATCGCTTCGGCGCGGCCCAGGTCGACGGTGACGTTGCCGTATTCGACGCGCTTGACCAGACCGTTGACGATCTCGCCGTTGCGGTCCTTGTACTCGTTGAACTGGCGCTTGCGCTCGGCGTCGCGCACCTTCTGCACGATCACCTGCTTGGCGGTCTGGGCGGCGATGCGGCCGAAATCGATCGGCGGCAGCGGGTCGACCAGGAAATCGCCGAGCTTGGCGCCGGCCTTGCGCTTCTGGGCGTAGGGCAGGGTTACCTGCGTCGCCTCGTTCTCCACCGTCTCGACCACTTCGAGGTGGCGGGTCAGATGGATGTCGCCGGTCTTGCGGTCGATGCGGGCGCGGATGTCATGCTCATGGCCGTACTTGGAGCGGCCGGCCTTCTGAATCGCCTGCTCCATCGCCTCCAGGACTTCGTCCCGGTCGATGTTCTTTTCGCGGGCGACCGCGTCAGCGACTTGCAGCAGTTCCATCCGTTACACTTCCTGAATCGGTCTTGTGTGGTGCCGGTCTTGCGTGATGTCCGGTCGGGTCGGCGGGGGGCAACTTCGGGCGGGGATCCTGGCGGCTATCGTCCTGGCGGACCGGGCCGTCAGTGCTCCAGGCCCTCCTGCTGCTCCTGGCTGGCGCGGATCAGCTCGTCCGTCAGCACCAGCTTGGCGCGCAGGATGTTGTCGAACTCCAGCCGGGCGGGTCCCTGTTCGGTGTCGACGCACACGAGGCCGTCCTCGACGCCCTTCAGCATGCCCTTGAAACGCTTGCGGCCGTCGATGGCCATGCGGCTTTCCAGCCGGGCTTCGAAGCCGGCGAAGCGCTCGAAATCCTTGAGCCGGGTCAGCGGCCGGTCGATGCCGGGGGAGCTGACTTCCAGCGTGTAGGCCTCGCGGATCGGGTCTTCCACGTCCAGCAGGGCTGAAACGGAGCGGCTGATGTCGGCGCAATCCTCGACAGTCATGGGCGCGCCGTCGGCGCGCTCCGCCATGATCTGGAGAATTGCCCGCTGGCCGCCGGAGATCTGAACGCGCACGACCTCATAGCCCATGGCTTCGACCGACGGCGTGATGATCTGTTCGATGCGACCTGTAGCGTCCATTCCACCTAACCCAAAGCCTGCGGCCGGGATCGAACCGGACGAGGTTTCCACAACAGAAGGTTCAACAAGCGCGTGCTTCCACACGCTCATAAAAAAATAAGTGGGCAAAAGCCCACCCGCAAAGCGTCTCGCCGGCCCGGTTGCCCGGGCCGCCGATCCGTATGGGTTCTCAGAGGCTGAATATAGTCATTCCGGCCGATGCCGCAAGCCTTTTCGGGACCGATCGACGTCGCGGCCCGGAATCTCAAGCGGAACGGGTATATGTCATCCCCGCGGGCGGCGGACGAACCTCATGAAGACCGGCTTGCGCCCGGCAATGATCGCCTTCTCCTCATAGCGCGTTGCCGGCCAGTCGTCGGGGCGGATGCGCCAGTCGGACGGGCGGCGCGCCGTCCATTCGAAATCGGGATGCTTGACCGTATGTTCGAGCATCCAGCGCACCAGACCCATGTCGTCGCTGGCCAGACGCAGCTCGGCGCCGTCCTTCAGCACGCGGGCCAGCCGCGGCAGGTTCTCCGGCCCGATGAAGCGGCGGTCGGCATGGCGCTTCTTCGGCCAGGGGTCGGCGAACAGCACGAAGGCACGGCCGATCGACGCGTCGGGCAGGGCGTCCAGCAGCGGCCGGGCATCGTCGGGATGGATGCGCACGTTGCTGAGATCGTCGTCGTCGATCATCCCCAAGAGACCGGCGATGCCGTTGAGGAAGGGTTCGGCGCCGACGATGCCGACATCCGGGTTGTGCTTGGCCTGCCAGGCGAGGTGATGGCCCATGCCGAAGCCGACCTCCAGCCAGACCTCGCGTTTCGGCGCGTCGAACAGGCTGGCGGGGTCCCAAAATCCCGGTGTCGGGCTGCCGCCGGATTTCGGCACCGCGATCTGGAGCTGCGGCAGCAGATCCTCGATCAGGCTCGTGCGGCGCTTACGCAGGGGGCGGCCCTTGCGCCGGCCGAACAGCCGGTTTCCGGTTTCTATCTGCGGAGCGTCGTCGGTCGGTCGGTCGGTTTTGCTGTCGGTCATGGGCTGTCGGCTAGGGGCTGTCGGTCATGGCGGCCGATGCGGTTCGAAGAGCGGCATCGGCAGGAAAAGGGCTTACACAAAAAGGGCGGCGGAGGCCGTTTCCAGCCTCCGCCGCCCTTTTTCATCTCTGGTGATCCGCCGGTCGGGGCAGTCAGAAGGCGCCGCGCAGGGCCTCGACCAGATCGGTCTTCTCCCACGAGAAGCCGCCGTCCACCTCGGGCTCGCGGCCGAAATGGCCGTAGGCGGCGGTGCGGGCGTAGATCGGCTTGTTCAGGCCCAGATGCGTGCGGATGCCGCGCGGGGACAGGTCGACCAGCTGCTGGAGGATGTCGGACAGACGGTCCTCGTCGACGTTGCCGGTGCCGTGGGTGTCGACATAGACCGACAGCGGCTTCGACACGCCGATGGCGTAGGAGACCTGGATCGTGCACTTGTCCGCCAGTTCCGCCGCGACGACGTTCTTGGCGAGGTAGCGGGCGGCGTAGGCGGCCGAGCGGTCGACCTTGGTCGGGTCCTTGCCGGAGAAGGCGCCGCCGCCGTGCGGGGCCGCACCGCCGTAGGTGTCGACGATGATCTTGCGGCCGGTCAGGCCGGCGTCACCGTCCGGGCCGCCGATGACGAAGCGGCCGGTCGGGTTGACGTACAGATTCTTATCGTCGCACATCCAGCCTTCCGGCAGGCAGTTGACGATGTGCGGCAGCACGATCTCGCGCACCGCGTCCTGGTCCAGCCCCTCGGCATGCTGGGTCGACAGCACGATGGCGGTGGCGCGGGTCGGGCGGCCGTCGATGTACTGCAGGGTGACCTGGCTCTTGGCGTCCGGGCCCAGCTGCGGGGCGGCGCCGGAATGGCGCGCCTCGGCCAGCGACTTCAGGATGGCGTGGCTGTAGTAGATCGGCGCCGGCATCAGGGCCGGGGTCTCGCGGCAGGCATAGCCGAACATGATGCCCTGGTCGCCGGCACCCTCGTCCTTGTTGCCCGCAGCGTCGACGCCGACCGCGATGTCGGCGGACTGGGAATGGACGAAGCACTTGACGTCCATCTTCTCCCAGTGGAAGCCGTCCTGCTCGTAGCCGATGTCCTTCACCGCGGCACGGGCGGCTGCGACCAGCTGGTCGGCCTCGATGCTGGCGGGGCCGCGAACCTCGCCGGCCAGCACCACCTGGTTGGTGGTCGCCAGCGTCTCCACGGCCACGCGGGCCTGCGGGTCGTGCGAGAGGTAGAGATCGACGATGGCGTCGGAAATGCGGTCGCAGACCTTGTCGGGATGACCCTCCGACACGGACTCGCTGGTGAAGACGTAGTTCAACTTTGCCACGGGAAACCTCGGCATTCGGCGGCACGCTATTTCATGAGCCGAAACGGCAGACCGGTACAGCGGCCGCAGACACCGATCCAAATCCGGTTTTGACAAGGTTTCAGGCCGGGGTCAAGAAGCCTACCGGCGGTAAGGCCTTGGTCCTATCATCGCAGGCACCACACGAAGGGGGTGGATACGGTCGCGCCACATCTTCCCCGTTCGGTGGGTATCGCAGGCCGCGGACAACCGGCAGGAGTCGCTGCCGTGAGCTCGACGCCCCCAATTGCCGCTCCCAATTGCCGCGGTGAATTGCCGCCGTGGGTCACTGCTGCAAATCACCGCCGCACCTTACTCCGCGGCTTCCGCCACGGCGGCGCTGGCCACTGCCTTGGTCAGCTCGAACAGGCGCTTGCGCACCGACGGATCGCTGATCTTGTAATAGGCGCGGACCAGTTCCAGCGTCTCGCGCTTGGCCATCGGATCGGGCTCGTAGGTGCTGGCCGACCGCTCTTCCGAGCCACCCGCCTCGTCGTCGTCATCGACGCGGGCCGAGGCCGCGTCGGCCGGCATGTCGTCGAAGAAGAAGGAAACCGGCACGTCCAGCACGCGGCTGAGATCGAACAGACGCGATGCGCCGATGCGGTTGGCGCCACGCTCGTACTTCTGCACCTGCTGGAAGGTCAGGCCGATGGCCTCACCCAACTTTTCCTGGCTCATGCCGAGAAGGGTGCGGCGGAGACGGACGCGGGATCCGACATGGACATCGATGGGATTCGGCTTTCCGGTCTTCGGACGGCCTGCACCCGCACGGCGCCCGCGCGGCGCTCCAGTTTCAGTCTGCATCTCGTTTATCCCTGTAACGGTTGTGCAACCTAGTTACGACATATCCACGTATGCAGTCAAGCCCGCTCCGGTCATGCCGGTTACACGAATTTGTTCTGCCGGTGGCGGGCAGAATGCCCGTATTGCAGTGTCACCGGTGATATCGCGAGGCTAGGGCTGCCATGAAACAGCCTAGAAGCACTATGCCGAAAATCCAGTCTCCCATGCGGGCATAGGCTGTAACGCCAGACGGAGCTTTCGGTAACGTGGTATCGATGAAGCCACGCTCACCCAGACCGAGCAATTGTCGCACACGACCGTAGGAATCCACCACCCCGGATATTCCCGTATTCGCCACCCGGACCAGCGGCAGCCCTTCCTCGACGGCCCGCACCTGATTGATGGCGAAATGCTGGTGCGGACCGGCGGTGCGGCCGTACCAGGCGTCGTTGGTCAGGTTCAGCAGCCATTGCGGCCGGTCGGCGGTATCGACCACCGCGCCGGGGAAGATGCTCTCGTAGCAGATCAGCGGGCTGAAAGGCGGCAGGCCCGCCACGCGGTCGCCCAGATGCAGGGTGCGCGGGCCGGGACCGGCGGAGAACTCCGCCCCGTTGCCGGCGATGGCGCCGACCGGCAGCCATTGCCGCAGCGGCATATATTCGCCGAAGGGGACGAGATGGAACTTGTCGTAGTCGGCGACCGCGGCGCCGCTGCCGTCCACCGCCACCATGCCGTTGAAATAGCGGCGCTCGCCGTCGGCATCCACCGTCGTGCGCGGGGCTCCGGTGATCAGCAGCCCGCCGGACGGCGTGACCGAGGCCAGGGCCTGCCGCACCCGCGCATCGTCCTCGATGAAGAAGGGAACGGCGGTTTCCGGCCAGATGATGACGTTGGGCGGCGGGGTGGAGGGATCGGCCGGGGCGGCGGCGGACAAAGCGAGATGGCTCTGGAAATTCTGCACCCGTTCGCCGGGCGCCCATTTCAGCCGCTGGTCGATTGCCGCCTGCACCAGCCGCAGCCGCACCCCCGGCACCGGCTCGTCGACCGCACCGGCCAGCCGCCATGCGCCCCAGCCGCCGAGGATCGCCAGCAGCGCCAGACCGGCGGCGACGGCGGCGCCGGCCCGGCCGGGCGTGGTGTCGCGGTCGGGCAGGGCGGCCGGCAGCGACGCCACCAGCACCGTCACCAGCGTCAGGCCATAGATGCCGACCAGCGAGGCGGTCTGCAGAACCGGCAGTACCCCGACCCAGCCATAGCCGATCAGGTTCCAGGGAAAGCCGGTGAAGACATGGCCGCGCAGCCATTCCCACAGGCACCAGCAGGCGGCGAACAGCAGCGGGCGCCCGAGCCCGGCGCCGAAGCCGCGCCGGCGCAGCAGCTGGAAGGTCAGGGTGGCGCCGCCGCTGAACGTCGCCAGCACGACCGGCAGGCCGACCGCCGACAGCGGCAGCGCCCACCAGAAGCGTTCGATGTCGGTGAACAGGGCGGCGCTGATCCAGTAGAGCCCCAGCAGGTGGTGGCCGAAACCGAAGAACCAGCCGACGGCGAAGGCGCCCTTTTTGGTCTCCGCCCCGTCGAGCAGCCAGATCAGGCCGGGAAAGGCCACCAGCACGACCGGCATCAGGTCGGCCGGCGGCAGCGCCAGCGTGGCGAACCCGCCCAGCAGCATCGCGGCGGCCAGCCGGCGCCAGCCGGTCAACGCGGCCAGCCGCGCGGAAACGCGGCCCAGCTTGGCCGGGACGGGCAGGGTGTCGGTGGCGGTCAAGGCAAAACTCCGGCAGCGGCAGGGATGGCGGCGCCATAGGTGCGGGCGGCGCCATAGGTAATGCTGCCGTGCGGGGGTGCCAAGGTTCTTGTGGGCGGGGCTGTGTTGTGGGGGTGGGGAGGCCGGCCCCACCCAGTCTTCAGGCCGTCTCCGCCAGCTCCACGCTGTTGGCCGGGACGTTGTGGACGCGCAGGCGCTTCAGCCGGCGGGAGTCGGCGTCGACGATCTCGAACTCCAGGCCCGACGGGTGGACCAGCCGTTCGCCCAGCCCCGGCACGCGGCCGGCGATGGAGACGACCAGACCGCCGAGCGTGTCGATGTCCTCGCGCTCCTCCTCGGTCAGCACCGGGCCGACGCGGACCTCGAAATCCTCGATGGGCAGGCGGGCGTCGGCGATCAGGCTGCCGTCGGGACGTTCGACCAGCCGCGGCGCCGCGGCCTCGTCATGCTCGTCCTCGATCTCGCCGACGATCTCCTCGACCAGATCCTCGATGGTGACGAGGCCGTCGATGCCGCCGAACTCGTCCACCACCAGCGCCATGTGCTGGCGGGTCTGGCGCATCTGCACCAGGAGGTCGAGCACATGCATGGAGGGGGCGACGATCTTCGCCTCGCGGATGATGCCGCTCAGGTCCGGCTTCTGGCGCAGCCCTTCGGCGGAGATGGCCTGCTTGGCCATCAGGGTCATCACATCCTTGATGTGAATGATGCCGACCACGTCGTCCAGGGTCTCGCGGAACACCGGCAGGCGGGAATGGCCTTCCTCGGCGACGCGCTGGACCAATGCTGGGAAGGGGGTGTCGATGTCGACGGCGATGATGTCGGCGCGCGGCACCATGACGTCGGCGACGGTGCGGTCGCGCAGCTTCAGGATGTTGGTCAGCAGCGCCCGCTCGCCTGTGCCCAGCGAATCCTCGCCGTCCTCGCTGGCCGCATCGTCCAGGCCGGAGATCAGCTCTTCGATGGTGCCGCGCAGGGATGTGTCCTCGCGGCCGCCCCAGACGGTGCGGAGCCACCCCTTGAACAGGTGGCCCAGGGAATGGTCTTCGGCCCCGTTGTCATCACGGGGCGTGCGACTGTCGGATATATCGCTCATCGGTCCGGCGGTTGGTGGTTGGCGGCGTAAGGATCGGCGATTCCGAGCGTGGCGAGCAACCGGGTTTCCAGCGCCTCCATCTCCTCGGCCTCGTCGTCCGTCTCGTGATCATACCCCAGCAGATGCAGAACACCATGCATCACAAGGTGAGTCAGGTGGTCCTGCAAGCTTTTCCGCTGTTCGGCGGCTTCGCGTGCAACCGTCTCATAGGCGAGGATGACGTCGCCCAGCATCACCGGCACGCCCTCCTGCGCGTCGGGCTCCTCCGCTTCGGTCAGGGCGAAGGACAGGACGTTGGTCGGCTTGTCCTTGCCGCGATACTCGCGGTTCAGCCGGTGGACCAGTTCGTCGTCGGCCAGCACGACCGACAGCTCGGCCGGGCCTTCCTCGTCGTCGTAGGCCGCAGCGAGCGCGGCGAGCGCCGCGCGCTCGGCCAGCCACTCGGCATCCTCGGCCCAGTCGCCGGCTTCACGTGAAACAGCGATATCGACCGCGGTGGTCATTCCGGTTCTCCAACGATCCCAGCATCGCCGCCGGTCGTTTCGGATGCGGAACCGGTCGGCGCAGCGTTGAAGCGGCGGGCCTGCTTGCGTTCCGCCTCGCGGGCGTCGGCCTGGTCATAGGCACGGATGATGCGGGCCACCATCGGGTGGCGGACCACGTCGGCGTCGGTGAAGCGGACGAAGCGCACCCCCTCCACCCCGCGCAGGATGTCGAGCGCGTCGCGCAGGCCCGACCGGGTGCCGGTCGGCAGGTCGATCTGCGAGATGTCGCCGGTGATGACCATCCGCCCGCCTTCGCCGAGGCGGGTGAGGAACATCTTCATCTGCATCGGTGTGGTGTTCTGCGCCTCGTCGAGGATGACGAAGGCGTTGCCCAGCGTCCGGCCGCGCATGAAGGCCAGCGGCGCGATCTCGATCTCGCCGGACTCCAGCCGCTTCTTGACCTGTTCGGCCGGCAACATGTCGTGCAGCGCGTCATAGAGCGGGCGCAGGTAAGGATCGACCTTTTCCTTCAGGTCGCCGGGCAGGAAGCCCAACCGCTCGCCGGCCTCGACCGCCGGGCGCGACAGCACGATGCGGTCGACCTGACCGGTGGTCAGCAGGGCCACCGCCTGCGCCACCGCCAGATAGGTCTTGCCGGTGCCGGCCGGGCCGAGCCCGAAGACCAGCTCGCTCTCCGCCAGGGCCTGGAGATAGGCGGCCTGGGTCGGGGTGCGCGGCGTGATCGGGCCGCGCCGGCGGGTGCGCAGCGCGATCTCGGCGCGGGTGATCGTCGCCTGCGGGGCGGCGGGGCGCGGCTCCTCGCCAGCAGCGACGCCGGCGAAACCGGCCTCGGCGGTCGCCATGCGGACGGCGCCGTCGACCTCGCCGCCGTCGATGGTCTGGCCGCGGGTCAGCCGGCCATACAGGCCGTTCAGCGCCGTCCGCGCCGTCTCGGCGGCGTCGGACGGGCCGGAGATGGTCAGGGTGTTGCCGCGGGAGATCAGCGACACGCCGAGAAGCGATTCGATGCGGGCGAGGTGGCGGTCATGCTCCCCGTACAGCATCGGCAGAAGACGGTTGTCATCGAATTGAACGTCGATGCGCCGTTCGGGCAGACCGTTCAAGCGCTGGCCTCCAAGGTTACGGCAGGCTGGAAGGGAGAGGTGGTGACGTATTCGCCGGTCACCACGGTGCCGGCGAGGCTGTTGGCCCGCGCGGCGTCGACCCGCACCTCGACGATGCGGCCGAGCAGCCGTTCGTCCGCCTCGGCATGGACCGACTGCATCCACGGGCTGCGGCCCAGCAACTGGCTGTCGCGGCGGCCGACGCGGTCGAACAGGACCGGCACGCTGCGGCCGACGAAGCCGTGGTTGAAGGCGATCTGCTGGGCATCCAGCAGCTGGCGCAGAGCCTCCAGCCGCGCCTCCTTCACCGCGTCCGGCAACTGGGCGCCCTCGACCGCGGCCGGGGTGCCGGGACGCGAGCTGTATTTGAAGGAATAGGCCTGGGCATAGCCGATCTCGGTGACCAGCTTCAGCGTCTGGGCGAAATCGGCGTCGGTCTCGCCGGGGAAGCCGACGATGAAGTCGCCGGACATCGCCAGATCGGGCTTGGCCGTGCGGAGCCGGTCGACCAGCCGGCGGTAGTCGTCGGCGCTGTGCTTGCGGTTCATCGCCGCCAGGATGCGGTCCGACCCGGCCTGCACCGGCAGATGCAGGTAGGGCATCAGCTGCGGCACCTCGGCATGGGCGCGGATCAGGTCGTCGGCCATGTCGCGCGGGTGCGAGGTGGTGTAGCGGATGCGCGCCAGCCCGTCGATCTCCGCCAGTTCGCGGATCAGCCGGCCGAGGCCCCAGGTCACGCCGTCCGGCCCGTCGCCGTGCCAGGCGTTGACGTTCTGGCCCAGCAGGGTGATCTCGCGCGTGCCGCCGGCGACCAGCCGCTTCGCCTCGGCCAGGATCTGGCCGGCGGGGCGGGAGAACTCGGCGCCACGGGTGTAGGGCACCACGCAGAAGGTGCAGAACTTGTCGCAGCCCTCCTGCACCGCCAGGAAGGCGGCGACGCCCTGGGATCCTGCTTCCTCCGGCAGGAGGTCGAACTTGGATTCGGCCGGGAAATCGGTGTTCAGCACGCTGCCGGCGGCACGGCTGGCCTTCGCCACCATCTCCGGCAGGGTGTGGTAGGTCTGCGGGCCGAAGACCATGTCGACGAAGGGGGCGCGGGCGACGATCTCCTCGCCCTCGGCCTGGGCGACGCAGCCGGCGACCGCCAGGATCATCCGGCCATCCTCGGCCTCCGCCTTGCGGTCCTTCATCTGGCGCAGCCGGCCCAGCTCGGAGAAGACCTTCTCGGCCGCCTTCTCGCGGATGTGGCAGGTGTTCAGGATCACCATGTCGGCGCCGTCCGGCTCATCGACCGGTTGGTAGCCCAGCGGTGCCAGGACGTCCACCATGCGGGCGGAGTCGTACACGTTCATCTGGCAGCCCCAGGTCTTGATGAACAGCTTCTTGGTCAACCCGCACCCTTCCGCTTGGAACAAAAACGAATAGCGCGCTCACGGTTCTGCGTGGCGCGCGGCACGCCGTCGGTCCGGCGTCGCTCCTGAAAAGATGGTATCGCGTGCGGGGCGAATCGAGTCAATCCCGCTTCGCCCCGCTCCATTTCGCACAACAAGCCGTTTCCGGGATGCGGAACGGTCACGCCGCCCCGGCCTGGAGGCCGTCGCGCCAGAACCAGTCGGTCCGGCGCACCCGGTCAGTCCAAAGTCGCTCCGCCGCCGTCCGGCCGAACAGGGCGCTGAAAGGGACGGGGGTGTCTCCCGCCGGCAGGTCGATAGACGTGGCCAGCACCGGGCCGAGAACCGGCGTGGCGCCGGCCTCGCTCTCCTGCGCGTCGGCCTGCTCGGGCTTGCCGATCATGCCGGCGGCGCCGGCCAGCGAGCCTTCGACCAGTTCCAGCCCCAACAGCCGGCTCATGTCGACCGGACCCGGCATCTCCATGCCCAGCGTCAGGGCGCGGGAGAAGCCGAACCGCTCGTAATAGGGGGCGTCGCCGACCAGGATCACCGACTTGTGGCCCAGCGCCACCGCCTTGTTCAGGCTCATCCGGATCATCTTGCTGCCCAGCCCGCTGCCCTGGAGATGGGCGGCGACCGCGATGGGGCCGAGCAGGATGGACGGGGTGGCGCCGCCGACCAGGATCGGCCAGTAGCGGATGGTGCCCACCACCACCTCGCGGCCATGCTCGTCATGCTCGATGGCGACGAGGTTCAGGGCGGGGATGGAGTCGACGCCGTCGCGCAGCCGGTAGGCGGTCTTGTTGAAGCGGTCGGGACCGAAGGAGGCGTCCAGCAAGGCTTCGATGGCGGCGGCGTGCTTGGGCTCTTCGACGGTGATGATCATCAGCTGGGGCTCCCGGCGGGAAGAAGGTCTTCTCAGAAGGCTTCTGAAGGGCGGATCGCGCCGCCGCCGGAAGGCCGGGGGTGTCAGGTCCCCGATGTGCCTCTGGCGTTCGCACGCGACCCAAGGACGGCCGCAACCGCAATGCGCGGTGCGAGGCTCCGTCGTCGGATGCGAAGGGCGTGCGAACGAGACATGGACAAGGCTCTTCGGCCGTTGCTGGGACTTGCGCATATATCATCGTCGCCCCCCCGTCGCAAGACCGTGGAGACCCCGATGCAGTGCATAACTGTATCCATCTGAATGCGGGCATGTCCCACGATTGTCCGGGGCGCTTCTGGACAGTGCGGAGGGGGGACCTTATTCTGTGCCGACAGCCGCCCGGCGCCGTTTACCGGGCTGTCCGTTCGGATTGCCCGCCCAGGATTGCCCGCCAGGATTCTCGACCATGTACACCGCCGTCACCCACGACATCCGCGTCACCGTGCAGCCCGTGTTCCTGGAGGACCAGTCGTCCCCGGCGGAGGGACGCTTCGTCTGGGCCTACCATGTCCGCATCGAGAATGAGGGCGAGGAGACGGTGCAGCTGCGCACCCGCCACTGGCGCATCACCGACGCCATGGGCCGCGTGCAGGAGGTGCGGGGGCCCGGCGTCGTCGGCGAACAGCCGGTGCTGGAGCCGGGCGACCATTTCGAATACACCAGCGGCACCCCGCTCGGCACGCCGTCCGGCATCATGGCCGGAACCTACGGCATGGAGGGCGAGGACGGCCGCGCCTTCGACGTGACGATCCCGGCCTTCTCGCTGGACAGCCCGCACCAGCCAATGCAGCTGAACTGACCGGAAAAATCCGGACCCAGAATTCCGGCTGCGGAAATCCGGCTGCAGGCGAATAATACAATAGAACTTGTGTGGTTATTGGAAGAATTCAACACGCGGCTTTGACAAGCCGCATGGCTGCCCGTACTTTGTCCATCGCTTGAAGGTCATAGGCCGGATCCTATCTAGGATCTTCCGAATGGCGTCCGGCGACAGAAACCGGGCGGAAACGGGAAGGCAGGCGCCGCCGCTCCGTTCCAGATATTTCCTTTTCGTCTTACGGGCCGTTCGGTTGATCCGCCGAGGCATCGGCTCCGTACTGACGGCAAACCCGAGTGACGCCAGACAGGATGGGCGTGTTGCGCGACAGCCGTCGGCTCACGGCCGATGGTCCACGCAAGGCGTGTTATCAGTTATGGAAAGGATGTTCCCGTGACGGCTACCAAGACCCCGCACGCCAAGCCTCCGGCGGCCGACAACGTGCTCCGCGGCCCCGGCCTGTCCCGGCCGGACGCCCTTGCCCGCCCGTCCCGCGCCGAGGCGGAGGAGGCCGTGCGCACCCTGATCCGCTGGGCCGGCGACGACCCGGCGCGCGAAGGGCTGGTCGGCACGCCGGACCGCGTCGTCCGCTCCTATGAGGAATTCTTCGCCGGCTACGGCATCGACCCGGTCGAGATCCTGTCGCGCACCTTCGAGGAGACCGACGGCTACGACGAGATGGTTGTGCTGCGCGACATCCGGGTCGAGTCCTATTGCGAGCACCACATGGTGCCGATCATCGGCAAGGCCCATGTCGCCTATCTGCCGCGCCGCCGCGTCGTCGGCATCTCCAAGCTGGCGCGGCTGGTCGAGGCCTATGGCAAGCGCCTGCAGATCCAGGAGAAGATGACGGCGCAGATCGCCAACACCATCGACGAGGTCCTCCAGCCCGAGGGTGTCGCCGTGGTGGTCGAGGCGCAGCACCAGTGCATGACGACCCGCGGCATCCACAAGACCGGCGTGACCATGGTGACCAGCCGCATGCTGGGCGCCTTCCGCACCGACCCGTCGACCCGCCGCGAATTCCTGACGATGATCGGCAACCCGTCGTCGCGCGGGATGGAGTGAGCGTCTCCCTCTTTCCGTTCGGGGAGAGGGCTTTACACCCCTTGCACCGCCTGCCAAGCTCCCGCCGCACTTAGTTCAGCGAGCGGTGTGGAGCATGGCGGCGAAGGTGACCCCGGCGGTCAATGCGGCGAAGGCGGCGGGCGTCGCCTTCCGGCTGATGGAATACGAGTACGACCCGTCGGCCGACGCCATCGGCCTGCACGCGGCCGAATCGCTCGGCCTCGACCCGGCCATCGTTTACAAGACCCTGATCGTCCAGCTGGAGCCCAAGGCGCTGGCCTGCGCCGTCATCCCGGTTGCGGCCAAGCTGGATTTGAAGGCCATCGCCGCGGCGGCCAAGGCGAAGAAGGCCGATCTGGCCGACCCGGCGCTGGCGGAAAAGACCACCGGCTTCCTGGTCGGCGGCATCAGCCCGCTCGGCCAGAAGAAGGCGCTGCCGACCTTCATCGACGCGAGCGCCGAAGCGCTGCCGGAAATGGTGGTGAATGGCGGCCGGCGCGGCTTGCAGATCGTGCTGGCGCCCGCCGATCTGGCCAAGGCGACGAAGGCGGCGGTCTGCGCCATCGTCGCGCACTGAACGGCGATTTTTTGTGGTGGTGACCCCGGCAGGACTCGAACCTGCTGCCTCAAGTTTAGGAAACTCGCGCTCTATCCTGATGAGCTACGGGGCCACTTGCGCCGCACCTTAACGGTTTCGCTTGCAAGGGGAAAGCGGCTTTTGGTGAAAGTGCGGCGTCGCCGGAGCGCTCGCCTGAAAGGTGGGCGTCACGCCGTTGGAAGCAACATAGAACACGGATTACACGGATCAGGCTGTATCCGCGACGTCAATCCATAGGAATGGCGACCGGGATGGACCGTGCTGAACCGGGCGGTTCCGTGAAATCCGTGTCAAAATCCGTGAAATCCGTGTCGATCGTTGCCTGCGTCTCCAGTACCTTGCGTTCAGGCGAGTGACTTGCCCCCGCCGGCCACCCGTCAGTCCGAATAGCGCTCCTCCAGCCAAGGGTCGGCGTGGTTGTTGTAGCCGCGGACCTCCCAATAGCCCTTGCGGTCGCTGGCCAGCAGCTCGATCCGCTTCACCCACTTGGCGCTCTTCCACAGATACAGCTTGGGCAGGATGATCCGCACCGGACCGCCATGCTCGCGGCTGATCGGCTGTCCCTCCCAGCTCGTGGCGAGCAGCACACCGTCGTCGTCGAAGTCCGACAGGGCGACGTTGGTGGTGTAGCCGTCGAAGGAATGGAAGACGACGAAGCGCGCCTCCGGCTTCGGCCGGGCCAGCTCCAGCAGGCGGCGGGCGCTGACCCCCTCCCAGCGGTTGTCGTAGCGCGACCAGGTGGTGACGCAGTGGATGTCGGAGACGAAGCTCTCCTGCGGCTGGGCCTGGAAATCGCCCCAGTTCCACGACAGGCGGTTCTCCACCAGCCCGTCCACCGCGAGCGTCCAGTTGGCCGTCGTCACCTTCGGCGTGATGCCGAGATCCAGCACCGGCCAGTCGGTCACCAGACGCTGGCCGGGCGGCAGCCGGTCGCGCGCCGGGTCGGCGGCATGGCCGGTGAGCGCACGGCCGTCGCGCGCCCATTGCTCCTTGGTGGCGACCAGCTTGTCGCGGACGGCGCCGTCCTGTCCGACCTGCCGGTCCGGTTCCAGTCCGGTACGCCCGTCCGGCTTGGGATCCGGCTTGGCATCCGGTTTGGGAGGTGTGTCGCTCATGGCTCATCCTTACTCAGCGCTTCCGGCACCGCCGGCATCTCCGCCGGCAGGGGCCCCGCTAAAAAAAGGAACAGACAGTCGGGTTGGCAAGCGGAAGCGGGAGAACTAACTTCCCGAAACCCGGCATATCGGAGCCCCGGCTTATTGGAGCCACAGTTCCACGCCAGGGTGCCGGCCGGCTGTTTCTGTGCCGCCCACCCGTATCGCCGCCCCGTCAGAGACCACCCGAGTGAATTGCCGATGATCCGGTCCGCAACGCCCGCCGCAAACCCACTGCCAAGCGTTTGGCGTCAGCTCCTGTCCGGCGGCCTGGCCGTCCTGCTTCTCGTGGCTCTGCTCGCCGGGGCGGGGGCTCCGGTGCTCGCCGCCTCAGCAGCGCCCGCCGGCGCCGGTCCGGCACCCGCCGCCGGTGCCGCCGCTCCCGCCGCCGCCGCGCCGGTGGTGGTGGACGAGGCGACCGTGCAGCAGCTGGAGGCGCTGGTCGGCACGCTGGAGAACCAGGATGCGCGCACCCAGCTGGTCACCCAGCTGCGCAACCTGATCACCGCCCAGCGCGGCCTCGCCCAGGCCAAGGAGGCGGAAGGCGAGTCGGCTCTGCCGCAGACCCTTGGCGCCCGCGCGCTGGCCTTCCTGGCGGCGCGGATGGACGTGGTCAGCCGCCAGCTGGTGCAGGTCGCCAACGTCTTCTCCGACCTGCCGGGGGCGCTGTCCTGGGTCCAGCGGCAGGCGCAGGACGACACCGCCCGCGACCGCTGGGTGCAGATCGGCATCCAGCTGGCGATGATCCTCGGCATCGGCGCGGTGGCCGCGCGCGGCATCGCCTGGCTGCTCAGCCGGCCGCGCCACGCCATGGCTGCCCGCCATGTCGGCTCCACCCTGCTGCGCATCCCGATGCTGCTCGGCCGGGCGGTGCTGGAACTGGCGCCGATCCTCGGCTTCATCGTCGTCGCCTACACCATCCTTTCGGTGACCGAGCCGGCGCCGCGCGTCCGGCTGGTGGCGCTGGCGGTGGTGAACGCCACCGTCATCACCCAGGCGCTGCTGATCCTGGTGCGGATGCTGTTCGCGCCCGACGCCCCCAACCTGCGCATGGTCCACACCAGCGAGGCCGGGGCGAAGCGTTGCTACATCTGGTCGCGCCGGCTGATCGCGGTCGCGGTCTACGGCTATTTCCTGGCGGAGGGCGCCTATGTGCTGGGCCTGCCGCTGGGCGCCTACGGCGCGCTGCTGAAGCTGCTGGGCGTGGTGATCGCCGCCATGCTGATCGCGCTGATCCTGCAGAACCGCGTCGGCGTCGCCGACTGGATGCGCGGCAACCCGCTGTCGGGCGACGGCGACCCGCTGGCGACCGCCCGGCGCGAGGCGGAAGGGCAGGGGGCGGTCCTGCGCACCGCGCGCCGCCGCTTCGCCGAGATCTGGCACGTGCTGGCCATCCTCTATGTCGTGGTGACGCTGGGCGTCTGGGTGCTGAACGTCTATGGCGGCTTCGAATTCCTGGCCCGCGGCACCGCGGTGACCGTGGTGGCGGTGGTGGTGGCCCGGCTTCTGGTGGGCGGGCTGAACCGGACGCTGCGCCGCGGCCTGACCATGAACCGCGAGCTGGCCGGCAACCTGCCGCAGCTCCACACCCGCGCCTTCCACTATCTCCCCATCGTCCAGCGCATCGGCAAGGTCATCATCTGGCTGGTGGCGCTCGGCGCCGCGCTGAACGGCTGGGGCATCGACACGCTGGGGATGGTCGAAACGAACGCCGGCCGCCGCATCCTCGGCAGCGCCATCTCCATCGGCCTGCTGCTGGCCGGCGCCATCGTCGCCTGGGAGGTGGTGAGCGCGCTGATCGAGCATTTCCTGCGCGCCACCGACCGCAACGGCACCCGCATCGAACGCAGCGCCCGCATGCGCACGCTGCTGCCGCTGCTGCGCAACGCCTTCCTGATCCTGCTGGTGACGATGGTGTCGCTGATCACCCTGTCGGAGCTGGGCGTCAACATCGCGCCGCTGCTGGCCGGTGCCGGTGTCGTCGGTCTGGCCATCGGTTTCGGATCGCAGACCCTGGTCAAGGACATCATCACCGGCCTGTTCATCCTGTTCGAGGACACGGTGTCGGTCGGCGACGTGGTGGATGTCGGCGGCGGCCATTCCGGTACGGTGGAGGCGATCTCCATCCGCTCGATCCGCCTGCGCGACGGGGCGGGTGCCGTCCATTCCGTGCCGTTCAGCGCCGTCACCACCGTGAAGAACATGAGCAAGGACTTCTCGGTCACCCTGTTCAACATCACGGTGTCCAACCGCGAGGATCCCGACCGCATCATCGCCGCGCTGAAGGAAACCGGCGCCGAGGTCCAGGCCCAGCCGCAGTTCGCCGCCGACATCCTGAACCCGCTGGAGGTGCTGGGCGTCGACAAGCTGTCCGACACCGGCATCAACATCCTGGCCCAGTTCAAGACCCGCCCGACCCGCCAGTGGGGTGTCACCCGCGAGTTCAACCGCCTGCTGAAGAAGAAGTTCGACGAGCTGGGCATCGCCATGCCGACCCAGTCGATGCAGCTGGTCGTCGGCCAGAACCCGCAGGACCGCGCGCTGGCGGAAGCGCTCAGCCAGGGCTCCTGACCGCCGGGGGTACCGCCCGCCGGGGGTACCGCCCGTAAGCACGGGCTCCGACGTTACGGACAGGGAACGCCCGGCATTGCCGGGCGTTTTCCTTATGTACGTCCTGTACGTTCGATCAGCGGGAGCCAGCCGCAAAAATGGTCAGCGATGCCTTTTCCCGGTTCGCCCGCTGGATGGAGCGCCAGTCCGGCCGTCCGGGCGCCTTCGTCACCGCCTTCGCCGTGGTGCTGGTCTGGGGGCTGACCGGACCGCTGTTCCACTTCTCCGACACGTGGCAGCTGGTGATCAACACCGGCACCACCATCGTCACCTTCCTGATGGTGTTCATCATCCAGAACGCCCAGAACCGCGACACCCAGGCCATCCACCTGAAGCTGGACGAACTGATCCGCGCCACCCACTCCGCCCGCAACGGCATGATCGACGTGGAGGAGATGCCGGAAACCGAGCTGGCGAAGGTGAAGCGCAGCTTCGAAAAGCTCGCCCAGACCGCCGAGTGCCTGGACCACCGCATCGACGAGAAGGTGGAGCGCGCGGTCGAGCGCGAAGTGGAGCGCGAGGTCGACGAGGAGCTGGAGGAACGCGGCCTGCCCGACCCGGCGGACAAACGCTAGGCAGGACCTATCCGGCGGGCGCCGGCGGGCAGGGCGGACGGCGCCAGGCCCGCAGCGCATCGCCCAGCGCGCTGGCGAAGCTGGACCGTTCGTCCGGCGACAGGAAGGACCCGACGCCTACGGACTGGCCATGGGAACTCAGCGTGACCTGCCCGGCGGCGCCGCGGCGCTCATGGTCGGCCGGCTCGGTGTGGGTGATCCGCAGCCAATAGGGATGGAAGGACCAGCGCCGCTCCGGCGCCTTCCAATGCACCCGCTGCACCGTCAGCGCGGTTTCGGTCAGCCGCACCCGTTCGTACTGGCGGGCCGAGCGGTAGCTGACGCGGAAGGCCAGCCACAGCGCCAGAACGTCCAGCCCGCAGAAGGGCACGACCGGCCAGGCGCCATGGGCGACGAAGATGCCGGCGACGATCAGGTTCATCGCCACCACCACCGCCATAAGGACCCGGAAGCCGCTGCGGCCCAGGCTGCGGTGCGGGTGGAGGATGGCGTCGAACAGCACGCGCACCGACCCACTGCCGCCGCCGCTTTCCGCGGGGGAGGGACCGTCGCCGGGCTGCCGGCCACCGGGTTGCGGGCCGCTGATGTCGATTGGCATGGCGGCCATCCTACCCCAGCGCCGCCCGGCAGAAAACCGCGAGGAAAGCGGGGTTATGCCGCCCTCGTCATGCCGCCCTCCTTATGCCGCCTTCGACACCATCGGCACCAAGCCGCCGTTCAGCACCCAGGCCATGGCGCTGTCCATGCCGTAATGGTCCGCGGCCGGCCGGCCCCCGATCTCTCCGGCCAGACCGCCGTCGGCCTGCGGATCCTCGGCTAGGACGAAGATCCGCGCCTGATCGTCGATGCCGGCGGCGATCATCACCTCCGCCATTGCCGCGGCCCAGTGCCAGTCGGTCATCACCACGCCGCAGCGCAGCTGTCCGCAGCGCCGGGCCAGCTTCATCAGGGCGACGACGATCTCCGGCCGGAATCCCTCGGCCTCGAAGCGGTCGAACTCGACAAGGCTGCTCCAGGACGTGCCGCGGGCGCCCAGGGTGGCGCAGTGCCTCTCCACCTGCCGGGCGATGGTGTCGCGCTGCTCCAGCGACAGGGTGCCCTGCAACCGGACATGCAGTCCCCAATCCTTCAGTTCCACAAGAAAAGACGCGGTCATATCAAGATACCCTTATCCGATCGGAACGCCACAACCAGGATGATCCATGGTTCTTTTAAAGGCGTTCAAGCGGTGTCCCGGCAGTCAGCAAATCATACGCCACCGTGAAAGCGACCGGAAAGCCGGTATTCTGCGACCAATTCTGTTGATCCGGCGTCACTTATTCCAATCTTTGTCGCAAATTGCGACGCAACGCTGCAGTTTGGCCTGCGGCCTGCGCCGGAGTGTTTCGCGGCTGTCATCATCGCCTGTCGCAGCCCCTCCGAACGGCCCGCTCCGCCTCTGGCGCAGGCGGGGCCGTTGCGGCTATGGTGGCGGCCATGAAGCCAGCCGCCGTCCAGGAATTCTTCCGCCGCCTGTCCGCCGCCAATCCGGAACCCCGGAGCGAGCTGGAATACATCAATCCTTACACGCTGCTGGTCGCCGTGGTGCTGTCGGCCCAGGCCACCGACGTCGGGGTGAACCGGGCGACCGGACCGCTGTTCCAGCTCGTCACCACGCCCCAGCAGATGGTGGCGCTGGGCGAGGAGGGGCTGCGCGGCTACATCAAGACCATCGGCCTGTTCAACACCAAGGCCAAGAACGTCATCCGCCTGTCGGAGCTGCTGATCGAGCGCCATGGCGGCGAGGTGCCGCGCGACCGCGACGCGCTGGAACAGCTTCCCGGTGTCGGCCGCAAGACCGCCAACGTCGTCCTCAACGTCGCCTTCGGCGAGGAGACCATCGCGGTCGACACCCACATCTTCCGGGTCGGCAACCGCACCGGGCTCGCCCCCGGCAAGACGCCGGACGCGGTGGAGGCGAAGCTGCTGAAGACGGTGCCCAAGCTGTACCGCCGCCATGCCCACCACTGGCTGATCCTGCACGGCCGCTACGTCTGCAAGGCGCGCAAGCCCGATTGCCCGGTCTGCCCGGTCGCCGACCTCTGCGGCTTCAAGGACAAGATCATCGCCTGATCTCGCCTGACCCAGACGCAAAACGCCCGGCATGGCAGAAAGCCAGCCGGGCGTTTTGCGGTTTTTGCCGGTCAGACGGTCTCGGCCGCCGGGACCTGCTCGGCCACGGGCTGGGCCACGGGCTGGACCGCGGCGGCGGCGGGCCTGGAGCCGGCGCCGTAGATCTGGATGTCGCCGATCAGCTGGCCGCCGGCATCGACCGCCAGTTCGCCGAAGCGGATCGACCCGGTGATCTTGCCGGTGGAGCGCACGGTCAGGCGGCCGCGGACGGCGATGTCGCCTTCGAAGCGGCCGGCGATGTCGGCCTCCTCGATGTCGACCGAGCCCTTGAACAGGCCGGTCTCGGCGATCTCGACCAGCCGGCCTTCGCGCAGCTTGGCCTCGACCGTGCCCTCGACCACCACCACGTCGCACGAGCCGATCTCGCCGGTCAGCGAGATGTCGCGGCCGACGATCAGGCGGCGCTGCTCGGGCATGGCCGGGGCGACGGGGGCCGGCGCGACCGGAGCCTGGGCGGCGGCGGCCGGGTTGGCGATCGGGATCGACGGCTGGCGCGGGGCGGAGCCGGGCATGTCGACGACCCGGCGCGGCACGTCGGTCTTGAAGCCGGCACCCGGCACGGACGGCGCGGACGGGGGCTTGGGAATGCTGTTCATGTCGGGTCCCTTCGAGGCGGCAGGCATGTCGGGATAGGCCGGGGCGGCGTGCTGCGTGTCCGCCAGGGCGTGGGCCATGCTGGGGGCGGCGGCTCCGGCCGCGAGAGCGGACGCCGGGGCATGTGCCGGATTATTCAGCGAGGCGAGCGGCGACGAGACGGCGCCGGGCTCGCCCGGGGTGTACGGACGGACACCCGGCTGCGGCGGGACGGGGCTGTCGGCCTTGGGAGCGGCGGGCGGTGTCTTTCGTCCGAACAGCATGAGCGGTTCCCCCAGTCTGGACATTCGGGTGGCGGGATGGCCTGGAAATCGTGTGGCCCGGTGCCGGAGGCGCCCCGCCGGGAAGGCGGTCGCCGCAATCGGTGTCCGGGCGGCCGGTTTCCGGGCAGGCGACGGTGTGCGGCCGTGCCGCCTAGCGGCGTATCACGGTCGTCCGGCCTGCCGCAAGGGCCGCCGACATAGACTGTAGGACATGAACCATGAAGGCGCTCGCGACGACCGGGACCAGCAAATTGGCGAAGGGGATTGTCGAAAGAAAGGCAATGACGACCCCGGCCAAAAAAGGTTTCAGCGGTCTGGCACGGCGCATCGCCCGCGCGGCGGCGCGGTCCATCCGCCGGTGCGCGACCATCTCGAAATACTCCCGGCCCAGCAGATAGCCGTTGATGGTGTAGAAGACGATCAGGTTCAGGCCGGGCGCGAAGATGTAGATCGGCAAAGCCAGCAGATTGACTGCCAGCACCAGCAGCAGGAAGCGCAGCGCCGTCGCCAGCTCCTCCAGCCAGCCGGCCTGGCGCGGGGCGGGCAGGCCGGGGTAATGCCGCGCCTCCACCCGCTCCACCACCTCGTCGAGGAAGAAGCTCGACACCGTGCCGACGGTGGCCGGGAACAGCAGCCACGCCAGCACCAGCACCCCCAGCCCGCCCATGACGTCGATGGTGGCGTCGATCCAGCCATAGCCGGTCAGCGGCGTCGCCGACAGCGCCCACGAGGCGCCGACCGCCAGCAGGGCATAGGCGAGCAGCGAGACGAACACCCCGGTCCACACCACCCGGCGCACGCGCGGGTCGGACAGCTGGGCGAAGGCAAGCACGAGGGCGCGGATCATCGGCGGTCCGTAAGGCGGCAAGGAAGGGCGGCGGGACATGGCCGCCGCCGCCCGCATATCTACGGTGGCCGGCGGCCGGGTTCCAGTCCCCCCCGTGCCGTCCTGCCGCTCTCCCGTTACGGCGCGGGGCTGAACACCAGCGCGGCGTTCGTCCCGCCGAAGCCGAAGCTGTTCGACAGGACGTGGCGGATGCGCCGCTCCTTCGGCCGCAGCGGCACGAGGTCGAGGTCGCAGCCCTCCGACGGCGCTTCCAGGTTCAGGGTGGGCGGGGCGACCTGATCGCGCAGGGCCAGGATGGCGAAGATCGCCTCCACCGCACCCGCCGCGCCCAGCAGATGGCCGGTCGCCGATTTGGTCGAGGACATCGAGAGCGCCGCCGCCGCCGGGCCGAACAGGCGCTTGACCGCCGCGATCTCCACCGGGTCGCCGGCCGGGGTGGAGGTGGCGTGGGCGTTGACGTAGTCGATGGCGTCCGGCGCCAGCCCGGCCCGCTTCAGCGCGGCGCGCATGGCGCGGAAGGCGCCGTTGCCGTCCTCCGCCGGGGAGGTGATGTGGTAGGCGTCGCCCGACAGGCCATAGCCGGTGACCTCGGCATAGATCGTCGCCCCGCGCCGCTTGGCGTGCTCCAGCTCCTCCAGCACCAGCACGCCGGCGCCTTCGCCCATGACGAAGCCATCGCGCTCGCGGTCCCAGGGGCGCGACGCATGGGCCGGGTCGTCGTTGAAGCCGCTGGACATGGCGCGGGCGGCGCAGAAGCCGGCGATGGCGAGACGGCAGATCGTCGCCTCGCTGCCGCCGGCCAGCATGACGTCGGCATCGTCCATGGCGATCAGCCGGGCGGCGTCGCCGATGGCATGGGCCCCGGTCGCGCAGGCGGTCACCGCGGCATGGTTCGGTCCGCGGAAGCCGTAGCGGATCGAGACATGGCCCGACGCGAGGTTAATGAGGGTCGACGGCACGAAGAAGGGCGAGATGCGGCGCGGCCCCTTCGTATGCAGTGTCAGCGCCGCGTCGGCCAGGGCCGGCAGGCCGCCGATGCCGGAGCCGATCATCACGCCGGTGCGCTCCTGCGCCTCCGCGTCCGCCGGGCGCCAGCCGGCATCGGCCACCGCCTCTTCCGCGGCGGCCAGCGCCAGCAGGATGAAGCGGTCCATCTTGCGCTGGTCCTTGGGCGGCACCACCGCATCGGCATCGAAGGCGGCCTCGCCGCTGTCCGGCACCTGTCCGGCGATGCGGCAGGGCAGGTCGGCGACATCGATCCCACCGGCATCGACCCCACGGATCGCGCGGATGCCGCTGCGGCCGTCCAGCATGGCGCGCCAGCTGGGGTTCACCCCGGCCCCGAGCGGCGTGACCGCGCCCAATCCGGTGACCACGACTCGTCTCATTCGGTTTCGTCCTTTGCCCATGTCGTCTTTGCGGGGATGGTGAATTCCGGGCGCAGCCGCTCCGGTTGGATCGCTTCGCCGGTCGTCCTGTCGACCAGCACCGGTTCGACCCGCCGTCCTGTTTCCCTGTCGACGATCCGGAACGCCCCGCCGGGCGGCAGCCAGCGGCTGCCCCAGTCGGCCATGGCGATCAGCACCGGCAGGAAATCCCGCCCCTTGCCGGTCAGGTGATAGGCGTGGCGCAGCGGGCGGTCCCGGTAGGGCCGTTTCTCCAGCAGCCCGGCCTCCACCAGAGCCTGGAGGCGGCGGGTCAGCATGTTGGTGGCGAGCCCGATGCTGCGCTGGAACTCGTCGAAGCGGGTCAGGCCCAACATCGCGTCGCGCAGGATCAGCAGGGACCACCATTCCCCGACCTCGTCAAGGCTGCGGGCGATGGGGCAGGGAACGTCGCTCAGGCGGGTGCGTCGCATGGCGGCGACTGTCGCACGGTCACTTTCATCATGCAAGTGATGGGGGACGCTTCGCCATGGGCACCTCAAAGGCCCTTTCCCCTCCCCAGGGGGAGACAGGGCTATCCGCTGCGGCCAGGAAGATCGCCCTCGGGAGCATCGGAAGTGCTCGCCCGAGCCGCACTTGTGATGCGGGCGGCGGCGGCTATACTCGCGCCGCAACATCGCCCCGACCGCAAGATTCTCCAGGAGAGCCCATGGCCACGTCCACCCCCGATGCCACTCAGGATGCCGCCTACGACGTCACCGGCATCGGCAACGCCATCGTGGACGTGATCGCCCACGCCGACGACGCCTTCCTCGCCGCCAACACCATCGAGAAGGGGGCGATGACGCTGATCGACGCCGCCCGCGCCGAGGAGCTTTACGGCCGCATGGGGCCGGGCGTGGAGGTCTCCGGCGGCTCGGCCGGCAACACCATGGCGGGCATCGCCATGCTGGGCGGGCGCGGCGCTTATATCGGCAAGGTCGCCAGGGACCAGCTGGGCGACGTGTTCCGCCATGACATCCGCGCGGCCGGCGTCGCCTTCGACAGCGCGCCGCTGCTGGGCGGGGCGCCGACCGCCCGCTGCCTGATCCTGGTCACGCCGGACGCCCAGCGCTCGATGAACACCTATCTCGGCGCCTGCGTCGAGCTGGGGCCGGAGGACATCGACGAGGCGCTGATCGCCGGCTCGCAGGTCACCTATCTGGAAGGCTATCTGTGGGATCCGCCCCGCGCCAAGGAGGCCTTCCGCAAGGCGGCGGAGATCGCGCACGCCGCCGGCCGCAAGGTGTCGCTGTCGCTGTCCGACAGCTTCTGCGTCCACCGCCATCATGCCGAGTTCGTCGATCTGGTGGAACGCCATGTCGACATCCTGTTCGCCAACGAGCATGAGATCGGCGCCCTCTACGGCACCGACAGCTTCGAGGACGCGCTGGCGGCGGTGAAGCGGCTGGGCAAGACGGCGGCGCTGACCCGTAGCGAGAAGGGCGCGGTCATCGTGTCGGCCGGCGAGGTGGTCGAGGTGGCGGCCGAGCCGGTGGAGCGGGTGGTCGACACCACCGGTGCCGGCGACCTCTATGCCGCCGGCTTCCTGTTCGGCCACACCCGCGGCCTGTCCCCGGCGGTCTGCGGCCGTCTGGGCGCCGTCGCCGCGGCGGAGATCATCAGCCATGTCGGCGCCCGGCCGGAGGTGAACCTGCGCGAGCTGGTCGCCGCCAAGGGCATCCTCTAACCTGCGATTTGCGCCTCAGATCGCGACAACGTTGCCGGCCGCACTGCATTTTGCAACTGCGGCCGGTTCTCGTTCCGGTCCGGTCTTCTTCGGTTCAGCCGGCTCAGTTCAACTGGTCATCCACCACCGGCCGCTCCGGCACGGTGACCCGGGCGCACAGCAGCGCCAGCGCCGTCCCGCTGTCGGGGGCGGCCACCGCCCAGCGCTCCGGCCGGTCGGGACGCGGGACGGTCAGCAGCCACAGCCGGTCCTTTTCGCCGAACCGCTCGGTCATCAGCGTGTATTCCCGCGGCCCCTGGCGGCGCAGGTCGTTCAATTGGCTCTGCAATTCCGCCGCCTGGGCGTTGCGCACGGATATCGCGTCCTCCAGCTGGCGCAGTTCGGTTTCCTGCCGGCGCAGGTCGCGCCGCAGGGAGTCGGTGGTCTGGGCCAGCTCCGTCCGTCCATGATGCAGCTGCGACCGGCGGCGCTGCACCGACGCGATCCGGTAGCCGATCCGCAGGATCGACACGGTGCCCCAGCTGAGGCAGGCCATCATGATGACCATTTCCAGCACCAGCAGCAGCGGCGTCTGCATGCCCATCGGTCCTCCGCTCCTTCGGCACGCTCCTTGCTGCGTGCGTGACTGCCGGGATTGCAGCAACCGGCGTGCCAGGGCGGGTACCGGCATTTGCGGCGGACTTCGACGGACTTCGACGGGGGAGGGGGTGTGATGGAGGTGGTGCGGACGATTCTCAGCTCGGCGGTGCCGCTGGTGGCGGCGCTGGCCGTGCTGTGCCATCTGTGCTGGGTCGGCATCCGGCGCAGCTGGGAACGGGTGGCCGGGCTCGACCGGCTGCGCCAGTCGGTGCGGCCGCTGAAGGAACGCCAGCGCGCCGAGACGGAGGCGCTGGCCGACATGGCCTGCCGGCTGGAGGAGGCGAGGGGCCGTCTGACCGCCGCCGAACTGCGGGTCAGCCATCTCCAGCGCCAGATCGACACGCTGGACAAGGAACCGCCGGTCTTCCTGCACGTCCTCGGCCCCCCCGGTGGCAACCGGCGCGGCTTCAAGGCGGAGGCGAAGTTCGACACCGTTGTCGCCGCCGCCGCCCGCGCCGCCGGCAAGCCGGTGAACCCGGCCTGGCGCTATGGCAACCGGGTCGTGGTGCATGCGCTGGACATGGCGTCCGCCCGGCGCGAGGCGGACCATGTCTTCCCGCAGAAGGGCGGCTATCAGGTCTTCTTCCACGCGGCGGTGCACTGACCCCCTGCCCGGTTGCCGTTTTTCGCAAAAGCCCACCGTTTGGAGAAATAATTCCTATAACCTCTCCGCAATGCCCACCCATTCGCGGAGCCACGCCATGCCCCTCGACAGCCGTACCCTCGCAAACGACCAGTTCCCGGTGTGGGCCGAAGAGCCGCCGGTGCCGTCGGACGGCTCTCTGGTCCCCGGCTCGCAGTTCCATGAGGAGCAGTGGATCATGGCCGCCGGCATGCTGGCGCGCGGCAGCAGCTTCCTTTATGTCGCCCGCGCCATGGGATGCAGCCGCACCACCCTCTGGCGCGCTTACTACGGCTCCAAGGATTTCCGTCACAGAGTGTGGTGGGAGCGGCAGGCGTTGCGCCGCGAGGCCGACCTGCGCCTCTCCTCGCTGCGCAGTCTGGTGGTCGAGCAGATCGAACGGCTGGTCTCCTCCGGCGATCCGTCCACCGTGCGCTGGCTGGCCGACCGGCTCGGCATCCTCGACGGGCTCGCACCACAGCCGGCGCAACGGCCGCAGCCCCCGCAGCCGTCGGAAGACCTGTCTGCCACCGACCCTGCGGCTGACCCTGCCGCAGACCTTATCGCCGACCTCGACGACGACAGCATCCCCGGCGCCTTCCGCGAACGCACCCCGCCCGATCCGCGCGCCGTCGCCGCCATCCTCGCCCGCCCGGAGGCGGCGGGGCCAAAGGGCGTCTATCCCTATACCCTCAACCCCGACGATCCCTATCCAACCCTCGGCTCGGCGCTGGAACGCCGGGGCAAGGCCGCCTTCGACCGTCTGTAAGGCGGACAAGATGGAACATCGGCCGGAAACCGTTCCACGCCGTTCCACCCCTCCCGCCGGCCCCGTCACCGGAAGCGACCCCCCAAAAGGCCGGCGCTGCGGTCTTCCGCCACGGCACCGGCTCGGGTAAGCTGCCGATCCCGCCGCCCATCCTGACAGATTGCCCCTCCATGCAAGTCTACCTGCCGATTGCCGAGATGTCGGTCAACGCGCTGCTGGTGCTCGGCATGGGCTGGCTGGTCGGCTTCCTGTCGGGCATGTTCGGCGTCGGCGGCGGCTTCCTGATGACGCCGCTGCTGATCTTCATCGGCGTTCCCCCGGCAATCGCCGTCGGCACCCAGGCCAACCAGCTGGTCGCCGCCAGCGTGTCCGGCGTGCTCGCCCACTGGCGGCGCGGCAATGTCGACGTGAAGCTGGGTGTGGTGATGCTGGGCGGCGGCGTGGTCGGCACCGCGGTGGGGGTGTGGATCTTCGGCATCCTCCAGCGGCTGGGCCAGATCGACATCGCCATCACCCTGTCCTACGTCTTCTTCCTCGGCACCATCGGCGGCATGATGCTGGTGGAAAGCAGCCGCGCCATCCTGCGCCGCCGGGCGCCGACGGCCAAGCGCGGCAAGCTGCACCGCCACATCTGGCTGCACGGCCTGCCCTTCAAGATGCGCTTCCAGCGCTCCAAGCTCTACATCTCCGCCCTGCTGCCGGCGGGGATCGGGGCGGTCGGCGGCATGCTGGTGGCGATCATGGGCATCGGCGGCGGCTTCCTGCTGGTGCCGGCGATGATCTATCTGCTGAACATGCCGGCCGGTCTGGTCGCCGGCACCTCGCTGTTCCAGATCATCTTCACCACCGCGGCGGCGACCCTGCTCCAGGCCGCCACCAACCAGACGGTGGACGCCATGCTGGCGCTCCTGCTGCTGATCGGCGGCGTGATCGGCGCGCAGTTCGGCACCAGGGCCGGCACCCGGCTGCGCGGCGAGACCGCCCGGATGGCGCTGTCGATGATCGTGGTGGCGGTGGCGCTGAAGCTGGCCTGGGACCTGTTCTCCCGTCCCGACGACCTCTACACCCTGACCATGGGGCTGCACTGATGGCGGCGGGCATGACCGAACGCAGGCCAGCCAAGCGCCGGCCCATCAAGCGCAGGCTGGTGCAGGCCGCCGCGGCGCTGGCCGGGCTGCTGCTGGGCGGCACGGTGGCGGCGACGGTGTGGGCGCAGCAGCTGGTCGCCGACCTGTCGAGCCACCTGATCGCCATCACCACCGGCTTCACCGGCACGGAGGTCGTGCTGTTCGGCACCACCGACGGGGCGGGCGACGTCGCCATCGTCGTCACCGGCCCGCGCTCCCCCGCCACCGTCCGTCGCAAGCAGCGGGTGGCCGGCATGTGGATGAACACCGACAGCCTGCGCTTCGACCAGGTGCCCAGCTTCTACACGGTGGCGGTCAGCCGGCCGCTCGACCAGCTGGTCGGCCGCCCGGTTCTGGAGCGCCACCAGCTGGGCCTGCCGCAGCTGCAGCTGCCGGCCGATCCCACCCTGCCGCCGGAGGAGCTTGCCGCCTACCGCAGCGCGCTGATCCGCAACAAGCAGCGCCAGGGGCTCTACGCCATCTCCATGGGGCAGGTCGCCTTCCTGGGCGAACGGCTGTTCCGCACCAACATCTATTTCCCGGCCAATGTCCCGACCGGGCTGTACAATGTCGAAGCCCTGCTGATACGCGACGGCGAGGTGGTCAGCGCCCAGACCACTCCGCTGGTGGTGTCCAAGATCGGGTTCAGCGCCGAAGTGTCGGACTTTGCGCGCAACCGCCCGGTCATCTACGGGGTGGTCGCCGTCCTCGGCGCCATCGCGGCCGGCTGGGCGGCCGGCGCCGCATTCCGCCGGGTCTAAGCCGAGAGGGTGACAGAGATGACCGACACGACGCAGCCGACGACGCCCGACACGCAGCAGCCCCCCGCCGCAAAACCGGTGCGCATCTTCCTGGTGGTGGTCGACGACAGCCCGGAGCTGAAGGTGGCGCTCCGCTATGCCTGCCTGCGCGCCCGCAAGTCGGGCGGCAAGGTGGCGCTGCTGACCGTCCTGGAAAAGGGCGAGATGCAGCACTGGCTGGCGGTGGAGAACCTGATCCGCGAGGAACAGCGCGCCGAGGCGGAGCAGATGCTCCAGAAGCTGGCGCGCGAGGTCAACCAGCTGACCGGCACCCTGCCGGCGCTCTATGTCCGCGAAGGCAACCGCACCGAGGAGGTGCTGGCCCTGATCGGCGAGGAGCCGAGCATCTCCATCCTGGTGCTGGCCGCCGGCACCGACCCGGAGGGGCCCGGCCCGCTGATCTCCTACTACACCGGCCGCGGGCTGGGGCGGCTGCACATCCCGCTGACCATCGTCCCCGGCGGTCTCAGCAACGAGGAACTGGACGCGATCACGTGAACGGGGCACGCAGGTAAGGATAGGCGCCGCGCATGCCGGATGCCGAATACCCACACAACCGGGGTCCTTGATCCGCCCGGCGTTTCGGCCCAGATTTCCCCCAATCGTGCCGCAGCCCAATCCTGGGCGCGCCGGCGGTTCCATTCCGCCGCCGATGGAGGACCAGACCATGTTCATTCAGACCGAGCAGACGCCCAACCCGGCGACTCTCAAGTTCCTGCCGGGGCGTGACGTGCTCGGACGCGGCACCGCCGACTTCACCAGCCGCGAGGATGCCGCCCGTTCGCCGCTCGCCCAGCGCCTGTTCGAGATCGAGGGTGTCGTCGGCGTCTTCCTGGGTGCCGACTTCATCACCATCACCAAGACCGATGCGCGCGACTGGTTCCTGCTGAAGCCGTCGATCCTCGGCGTGATCATGGAGCATTTCACCGCCGACCGCCCGGTCCTGCTGGAGGACGGCGGCGACGGCCATGCCGCGGCGGCGAACGCCGACGACGAGGAGATCGTCGAGCAGATCAAGGAGCTGCTGGACACCCGCGTCCGCCCGTCGGTCGCCCAGGACGGCGGCGACATCACCTTCCAGGGCTTCGAGCGCGGCGTCGTCTATCTGGCGATGAAGGGGGCCTGCTCCGGCTGCCCCAGCTCCACCGCCACGCTGAAGCACGGCATCGAGAACATGCTGCGCCACTACATCCCCGAAGTGGTCGAAGTCCGCGCGGTCCAGTAAGGATTTGGGAATGCCGGCCTGCCCTTGATGTGGCGGGCCGGCATACCCATGCTGGCTGCATGATCATCTCCGCCAGCTACAAGACCGACATTCCCGCCTTCTACGGGCGCTGGTTCCTGAACCGCCTCGACGCCGGCCATTGCCGGATGGTCAATCCCTATGGCGGCCAGACCTACCGCATCGACCTGACCCGTCCGGCGGTCGACGGCCTCATCTTCTGGACTAAGAATCTGGGACCGTTCCTGCCCGCGCTCGACAGCGTGGCGGAGCGCGGCTTTCCCTTCGTCGTGCAATACAGCATCACCGGCCTGCCGACCGCGCTGGAGCGCTCGGTCCCCGCCTGGGAGACCGCGGTCGGCCATATGGCACAGGTGCGCGGGCACTGGGGGCCGCGTGCCGCGGTCTGGCGCTACGACCCCATCGCCCTGACCGACGCGACGCCGCCCGCCTGGCACCGCGAGACCTTCGCCGCCATCGCCCGCTCGCTGCGCGGGGTGACCGACGAGGTGGTGGTGTCCTTCCTCCAGCCTTACCGCAAGACCGCCCGCAACCTCGCCGCCGCCGGCATCGGCTGGCGCGATCCGGAGGGGGAGGAGAAGCGCGCGCTGCTGGCGGAGCTGGCCGGGATCGCGGCGGGGGAGGGGATGACGCTGACGCTCTGCACCCAGCCGGACCTCGTGGACACGCCCGGCACGGCGCCGGCCCGCTGCGTCGATGCGCTGCGGCTGTCCGATGTCGCGGGCCATGCGATCGCCGCGCGGGAGAAGGGCAACCGGCCCAGCTGCCTGTGCGCCGAAAGCCGCGACATCGGCGACTATGACAGCTGCCCGCACGGCTGCGTCTACTGCTATGCCGTCGCCGACCGCGGCAAGGCCCAGCAACGCTTCGCCGCGCACGATCCTGAAGGGGAGTTTCTGGTCGCCCGTTGACGGGGAAGACCGGTCCTTACGGGCAGACCTTCCGCACCGTCTCCACCAGCTTTTCCGGGTTGAACGGCTTCACCAGCCAGCCGGTGGCGCCGGCTTCGCGGCCGGCGGACTTCTTGGCCGGATCGGCTTCGGTGGTCAGCAGCAGGACCGGGGTGGCGCGGTTGGTGGCCGAAGCGCGGATGGCGCGGGTCAGCGCCAGCCCATCCAGGCCCGGCATGTTCAGGTCGGTGATGATGCAGTCGAACTTGCGCTGGTTGACCAGGGCGAGGCCGGCAGTGCCGTCCGACGCCTCCGCCACCTCATAGCCGGCGCCTTTCAGCGTGAACCCGACCATGTCGCGGATGGTCTTGGAATCGTCGACGGTCAGGACGCATTTGGGCATGGAACGCGGCTCCGGTTGCTCGGCCGAAAGAGTTATGGGAAAGGCCTAGGCAATTTCCCGCCGACCGTCAACCGCTGGCGTACCCTATTCCGCACAACAAGGAAGCCCCCGGCCCGTCGGCGGCGCCGCTGAACCGGGGGCTTTGCAGAGGCTGTACGGTTACGCCTTCGTATCGACGTGCTGGCCGCCGGCGTCACCGCCCTTGGCGACACCGACCATCGCCTCGCGCAGCAGGCGGCCGTGGATGGTGTAGCCGGGCTGGAGAACCTGCACGACGGTGCCGGCGGCCTTGCCGGTGTTCTCGATCTCGAACATCACCTGATGGAAGTTCGGGTCGAACGGCTCGCCGGCCGGGTCCAGCTTCTTGATGCCGGCGCGGTCGAAGGCGGCGAACAGCTGGCGCTCGGTCGCCTCGACGCCGACGGCGAGGCCCTTCAGAACATCGTCCTGCTCGCGGCCCTCGGCCGGCACGGCGTCGAGCGCGCGGCGCAAATTGTCGGCGACCGACACCAGCTCCTTGGCGAAGCTCGACACGGCGAACTTGCTGGCGTCCTCGCGGTCGCGCTGGGCACGGCGGCGGGTGTTCTCCGTCTCCGCCATGGCGCGCAGAAGCTGGTCCTTCAGGCTGGCGACCTCGGCCTCCAGCTTGGCGACGCGGTCCTCGGGCGAACCGGCATCCGTCTGGTTGGCGGCGGTGTCGGCGGTGGCCTCGGTCGGCTCCACCGTGGCGTCGGCGGGCTTGTTCTGCTCTTCGCTCATGGTTTTCTCAATTCTTGCTTCGTCAAAAGGCGGAGTTGGTGAGGGTGGTGGTCAGCCGATCAGCCGGCTGACCACCTTGGCGGTGTAATCGACCAGCGGAATGATACGGGCGTAATTGATGCGGGTCGGGCCGATGACGCCGATGGCGCCGATCACCTGTTCCCGGCTGTTCTGGAAGGGGGAGATGATCATCGAGCAGCCGGAATGGCTGAACAGGACGTTCTCGGCGCCGATGAAGATCTGCACGCCGTCGCCGCGACCGGTGGCGTCCAGCATGCGCAGCATCGTCTCCTTGGTCTCCAGCGCCTCGAACAGGCCGCGCACGCGCTCCAGATCCGACAGCGCGGTGACGTCCTCCAGCAGGCGGGACTGGCCGCGGACGATCAACTGGCCGGCGTTCGACCCGCCGCTGCCGGCCCAGGTGGCCAGACCGGCGGCGACCACCTTGCGCGACAGCTCGTCCAGCTGGGTCTTCTGCTGCTCGATCTCCTGCAGGACCTCCTGCCGAGCCTCGTCCAGCGTGCGCCCGGCGAGCTTGGCGCTGAGGAAATTCGAGACCGTCTGCAGGGTGGAGGTGGGGACCCCCATCGGCACCTCGATCACCCGGTTCTCGACCAGCCCGTCCTCGTTCACCAGGACGACGAGGGCGCGGCCGGGGCCGAGCGACACGAACTCGATGTGCTTGAGCGGCCGGTCGGTCTTGGGCGCCACCACCAGGCCTGCGCAGTGCGACAGGCCGGACAGCATGGTCGACGCCTCGCCCAGCACGTCGGCGAAGGCGCGGCCGGAGGCGGAGCATTTCGCTTCGATCGAGGCGCGCTCGTCCTCGGTCAGCGACCCGATCTCCAGCAGGCCGTCGACGAACATGCGAAGGCCGGCATCGGTCGGGATGCGGCCGGCGGAGGTGTGCGGGGCGTAGAGCAGCCCCTGCTCCTCCAGGTCGGCCATCACGTTGCGGATGGTCGCGGGCGACAAGGCCATGCCAAGCCGCCTGGAGATCGTGCGCGAGCCGACCGGCTCCCCCGACGCCACATAGGCGTCGACGATCAGCCGGAAAATCTCGCGCGATCGCTGGTTCAGCTCGTTGATCATGGACTGGGGCGGTCGTGCTCTGTTCGGGCCGGTCGGTTGCGGAACGCGGGTTCCGTCAACCGGTCCGAATTTAGGCAGGTCCGACCGCCGAATCAACGTGCGGGGCGAAGATGCCCCACCGGCATGCCCCCATTGGGATGCGGGCGGCATGCAGGCATGTGACCGCCCTTACTGCTCCGCCAGGAAGGCGCGGTACTGGGTGGCGATGGCGCCGACCGCCGCCTCGTACAGGCGCTGGCCATGTTCGGGACGGGCAAGGCCGGGGGCGGAGCCGATGCGGCCGTCGGGATAGCGGCGGCGGAAGTCGCGGGCATCGTGGAAGCCGCCGGCCGGCGCCTGTTCCGGTTCCATCGCCGCGCTCTTGATCGAGTCGGGATAGGCGTACTGGGTCAGCGACACCTCGCTGGGGGTGGCGTGCGAGCCCTCCTTGCCCTGGTACAGCTCGCGCGACAGCCGGCCGACCTCGCCATTCTCCCACCAGTTCACCAGGGTGCAGCGCAGGTCCGGCGCGTCACGGCCGCGCAGCGCCCGGTTCTCCGCATAAATCTCGTAGAAGGCGGCGCGCAGCGTGGCGATGTTGCCGCCATGGCCGTTGACGAAGAAGAAGCGCTCGAACCCGTGTTCGGCCAGCGAGCCGACATAGTCGCGCAGCAGCGCGATCAGGGTGGACGGCTTCAGCGTCATCGAGCCGGGGAATTCCATGTGGTGGACGGCCATGCCGACCGGGATGGTCGGGCCGACCAGCGCGCCGGTGGCGTCGCCGACGCCCTTCGCGATGACCTCGGCACAGATGGCGTCGGTGCCGACCAGCCCGTTCGGTCCGTGCTGCTCGGTCGAGCCGATCGGCATGATGATGCCCTTGGAGGTCTTCAGATAGCTTTCGACCTCGGCCCAGGTGCTCAGGTGAAGCTGCACGGTGGCTGATCCTTTTCGACGATGCGTGCCGGAAATGCGGCCGGGAATGCGTTTGCCTTCATGTTAGGCGGCCGGCGGGCCGGGACAACCGCTCCCTGCGCCGGGCGGGCATGACGGGGCCGTTGGCTGGGCTTTGTTCATCCCGCGCTGGCGCATTGGTCTCATGGTGACTACAATCGCGTGTACCATGCCCTAATGGGCGTCTGTTTCGGGGTGCGGTGGTGGTTGCGCGTGTCAACACGGTGGCGTTTCAGGGCATCGAGGTGCTGGGGATCGACGTCCAGGTCCAGATGTCCGGCGGAATCGTCGCCTTCACCGTCGTCGGCCTTCCCGACAAGGCGGTGGGCGAAAGCCGGGAGCGGGTGCGCGCCGCGCTGCACGCGCTGGGACTGGCGCTGCCGGCCAAGCGCATCACCGTCAACCTCGCTCCCGCCGATGTGCTGAAGGAGGGAAGCCATTTCGACCTCCCCATCGCGCTCGGCCTGCTGACGGTGATGGGGGTGCTGCCGGATGCGGAGATCGCCCGCTATGTGGCGCTGGGCGAACTGGCGCTGGACGGCGCCTTGACCCCGGTGGCCGGTGTGCTGCCCGCCGCCATCGACGCGCTGGCCAACGACCGCGGCCTGATCTGCCCGGCGGCTTGCGGCGGGGAGGCGGCCTGGGCCGGTCCCGACCTCGACGTGCTGGCGCCAGCCAATCTGCTGGCGCTGATCAACCATTTCAAGGGCACCCAGGTGCTGACCCCGCCCAGGCCGCGGATGCAGGAACAGGACGCGCCGCCGCCCGACCTGCGCGACGTGAAGGGCAACGAAACGGCCAAGCGCGCGCTGGAGGTCGCCGCCGCCGGCTCGCACAATCTGCTGATGATCGGCCCGCCCGGTTCCGGCAAGTCGATGCTGGCCGCCCGTCTGCCCGGTCTGCTGCCGCCGCTCGACCCGGCGGAGGCGCTGGAGGTGTCGATGATCCACAGTGTCGGCGGTCTGCTGGAGGACGGTCGTCTGCTGCGCCAGCGCCCCTACCGCGCCCCGCACCAGTCGGCCAGCCTGCCGGCGCTGGTCGGCGGCGGCACGCGGGCGAAACCAGGCGAGATCTCCCTGGCGCACCAGGGCGTTCTGTTTCTCGACGAGTTGCCCGAGTTTCCCCGCGCGTTGCTTGAGGCGTTGCGTCAACCGCTGGAGACCGGCAAGGCGGTGGTCAGCCGTGCCAACCACCATGTGACCTACCCGGCGCGTGTCCAACTGGTGGCGGCGATGAACCCCTGCCGCTGCGGCCATCTCGACGACGCCTCGCTCGCCTGCGCCCGCGCGCCGAAATGTGCCGCCGACTATCAGTCGAAGATCAGCGGCCCGCTGTTCGACCGCATCGACCTGCACATCGACGTGCCGGCGGTCAGTCCCGCCGACCTCAGCCTGCCGCCCCCGGCGGAGGGCAGCGCCGCCATCGCCGCCCGTGTCGCCGTCGCCCGCGCCATCCAGGCGGAACGCTATGGCGGCTTCGGTCCTTACCCGGCCGGTCGGGCGGTGCGGACGAATGCCGAGGCAGACGGCGAACTTCTGGAGAAGGTGGCCTCCCCCGACGCCTCCGGCCGCGCCCTGCTGACCGAGGCGGCGGAGCGGCTGAAGCTTTCCGCCCGTGGCTACCACCGGGTGATGCGGGTCGGGCGGACGCTGGCCGATCTCGACGGGGCCGATGGGGTCAGGCGCCGTCACATCGCGGAGGCGCTGAGCTACCGGCGGATCGCGCCGGGGCGGTGAGCAGGGGGCGGCGCCGGCTGACCGCCGGCATCAGTCTGCGGCGGTTGCCGCCCCATGTTGTTGCGCGGTACGGATCGCTGCCGCGATGGCGCCGCGCGCCTGCGGGCTGTTCTTCCAGCAGCTCGCGCCCAGCTCTCCGGCGATTGCCGTGCACAGGGCCGCGGCGTCCGCACCGGCCAGCGCCGCCAGATCATGGATGCCGACCTGCTCGAGCCGGCCGATCACGGTCGGGCCGACGCCTTTGACCGCCAGCAGCACGGCGCGCTCATGGGATGGAAAGGGCATCGGGAAACTCTTCTCCTGCGGGTCACGGCCCTTCGAACACCGGCGGCTTGGCCGCGCCCGGACAGGCGGTCGCCGGAACCGACTCCTGCTCGACGAAGGTCACGGCGGCGGCCATGGCGCAGTCCTCGCTGGAAGTCACGATGTGGCTGGCGGCGCGGAAGACCAGATGGCGGCTCTTCGGCAGGGTGGCGGCGGCGCGGTCGCTCCAGTCCGGCGGGGTGACGGGGTCGTAGGCGCCAGACAGCAGCAGCACCGGCACCGGGCTGGCGACCGGCAGGCGCTCGGTCAACTCCTGATGGCCGGCCGGCCACAGGCGGCAGACGCGCTGGCCGGGGTCGTCGGCGGCGACCAGCCCGTAGGGGGCATAGCGGCGGGCGTTGTCGGCGCGCTTCAACGGATCGGCGGTGGTCACCGACTCACGGCATTCGACCGAGAAGGCCAGCCCGTCGGCGACCTCCGGGTCGCCCAGCCAGTTGGTCGGCGCCCATTCGGCCAGCGTGGCGTACTGGCCGCGGATGGCGCGGTCGAGCATGATCGGCAGGGCCGGCACCGCCTCGCTGACCGCCATCGCCTCTAGCCCGGCGGCGATGGCCGCCCCGCCGGTCAGCCGCAGGACGCGGCGCGTCTCATGGTCGCCGACGACGATCTCGACCGGGTTGCGGTCAAGCCGGTCGATCAGGCCGAGAAAGCGCTTTTCCAGATCGGGAAAGGCGGAGCGGCAGGCCCGGTTGGCGGCGCAGTCGTCGAACAGCCGGCGATAGGCGCGTTGCGCCAGCCAGGCCATTTCCTCCTGCGCATTGACGTCGGGTGGATAGACGCTGTCGAAGACGGCGGTGCGGACACGGGTGCCCTGCCGCCGCAGGATCTCCAGCCCGACCCGTGTGCCGTAGGACACTGCGAACAGGTTCACGCGCTGGGCCCCCAGCGCGGTGACGATGTCCAGCGCATCCTCCGCCGCGACGGGGGTTGAGAATTGGGTGGCGTCCAGCCCGGCCGCCTGCAGCCGCGCGGAACAGGCGCTCACCGCCGAGCGTTCCGCCGCCGCCCGCTGCTCGCGCGTCAGCGGCCGGGTGCCGCGGGTGGTGCCGACGGCGTCCAGTTCCGGGCAATCGGTGTCGGGTTCCGCCCGGCCGACGCCGCGCGGATCGAACAGGATCAGGTTGCGGGTGCGGCGGAACGGAGCCGACAGCTCCCACCACACCTCCATCCGCTCCTCCGTCGCCTCGCCGCTGCCGAAGGGGGAGGCGCCGGGGCCGCCCTCCAGGAACAGCACGGGATCGGGGGCCGGCTGGCGGGCGGTGCTGAGCAGGACGGCGACCGGCAGGCGCAGGCTGCGGCTGTTGGGACGGTCCCGCCGCTCCGGCACCGCGACCGTTCCGCACAGGGCCGCTTCGCCGTCCGGCACGGTGAACCAACAGGGGCCGGGGGTGAAGCGCGCCTCCGCCGCCGCGGGCAGGCTCCACAGCGTGCCCGCCGCCACGGCTGCAACCGCCAGCAGCTTGCGGGCGGAACGCACCGCTGTCGGCCATGCGGAAGAGGGGAGGATGGACACGGACGGACGACCCGGAACTGATGGATAGGAGACCGATGAGAGGAGTACCGCAGACGGCTTTTGCCGCCGGCTTTGTGTTTGACCGACCCACCTCCGCTTGTCCAGAGATGCCCGGCCTCATCCCCGCGGATGGCGAAACGGCGGAAAAGCGGTGCCGATTTGCAACAGACGTGCGGCGAAGGTCACGCCATTTGCAAACGAACGGTCATCTCGGGAGGAACCGGTTGACGGAACACATCCGCACGCGGAATTATTTCGTCACAGAGGCCCGGCCGTCGGTGCCTCTCGGTTAAAGGAGCAGATCATGCCGACCTTGTGGACGGCGTTGCGGAGCCGCTGGCTCGATTCCGGGCTGTCCTCGGGACCGGGCCGATTGTGCGACCATTTGCGGCGCGACATCGGATTGACGGACGGAGACGCCGGAGACGGCGAAGAGCCTCCACTCGCCTGCCGTCTTCCGCCTTTTCACATCCGCGATCGGAACCTATCGGACGCGCGGACATTTTTGACCTTGCAACCGTATCGCTGACCGGCGATACCGGATCCGCCGGCCTCTCACGCCGGCCTTCACTCAACCCCTGGAGAGTTTCGATGAAAGCCATCGTAGCCACTGCCTGGACTCGCCGATCGGGCGATCCGGCCATCACCGCCGCCCATATGGCCGCCAATCAAGCCCAGCCGGCCCGCCTTCTTCCCGCAGCCTTCGAACGTGAATTCCGGATATCGAGAGGATCCCATGTGTGTCTTTCTGGGTTTTTGCGGTCACCGTCTCTTCGTTGAACACGCCCGCTGGGCATCGCCGGCCGGGTCCTTCGACCTGAGGCGTGAAAACGGGGAAGTCATCCTATGGCTTGGACGCCTGAACATCATCTACACACCGGCCCGCTGGGGACCACCCTCCCGCGCTGCATAGCGCGCGGCGCCGCGGAGACCTGCTGAATGCCGGCCCGCGTTCGTCATGACGAGGTCCTTACCGTCGTCCAGGTGCTTGAGGCGTTCCGCAAGCTCGACCCCGATCTGCCCATCCAGTATGCGCTGAGTTTCATGACCATCGCGCAGAGCGAAGGCATCTCCATCGGCGAACTGGCGGAACGCCTGGGCATCGCCCAATCCTCCGCGTCGCGCAACGTCGCGGCGCTCAGCCGCTGGCACAGCTTCGGCAAGGCCGGCCTCGATCTGGTGCAGGCGCAGGAAGATCCGCGCGAACGCCGCCGCAAGATCGTCACCCTGACCGACAAGGGCCGTGAGTTCCTGGACGCGTTGCGCGCCATCGTGAACCCGCCCGAGCAGCGCCGTCCCGCCAGGACGGCCTGATCCTTATCTAAGCGATCCCGTCCAGCGCCCGTCGCAGCATGCCCACCAGCGTGCGCACCGCCAGTTCCTGCAGCTCCAGACCCAGACCGCCGAAGCGGCGCAGCGTTGCCGCCCGTTCGGGCAGCGGCGGCATGTGGAAGAAGCCGTAGGGCACGTCCAGGCCGGCGCTCTCGATGATATGGCGCGCCCGGTAGAACAGATGGTTGCCGAGGAAGCCGCCGGAAAAATCGCCGAAGGTCACCGGCAGTCCGGCCATCGACAATTCCCGCATCACCCGCGGCACCGGCAGGGTGTTGCCATAGGCGGTCGGCCCGTCGGGTACGATATCGGCATGGTCCCGCACCGTGCCGGCCGCATCGGCCAGCGGGCTTTCGTCGCGGTTCCAGGCCAACCGTTCCAGCCGGATGTAGTCGCTGGACTCCAGATAGGCGAAGCCGAGCGCCGCCAGCGGCCGGTGTTCCGCCAGTAGGTCCGCGAAGGCCTCGCCGCAGGCGTCATACAGGGGGGGGAGGGTGGCGGTGACGACCCCCGGCTCTCCCGCCAGCCGCTCCATCAGCAGGGCGGTCGGATCGGCCGTCCAGGGATGGACAGTGGGGGGATGATCGGTGGAGGTATGGTCGGCGGCGGAAGGATCCGCTTCGCCGTCCGGGGGTGTCCCGAACGGCGCGAAGCCGGTGATCAGGATGGGGGCCGTCACGGGAAAGTTATCCTTACGGCCGCAGCAGGCCGATAATGTCCTTCACGTCGTTCAGGTTCTTTTCCGCAATCGCGGCGGCGCGCTCGCCGCCCTTCTTCAGCAGCCGGTCGATCTCTGCCTTGTCGGCCAACAGTTCCTTCATGCGGGTGGTGATCGGCGCCAGCTTGTCCACCGACAGGTCGACCAGCGACTTCTTGAAGTCGGAGAACTGGGACCCGGCGAACTGCGCCAGCACCTGTTCGCGCGACTGGCTGGCCAGCGCACCATAGATGGTGACGAGGTTGTCGGCCTCCGGACGGGCCTCCAGCTCGGTCACGGTTTCCGGCAGCGGTTCCGGATCGGTCTTAGCCTTGCGGATCTTCTGCGCGATGGTGTCGGCATCGTCGGTCATGTTGATCCGCGAATATTCGGACTCGTCCGACTTCGACATCTTCTTCTTGCCGTCGCGCAGGCTCATCACCCGTGTCGCCTCGCCCAGGATCTGCGGCTCGGGCAGCGGGAAGTATTCGGTCTCATAGCGGCGGTTGAAGGCGCCGGCGATGTCGCGCGCCAGTTCCAGATGCTGCTTCTGGTCCTCGCCCACCGGCACATGGGTGGCCTTGTACAGCAGGATGTCGGCGGCCATCAGCGTCGGGTAGGCATAGAGGCCGAGGTTGGCCATGTCCTTCTGCTTGCCGGCCTTTTCCTTGAACTGGGTCATGCGGTTCAGCCAGCCCAGCGGCGTGTGGCAGGACAGGATCCAGCCCAGCTCGGCATGGCCGGAAACCACCGACTGGTTGAACAGGATGTTCTTGTCCGGGTCGATGCCGGCGGCGATGTAGGCCGCGGTGACCTCGCGGATGTTGTTGCGCAGAACCTCCGGATCCTGGTCGATGGTCAGCGCGTGCAGGTCGACGACGCAGAAGATGCACTCGTAGCTGTTCTGCAGATCCACCCAGTTGCGCAGCGCCCCCAGATAGTTGCCGAGGTGAAGCTGCCGGGTCGGCTGCATGCCGGAGAAAATGCGGTTCACGGGTGGTCTCGCTCGAAAACTCTGGGAGGCGGCAGTTATCGCCCCCCGAAGTCCGCCGGTCAAGGCGCGGCGCGCCGCAGCCGCGCCCGCTTTCCTAGGCCAGCTGTTGGGCGATGGAGCGGGTCATCGGCGTCTCGACATCGCCGGTGTGCTTCGTCGTCACCGTTTCGATCAGCAGAATACAGCATTCCTCGTCGGCGACCGGATTGTGCATCACTCCCCGTGGGATCACGCACAGTTCGCCCGGTGACAGCAGCGTCTCGCCGCCATCCTCGAACTGGATGCGCAACTGGCCACGGATGACCTGGAAGAGTTCGTCCTCATCATCGTGGCGGTGCCAGACGAACTCGCCCTTCAGCTTGGCGACCTTCACATACTGGTCGTTCACCCGCGCGATCACTTTGGGCGACCAGTGATCGGTCAGGGCGTCGAGTGCGGCGTCGATGTTGAGGGCAGGGATCATCGGAACGGCTTCTCCGGTCGTGATGTGGACGGAACCGGAATAACGCTCAGCCGATCTCTTAGATAACCAATAGTGGAGATGGGGATCATTAGTATCCATAATGCCGCAATGCCCAGAAACCTCGACACCACCCTGCTGCGCAGTTTCGCCGCGGTCGCCGACCACGCCAGCATGACGGCGGCGGCCCAGAACCTGAACCTGACGCAGGGGGCGGTCAGCCAGCAGATCGCCCGGCTGGAAGCGCTGGCTGGCGGCCCCCTGTTCATCCGTGACCGCAGCGGATTGCGCCCGACCGCGTTGGGGGAGCGTTTGCTGGGGAAGTCCCGGCGGTTGCTGGCGCTGAACGACGAGATTTGGGCAGACATCACCGGCGGCGCCATCGACGGGCCGGTGCGGATCGGCGTTCCCTACGACCTTGTCGCTCCCTGCATCGCTCCGATGCTGCGGAGTTTCACCGCTGCCTTCCCGAAGGTCGAGCTGACGCTGATCTGCGGATCGTCCCCCGAACTGGCGGGCCGCATCGGCGATGGCGATCTCGACCTTGCGCTAGTCGAGGAGCCGGTGGAGGCGGCGCAGGGCGAGCATCTGCTGATCGACCGTCTGGTCTGGGTCGGTGCGCGCGGTGGCAGTGCTTATGCCGCGACCCCGCTGCCATTGTCGCTGGTGGTGGAAACCTGCGTCTTCCGGCCGGCAGTGATGGCGGCGCTGCGCCGGCAGGGGCGGGACTGGCGCAGTATGTTCGAGAATGGCGGCCTTGACGCCACCTTCGCCACCGTGCGGATGGATCTCGCGGTCTCGGCCTGGCTGGCCTTCACCGTGCCGCCCGATCTGGAAATCCTGCCGGCGGACAGCGGTCTTCCCGACCTGCCGTCCTTCGCCGTCACGCTGCATCGGCCGGTCCGCACGCCCTCACTGGCGGCGGCGGAACTGGCCCGGCAAATCCGCGACGCCTTCGCCCGGTTCAAGCGGGCGGGCTGACCGGTTCCGCACTCCAGCCCGCCCGTTCGAACCGGTGGCGCCCTATCCTTACTTGCCTGCGCGGCGGCGCTTTTTACTTTGTCGCGCGACGGCGCTCGATGGCATCCCACAGCAGGGCTTCCAGCTGAACACCGTTCAGGCGGTTGATCTCCTGGATGCCGGTGGGGGAGGTGACGTTGATCTCGGTCATGTAGTCGCCGATCACGTCGATGCCGACGAAGACCAGACCCTTCTCCCGCAGCACCGGGCCGATAGCGGCGCACATCTCGCGCTCGCGCGCGGTCAGCTCGGTCTTCCTGGCGCTGCCGCCGGCATGGAAGTTGGCGCGGGCCTCGCCCTCCAGCGGCATGCGGCTGACCGCGCCCACCGGCTCGCCGTCGACCAGGATGATGCGCTTGTCGCCCTGGCGGATCTCCGGCAGGTACTTCTGCACGATCACCGGCTCGCGGTAGAGCTGGGTGAACATCTCCAGCAGGGAGCCGAGATTTTCGTCGTCCGGCTTCAGGTGGAAGACGCCGGCGCCGCCATTGCCGAACAGCGGCTTGACGATGATGTCCTTGTGCTCGGCCCGGAAGTCCAGGATGGCCTGCTTGTCGCTGGTGATCAGCGTCGGCGGCATCAGGTCGGGGAACTTGGTGATGAACAGCTTTTCCGGCGCGTTGCGGACCTCGGCCGGGTCGTTGACGACCAGAACCTTGGGCTGCACATGCTCCAGCAAATGGGTGGAGGTGATGTAGGCCATGTCGAAGGGAGGGTCCTGCCGCAGCAGGATGACGTCCATCGTCGACAGGTCGGTCATAACCGGCTCGCCCAGCGTGTAGTGGGCGCCGCGCTGGCGCACAACCGTCATCTCGCGCACACGGGCGGTCAGACGGTTGCCGGTCAGGATCAGATCGCGCGGGTGGTAGTGGTACAGGCGATGGCCGCGCTTCTGCGCCTCCAGCGCCATCATGAAGCTGGAATCGGTGTCGATGTTGATCGACTCGATGGGGTCCATCTGGAAGGCGACGGCGAGGCTCATGACGGGTCCCTCTGGAACGGGGTCAGTTCAGGCGGTTCTTCAATTGCTGGATCAGCGAGGCGGTCTGATGCCGGTGATGGTCGTCGCCGGTCAGCGCCATGAAGGTCTCCAACGCGGTGATGGCGTCCTTCAGATTGCCGGCATGGGCTTCCAGAAGGCCGGTCTCGCGCCACAGCGCCGGCTCGTGTGGGGCGAACAGGCGCATCGCCTCCAGCACCTCCAGCGCCTTCGGCACATCGTGCGCCGACAGGTGGCGCAGCTTGATGTTGTTCTGCAGGCGCAGCAGCACGTCGCGGTTCGACACCGGCTGGTAATGGCCGGGCTCCAGCTCGGCGGCGCTGCCGGCGGTGGCCTTCAGCAGGTCGCGCAGGTCGACGACACTGCGGGTCTGCCCCTCGTTGAACGGATCGAGGATGGCGCGGGCGCCGTCCTTCTCGATGCGGACCAGGAAATGGCCGGGAAAGTTCAGCCCGACCATCGGCCAGCCCTGCGAACGGGCGGCATGCATGTAGAGGATGCCGAGCGCCACCGGCAGGCCGCGGCGGCGATCGACCACCCGCAGCAGGTTGGCGTTCTGCAGGTCGTCGTAGGTGTCGTGGTCGCCGGAATAGCCGTGGCGTTCACCGATCACGGCGTGCAGGTGCGCAATGCGCAGTTCCAGCCTGTCTGCGGCCGGATCCTGCGCCGCGACGCGGGCGGCCAGATCCTCGACGATGGCGCGGATGTGGGCGCGGTAGGGGGCGAGGTCGGCGCTCGGCAACTCCAGCGCGCCCAGGGCCAGGGCGGCTTCGGCCAGATCGATCTCGTCGTCCGGCTGGTCGCCGATGCGGCGCAGGATTTCGCGGGCTTCCGCGCGGTTGCTCAAGACTGTTGCCCCCTCAAATTCATCCCCTCACAGTCTCCAGGCATCGACCAGATGACGGGGCCAAGCCCAAGGGGTAACCAGCATCACGTCGAAGCGCAAGACATAGCCGGCATAGCGCGGGTTGGCGCCGAGGAAGGCATGGGCGGCGCGAGCAAGCCGGCCGCGCTGGCGGGCGTTCAGCGCCTCGTTGGCGGTGTCCCAGTCGCCGCGCGCCTTCACCTCGACGATGGCGATGGTTTGGCCGCGTCTGGCGACAATGTCGATTTCGCCCATCGGCGTGCGCAGGCGGCTGGCCAGGATGCGGTAGCCGCGCAGCCGCAGCGACAGGCGGCACAGCGCTTCCGCCCGGCGGCCCAGGCTTTCGGCCCGCAGGCGCCGCGCATCCAGGTCGGTCATTTCGTCCGTTCCTCCCGCTGTAGTTCCAGCGCGCGGGCATAGACGGTGCGCTTGTGCTGGCCGGTGCGGGCGGCGACATCGGCGGCGGCATCGCGCACCGACAGGCGGGTCAGCGCCTCGCGCAGCAGGGCGTCGACATCGGCTTCGCCGGGTGTCGCCTCCTCTCCCGGCGGACCGATCACCAGCACGACCTCGCCGCGCGGCGGTCCGGCCTCGGCGTAATGGGCGGCCAGCTCGGGCAGTGTGCCGCGCCGCACCTCCTCGTACAGCTTGGTCAGCTCGCGGGCGACGGCGGCCTCGCGCGGACCCAGGATGTCGGCGAGATCGGCCAGCGACTCCGGCAGGCGCTGCGGCGATTCGAAGAAGACCAGGGTGGCCGGCACGCCCTTCAGCTCGCCGGCGGTGGCGCGGCGCGCGCTGCTCTTGTTGGGCAGGAAGCCGGCGAACAGGAAGCGGTCGGTCGGCAGGCCGGACAGCACCAGCGCCACCAGCGGGGCCGAGGCGCCGGGCAGGGTGGTCACCGCCACCCCCTCCGCCACGCATTCCCGCACCAGCTTGTAGCCGGGGTCGGAGACCAGCGGCGTGCCGGCGTCGGTGACCAGCGCGATGGCCTCGCCCTTTTTCATGCGCCCGATCAGGATCGGACGCATCTTTGCGGCGTTGTGCTCGTGGTAGGAGACGAAAGGGGTGTGGATGCCGTGGATGCCCATCAGCTTGGCGGTGACGCGCGTGTCCTCGCAGGCGATGGCGTCGGCCCGCTTCAGCGTGTCGAGCGCGCGCAGCGTGATGTCCGCGGCGTTTCCGATGGGGGTAGCGACGACATACAGCCCGCCCGCGAGTTTACTTGGCGCGGCGAGGGGGCTACCTTGAGCGCCACTTTCGGCCGGCTCGGTGGGGACCATGCCTTGGGTCTCGCCTTCGGTATCGGCGGCCGTTTCAGCAGATGTGGAGACGATTGGTGGCACGCTTGGCAACAGCTTTCTCACAGGGTCTGAAACGTCACGGCGTGGCAGCCTTGCTGGTCGCCGGCCTGTTGTCGGCCTGTTCGACTGTAAGCGCGCCGCCGCGGGTGGCACAAGCGCCGCAACCGGTTCCGGCTCCGGTGGCTCCCCTGCCGGAAGCGCAGGGCCCGATCAAGGTGGCCGTTCTGGTGCCGCTCAGCGGGCAGAGCGCCGCCATCGGCCAGGCCATGCTGGACTCCGCCCAGATGGCGCTGTTCGACATGGCCGGCGACCAGCTGCAGCTTCTGCCGCGTGACACCAAGGGCACGCCGAGCGGGGCGGCCGACGCCGCGCGCCAGGCGCTGGCCGAGGGCGCCCGCCTGATCATCGGCCCGCTGTTCGCCGCCGACGTCGCCGCGGTGCGGCCGATCGCCCAGAATGCGGGCGTCGACGTGCTGGCCTTCACCAACGACGCCACCCAGGCCGGCAACGGCACCTATGTGCTTGGCTTCGTCCCGGCCGATCAGGTCAACCGCGTCGCCGGCTATGCCCGCTCCCACGGGGCGACGCGCTTCACCGTGCTGGCGCCGCGCTCGCCCTATGGCGATGCTGTGGTGAATGCTATGCAGCAGATCGCACCGAAGCTCGGCACCATGACCACGCAGGTCGAGCGCTACGATCCGGCGGTCACCGACCTGTCGATCCCGGCCAAGCAGGTGGCCCAGGAAACCCCGCAGCCGCAGGCGTTGATGCTGGCTGAAGGCGGGCAGCGCGCCCAGGGCATCGCCCAGGCGCTGGCCGCCAACGGCGTGCAGCCGCAGCAGGTCAAGCTGCTGGGCACCGGCCTGTGGGACGACACCTCGCAAGGGGCGCTCGGGCAGGAGCCGGCGCTGGTCGGCGCGCTCTATGCCGCACCGGCCCCGCAGACCCGCGCTCGCTTCGAGTCGCAGTTCGAGCAGGTCTATGGCCGCAAGCCGCCGCGCATCGCCACGCTGGCCTATGACGCCACCTCCATCGCCGCGGTGCTGACCCGCACCGGCGGTCCGGTGCCCTTCGACCGCATGGCGATGACCAACCCGAACGGCTTCGAGGGGCTGGACGGCCTGTTCCGCCTGCGTGCCGACGGCATGGTCGAACGCGGGTTGGCGGTGATGGAGATCACGCCGACCGGGTCGCGCGTGGTCGACCCGGCCCCGCCGTCCTTCGAGATGCTCGGGCAGTAAGGAGACACGCTCTCTCCTCCGGGAAGAGAGGTTGGAAACGAAAACGCCGCGGCCGTCATCGGGACGGACCGCGGCATTTTCGTTTCCGAAGTAAGGATATGCAGGGATGGTCGCCGTGTGTCCCTCTCACCCCGGCCTTACTCTCCAAGGAAGAAGGCGGAAAACCTCCGGGTGGGAGAGGACGTGTGCGACGCTATCCTTACTTACGCCCGCGCCCGCAGGTAGGGGGTCAGGCGCCATTCGGCGAACTTGATCAGGCGGGTGGCGATGAAGTTCAGCACCAGATAGATCACGCCGGCGACGATGAACAGCTCGAAGACCGCGAAGGTCTGGGCGATCATACGGCGGGCGATGCCGGTGACCTCCATCAGCGTGATGGTGCTGGCGAGCGAGGTCGCCTTTACCATCAGGATCACTTCGTTGCCGTAGGCCGGCAGCATCTGGCGGATCGCCACCGGCAGCACGATGCGGCGGAAGGCGAGCGCCCGCGACATGCCGCAGGCCCGCGCCGCCTCCACCTGTCCCTGCGGCACCGACAGGATGGCGCCGCGCAGCACCTCGCTGGTGTAGGCGCCGGTGTTCAGTGTCAGCGCCAGGATGGCGCACCAGTAGGGTTCGCGCAGGAAGGGCCAGAGGATGCTGTCGCGGATGAACTCGAACTGGCCGAGCCCGTAATAGACCAGGAAGATCTGCACCAGCAGCGGCGTGCCGCGGAAGACGAAGACATAGGCCGCCGCCAGCGTCTCCACCACGCGGTTGCCCGACAGACGCAGCAACGCCACGCCGAAGGCGACCAGCGCCCCCAGAGCCAGCGATCCGACGATCAGCTGCAGCGTCAGCGTCAGCCCGCCGAGCATGCGGGGCAGGCTGTCCCACATCAGTTGCCAGTTCATGGCCTCAGGCCCTCCGGACGCCGCGATTGGCGGAGATTTCGGCGCGGTTGAACAGCGCCGTCGAAATGGTTGTCAGCATCAGGTACAGCACGGCGGCGGTGCTGTAGAACAGGAAGGGCTGGCGCGTGGCACCCGCCGCCAGATGGGTGATGCGCATCAGCTCGGCCAGCGCCGTCACCGACACCAGCGCCGTGTCCTTCAGCGTCAGCTGCCAGACATTGCCGAGGCCGGGCAGGGCGAAGCGCAGCGTCTGCGGCACCAGCACCCGGCGCAGGATCAGCCAGCGGCTCATCCCGCAGGCGCGCGCCGCCTCGATCTGGCCGAAGGGGACCGACTGCACGGCGCCGCGGATCACCTCGGTCGAGTAGGCGCCGGAAATCAGCCCGACCGCCAGCACGCCGATGGTGAAGGCGTTCAGGTCGACACGCCCGTCATAGCCGAAGGCCGAGGCGATGGAGGTGGCGACGCCGCTGCCGCCGAAGAAGAGCAGGTAGATCACCAGCAGTTCGGGGATGCCGCGGATTATGGTGGTGTAGACATCGGCCACGACATTCAGCGCCAGGGAGTGGCTGAGCTTGGCCGAGGCGCCGAGCGACCCGACGAGGATGCCGAAGGCGAAGGCCGACACGGCGACCGCGACCGTCATCGCGGTGCCCATCAGCAGCTGTCCGCCCCAGCCGTTGGGACCGAAGGAAAGGAGTTCCAGCATTGGCACGCCCGGTAAGGCCCGCCGGGCGCGGCGCGGAGCGCCGGCCGGACGGGGGTCAGCGAACGGAGGTTACTGAACGACTGGCGCCCAGTCGCCGTGAAGGCCGCCGGGCGCCGTACCGATCAGACAGGCGGACCTGGGGTCCGCCTTGCTTCGCCCCCTTACTTGGTGGGCGAGATGTCGTAACCGAAATGCTGGGTGCTCAGCTTCTTGACGGTGCCGTCCTTCAGCGCTTCGCCGATGGCCTTGTCGAACATCGCCTTCAGGTCGGCAGTGTCCTTGCGCAGGCCGACGCCCATGCCTTCGCCGATCACGCCGCCGATGAAGTTCGGGCCGACGATGACCATCTTGTCCGGCGTGGCCTTCACCACCGCCTCGACGACCGAACGGTCGCCCAGCATGGCGTCGACGCGGCCGGAGCCCAGGTCGATGCCGGCATTGTCGATCTTGTCGTAGGTGCGCATGGTCACCTTCGGCAGATGCTTGTCCATGAAGTCGGCCTGGATGGTCGACACTTGGACGCCGACCGACTTGCCCTTCAGCGCCTCGGCCAGCTTGTCCAGGACCGGCTTGGCCTTGCCCTGGTCGTTCAGGTCGACGCGGTCGGCGCCGAGGTTCAGCGCCTTGGCCAGCGGCGAACCGGTCACGACGGCGAAGACCGACGGCTCGGTGCCGTAGGGGACCGAGAAGTCGATGACCTTCTTGCGTTCTTCGGTGATGGTCATCGCCGACATGATGGCGTCATACTTGCCCTGCTGCAGGGCCGGGATGATGCCGTCCCAATCCTGGGCGACGAACTCGCAGGTGACCTTCATGCGCTTGCACAGGTCGTTGCCGAGGTCGACCTCGAAGCCGGTCAGCTTGCCCGAGGTGTCGGTGGCGTTCCACGGAGGATAAGCACCCTCGCTGGCGATGCGGACCGTCTTCCATTCCTTCGCGCCGGCGGCGCCGGCAGCGGCGACGGCCATCATGGCGCCGAGCGCCAGGGCCGAAACGATCTTTTTCAAGGAACACACTCCTCTGTTCGGTTCGCCCGTTCTTTGGCCCCTGTTGGGAGCCGGGCTGTTTCTGACGGTCCGGTCCTGCCCTCTGCCTCGTCCCCTCACGCCGCGCCGGACAGATGGCGCGAGAGGAACTGCCGCACCCGGTCCGAGTCGGGGTTGGTCAGCACCTTGTCGGGTGACCCCTCCTCCTCGATCCGCCCCTGGTGCAGGAAAACCACCTTGGACGCCACTTCGCGGGCGAAGCCCATCTCATGCGTCACCAGGATCATCGTGTTGCCTTCGTCCGCCAGTTGGCGGATGACGCGCAGAACCTCGCCGACCAGCTCGGGGTCGAGCGCCGAGGTCGGCTCGTCGAACAGCATCACCTTCGGCTGCATGGCTAGCGCGCGCGCGATGGCCGCGCGCTGCTGCTGCCCGCCCGAAAGCTGGACCGGATAGCTGTCGGCCTTCGCCAAGATGCCGACCTTGTCCAGCAGCATGCGGGCGCGGTCGATGGCTTCCGCCTTCGGCACGCCCAGCACATGGACCGGCGCCTCGATCACGTTCTGCAGGATGGTCATGTGGGTCCAGAGATTGAAGCTCTGGAACACCATGCCAAGCCGGGTGCGGATGCGCTCCACCTGCCGGGAGTCGGCGGGGACGCTGGCGCCGCCGCGCGTCTTCTTCAGCGCGATGGCCTCGCCGCCGATCACCACGCGGCCGTCGTCCGGGATCTCCAGCATGTTGATGCAGCGCAACAGCGTGCTCTTGCCCGAGCCGGACGAGCCGATCAGCGTGATCACGTCGCCTTCGCGCGCGGTCAGCGACACGCCCTTCAGCACCTCCAGCTCGCCGAACCGCTTGTGCAAATCCTCCACGGCGACGGCGGCGGGTGCGGAATCGCTGACGGGCGGATGGCGATGCATGCGGGAGAACCGGCTGGGTTGTGGAGGCTGGTTATGGTCTGACCATTACGGCACAGGCTAGACCGGGGCGCAGGGGTTCCGCAACGCGGATTTCACACGCCGCGCGCGTTGCGTCGCTTGTGTCGGAAAATGGTGCGTTACCACAACAATAGTACCAGAATTTGCGGCCCCAGGATACGCAGGCACATCGCCAGCGGGTAGACGGTGGCATAGGCCAGAGCCGGAGCCTCCGAAGCGACCAGCGCGTTGGCATAGGCCAGCCCCGGCGGGTTGGTCTGGGCGCCGGCCAGGACGCCGCAGATGGTCAGGAAGTTCAGCTTCATCAGCCCGCGCGCGACCAGCCCGGTCAGCAGCAGCGGCACCAGCGTTACCAGCACGCCCCACATCATCCAGGGCCAGCCGGCGCCGCTGGCCAGCGTGGCGACGAAGCGGTCGCCGGACGCGATGCCCAGCACGGCCAGGAACAGGATGATGCCGATCTCGCGCAGCGCCAGGTTGGCGGCCGGCGGCATGAACCAGACCAGCGGCCCGACATGGCCGATGCGGCCCAGGATCAAGGCGACGATCAGCGGCCCGCCGGCAAGGCCAAGACGCAGAGGTGCCGGCATCCCCGGCAGGAAGATCGGGATGGCGCCCAGCGCCGCGCCCAGCGCGATGCCCAGGAACATCGGGATCATCTCCACCTGCTGCAGCTTGCGAGTGGAGTTGCCGAAGATCTGCCCGACGGCGGAGAGACTGTCCGGCCGGCCGATCACCGTCAGGATGTCGCCGAACTGGAGCTTCAGCGCCGGGGTCGGCACCAGCTCCACGCCCGACCGGTTGACCCGGCTGACCACCACGTCATGGGCATCCTGGAGGTTCAGCGTGGCGATCGACTTGCCCAGAACCCCGTTGTTGGTGACGACGATGCGCTCCCATTTCAGGTCGGTGCCCTTGGTGGTCAGCGGCCGGTCGAACTCCTGCCCCAGCAGGGCGCGCACCTGCTCCAGCTTCGGCCGTGGCCCGACCACATGCAGCACGTCGCCCAGCTTCAGGCAGGTTCCGTCATGCGGGACGCAGAGCTTGCCGTCGCACAGCAGGCGCGATGCGACCACCCCCTGGCCGCACAGCAGGTCGATGGAGCCGAGCGGCCGGCCGGCAAGCTCCGGATTGCGGACCGCCAGATCCATGGTTTCCAAAGTCGACACCTCGGCCCGGCGGCACTCCTCGAAGCGGGCGGCCTCCGCCTCCGGGTCGATGCGGAACAGGATGCGGACGGCGGCCATCGACAGCAGGTTGCCGGCGATGCCGAACGGGTAGGTGACGGCGAAGGCAAGGCCGGGCAGGGCCATCACCGCCGCGTCGGCCCCGACCTCCGTCAGCACCTGCTGGGTGGCGGCCAGCGCCGGGGCGTTGGTCACGGCACCGGCGAACACGCCCAGCGAGGAGCCCAGCGACAGCGCCCCCGACGACACCAGCACCGCGGTCAGCAGGATGCTCGATCCCACCATCAGCAGGGCCAGCCCGTTCAGCGCCAGCCCGGTCCGCCGGAGTGCGGCGAAGAAGCCGGGACCGACCTGGATGCCGATGGTGTAGACGAACAGGATCAGCCCGAAATCGCGGATGAAGTCCATCATCTCCGGATTGAAGGCGATGCCCGCCTCCTTGGCGATGTGGCCGCCGGCGATCCCGGAGAACAGCACGCCGCCGATGCCGAGCCCGACCCCGCGGATCTTGATATGGCCGAGCGCCACGCCCGCCGCCGATACGAGACCGAGCATGAACACCACCCGCGCGATCGGCGGCATGGCCTGGAGGATGTCTGCGAAGGCCGACATGGGACAACTCGCTTCCTGAACAGATTTGGGCGGACGCCGCCGCAATCATGGGGAAACCCGGAAAGGCGCGTCGGTCCCCGTTCGAGCGGGGCATGACGGCGCCACGATGCGTCAGGACAGCGGCCAAGGCGTTGATTCAGAACAAGCGTCCAGCCTTTAGCCGTGACAATCCCGGCACCCGGCGCTGCGGCGCATGCATGGGAGCGCAGCGCTGCGGAGCCCCTGTTGCGTCATCGGGTGCATCCAATTCCTCGAACTCCATCCAAATTTTGCCACTTTCTTCCCTTACACGATAATCCAAGCAACCGGCCCCAGAGGTCGCGCGCATCGGCGTTCCCCCTAGCGCCATCGCTGCGACGAACGAAGCCGTTCCACAAGGTATCGACCGGCCGGACCCGGCCGGACGCAAGGCCATCGCGAGAACCCCCTCGCGGTGGCCTTTTCTTTTGTCCCGCGTCCATTGAACCGCTGTGCCCATTGAACCGCTGCGTCGGTTGACCGCTGGGGCGGTCGCATTCTCGCTCCGGCTTTCCCACCGCCTTGTGCTATAGCAGCGCCTCCCTCAACCGGAAGCGCGACCCGTCACCATGCCCGTCTTTGCCGGATCAGAACTGACCTGCCTGCGTGGCGACCGGCTGGTCTTCACCGGGTTGGAGTTCCGCATCGCCCCCGGCGGCGCGCTGGTTCTGCTCGGTCCCAACGGCAGCGGCAAGTCCAGCCTGCTGCGGGTGATGGCCGGACTGCTGAAGCCGCTGCGCGGCACGCTGGGCTGGGACGGGGTGTCGGTCGCCGACGACCCTGATGCCCACCGGGCGAGAGTGCAGTATGTCGGCCATCTCGACGCGGTGAAGCCGGTGCTGACGGCGGCGGAGAACCTCGCCTTCTGGGCGGCGCTGGCCGGGGCCGCCGATCCCGCCGCCAACGCGCGGGCCGCACTCGACCGGCTTGGGGTGCCGCACATCGCCGGGGTGCCGGGCCGCTACCTGTCGGCCGGCCAGAAGCGCCGGCTGAACCTGGCGCGGCTTCTGGCCGCACCGGCGACCCTGTGGCTGCTGGACGAACCGACCGTGGCGCTCGACCGCGCCGCCATCGCCCTGTTCGAGGGGCTGATCGCCGAACATCGGGCGCAGGGCGGCATGGTGGTGCTGTCCACCCACACCGACATCGCTACCCCCGGCGGCGAGGACCTGCATCTGGACGAGTTCGCCCCCTACGCCGACGAAGAGGCCGGCGATGAGGATGTGGGCGACGGGCATGAGGAAGAAGGGGCCGGGCCATGAGCCGTTTCCTGCGCCTTGTCGCGCGTGACCTGCGGCTGGCGTTGCGCCAGGGCTCGGACGCCACCATCGCCGTCATGTTCTTCGTGCTCTGCGTGGTGCTGTTCCCCTTCGGCGTCGGTCCGGAGCCGAACATCCTGGCCCGCATCGCCGCCGGCGTGATCTGGGTGGCGGCGCTGCTCGCCTCGCTGCTGTCGCTGGAGCGTCTGTTCCAGACCGATTACGAGGACGGCTCGCTGGAGCTTCTTTCGCTGTCTCCCCTGCCGCTGGAGGCCGCGGTGCTGGCGAAGACGCTGGCCCATTGGCTGGTCACCGGCGTGCCGCTGATCGTCGCCGCCCCGCTGCTGGCCGTCCTACTGAACATGGATGCGCAGGGGTTCGGTGTGCTGGTGCTGACCCTGACGCTGGGCACGCCGATCCTCAGCCTGATCGGCGCCATCGGGGCGGCGCTGACGCTGGGGGCGCGACGGGGCGGCGTTCTGCTGTCGCTGCTGATCCTGCCGCTCTACATCCCCGTTTTGATCTTCGGCGCCGGCGCCATCGACGCTGCGATCAACGGGCTGACCCCGCGCCCGCACCTGCTGTTGCTTGCCGGCATCCTCGCCGCCGCCCTGCCGCTCGCCCCCTGGGCGGGGGCCGCGGCGCTGCGGCAGGCGGTGGAGTAGAGCAGGAGCAACGGCTCCGCTAAGACTTCGGCGCCTTCTCCGGCAGCAGCGTCTCGATTGCCTCGCGCACTTTGTCCGACTCGGGGTCGGTCATGGTGGAGAACCAGGACACCAGCTTGCCGTCCGGCCCCACCAGATATTTGTGGAAATTCCAGCGCGGTTTGGCGAGGAAGCCCAGCTCGTCGGCCGCCCAGCGGTAGAAGGGGTGGGCGCTGTCGCCCGACACCACCGTCTTGTCCGCCATCGGGAAGTCGATGCTGTAGTTGACCTCGCAGAAATCCTTGATCTGGTTGGCGTTCCCCGGTTCCTGTCCGCCGAAGTCATCGGACGGCACGCCGACCACCACCAGGCCGCGGTCGCGGTAACGCTGCCACAGTGCCTCCAGCCCCTTGTATTGCGGGGTGAAGCCGCATTGCGAGGCGGTGTTAACCACCAGGATCGCCTTGCCCTTGAACTGCGACAGCGGCAGCGGCTTGCCGTCGATGCTCTGGAAGGTGAAATCGTAAGCGCTGCTTGCGGCCATGGCGCTAGCGCTTCCCATCATGGAAAGGACTGCCGCCATGGCGACGGTGCGAAGTCTGGCTCGGACGGTCATCGGCGCAGCTCGGTGGGTGGGGTGGCGGTTGGGATGAGGTCATCCTTACCCATACGATGCCTGATACGAGCCCCGGTGCCCATCGGATCATGACGGCGCCATCCGACTGCGCGCTTCATCCGGTCTAGCCCCTTCGGACGGGTAGCGGCGGCCGCCGTCGATCAACAGCTTCATAGATAAGGATGCACGGTACCCCTCGCCGCCGTCCCTTCACCCAATCCCGTCCACCGCACAGCGCCCAAAAATGTCCCACCCGGTCAAGCCTCAGCCTGAGCATAAGCGTTTATCCCATCGAAATGGGTATGTGGCCGGCCGCCCGGCGTCCGAGCTTCCCATTGCCGATGCAAGCCCATCCCAGGAGAATAGGTCGATGAACGCCGGAGCCGCCATGCAGGATCTCCAGATGCAGCGAACCGCGATGCGCCGGGCTGTCCGTGCCGCGGTGAAGGCCGCCGGTGTTGCCGGAACGATGTTGCTGCTCGGTGCCGCGCTGTCTGCGCCATCGCTTGCCGACCCGGGCGAGCATGGCCGCGGCCATGGCTGGGGCCATCACAAGAAGCATCACCATGATGACCGTCCGGTCGTCATCTATGGTGCGCCGCCGCCGGTGGTCGTGGTGCCGGCCCCGCCGCCGCGCGTGATCTATGCGCCGTCCTACGCACCGCCCCCGGTCATCTATGCACCGCCGCCCCCGCAGCCGGGCGTCAGCGTCCAGATGAACATTCCGCTTCGATAACGTTCTGTGCTTTTCGAGCGCCCCGGCTGACCGGTCCATCCGGTCGCTGGGGCGTTGCGCTGTCGTCTCGCTCCGCTTGGGCTGTGACCATCCTGTGCTTTTCCGTCGCGCTCCGACTGTGCATTTGCCCTCTGGGCACGGAGCCTAGCGACCCGTTCACCGTCCCTCCTCCCTGCACCCGTTGAAAACCCTTACTCCTCAGTCCTTTCGTGACAGGGCACTCGCGCATCGGTAGGATCGCGCGGCCTGTCGCGAAGGCGGTAGGCCGTTCGGGTGATTCACGGAAACTCAACCGATGTCCGGCCATCTGTCCGCCGGGAGCATCTTGCGGCCCGTGGTCGGTATGGGGAGGGGAGAGACCGAATGTTCGTGATGATCGGCTTCGGCATCGTGATCTTCAGTGTGTTCGGTGGCTACATCCTCGGCGGTGGCCACATGGGCGTGCTGTGGATGCCGTTCGAGTTTATGATCATCCTGGGTTCCGGTGCCGGCGCCTTTTTCATCGCCAATCCGAAATCGGTTGTCACCCACACGGGCAAGGAGCTGGGCCACCTGTTCAAAGGCCCGAAATACAAGAAGGAGGACTTCCTGGAGGTCCTCACCATGATGTACCAGGTCTTCAAGATTGCGAAGACCAAAGGGCTTCTGGCGCTTGAACAGCACATCGAAAAGCCGGAGGACTCGCCGCTCTTCCAGCAGTTCCCGAAATTCTACGGCGACCATCACGCCATCGCCTTCCTTTGTACCTATCTCCGTCTAATGTCGCTTGGCGCGGACAATCCGCATGAGCTGGTCGACCTGATGGACGAGGACATCGAGACGATGCACCACGAACACCAGCGCATCGCCGATGCCATCCAGGCGGTGGCCGACGCCGTGCCGGCGCTTGGCATCGTGGCGGCGGTGCTGGGCGTGATTCACACCATGGGCTCGATCACCGAGCCGCCGGAAGTGCTGGGCAAGCTGATCGGCGGCGCGTTGGTCGGCACCTTCACCGGCATTCTGGTCGCCTACGGCTTCCTCGCGCCCATCGCCAGCGGCCTCAAGAACGTCTATCACGCCGAGGGCAAGTACTATCAGGCGATGAAGACCGGCCTGATCGCACATTTGTCCGGCTACGCGCCCGCCATTTCGGTGGAATACGCCCGCAACGTGCTGGAACCGGAATACCGCCCGACTTTCGCCCAGGTGGAAGAGGCGACCTCCGCCCTGCCGCCCGCCTGATCCGGCCACCTGATCCTTCGGAAGACGCCGATGCCGGACATCGACATCGCCTGGAACGAGGGCACCGTCGGCGATTGGGATGCGCTGTTCGCCCGCGTTCCCCGCTCCACCCTGCTGCAGAGCTTCGCCTATGGCCGCGCCATGGGCCGCACCTATGGTCATGTGCCGCGCCTGGGCGTGATCCGTCGCGATGGCGAGTCGATCGGTCTCGTCCAGACGCTCGACCGCCGCATGCTGAAGCTGTTCCACGACCGGCAATGCTACCGCGGCCCGCTGTGGCTGGACGGCACGATCCCCGATGCCGACACGCTGGAGGCGGTGTTCCGCTTGTTGCGCCGCGCCTGTCCGGGCAATCCGCTCAACCGCGCCAACCTGCTGCCCGAACTCCCGGCCGGACCGGAGAACGAGGCGCTGCTCGCCCGCTGTGGCTTCCGCAAGGTCGGCCCCGGCTATCGAACCGTCTGGCTGGATCTGACGCGGAGCGAGGAGGCGATGCACGCCGGTCTCGCCCGCGACTGGCGCAAGCGCCTGCGCGGGGCCGAGAAGGCCGGTCTCGTCCTCGACGTCGACTGGAAGGCCGACAACCTGCCCTGGCTGATGAAGCGGGAGCATGACCAAGCTCGCGAGAAGGGGTTCCGCGCCATGACCGGGCCGCTGGCGGTCCGTCTGCGCAACGCCATGGTCAAAGGCGGCGGCCGCAACGACGGCGCGTTGATGATCACGGCGCTGGACGGCAGCACGCCGGCCGCCTGCTGGCTGTTCTTCCGTCATGGCGTCTGCGCCACCAGTCAGATCAGCTGGGCCAGCGAGGCGGGGCGCAAGAACGGCGCCACGCGCTTGGTGCTGTGGAGAGCGATGCAGGAATTGAAGCAGCGCGGCGTCCGCGCTCTCGACCTCGGTGGCATCAACCCGGACATCGCCCCCGGCGTCACCGAGTTCAAGCTCGGCACCGGTGGCGAGGCGGTGGAGACCGTCGGCCAGTATCGCTGATCTGGTTCGTCGTTGATCTGCTTTGCCTGATGATGGCCGCAGCGG